>DAOMSJ010000001.1:0-33121 GCA_035446285.1 Anaerolineales bacterium
TCGGTGAGGCGGCCGCCGCCTACACCAGCGTGGTGGCGCTGGCGCTGTTCTTCGCAGCGATGCGCATCGGGGGCGCGTGGGGGCAGAAGGCGCTGGCCGCTCTGCTGGACCTGGCGCAGCGCGTGCGTGCCCGGCGCCAGGCTGTGGCGGTGCTGGCTGCCGCTAAGGCGCACAGCTGACCAAAGCAAACCAAAAGCCCCGCTGCAATGCAGCGGGGCTTTTTTGTGTACCGTTAACCAGATTGCAAGCTGGCCATGATAGATGGGTTTGTTATGATAAGGTTATAGTAGTGGGGAGATAGCCATCAAAAATCTCGTTGTTAGCGAAACATTCTTTGATCAATCAAACGAGTGCACCTGGCTGGCGCAAGGCCAAGCTATCTTTATATCCAGATACAATCGGACATCACATACATGAACAGACGCAAAAAGAAAAGCCCTTTGATGAGGTTCTTTGAATCCCGGCCTGTGATTTCGTTTATTGCAGTGTTTCTGTTCTCATCCCCAGCCTTCTTCTTTCCATCATATTCCCCCGGTTTCTTGACGATTGTGATTGGCCTAAGCCTACTTGCCGCGATCGCCTCCATTAATGCAGGGAACGACTTCAAGAAGAACCTGCCCGGCGTTTCACTTTGGACATTTGGCCTTCTACTTGCAGCAGCTCGAGCACTGAGCATAGCTGTGTTCAGCAACATTGGTGAAGCGCTGGTGGTGCTACTTATCTTGTATGCAGTATTCATATCCCTGCACTTTGTTAACCCAAAACTTACAGTTCGCATTTACGAAGAGCAGGTTAGACCAACAACACGCCTAGGGAGGGGATGCTTAGCTTTTTCCCGATACATACTCCCCATTGTGGGAGTGGTGGGGGCGCAAATTGGCCGATCACTAAGTCGTCACTCGACAGCAGATCCACCCATCCTAATGGGAGGAGTTTTTCTCATCATCGCTGTTGCATTCACACACCCAATTATTGCCAGGTATGTTCAAATGCGGGAGGAAAGCTCACAACAAGCAACAGGGAGGAGAACAAAGTAAGTAGTGGAGAGTACGTCATCCAAATGGAAGCTCAAGTATTGCGCCATCAGCTGTGATGAGACCGAGATACGCATCTATGTTGCTGATATTGTAGATAGCGAGCAAGTAGCGCAAGTCGAGCCATCAGCAAACAACGAGGCCTGGAGAAACTTCGAGCGATACGAATGGGTAAGCGAATGTCTCACAAGCTGGGCAAGTGGCAATACGCAAGTATTGTATTTTTTGGATCGATACTCTTTGGACTTCCGGCCGCCTTGTTTCCATCGCCATCATTTAGCTTCTTTGTAGCGACCCTATTGCTTGCCGTTGTAGCTAGGGCCAGACCTAACAATCTTTCTTATGTGGATGTTCGCGATTCTTGTAGAAGCCGCTCGACTCTTTGAGTTCGCAGCAAGCACTCATTTTGTCTATGCGTTCACAACAGTATTCTTTTTGTTCTCACTCACTATTGCTATGAGTTTTCGACACCCCAACTTGGCCATTCTTCTTTATCGAGAACAAACTCAGCCCAAGACATCGCTTGGGCGTAAGTACTTGGCAGTGATACTGTGTTTAGCTCCCGTTGCAGCTGTTTTAGGCGCCGAGGCAGGGCGCACACTTCCGAAGCCAGTTATGTGGTGGGTTTTGGCCATTCTTTCCCTCTTCATTGCAATAGTAGCCTCACAGGCTGCGGTAGCCCAATACATAATGCAAAAAGAAACAAAATGAGTGTCAGCTGCATAGGGAGCGAGTTATCTTAGCAAGGAAGATGAGTAGAAAAACTAAGCAACCTTCTGATTGGCTAGTCCACCCTGCTGTACAGACGGCCTTGTGTCTTCTTGGCGCAGCATTTACAGCCTGGCAAGTAGGTTATTTTCCCACCTACCGCCCCTATTTTTTAAAGTTTGGCATAGTACTCGCCGTAGTATTCGTGGCTTTGTGGGTTTGCCTGCTCCTGACAGGAAAAGAGCCGTTTCGTTGGATTCTGGCAATTGTGTTTGCTCTGGCCTTTTACACCATGGGTGTTCGCTTGGCTGCATCCGTACTTGGCGACTCTAGTATCCTGCTCGGCTATGCCCTGTTTCTCCGCCGTATTATTCCCTTTGTGGCGTTGGGATTCTTGCAGTGCGAAGCAGTGAGTACCTGCAAACCCAAGCAGCCTGATCATCTATATTCCAATTCTGCTAACTGGAGCAGTCAAGCTCATCTCCGAACAGCTTAGATCACAGAGCACATGGATAAGCTTAATGATTGCCTCTGTTATTATGTTTTACATGCTGTGGTGGGCGCAGTACAGCTGTGTGAAACTACTCGAAAACTACAGGGGCGATACCAAGAGCTAGATTAGGCAGTTTATTGCAAGCCATACGGCAAATATGAACTAAAGAAGGGGATAAGTCAGGTCGTTATGAAGAACAGAATGGTGCATCCGGCCCAATCTAAATACATGTATGCCTTTGTTTCAGCCAACTTCCTGCTAACGTTGGTGATATGGGCACTCGTAGCCCGCTTTCAGTGGAAACCAGTGGTTCTCGCCGCCGCTGGGTATACACTAGCCTGCTTTCTGTTTATCCCCTGGTGCAGGAACGTCAAGCTGTACTACCTTATGGGCGTTGTTGGCACATTGTTCCAGAGCACACTGGTTATGCTGTCCATCGCTCCGCAGGTGTCTGCGGTCATTCTTGGAATTGGCCTATTGCTTGTTGCCTGGGCATTGCTGGCTATCTACCAGCTGCGCATACTGAGGGGTAATCAAGGACACCTGATAGCTGGGGGAATGCTCGATGTGAAACGCGGCCTATGGGATTTATCCAGGCCCGTGGCCCTTGATTACTCGCAGCATGGTGGCGCATTTTGGCCGCTGCTCTTCGCTGTGGTGGCAGCGCTGATACCCTACGCCAGTGCAATTGGATATTGGCTCCATCAGCATCCCTCTGCACAAATCACACTCACTGCACAGGTGGCTACAGGCGCTGCTTTCCTGCCCGTGCAAACCTACGCGGGCTCACTGCACACAGCCCACATCTTATTTTTCTCCACCGTCGAGCGCACTAACGACATAAAGATACGTTTACCCGGGCGAAAAAACGGCCTGCAGACAGAAAAAAGTCTGTGGTTATCGATAGCGGCATTCATACTCCTCATGGTTTTCGCCGCGCCCAGCTTCCTTGCATTTTCCAAACAGTCTATAGGCATGTCGCCCAGCTTTTTAGTCTTAGCCCTTGGCATTGCTGCTTTTGCGGCACTCCGTGGCACCAGCCGGGCCTTGCAAATGAAGACAGCGAGACTAGGTACAGTGGTGGTCTTATTGCTTAGTGCCATTAGGTTGTTGTCAATCACGCTGTTCCCTGACGTCCTGACCAGCACGTTGGCGGTGAGCGGTTCTGCGCTGCTCATTGTGGGGCTGCACGCGTTGCTTCCTCGTCTGGTTATCAGGATGTGGGCAGAGCAAGTTGCCCCGTCCACCTATCGAGGCAAACGCCTCGCGTGGATGGCCAGGGCCGTCTTACCTGGGGTGTTGCTTATGGGGGCTTCTCTTGGAAGGTCATTCGCACGACAAAATCCAGATATAGCTTTGCTCGTGATGGGCAGCCTGTCATTTCTAGGTGCGATGCTCTTCATGCATATGGCTATCTCGGATGATCTATACAAGGCTGATGTAGCGAAAAATGCCTAGCCCCAGCAAAAAGCCCCACCAGACAAAAAAGCTCGCCCCACTAGGGAGAGCAGTTTCCTATGCGGTACTTGGGTTGCTTTATATTAATGTACCCTTCTATAGTGCACATACAGTGCCGCTTGCCGTTGGTCTGGTCGTTGCTCTGAGCTTGAGTGCATGGCAAGGTGACCTACGCTCACCCAACCTCGAAAGGCTGAACATCGCCCTGCTAAGCTTCCTGTTCTTATGCATGGGAGCCCGCCTCATGGCACCGAGTCCCTATAGTATGCTCGCAATCTTTATAGCTTTTGGGCTATGGTTGCCAGCCCTATTTCTTTGGAAAATAAATGCGGCTCTCGCGCACAAGCTTTATTTTGGTCTCTATACATTTCATACAACAAGAATCGGTGCAATTATTGTCGCAGCCATGATTGGTGCAGTACCTTTTATTGTCAGGTTTACCCGCGAAACAAGCGGTCATCAGCCAGTAGCTCACACCGCTGTAGGGCTTGTGTTTCTTTTATCGGGTCTTGCGGCGGCGCAAACACTCTCTCATGGGTCATGGCTTAGAGAGCGGGAGGAAAGATAAACAGGCAAGACTTCAGGTAGAAGAGCCGTACGAGCTCAATGTAAAAACTGCTGCGTTCCGCAAATGCCGCGCTACGAAGTAGTGCTAGTCAGCTAATTCAAACACCATCGCAGTTTGCGTAGCAAACTGCCGCGCTGCGAAGTAGTGCTAGACAACTAATTCAAACACCGTCGCAGTTTGCGTAGCAAACTGCCGCGCTGCGCAGCAGCGCACTATTCCTGTTTACTGAACGCCCGCACCGCGGGCACAAGGAAGAGCACAAAGAAGCCCAGCAGCACGAGTACATCCACGCCTGCCGGATGCAGGCGGCTGGCCGCCAGGAAGCCGGGCTGCACCGACCCCGCCAGCGCCACCTGGCGCAACGCGTCGGTGGCGTAGGCCATCGGGTTGACGCTCACCAGCACATTCATCCAGCCCGGCAACCCAGCCAACGGAAACAGCGCACCAGAGAGCAGGAACAGCGGCATCATCAGGAAATTGATGATGACGTTGTAGCCTTCGATGCCGCGCAAGCGCGTGGAGATCAGCAAGCCGAGCGCGGTGCACACCGCCGCCAGCACAGCCATGATGCCGATGAGTTGCGCCACCTGCCCGAATGTGAGCGGCAGGCCCAGCAGCCAAGCCAACGGCAGGGTCAGCACACCCTGTAAGAGGGCGATCGTACTGCCGCCGACTACCTTGCCCAGCGCCACGGCCAGGCGCGGCGCGGGCGAGACCAGCACCTCTTTCAAAAAGCCAAACTCGCGGTCATACACCACCGAGATGGCAGTGAACAGCGCCGTGAACATGATCGTCAGGCCGATGACGCCAGGATATACAAATGCGGTGAAGCTGACCCCACCCAACGCGGTAGTGCCGGACAGCAGGCTGGAGAGCCCGCTGCCAAAGATAGCCAGATACAGCAGTGGCTGCGCCAGCGAGGTGAAGATGCGCGAGCGATTGCGCAGAAAACGCGTCAGGTCACGCAGCCAAATCGTGTAGAAGGCGCTCATTGCTGCTTCCTACCCATGCGGCCGCGGCGCGCGGGCGCCGCGCTGGCCTCCGGCGCCTCAGCGCGGATGGCGCGGCCGGTAAGTTTAATGAACACGTCTTCCAGCGAGGGTCGGCGCAGGTTGACGGCTTCGACGCGCTGCCCCTGCCCTTCCAGTATGGCGACCAACTCAGGAATGCGGCGCGGGCCATCGTTGGCTTCCACGGCCAAGCCTTCAGACCCGCGGCGCACCGCCAACCCTTCGGCCTGCAAGAGATGCTCGGCCGCTTGTACATCCGCGGTGCGGATGTACAACACATCGCCGCCCAGGGTGGCTTTGAGCGCAGCAGGCGTATCCAGCGCGGCCAGCGTGCCGCCATCCAGAATAGCAACGCGGTCACAGCCTTCAGCTTCCTCCAAATAATGCGTGGTCAGAAAAATGGTCACACCGCTTTGCTGGCGCAGGGTGTGCAAGTAATCCCAAATGGCACGGCGCGTCTGCGGATCCAGCCCCACTGTAGGCTCATCCAAAAAGAGCACCTGCGGTTGGTGCAGCAAAGCGCGGGCCAGCTCCAAGCGGCGGCGCATCCCGCCGGAGAAGGTGCGCACCGCCTCGTGCTGGCGCTCGGCCAGCTCCACCAGCGCCAGCAGTTCATCGGCGCGCTGCTGGAACAGCGCCCGCGGCATGTTGTAGATGCGGGCATGGAAATCGAGGTTCTCGCGGGCGGTGAGCTGCTCATCCAGGCTGGGGCCCTGGAACACCACCCCAATACGGCTGCGCACTTCGTGCGGCTGCGTGCTCACATCATGGCCGGCCACGTGCGCCGTCCCGGCGCTGGGGCGCAGCATCGTGGTGAGCATGCCCAGGGTGGTGGTCTTGCCGCCGCCGTTCGGGCCAAGCAGGGCAAACAGCTCGCCAGCGTTAACAGTCAGGCTGAGGCCATCCACGGCGCGCAGGTCAGCATAGCTGCGGCTCAGGCCGTTGGCTTCAATTGCAATCGTCATACTGCGAATGATACTCCCGCAGGGGTAATTAGTCCCTCTTGCTTGCGTGTATGCCTCTAAAATGGCATACTACTTTCCCATACGCATGGTCGCCACAAATTTACGCGAATATCTCTCGGGGATCGATAAACTCATCGACTCCAACCAGGTGGAAGACGCCTTGGCGCACTGCCGCCATGTGCTTAAGACCTACCCGAAGAACATCGCCACCTACCGACTGATGGGCAAGGCCTATCTGGAGAGCAAGCGTCACAGCGAGGCAAGTGACCTGTTTCAACGCGTGCTCTCCTCGCTGCCTGATGATTTCGTGGCGCACATTGGCATGAGCATCATCCGTGAGGATGAGGGCAACCTGGATGCCGCCATCTGGCACATGGAGCGCGCCTTCGAGTCGCAGCCTTCCAACAAGGCTGTGCAAGGGGAGGTGCGCCGCCTGTATGGTGCGCGTGAAGGCTACGAGCCGCCCAAGGTGCGCCTGACGCGCGGCGCGCTGGCGCGCATGTATTCGCACGGCGACCTGTACAACCAGGCCATCGGCGAGCTGCGCAACGCGCTGGCCGAAGACGCACAGCGCCCGGACCTGCAGGTGTTGCTGGCCGAGATGCACTTCAAGAACAACCAGCCGGATGAAGCCAGCGCGGTGTGTTCGCAGATCATCCAGAAACTGCCCTACTGCCTGCATGCCAACCGCATCATGGTGGATATTCTGCGCAACAGCCAGCGCGACGTGGAAGCCACGCCGTACTGGGAGCGTGTGGAAGAGCTTGACCCATACGCCGCGCAAGTCAGCACCCTCAAAGAGGTGGACGAAGTGCCGGCGGAGAGCGTGATGATCGACGCGCTGGAGCTGGACAGCCCCATGCTGCTGGGTGCGCCCCAAACTGCCGCTCCAGAAGCAGAGCTGGACTTTGAAAAAGAAGAGTTACCAGACTGGCTCTCGGTTGAAGAACTGGACAGCCAGGCTGAAAACGAAACCGCCCAGCCCGAGTCTGTGATGAGCAGACTGGAGGGCTTGGAACCGCTGGATGCTGATGACGCGGGCAATGCCGCCTTCATGGACGAGCTTGCCAGCGGCGACATGCCCTCTGGCCACCCTTCGTTGAAAACGGGTGCGCTGCAGCCAGATGAAATTCCCGGCTGGCTGCGCGAGCTGCGCCCCGGCGTCACACCTCCGCCGCCGCCCGCTGGCATGGACCCCGACGCGCCGGGCAAGCGCTGGACTGAAGAGTTCAAGCAAGCCGGCTTCAACCCCACCGGCCCGCTCAATTTGGATGATGTAAGCGCCCACGAAGCTGCCGCCTACGAAGGCGGGCTGCCCGCGGAGCCTTCACCGGAAGCAGCCGCGAGCCATCCAAACGATGCCGCCGCAATAGAGCCAGAAGCCGCTGAAGGCGAAGGGCCGCAGGCTACGGGCCGCCCCACTGGGTGGCTGCCCACTGGCGAACTGCGCTGGCTGGACACCGCCTTCAACCAAGAGGACGCCGCTGCCGAACCTGCTGGTGAGGGTGCCGAACCCGCCGCCCAGCCTGCACGTGAGCTACCCGGCTGGCTGGCCGAGCTGAACGAGGACGACCTGTCCAACACGCAGCCCACGCGCCCGGCGGCCAGCGCCTTCGTAGACAGCCCCGCCTTCATTGAACCTGAGCCAGAGCTGCAAGGCGATGATGAAGAACCTGCCGATGCACTGGCTGCGCCGAGCGAAGAGTCCAGCACCCAACCCAGTTGGCTGGACGAGCTGCAAGCCAGCTCTGGCATGCAAGATGACGACACTGGCGATCTGCCCCGCACGGACGAGCTCAATGACGTGGAAAGCACACAGCGTCTCGACGCGCTGGCCGGCTGGCAAACCCCCGCGCAAGACGACGAGCAACCTGCATCAGAACTAGAACCGCTGGCTGAAGACCAGCCTGCCGCAGCCAGCCCCCCCAGCGATGAGGACGAGACCCTCAGCTGGCTTGAAGGCCTGGCCGCCCGCCGCGGCGTTGCCGAAGAGGAATTGCTGACTGACCCTGAGCAACGCAGCACGACCAAGCCGGATTGGCTGCAAGCCGAGCAGGCGGAGGCCAGCGCCGCGCCGCTGCCCAGCGATAACCTGAACTGGCTGGATGAGCTGGCCGCCGCCGCTGACCCGGTGGCCGCAGCCGACAACGAAGACGAAGCCGTAGCTGGCGTATCCGCCGATAGCGAAGATGAGTCCGAAGAGGCTGAAGCCATGCACTCGCTGGAAGAGGATTCGCCCTTCAGCCAGGAGCTGCCCGACGAGGCGCTCGAAGCGGAACCCGAAGACTCCACACCCACTTGGCTGCGCCAATTCACCGGCACGCTGCCAGAGCAACCCGCCGCCGAACCGATTGCCCCGCGCCCGCTGGATAATGCACCTGACTGGCTGAGCGAGCTGCGCCCGCAAGACCCTGACAGCCTGGCCGCGGCCAGCGTGGCGGCTCAAGACACACCCCAGTGGCCTAGCGAACCAGAACTCAGCGAGACTGAACTAGAACCGGCAGCCGCCGAAGCAACCGCTGCACCAGCCGATGACACGCCGGAGTGGTTACACCAAATGGTGGGCGAACACGAGCCCGCCTGGCCGTCCGCCGAGGCTGAAGAACAAGACGCCTTGGCGGAAGATGAAGACACCGAGGCAGGGGATGAAGAAGCCCCCTCGCCGGCCATCGAGCCGCGCTGGGTGCCTGCCACCGAACTGCCCAGTGAAGAACGCAGCACATCTGCCAGCCCAGACAGCCGCCCGATGGCTGAGGCTAGCGAACCGGAAGCGGCCGCCATTGAGCCAGAGAGTGACGAAGCTGGCTACGTAGAAGCGCAAGAGCTGACCTACGCTACTGATGAATATGAATACCAAGCCCCGGAAGAACTTCCTGCCAGAGAGCTGGAAGATGAGGATGTAGCTGAAGACGAGGACGAAGAGCTGGCTCCTGCCGCTCCGCTGGCCGAAGCCCAGCCAGAAGCTCCCGCTTACGAGGCATCGCAACCTGCGGAGCCAGAGGCCACACCGCAGGCCACGCCGAAGGCGTACGAGTCAGAAGCAAGCACGCGCCCTGAGCCTGTCATCGCCGAATCTTCGTCCACCAAGATAGCGGCCAAAGACTTATCGTCAGAGCCAACTGAACTATACGAGGCCGAAGCCGAACCTGTCCTTGAGGCACAGCCCCTAGCATCCCCTGTTGCCCGTGCCAGCAACGAGGCACCGGCGGCGACGGCGGCCCCGCGCAAGCGCGCCCGCGGCCTCACCGCCGAGGAGCTCGATGACCGCCTTGCCGCGGCCCGCCAGGCGCTGAGCTACGGCAACCTGGGCGATGCCGCCGAGGCGTATAGCTACTTCCTGCGCCGCCGCATCCGCCTGGATGAGATCATTGCCGACCTGCGTGCTGCCTCGCGCCGCTTCCCGCGCCAGGTAGCCGTGTGGCAAACGCTGGGGGATGCCTATATGCGCAACAACCAGCTCACCGACGCGCTGGAATGCTACACCCGCGCCAAGTCCTTGCTATAAGCAATTCACCCCCATCTACTTGGTAAAATGCTGCTGCGAATAATCAGCAGAAATCTATTCTGAGCATTTTTGGAGGCACATTGGAACGCAGTTTAGTTTTGGTTAAGCCGGATGGCGTGCAACGCGCCCTGGTGGGCGAGATCATTGCCCGCCTGGAACGCCGCGGCCTGCGCCTGGCTGGCGCCAAATTCATGCAGGTGAGCACCGCCTTGGCCGAGGAGCACTACGCCGAGCACAAGGGCAAGCCCTTCTACAACGGCCTGGTGGAATACATTACCTCCGCCCCCGTAATGGCGATGGCATGGGAAGGCCCCAACGCCGTGGCGGCTATCCGCCAGACGATGGGTGCCACCCGCCCCACCGAAGCTGCCCCCGGCACCATCCGCCATGACTTCGGTCTGGAAGTGGGCCGCAACCTCACCCACGCCTCAGACAAGCCCGAGACCGGCGAGCGCGAAGTAGCGCTGTGGTTCAAGGCCGAGGAGCTGGTGAGCTGGAGCCGTGATATCGATAAGTGGGTGTTTGAAGGCAAGTAAGCAGAAATTAGAGATTTGAGATTAGAAAGCGGCCTGTGGAAATCACAGGCCGTTTTGTCATTGCGAGGGACAAAAAGCAAAGCAGCCGCAAGGCTGCTAGCAGCCTTGCGGCTGCTTTGCTAAATCTCTAATCTCTGAACCTACTGCACGTGCAGCACAACCTTGGCTTCTTCCCACAGATCTTCCAAGCGGTAATAGTCACGCTGGGCGTGGGAGAAGAGGTGCACCATCACACTGCCAAAATCGGCCAGCAGCCAACCCTCACCCGGGCGGCCCTCGATGCGCGGCTTGAAGTTCACCTGCGGGCGAACCTCATCCACGATGGCGTCTTGCAACGCCTTGAGGTTGCGTTCGCTGGTGCCGGAGGCGATCACGAAGTAGTCAGTGATGGGCGCCTGCTCACGCAGGTCCAGCACCATAATGTCTTCGCCCTTCTTATCTTCCAGGGCGTCTACGATCAATCGAGCGAGTTCAAACGGTTCCAAAAACTTATCCTTTAACCGCGCGTAATGAGCTACGCACAACAGAATTATATACGGCGCTACCCGCTTTGAGTTGACTCTCAAACAAAGCAAGTTCGCTCAGCGTGCTCGTTGAATCCGGCACAGCGTGCGCCGCCAAGACCTGCGCAACGCCCGCCAGTTGGGCGTGCGCTGCGTCACGGCGGGCACGCGCCAAGGTGAGATGCGGCGTGAACGGCCTGGCCTCGGCGGCAAAGCCGAGGGCCACGGCCGCCTGCTCAACCTGGCTGGCAATCTCGGCCAGGGCAGCCGGCGCGTGCAGGCCAACCCAGATAACACGCGGCGGCTGCATGCCAGGAAAGGCGCCCAGCGCCCCCAGGCGCACGGTTATCGCGCTGTGCTGGCTGGCAATACTTGCCAGCGCTTCACCCACTGCGGCCGCCTGCTTTCGTTGAATCTGCCCAAGGAATTTAAGTGTGAGGTGCATATTGGCGGGGCGCACCCAGCTCAGCGGCAAACCTTTGAGCGCTGACTTTAGGCTAGCGCTCAGTGCTGCCAATTCCTCCCGCAGCGCGGCGGGCAATTCAAAAGCAATAAAGGCGCGCACCATTTAATCCTGGCTCAGCGTGCGCAGCAGGCGTTGGTAGTCTTCCATTGTGTCCACATCGATCGCCATGGAGTTGTCCAGCCAGGGGAACCAGGTGACCTGATAGGTGGAGAAAAGGGCGCGGCCACCCATATCGCCTTGCAGGATCTTAAAATCAGCAAAGGTGCTGCGGTCGAACAGTACGGGCATACTGCGGCGGCCGTCCACCAGGGTGGCAACGATGGGCCGCTGGTTAAAGGCGTGCTGCTCCTTGAGCGAATCGAGCAGGCGCACCGGCAGCTGCGGCTGGTCCACCGCCATGAAGATGGCGGCGGCCGCATCCGCTGGCACAGCAGCCAGCCCGGCCTTCACCGAGCTGCTCTGCCCCTCGGCCCAGCCTGGGTTGTGCACGATGTGCACATCCAGGCCGTGCAGGGCGGCGGACACCTCGGCGGCGGCCGCCCCGGTGACCACGATCACGGGGCTGAGCTGCGCCGCCAGCGCAGTCTCGGCTACCTGACGCACGAAGGGCACGCCCTTCCAATCCAGCAGTTGCTTGGGCTGCCCGAGGCGGCTGGAGCCGCCGCCCGCCAGCAGGATGCCAGCGACGCGTTCAGGCATGGCAAGAGACTCCGTAGTCAATGGCTGCTCGCATATTAGCTTGGGGATTGCTTCGCTGCGCTCGCAAAGACGTAAAACAATTCGTGTGCTCGATGTCAAATCGATGTGGGTAGATTGTTTCGCTACGCTCGCAATGACAAGAACACATTGAGTTCATTCTGCCCGCCCAAGAAACTCGATGAGCAAGGGATTGACCACGTCTGGCCGGTCAAAGTGTGGAATGTGCTTGGCCTGAGGGATGGGATGGAACTCAGCGCGCGGCACCAACCGTATAAAGGTTTGCGCGTGGCGAAAAGGAACAGTGTCGTCCAGCTCGCCCCAGATGAGTTGCACCGGCGCATCCATCTCCCCAAGGCGACGATAGAGCTGCAAGTCCTCATCCAACATGCCGCTGCGCAGTGAGGAGAGCAAAGCGCGCTTGAAGCCGCGGTACTGCATCTGTTCAAAATAGCGCGCTTTGAATGATTCAATCGCCTCTGGTGTGGGCTGATAAAAATCGGCCAGCATGCTCTCCAGCAGGGTCTTGCGCCCCATGCGGCCAAGCATGCCCAGCAGCAGCTCACCCACCCCGGGCCAAAACACAGCCTTCACCGCCGGCGGCAGGCCAAGGTCAAAACCCGCCGGGTCCACAAAGCTCAGGCCACTCACGCGCTTAGGAAACCGAAAGGCGAACTCGGCCGCAATTACGCCGCCCATGGAAAGCGAAACCAGGCTGGCTTGCTGCAGCTTGAGCGCCTCCATCAACTCAGCCAATTGGCGCACAAAGAGCGCTTTGTCGTAGCGTGCCTGCGGGCGGTCAGACCAGCCGCGGCCATACAGGTCATAGCGTATAACTTTGAAGCCCGCCGCGGCCAGTGCGCTAAAGGTGTTATCCCAGATAAAGCTGGGCATGGAGAAGCCGTGAATCAAAATTACGGGTTTGCCGCTGGTAGGCCCGTTGATCTCATAATAGGTTTTGCCGTCAGAGAGCTGTGCCAGCGTACCGCTCAAACCAGCGCGGGCGGCTCGGTCAAGCCGCAGTGGTTCGCCAAACAAGACACGTTCAACGAACGACATACCGCCTAGAGCTTGCCCAGGGCGCGCAGCACGCGCTCAGGCACCATGGGAAACTGGTCGATCCATACGCCGGTGGCGTTGTATACCGCAGCAGTGACTGCGGCGGCGAAGGGGATATACGGCATCTCGGCCATACCGCGCACGCCCCAAGGGCCATTGGGATCGGCAAATTCGAGGATGAGGGACTGCACCCGATCAGGCACATCCATCACCGTAGGAATCAGGTAACTGGAGAAGAACGGCGTCTTGGTATAGCCCCCCTCTTGAATGAAGTTCTCCATCAAGGTGTAGCCAGCCGCCTGCACCACGGCGCCCTCGATCTGGCCTTCGATCTGCTGCGGGTTGATGGCGCGGCCGACATCATCGGCACAGATCACATCAGTGATGTGCACATGGCCGGTCTGCGTGTCCACTTCCACGGCGATGGCTTCAGCAACGTAGCCATAGGCAAAGATCGGGTCGCCCTGGCCGGTCTGCGCGTCGAGCAGCGTGGTGGGCGGCGGAATGTACTTGAACTCGGCGATGGCCGGGCGATCTTCGTTGTGCCATTTTTGCAACGCAGCCTCTGCGGCACCGCGGATGGCATTGCCAGCCATGAAAGTGAGGCGCGAGGCGGAGGCGGAGCCTGAGTCGCCCGTGACCGAGGTATCCGCCACGACCAGCTCCACTCTATCCAGCGGCACACCCACCGCTTCGGCCGCCATTTGTTTGAAAGCAGTATGCGCGCCCTGGCCGACATCCGACCCGGCCTGGTGCAGCACCACGCGCTCGATCTCGGCGCCGCCGTAGATCTCAATCGTGGCCCAGGCACGCTCAGGGAAACCGAAGGAGAAGCCCACGTTTTTGAAGCCGCTGGCGAACCCTACGCCGCGCTGGATGTGCGGCGCAGCTTGCGGCAGCGGTGTCCAACTGCCCGCAGGCGGCGACCAGCGGCCGCCCTGCTCCTGCCAGCCGGCAGCCCGCGCACAGGCGTCGATGACTTTGTCCATCGTTACGCCCGGCGGCTGGCTGACGCCGGTGGCGAGCACATCACCATCACGCGCTACGTTGAGCAGGCGCAACTCCACCGGATCCATGCCCAGCGCATCGGCCAGTTTATTCATCTGCGCTTCGGAGGCGAAGGAGCCTTGCGGGCCGCCAAAGCCACGGAAAGCGCCATTGGGAATGTTGTTGGTGTAGACCGTGCAGGCATCCACATGCACATTAGGGATGACATACGGCCCGGTGGCCGAGAGCGTGGCATTGCCAAGCACTTTGACCGACGTATAGATATACGGCCCCGAGTCGGCGATGAGCTCTGATTTGGCGGCAATCACTTTGCCGTCTTTGGTGGCGCCCCACTTGGAGCGAATGATGTACGGGTGGCGCTTGTGGTGGCCGACCATTGACTCTTCGCGCGACCAGATGATCTTGATCGGGCGGTGAATGCCACGTTGATGCAGGCGCCAGGCCGCCAGGCCGAGCACAATCTGGATCGACATGTCCTCACGGCCGCCAAAGGCCCCGCCAATCGCAGGGTGGATCACGCGTACCTGCTCTTCGGGCAGGCCGAGCGCATGGGCGATGGCCATGCGCTCTTCGTGCGCCCATTGCCCCGCAACTTCCACGGTAACGCGGCCCTCGTCATCAATGTAGCCGAGGCCCGCTTCAGGCGCCAGGTAGGCGTGCTCCTGCACCGGCGTGCGGTACTCGCCTTCGACGATCACATCCGCCTGGGCGAAAGCCGCTTCGATATCGCCGCCATAACGGATGCGGTAGTGATGATAGGTGTTCTCGCTATCGGGATGGATGCGATAGGCATCCGCGGCCATCGCCTCTTCAGGATCGGTGAGGATGGGCAGGTCTTCGTATTCGATGTGGATAAGGTCACGCGCTGCAGCAGCGATCGCTTCGGTTTCGGCAACGATGAAGGCCACCTGGTCGCCCACAAAGCGCACACGCTCGGCATACGGCTTGCTGGAGCCCGGCCCGCACAGCACCGGCTGGTCTTGGATCATCAAGCCGTATTCGTTGACCGGCACGTCTTTGGCGGTGAAGATGGCGATGACACCGGGCAACGCCTCAGCGGCGGCGGTGTCAATGGAGTGAATGATGGCATGCGGCCGCCCGGCGAAGAGCACCTTGGCGTGCGCCTGGTTGGGCTTGTTGATGTCGCCCGGGTACTGCGTCTCCCCAGTCACCTTGCCAATCGCATCCACGCGGGTGACCGATTGGCCGATGGCAGTCTGGCGTGTGTGCATTACTCGTACCGCCCGCGCGTCATGGTGGCCACCTCTTCGTTCAGCGGGCCGCCGGCCAGGGAATAGACGATGGAGCCGATGATGGAGAAGACTAAGTAGAGAATGACCGTGAGCACGAGGGTGAAGACGCCCTTGAAGTACGGGTTGGTGAGCAGCGCTGGATTGGCCTGCGCACCCTGCGCCAGCGTTTCGTTGTTAGCCAGCGCCCAGGCGATGATGATATCGGTGAAGCCATAAGCGATGACTGGCAGAATGATCAGCAGGACACAGCCGATGCCGCGCCAAATGGGGTGCACACGCCAAGGGAAGGGATCACGAGTAGGTTTACGCAACATCATGGTTATATCTGCCCAGCGCTTTCAATTGCATCCAGAATTTTGTAATAGCCCGTGCAGCGGCACAGGTTGCCCGCCACGGCCTCTTTGGCCTGCTGGCGTGTGGGCTGCGGGTGCTCATCCAGCAGCATCACGCCAGACATAAGGAAGCCGGGCGTGCAATAGCCGCATTGCACAGCGGCGTTATCCACAAAGGCTTGCTGCAGCGGGTGCAGCGTGCCATCCGCCGCGGCCAGGCCCTCCACCGTGGTAATGGTGGCGCCGTGGGCGCGCGGCGCGGGCACCAGGCAACTCATCACTGCTTTGCCATCCATGAAAACGGTGCAGGCGCCACACTCACCCTCGGCGCAGCCTTCTTTAGTGCCGGTGAGCAAGGCTTCTTCACGCAGCAGGCGCAGCAGGGTCTTCTCGTGGCCAGACTCAAAGGAATAGTCTTTGCCATTTATCGAGACATCGATATGACCGTTCTCGACTAGCTGACCAGTCAATTGGTCAACCAGTCGACTGGTCGGCTTCGCAAGCAGTACCGGCTTCTCTGGGATGCGCTGCGGCTGCTGCGACTGGGCCAGCTCTTCCAGCAAGCGCGCTACGGCCACGCGCACCATTTCCTTGCGGTAATCGGCCGAGCTGCGAATATCGCCAATCGGCGCGGCGGCCGCAGCGGCCAGCTGCGCCGCCTGGGCGATGCTGGCTTCATCGAGCGCCTGCCCCACCAGGGCGGCTTCGGCCTCAGGGGCGCGGATGATCGTGGGCGCCACCGCGCCCAGCGTGATGGCCGCCGCGCTGACCTTGCCTGCATCCAGGCTCAGTACCACAGCGGCGTTGATGACCGAGATGGCCTGGGCGCGGCGCAGCGTCATGCGCATGAACGCGCCGCGCTGGCTGGCCGGGTTGAGGGCGGTGAAGTGAATATCCACCAGCATCTCATCCGGCTGCATCACCGTGCGGCGCACGCCGGTGTAAAACTCGGCCAGGCGCACGCTGCGTTCGCCGTTGGTGGAGCGCAGGACCAGCGTGGCATCCAGCGCCATCAGCGCCGGGATAGTGTCATTGGCCGGCGAAGCGGTGATGAGGTTGCCGGCCACCGTGCTGCGATTGCGGATCTGTGGCGCGCCGACCTCGTAGGCGGCCTGCGCCAGCGGCAACGCCTGCTGGCGCAACAGCGGGCTGGCGGCGCACTGGTTGTGCGTCACCAGCGGGCCGAGGTGGATGCGGCTGGCGTCATCCTGCGTGATAGCGTCCAGGCCGGGGATGCGCGTGACATCGATGAGCGTGTGCACGTCTTTGCGTGCGCCGCGCTCGAACTCCACGATCAGGTCGGTAGCGCCGGCCACAATGCGCGCCGCGGCGCCATGCTGGCTGAGGGCGCTCAGCGCTTCATCAATGGTGTGTGCAGTAAGATACGTTGACCACATAAGAAAGCTATTATAGTGCCGCAGCCAGCAGTACTGCTCAGCAGTACTGCTCTAACGAACTATCCCAGAGTAGCGCGCACCGCCTGCATATCTTGGCGATGGGCATAAACCATGACGCGGTCACCAGCCAGAAAGCGCGTATTGCCACGCGGGATCAGAATTTCACCTTCGCGGCGAAGCGACACAACCACGCACCCGGCTGGCAGCCGCTTGGCTACTTCAGAGACAGATTTGCCCACAGCCCATCCTCGAGCCGAAAGCTGAAACTCAGTGAAGGTGGTGTTTTCTTCATTGCGGGCCCGCAATTGGTCAGCACGGTGCTCCACCTCAGTTCGGCGTGTGAGAGCAATATCATAAGCACTCAAAATGTCATTACGTCGCACCACTCCTTCTAAACGGCCGGAGTGGCGGCGCGAGAGTACGGGCAACATACTTAAGCCGCGGTTGCTCATTCGCGAAAGCACTTCACCCGCCGTCTCATCCACATACGCAACACTTAGTTCGGCCAGCGGCGTAGCGAGTGTCTTTATCAGGGTCTTTGCTTCAGCCCCTTGCTGAGAGGCTTCCTCCAAGTCGGCCAGCGCAAACACACCAACCAAGCGGTTACGCGCATCCACCACGGGCAGCGCCCTCCGCCCCTGGCGGGCGAACTGGCCTTCGGCATGAGCAAGTGTAGAACGCAAAGTGAGAGGCTTCGGTTTGCTCAGAACCTCTTCCACGCGCACACTTTGCAGCACATCCACCACACGGCCGCGCTGCAAGCTAATGCCTTTTTGCTTGAGCTTGAGCGTGTAGATGGATTCGCGGAACATAAGCTCTGCCGCCAAAGTGGCCACAACGCTCGCCATCATCAACGGCAAAATCAACCGGTAGTCATTTGACATTTCAAACACAATCAAAATGGCCGCCATCGGGGCGCGTGCGGCTCCGGCAAATGTAGCCGCCATACCCACCAACGCATACGCACCTGGGTTGACCACGATTTCAGGCCACAGCAGGTTGCCCACCTGCCCCACAATGCCCCCCAGCATGGCTCCCATAAACAAGCTGGGGGCAAACACGCCGCCAGAATTGCCAGTACCCAGTGTCAGCAAGGTGGCCAATAACTTCAAGACCAGAATGGCCACCATCAGCCCCAATGAGAATTCAAATCCGGAACCAATCGCTTCCCCAATCATGTGAAGCCCAGTACCCAAGACCGGCTCACCGGGCAACAATAACCCCACACCAGCGGTAAGCGCCATCCCCAGAGCGGTTTTGTAGCGCAGTGGTATTTGCCATGCATCCGAGAGCTCTTCTGCTTTGTACAAACTTCGGATGAAGCCCACCGCCAGCACAGCCGCCAACACGCCAAGCACCAGATACAGCCCCAACTCAGCCGGATGGTTCAACGGATAGGCTGGCACATCGAACGCCGGGCGATTCCCCAAAAAGGCTTGCGCTACCATGCTGGCCGAAACAGCGCTAATGACTACTGCGCCAAAATAATTGGCAGTGAACGAGCCAAGAATTACTTCGAGCGCAAAGATAGACCCGGCAATGGGTGCATTAAATGTGGCCGCAATGCCCGCAGCAGCACCACACGCCACTAAGGTGCGAATATGCTCATTCGAAAATCGCAGCAATTGACCAATCGTAGATCCTAACGCTGAGCCCACTTGCACAATCGGCCCTTCGCGGCCAGCCGAGCCACCCGTCCCAATCGTCAGTGAGGACGCCACCACCTTGGCCAATGACACGCGCGGGCGTATGCGTCCACCACGCAGCACCATGGCTTCCATTACTTCGGGAACACCGTGCCCTTTAGCCTCACTCGCAAAGTGCTCAATAATCCAGCCGACAGTGAAACCAGCCAGCATCATCGCCACAACCAAACCAGCCGCGGACCCGATAAGGCTGCGCAACCCGTCGCGCAAGGCACTTACCTGTGCTAGCAACTCAATGAAGGCGATGGCGCCAAAGGCGGTGCCCACGCCAACCACCACGGCAGTAGCACTGAGCACCAAGCGGCCAGATACCTCTCCGCGATCAAGCCACCGAGAAAAGCGGGCAGCCCACTGAGAAAATTGAGATGATTTTGAAATTTGCATAAGACGTTCCTGTTATTAGAAATTGAGTCCCGATTATAGGACTCTTGTGAACGCCTAGACAGTTAATTGCTTAGCTGAATGAAACTGTGTCTGCCAGTTGGCGCACCGCCTGCATGCGCGCCTCATCTTCCGGTGCGCCGTTGCTGGCCAGCATCAGCGTGTTCTCGGCGGCCTCAAGGATGCCGCTGGCATCACGCCCGTCCATGGCCAATATCGGCGCAGGGCCCCAGCCGCCCAAGGCGACGCGCGTACGGCCGGAGGGCCAGCGCGCCAGCGCCAGCCACGCGCCATCCGCTTCAACATATTGCAACGCGGCCAGCAGGCTGAAATGCAGCGCGGCCAGGCCACCGGGGATGCCGCTGGCACGCAAGGCGAGCAGGTTGCCGTAGCTCTGGGTGTGGCCATTGGCGTGCTCCAGTTCTGCATCCAGCGCCAGCATGGCCGCCGCCAGGCGAGCACTGCCCGGCGCAGCGGCAATATAGGCCAGCGCGGCTTGCTCGCCGGCTGGCTCTTGCTGCAGCAGGGCGTGCAGGGCGGCGGGCAGTTCCGGCAGCGCCAGCAGGTCGCTCAGGCGCGCCTCTGCGCCAATTTGGAGCATATTGCCCTTGATGCTGACGGCGCTCACGCGTCACCATCCGCATACACGCGCCAGCCCAGCTCGTTCAAGTTGACATCGGTGAGGTCTTCGGGCGGCAGCGCCACCATCAGGGCTTCGCCCTCGGCCAGCAGCTCGCCGCGGGCATCGAAGATCGCCGCCCGCGCCTCAGCCACGCGGCCGCGGTCTTTGACCGCCACGCCGGTGATACGCAGAGGCTGGCCGACGGGCACATGCTTGCGATACTTGGTGGTGAGGCGCGCCGTGTACATGAAACGATTGTGATCGTGCAGCATGAAAACGCGGCTCACCGCTTCGTCCATGATGGTGCTGATCACACCGCCATGCACAATGCCGGGATAGCCCTCATACACCTGCGGCACGCTGTACTCCCCCACGATGCCATTCTCTACAGCCGGGTCAGCATAGAACTGGAGCTTGAGCCCGATGGGGTTCTCCATGCCGCAGGCGAAACAGTTTTTAGAGTTGGGGAGTTTGTTAATCACAAGCAATCCTTAACTGACTAGCTGACTTTCGTTTGCTGTAGAAAATCCAAATCTTCCGGAACGTCCACATCATGCGAGAGAGACAGCAACTCGAGCACATACAAGCGCGCGCCTTGTGCCGTAGCTGCAGCGCTATGCGCCTGGAACGAACCTTCACCAAACTGGTATTGCACCAGGCCAGCGGGGTTGATGTAGAGCGCGTTGGTACCCTCGTGGTGATGGTCTGGCGCGATCACCACGGCCGGCCCATCTTTGCCAGCTTGCAGCATGGCGGAGAGATCGGCGGGGCTGAGCTGCGGCAGATCGGCTGGCACCACCAGCACGCTGGTGGCGGTATAGGTCTGCGCCACGGCGGTGGCGCGTGTCAGCGCCACGTTCAAATGCGGTGCGCCATCCTCCTGTAGTGTGCGCGCGCCATGCTCTCGGGCAATCGCCAGCGCGGCCGGGTCTCGGCTCACCACGAGCACTTCGCCGAGCTCTGGCACACCCTTGAGGGTGTCGATGGTGTGCACTAGCATGCGCTCGTTGAGGGCGGCGCGGTCATCTTCGGAGAGCACTGGCGCCAGGCGAGATTTGCCGCGGCGCAAGGGTTTAACGGGAACAATCGCCCAAATTGACATCTACGTCCTTTGGTAGTGGGAGGCTCATGCCAGCAAGTGGCTGCCAAAGGCCAGCACTTTGCGGGCCAGTTGAGCACGGTCGCTGCGGTCTTTCATCACCGTGGCGGTCACCAGAGGCATTATACCGAGCGCGGCTACAGCCTCGCTCTGCGCGGCATCTACTTCATCAAAGATGAAGCCGCGCAGCAAGCTGCCGTAGTGTTGCGCCACGGCGAGCGCACTGGGCAGGATGCCCAGCTCGCTGAACATCTTGGCGGCCGGGCCCTTGAGGGCTTGCCCGCCAATAATGGGCGAGACGGCCACTATCGGCTTGGCTGCCAGGGCAGCCTGCACGCCGGGCACCGCCAGGATCGGCGCCACGCTCACCCATGGGTTGGAAGGGCACACGACCACAAGCTCGGCGGCGGCGATGGCCGCCAGCACGCCGGGCGCGGGCTGCGCCTGCTCCACGCCGTCAAAGCGGAAGCCGGACACCTGTGGCTCGCAGCGGCGAGCGACAAAGTACTCCTGGAAGGCCAGCTCACCTTCGTTGGTATTCACCATAGTGCGCACGGACTGGTCACTCATTGGCAGCACGCGCGGGGCAATGCCCCAGGCGGCGCAAAAGTCTGCGGTAATGGCGCTGAGCGCCTCGCCGGCGCGCAGGCGGCGCGTGCGCTCCAGGTGCGTGCCGAGGTCCTTATCGCCGAGCAGGAACCAGCTCGGCCCGCCCAGGGTCTGTATATTGTTGAAGGCTTGCTGGGTCTCCTCGATGCGCCCCCAGCCGGTGACCGGATTGGCCAACCCGGCGAGGGTGTAGCACACCGTATCAAGGTCTGGGCAGATGGTCAGCCCAAAATGCTCAAAGTCGTCGCCCGTGTTGACGATGATAGTGAGGTCTTCGGGGGGCAGGGTCTGCGCCAAGCCATCAGCCAGTTTGGCGCCGCCCACCCCACCGGCGAGTGCGAGAACTTTCATGGTGGCTAGCTGCTGGCGCGCACCAAAGCGCGGAACAGGTTCTGCATGCGCGCGTCTTCTGGCAGGCACTCCGGATGCCACTGCACGCCGAGGGCGAAGGGATGCTGCGGCAGCTCGATGGCTTCGACCAAGCCATCCGGTGCGCTGCCTACGGCCTTGAGGCCGGCGGCCAGCTCCTTAATGCCTTGGTGATGCAAGCTATTGACCTCGACGATGGACTCACCCAAAATCTCGGCCAGGCGGCTGCCTTCGCTCACCTGCACCGGGTGGGCCAAATAATCCCACGGGTGGTCAGGGAAGTTGGAGTGCTTTAGCGCGCCGGGCAACTGGTCAGGAATATGCGTGTACAAGCTGCCGCCAAAAGCCACGTTGGTGATTTGCAAGCCGCGACAGATGCCGAGGAAGGGCTTGCTGTCTTCGGCGGCCTGGCGCACCAGCTGAATTTCGATCTCATCCCGCTCGGCGTCGAGGTCATAGAGCTTCTCGTGCGGCTCGCCGTTGAAATGGTGGATCTCAATATCGCCGCCGCCAGTGAAGACCAGGCCATCCAGACGGCCGAGCAGCTCGCGCAGTTTGTCAAGCGGCAGGTTCAACGGGATGAGCACGGGGATCGCTCCGGCGCGCACCAATGCCTCGCTATAGGGGCGTGGCGTTTGAATGACATCATTCTGATAGAAGTCAGAGTGTGCGTTGCGTGTGGTGACACCGATAAGCGGGCTAGACATGGGAGTATTCTAAAGCAGTAGCCCTGATCAAATGCAATCAACATCAATCAAAGACAATCTGTTTTGATTAACTGATTGCTCTTGATTGCCTTTGATTGGCTTCATACCCAAAGGGTAATCTCATCCACCGCTTGCCGCGGGCGCGGCTGTGGCTCCCCAGCCGGGTAGCCCAGATACAGCACACCCTGTGCCAGCCAACTTTCGGGCAGGCCCAGCGCCTGCTGCGCCGCAGCTTGCGCCAGCAGCGGCGCACACACCCACACGCCGCCCAGGCCTTCGGTCTGGGCGGCCAGCAGCAGCTGCCCGCCAGCCAGCGCCACGCTTTGCATGGCCATGTGCAGTTCGCCCTGGGTGCGGGCGGGGTCGGCATACGTATCCAGCACACTGGTATCAAGGCATAGCAGCACGGCGGCCGGCGCCTCATGCAGGCGAGCGGCGGAGCGCGCCAGCTGCGCCTCGATGTCTGCAGCGCTCAGGCCCTCGGCCTGCAGCGCTGCGGCGAACTCCTGCCCCATCGCTGTAGCGAGAGCCGTACGGCTCTCACTGCTCTCCAGAATCACAAACCGCCAGGGCTGGCGGTTGTGAGCATTGGGCGCATAGGTTGCCGTTTCCAGCATGCGCTGCAAAGCCGCACCCAGCACGGGCTGCGGCAGAAAGCGGCGCGCCGAACGGCGGCTACGCAGCCAGGTATGTAAGTCTTGCGGAGTCAGGCTGGCGGCCACAGGATGATCTGCTCAGGCTTGAGCTTATACAGCATACGCACCTGGCCCTCAGGCACGTTGAAATCCTGCCCGGTATATTTACGTGAGAGCGCATGGATGTGCTCCAGCGCGCCTTCCTTGGTGATTTCTACCTGGCCGCGCACCTGGATGTACTGGTACGGGTTCTGCGGGGCAACGATCGCCACGGCGATGTTAGGGTTACTGCTCAGGTTGCGGAACTTAGCGGTCTTGTCCGAAGTGCCAAAGAGGATGTGCTCACCATCCGTGTTGAACCACACCGCGGTGAGCTGCGGCGCATTGTTGGCATCCACGGTGGCGATCCAGGCGAAGGCCTTGGTCTCATCAGCCAACAGATGGCGGTAGGCTTCGGGAAGCGTATTCAGCATGCTTACCCCATGCTGCTGGATTTGATTGGCTTGATCTTGTAGACCACGCGCACCTGGCCCTCAGGAATGACGTAGTCTTCGCCGCGATATTTATGCGAGAGGGCGTGGATGTGCGCAGCCCCCTGCTCCGTGCTGATGTCCACCACCTCGCCGCGCACCTGCAGGTAGCGATACGGCTGTGTGGGGTCCATCAGCGTCATGCTGACATTGCGGCGGGCGCGCATATTGCGGTCCTTCTGGCGTCCCTCAGCAGAGTTGATGAGGATGTGCTCCCCATCCGTGTTGAACCACACCGGGGTAACCTGGGGCGAACCGTCAGGCATGCTGGTGCCCAAAAAGGCAAAGGCCTTGGTTTCATCTTTGAGCAGATCGTGGAAATTCTCAGGAATGTTGTTCACTTTATCTCCTTGGATACAGGTGAATGGAAATTGGACGAGCAGCGTTAGCTGCCAATATCTTAGTTGCCAGCAACTGCCTCTATCTTACCGAAATTCATCACGCTCACGTGAGCGCAACAACTCAGACAGCGTCGCCTCACGCAGGGCGTAGGGGAACCCGCGCACATGCACCGCCGGGCAGCCTTCGGCCGCCTGGCCCATGGCCAGGCTGGCTGCGGCGGCCAACTCGTCTCCGGCGGCGAGCTGCGTGACGCGCAGCGGGCGGCCCGCCAAGTCTGGCGTGCCGCGCAGGTCTACCAGGCCAGGCATGCCGCTCAGGCCGATGGTGGTGCCGAGCGTGCCCTCACGCCAGGCGCGCCCGTGCGAATCGATAATGAGTACGCCAAGTTTGGCCGCGCTAGCCTGTTCAAGCACGCCGCGCAGGCGGCTGGCGCTGGCATCCGGGTCTTCGGGCAGCAGCAAATAGGTATCCTCATCCGAGCCGGGCAGGTTCGAGTGGTCAATACCGGCATTGGCACTGACGAAGCCGAGGCGGTGCTCGACGATGAGCAAGCCCGGGCGAGCGCGCAGCACTTCATTGCTCTCGTCCAGTATCAGTTGCACGAGGCGCGGGTCCTTCTCGGTCAGCGTGCCGAGTTCAAGCGCACGCTCGGTCGGCGTGACCTCGCCCAGTTGGCGGTAGCGGACCTCAGCCTTGGAGACGATCTTCTGTGCCAGCACGATCACATCGCCATCTTGCAGGACGAGGCCCTGGCGCAAGAGGGCAGCCAACAGCAGCGCAGCCAGGTCATCGCCTGGCTGCACCATTGGCAAGCCTTGCAGCGGAGTGAGAACGAGCGGCTTCACGTTTTAGGGCTTGGGAATGCCGGCCACCTTGATGGTGCCGTGGCGTGATTTGTAGTGTTTGTTCATGCTCACCAATATACTGGTCAGCCCTTCCACGGTGATGGCGTTATCGAGCTTGCCAGCATAGTAGCCAGTCAGGCCGGCCGCCTGCACCAGCTCCAACGCCGCCTCGACGGCCGCCATGTCATCGGCGCACACCAGCACATCACTATCCAGCGGTTCGGTGATGTTCTTGCGCAGCGCCGCGGCGGGCACGGTTTGGAAGGCGGCGGCCACTTTTACGCCATCACCCAGCAGATCCTGCGCACGGCGCGCTGCAGCGGGCGCAGGCGGCGGCGTGAGCGCCGGGAAGTTCAGGCGCGCGGTCGCATCCAGCAATACTTTGCCCTGCAGCGCGTCTTTGACGCTGGCCAGCGCCGCCTCGTGAGCGTCTTGCTCCACGGTGAGGATGGCCAGTTCAGCCGCGGCCACGGCGGCGGCATTCTCCATGCCGTGGATACTCTCGCTGCCCAACTCAGCGTTCAGCTCCGCCGCGGCGGCTTGCGCCTTCTCAGCCGTGCGTGAGCCGATGATGACGGTGTACCCGGCGTGCGCCCAGCGCAACGCCAGGCCAGTGCCCAGTGCGCCGGTGCCGCCGATGATGGCGATGGTTTTAGACAAATAGAACTCCAATTGTGAAGAGTGAGCCGTGATTGATGATTAGTATATTGCACAAACTAGCCCAAGAAAGCTAGAGAAAACTTTAAGGCGCTAGGCTGGCAAAGTTAGCTACTATGAGTGTATGAGGGGGAGTGAACGCAATCCCGCGCTCAGTAACACACTAGGCAAGTTCAACTGGGGGCCAGCACTCATCTTGGCGCTACTGTTCGCCTTGGGAGTAGCTATCCGAGCCGTGGCGGCATACCTGGGGCCAGACCGCGGCTACACTGTCGAAGTAATCGAAGAGGAATTTGTCTTTGACCCCAGCAAGGATGCCTGGCTAATGACCAGCTCCTCGGGCGCCACCTGCACCATCATGCATTCCTGCAGCGAGCACCCCAGCACAACACGCCAGCAGGACCTCTGCGGTTGGGAGGCGGTCAACTCTCACTGCACCCTGGGTACATCCATCATCCAGACGATCCGACACGAGACGCACTTCCATCCCGAGGCCAGCGTATCCAGTTCCGTGCAGTGTGCACAGGACGGCAACGGCGGCTGGTGCATTGGCGCCGGCGCTCTGGTGCTAGGCGCCCATGAGCCCCTGGCCTCGTACAGCATCCTGGGCATCGAGGGCAGCCTAGACGGCGACCCGTTCTTCTGCGTCAGCACAGCCTGCAATCTGCCCGGCAGCCCTGGGGTGTCCTCGGCCAGCTTCTGGGCCATCTCATCCTATGGCGATACCTCGCAGATGGGCTCTGCCACGCTGAGCATCGACGATGACTTTCCCAGTATTGTGGGCTTGGTGTCCGGGCTGCAAGGCAAGAGCGGCTGGTATGTCGGCAACATCACGCTCAGCGCGGTGGGCGCGGATGCCACTAGCGGGCTGGCGGCGCAGCAGGTGCAGGTGAACGGCGACGGGTGGCAGAACAACAGCGCCACCATTAGCAGCGACGGTGTGCACACTGCGGTGTTCCGCGCCGAGGATGTGGCCGGGTTGGAAAGCCTGACCTCGCCGCAGGAGTTACGCCGTGACACGGCGCCGCCATCCATCAGTGTAGATGCCTTCGACGCACCGGCGCGCGGCATGGCTTCCGTCTCCGGCAGTATGAGCGACGCCACCAGCGGGCCAGGGGTGGTGCACTTTTCTGTGGCTGGTGGGCAGAACCAAACTGTGCCTGCAGCCGGCGGCAGCTGGCAGCTGGAGTGGGACAGCACCCAGCTGCCCAACGGGGAGTATGTGTTCAGTGTACAGGCCGAGGACCAGGCCGGCATTCTGAGCGCTTTGCAAGAGTTCGCGGTGCGCGTGGACAATGTGCTGCCGTTCATCAACCTGCCAGGAGCGTGTTGGCCGATCTGGCAGGTGTTGGATCTGGACGCTGGTCCAGGCACAGCGCCGATCAGCCTGGTGAGCTTGACGGTGCGCGGCGGCGGCCTCAGCCATGTGGAAACTTTCACCACCCCGCCGCTGGGCTGGACATGGAACCGCACGTTCAGCGATGGCAGCGTGGCTCAGATTGGCGAGTATGTGCTCGAGGTTTATGTAGAGGACAGCACCGGCAATGCCAACAGCCGCAGGTGGCTGGGATTGCAGCAATACTCGGCGCGGTCTTCAGTCTTACGATTGCAGCGCCTATCCTCGTTGGTGCAGGGGTAGTGGCTGGCTTAGCTATTGGCATTGGTGTCGATGCAAACTTATCAGATGAAATTGAAAATCTAAAGGATTCAGTCAGCAAAGGTTTTCATGCATGGCAAGGGAACTTTGAAATAATCGGTTCTGCATTCGAACAAGCCTTCAACCGTGAGGCAACTGAAACAGAAGAAGGTACGGATGGTATCGAAGACCAAAATGAGTAAAGCAAAACCAGGGAAACTTTATGTGAGCAAGAGATTCCAGCACGCTTTAGGCGCCTTCGTAGCCCAATTAATCTTTGGCCTGATTGCAATTTTCTTGCCAACTTTCTCCAGCAGGATGCTTATAGTTACGCTTCTATTGGGGCTTTTATCATTTGCCCTCCAGTATCGGAGGGGTCTAGTAAGTGCAGTTAATTTGTCAGGGATTATTCTGTTGATGATAGGCTTTCTCATTAGTTCTGCACGAATACTAGCAGAAGCTGCTCAGGCATCACTGGTTTATATGTTTGGATTGTTGTTTGCAATGTATCTGCTTTTCTTGGCTGCAAATTTTGCATTTCCTGACAAGACAATTTGGCTACTCAAGGAGCAATTCTTCCCAGCTACTAGACTGGGGAGAGGTTGCATTGCCATGATTCTCGCTTTCGGCCCAGTTGCTGCCATCTTCGGTGTTCAGCTTGGATGGTCATCGCCAAGACCGTTTGCTTGGTGGTTGCTTGGCTTTTTGAGCTTTGGGCTGACTCTGCTGATCACCCAAAACGCAGCGGCACAATACATTGTCTATCAAAACAAGGAGAAACAAGGCCAGCACAATAAGCCAAGGCAAAGATAATGGATGTTCCTTTCTGGCCGCTACTAATTGCAGTCTTCATTGGCTCCACTGCTGGGCGCCTCTTGTTCCGCATTCACAAACAGCGTGCGAAGGCTCGCGAGCAACAACCGGGAGCACCAGGAGGACAAACCATGAAAACCCACCTACGCACACTCGCATTCTCTGCCGCCGCTGGCTTGCTGGCTGTCGCTCTGCTGGCTCTGCTGGGCGGCCCGCCGCCCAGCCATACCCTGGCGCAGCACCTGCGTCTGGGCAATGGTTACGTACTCGCTGCTGTGCTCGGCAGCCTGCTGGGTTTGTGGCTGGCGCTAGGCGGCCGCAAGCGCATCCCCGGCTTTGGCGGCTGGCTGCTGGGTCTGCTGGCCGCATGGCTGCTGTGGCGCTTTGGCGCCCCGCACACCGGGCTCATCGAGCTGGTGCTAACTTCTGCCTTCGGCACAGCCGCGGCAGCCTACACTGGCGTGATCGCCTTCATGCTGCTGTTCACCGCAATGCGCCTCGGCGCGGCCAGGGGCAAGCAGGCACTCGCCGCCCTGCTGGACCTCGGGCAGCGCTGGCTGGCCCGCCGCCAGGCCGCGGCGGCGGTAGCCAGCGCGACGAACCAGAGGAGCTTGGTCGACTAATTCAACCACTGACTAAGCGACCTTATAATCTCTTGCATGCCCTCCCAAATCATCATCGAGAACATCTATAGCATCGCCCTAGAGCACAACGCGCTCAACGATCCAGTAGCGCGGCGCGTGCCCGTGTATCTGCCGGCAGGCTACTCGCCTGAAAGCAAGTATCCGGTGATCTACCTGCTGGCCGCCTTCGGTAGCCGCGGGCTCAAGTTCCTCAATGATGACATCTGGGAAGAGAACATCCAGCAACGCCTAGACCGCCTGATCGCCTCCGGCGCCATGCGCCCCACCCTCGTGGTGATGCCGGATGCCAGCACGCGCTATGGCGGCTCGCAGTACCTCAACTCAGACGCTCTGGGCGATTACGAAGACGCCATGCTGGAACTGGTGCGCGTGATTGACCGCAAATACGCCACCCTACCTGCCCCCGGCGCCCGCGCCGTGGTCGGCCACAGTTCCGGCGGCTATGGCGCTTTGAGATTAGCCATGCGCCACCCGGGCAGCTTTGGCCTGGCCGCCGCCCACAGCGCCGACTTGCACTTTGAGCTGGCCTACCGGCCGGATTTTGGCGAGCTGCTGCGCTATTACGAAAAAGTAGGCTTGGAAGGGCTGCAAGCCCTGCTAGCCGACCCGTCACTCGCGCTGCAGCGCGGCGCGCCGCACACAGCGCTCAGCCTGCTGGCAATGGCGGCCGCTTACGCCCCCAACCCGCACGCGCCATTGGGCTTCGACCTGCCAATCGATCTGCACAGCGGCGCCTGGCTGCCCGCCACCTGGCAGCGCTGGCTGGGGCACGATCCTTTGCATATGCTTCCCCACCATACTGATGCGCTGCGCTCGCTGCAACTGCTCTACATCGATTGCGGCAAGTACGATGAGTATAATTTGCTCTACGGCGCGCGCCTGTTCACCGAGCAGTTGCGCCAGCACGCTATCACTTTTTACTATGAAGAATATGAAGGCGGCCACCGCCACATGAAGCACCGCTACGACACATCCTTCACTGCAGTTTCTGCAGCATTCGTATCCTGAGAGGAATAGACCCCATGTCAGACCCACGCAGCACTGCCTTACAGTACGCCAAAGACAACCGCGCTCGCTTCCGCCAGGAGCTGGCCGAGCTCGTCGCCATTCCCAGCGTCTCAGCTGACCCGCAGTACAAGCCAGACATCCAGCGCGGCGCCGAGTGGCTGGTCAACAAGCTCAAGAGCATGGGCATCGAGAACATTCAACTGCTTGACAATGGCGGCCACCCGCTGGTCTTCGGTGAGTGGAAGGGCGCTGGCCCCGAGGCCAAGACGATGCTGGTCTACGGCCACTACGATGTGCAGCCGGCCGACCCGATGGAATTGTGGGACACGCCGGCTTTCGAAGCCGTAGAAAAGGGCGATCTGTTGTTTGGCCGTGGTACCTCTGACATGAAGGGTCAGGTCATCGGCAGCCTGGCAGCCATCGAATCCGCCTTGCACGCTGGCAGCATGCCCGTCAATCTCAAGTTCATGGTCGAGGGCGAAGAGGAAACCGGCTCGCCCAGCATGGATAAGTTCATCAAGAAGCATGCCGATCTGTTCGCGGCTGATTTTGCGCTGAATCCAGACGCGGGCATGCTCAGCCCCACCCAGCCCACCATCACCTACGGCCTGCGCGGCATGTCGTACTTTGAATTGCACGTCACCGGCCCGGCGCTGGACCTGCACTCCGGTTTCTTCGGCGGCACGGTGCGCAACCCGGCCAACGAGTTGGCGCGTGTCATCGGCAGCATGCAGGATGAGAATGGCCGCGTCACCATCCCCGGCTTCTACGACAAAGTGCGCGAGCTGGAGGAAGATGAGCGCGCCGACTTCCGCCGTCTGCCCCAGAACGATGAGTTCTATTTGAAGCAAGCCGGCTCCAAAGCGCTGTGGGGCGACAAAGACTTCAGCGCCTACGAGCGTGCCACTGCCCAGCCCACGCTGGACGTGAACGGCCTGCTCTCTGGCTACACCGCCGAAGGCCCCAAGACTGTGTTGCCTGCCAAGGCGATGGCCAAGTTCTCGTGCCGCCTGGTGCCTGACCAGGATCCCTTCGAGATCGAAGCGCTGGTGCGCCAATATATTGAAAAGACGATTGACCCCAGCGTAAGCTGGGAGCTCAAGCTGCTCTCTGACGCCGTGCCTTCCATCTCAGAGCGCAACTCGGCCGCCGTGCAAGCCATGGCCAAGGCGCAGGAGACTGTGTGGGGCGTCAAGCCCATCTTCCGCCGCGAAGGTGGCAGCGTGCCCGTAGTGGGCCACCTGCAAGGCCAACTGGGTATCGAGTCGATCAACGTGGGCTGCGGCCTGCCGGACGACCAGTTGCACTCGCCCAACGAGCGCATGCACCTGCCCAGCTGGGAGAAGCAGATCGACTCGTTCATCAACTTTATCTACAACTTAGGCAGCTAAGTGACCCAGACACCCAAGCCCCTCTATGGCGGCCAAGCCGTCATAGAGGGCGTAATGATGCGCGGGCCGCGCTTCATGGCCGTGGCCATGCGTGACCCCAAGGGCAAAATCGTGGTGCACAGCGAAGCGCTGAGCCCCATCTACAGCAGCGGCTGGGCCAAGGTGCCTTTCCTGCGCGGCTTGTTGCTGCTGTGGGATGCGCTGGGGCTGGGCAGCCGCGTGCTCGGCCTCTCGGCCAATGTGCAAGCCCAAAACGAAGATGAGACGCTGGAGGGCACGCCGTTGGTGCTGACCATGCTGGCTTCGTTTGCCTTCGCTATCGGCTTGTTTTTCCTGCTGCCCGCCGGCTTGGCTCATCTTGTTGAGCGCTTCTTCACGCTCAGCCCGCTGGCCGGCAACCTGCTCGAAGGCGTCTTTCGCCTGCTCATCCTGCTGGGCTACCTGTGGGCGGTGGCACGCATGGATGAGATCCGCCGCGTGTTTGGCTATCACGGCGCGGAGCACAAGACGATTCACGCCTACGAAGCAGGCGTCAAGCTCACCCCCAAGAATGTAGACGTCTTTCCGCTGGCGCACCCGCGCTGCGGCACGGCCTTCCTGCTCACGGTGATCGTGCTTTCCATTATTGTGTTCACGCTCATCGGGCCGCTGCCGCTGTTGCAGCGCATGCTGCTGCGCGTGGTGCTCATTCCTGTGCTGGCGGGCATCGCCTACGAGTACTTGCGCTTCACCGCCGCGCACATCCGCAATCCGCTGGTGCGTATTCTTGTTGCACCAAATTTAGCGCTGCAACGCCTGACCACGCGCCCGCCCGACCCCAAAATGCTCGAAGTGGGCATTGCCGCCTTCAATGAGATGCTGAAGCTGGAAACCAGCAAATCGCCCAAACCGAAAGCGTTGAAGATTTCGCCGCCAAAGAAGCCGGCGTCCAAGAAAACTGCATCAAAGAAAAAAGCAACCACAAAGGCACAAAGCTCACAGATAAAAAGAACTACGGTCAAAAAAACCACCACTAAAACAAAAGCAGCCTGATGGCTGCTTTTGTTTATCTTGCTTTCATCATTCGTTGCAGAGAGCGCTAGGTACAATCCATCGCATGAAATACACTACTGCATCTACTCCGCGCCGTTTGCTCTTGGCGCTGTTGGCGCTCACGCTGGCCGCCCTGGCTTGCGATTTTGGCCGCTTCAACCCGGCCGGCGTGGGCCGCACCCAGCCTGACTACGAGACGCGTGAGCTCTTCCCCGGTGCGCTGTACATGCGCGTGGTGCGCCAGACGCCGCGGCCATTGGTGTTTCATGTCGTCATCATCGACCTGATGAGCGGTATCCGTAACATGGTCACCGAGGGCAACCCCGATACACAACGCATCGCAGCGCAAACCACCTCCAGCTTCCTGCAGCAGAACAATCTGATGCTGGCCATCAATGGCGATGGCTTCAGCCCGTGGTTCGACCTCGGCCCGTTTGGGTCTGAGCCCGATGTGGGCGACCGTGTCAATCCGCTCGGCTTTGCCGTCTCACGCAGTGTCACCTACTCTGAGCCCGCCAAGGGCCACCCCATCCTGTATCTCTACGAAGATGGCAGCGCCGATATCAATGTGCTGGAGAACAAGCTGCACAACGCCATCTCTGGCTTTGATCTGCTCGTCTCGGTGCAGGAGCCAGTCGCCGGGCTGCGTACCACCAGCCCCGAACCGCGCACCGCGGTGGGCCTGAACCAGTACGGCACGCAGATGGTCATCATCGTGGTGGACGGGCGTATGCCCGGCTACAGCGAGGGCGTGACCGAGCGCGAGTTGGCCGACCTGATGCTGGAGCAGAACGTGTTCACGGCGATGAACATGGACGGCGGCGGCTCCAGCACGCTGGTCGTGCGCGGGCCGGATGGGCAGCCACAGGTCCTCAACACGCCGATCCACAACGGCGTGCCGGGGCGCGAGCGCCCGGTGGCCAACCACCTTGGCTTTTACTTCCCCTAGGCCAATTACAATCAACGCATGACTGAAGCCTTGCCGCGCGCCCAGTGGCGCCTGCTGCGCCATGCGCCCGCCAGTGGTACCCGCAACATGGCGGTGGATGATGCCATCCTCGAGCTGGCGCGCAAAGGCGAAGCCCCGCCCACCCTGCGCCTGTA
>DAOMSJ010000001.1:33143-62968 GCA_035446285.1 Anaerolineales bacterium
GGGCGCCCGGCACGCTGACGCTGGGCCTGGGCCAGCCGCTGGCTGATGTCGACCCGGCACGCCTGGCCGCCAACGGCTGGGGCCTGGTGCGCCGCCCCACCGGCGGCCGCGCCATCCTGCACATTGATGAACTCACGTACTCTGTCATTGGTGCCAACGACGAGCCGCGCCTGGCGGGCGGCGTGCTGGAAAGCTACCGCCGCATCTCCGGCGCGCTGATGCGCTCGCTAGGCGTGCTTGGCCTGGCGGTACAACAGCAGCCGCAGCACGCCTTCCCCGGCAGCTCGGGCGATGCGGGCCCGGTATGTTTTGAAGTGCCCTCCGATTACGAGATCACGCTGGGCGGCAAGAAGCTCATCGGCAGCGCGCAGGCACGCCGCAAAGGCGGCGTGCTGCAGCACGGCAGCCTGCCGTTGTATGGCGACATTGCCCGTATCACCGAGGCGTTGGTCTACGCCAATGAAGCCGAGCGTGCCGAGAGCGCAGTACGCGTGCGCCAGCGTGCCGCCACGGCCGAAGAAGGCCTGGGCCGCGTGCCGAGCTATGCGGAGGCGGCGGCGGCCTTCATCCAAGGCTTCTCTGAGATGCTGAATATTGAGCTGGTTGAGGGTGAGCTCAGCGCGGAGGAAGAAGCTGCCGCCGCCGAGTGGGAAGCGCAGCGCTATGCCAGCGCTGCGTGGATGGGGAGAGCGTAGGAAACAGTGAGCCGTGAGGGGTGATTAGTAAGCAGGTTTCGCTGGCTTAGCCCATCTTGTCATTCCGAATGAGGCCTGCGCCTTCAGGCGCAGCCTAAGGAGGAATCCGTTAAGGCAATCGAGGTGCAGGGCCACATCTGCTAAAAAGACCAAACTGTAGCAGTGCTACTTTGCTCAGAGCAGTACATTTTGAAACAGGCGTAGAACGGATTCCTCCCTCGCTGTGCCCGGTTCGGAATGACAAGAAGTGAGGAAAATCAATGAGTGAGCAGCCATAAGTCCTGCTCACCCATCACTGCTCACGCTTTACTCGATCTTATTCGAAGATCACTTCGGGGAAACCCAACTGTAAGAAAAAGCGATACAAGAAATTCTCGGCGTTGATCTGCGCCTGCTCAAGGATGCCATCCGCCAGGGCAGCCGCCTCGATCTCATCTTCGGCGGCCTGGCGCGCTACCGTCTCCAGGTTCTGGTCGCCGCGGGTGATCACGCCCTGCTCACGGTCGTATACATAGGACTTGTCATTTTCCAGCGTGGCCACAAAAATCTCGGCGGGTGGCAGGGTCACATACAGCACGCCACCCTCCACGCGCATGTCTTCGGGGCTCAGCTTCTGCAGATCCACACCGGCGATGACCGTGCCGTGAGCCACAAAAAGGATACGGTCTCCCACCAGAAAGCCGAACAGACCCTGGCGCGTTTCGGCGCTAATGATCTTCTCGACCGAGTACTGGATGGTTTCCAGGCGCGCCATGCTGCGCACTTCGTGCACGATAGTGACCGGGTCGGGGATGACGGTGGGCGTGGGGTTGAGCACATTGGCTACTTGCGTGCTGACTGACTCGGAGAGCTGCTGCACCGGGTTGAGGCTGGCGGCAGCCGTATCCCGGACCAGGCCTAGGATCTGTAGCATGCCCCAGCCGACAATGCCAACCAGCACCAGCGAAGCAACCACAGGGAGCCATGCGCGTAGTTTTTCCATAGTGGGTTGATTATATAATGCGCGTATGAAAGTTGGCGTGCTGCTACTGCACCTGCGTTTTGTGGGCAGCGATTCGCTGAAGGCGAAACGCAGCCGCCTTCTGCCGCTGCTGGCACGCTTGCGGCGCGAGTTCAACGTTTCAGCGGCCGAGGTGGGCCAGCAGGATAGCTGGCAGGATGCCGTGGTGGCCTGCGTCGTGGTCAACACGCGCGGCGGGGCCGCCGAGCGCAGCCTGCACGAGGTGGTGCGCTGGGTGGAGCGCAACTGGCACGATGCGGAAGTGGTGGATGACCAGATTAGGCAGTTATAATGCTTTGGTATAGGGAGGAAAGTAATGAAGCTTTCAAGACGCCAAGAACAGGCATTACGTCGATCCCAGCAGGCTCGATTGCCTTCGATTGAAGTTGCTGTTGATTTATATAGACTAATCAGATCGGGAGAAGATGGCAAACTTAGCCCAGAATGGAAGGGCATTTGGGAAAAAAATAAACGCGGAATTCAGAACAGACTACCGCGAGATGTAATTGAAACTATTGAAGAAGCAATCTCTAAAATTCCACTTAACAACAAAGAGGCTTATAAACTCCGGATAAGCGAAAAAACAAATGTCACAATACTCCTTGGCGCCGGAGCATCAGTTGCATCAGGTATCCCAACAGTTAACGGGCTACTAGATGAGCTTTGGAAAAGAGCGCGCCACATTGGCCGTGATGATCTAGATCAGTTGGCTGATTGGTGCAACCAACAAGGAATAAAGAATATAGAGGACCTTCTAACAACGGCGTTCATTTCCGATTTTGCCGCAAAAAATAGCAACGTAACAGCGCTGCTAGATTATTTTCTTTTTTCGGGGTCTAATCTAGACGACGAGGACGACTTTGGAAGTAGTCGACCTGCCACCCGAGTGGATGTATCATCTATAGGTTTTTTGCAAGACACTTTGCAGACCGTTTTTAGCCTACTCGCAAGCACAATGATTCCCCGAAGTCCAAATCCTTTGCATAAAGCAATAGCAAAATTCACTAAAGAACATCTTAATACAACGGTAATTACAACAAACTACGACGGTCTCATGGATGAAGCTCTTCTTAAGGCAGGCTTCGAACTAAACTCCTCAATCCCAACCGGCTCCAGCACTAAGCCAATAGTTAACTTGATTAAGATGCACGGTTCAATCAATTGGTCCTATTGTGATTCGTGCCAGGACACACGAGAATTCGATTTACTTAAGCTCAAAGAGATCTTCGTGCAAGACCAACTTAGTTATCCTGTGTTGGGTATATGCAAAATTTGTGGAGGTTTAAGGCGCCCACTTCTAGTCCCCCCTCTCTCTTTTAAATTCCTGCGCTTTCCTAACTTGATAGATATCTGGAACTCGGCGCGAGAGAGAATAGAGGAGGCTGACTATTTGATTGTTATTGGCTACTCCTTTGCAGAGGCGGATACTTATATCACTAAGATTATTTCGAGATCACTAACCGCAAACAAAAAGCAAGTAATGATCGTGGTGAATCCTGATCACAATTTAGTTCCTTCTTTGAGAAGCAAGTATTTTTCACGTATAGACAACTTTGACCAAGGTCGAATTCTAGCAATAAACGAGCAAGGCGAAGTTGTGTTGCCTAAGCTATTAGCTTCTCTGCTAGGTACCAAGAAGCAAAAAAAGGGCAGGAAATCTATCAAACAATTACCCTCAACCCAGGCTTCTACTAGCGGAGAAACAACCTAACTGACCGCTAAAAAAGAGCGCCCTTCGGGCGCTCTTTTTTGTTACTAGCTGACCTAACGCCGTGTCGTCTTCTTGCGTGCAGCCTTTTTGGGCGCCGCTCGCTTGGCCGGCATCTTGCGTACGGGCGCAGACCGCATCTCTGGCGTGGTCAGGCCAGCGATCAGCACCAGCAGGAAGCCGACGGCAGCGACCCAAGTCCCGTAGCGCACGGCAGTGTCCGCGTTGCCATCCTGCACCACCATGAGGGCGGCAACCGCCAATACGCCGAGGCCCAGGCCGCCCAAGCCGATCTGGGCATTGCGCGAGACGCAGAAGATCGCCAGAGCGGCGGCCACCACGGCCACCAGCACCAGGATCTTGTGCAGCTCGGCGCCTTCAAGTTTGAAGAGGCCAGGGCCGGTGATGTCGCCCGTGCCACAACTGGCCAGGGGCAGAACCATGAGAGCTACGAGAGCAATTAATGCACCGATGCGTGAGAGTGTCGATTTTTCCATCGCATCCTCCTTGTACGCAGGCTAACGAATTAATCCAGCATGTGTGCCGCGGTTTGTGAGCGTAAGCTTAATGCCACTGCGTGGTCTTGTTACTCCTCCACTACATGACGGGCAATCACCATGCGCATGATCTCGCTGGTGCCCTCGCCAATCGTCATCAGGCGTGCATCACGGTAAATGAGTTCCACGGGGAATTCTGAGCTGTAGCCATAGCCGCCATGAATCTGGATGGCATTGCGGCAGATGGTCTCGGCCACTTCAGTGGCAAACAGCTTGGCCATGGCGGCCTCCTTGGCGAAGGGCTTGCCGTTGTCCCTGTTCCAGGCCGCCTGCCACACCAGCAAGCGCGCCGCGCTCAGCTGGGTCTCGGCATCCGCCAGCATCCATTGGATGGCCTGGTGGTTGGCGATGGGCTGGCCGAAGGTCTTGCGCTCCTTGGCGTACTTCACCGCCTCTTCCAGCGCGGCACGCGCCAAACCAACTGAGAGCGCACCGATGCCGACGCGGCCGCCATCCAAGGTGGCGAAGGTATAAGCCAGGCCCTTGCCTTCCTCGCCCAGCAGATTGCTGGCGGGGACGCGCACATCCTGATAGCTGACGGCATGCGTCGGTGAGCCATGCAGGCCCATCTTCTTTTCGGCAGGGCCAATGGACAGCCCCTGGCTGTCCGTTGGAACAAGGATAAGGCTGTGACGCTCGCCGGTGCGCACGAGAGTGACGATGAAATCGGCGATGGAGGCGTTGGTGCACCACATCTTGTTGCCGTTGATGACCCAGCTATCGCCATCCCGCGTGGCGCGCGTCTGCACGCCGCCGCTCAGGTCTGAGCCGGCGCCGGGCTCGGTGAGCGCCAGCGCGGCCAGTTTGCTTTTGCCGCCGGCGGCCACGGGCAGGTACTTTTGTTTGAGCTCCTCAGAGCCGAACAGCGCCACCGGGGCGCAACCGAGGGCGCTGTGCGCGCCGATGCTGAGCGCGGTACTGCCGCAGCCCCAGCCCATCTCCTCCACCGCCAGCACGATGCTGAGCGTGTCCAGCTCAGCGCCGCCATAGGCCTCGGGAATGTGCATGCCCAGCAGGCCCAGGGCCGCACCCTTGCGGGCTGCCTCCCAGTTGAACTCGCTGCGCTCATCCACTTCACGCGCCTTGGGCTTGATCTCCTTGGCGACAAAATCGTGTACGGCGGCTTGCCATTGTTTGTGCTCCTGGCTGAGTTCAAAATTCATGGGGTACTCTCCTCTTAGTGGTCAGGGCTTGATTCTAACTCCATAGAGCCCTGGGATCGTGTCCAGTTGCTTGACGCAAGCCAGCAATTTCCTCAGAGAATTTCCAGTTATGGCATATACACCGCATGCTCACACTTGACGCACTCTACGCTGTTCTCCAAGGCTTACCCGCCAAGCGGCTTCAGTATCTCAAAGACACGCCTTGGATGCTCTTATGCCAACGCATTGAACACCAGTTACAACATGGCGAACCGCCATTGGTAGCTCTGCGCGACGCCCTGAAAGAAACCGGCAACGGGGAGCGAAATCATCTGCGTGAGGCCTTGGCCTGCATCTTGCCCGTCATGTCTATTCCACACCTCACCTACCGTCAACGCCAGGCCCTCATCGCCCTGCGCTACGCCAAGTCTATTTCCCTCACACAACTCAGCTATACGCTCATGGCCGATCGCAGCAACACCCGCCGCCGCATGCAAGTCCTCGTCCGCCGCGGCCTGGCCCTCAAATTCTCGCAACCCGGCGGTGAATGTTACATGGCCAGCACTACCGCCCTCTCGAAGGATGTCAAACGCGGCATCCAGCAAATACTCGATGAGCTGCTCGCTCCAGAGTCCGAATTCATTCAACCCATACCAGACCCCTATGCTCCATCCACCCGCCATACCTAAACGACCTAATCTACCTAACCTACCCAATCGACCTAATCAACCTGAACCGCCTTCATGTTTCTTGCTCCCTTCATCCCTAATCCCTCATCCTTCATCCTTCCTGTGGCATCCTTTATACTTTTTGGATGGATGTGCGCATTGAAGCCAGTTGGAAGGACAAACTGGCCGAGGAGTTCGAGAAGCCCTATTTCGCCCAACTGGCCAATTTTGTGCGCGCCGAGTACAAGCAGTTCACCATCTACCCGCCGGGCGGCAAGATCTTCAATGCCTTTGACGCCTGCCCCTTTGACGCGGTGAAGGTGGTGATCCTGGGGCAAGACCCCTATCACGGCCCGGGCCAGGCCAATGGCCTGAGCTTCTCCGTGAACGACGGCGTGCCGCTGCCGCCCTCGCTGCAGAACATCTACAAAGAGATGCAGGCGGATCTGGGCAGCCAGCCACCCGCCAGTGGCGACCTGGCGCGCTGGGCTGAGCAAGGCGTACTGCTGCTCAACGCCACGCTCACCGTGCGCCGCGGTGCGGCCGCCAGCCACCAGGGTAAGGGCTGGGAGGAGTTCACCGATGCTGCGCTGCACAAGCTCTCGCAGGAACGCGAGCACCTCGTATTCATCCTGTGGGGCGCGTATGCGCGCCGTAAGGGCGCCTTCATCGACCGCATGAAGCATCTGGTTCTGGAGGCAGCCCATCCTTCGCCGCTCTCAGCGCACAATGGCTTCTTCGGCAGCCAGCCGTTCTCGAAGACCAATGCCTATTTGCAGCAGTATGGGATCGAGCCAGTGGAATGGTAAAAAATACCTCACCACAAAGACACAAGGAGTACAAAGTAAAACTTTGTGCTCTTTGTGTCTTTGTGGTTAAGCCCTTTTAGACCGTGATCAGTGCCACAGCCAGCAAAGCTAGCAACACACCGAAGACCTGCAAGCGGCTGAGGTGCTCTTTCTCGATGATGCGTGCCAGCAGCACAGTGATGCCCGGGTAGAGCGAGACCAGCACTGCGGCAATATCCAGGCGGCCGGCTTGCACAGCCCGCAGGAACAAAAAGTTGCCGAGCACATCACCGATGCCAGAGCCGATCAGCAGCCACACCGGCAGCTGGCGGGTGGGCAGTTGGCTGCGTGCGCCGAACCACACCGCGGCCAGCGCCAGGCTGGAGACCAGGCGGCTGGCGGCCAGCGGCCAGAAGGTCGCTTGGCTACTGATCTGCCCCAGCGTGATGAAGAACACGCCGAAGCCCAGGCCAGCAAGCAAGCCAAAGCCGATGCCGGAGTGCACGCCTTCCCCGCCGCGCGGCGAGATGAGCCAAATGCTCACCAGCGCTACGGCGAAGCCGTAGAGCTGCTGCTGGCCGGGCATGCCGAGGCTCAACGTGGTGAAGAGCACGGGCACCACCGCGCCCACCGCGGCGGCCACTGGCGCCACCACGCCCATGCGCCCCACCTCAAAGCCGCGCAACATGGAAACATAGCCCACAGTGCCCACCAGGCCACCGAGGATGCCCCACCCCAGGTCCGCCCAGGAGGTGACCGCCTCGCTGGTGACTAGGGCGGCCAACAGCGCAGCAGCGAAGCCGATCGGCAGTGAGAGCAGCAGGGTGAGCAGTGGGCCGATGCGGCGCGCCGTGAGCCCGCTGATGAAGTCGCCCACGCCCCAGGCCACAGACGCGCCGAGCGCGTAAACAACAGAAGCAATCAGTAGGTTCATGAGATCAGGCAGGCAACACGTTGTAGTTGCTGTTTAAGAGATTGTGCGGGTCGTATTCCCGTTTTAGGGCCGCCAAGCGCGCCCGCGTGGCAGTTGGATAAATATCGGCCACGTCTTCGGCGCTGGCGGTGCTGAGGAAGTTGATGTAGCTGCCGCGGCCGTGCTGACGCGCCAGCGCCTGCCAGCCTTGCATACCCGCTTCGATGACTTCACTGGTGGCGTCGCCGGGAAAAAAGGCCGCCGAGAACATCATGATCTCGCTGTCGCGGAAGGCGAAAGCGGTTTCCTCAGCAGGCACACGCGCCACCGCCCCACCCAAGTGGCGCAGTTGGAAGACGCGCATCCCCGGCTGGGAGTTCACCGCGGCGATGGCATCAATGGCCTCATCGGTCAGCGATTGCAAAAAAATATTCTTGACCACGATCTGCATGCCCTCTGGCGGCTGGCCGTCTTCAAGCACATCGGCATAGTCAACCTCTTTGCTCTCCACAGAGATAGGAGTAGCCAATTGTGCCAGCCGCGCCAGGTGCGGCTCGGCTTCGGCAGCAGGGCCGGCGTAGCAGGCCAGCACCCACACCATCGGCGGCATGCCCTCGCCGAAGGAGGGCAGCAGTGTGAAGGACGAAGTGACATCCTCGCGGCTACCGCGCACAGCATCACGCCAGTTGCGTAGCAACGCGGGTACCTCATCCTGCGAATACATGATGGTGTTGTAGGTCACCTTAGGCACGCGCTGGGCGGCAAATTCAAAATAGGTCACCACGCCAAAGTTGGCGCCCGCGCCGCGCACTGCCCAGAACAGCTCGGCGTGCTCATCTCGGCTGGCGCGCAGGATGCGCCCGTCTACGGTGACCAGCTCGACGGCCAGCAGGCTGTCGAGCGCCAGCCCGAATTTGCGCACCATCCAGCCGATACCGCCGCCCAGCGTCAGGCCGCCCACGCCAACCGTGCGCGTATCGCCGGAGGAGATGGCCAGCTGATGCGGGCGCAGCGCCTCGGCCACCGCGCCCCAGGTAGCGCCACTGCCGACGCGCACGCGGCCGTGGTCGTCGAGGCGCTGGATGTCGTTGATGTGCGCCAGGCTGATGACGATGCCGCCGCGGTTGGTGCTGAGGCCGGCGTTGTTGTGGCCACCGCTGCGAATGGTAACTGGCAGGCCGAGCTGCTGCACCAGCGCCAAGGCCTCGGCCACCTGCACCGCGGTGGCAGGCAGCAGGACCACGGCGGGTGCGCCGGGGTTCTGATAGCCATCGGACACCTCGGCATAGCCGGGGTCTGCGGGCAAGATGAACTCACCACTAAAGTGTGCAGCGATCTGCTGGCGTGTAAGGCTCATCGTACTCCCGGTCAGATTACTTTTTGGCTTTGCTCTTCTTGGCTGGTTTCTTGGCCGCCGGTTTCTTAGCTACAGGCTTGCTCTTGGTCTTGAGCGGCTCCAGCATGCTGCCGCGGCAATTGGCCGCGCCGCAGCGGCAACGGTAGATCTTGTCTACGTCCGGAGCGTCATCTTTGCTGCGGGTGAGGTTGTAGTCATAAAACAGCTCCTCGCCCTTCTCAATGGTGCGCGTGGCCTCAATATAAATGCGGCCACCATCATCCACGGCTTCGCAGTTGGGGTCACAGGAGTGGTTGATGAAGCGGGCATCATTGCCGTTCACACCTGCATCGATAGTGGTCTTCTTGTCCACATTGAAGAGCACCACAATGCTCTTGGGGCCAGCGTTGGCATAACGTTTGTCTGCCTCTTTGGGGCTGATGCGCTCACCCTGGTATTCGATGATGCGCGTGCCCTTGCGAAGTTTTTGCAGTGCAAAGCCGCCATAGCGATGAATGGGCGATTTGCGTACTTCCATATATTTGTTGGTCATGTTCACCACGATAAGAGGATAGGTATATACAAGGATGTATAAGCAGATAGATTAACCGAAAATCGATCAATCACCTAATCGTTTTACAGTATTGCGAATGTGTTCGACAGCTTGCGGGTTGACCAGCGAAGAGGTGTCGCCGGCGTCCTGGCCCAGGTAGGCGGCGCGCACCATGCGGCGCATCACCTTGGCGTTGCGCGTCTTGGGCAGGTCTGGCACGAAGAGGATCTCCTTGGGCGCCAGCGGCTTGCCGAGCGCATCGGCCAGCAGTGCGCGCAACTCGGCGGCCAGGGCATAGCCGCCGGCGGCGCCCTGCGCCAACACGCACAGTGCCACGACCACATTGCCCTTGAGCTCATCCGGCACGGCGATGGCGGCGGCCTCCACCACGGCGGGGTGCGCCACCAGCACAGACTCGACCTCGGCCGGGCCGAGGCGCTTGCCGGCGATCTTGATGGTGTCATCCGAACGGCCGAGGATATACCACTGGCCGTCTTCGTCACGCGCCGCCCAATCGCCATGCACCCAGGTATTCGCCCAGCGTGACCAGTAGGTGTCTTCGTAGCGCTCAGGGTCGCCCCAGAAGCCGCGGGTCATGCCGATCCAGGGAGCCTTGATGACCAGCTCACCGACCTGGCCGGTGACGGATGCCCCGTTTTCGTCAAGTACATCGGCGGCGATGCCCGGGCACGGCCCGGCAAAGGCGGTGGCCTTCAGCGGCAGGATGGGATTGCCCATGACGATGCCACCAGAGATCTCAGTGCCGCCGGAGTAATTAATGATGGGGCGCTTACCCTCGCCTACTACGTTGAAGAGCCACAGCCAGGGGTCAGGGTTCCACGGCTCCCCGGTAGAGCCGAAGAAGCGCAGACTCGTCAAATCGTGCGCTTTGGGCAGCGCGTCACCCAGCGGCATGAGCACACGCACCAGCGTGGGCGAGATGCCGAGCGTGGTGATGTGATGCTGGGCCACCTGCGCCCAGGTGCGGTCAGGCTGCGGGTAATCCGGCGCGCCATCGTAGAGGAAGAAGGTAGCGCCAAGCAGCAGCGTGCCGAACACGAGCCACGGCCCCATCATCCAGCCCATGTCGGTCATCCAATAGATGAGGTGACCCGGGCGCACATCGGTGCCGAAGGCCATGTCCTGGGCAGCCTTCACCGGGAAGCCGCAATGTGTGTGCAGCGCGCCCTTGGGCCGCCCGGTGGTGCCCGAGGTGTAAATGATCATCAGCGGGTCTTCGGCGCTGGTGCGTTCGGTTTCGGCGAGGGGCAGCTGGGTATCTACCAGCTCATGCCACCAGTGGTCTCGGCCGCGCACAAAGGGCACCGAGAGCTTGGCATGGTCAAGCACGATGATGTGCTGCAGGCCGGGCAGCTGCGCCGCGGCCGCATCGGCAATAGATTTCATTTCCACGGGCTTGCCGCGGCGCGGGAAGCTATCGGCGGTGAAGAGCGCCTTGGCGTTGCCGTCCGCCAGGCGGCTGACGACGGCTTCCACGCCATAGCCGGAGAAGAGCGGCAGGATGATGCCGCCCACTTTGGCAATGGCCAGCAAGGCCACGGCGATCTCAGGCACCATGGGCATGAAGATGCCCACGGCATCGCCTTTGCCAATGCCCAGCGAACGCAGGGCATTGGCGGCCTGGCTGACCTGCGCGTGCAGGTCAGCATAGGTGAGGGTGCGCGTCTGGCCGTCTTCGCCCTCCCATACCAAGGCGGGGCGCTCTTTGTGCGGCCCGCTTTGGTACTTGTCAAGACAGTTGTGCACGATGTTCATCTCGCCGCCCACACACCATTGCGGCCAGGCGATGCCGCGGCTGAGGTCTAGTACGTTGCTGTAGGGTGTGTAGAACTGGATGTCGAGAAATGTGAGCACGGCATCAGTGAACCAGGCCACGTCGCTGGTGGAGCGCTGCATGAGCTCATCGAAGCTGGCGATACTGTGGGCGCGCATGAATTCGGTAAGGCGCGCGTTTTCAATGTAGTCTGGAGTTGGCCGCCAGACGATGGGGCCAGAGGCGAAGTCTGCGGGCATGAGGATATTGTACTGGGGGAAGGCAATCATTTCATAGGTATGACACTCTACTGTGGCCTAAAGGCTTCCTCCTTGCGCCCGCTCTGCCCAGCGAATGAGCTTTGAACCCAGATTGCTTCGTCCGTTTGCAGCTTGCATAAAAATGCAAGCCGCAATACTCCTCGCAATGACGGAGGGGCTTAGGCTATCAACACTTGGGTGGAAAGTTCGTTTAAGCTTTGACGGCCGACAAGCAGAAGAAATAATCCCCCACCCACAGCTGCACATCGCTGAAGCCAAGGGCTTCGAGCTGGCGTTGCAGGCTGCCGGTGTCGTGATAGATCTTGACGATGCGATAGGTTTCGCCATTGTGCAGCGTGCGGGTTTGCTCATGTTCGTTCTCCAGCGGGCCGGAAAGCTGCTTGCCGCCGGCGGGCTCATCGGCGATGAAGATGCGTCCGCCCGCCTTCACCGCGGCGGCGGCCTGCTGCAAAAAGGCCGCCAAGTATTCTACGGGCACGTGCGAGATCCAGAAGGCGAAGAACACCAGGTCGTATTGGGCTTGCGGCTGCCAGGCGAACAGATCAGCTTGCTGATAGCGCACACGCGGTGAGTTCAGCTTGGCCTGGTTGGTGGCCAGCATCTCGGGCGCGCCGTCTATAGCGGTGATGTGTTCGGAGATATCCAGCAGCTCCTGCGTCCACAGCCCCGTGCCGCAGGCCAGCTCCAGCGCGCGGGCAACCTTCGGCAACGCGTGCAGGCTACGGGCGATGTACTGCCACTCTGCGTCTACCGCGGGGATGCCAGGGCCGGTGTAGCGCCCGGTCTGTTGCACAGACTCGTCATACTCCTGGGCGCGGGCGTTGTAATAGGCTAACTGCTGGGCAAATAATTCATCCGACATACTGAGATTGTAAATAGAAACTCGATCCAAAGGCAACCATGATGTCTTTGCTTGACATTCAGCCCACGTTTAGGATATATTCATTATCAAATAGTTTCCAAATATAACTAATGCCGAAGACGACCCGCCCCCACGCCGCCAGCGACGTGCTCGACACGGTGCCGATGATCATGCGCATCATCCGGCGCAACTTTCGCGCCCGGCGTGACCCCGACCTGACCCTGCCGGAGTTCCGCGCTCTGGCCTTCATCAATCGCACCCCAGACTGTGCGCTCAACGAAGTGGCCGAATTCGTGGGCGTGGAAGCCCCCGCCGCCAGCAAGCTGGTGGAGAGCCTGGTGCAGCGCGGGCTGGCCACGCGCCAGGCCGACGCGGCCGACCGCCGCCGCGTGCAGATCCGTGTGCTGCCCAAGGGTGAGACCAGCATCCAGCGGGTGCGCGAGCACACGCGTGAATTCCTCAATGAACAACTGGCGCACCTCAGCCCCAGCGAGCAAGCCACAGTCACGGAGGCGATGCACATTCTTAAAGACGCCTTCAGCAACAAGCCCCCTGCAAAGGAGTAACTGCATTTTATGAACGTGATCGAAACGCACGCGCTTACGCGTCAATTTGGCGACTTTATCGCCGTCAATGGCGTATCGCTGACGCTGCACGAAGGCGAGATCTTTGGACTGCTCGGCCCGAACGGCGCGGGCAAGACCACAATGATCAAGATGCTCACCACGCTGCTACCGCCCAGCGGCGGCCGCGCTCTGGTGGCCGGCTATGACGTGGAGCGTGAGGCTGCCAAGGTGCGCCGCTCCACGGGCTACGTGCCGCAGCTGCTCTCGGCAGACGGCAACATGACCGGCTACGAGAACTTGCTGATCTTCGCCAAGATCTTTGACCTGCCGCCAAATATACGCGAGGAGCGCATTCGCGCCCTCTTGGAAATGATGGGCCTGCAAGACTCGGCCGATAAGATGGTCAAGACCTACTCCGGCGGCATGATCCGCAAGCTGGAGATCGCCCAATCCGTCATCCATCGCCCCAAGGTGCTGTTTTTAGACGAGCCCACAGTGGGCTTGGACCCGATTGCGCGCACTTCGGTGTGGGAGCATATCCAACGCCTGCGCAACGAGTTCAACACCACCATTCTGCTGACCACGCATTACATGGAAGAAGCGGATGACTTGTGTAACCGTATCGCCATCATGCATCGTGGCCAGATCGCAGCCAGCGGCACACCACAGGAGCTCAAGGCTTCCGTGAACGGCGGCGCCAGCTTGGATGATGTTTTCGCCTACTACGCCGGAACCGCACTGGAAACAGGCGGCTCTTACATTCAAACCTCAAGGACACGCATCAATGCACGCCGAGTTGGATAATTCCCGCGCCCCTGCCGCCTGGCTGCAACCCCTGCAGGCGATAGCGTTCTTCGTGCGCAAAACGTTGAACATCGCTGAAATGGAAATGCGCAAGCTGCGTCACGAGCCCATGGACCTGCTGACGCGTGCCGCGCAACCGGTGCTGTGGATCCTCATCTTCGGCCAGGTACTGGCGCGCACACGCGCCATCCCCACTGGCGATGTAGGCTATTTGGAGTTCATGTCGCCCGGCATCCTGGCGCAGAGCATGCTGTTCATCTCCATCTTCTACGGCATCTCAATCATCTGGGAGCGTGACCTGGGCATCATCCACAAGTTTCTGGCGGGGCCGGCGCCACGCGCCTCGCTGGTGCTGGGCAAGGGGCTGTCTGCCGGGGTGCGTGGTATCTCGCAGATATTCATCATCTACCCGCTGGCGTATGTACTGGGTGTAAAGCTGGATTTTCACATCCTGAGCCTGTTGGGTACGGTGTTCACAGTGCTGCTGGGAGCCGTGCTGTTCTCCACTTTTTCGCTGTTCGTCGCCATCAAGGTGAAGACGCGCGAGCGCTTTATGGGCATCGGCCAGTTTATGACCATGCCGCTGTTCTTTGCCAGCAATGCCATCTACCCAATCGAGATCATGCCGGGCTGGTTGCAGGCGATCTCGCGCTTCAACCCGCTGACCTATGTAGTGGATGCGCTGCGCACGCTGATGCTGGAGGGTGGCCAGAGCCATTTTGGTTTAGGCGTTGATTTTGCGGTGCTGATCCTGGTGTCGGCGCTCTTGGTGTGGGCGGCGGGGCGGGCGTACCCAGGGTTTGTGAATTAGCAACCCATATTTGAGCAGATATAGTTACCTATAAAAAGGCTCCCACAGCGGATTCCTCTTCGCGTCTACGCCGCTCATTCGGAATGACAAAGCCAAGACTATTCGTCATTCCGACGAGGCCATATGGCCGAGGAGGAATCCTTTAGGTCATTGCAAAACCCAGATTAAATTTGCTTGCCCTAAAGGATTCCTCACACTCGCTTCGCTCGGTTCGGAATGACAAGAAATCAGGGCGTAGCATGCTGCGCTGCGAAGCAGCGGACGTCCTATAAGAAACGCTAAAACAGGAGACAAAAAAAAGAGCCGCCCGGGTGGGCGGCTCTTTTTGGTTCAGGCGGATTACTCGCCCTTGCTGATTTCCTCACCAACGAAGATGGCGTTGCGCATCTGGTCGGTCAGGTCGGCTACGGCATTGGGGCTGTAGGGAATCAACACCACCTTGCTGCCGGCGTGGGCGCCGATGTCCTTGAGCATGTCGAAGTGCTGGGTCACCATGAGCAGATCCATCACGGTCTGCGGGGAGACGCTGGGGATCTCCTTCTGGAAGTCACCCACGGCGCTGCTCAGACCTTGCGCAATTTCCTTACGCTGGTTGGCGATACCCACACCCTGCAGACGCTTGCTCTCCGCTTCACCCTCGGCCGCTTTCACAGTGAGGATGTATTCGGCCTCGGCTTTCTGGGCGGCGGCCAGGCGCAGACGCTCCTGGGTGTTGATCTCGTTCATAGCCTGCTTCACCTTGGCATCGGGGTCGATGTCAGTGATCAGGGTCTGGCGAATGTCGTAGCCGAAATCTTCCATCGCGTCAGAGAGCTCGGTGCGCACGGCAGTGGCGATGTCTTCCTTGTTCTCGAAGACCTCATCCAGCGGCATCTTGGGCACATTGGCACGCACTACGTCGAAGACGAAGGAGCGAATTTGGGTGTGCGGGTCTTGCAGACGGTAGAACGCATCGAAGACCTTGTCCTCACGAATGAGGTACTGCACAGACACCGTCATGCGCACAAATACGTTGTCCTTGGTCTTGGTTTCAATTTCCACATCCAGCTGCTGCAAGCGCAGGTTCACGCGGCCCGCAATTTGCTCGATCAGGGGAATTTTGAAGTTAAGACCGGCACGATAAATACGGGCAAACTTACCGAAGCGCTGCACAATCACGGCGCTCTGCTGCTGAACAGTAAAAATAGTGCCCGGAATAAGGACCAGCAATACGACAAACCAGAAGGCGTATGTGCCGATCGAAGACAAGAAACTCATTGGGGATCCTCCTTATGTAAACGGCCCTAAAGGCGGGTCAGCGGAGGCGCCGCTGCGACTCAGCAAAGCTGCTGATTGCTATAGGGTAATGCATAAATCATAGATTCGTGTAAGAAGGCAGGCTAGTTGAAAGATCGCAGTTGACAGTTTTCAGAGCGTGACAGGCAGTGGTTTTCCTGTTACTGGTTGTTTCAATGCAAACCTGCCCCCGCCAACTCGCTCAACGAGACTAACTGTCATCTGTCAACTGTTGGCCGTCAACTGCCTACTACTCGCCGTACTGTGCCTGGGTGGGCACAAGCAGCGAGCTGACCGGCAGCTCACCGAGGTGGCTGAGGTCATTGAAGGCGAACATGCGCCACTGGTGATTGTGCGTATCGTAGGTCAGGCGGGCGTAGCCGGTGTTTTGGAAGTGGAAGCGCGGGCCTTGGAAGTTGGCGTGCGGGCTGATGCCGAGAATGGCATACATGAGCATGCCGAGGAAGCCACGGTGCGAGACCACAAGATACTTGCCGCGCGGCTGGCTGAGTAGATTGTGCAGCACCTGCCCGGCACGCAGGAAGAGCTGCCACTGGCCTTCGCCCGTGTTGCCGTACGGCTCGTAGGGCGTGAGAAACGGCGGCGGCGGCACTTGCTTGCTGGCCACGGCGTGCGTGAGCCCGGTGAGCTCACCCAGATGGCGCTCGGCCAGCATCGGGTCGATCTCCAACGGGGCGTTGACTGCCTGGCTGACAATTTCTGCGGTGGTGCGGGCGCGTAGCAGCGGGCTGGCGAAGACGCGGGTGAACTGCACGCCGTCTTGCTGCCAGCGGGCCGCCAGGGCGGCGGCTTGCTGGCGGCCGAGCTCGGTCAGCGGATACTCGGCCTGCCCTTGATGCTTCTTATCGAGATTGCCTTGGGACTCGGCGTGACGCAATAACGTGAACTCGTACATGCTGCACCTCTTCTGTAGCTCGAGCGATACATACCGCAAGCAACCTGCGCGCAGCGCACGTTCGGTTACGTTCGCTCTTTACTTGTGAGGCTCGCCGGGAAGCCGATTGCCGTCAAAGCGTAAAGCTACCGTTAATTCGGCACATTCTATCTGGCTTGGCGAAGAATGCAAGCGCAATTTGACACAAAGCGGGTGGCGCAGACTGCGCCACCCGCGGCTAAGTATAAGGATGAAATTTACTTCAAGTAGCGCTGCGACCAGGCGGCAGCGGCGGCGCCCAGGAACGGGCCAGCGATATAGATCCACAGGCTGGCCAGGTTGCCAGTGAACAGCGCCGGGCCAAAGGTGCGCGCCGGGTTGAGCGAAGCCCCGGTGAGCGGGCCACCCATCAGGATCAGCGCAGCCAGGGTGACGCCGATAGCCACACCGGCAAAGGGTGTGCTGTCTTTTTGCACGGCGGTGCGCAGCACCACCGTGGCAAGCAGGAAGGTGAGCACGGCTTCAATGACCACAGCCTGGATGGAGGTCACACCACCAGCCGGCAGCGTGGCGCCCAAGCCTGTGCTGGCACCGCTAAGCACGATGTAAAGCAGCGCGGCGCCAAAGGCGCCGCCCAGCATCTGGGCCGCCCAGTAGCGCAACGCCTGCGGCCACTTGAGCTTGCCCGACAAGGTGATAGCCAGAGTGACGGCGGGGTTGATATGCGTGCCGGACACCGAGCCATAAGCATAAGCCAGGCCCACCAGCACCAAACCGTGAGCCAGCGCCACCCCTACCAGACCACCCTGCCCGATTGCACCGGCGCCAGCACCAACGAAGATGAGGGCGGCAGTGCCGAGGAATTCAGCCAACCAAACTTTTGTATTCATAACTCTCCTTTATTCCGGCCAATCACGTACGCCGAGCAGGAAATCCCGCCCGCTCATCGCCTTCTTGCCAGCCGGCTGTACTTCATCTAACACCAATACCCCCGCCGTGGTCACGACAGCGGGCAGGCCATCTTGCACGATGCGGCGGCCGGGGCTGCCGCCCTGCCCGCCTATGGCATGACTGCGCAGGATGCGCAGCGCGCCCCCCTTCCAGGGCAGGCTGGCGATAGGCCAGGGGTTGAAGGCGCGCACCTTGCGCGCCAGCAGCTCGGCGGGTTCGGCGTGCGGGTCAAGCTGGCCTACGCTCTTTTCCAGCAGCGGCGCCAGGGTAACACCGGCTTCGGGCTGGGGCTGTGGCTGCACTGAGCCGTCCAGATAGCCGGGCAAGGTATCCAGTAGCAAATCTGCACCGAGGATGCTGAGCTTGTCGCTCAGGCTGGCGGCGGTATCTTCATCTTGAATAAGAATGCTGCGCTTACTGAGCATGGGGCCGGTATCCATGCCGGGGTCCATCTTCATGATGGTGACGCCAGCCTCGGCATCACCATGCAGGATGGCGGCGACGATGGGCGAAGCGCCACGCCAGCGCGGCAGCAGTGAGGCATGCACGTTGATACAGCCATACGTTGGCATGTCCAGTACTGCTGGGCGCAAAATCTGGCCGAAGGCCGCCACCACGATCAGGTCGGGCGCCCAGTCACGCAGTTGCTCCATTGGCTCTTTGGCGCGCAAGCGCTCTGGCTGCATGAGGGGCAGGCCCAGCTCCAGCGCCAGGGTCTTAACCGGCGGCGGGGTGAGTTGGCGGCCGCGGCCCGCCGGGCGATCCGGCTGGGTCACTACGCCCACCAGGCTGGCATCCGCCAGCCTGGCGAGTGCTTGCAGGCTGGGCCGCGCAAAGTCTGGCGACCCCATGAACACAACGCGTTTCGTCATCTCACTGCTCCGAGGTTGGCATTTTAGCATGCGGGTAACGCACACATCAGTAACTAAACTGTAATTAGTACGTTAAGGCTCTTGTGTAGCACATCAGACGGCACTACAATGTGCCTACTTCGCGTGCAATCATAAGGAGATTTCAATGGCACAAGATACTGTTACGGACAACGATAAGCTTTTGACTTTGCTGGCATACGTCTTCAGCCCGCTGGTTCCCCTGGTGCTGATGCTGATGGAGGACAAGAAGAACCGCCCTTACATCAAGCAGCACAATGCCCAGGCGCTGGTCTGGGGCGTGCTGAGCATCGTGCTCGGCTACGGCCTCGGCTCCTTCCTGTGCGGTCTGCCGGGCATTGTCATGTGGATCGTCGCCATTTACTGGGGCATCCAGGCCTACAATGGCAAGGAAGTGGTTATTCCGGTCATCACTGACTTTGTGAAGAACCAGGGCTGGGCCTAACCCCGCTTTGCATTGCATAAAACACCCGTGCATTTTGCACGGGTGTTTTTGTTAAAATACAGCCATGGCAAGCAAAAAACAAACCCTTCCCGAAAAACCAAGTAACGTGAACGTCATTGGCGTAATGAACCTGGTCAGCGGCGCAGTCAACATCCTCGTGGGTGGCGGCCTCACCATCGGGGTGGTGCTGGGCACCTTCTTCGTTGGCATCATCTGTCTGCCCATCACGATAGCGCCCGTGGTGCTGGGCATCTTTGAGGTGCTGTACGGCGTGAAGCTGATGGCTACCCCGCCCCAGCCGGTGAAGCCCTCCAAGGCGATTGCCATTGCCCAGATCTTGAGCTTCGTGTACCTGAACGTGATCAGTGGCGTGATTGGCATTCTCTCGCTGACCATGTACACCGACCCAGAGGTGGATGCCTATTTCAAAGCCCTGAACCCAGATGAGGCTGCTTGACTTTCGGCCTGCCCCCTTTTAGAATCGGCCAAATTTAACGGCTACCAGGGAAGAGTGCTCTTGGCTGCTGCCTAACGGCAGCCACCAGAGCCACCGAAGGTGCAAGTGCATTGCTAACAACAGTGCATGAAACTCTCAGGTAAAAGGACCCGGTGCCGACATACTCCTCTGGAAATGTAGGCTGCTACGCAGCGGCGGTAGCCGCTGCGGCACCCTAAACCGACGGGGCAACTGCGCCAGAAGCATGGCGCGTGAAACTCTCAGGTCCAAGCACAGAGGCGCACACGTTTATTTCGTGTGCGCTTTTTTGTTAATTGAGGAGATAGCAATGAACTACCCAGCAGACTTAAAATACACCAAGAACGACGAATGGGTCCGCGTGGAGGGTGACAGCGCCACTGTTGGCGTAAGTGACTACGCCCAAGACCAGCTCTCGGACATTGTGTATGTAGACTTCAGCGCGGCCGCCGGGGCAAAGGTAGCCCAGGGCGCAACCTTTGCTGGCGTTGAATCCGTAAAGGCCGCCGCCGACATTTACATGCCCGTGGATGGCGAAGTCGTTGAGGTCAACGGCGCGTTGGCGCAGACGCCTGAGGCGATCAACAGCGATCCTTACGGCGCGGCCTGGCTGGCCAAGATCAAGCTCACCAATCCGGCCCAGCTGGATGCGCTGATGGATGCGGCCGCCTACGAGGCGTACTGCAAGGAGCGTTCGGCGTGACCTTCGTTCCGCATACGGAGCGCGACCGCCAGCAAATGCTGGAGGCGATCGGCGTCAAGACGATCGCTGACCTCTTTGAGGCGGTGCCGCAGAAATTCCGTTTCCCCAAACTTAACCTGCCTGCCCCGCTCACCGAGATGGAAGCGCTGGGCGAGCTCAAAGGCATCGCCGAGGCCAACGAGAGCGCTGACGATCTGGTCAGCTTCCTCGGTGCGGGCGCCTACCATCACTATATTCCCGCCGGCGTGGACAGCATCTTGCGCCGCGGCGAGTACTACACCGCCTACACACCCTACCAGCCAGAGATCTCGCAGGGCACGCTGCAGGCCATCTTCGAATATCAGAGCCTCATCGTGGCGCTGACCGGCATGGAAGTCAGCAACGCCTCGCACTACGACGGCGCCACCGCGCTGGCCGAAGCGGTCAACATGAGCCACGCCATTCACCGCGGGGCGCGCAACAAGATCATTCTTTCGCCGGGCATTCACCCGCAGTATCGCGCCGTGGTGCACACCTACGAAGACGGCGGCGATTTGCAGCTCATCGGCGAAGACCTGGACCTGAGCGCCGGGCCGGACGCGCTCATCGAGCTCATTGATGAGCACACCGCGCTGGTGTGCGTGGCCTACCCCGATTTCTTCGGCCGCGTGTATGACTACACCAAGCTGGCCGAAGCCGCCCATGCCAAGGGTGCTCTACTGGCCGTATCCGTGAATCCCACCGCGCTCGGGCTGCTCAAGCCACCGGGCGAGATGGGAGCCGATATCGTCACTGGTGAAGGCCAGCCGCTGGGCATCCCGCTCTCGTTCGGTGGGCCGTACCTCGGCATCCTCACCACGCGCAACCAGTATGTGCGCCAGATCGCTGGCCGTCTGGTGGGCGAAACGGTGGACAGCCGCGGCCAGCGCGGCTTTGTGCTGACGCTGAGCACGCGCGAGCAGCACATCAAGCGCGAGAAGGCCAGCTCCAACATCTGTACCAATCAGGGCCTGATGATGCTGGCCGCCACCACCTACATGAGCCTGCTGGGCAAGAGCGGCCTGCGCCAGGTGGCGGAGAGCTGCTATCACAAGGCCCACTACGCCGCCACAGAGATTGCCAAGCTCAAGGGCTTCGGCCTCAAGTTCAAAGATGCGTTCTTCCATGAGTTTGTCGTCGAGTGCCCCATTCCCGCCGCAGAACTTAACCTGCGCCTGCTGGAATTGGGCATCGTAGGCGGTTATGCCCTGGGGGCTGAATACCCCGGCATGCAGAACTGCATGCTGCTGACGGTCACCGAGTTGAATAGCAAGGAAGAAATCGACTACCTTGTAGAAACCCTGGCGGAGGTGGCGCATGCTTGAGCTCCCGAAAGCGCAGCCTACGGAACTGATTTACGACTTGGGCGCCCCCGGCCGCACTGGCGTACAGATGCCGGCGCCGGATGTGCCGCTGGCTGATCTGCCGAGTGGCCTGGTGCGTGACAACCTGCCGCTGCCGGAGTTGAGTGAGCTCGAAGCGCTGCGCCACCTGACGCGCCTTTCGCAGCTCAATCACAGCATCCTGACGGGCTTCTACCCCTTGGGCTCATGCACGATGAAGTACAACCCCATCGTCAACGAGGAAGCAGCGCGCCTGGGCGGCTTCATTCACGCCCACCCGCTGCAACCCGCCGAGATGATGCAGGGCAGCCTGGCGATCATGTATCACCTGCAAGAGTGGCTCAAGGAGATCGGCGGCTTTGCGGCCGTCTCGCTGCAGCCCGCTGCCGGCGCGCAGGGTGAGCTGGCCGGCGTGCTGATGATCAAGGCCTATCACGCCAGCCGCGGCCAGAGCCAGCGCAACAAGGTACTGATCCCTGACTCGGCGCACGGCACCAACCCGGCCACCAGCGCCATGTCGGGTTACCGCGTGGTCGAGATTCCCTCGGACGCGCGCGGCAACCTCGATCTTGAGGCGCTCAAAGCCGAGTGCGACGACACGCTGGCCGCCTTCATGCTCACCAATCCCAACACGCTGGGCCTGTTCGAAGAAGGCGTGCAAGAGGCGATTGAAGCCGTGCACGCCGCTGGCGGCTTGGTCTACGGTGACGGCGCCAACATGAACGCCCTGCTGGGTATTGCCCGCCCGGGTGACCTGGGCATTGATGTGCTGCACTACAACCTACACAAAACCTTCACCACGCCGCACGGCGGCGGTGGCCCCGGCTCCGGGCCGGTGGGCGTGGCCGCCCACCTGGCCGACTTCCTGCCTGGCCCGATCGTGGGCATCGAGGAAGAAGGCAGCGAAGAGATGGGGCCGGTGTATGGCTGGCACCAGCCGCCCAAGAGCATCGGGCGCCTGAAGGCCTTCCATGGCCAGTTTGGTATGCACGTGCGCGCCTTCACCTACATCTTGATGCAAGGCGCCGAGGGTCTGCGCTCGGTGGCCGAGCACGCCGTGCTCAACGCCAACTACCTGCGCGTCAAGCTGCAGGGCGCCTACAAAGTGCCTTACGACCGTGTGTGCATGCACGAAGTGGTGCTGGAAGGCCGCTGGGCCGACGCGCCGGACGTTCACGCGCTGGATATTGCCAAGCGTTTGATGGACTTTGGCTTCCACCCGCCCACAAACTACTTCCCGCTCATTGTGCGTGAGGCGCTGATGATCGAGCCGACCGAGACGGAGAGCAAGGAAGTGCTGGATGCCTTCATCGAGGCGATGCTCACGATTGCCAAGGAAGCGCACAGCACACCCGAGGTACTGCAGCAGGCGCCGCATACCACGAAGTACGGCCGCATGGACGAAGTCAAGGCAGCGCGCCAGTTGGTGCTGTGCTGCGAGATTCCGAGAGAAGTGAGTAGTGAACAGTAATCTGTGAGCAGGAAACCTGCTTGCTCCAAGAGAAAAAAAGAGCGCACCGCTGGTGCGCTCTTTTGTTATTGCTCTATCGTAACCACGAAGGTGAGGGTGCTTTCACCCGCGGTAGCGGTAATTTCCCAGCAGCCAGACCTGGGAAAGTACAAGCCGGTAGCCTGGAAGCGCGTGGGATAGCAGCACGGGATTTCTACTTGCAGCGGTGGTGCACTGCCATCCAGACGGCGGCCGATGATGACCAGAGTTTCGCCCGCGGGGCGGAACCAGCCGACTTTGATACCCTGGCTGGGATCGTATTCTGGTGCATCTTCTGTCACCCACCACGCCGAAGCCAAAATGCTGTTGTCTTCATTGGCGAAGTAATAGCCTTGAGTTGGCGGATTTGATACGGCTTCGTCGTCTGGCGGGGTGAGCCGCACAGGTTCACTAGCTCGGCAAACTGCAGGCGAACAAGCAGCGCTCAATATCGTCAGCACGGTAAACGTCACTGCAATCAGCAAAGTTCGCATAAGGCGAGTCTACACCAGATGAGAAGGAGCTTACTGTATACTGCGCCCATGGCTCATCCACTCGTAGAACAATTGCGTTTTGCCCGCAAGGAGTTCCAGCGTGGGCTCAAGAATATCTCCGAAGAGGATGGGCAGAAGCGATTGGGAACGATGAACAGCCTCAGCTGGATCGTAGCCCACATGGCCTGGCAAGAACAACTGTATTGGCTCACGCGCGCCCAAGGCCTGATGCCGGCGCCTGAGGTGCGCGAGCAAGCCAGCGGCGCACCCGCCAGCACGCCCAGCCTGGCCGCTGCCTGGAAGGCATGGAAAGCCGTGACCAACGCTAGCGAGACATGGCTCGATACGCTGACCAGCCAGCGGCTGACCGAGTTTCTGACCCAGGACGACGGCACGCTCTACCGCGAGAGCATCGGCTCGTATCTGCTACGCACGCGCCACCATTATTGGTATCACCTGGGCGAAAGCCAGGCCATCCGCCAACTGTTGGGGCATACCGGGTTGGCTACGTATGTAGGCGACCAGCACGACAAGGCGCCCTACCAACCCGAAGATTAATCTCGCTCCAACCCTCAAACAGCTATACTTCCGCTCAAGAAGAGGTGCTATGAAACGAATCCTTGCAGTTACCCTGATGGCTGTTTTGCTGGCTGCCTGTGGCAGTTCTGCCCCGGCCACTGACGACACCGCCGTGCAAACCGCCGTGGCCGCCTTGCTGACGCAGCAGGCCCCTGCCCCCGTGGACGCTGAAGCTACTGAGGCACCGGTTGAACAAGCTCCGCTAGACAACGGTATTCAAACCTCCTCCTCCTTGCTGCCAATAACTGATCCAATTCCCGGCCTGCCGGCTGAAGCCACCTGCGTTCCCCTGGGGACTGACCGCACGGTTGCGACGGTGATTGAAATTTACTCGGGAGACAGCATTCTGGTCGAGGTGAATGGCGACGAATATGTTGTGCGTTACCTCGGCATTGATGATGGAGACAGCCAGCAAGCCTTGGAAGCCAATCGGGCCCTGGTTGAAAATCAGCAAATTGTATTGGTGCGCGATGTTTCGGATGTAGACGAGTACGGCCGTTTTCTGCGCTACGTAATGGTGGGCGATACGTTCGTCAATCTGCGTCTACTGCAGCAGGGGCTGGTGGGTGTTTCGCTAGAGGCTCCGGACACCGCCTGCGAGCGCCTGTTCAACTCCATCCCGTAACCTGAGACCTGCACAAAAAGAGCCGCCTCCAAGGGCGGCTCTTTTGTTGGCAAGATTAGCGGGTGAAGACTAGCGTGTGCCCGCCAGCGGTGATGGTGAGCGTGTCGCCTACCAGCTCAAACTCGGTGGCGGCGGTCAACGCCTGCAGAAAGGCGGCTTCGTTCTGCATCACGATCTCAGGGAAACAAGCCATCAGCGTGGAGGCTGGCTGCAGAAAGCTGATGCTGCTGCCGTTGAGCGTGTAGCTGGCGTTGTATTGGTTGCAGCCCGCCGAGCCAGCCACGCGGCCATCTCCAATGAATTCCAGCGTGATGTCCTTGCCGCCCACGGCGGCGCCAACCTCTGTGCTGCCATCCAAGCTGGCCAGCACCCAGCTGCCCTGCGGCTCACTGGAACCCGCGGGTGAAGCAGCGCACGCAGACAATAGTGCCGCCAACAACAAAGTAAGTAAAAGGGATTGTTTCATTTTTTCTCCTGTATTGACTAAACGCCCAGCACCTTGGATTTGTTCCCTCTTGACATTGCTTTTGCACTCGATATACTTAGCAGCCCTAACTATTAGGGGTACTTGCTTTCTATAGGAGTTGGCTATTCCTACATCCACCAAGACGGTTGCGCGCAAATTCTGGGAGCTGGTGCCGCGTGTGATCAGCGCTGTGTTCGCTGAGGCACGCCGTGGCGAACACAACCTGGCGCCTAGCCACTTTCGCATTCTACGCATCCTCACCAAAGGCAGCTCAACGCCCAGCTCCCTGGCGCAGGCGATGGATGTCAGCCTGCCCAGCATGTCAGCCAGTTTGCAGACGCTGGTGGAGCGCGGCTGGGTGCTGCGTCAGCGCAACCAGCAAGACCGTCGCAGCATTCAGCTACAGGTCAGCGCGCTGGGCCGCGAGGTGATGGAAGCCGAGCACAACCGCGTCACGGCCTGGACCGCCAATCTGTTGGAGCCGCTGAGCGCCAGCGAACTGCGCAAGGTGGAAGAAGGCATTGCAGCCTTCAACAAGCTATTTGAAGACAAGGCGGCTGCCCCACAGCCCAAAAACAAGCAACCCGATACCTGCTAAAGTATCGCCAGGGGGCCAAAGACCGTTAGCTGTTTTGTTCCACCAAGGAAAGGAAGATTTCTGTGCAAGCAACTCAAACCCAGGGAGGGGCCAAGGCCACAGGCCGCCCGCAACGCCCCTCCCTCCCTAAAGGCATCTTTATCCGTTCAGCGCGTTACCTCTTTCGTTATAAGTTTGAGGCCGTACTGCCCTACCTGTTCCTGCTAATCGCTACGCTGGCTCAGTTGGCGGTGCCGCGCCTCATCCGCAACATGATCGATGCGGTGACCCAGGGCGTGATTGCCACCCAGGTGCTGCAGGGGCTGGAGCAGATCCCGGCTGCCTTCCAGGAACAGGCACTGCCGCGCATCCTGGAGGCGCTCAACTACGCCCCCAGCACCACAGTGGAGAGCCTGGTGAGCCAGCTCAGCGCAGATCAAAGCGGCGCACCAGACCTGCTGGTGCGGGCGGGCATCTTCATTGTGGTCTTTGCCACGCTGCGCGGCGTGTTCGCCTTCCTGCAGTCGTACTGGGCAGAGCGCAACTCACAGAGCGTGTCCTTCGACATGCGCAATGAGCTCTACGCCAAGATCCAGCGCTTGTCATTCTCGTATCACGACCAGAACCAGACCGGCCAGCTCATGATCCGCGCCACCGACGATGTGGAGAAGGTGCGCTTGTTCCTGGGCCAGGGTTTAGTCCAGTTGGTGAGCGCGGTGGTGCTGCTCAGCGCCACGCTGACCATTCTGTTTGCCACCAATGCCAAGCTGGCGCTGGTGACTCTGTGGATTCTGCCAGTGGCGCTGGCCTTGTTCTTTATCTTTGGCAGCATCACCCAGCCGTTGTTCTTCAAAGTGCAAATGAAGCTAGCGGCACTCAACACCATCCTGCAGGAGAACCTGGCCGGCATTAAGGTGGTGAAGGCCTTCACGCGCGAGAAGAGCGAGCAGCAGAAATTTGGCACAGCAGTGAACGCGCTGATGGACCAGCAAATTTACATCGCGCGCATCTTTACCTTCCTGTTCCCGCTCATCTTCCTGGTGGCAAACCTGGGCCAGGCCACCACGCTGCAAGCAGGCGGCGAGCAGATCATCGCCGGCACCTTGAGCCTGGGTGAGTGGCAGGAGTTCAGCCTGTACCTCATCTATCTCTTCATCCCACTGGCCCAGTTTGGCTTCATCATCAGCCAGTTTGGCCAGGCCATGGCTTCCGCTGGGCGCATCTTCGAGATCCTCGATGCCACGTCTGACGTTACCGACAAGCCGGGCGCCATCGCCCTGCCCGAGGTCAAAGGCCAGGTAACCTTTGAGGACGTGAGCTTCCGCTACTTCGGCGGCGGCGACCCCGTGCTGGCTGGCGTGAGCTTTAGCGCCCAACCCGGCCAGACCGTGGCGCTGCTCGGCGCCACTGGCTCCGGCAAGACCACGATCATCAACCTGATCCCGCGCTTCTATGACCCCAGCGAGGGCCGCGTGACGTTGGATGGGCACGATCTGCGCGATGTGCAGCTCGAATCACTGCGCGCCAAGATCGGCATTGTGCTGCAGGAGACGACCCTGTTCACCGGCAGCATTCGTGACAACATCGCCTTCGGCAAGCCGGAGGCGACCCAGGCCGAAGTGGAAGCGGCGGCCAAAGCCGCCGCGGCGCACGACTTCATCATGACCTTCCCCGAAGGCTACGAAACGCCGGTGGGTGAGCGCGGCTCCACCCTGAGTGGTGGCCAGAAGCAACGCATTGCTATCGCGCGTGCCCTGCTGCTGAACCCGTGCATTCTCATCCTGGATGATTCGACCTCCAGTGTTGACCTGCAGACCGAGAGTCAGATTCAAGCGGCGCTCAACAAGCTGATGGAAGGCCGCACCTCGTTCATAATCGCCCAGCGTATCAGCACCGTCATCAATGCTGACCAGATTCTGGTGCTGGACAAGGGCAAAGTGGTGGCCAGCGGCAAGCACGCTGAGCTGCTGGAAGACAACGAAATCTACGCCGAGATCTACAACTCGCAACTGGTGGGCGATAGCCCGACCCGTGAGGACGCGGCTGCCTAAGGGCAGCGGCACAGTACAGGAACGCTATGTTCAATACACGCTCATTACTTGATCAAGAATCCCTCAAGCCCAAGAAGACCAGCGAGACGCTGGGCCGCCTGGCGGGCTACTTCAAGCCATTCTGGTACGCCATGCTGTTGGCAGCCACCTTCATTACGGTGTCCACCTGGGCACAAGTCACCACGCCAGAGATCACCGGCCAGATCGTGGACTGTTACCTGACCCCCGCGGTGGCTAACACCTTTGGCGCGCCAGAGGGCATGATGGATGACGCCAGCCAGGCCTCACAAAGCAACTGTTGGCTGGCAGGTGACACCGAGGCGACCACCACAACGCAGCGCATCATCAAAAGCGCCTTTGGCTGGGCCAACTTCAGCACACCAGCCGACCCCGCCAACCCGACCAACGCCGAGCGCATCACTGGCCTGGGTCAGCTGATCACGGTACTCATCGTGCTGTTCGTGCTGGGCTCGCTCCTCACGGGCCTGACCTTCTTTACGATGAGCTGGGCCGGCCAGCACGTTCTGCGTGACTTACGCGCCGAGCTGTTCAGCCACATGCACACCCTGCCCATCGGCTTCTATGCCGAAAGTGAGGTGGGTGACCTGATGAGCCGCATCACCAACGACAGCGACACCATCCAGCAGGCCTTGAGCTTTGCCCTGGTGAACGTGGTCAGTGGTGCGCTACTACTGGTGTGGATTGCCTACAACATGCTCACCAAGAACGTGCCATTTGCCCTGCTGAGCATGGCAATTGCGCCGTTCATGGCCATCGTCACGCTGTGGTTCTCAGAGCAGGCGCGCAAGGCCTTCCGCAAGACGCGCTTGGAAATGGGCTCGGTGAACGCCAACCTGCAGGAGAGTATTTCTGCGGTGCGCGAGTCGCAAGCCTTCAACCGCGCCGAGGAGAACATCGAGCACTTCCGCAGCACCAACGCCGCCAACCGCGACGCCAACGTGCGCGCCGTAGCATACACCTCGGCGCTGGCTCCTGCCCTGGAAGCACTGAGCTACCTGGCGCTGGCCGTCGTCACGGTGGTGGGCGGCCTGGCGCTGCTCAACGGGTCTTCGCTGGGCGGCACGGTGGTCTCCATCGGCCTGGTGATCACTTTCCTGGGCTATGTGCAACGCTTCAACCAACCCATCCAGCAGATTGCTGTGCTGTGGAGCAACATCCAGAGCGCAGTGGCTGGCGCCGAGCGCATCTTCGGCCTATTGGATGAAGTACCCGGCATCCAGGACAAGCCCGGCGCCGGCACCATGGGCGCCATTGAGGGCAAAGTGGAGCTGGACAATGTGAGCGCCGAGTACAAGGCCGGCGAGCCGGTGCTGCGCAACGTGAACTTCTATGCCAACCCGGGCCAGACTGTGGCCATTGTTGGCCCCACGGGCGCGGGTAAGACCACCATCATCAACCTCATCCCGCGCTTCTATGATGTCACCGGGGGTTCGGTGAGGATCGACGGTGTGGATGTGCGCGAGGTCACGCAAGAGTCGCTGCGTCAGCAGATCGGCATTGTGCTGCAGGATACCTTCTTGTTCAGCACCACGGTGATGGACAACATTCGCTTTGGCCGCCCGGCGGCCAGCGATGACGAAGTCATCGCTGCGGCCAAGCTGGCGCATGCGGATAGCTTCATCGAGCGTTTGCCGGAGAAGTACAACACCGTGCTGGGCGAGCGCGGCGCTGGCTTGAGCCAGGGCCAGCGCCAGCTGCTGGCGATTGCGCGTGCGGCGCTGGCCGACCCGCGCATCCTGATCCTGGATGAGGCCACCAGCAGCGTGGACACACGCACTGAGCGCCTAATTCAGAGCGCGCTGGAGAAGCTGCTGGCCGGGCGCACCAGCTTTGTGATCGCGCATCGTCTCAGCACCATTCGTAATGCCGATGTGATCCTGGTCTTGAAAGCCGGCGAGATCATCGAGCGCGGTAAACATGCCGAGCTGCTCGAGAAGAAGGGCTTCTACTACGATCTGTACATGAGCCAGTTCAAGAAGCAAGAAGAGATGGCGGGAGCCTGAGACCGTTGCTTGTTTGAGATAAAAAATAGCGAGGCTTGCCCTCGCTATTTTTTGTTTCTGTCATTGC
>DAOMSJ010000001.1:63068-92754 GCA_035446285.1 Anaerolineales bacterium
TTTGAGATAAAAAATAGCGAGGCTTGCCCTCGCTATTTTTTGTTTCTGTCATTGCGAGGAGTATTGGCGCTTGCATTTTCATGCATGCGCCAAACGGACGAAGCAATCTGCCTGCCTATTTTCTTTATCACTCAGAGCAACATTACAAATGCCCTAAAGGATTCCTCACACTCGCTTCGCTCGGTTCGGAATGACAAAGAGACGCTAGCGTAGCATGTTTCGCTCTTTAATTCTGTCATTGCGAGGAGTATTGACGCTTGCATTTTTCATGCAAGCGTCAAACGGACGAAGCAATCTGCTCACCTGTTTCTGTCACTCAAAGCCAGATTGCAAATGCCCTAAAGGATTCCTCACGCACGCTTCGCTCGGTTCGGAATGAAGAATGCCTGGCGAGTCATCCTCGCCTCTACTCAATACTCACCACCGTGTAGGCGTGTTGCACAGCGCCGTCTTCATCCCACACTTGCAATTGGATCACCCACACCCCACTCAGGCCGCGCGTATCCCATTGGGCGCGCGGCGGCGCGGTGGTGCCGGCAGCTAGCTGCAACCAACGCTGCGGGTACAAGCCCTGCCCTATTTGCAAATCCCAGCCTGCCGCGCCTTCACCCGCAGTGCCTCGCACACTCAGCGTACCGCTCACCGCGGCGAAGCGCTGCGGCTGCTGGATGCTGGGAGCCGCGCTGCCTTCATAGGCAGGCACACTGTCAAAATCCTCTGGCGCCAACGGCAGCCCGTCTGCCAGGGCGGCGGGCAGCAGCGCCTGAGGCACGTTCACGAATAATGCTTCATGGATAAATTCGGCCGGGGTAAAGACTGTGGCTAAGCGGCCGTTGAGTGAGTTCACCGCCAGGCGTTGATACAACGAGTCTGCAAAACGCGGTTCGCTGCCGCTGACGAAGTATTCGCGGCGCGTCTGCGGACAGTCCTCATCTGGCAATTGGCCGGAGGGCACGCACACCAGCACTGAGCTCAGGCCGCCGGGCGCCTGCCAATCGCGGATGGGCAAGTTGGCGTGGGCTGCGGTGAACAGCGCCGGCCAATTCGCCGCGCCCAGGCTGAGCACGACACGCTGCGGCGTATAGGCCAGTTGCCACGCACCCTGCTCGGGCGCCAGGGCCGCCGGGCGGCCAAGCGCCAGCATGAGCTGGCGTGTAGCCGTGGGCCTCACGCTGACGTCGCTCAGGCTGTGGCTCACCAGAAAGGCCAGCTCGGCGCTGGCCAGCGAATCGAATTGCGGCTGGCTCCAGTCCAGCACCACGCGGCCAAGCTCATCGGTAATAAAGAGCAGCGCCACCGGCTGCACGCGGCCATCCAGCCATTGGCCGTCCAATTGGCCGGTGCCAAAGCTGGCGTAGGCAGCCGCCAGCTCCAGCGGAGCCAAGGGCGCATCACCCAGCAAATAATCTGCCGCTTGCATGGCGCTGAGTGAGCTGCGGAACGCTTCGAGGCCGGCCGCGGCCAATACCCCGGCGGTATGGTGCGCTCCGGCCTGAGCCAGGGCGTCTTCGGCGGGCTGCTGCAGGCCATTGGCTAGCGCGCTGCGGGTGCTGAGCGGGCCGCGCAGGTCAGTACGGCTGGCCGGGTCAAAGTTCCATGTCAGCGTGGCGGGGGCGCGGCCCGCAGCGAACGCATCCAGATACACGAAGGGCAAGAGTACATTGCCAGCTGGCATGGTGGCGGTAACGTCACCGCTGAGGGCGAGGATGCGGCCGTTGGGTGCATCCAGCGCCAACGCGGCCTGGCCCTGCCCGGCAAAAGCGGCCTGCATGGCCGCGTCTTGTGTCGTGATAAGGGTCAGGCCGCCGCGCACCAACAGCGCCTGGCCGATGGCGGTCTGCGCTTGCTGCACGGCCAGTGCTTGGAATGCGTCGAGCGCCAGCGGCGTGGTGGCATCGCTGAATTGCAATGGCTGGGTGAGCGCGGCAGCCAGTTGGGCATCATCCAGCGTGCCTTGGCTGTGCATCGCCACCAGAATCAGATGCGCCAATTGCTGCACGGCGGGAGGGTTGTGCACAGCTTGCAGCGCTGGCGTGTTGTAGATAGCGGCCAACGCCGCCGCTTGGGCATGGGTCACTTGGCTGGCGGGAATGCCAAAATAGAATTGTGCAGCGCTCTCTACGCCAAAGGTCCAGTAGCCGAATTGGGCGCTGTTCACCGCCCAGGCCAACACTTGCTGGCGGCCGAAGCGTGCGGTGAGCTCGCTGGCCAGAATGCGCGTGCGCAATGCTTTGCGCCAGCCCTCTGGCTCATCCGCCAGCAGCAAGCTGGCTGCCACGCGCTCAGCCAGGGTGTGCGGCACCGGCTGGCTGTGCAGCCAGGCACTACCGCCGTGCTGCCAAAAGCCAGGATCGCTGCTGGCTATCAAAGCCTGCTCAAAGATAGCCGCCTGCCCCAGCGCCACAAACTGGCGTGGTGCACCGGGCGGGGCGAGCTGCAACAAGGTCTGGCTGCCGCTGCGCTCTTGCAGACGGCTGGGCTGCAAGAGCAGGCCGCGCTGCGCGTCCATCAGTACCGGCACAGCGTTTACATCCGGCAGGTCTTGTGTAAGCCAGTGATAGGCGGGCAAGGCGGCCAGCGCCAGCAGCGCCGCCAGCACGCTGGCGGCGGCAAACAGGGCCGCGGCGGCCTTCAGTGCCAGCGCCGCAGGGCTGCGGCGGGCAGCCGCCCGGCGCGCTTTGCGGCGCTTGACCAACTCATACACTTGCAATATCAGCGGGGGCTGTGACACGCCGCCGATTCTCGCATATTTTGGCGGGCGGCTGGGGTAAAAGCAGACCCAAATCGCAAGGGTGTACAATAACTTTTTGAAAATAAGGAGAGTGCATGGACCCCAAACAATTCCACGATCTGAATGTTCCTGAGCGCGTGCTGCTCGGCCCCGGCCCCAGCGAGATGCCGGCGCGTGTGCTGCAGGCAATGGCCATGCCGGTGATCGGCCACCTGGACCCGGCCTTTTTGCAGATCATGGATGACGTGCAGGAGCTGCTGCGCTTCGCCTTCCAAACCAAGAACCGCCTCACCATCCCCGTCTCCGGCACCGGCAGCGCTGGTATGGAAGCCGCGCTCAGCAACATGATCGAGCCTGGCGACCGCGTGCTCATCGGCATCATCGGCTACTTCGGCGAGCGCATCTACAGCATGTGTGGCCGCTATGGCGCCATTGTGGACCGCATCGAAGTGCCCTGGGGCCAGGTGCTGGATGTTGACGAAGTCAAGAAGCAGCTCAGCCAGCACAAGTACAAGTTCCTGGCGGTGGTGCACGGCGAAACCTCCAGCGGCGCCAAGCAGCCCTACATCAAAGAGCTGGCCGCCGCGGCGCATGAGGCGGGCGCGTTGTTCATTCTGGACACGGTGGCCTCGTTGGGCGGTGTGCCGGTTGAAGTAGACAATTGGGATGTAGACGTAGCCTTCAGTGGCTCGCAGAAGGGGCTCTCCGCTTCGCCCGGCCTGGCTCCGCTCACGGTTGGCCCGCGCGCTGAAAAGGCGCTGGCCGAGCGCAAAGTGGGTGTGGGGAACTGGTACCTCTCCTTGGATGAGGTGCACAAGTACTGGGGTAAAGAGCGCACCTACCATCACACCGCCCCTATTCAGCTAAACTACGCCATGCGCGAAGCGTTGCGCATCGTGGCCGAAGAAGGCTTGGAGAATCGCTTCGCCCGCCATCAGGAGAATGCAGAGACCCTGTGGAAGGGTGTGGAAGCGCTGGATATGAGCATGCTGGTGGCGCGCGAGAACCGCCTGCACACGGTAACCGCCGTGAAGGCGCCCTCGGTAGCGGTGCACGATCTGGTCAAGAACCGCCTGCTGAGCGACTACGGCATAGAGGTTGGCGCTGGCCTCGGCCCGCTGAAGGGCCAGATCTGGCGCATCGGCCTGATGGGTCACAGTAGCCGCAAGGAATACGTCACGCTGGTGCTGGCGGCCATGCGCGAGATTCTGGAAAGCGCGTAAACAAACAACGCTTATACAAAATGCCGTGGGCGATGCCCACGGCATTTTTTGTTTGTGGCTGGCGAGGGACTTCTCTATACTCGTGCGGTGAAGACTTCGCAGATCCAGCTCTCGCCGGATGGCGATTGGCGCGGTGCGCTGGCGCGCATCCGCGGCGGGGCGCAAGGCCGCGTGATCCTGCTATGGCCAGAGCGCGGCGAACCGCGTGCGCCGCGGCTGGTGCTGCAGTTGGCGGCCCGCCGCTGCCAGCAACTCAACGTGCCGCTGGCCTTGGTGACCAGTAAGGCGGATGTGCGCTTGCTGGCGCAGGAGTTTGGCCTGCCGGTGTTCACCTCTGCGCGCCAGGCACGTAAAGAGGTCTGGGATCTACCTCCGAAAGTAATGATGCCAAAGTCAGCCTTGAACATGGAAGGCATCTATCTACGCATCATGGCTGAGGAACGCCGCGCAAAGTCTGTGAGTTCAAAATAGCCACAGATGAACGCAGATACACACAGATACAACCTCACCACAAAGTCACAAAGAAACACAAAGGGAACTGCTTCTTAAGTTTTCTTTGTGACCTTTGTGTCTTTTGTGGTTATCTCTGCCCTGTATACTTATCCCATGCGAATCCTCGCCGTTGACCCTGGTGACAAACGCATTGGCATCGCCCTCAGCGATGCCAGCGGCACCATCGCCAGCCCCTTGCAGGTGCTGGCGCACGAGAGCCGCGCTGCGGATGCGGCACACATCACGGCCCTGGCCGCCCAACACGGCGCCGAGCGCATTGTGGTCGGGCAAGCCTTGGGTGAAGACGGCCAGCCCACTTACAGCGGGCGCAAAGCGGCCCGGCTGGCTGGCGCCTTACGCGCTGCTACCAGCCTGCCTATACAATTATGGGAAGAAAGCTACAGCACGCAGGAGGCGTTGGCCGCACGCCGTGCGCTTGGCGCCAGCACGCAGAATATCGACGCCAGCGCGGCGGCGGTGATTTTGCAAGACTATTTAGATAATCAGACTACCTAACCACGAAGGCACAAAGTACACAAAGAACTTAGTAGGCTGTTAACTAATTTCCTGTGTGCTCTTTGTGTCTTTGTGGTTAACTGGTTTATATGCGCACTTTCATCATCCTCGGTCTCATCGCCATACTGGCTTTTCTGGCCTTCCTCGGCGGCAGCACGTTGGTAACACGCGCCGAGCAACACTTCGGCCCGCCCTCGGCGCAACTCGGCCCGTTGCGGGCACTGCGCCTGGGCGCTGAGCTGGGCTGGCGTGCCGAGGCGTTGCGCCCGGTGAACCCTGCGGCTACGCCGCAGGAGTTCACCATCACAGCGGGCGAGCCCACCGGCAGCCTGGTTGGGCGACTACAAGCTGAGGGATTGATTCGCGATGCAGGCCTGTTCAGCAGTTATCTGGTCTACAGCGGGCGCGATACGCAGCTGCAATCCGGACGCTTTGAGCTCAGCGCGGCGATGAGCGGCGTGGAGTTGGCTACTGCCCTGCTCGACCCAACGCCCGATCATGTGACCCTGGTGATTCTGCCCGGCTGGCGCTTGGAAGAGATTGCCGCCAGCCTGCCCAGCGCTGGCATGCAGGTGGCGCCGGAAGAATTTGTGCGCCTGGCCAGCAATACCCCCAACGAGCTGGCGCTGTACGCCGAGATGCCGATAGGCTCCTCGCTGGAAGGCTTCCTGCTGCCCGGCAGCTACGAGATCCCCCGCGGCGCGGATGCCACCACCCTATTGCTGACCCTGCTACAGAGCGACGTATTCTCGAACACGATGACACCGGAGCTGCTGGCCGGCTTCCAGGCCCAGGGCTTGAGCCTCTACGACGCGCTGATCCTGGCCTCTATCGTGGAACGTGAGGCCGTAGTGAATTCTGAGATGCCGCTGATCGCTTCGGTATTCCACAATCGCTTGGATATCGGCATGATGCTGCAAGCCGACCCCACGGTGCAGTACGCCGTGGGCTATGATGGCCGCGGCCAGTGGTGGCCCAGCCCGCTCACGGCTGCGGATCTGCAAACCAACTCGCCCTACAACACCTACGTCTACAACGGCCTGCCGCCCACCCCGATTGCGGCCCCCAGCGCCGAGGCCTTGTATGCTGTCGCTTTTCCCGCCACCTCGCCCTATTATTTTTTTCAGGCCGTGTGTGATGGCTCTGGTGCGCATGTGTTTGCAGTGACGTATGAGGAGCATTTGACGAACAACTGCTAAACCCAACCACAAAGACACAAAGTGCACAAGAAAAGTATGACCTTTGTGTTCTTGTGGTTCGCATGTGTTGCATCCTCGGCTTTTCTGCCATCTGATAAACTTGGTTTATGAGCCTTCCCCAATCCCAAGACCTGCGCGTTTTTGACGACATTATTGGCACCATTGGCAACACTCCGCTGGTACGTCTCAACCGGGTAACCAAAGGCCACAGCGTGCCGTTGTACGCCAAGGTGGAGTTCTTTAACCCCGGCGGCTCGGTTAAAGACCGAATTGGCAAAAACATCATTGACGAGGCCGAGGCCAGCGGCCGCCTGAAGCCGGGCGGCACCATCGTGGAGGCCACCTCGGGCAATACGGGCGTGGGCCTGGCCATTGTGGCGGGCATGCGCGGCTATAAGTGCATCTTCGTGATGCCAGACAAGATGAGCCAGGAGAAAATTCAACTCCTGCGTGCGTATGGCGCCAAGGTGGTCATCACCCCCACCGCCGTCGCTCCCGAAGACCCGCGTTCCTATTACAAAGTTGCTCAACGCCTGGCCACCGAGAACCCCAACACCATCCTGGCCAACCAGTATCACAATCCTGAGAACCCGCGCAGCCACTACCTGACCACCGGCCCGGAGATCTGGGAGCAAACCGGCGGCAAGGTAACCGATGTCATCATCGCCATGGGCACCGGTGGCACGATCAGCGGCGTGGGCAAGTACCTCAAAGAAAAGAACCCGGACATTCGCATTGTGGGCGTTGACCCGGTCGGCTCTATTCTCAAAGAGATTTGGGAGAACAAGGGCAAGATCCCGCCCGGTGTTGAAGCCATCACCTACAAGGTAGAGGGCATCGGCGAAGACTTCCTGCCCAGCACCACTGACCTCAGCGTGGTGGATGAGATCATCCGCGTGACCGATAAAGAGTGCTTCGTGATGACGCGCCGCCTGGTCAGCGAAGAAGGCATCTTCGCCGGCGGTTCGGCCGGCGCAGCCGTAGCCGGGGCGCTGAAGTACCTCAAGAGCCTGCCAGCTGACCGCGTGGCCGTGGTCATTCTGCCTGACTCGGGCAACCGTTACCTCACCAAACTGTTCGACGACAAGTGGATGCGCGAGAACGGCTTCATGGACTCCGAGTGGAGTGAGGCCACGTTGCGCGAGGTGCTGGGCGGCAAGAGCATGAGCGAACTCATCTCTGCCTCGGCCAAAGACCGCATCGCCGACGTAGTCAACAAGATGAAAGAATACGGCATCTCGCAGTTGCCCGTGGTGGATACGGCTGGCGAGGTGACCGGTATCGTGCGCGAGGGCGACCTGCTCACCCACCTGCTGGAGGCCAAGACCGGCCGCCCCGGCGAAGACAGCATCGCCACCCTGCTGCAGCCGGCACCCAACAACCTGCCCGCCAGCACGCTGCTGCCAGACGCCATGCACGAGATCGTGCGCAACAATGCCGTCTTGGTGAACGAGGGCGGCCGCGTGGTCGGCATTTTGACGAAAATCGATGTGCTTGATTTCATTAATGGTTGACAGTTTGCAGTTGACGGCCAACAGAAGTGAGCAGGGATTAGTGAACAGTAAACAGGCAACCAACGGACTAAGTGATTAACTGACTAATCGATTAGTCGATAAATCCATCATGCCTACTCTTCCAATCCTTCGCATCGTCCCCTCGCCTGACCTGGTGCCGCACGAGTGGCACGATGACCAGCGCAGCAAACCGCTCGTCGAGCGTTTGCGCGCCAGCGGCGTGCTGCGCAATCCGCCCATGGTGACGCCGCTGCCGGATGGCAGCGGGCGCTACATGGTGCTGGATGGCGCCAACCGCACCAGCGCGCTCACCCACATGGGCATCCCGCACGCTCTCGTGCAAGTCGTTGAGGCCGACTCGCCAGGCCTCGACCTGCACACCTGGAACCATGTCCTGTGGGATTGGGATGGCGCTGAGTTCCTCGCCGCCCTTGGCGATCTGCCGGATGTCACGCTGCGTGACATCGACCCCAGTGTAAAGAAGCCGCAAAGCCGCTGGCCGCTCAAAACCCTGGTGTGGGTGCAAACGCAGGACGGCCAGGCCTACGTAGCGCGCAGCGTGCCGGGCGACCTGGCCAGCCGCACTCAGGCGCTGAACAAGATCACCGAGCTGTACGCCAAGAAGGCCGTAATCGACCGCACCACGGCCCAGCAGGTGCGCGAGCTGCACGGCAAGTACGATAATCTGACCGCTATCGTGGTCTACCCACCCTTCAAAGTCAGCGAAGTGCTGGAGCTGTGCGCTGCCGGCGTGCTGCTGCCGCCGGGCATCACGCGCTTCGCGGTGTCACCGCGTGCGCTGCGCGTCAACTACCCGCTGGATGAGCTCTCGGCGGACAAATCGCTCGAAGAAAAGAACGCCGCCCTGCAGCAGTGGGTGAATGAGCGCACCGCACGCAAAGGGGTGCGCTACTATGCCGAACCGACGGTGCTTTACGACGAATAGGCAAATCAGCCTGGTCCCAGCTCAGCCCTTCATTCCGCAGGTAATCCAGCACCTGTAGGGGCGAGGCATGCCTCGCCTAGGTCAACCAGATCGCCCTGCCCTACACCCTCACCCCGTGCAGCTGCGCCGCACGCCCATCTCCCTCACGGAGAGGGGAAGTCTGCAAGCCAGCCCTGTAGAAAACTCAACGGGGTGAGGCGAGCCGATCCAAGCCAACATCGCGTAGGGGCGGGGTAACCCCGCCCCTACTACTACTGGTTCAATCGTGAACTCCTGCCCGCAAGTAAGACGCCAACTCAGAACCGCGCAGGGACGAGATATGCCTCGCCCAGGTCGCACGCATCATTCCGAGGCGGCGTATGGTAATCATCTGCAATTTGGTAGCCTGCCAGCCGAGGAATCCATTAGGTCATTTTGAAGTCTAGTGAAGACTGGCCATGCCCTAAAGGATTCCTCCTCGGCCTTCGGCCTCGTTCGGAATGACAAACAGGGGCGAGACATGCCTCGCCCCTACCAGGCCGATTCGACTACGCCTCGCGCCCCTCTCCCTAGGGAGAGGGGAAGTCTGCAAGCCAGCCCTGTAGAAAACTCAACGGGGTGAGGGTGAATCCAGCAATACAAAAAGAGCGTGCTACGCACGCTCTTTTTTATTAACCCGGCGTACCGCCGAGTGTCTTGTCAATTTTCAGACGGCGGCGGGCGTCTTCTTCCACCAGTTCGTCCCATTCTGTATTCTTGCCGCCCAGGAAGGCTTTCAAGAACACGTTGATCTCTTCGACGCGGCCAGCATACCGCTCCAGCCCCTCGCGTTCCAGCACAATGCGGGCAGCATCACGCAGCGTGGCGCCGGGCGAATCCTCTTTGAACTCTTTGATAACTTTGGCTAAGAACTCGGTAAACTCCGCCGAGCTGGTCTCCAGCCCGCCGATGGCATAGCCCATGCCCTCTGCGGCGGCATCCATCGCATCCGGGCTTTTGTCCTTCTTGTCTTTGTCGGCCATCAGCGCCTCCTTGGCTTGCGCCTACGCTTTCGCTAACGCTTGTTCCAGGTCTGCAATCAGGTCATCCACGTTTTCAACGCCCACCGAGAGGCGCACCAACCCGGGGTCCACCGCCAGGGGCGAGTTGGCCACCGAGAGATGCGTCATCACCGCCGGCACCTCGATCAAAGACTCTACTCCGCCGAGCGACTCGGCCAGGGCAAACAGGCGTGTATTTTCGGCCACCGCACGCGCAGCGGCTTCACCGCCCTTGAGTTCAAACGAAAGCATGCCGCCGCCATTGCGCATCTGTTTGCGCGCCAGGGCGTACTGCGGATGGCTCTCATGGTACGGGTAATAGATCTGGCTCACCTTGGGGTGCGCCACCAGGTATTCGGCGATGGCGGCGGCATTGTGCGCATGGCGCTCCATGCGCAGATGCAGGGTCTTGATGCCGCGCAGCACCAGGAAGCTATCCATCGGCCCGGGCACGGCGCCGGCCGCATTTTGCGTAAAGGCCAGCTTGGCGTGCAGATCATCATCGTTGACCCCAACCAGCCCCAGCACCACGTCTGAGTGGCCGCCGAGATACTTGGTGGCGGAATGAATGACAAGATCTGCCCCCAGCACCAGTGGCTGCTGCAAGTACGGCGAGGCAAAGGTGTTATCCACGGCGAACAGCGGCTTGCTGCCGTGCTGCTTTAGCAGCGCGGCAATGGCAGCAATGTCTGCCAGGCCCAAGTAGGGGTTGGTGGGCGTCTCCAGCCAGACCAGCTTGGTGTTGGCGCGCAGGTTGGCTTGAACCGCCTGCACATCATCCATATCAACATAGCTGAACTCAATGCCGAAGTCTTTGTACTCCTTCTCGAACAAGCGGAAGGTGCCGCCGTAGACATCACCACCCACCAGGATGTGGTCACCCGGTGCAAACTGGCGGATGATAGTGTCGCTGGCTGCCAGGCCCGAGGCGAAGGCCAGGCCGTGCTTGGCGGCTTCCAGCGCAGCGAAACAATCCTGCAGCGCGTTGCGCGTGGGGTTGCCGCTGCGCGAATATTCATAGCCCTTGTGCACGCCCACGGCGTCTTGCACGAAGGTGCTGGTTTGGTAGATGGGTGTCATCACCGCGCCAGTGCTGGGGTCGGGCTGCTGGCCGGCATGAATGGCTAGAGTTTCAAATTGGTCTGGCATGAGGTCTCCTGCCCTCATTGTACTGGGGACACGAAGAACTTAGAGATCTAACCTGCGTCCGGGCTGCCTTAAGCAAAGAGCAAGCTTCTTCTCATCCTCCTCTTCATTGACTGCTTAGAACAAACAATATAAATTAGGCATAACCCCTCCCACAGGGGGAGGGTATACTAAGTAAGGAGACAGTTTGTATGTTGAGAATGGCAGCATTTTTGGTTCTGGCTCTATTGCTCACTGCTTGCGGCAGCCAACCCACAGCCGCTCAGGTAGTGCCGATTGAGCTCACCGAGTTCGCCATCGAGTCCCCGCTCACTGTATTCAAAGTGGGCACACCCTATCGTTTCGTGATCAGCAACCCCGGCGCGATCAACCACGAGTTTGTCATGCTGGCCGAGAATGAAGAGCACGACATGCAAGGTAACACCGAGGCAGAAGATGGCCACGGTGAGAGCACCACAGGCAGCATGTTGCATGTTGGCGAGAGCCAGCTCACGCCCGGGGCTAGTGTTTCCATCGAACACACCTTCACAGAACCCGGCGAATACGAGTTTGGCTGTTACCTTCCTGGGCACTACGCTGCTGGCATGCACGCCAAGATTACAGTTATTCCATAAGAAGATTAAGGACATACAGGGATGGACGAGCACGCACACCACAAACATCACCACAATCATGAGGCCGCTGCACACAAACAGCCCGGCAAGGATTCAGCACACAACGGTGCGCAGCACAGCGGCCACGAGGCCATGTTCCGCACGCGCTTCTTTGTCTCGCTGGTGCTCACCATCCCTGTAATCCTATACAGCGAGATGACCCAGCGCTGGCTTGGTATCTCACCACCGGCCTTCACCGGCTCACTCTTCATTGCACCCATCTTTGCCACAGTTATCTTCTTTTATGGCGGTCTGCCTTTCCTGCAAATGGCCATTCCTGAGGTGCGCGCTCGCAAACCGGGAATGATGATGCTAATCAGCCTGGCGATCTCAGTATCCTTCGTCTACAGCACGGCAGCCTTCCTTTTCGCGCTTGGCGAGGGTTTCTATTGGGAGCTAGCCACGCTCATCGATATCATGCTTCTAGGCCATTGGATAGAGATGCGAAGCGTGCGCCGTGCCTCCAGCAGCTTGGACGAGCTCGCCAAATTGCTGCCAGACCAAGCCGAGCGCCTGAGCACAGATGGGCAAACCAAGACTGTCGCTGTCAGCGAGCTTGCCATGGGCGACTTACTCCTTATTCGGCCAGGCGCCAGCATTCCAGCCGATGGTGAAGTGATTGAGGGTAAATCGCAAATAAACGAATCCATGCTCAGCGGCGAATCGAAGCCGGTGTCCAAAGCGCCGGGTGACCGCGTGATTGCCGGCGCTATCAACGGCGAGGGCAGCCTGCGTGTGCGTGTCACCGCCGTGGGCGGCGCCACGGCGCTGGCCGGCATCATGCGCCTGGTACAGCAAGCGCAACTCAGCAAATCACAGACTCAAATTCTGGCAGACCGCGCCGCGGGCTGGCTGTTTAACCTCGCCCTGCTCGCAGCAGCGCTAACAGCTGTGGCATGGGGGCTGGCGCGTGGATTTGACCTGTTCGTACTGGAGCGCGTAGTAACTGTGCTCATCATCGCATGCCCTCACGCGTTAGGCTTGGCGGTACCGCTTGTAGTTGCCATCAGCACAACGCAAGCCGCAGCACACGGCTTGCTGGTTAAAGACCGCTTGGCGCTAGAAGAAGCTCGCTTGGTGGATACAGTTGTGTTTGACAAAACGGGCACGCTTACCAAAGGCGAGATGGGCGTGGTTGCGGTGCGCACCATCGCTGGCCAAGACGAAGATGAAGCGCTGCGCCTGGCCGCCGGGCTGGAAGGTGATTCGGAGCACAGTCTGGCCCGCGCCATCCGCTCCGCAGCTGCCGGGCGGGGCCTGGCCGCCGCCACGGTGACGGAGTTCCAGGCCATGAAGGGCCTGGGCGTGCAAGCGCAGGTGGGCGGGCAGCGCTACCACCTCGGCGGCCCACGCCTGCTCGAGTCGCTGGGCGCAAGCCTGCCGCCGGAGCTGGCCGCCTTTGGCGAAGACGCCGGGAACAAAGGTCAAAGCGCCATTTACCTGCTGGCAGGTGGGCAGCCGGTGGCTGTTTTCGCTATTGCAGACGAAATACGCCCCGAGAGCAAGCGCGTGATCGAAGACTTGCAAAAACTCGGCATTCGTGCAGCAATGCTGACCGGAGACAGTACCCCGGTGGCAGCGGCAGTTGCAGCCGAACTGGGCATTAACGAATTCTTCGCAGAAGTGCTTCCCGCAGATAAGGAAAAGAAGATTGCCGAACTGCAGTCCCAGGGTCGCAAGGTGGCCATGGTGGGAGACGGCGTCAATGATGCGCCCGCCTTGGCGCGCGCCGATGTGGGCATTGCCATCGGCAGCGGTACCGATGTTGCAGTAGAGTCTGCTGGCATCATTCTGGTGGACAATGACCCACAGGATGTGCTGAAGATATTCCGTCTTAGCCGCGCAAGTTACGCCAAAATGGTGCAGAACCTGCTGTGGGCCACCGGGTACAACGTCATTGCCATTCCGTTGGCAGCGGGCGTGTTGGCCGGCCGCGGCATCCTGCTCTCACCCGCGCTGGGCGCGGTGCTCATGTCTGCCAGCACCATCATCGTAGCCTTCAACGCGCAGTTGCTTCGCCGGGCCAAGCTGTAGGGTGCACCCCAGAAAACCCCGAATCTTCATCCTCGACGGACAAAGCACCAACAGTAGGTGGGAAGGGTAATCACTATTGCCAATGACCAGCCCTTCCCACCCGCTATAATCCACCCGCTATGTCAGACATCTTCTTTACCGAAGCGGGCGAAGCCCCCGTGCCCCCTAACGAAGTACGTATCCGCGAGCTGGAAGCCCAGCCACGCCCAGATGGTGTGCGCATCCAGGTGCGCATTGACATCACGCCCTTCCAAAAACGCCCCAACGTCGAGGCCATCGTCGTCAATGAGGCCGGGCAGACCCTCGCCACCGTCAGCGTGGTGGAGGCGATCGACCCCATCATGGAATTCGTAATGCACTTGCGCCAGCCGCGCACCCCCGGCCGCTACACGCTGAAAGCGCGGGTCTTCTATGCCGACATTGAAGCGCAGCAGACCGAGAGCCCGCTGGAAAGCAGCTCCGGCGAGCTGCTCAACAATGCCAAGGAGATCGTGCACGAGCACGCCATCGATTTCATCGTCACAGAGTAAACAACGCCAGAGCTTCTCGTTCCATGCTTTCAGACCCCACCCCCTCCCCGCTACGTCACTCGCTCGGCTATTGGCTGCGCCTGGCCGCCGCCGGCGTCTTCCTCGCCATCGTGCTGCTGTTCCTCTTCGCCGGCCCGCTGCTGGCGGATTGGTATGCTCCTGAAAGCGGCCAGGCCGCCGCACTCAGCACTGAGACCGTTACACCTGAACTCATTGAACCTACGCCCACGGCCCAGGCTACGCGGACTATCGCCCCCCAAGTGGTGGGCGCTGGCCGCTCGCTGGATGGCTTGCGCATCCTCAGCCTGAGCGAACATGGCTACACGCGCCTCTTCAGCCATCAACTACTGGGCCAGCCGCTGACGCACCTGACCTATGGCGAATGGGATGACCTCAGCCCGGCGTTGTCCCCGCGTGACAATCTGGTGGCCTTCGCCTCCAACCGCGGCGGCAATTGGGATCTGTACGTGCTGGAGCTGGCTACCGGTATCACCGCCCAGCTCACTAACGATGCCGCCTATGACGGCAGCCCAAGCTGGTCAGACAATGGCTGGTTGGCCTACACACACGACCATGACGGCAACCTTGAAGTTGCCATTCGCCCGCTGGATGGCTCCGTCGAGCCGATCTACGTCAGCCTCTCGCCGGCGCGTGACCATTCGCCTGCCTGGCGGCCCGGGGCGCAGCAACTGGCCTTTATTTCTGACCGCAGCGGCATTCCCGCGCTGTGGCTGCTGAACCTGGATCAGGAAGGCGACGGTCGTTTCGCCCAACTGGCCCAGGCCAGCGGCGCGCAGGCCGCCCCGGCCTGGTCGCCGGACGGCCGCTGGCTGGCCTGGGCCGAGCAGGACAGTAACGGCCTGTGGAACCTGTATGTCAGCGATCTGCTGAGTGCGCCGCGCTACGTTGGCGCTGGCCAACAGCCACGCTGGAGCCCGGCCGGGGATGTGCTGCTGGCGGAGGTGAGCAACCAGGACGAGAGCTACCTCACTGCCTATACGCTGGACGGGCAGCTGGCGCTGGCGCCGCAAGCCCTGCCGGGCAATTTGCACGGCGCAACCTGGGGCGCAGGCGAATGGCCAGCGGCTTTAGCACCGCCGCTGCAAGCCGCCGCCGTGGCCCAGAGTCAGCCCCTGTGGGCACAGCCCATGAGCGCCAACTTCCAGGCCACGCCTCTCACCGATGTCTTTGCACCCACCCCACAACTGAGCAACGCGGCTATCTTGCGCTTTGAAGCATTGCGCCAGCGCACGGCGCAACTGTTGGGATGGGATGCGCTATCGAGCCTGGACAATGCGCTCACCCCGCTCAGTGTGCCGCTGCCGCCGGGTCAGTATGAGAGTTGGCTGTACAGCGGCCGCGCCTTTGAGCTGCGCAGCGGTCTGTTGAACGCTGGCTGGCTAGCGGCTGTGCGTGAGGAGCTTGGCGGGCAGACCTATTGGCGCATCTACTTGCGCACGGCAGCAGACACTGGCGGCCTGGGCCAGCCGCTAACGCAGCATCCGTGGGATTTTGCCGCGCGTTATTCAGGCATTGAAGACAGCTATCAAGATGGCGGCAAGCTGGCCACTGAGCTGCCGGGTGGCTATTGGCTCGATTTCACCGCCCTGGCTGCTGAATACGGCTTTGACCGTTTGCCCGCGCAGGGCAACTGGCGCACCTTTTTCCCGTCTACGCTGCTGACCCAATTCGCCCTGCGTGAAGGCTTGAGCTGGCAGGCGGCTATGCAGCAGCTATATACGCTGGAACAGATCAACACACCGCGCCCATGAAGCCCGTGCGCGCGCTCGAACTGATCTGGCTCGCCGGGCTGCTCGCCGCCTGTGCGCCGCAGCCTGCGCCCTTGCCCAGTGACACCCCGGCCCCTAGCGCAACCGCCGCGCCAACGCTCACTGAGGCGCCCAGCAGCAGCCCCAGCGCCACTATCGAGCTGCCCAGCATCGCCTGGCCCACCTACGAGCAGCCTACCCTGGCGCCCTTCCCCATCAATGAGGCGCAGTTCGTCAGCACGCCGGAGCCGTATAGTGGCTTTCCTGCTATCCAGGCTCCTTTGGCGCTCAGCCCGAACGACCACTTCTATTTCACCTTCCCCGTGGCCAATGTGCACCTGGGTCTGTATTCACCCAGCCAACGCTACGGCGTGCGCCAGGACGCCAGCAACAATCCCAATGAGCCTCACATGGGCTTAGATGTGGGTATGGATTCAGGCACACCGGTGCGTGCCGCCGGGGACGGCACCATCGTGTGGGCCAGCTACGGCCAAACTTACAACTCGCCCTATTTTCTGGATGACCCCTACGGCATCTCCATCGTCATTCGTCACAATTTCGGCTACGCGGGTGGCCGCATCTGGACGGTGTACGCGCACCTGCGCGAGGTGAATGTAGAGGTGGGCCAGCGCGTGCAGCAAGGCGAAGTGATCGCCATGTCCGGCAACACCGGTCTCTCCACCGGGCCGCACTTGCACTTTGAAGTGCGCAGTGGTGAGAACAATACTTACAACACCTACAACCCGGAGCTATGGCTGGCCCCCCCTGAAGGCTACGGCGTGCTGGTGGGCCGCGTCACCAACGAACGCAATCAAGTGCTGCTCAACTGGCTGATCGAAGTGCGCTCTGCCGAAACGGAACAACTGTGGAGCACATACACGTATTTCACGGGCAATCGCATTCAGCCTGACCCGTATTACAAAGAGAACTTAGTATTGACCAATCTGCCCGCCGGCCGTTACGAAGTGTCTGTGCCCTACCGCGGCACCTGGCGCCGCGTAGAGGTGGAAATCCTGCCGGGTGCGGTGACCTATTTTCATTTTGAAGGCAACGAAGGTTTCGACTTCAGCCTGCCAGCGGAGACGCCGCTGGTGGGCGTGCCAGATTAAGATGAAAGGTGGGACTATAGTGGACTCGAATCAGAATCAATTGAAAGAATTACTTAAATTTGTAACGTCGGAGGGACGCATTTGCCCTCAACCAATTTTCTGGAATCAACTGTGGAAAATGCTTCCCAATCGCAGGCGTTTACCAAACGGAGGCTGGGAGCCGTCTCTTCCGCTGATACTTGCAGCTTGGCATACAACCCCGCATCTTAACAAGATAACTAGACTAAGAGAGCACCTTGAGTATGCAAATGAAAACCACGTCTTGGATGATGTGGACAAATTCTTAAGAAGCTTGGAACTGGAAGATTGGCTCGTCATTCCGAACGAGGCCGAAGGCCGAGGAGGAATCCTTTAGGACAAAACAAGTCTATGCCTTTACTGACTTAGCAAACCTTCCCTAAACAAAAACGGCCAGCAAATGCTGGCCGTTTTTTATTTTGTTGTGGTGCAGACTAGCGGGAGTAGTACTCAACCACCTGGTTCAGTTCACAGATGATGGGTACTTCCTGCAGTTCGGGCAGGCGCACATACTTGGCGGCCATGTTCTTCTTGTCCACTTCCAAGTACGGGGGCACGTTGCCCACGCTCTCCATCGCTTCGGTGAAGGCTGCGATCTTGCGGCTCTTCTCGTGAATGGCGATGACATCACCGGGCTTCACGGAGTACGAAGGGATGTTGATGCGCTCGCCGTTCACGGTAACGTGACGGTGAGACACAAACTGGCGGGCGGCGTAGATGGTGCGGGCAAAGCCAGCACGCAGCACCAGCGCATCCAGGCGAGACTCAAGCAGCGCGATCAGGTGCTCAGAGGTCAGGCCGGAGCCCTTGAGCGCCTTCTTCATGTAGCCCAGCATCTGCTTCTCACGGATGTTGTACTGGTAGCGCAGGCGCTGCTTCTGCAGCAACTGCATCTTATAGTCAGAGCTGCGGCGCCACTGGTTCTGGCTGCCGTGCTGCCCCGGGGGATTCGGGCGGCGCTCCATGACTTTGATGGCCTTCGGGGTCAGGGGGATGCCCAGCGCCCGAGAGCGTTTAACCTTTGATTCCTTCATTCTGCTTCCTTATGTTTGTACTTAGCTGCCAGTTTGCCGCGGAGCGCACCAACAGCCTGAACAAATGCGCGCATTGCTGAAAGGGGCAACAGCGCCGCAAGATGATACATGCACTTGCCCGTTTTGAACAGCCCCAATCTGCCCTAAAGATGCCTTGACACAGATAAACATTTGTTCTATATTTAGAACACTTTATAGAACGCTTGTACTACAGGAGAAGATGATGGCAACAGACAACGGACACGCAGACGAGCGCAACAAGGTTTTACTCAAGACCCTGGGCGAGATCACCAAGCGTTATGGCGAAGGCAGCATCATGCGCCTGGGCGAAGCCCACGGCATGCAGGTTGAGGCCATCCCCACCAGCTCGCTTTCACTGGATATTGCGCTCGGCGTTGGCGGCATTCCCCGCGGCCGCGTCACCGAGATCTACGGCCCGGAATCTTCGGGCAAGACCACCATCTGCCAGCACATCGTGGCTGAGGTACAGAAGCGCGGCGGCACGGCAGCCTTCATTGACATGGAACACGCCCTCGACCCCAACTACGCCGCCAAGTGCGGCGTAGACGTTGAGAAGCTGCTAGTGGCCCAGCCGGACACCGGCGAGCAGGCGCTCGAGATCGCCGAGGCGCTGGTGCGCTCCGGTGCCGTGGACCTGGTCGTGGTCGACTCGGTGGCGGCGCTAGTGCCCCGCTCCGAGATCGAAGGCGACATGGGTGACGCCACCATGGGTATGCAAGCCCGCCTGATGTCGCAGGCGCTGCGCAAGATGTCTGGCGTCATCAAGCAGACCAACACGGCGGTGGTGTTCACCAACCAACTGCGCCAGAAGATCGGTGTGATGTTTGGCAACCCTGAGACCACCACCGGTGGCATGGCGCTCAAGTTCTACGCCTCCGTGCGCATGGATGTGCGCCGTATTCAATCCATCAAAACGGGCCAAGACGTTGTTGGCAACCGCACACGTGTGCGCGTGGTCAAGAACAAGGTGGCTGCACCCTTCCAAGTGGCCGAATTTGACATTATGTATAATGAAGGCATCTCCAAGAGCGGTGACCTGCTCGACTTGGCCGTGAACTACGAGATCATTGCCAAGCGTGGCTCGTTCTACAACTATGGCGACGATCGCCTGGGCCAGGGCCGCGAAAACGCCAAGGATTACCTGCGAGACCACCCCGAAATTGCTGATGTGATCGAGCAGCAGATTCGCGAGAAGGTGCTCACCCAGGACCCTGTGGGCTACATGGAGACCGAAGAGAGTGCCATCCTTGAACCAGAAGACGCCGAGTTGGAGGCAGTGGAAGCTTAAGCAAACTGCACCTCAGAGTTTTACGACGCAACGCGCCGCATCAAGAGCAGCCCTGCTCTTGGTCGGCGCGTTGTTTGTTGCTGCATGCAGCCGCAGCGTACTACCCAACGATGAGGGCTTCTTCATTGCCCCTACCGTGGTGGGCAACTCACAAGCCATCCAACTGGAAACGCCCACCTCGCCACCACCCAGCCCCACCCCGGAATGCGAGAACAACCTCGTCTTTCTGCGCGATGTGAATGTGCCGGACGGCACGCGTTTTGCGCCGGGCGCATCGGTGGAGAAGAGCTGGGAGCTGCGCAATGATGGCACCTGTGCCTGGATCCAAGGCTACATTGTGGAGCTGCAAGCCGGCAGCATTGGCTTGGGCGCTGTACCGCGCCACCCGCTGCCGCCTGCGCAGCCAGGTGAAAGCATTGTGCTGACCATTCAATTCACCGCGCCCAGCGAACCCGGCAACTATCGCAGCCTATGGAAGGCGCACGATTTTGACGGCAATCCCTTCGGCGTGGGCTTCTATCTAGATATCACCGTTTCGGAGTAGGATGCGCACCCCCACCAACGCCACAGCCATCACCTTCCAGGACACCATTCGCCAGCACGGGCTGCCGGGCGAAGTGGTGGAATTCGAGATCACCACGCGCACCGCAGCCGATGCGGCCGCGGCTATTGGCTGCGAGCTGGGCCAGATCGTGAAATCGCTCATCTTCCGCAATGCGGAAGATGAGGGCGTGATCATTCTGACCAGCGGCAGCAACCGGGTGGACGAGGCCCTGGTGGCCGAGGCCACCGGTGAGACGCTGGGCAAGGCGGACGCCGACTTCGTGCGCACGCTGACCGGCTTTGCCATCGGCGGGGTGCCACCGTTTGGGCCCCAGCCGCTGGCCGCCGACCTGCAGCCCGCTCACACCTACATTGACGAGGATCTGCTGCAATACGCCGAAGTGTGGGCGGCGGCCGGCACGCCGCACGCGGTGTTTCCGTTGCCGCCGGATGCGCTGTTGCGCATCAGCGGCGGCAAGGTGATACGGGTGCACGGGTAGTTGAACCACCTGTACCCAGATTTATTGACGCTTAAACCTGCCTCTAACGGATTCCTCCTCGCCGCTTACACGGCTCGTTCGGAATGACAATGCAAGACAGATTGCGAGGAGTATTGCCGCAAAGCGGCAATACTCCTCGCAATGACGGATCTTTTGTGCAGGCGCAATATGACTCGTCTCTCGTCATTCCGAACCTGAGCGTAGCGAAGGTGAGGAATCCTTTAGGTCAGACAAGCTCGATCTGGTTTCGAATGCCCTAAAGGATTCCTCCTCGCCGTTATGCGGCTCGTTCGGAATGACAAGCAAGGCAGATTGCTTCGTCGGTTGAAAGTTGCATGAACATGCAACTTTCAGCACTCCTCGCAATGACAGACGATATAAAAAGACCGGCTTTCGCCGGTCTTTGTTTTTAGATGGTGCCTTCTTCCCACGAGTTGAGGTACTTCTCTTGTTCGGGGGTGAGCTTGTCGATCTTGACGCCCATGGCTTCGAGCTTGATGCGGGCAATCTCACGGTCGATGTCCTCAGGAACGGAGTAGACCTGGTTCTGCAGCTTGTCTGCGTTCTTGGCCATGTACTCGGCGCCCAGGGCCTGGTTGGCGAAGGACATGTCCATCACGCTGGCCGGGTGACCTTCGGCGGAGGCGAGGTTGATGAGGCGGCCGTCGCCCAGGATGTGGATGGTGCGGCCATCCTTGGTGTAGTAGGCCTCCACAAAGGGGCGCACCAGGCGCTTCTCGGTGGACATGGCTTCGAGCGAGGGGATGTTGATCTCGACGTTGAAGTGGCCGGAGTTGGCGACGATGGCGCCGTCTTTCATGGCGGCGAAGTGATGCTCGTCGAGCACGTTGATGTCACCGGTGACGGTGACGAAGATGTCGCCGACTTTGGCGGCATCGATCATGGGCATGACGCGGAAACCATCCATGACGGCTTCGAGGGCGGCCATGGGGTTGATCTCAGTGACGATGACGTTGGCACCCATGCCACGCGCACGGTCGGCGAGGCCGCGGCCACACCAGCCGTAGCCGGCGACGACGAAGGTCTTGCCAGCGAGCAGGATGTTGGTGGCGCGCACGATGCCGTCTACGGTGGACTGGCCGGTGCCGTAGCGGTTATCGAAGAAGTGCTTGGTCATGGCGTCATTGACGGCGATGACGGGGAATTCCAGCTTGCCATCAGCGGCCATAGCCTTAAGGCGGATGACGCCGGTGGTGGTTTCCTCGGTGCCACCGATGATGGTCTCGAGCAGCTCACGGCGATTCTTGTGCAGCTCGCTGACCAGGTCGGCGCCGTCGTCCATGGTCATGTGGGGCTTGAAGTCCAGGGCGACGTTGAGGTGCTTGTAGTAGGTGGCGTTGTCTTCGCCCTTGATGGCGTAGACGGGAATCTCGTCATGGGAGACGAGGGAGGCAGCCACATCATCCTGGGTGGAGAGCGGGTTGGAGGCCACCAGCAGAACCTCGGCACCACCAGCCTGCAGGGTGCGCATGAGGTTGGCGGTCTCGGCGGTTACGTGAAGGCAGGCGGCGAGGCGCAGGCCCTTGAGGGGGCGGTCTTTGGCGAAGCGCTCGTGGATGGTGCGCAGCACGGGCATTTCACGCTCGGCCCATTGGATACGGCGGCGGCCGCCTTCCGCTTGGTTAATGTCTTTGATGTCGAAGTTTTCCATGTAATTCTCCGTAAAAGTGATTAGTGATTAGTGATTAGTTGGTCTAGCTTACCAGAATCGTCATAGTGCTCGCGATAGCGGGTGATGAAATCGGCCGGGGAGAAGTGGTGCGTCTGCGGGCCGGCCTGCTCCAGGCAGTAGGTGGCGGCGAGGGAGCCGATGCGGCCGCAGGTCTCCCAATCGAGGCCGAAGCTGACGCCGGTGAGGAAGCCGGCGCGGAAGGCATCACCGCCGCCGGTGGGGTCTACGATGGTGTCGGTGGGCACGGCCTCGACCCAGGTCTTGCCGTCCTTGGTGTAGATGTCGGCTCCTTTGGGGCCGAGGGTGACGACCATGTAGTCGAGGTGGGAGAGAATGGCCTGGTCATCCATGCCGGTCTTGTCTTTGACGAGCTCAAACTCGTACTCGTTCATGAACATGGCATGGGCGGCCTCTACCCCGGTGCGCAGAATGCTGCCGTCAAAGCGCACGATCTGCTGGCTGGGGTCATAGACGTAGGGGATGTTGAGCTCCTGGCACTCGGTGACATATTGCTGCATGGCGGCCGGGTCGTTAGGAGAGATGATGACGAGCTGAGGCGTGCCGCCCTTGACCGTTTTGAGAGAGAGCTGGCTGGCGTGGGCCATGGCGCCGGGGTAGAAGCTGGCGACCTGGGCGTTGGAGCGGTCTGTGGTGGCGAAGAACGAGGCGGTGAAGGTACCCTCGATGACTTCCATATTGGTGGTGTCTACGCCGTGGGTCTTGAGGAAGGCACGGTAATCGGCAAAATCCTCACCCACGGCGGCCATGACGCGGGGGGTGCCGCCGAGTAGGGCCATGGTGTAAGCGATGTTGGGGGCAATACCGCCGCGGCGGCGGTCTAGCTTCTCTACCAGGAAGGAGAGGGAGATTTTCTCGAGATGCTCGGCCAGCAGGTGCTCTTTGAAGAGACCCGGGAAGGTCATGAGGTAGTCGTAGGCTACGGAGCCGGTGATGAGTACATCCATTGTGTGCCTCGCCCACGGCGGGGGTAGAGTTTTGTGGCGAATACACACAAAAACGCCCTCGGGTATCGAGAGCGTTCTCCCGCGCGTGGCGTGAGCAAGTTTAGCATGTGGGCTGGCGGTTGTCAAAAGCAAGAAAGGCAACCACAAAGACACAAGGGGCACTAAGAAAGCTTGTTTGGGTGCAGTCTTTAGACCGCGGAGAGAGGAAGCAAAAGCAAGCGAGAAGGCAGAATTTAGAATGCAGAAGTGGCCCCGCACCCGCATGGCCGTTGCGTTGCTCGGCAAAGCCGAGTAGCAACGCCTAATGCGTGGGCAAAGCCCACGCACTATAATGACCGGCATGGATGCGAATACATTGCAGACGCTTGCCACCGCCCTGACGATCTGGGGCGGCGTTTTCCTGCTAGCCCTGTGGGCCAGCTTGGTGTACTGGACGCACCGCGACGCGGCGGCCAGGCTGCGGGAGCCCAGCCGCCGGCTGCTGGCGGTGCTGCTCTCAGTGATCCTGTTCATCCCAGGGGTGCTCATTTACCTGCTGCTGCGGCCGCAGCGCACGCTGGAGGAGGAGTACTTGCTGACGCTGGAGGAAGAAGCGCTGTTGCGGGCGATAGAGGAAAGCGAGCGGAAGCATGGATGAGTACGTAGCTGCTAGCGCAGCTACTAATGCAGTTGCGCCACTTACAGTGGCTAGCGCAACTGCAGAGATTATGGGGAAGCATAGTTAGATTTTTGATTGCTGATTGTTGATTTCTGATTGAAGTTTTAATCATCATCATGGGTCCCCCACCCTTACGTGAATAGTTAAAACATTTTGCGGCTACTACGCAGCGGCTTGCCGCCGCTGCTAATGGCGTTTTGCTACGCAAAACGCCAGCGACGAGACCTATGTATCACGGATGGCGGGGTCAGCGGGCGGAATGGGGCGCGGTGTCAAGCGTTGCTCAGGCAATTATCCGTTCTGGCGGCTTAAGTACCAGATTATTGCTTCTGCCCTATTGCTTACTTGAAGTTTTGTAAAGATATTGCGCAAATGAAATTCAACAGTGCTTTCAGTAATTTTTAGTTCAAGCCCAATGCTCCTATTTGATTTTCCAAGAGAGAGCTGAAAAAGTATTTCCTTTTCCCGCTCCGTAAAGCTAATTTGCCCCACTATTCAAAACTGCCTTTATAGAACTTAGACATAACTATAGAATACCCTCAAGGGTCTTTTGCAATATATAGACATTTGTACTCGTATGCCTTTAAGGAACTTGTTGCTCATACAGATGAAAAATCACTAGACTGGCGAGCAGCAGCAAGGCCGGCGCTATGAAGTAGCTCCCTACTCCAAACAAAGCTAGTAGAGAAAAGACAGATAAGAGAGTTGCACCGATCCACGAAGTGGTGGAATTCTTTTTAACCAACCCCCAGAAAGTCAGCAGGCTTGCAAAAAATGGAACTATCGCTATTGGCGAAGGAGTGTAAGTCACAAAGCCCGTATCTGAGTTCTCAAACACCAAAAAACCTGGCTGCCCAACCACGAACAACCAAGCGGAATACAGTATTACTATGATACACAGCACAAAGGCAGCCACTCTGACAAGTCTATAGAAGAAATTCATTTTCTTTAAGGCAAGACTTCCTTAGCTACAACCCTGGAGAATATCTCTACCAACCCCCAAAACTATCACTCCGCCATAGCTATAAACACAACTGGAAGACCCATTGGCGTTTCCGTATTCAGTATCCTGCAAATTATGAAAATACCCATCCGGGTTGGATGCATTACAAGGGAATTGACTAATTGGAGAGCAATGATAGTCCCCGCGGCCCGCACGGTAAACAGTGGCAGCAGGCCCAGGAACATAAAATGTTGTTATGCATGCATCCAACACCCAAGTCCATGAAAATGGTTGTGAACCATTGCATGAGCCAGTATGAGAGCTAATTGTGGCGGTTGTACCGTTATAGCAGAAGGTCAGGCTGCCCCATTTATGAGTAAGCTTATCCCCTGACCCGGCGAGGCCATACATATAAATGTACTGATTGCTAGTTTTACATGTTTGTTGGCGATAGGAAACTAGACTAGTAAAGTTACTTTCTGAGAGGGGCGCCTCGCGGGCTGGTTCAGTTGCATTTGGCAATAACGCAAACAGCGGATCAACCACTTCGGCAGGACCATCTTCCAATAATCCTATCCATTTTGCACTTACTATTAGGTTACAGTTCTCATCTAGTCTTAAACCCAGCCAAGTAATTGAACCATCCCCTAAGGGAGTTGTTGAAACCGCAAACTCTTCAAACTGGCATTGCGTTCCGTTAACCTTACGGCCTGAAACAGCCAAATCCCCCTCTGAGAGATCATTGCCATCTATTGGATCTTGCGCTTTCCTTGTTTCGAAGGGTAATGCAGCAGTAAGCAATATGCTTAGCAACAAAAGAAGAGTAAAAGCAGTTTTTCTCTCGGCAATCATCTCTGCTCTCCATATTTCTGATGAACAATTGTTAACTCATTATGGACTCTCCCTTTAAGGATGCTACCTACGAATTTCCCCAGTTTTCATAAGTGTTAAGCGCTCAAGCGCTACTGACTGCGCTTAGGGTAATTCTGCAAAATTTACACGAAGTCTTTGATTGGATGCTTCAAATCATTGAGCAGCTTGTAAGCCCAATTCCCCATTGGATGCTTCGTTTATAGCCAGACACCCAAGCAAGTTCCCGGTGAATAATGGATGCTTCATATCGCGTGCTGCGCACGCTCATTCAGCATGACAGATTGAGTGGGGTAAAGCCCCCACCCAGACCCTGGGGCAGCTTTAACGCCCCAACACACCCCACCCTGCATACTGAGCGCTGGCGCCCAACTCCTCTTCGCTGCGGAAGAGCTGTACACTTCGCTAGTGAACTTGGCGGAAGCGCGCTCTAGATAGCTACATATTCCGCACTGGACTGCCCTTCAGGCAAGGCTAGGCCGTCTTCTCGCATACCGGCGAGGTGGAATTCGATGGCTTCTTGCATGTTCCTGATGGCTTCTTCGCGTGACCCACCCGCGGAAACCATGAAGGTTCAGGATATTATTAGGCCGATTGAAGAAGATGGCTGGTATCTGGTCGCCACCAAAGGCAGCCACCGCCAGTAGGATAGTGCCTCTACCGTCCCAGCGTCGCCCACCCCGCGTACTGGGCGCTGGCGCCCAGCTCCTCCTCGATGCGCAGGAGCTGGTTGAACTTGGCGGTGCGGTCGGCGCGGGCGGGGGCGCCGGTCTTGATCTGGCCGAAGCGGTACGCTACGGCCAGATCGGCGATGGTGCTGTCCTCGGTCTCGCCGGAGCGGTGCGAGCACACAGTGCCCCAGCCGGCCGCCTGGCACAGGCGCACGGCTTCGACGGTCTCGCTGAGCGAGCCGATCTGATTGACCTTGGCCAACAGGGCGTTGGCTGCCTTCTCCTCGATGGCTTTGCGAATGAGCGCCGGGTTGGTGACGACCAAGTCGTCGCCAACCAGCTGGACCTTGTCGCCAATGGCGGCGGTCAGCGCCTTCCAGCCCGCCCAGTCTTCCTGGGCCATGCCGTCTTCAATGGAGACGATGGGGTACTTGCTGGCCCAGTCAGCCCAGAAGGCGACCATCTCGTCGCTGCTCAGGCGGCGGTTCTCTTTGCGTAGGTAATAGTTCTGCTTTTCGTCATCGAACAGCTCGCTGGTGGCCGGGTCCAGCGCAATACTGATCTGCTCGCCGGCCTGGTAACCGGCCTTCTCGATGGCGTGCAAGACCAGCTCGATGGCTTCGACGTTGCTCTTGAGGGCCGGGGCGAAGCCGCCCTCGTCGCCCACCAGGGTGCTGTAACCCTTGGCCTTGAGCACGGCGCGCAGGCTGTGATAGACCTCAACGCCCCAGCGCAAGCCTTCGCTGAAGCTGGGCGCGCCGAAGGGCATCACCATGAACTCTTGAAAATCGGTGGACTCCCAGCCAGTATGCGCTCCACCGTTGAGGATGTTGAGCATCGGTACGGGCAGCAAGGTGGCCTGCACTCCGTGCACGCCGCCCAGGTAACGGTACAGCGGCTGGCCGCTGCTGACAGCCGCGGCCTTGGCGGCCGCGAGGCTTACGCCGAGGATGGCGTTGGCGCCGAGCTTGGCTTTGTTGGGCGTGCCGTCGAGAGCGAACATGGCCGCGTCCAGAGCGGACTGGTCGGCGGCGTCATGGCCGACGAGCGCGCCGGCGATGGGGCCGTTGACGTTGGCCACGGCCTGGGTGACGGACTTGCCGAGGTAGCGACTCTTGTCTCCATCACGCAGCTCGAGCGCCTCATGGATGCCGGTGGAGGCGCCGGAGGGTACCGCGGCGCGGCCGAGGCTGCCGTCAGCAAGGCGAACATCGACTTCGACGGTGGGATTGCCGCGCGAGTCGAGGATTTGGCGTGCGTGGATGGAGGTGATGGAGGTGTTAGGCATGGAGGAATTCTAAATCCAATTTTAGATTTCTGATTTCAGATTTTAGATTTTAGAACCAACACCAGACCGCGTGCTTATCCTGGCTTAGTTCGTCTTTGCGAGGCGCAGGCTTGCCTGCGCACGAAGCAATCTCCAAGATGTAATTGCAAGAATGGGCTTGGGGATTGCTTCGTCTGCTGAAAGTTGCATGAACATGCAACTTTCAGCCATCCTCGCAATGACGAATTTGGCGCGGCTAGCTACTGCTGGAGACCGAGGCGGGCAGCTCCACTTTGGCGCCTGCACGCTCAGCGGCGGCGCGCACGAAGGCAGCGAACAGCGGGTGCGGGCGCGTGGGGCGCGAGAGGAACTCCGGATGGAACTGGGTACCGAGCATGTAAGGGTGCTCGGCGACCTCGATGATCTCGACGAGGCGGTTATCCGGCGAGGTGCCGGAGAAGCGCATGCCGTGCTCGGCGAAGGCCTCGCGGGCGGTGTTGTTGAACTCATAGCGATGGCGGTGGCGCTCCTCGATGACCGGCTGGCCGTAGGCGGCGGCGGCCACGCTGCCCGGCTCGAGCTGGCAGGGGTACACGCCCAGGCGCATGGTAGCGCCCTTCTCGGCGATGCCGCGCTGGTCTGGCATGAGGTCAATCACGGGATACGGCGAGGCCGGGTCAAACTCGGTGGAGTTGGCCTCGCCGTAGCCGAGTACGTTGCGGGCAAATTCAATGGCCATGATTTGCATGCCGAGGCACAGACCGAAGTACGGCACTTTATTCTCGCGGGCGTACTTGGCGGCAGCAATCTTGCCTTCGATGCCGCGGCTGTCGAAGCCGCCGGGCACCAGGATACCGTCGGCGGCGTAGATCTCATCCCAGCCGCGGCCCTTCTCCACCTCGCTGGCGTGGATCCAGTCAATTTCAATTTCCACGCCGAGGGCGAGGCCGGCGTGCACCAGGGCTTCCTTGACGCTGAGGTAGGCATCATGCAGCTCAACATATTTGCCGACGAGGGCAATGCGCACGGTGGGCTTATCCTTGTGGGCCGATTTGCTGATGGCCTCCCAAGCGCTGAGGTCTGGCTTGTGGCGCGCCTGCAGGCCGAGAGTGTCTACGATGTAGTCAGCCACGCCGAGTCGTTCGAGCAGCAGCGGGATCTCGTACATCACGTCAATGGTGGGCACAGGCACCACGCCGCGGCGGTCAACATCACAGAACTTGGCAATCTTTTCGGTGAGGTCGGGCGCAATGGTCTTGTCGGCGCGGGCAATGATCATTTGCGGCGAGATGCCCAGTGAACGCAACTCACGCACGGAGTGCTGCGTGGGCTTGGTCTTGAGCTCGTTGGTGGCGCCGATGTGCGGCAGCCAGGTGGTGTGGATATAGAAGATGTTCTCGCGTCCGACATCGGTACGAATCTGGCGCAGTGCTTCGATAAAGGGTAGCGACTCGATGTCGCCCACGGTGCCGCCGACCTCGACGAGCACAATCTCGGCGCCGGTGCTTTCGGGCACCATGCCGACGCGGCGCTTGATCTCATCCGTGATCTGCGGGATGACCTGGATCGTGCCGCCGAGGTAATCGCCGCGGCGCTCCTTGGCGATGACCTCGGCATACACCTGGCCGGTGGTGAGCGTGCTGACCTTGGAGAGGTTGATATCGACGAAGCGCTCATAGTGGCCGAGGTCAAGATCAGTCTCGGAGCCGTCATTGAGGACGAAGACCTCGCCGTGCTGATAGGGGCTCATGGTGCCCGGGTCTACGTTGATGTAGGGATCGAGCTTTTGCACGGCGACGCTGAAGCCGCGCTCTTTGAGGAGACGCCCAATGGCGGCAGTGGTGACGCCTTTGCCAACGGAGCTTACTACGCCCCCGGTAACAAATATGTACTTAATCGTCATGACACGACTCCTGTGTATGTTTGCGTGGGCTGCGCCCACGCGTTGGCCTTGCTAGTCGGCTGACGCCGAGTAACACAACGCCGCACTTCTGCCTGCTCAGAATGAGACGAGAGCTGGAGGACAAGACTCTTTTGTCATCCTGAGTGAAGCGAAGGATATCGGCTGTGTATATTTGAAACAAATGCAGTTTGGAAGATATGGGTTTCTTGTCATTCCGACGAGGTCGAAGACCGAGGAGGGATCTTTTAGGCCATTGCAAAAACAGCATGGACTCTAGGTGCCCTAAAGGATTCCTCGCTACGCTCGGAATGACAAAAGAGCTCGAGCGCTGGGGGCAGGATGCCGCACCAGACGGCCTATTAACGCTGACACTAGGGCTTAAACGAAACGGAGAGGGGTCTTGTTGCGTGGGCTGCGCCCACGCGTTGGCC
>DAOMSJ010000001.1:92854-458675 GCA_035446285.1 Anaerolineales bacterium
TCGGCTTGCGCCGAGTAACGCAACGCCTGCTTAAACGAAACGGAGAGGGGTCTTGTTGCGTGGGCTGCGCCCACGCGTTGGCCTTGCTACTCGGCTTGCGCCGAGTAACGCAACGCCTGCTTAAACGAAACGGAGAGGGGTCTTGAATGAGCCTCTCTCCGTTGAGTGGCGATGCAATCGCGGGCGGGTGGCACGCGCTATGCGACATAAGGCTCCAGTTCGGCGGCGGTACGCCGCATCTCCATCAGCATGAGGCCAAGTTTGGCCTCGCTGCGCGCCAGGGTGGTGAGCACGGCGTCCCGCCCGATGGCGGTGAGCAGCACCAGACCCTCCTCGCCGCGAATGTAGACTTCCTCCATGTTGCCGCGTTGCAGCTCCTGGGCAATGCGCTCACCCAGGCTGAGCATGGCGGCGCTCATGGCGGCCACGCGCTCTTCTTCTACATTGGAAGGCAAGTTGGAGGCAAGCGAAAGGCCGTCTGCGGTGACGACGGCCGAGGCGATGATGTCTGGAGCTGAAGCTTGCAGATCCCGAAGGCGGTTCACAATTTGGGTCGAGCGAGAATCAGACATAGCAACAGTTGTGAACACTATACCATAAGGAAAAATGAACCACAAAGACACGAAGACCACAAAGGGTTGGAAATGCAATTGATGTCTTTGTGGCCTTTGTGACTTTGTGGTTAGGGGTTTTGCCAGCGGGTGATACGTTCGGTGATGGTTTCCGCGCCGAGCTCGGCCAGCAACTGGCGCAGCTGCGGGTGCGCGCCGCGCCATTCCAGGTCGGCCAGGCTTTGCGGCAGCGGCACGTCGGTGCGCAGGGTGGCCAGGGTGCGGAACAACAGCGCATCGGCGTGCTGGGCTTGCAACGTGGCGGCCAGCTTGGCGGCACGGTTGGCGCTGAGGCCGGGCACCTGCCAGGCGGCAGGGTCGGCAGGAATGTTATCGATATGGCCATAGACGGCTAGCACGCTGGCCGCGGACTTGGCGCCCCACCCCGGCAGGCCGGGATAACCATCGGCCGAGTCGCCGACGAGGGCCAGATAATCGGGGATACTGGCCGGCGGCACGCCAAACTTGGCTTGCACGGCTTCGGCATCCAAAATGAGGTCACGGCGGCGGTCCCAGGCGACGGTTTTGCCGCCCACCATTTGCATCAGATCTTTATCCGGCGAGCAGAGCAGGATGCGCTTAACATCTGGCTCGGGGGCCCAGCGGGCGGCGCCAGCGGCCAGCGCATCATCTGCCTCGAATTCGATCATGGACCAGACGGTGACACCGAACGCGGCTACTAAGTCCTCGGCGATCTGGAACTGATTCCACAGGTCAGGTTCAATGCCATCGCCCGTCTTGTAACCAAGGTAAAGCTCATTGCGGAAGGATTCGATAACGTGGTCGAAGGCATAGGCCACGTGAGTAACATCGGGATGCTCGAGCATCGCCATCAGGCTGCGCAGCAAGCCAATGGCGGCGCCAATCTCGCGGCCGTCTGGCGCTTTGCGCGGCGGCGCGCCGAAGTAGTTGCGGTAGAGCTCGTAGGTGCCGTCCACCAAGTGCAGTTGCATGCTGGGATTGTAATCGCGGGGATGGTTTGCAGTGCTAGCACCTGCTCAGTGCTAGCACCTGCTCAGTGCTAGCACCTGCTCAGTGCTAGCACTCGCATAGTGCTAGAATGAAATATCCCCTATTTCTAAGGAGAGCTATGGCTAAGAAGAAGCGTTCAAGCAACAAGGGTCTTGTGCTGTCTGCACCGAAGGAAGTGACCTGGGTGATTGCAATGATCGTGGTGCTTTGGGGATTTTGACCCAACTGGGTGTGCTATCTGTGGGCATCTCGGCCTTTGGCCTGGTGCTGATCGGCTTTGTGTTATTGGCAGTGGCCACCGCCTTCAAGGGGATCTAGTTCTGCAGGATTGTGTTCAACAAAAAACCCAGCCGTATGGCTGGGTTTTTTGTTTGGGTCATACAGCAAAGCAGGGATGGGAGTGGGGACTGCTTCGTCCGTTTGCCGCAAAGCGGCACCGTTTAGCGGTAATACTCCTCGCAATGACAGGACTCGGCAGGCGAATTTGAGAACAAAAATGCTAAAATAGCGCAATTACAACCACCCCAGCACAGGCTGCGGTGGTGAGCCGCATTTAAAAATGCGGCTTTTAGGCGTTTTTGATGTGCTTTTGATTGTAGAGAGCAGTTAGAAACGCCCGCAAACGAGGATGTATGTTTCGAAAGCGCGCAAAAGAAACTGAGAGCGGCAACCCACCCTACTTGATCGTCGGTTTGGGCAACCCGGGGCCGGAGTACCGCGAGAATCGCCACAATGCCGGTTTCATGGCGGTGGAGAAACTGGCCGAGGACCTGGGGGTGAAGTTTGCCAAGGTGCAGAACGAGGCGATGGTGGCGCAGGCCGGCACGGGCGAGGGGCGCATTGTGCTGGCCAAGCCGCGCACCTTTATGAACAACTCAGGCGTCTCGGTAAGCCAGTTGGTGCGCTTCTATAAAGTACCCATGGAAAAGCTGCTGGTGGCCTTCGACGATGTGGATTTGCCCTTTGAAACGCTGCGCCTGCGCTCTGAGGGCAGCTCCGGCGGACAGAACGGCATGAAGTCGATCATTCAAAAACTGGGCTCGCAGGACTTTGCGCGCCTGCGCATCGGTGTGGGCCGCCCCAAGGGGCGCATGAGCACGCCCAACCACGTATTGCAGGACTTTTCGCGCAGTGAGCAGCAGGCGCTGCCCTTCGTGCTCAAGCGCTGTAGTGACGCCATGCAAACCTTCGTGAATGAAGGCATCGTGGCAGCGATGAATAAGTTCAACGGCGGCGAATGAGCGAACTGCTACAGCGCATCCAACGCCAGCCTGCCTTCCAGCAGCTGCTGGCGAATAGCCGTGACGGTGGCCCGCAAGCCGGCAACAGCCCACTACAACTGGGGCTGATCCGTTCGGCGCGCCTGCCGCTGGCGGCGGCCCTGGCCGCGGCCAGCGGGCGTACCGTACTGCTGCTGACGCACCGGCGTGACCGCGCTCTGGCCTATTTTGAGGAGTTGGGATTCTGGGCGCCGGCCATGGAGCGGCTGTACTTCCCTGAACCCAGCTCGCTGTTTTACGAGAATGCGCCATGGAGTGAAACGGCGCGGCGTGAGCGTTTGGCCGCCTTGGCGCGGCTGGCATTGCCTGACCAGACCAGCGCGGCCAACAAGGAAAACTTTATTACCGCCAGCGCACGCGCGCTGATGTCGCGCACGCTGGCGCCGGCTGAATTTGCCGGGGCGGCCCAGCGCCTGCAGCGCGGGGGGCGCAGCCAGCCAGCCGAGCTGGCAGAACAGTTGGCGCGCCTGGGCTACGAAGCGGCCCAGAACGTGATCGCCCCCGGCCAGTTTGCGCGGCGCGGTGGCATTTTGGACCTGTGGCCGATGCAAGACGAGCTGCCGGCGCGCCTGGAATACTTTGGCGATGAGCTGGACAGCTTACGCCGCTTTGACCCGGCCACCCAGCGCACAATCCACGCCATTGACGAGCTGCTGATCCCACCGGCGCGTGAATTCATCCTCGGCCAGATACTGCCCGAAGGCTTGGAAGCGCGCGCCCTGACCGAGTTTCATATTCCGCTGCTGCATCCTGAGCCTGCTGGCCTGCTCGATTACCTGCCAGCTGATGCGCTCATCCTCATTGATGACTTCGACGCGCTGCGCGAGCAGATCAACGAGCTGGAGACGCAGGCGCTGCAACTGCGCGACGAAAACCTGGAAGCTGGCACACTCACGGCGGACTACCCTGCCCCGTATCTCTCGCTCTCTGAGCTGGAAGAGTTGCTCTCCGAGCGCGGCGTGATCGAGCTCGGCCCCACCCTGCCCATCGAAGACGCCGCTTCGGTGAGCGGCATGTTCCGCCCCGGGCCGCGTTTTGGCGGCCAGCTCAAACCCATGCTGGACCATGTAGAGCGAACTCTGGACTCGGGCGATGATGTGCTCATCGTCTCACGCCAGACGCCGCGCCTCAGCGATATGTGGGCCGAGCGCAACTATGGCGCTGGCAACCTGGCCGACCCGCAGTTTGCGGAGGGCAGCCTGGCCGAAGGCTGGAGTCTAGAGGCAGCCGGGGCCAAAGAGCCGCGCCTGCATCTGCTGACGGATGGCGAGATCTTCGGCTGGGAGCGGCCGCAGCCGCGCCGCCAGCCGCGTGCCGAGAGCCAGGCGCCTGAGGCTGGCTATGTAGACCTGCAGAATGAAGAGCTGGTGGTGCACATTGACCACGGCATCGGTATCTTCCGTGGCTTGGTGGAAGCCAAGATCGAAGGCAATGCACGCGAGTTCTTGCGCGTGGAATATGCCGGCGGCGACCAACTGTATGTGCCCGTGCACCAGGCGGACCGGCTGAGCCGCTACATTGGCTCACGCGGCGAGACGCCTACGCTGAACCGGCTGGGCGGCCAGGAGTGGCGCACCACCAAATCACGCGTGCGCCGGGCGGTGGAAGCCATCGCCGAAGACTTGCTGGAGCTGTACGCCAAGCGCGAGATGGCGCAGGGCCACGCCTTCCCGCCTGATTCGCCGTGGCAGTATGAGCTGGAAGCCAGCTTCCCCTACGTGGAGACTGAAGACCAGCTGCGCGTGCTGGCCGAAGTGAAGGGCGATATGCAGAACCTGCGCCCGATGGATCGCCTGGTGTGCGGCGATGCGGGCTACGGCAAGACCGAGATCGCGCTGCGAGCCGCCTTCAAAGCCGTGATGGACGGCAAGCAGGTGGCCATGCTGGTGCCCACCACCGTGCTGGCGCAGCAGCACTACGAGACCTTCCGCCAGCGCCTGGCGGCCTTCCCGGTGCGTATCGAGATGCTCTCGCGTTTCCGGGATGCCAAGCAGCAGCAGGACACCATTCGCAAACTGGCGGCGGGCGAGATGGATATTGTCATCGGCACGCACCGCCTGGTGCAGGCGGATGTCAAGTTCAAAGACCTCGGCCTGGTCATCATCGATGAAGAGCAGCGCTTCGGCGTGACGCACAAGGAGCACCTCAAGAAGCTGCGCACCGAAGTGGATGTGCTGACGATGACGGCCACCCCCATCCCGCGCACGCTGTACATGGCGTTGACGGGCGTGCGTGACATCTCGACCATCAGCACACCACCAGAGGAACGCCTGCCGATCGTCACCCACGTTGGCCCCTACTCCGAGCAATTGGTGCGGCGCGCCGTGCTACGTGAGCTGGACCGCGGCGGGCAGATCTTCTTTGTGCACAACCGCGTGCACAGCATTGAGGCGATGCGCGGTCATTTGCAGCGTGTCGTGCCCGAAGTGCGTATTGGCGTAGCACACGGCCAGATGGCCGAGGGCCAATTGGCGGCACGCATGAACGAATTCTCACACGGCGAGATCGATCTACTCTTGACCACCACCATCATTGAATCAGGCCTGGATATTCCCAACGCCAATACGCTCATCGTGGACCGGGCGGATGCCTTCGGCCTGGCGCAGCTGTACCAGCTGCGCGGGCGCGTGGGCCGCGGGGCGCAACGCGCCTATGCTTACTTCTTCCGCCATGCTGAGAACGGCCTGACCGATGAAGGCCGCCAGCGCCTGGAGACGATTGCCGAGAACACACAGCACGGCGCAGGCTTCTCGGTAGCGATGCGTGACCTGGAGATCCGCGGCGCTGGCGACCTGCTGGGCATGCGCCAGCATGGGCTGATTGCCTCGGTGGGCTTTCATTTATATACGCGCCTGCTCTCCAAAGCGGTGGATGACATCAAACGCGCCGGTGGCTTTGGCGCTGAAGCGGGCGCACTAAGCGTGACCTTGTATCACCCGCTCATCAATGTAGACCTTCCCATCGAAGTGGGCATTCCGGCCAACTATGTGAGCGACAAGACCATGCGCCTGAAGCTGTACCGCCGCCTGGCCGATATTCATGATGTGAGCGAGATCGAGGCGCTGAAGGAAGAGTTCCGTGACCGCTTCGGCCCGCCGCCCGCCCAAGTGCAGAACCTGCTGTTCCAGTTGCACGTGCGCGTGCTGGCTGAACGCACCGGGCTGACCACGATCAATGTAGAGAACCAGCAGTTGGCGCTGCGCTTCCCGCCGCCACGCAAGAAAGAGCAGCCGATGGAGTTTTCCACCCTGCCGGCGGGCACGCGCACCAGCAAGAACACGGTGTGGCTGAGCCATCTGGATTCGGCGGACTGGCGCAAACGGCTGCTGAGCCTACTGGAAGCGCTGGTGGCGCAACACGCCTTGCGTGCGGTGGTGCGCCAAGAGCAGAACGAGCTCGAATAAAAAAGACGGCCTTGCGGCCGTCTTTTTATTGCGTGACTATGGAGCTTATTGCGCCAGGGCGACAAATTCCAGCTCGAGGATGATGGTCTGTTCCACCGAGGCCACTTGCGGCACACTGGGGATCTGCAGGTCATAGGTGGCACGGTCGATCGTAGTGCTGGCTAGGCCGCTGATACGGCTGTCAGACTCCACGGTTACGCTGACATCAAAGGTGACCTGGCTAGTGATATCACGAATAGCGAGGTCGCCAGTGACCTGGAAGCTGAAGGTGTCGCCCACGGCGATGCTGGCAGGCATCCCAGCGTAGGCCGTTGGGGTAAAGGTGACCAGCTCATAGGTGTTGGTCTGCAGGATCAAGTTCTGGATGGCGCGGTTGCGGCTGCCGCTATCGGTGATGAAGGTGCGCGCATTGACCTGCACGGCACCCAGCTGAACATCCGCCGGGCTGGCCGGGTCGATCAGGATTTGGGCGGCCACGGCGTTGGTAGTGCCTACAACGGTCTTGTCTGCGCCGTTGAGCACCTCATTAATGAGGAAGCGCGCCTGGCTTTCATCCGCCGAGACTTCAAAGACAAGAGCACCACTAGCAGCGGCCGGCTGGCTGCTCTCGCTATCCGATTGCTGCACCTCAGGCGATGGCAGCACGGGGATGGCGGTAAGCTCGCCGCTGGGGGCAGCCGAGGGGCGCAGGACGTATGCACCCAGGGCAGCAAACAGCACCAGCGCACCTACACCAAGAATTGCAAGAATAGAAATCGTTCGACGATCCATAAGTCTCCCAAGTTGAATTAACTGGATTGACTATACAGGCTGCGCATTAAGCGCTTATGAAGAAAGCGCCTGCAAACCAGGCGCTTTCTGTGATTCCGCTGTGAGATGAGGCTACTTGGGCAGCATGCCCTTCATTTGCTTCTGGATGAAGTGCGTTGCGCCGCGCGGGTTGAGCTTATACAGAATGTTCATCATGGCGGCATCCTTGCCAATGTAGGCCTGGAATTTGTTCTTTTCAATGGCGCCAATGATGGTCTGGGCCGCCACCTCAGGCGAAGTCATGGGCAGCTTGGAGTCGCCAGCCTGTTCGGCGCCGAGGTTGCCCACACCGGAGTTCTTGGTGATGTTGGTGGCAATCGCACCGGGGAAGACCACGGACACGCCCACCTGCGTCTCGAGCAGCTCGGCATACAGGCCCTCGGTCAGCAGCTTGACGGCCGCTTTCGACGCTCCGTAAAGGGTCTGGCCCGGGAAGGGGAAGAAGCCGCCCATGCTGGAGACATTGACGATGTGCGCTTCGGGGCGCTTGAGCAGCTCCGGCAGGAAGGTCTTCACCATATAGATGGTGCCATACAGGTTGATGTTAAGCACGCGCTCGATGGCGCCGTAGTCCAAGTCTTTGAGGGGCACAAAGGGCTGAATGATGCCAGCATTGTTGACAATGCCATCCACCACGCCATGCGCCTCAACGACAGCCGGGCGCAGCGCCTCGATCTGCTGTCGGTTGGAGATATCCACCACATGCGTGGAGAGCGAAGTGCCCGCATTGGCCAGGGCAGCGGTCTCTTTCAGATTGGCTTCATTGATGTCTACCGCAGCCACCTTGGCTCCGCCTTGCAGCATTGCCAAGGTGAGGGAACGGCCAATGCCGCTGCCCGCCCCCGTGACGACAAACACTTTGCCTTGAATTTTCATAGTTGTCTCCTTGTTGAAAGTATAGAAGACCACCCTGCAAACTTGTAGGGGCAAATGTAACTGGCTTTTTGGGATTGTGTATACGTAGTGCTCAACTCCCTCGTGATGCTTGGTCTTGCGAGGTTAGGAACTAGTCAGGTAACTGGCGTGATAAAGCCGATTATAGACAGCAGGCAAAGTTTTAGCACCACGAAGAATAGGACCCATCCCTTTCTGGATACTGGCAGACAATCTGCTATACGCCTGTGTACCGATGGTGCTAATACTTGGCATCTATCTTTCTGAACAATTGAAAGATAAGGAAACTAAACAAACCATCCTTTGGGCGGTGACTGTTGTTCTTATCTCTGTATGGTTCTTGGAAAACCAGGCAACAACTGCACTCGTCTCAAATGTTATTGCGGTTTGTGTACTTGTGATCTCGTTCTTTGCTTTGGTAGGCCCTGCCTTGCTTTCAGGAGAAACACTCCGTCAAAATGGGCACACATTGATTTATGCAGGGCTTATTGTGCTGGTGGGAGTTGCTTCTCTCAGCCATGCCCTCCATTTCCATGTCTCGTACTTTGATTGGTTTATCGAACGTCGGGCAAATCTGAAGGCAATCAATACATTTCTTTCTGATGAGCCTGCTTATCCGATCTCTTATCCTTCAGATGGGCTTGCGGGATGGCTGGATACCTACAATGGCTATCAATATGGCTATTCCAAATTGACAAATGAATACAGCTTCCCTCAAACACGGCTGACCAGCAGTATGGAGCAGATCCACAAGTATGGTGGGTACATACTAAGTGAAGGTTGCGGACAACCGGCGGCAAGTTTCGCAGCCTGGCCATTAGCTGAATTTGGAAACCCAGAAGCTCAGGGTTGCATTTCACTTAGCAGAGTGCTCCCCGTGCAGCAAGTTCAAGAGGAGTTCTTAGCTGCCCGTGATTTGGCTCGACTCCAGCCCAGCCAGGAAAACATATCGAGCTATGTTGCCGCCTCAGCTAGTGCAGGTGACTTGTCCGCTTTTATTGATGGCATTAGCCATATGGTGACGTTCTATCCGGGAGATGTACCGATTGTTCAAGCTTCGGGCATCATACTTGAAGAAGGCGCGAAGCTGCCCTCGAACCACACTACTGATCTGCTCGCCCAGCACCTAGAAGGGAACATGGATTGGATTCTTGGAGAGCAACTAGACTCTGCAGCAATCCTTGTGGACGGCACCCCAGTGATCGAAATCCAGATCGATGGCTCTACCCAGGACCAACAGCCGATTGCTATGCCAGTTAAACTGAGACGGAACACGGCCTACATCCTAGACTTGGAATTTACCGCCTTCGCCCCAATTGATTTCGTAAGATTCTTGGAATCCCCTATTCCAGACAGTCAGCCTGATAGCTGGAGCCGCGAATTGAGTTGGACAAGTCTACAAATTATTTTTATCACCCCTTCTTTTTCGCAGGAAACACAGACTGTCCAGCTTGAACTGGCCCGAATTTACGATCGAGGAGAAGTCCGTTTCCGCAAAATTAATCTAATCGAGATCAGACCCAATGACTAACCGTAACCGCCCTAGCCACCTGGCACTTAGGTCGTTGGGCTCCTTACTCACCGTCTTACTGCTAGGGCTTACGCTGCGGGCCGTTTTTTATGTAGACCAGGTACTCCTGGAAAGTGTTGCCCTTGCTGAACAGGCATACAACCTAACCTTCTTCCCGTTCTCTTCCGAGCAAATTGTACAAACATTGCGAGAAATCCGAGGAATTGAAGGTAGCAGCAGGCTAATCGTGGCCGCGGTTGGGTTAGTGTATGACCTCTTCGGGGTGAGCCCGCTTACCAGCACCCTAATCCCAAGCCTGTCTGCTTTACTTGTAGCAGTGACCTTGTACGCCATTGGAAATTTGTTACACCGCGAAGCTACTGGGTTACTGGCTGCCTTTTTATGGTTGATCTTGCCAGTGAGTGTTTTCCTGTCCGGGCATTTGCTACCCACACTACCAATAATCCTGATTAGCACACTAGCGGTCTATTTCTACCTGAGGGGAAAGGTATACCAGGCCTGGATCTTTTACTTGCTCTCTGGCCTACTTCTCCTAACCGGATTATGGCTGCAATGGACCTACGTGATAGCCAGCGCGGTCTTCATAGGCTGGGATCTTCTGGGGACCACACTTTCCAACTCCCAAAAGAAATACGTTGCAATTTCTTTGCTCGCTGCAACGGTGTTGTTTTTATTGGTCGGCCAAAATGGCACGGCTGCACTAGAACAGTTCTACCTTACCCGGGTAATCGAAGAAAATCTATTTCTGTTTCCACTTCTGGCGCTTAGTGCAAGCTATGTAGCTACAACTAAACAGAGTCAGCGGCCTAGTGAGCTTGTGAACTGGCTGGCGATAAATGCAGTTTTCTTGCTGGCTGGGGCAAGATGGACCGCCGCCGATCCTCTGGTTGCCACCCTCGGCCTCAGCACACACTGGCTTAACTTTCTGGCGCCAGGAACTCTGCTGATTGCCTGGACACTTGACCATAGATGGGACGGCCGAATAACTACGCATACGATCAGCCTCTTGTGCACAGCAGGCATCATCTTGCTTCTGTTTGCTGCGCAATCTCCGGCCATGCTCACTGCTTCACGTATTGCACTTGGCTTGACGCTGGTGGCATTTGCAGCATTGTTGATCTTTTGGAACGCAGCAAAACCGTTCTTTCAGGCTGCCTTGCTCTGTTTGTTAGCCCTAATTTTGCTAGGAACTTTTTCCACTCTGCATGATTATTGGTTGAGTTACCGTACTCAATCCGATAACGCGCGCGCGGTACTCGCCACACTATCCTCCAGAAACCAGGCCACGCTTTTTATTGGTGGGGAAGAGCTATTACCCAGGTTCAAGTATATGGTCGGTTTTCAACCCATGCCAGCACAAATTGGTGATCTGACACTAACAATGGCTAAGCTAAGAGATGAACAGGCTGAGGAGTTACCGCCAGGCGCCTTTGTAATTATGTCAAAGCCATACCAAGACTTCTCGTTTGGGTCGCCACCTCAGAGTTGGTTGCTTATTCAAGAGACTCAAGGCCAAGCCAATGAGAAGCTGCTACTCTTTCAGGTTAGCCCTTAGGAGTGACCTGCTGCACGAGTTACGACCACAAAGGACACTAAGAGTTTCGATTCCTCTTCTGGGCCTTGGGCCTAATAACCAAGCTCATTACGCACCTCGCGCACAATCACCCCGACCGGCAACAGGGCATCCACACGGATGGCGTGCTCAGGCTCCTCCAGCGCATCAAACTGGCTTTGCAGGAGGCTGGCGGGCATAAAATGCGTGCGGCGGTTCTCAACACGCTGGCGCAGTTTGTCCAGGCTGGAATGCAGGTAGACAAAGCGCAGTTTCACCCCATCTTGCTGCAGCTGCTGTCGGTAAGTTTCTTTCAAAGCTGAGCAGGCCAAGACCACAGCTTGGCCGCGGGCCTGCTGCTCTTGCAGGGCCTGGTTGAGGGCGGCCAGCCAAGGGCTACGGTCGGCATCGGTGAGCGGCTGTCCAGCCTGCATCTTGGCGATGTTAGCTGGGGGATGGAAATCATCGCCCTCGAGGAAGGGCAGCTCGAAGGCGCGCGCCAAGGCTTTGCCCACGCGGGTCTTGCCAGAACCGGATACCCCCATCACCACGATGCTTTCAGTCATTGGCGGTGCGGCGAAAGCGCAGGCGGCGCACGGCACCGGCCAGGCTGGAACGCACGCCGCGCGGCAGCAAGCTGGCCGCGAAGGTGAGCCAGGCTGCGGGCGCCAATGGGCGCAGCCCGATGGCGGTGCGCAGGTGTTGGCGTGCTATACGAATCTCAGCCGCACCGCCCTCGCCTAGTAGATTCTGGGCCACCGAGGTGTACATGGCCGCCAGCGCCTGGCGGCGGGTGGCCGCAGGCAGCGCAGGATCATCGGCGAAGGCTTTTTCCAACATGGTGCGGAAGTGCGCAGCGGACTGCGCCTTGTCGCTGGACATGCTGGTAACTTGCTGGCGAATGCGGACCAGGCTGGCAGGCACAATATGGAAGCTGTAGTGGCGCGCAACGCGCCGCCACATATCCAAATCTTCAGCATAGCGCAAGGTTTCATCAAACCCGCCTACAGCGTCGAAGACCTCGCGGCGCAGCATCAGACACGGAGTGGCCATGAGCATGCGCCAATAGGAGAGGATGGCGGGATAGAGCTGGCCTTGAAACCAATCAGGTTTACGCAGGCCGAGATTGGCCTCCTGCTCACTAAATTTCGTGAACCAGCAATGCACCAGCATAGCGGCGGGGTACGCGTCCAGATATGCTGCCTGCTGGGCCAGCTTTTCCGGCTCGTAGAGATCGTCATCATCCAGGAAGGTGATATAGGCGCCGCGGGCCACGCGGATGCCGTGATTGCGGGCGGCCGAGAGCCCGGCGTTGGCCTGGCGCACATAGCGGATGCGGCCGGCCGCCACCAACGACTGCAGGCTGGCTTGGGTGTCATCGGGCGAGCCATCATCCACCACAATGCACTCAAAGTCTGTGTAGGTCTGCGCCAGCACGCTGGCAATCGCCTGCTGCACCATCCCCGCCCGATTGTAGGTGGGGATGATGACGCTTACTTTGGGGGCATCGCCAGCAGCAGGCATAGCCCCATTTTATACGTTCAGCTTGGGATTGAGAATTTTGTCCAGCGCAAACCCCACCATGGAAAAGGCCAAGCCAGTGAGGAACACCAGCGCCAGTGGTTGCAGCACCCAGAAGCGCGAGCCATACACCAGGCCAGAATTCAGTGCTTCATAGATGATGCGCCCCCAGGTGGGATAGATCATGCGGATGTTGAACATACCCAAGGTAGCTTCGAGGAAGATATAGGTGGGGATGAGATAGATCAACTGAGGAATCAGCAGCGGCATGATCTTGGGAATCATGTACTTGAAGATGATGCGGCTGTCTGAAGCGCCATAGCTACGCGCCGATTCAATATACGAAGATTCCTTTACCTGCAAGAAGGCTGAGCGGAAGGTTTTAACCGGGCTGCCAAAGGAACTGAAGAGCACGATAACAAACAGTACGGACCAAATACTAAGGCCATAGAACGAATAAAACAGCACGCCAATCGCCAGCACCGGCATGATCATGTTCAAGTCGGACAGGCGTTGGGCAATCCAATCCACAATGCCACCGTACCAGACCGAAGCAGCGCCAAGGGCCAGGGCAACGAACATAGACAGCAGCGCGGCTCCCATGCCAAACAAGAGCGCGAAGGGCATGCCCCACACTAGCGGGGTGAGCAGGTCACGGCGGTAGCCATCGGTGCCGGCGGCGCCATACACCTGGCCCAGCATAACGAACTCAGCATCCAGATCTGCATCCGGCTCAAACAGCATGGCTTCCATTTCCAGCTGGTACTTTCCGGAAACCAATTGCAAGTTGGCCTCTTCAGGGTTGGTGAACAGATAATACAGGGGCATGGTCTCTGGCTTGATGGCAGCCAGGGCTGGGTAGGTATTGACGGCGCGGGCGGCGCTGGTTGGCCCAGAGAAGACTTTGTCTGCCAGGGAGATCTTCAGATAGCCTGGGTCGCCCATGGAGACCAATTCAACCTCACGCCCATCGGGCGTGCGCCATGTCCACAGGATAAAGGGCCGCTTGCTGGAGTAATCGGGCTGGAAGTAGAAGAACACTTCCTGAGGAATTTCACGGTAGGGAAAATCGAACTCAAACAGCAGGGTGACGACGCGGTTGCCGTTGGCGTCTGTACTGACGGTCTTGGTGACGCCAGATGCCGGGTCACGGCTATCCATAATGATTGTGGAAAGGTAGGGCTTATCACCAAACCAGTTGAGCCAACTGGGCATGCTGACGCGTGGGCGATACGTGCGCCCTGTCACCGAGTTGGAGTACCACTCCAAGCCAATCTTGTTCAATGGGAGGGCAACTGCGGCATACAAAGACCCCACCATGAGCATGACGATGACCACCAGGCCGAACAAGGCTGCCGGGTATTTGCGAAATTGAGACAGCACCTGCCACAGTGCAGCTGCAGAGCGACGCAATTCGGCCGGCAAGCTGCGTAGCCATTGCGCCAGCTGCGCGCCGATGGACGGGGTGCTGCCCCGGCGAGCAGCCTTGCGCACGCTGGCAGGCACACTAGCCCGTACCGGGCGGCTGGCACGCAAACGCAGAGGTTGGTCCACGCGGATCCGCGGATCGATCAGCGCATAGAAGACTTCCAGCAGAATGACGGTGACGCCTAGCAGATAGGCGAAGGTGGTGACCAAGGCAACCGTGATCACCATGTCCCCCGGAAACATGGATTCGCTCCAGAAATTAGGCAACGACTCTACGTACAGCAAACCAATTCCCGGCCACTGGAAGACCACTTCCAGCGCAATGGCCATCTGCCAAAAGCTCACCAGGGTGAGCATGAAGCTGGTGACAATAAACGAAAGTGAGGGGCGCAGAATGTGGCGGCGCTCCAAAATACCGGAGGGCAGCCCGCGCGCCTTGGCCAGCTCCACATAATCTTCTTCTGCAAAAGAAATCAAATATGAGCGCCAGGTATAGACAAATTGAAAGAAAAGGCTGATGACAACCGCGGTTACTGGCAGCACAAAGAAGCGCGCCGTGTTCAGGAACACTTCCAGCTCCGTGCGGCCAGGCAATGCCGTGCGCATGCCCGAGGCTGGGAACCAGCGCAGCTGGATGGCAAAGATGAGCACCAGCACCAGGCCAATGACCCAACTGGGAAAGGTTGACAGCGGCGCCAACACAGACATAAAGCGATCCAAGGTGGAACCGGGCCTGCGGGAAAGGTTGAGCGCAAGCGGTAAACCGATCACGAATACGATCAGGCTGGCAAAACCCACCAGCATGAGCGTGTTGGGCAATGCGGTAAGCACAATGGCATTCACCGAGCTGGCTTGAGCAGATGTGGGCAACTGCGCACGCAGTTGACGGTAAGTTACCTCGCCCCAATCCAAGGTGAGTGCGCGCACTGCCAAGCGAACCTGGCGCAGCCAGAACGGGTCGTTGAAGCCAGCCTCATCCAGCAAGTTGTCTTCAATCTGCTGCTGGGAGAGGCGATCAGGTGAATCAAACGGCTGGTTGCGAAAAACGCGTGTGGCTTCCTGGCTGATTTGGCGGGCAAAGCTCTCTTCCAGCGCGCCATTGGTGTTGGAGACCACAACGGTGAGGCACAGGCCAAAGAATATTGTCAGCCCCACAGTAATACTGCGGCGGAGGATGAAGAGCACGATGCGATAGAGGGGGTGTGAAGTGAAAGTTGAAAGTTTCATGGCGGCTCTTGGTTACGGCGGCTAGATAGCAAAACAGCCAAACAAGTGTTTGGCTGTTTATTCAGTTAGTAGCGGGGCCAGGACTCGAACCTGGGACCTTCGGGTTATGAGCCCGACGAGCTGCCACTGCTCCACCCCGCGCTGAAAGGAGATAATACCATCGCAATGGAGGCAGCGTCAAGGTCCGCGGTAAAAGAACCAGCTCCACCAGATATCAAAGTTGCTGGCGGCGGTGTCGAACTCAGCCTGGGGGGTTGGCGCCTGTGGGGTGAACTCGGCAGGGGGGAGCGGAATGACGGGGAAGTCTCCAGGGCGAGACCAGCGCCCCTGCTCGCGCGCCCAGGCTTCCACGGCAGCTTCGGAGTTGGCGTAGGCGATGCTGTCTTGCAGCGATTGCTGCGTGGCGGCCAACTCAGTGATGTAGGCTTGCTCACGCTCGAGCTGGTCACTGAGACGCGAAAACTCAGCTACGCGGCGGGTGAAGCCAAACAGCACGATCAGCAGGGCCAGCACGCCCAGCCCTACCCACATGCGCTTGGTGGTGAGGGTCAATCCCCACGAGGAGAGTTTACGCAGCATAGAGTGAGTGTACCTGCATGAAAACGCGGCTGCAAGTTGCTAAGGGCCGCCAGCTGCGCTGGACTCAGGCGAGCTGAGTGCCTGCAGCATGATGCGGCGCACGCGCTCCTGGTTGGGCACCAGCACGGCACTGCCGACGCTGTTGCGCCAAGGGGTGACATCATCCGGCCCTATCGAGTAGCGATTGATATTCTGGCTGTCCCGAATGGCGGTTGCCAGCGGCAGCAGCGCCAGCGCATCCGCCAGGGTGATGTTGGTGCGCACCATCTGCTGATACTGCGAGTACAGCTCGGGCGCACGCACCAACGCATTGAGGCTGAGCAAGCGGAAGAAGATGGCGGTGATCATCTCCTGATGGCGGCGGCCGCGGTCGTAGTCACTGGTGGTGCCGCGCGAGCGCACGTACCACAGGGCCGTCTCACCATCCATATGCACGTTGCCGGAAGGCACACTGAAATCGCCGGGGCCTTCACGTTCATCCCACAGGGCGCGGCCGACCTGCACGTCTACCCCGCCTAGTGAATCGATGACCTGCACGAAGCCTGAGAAATTGACAAGCACAAAGTAATCTGGCTTGACGCCAAAGTTGTAGGCAAAGGTATCTGCCATCATCTCAAAATCGCCGCGTTGCATACCGGCGTTGATACGCGTGATACGCCAGCCGGGGTGATAGACGTAGAGGTCACGCGGAAAAGAGGTAAGGCTGACGGTCTTGTCTTGGATGTTGATGGTGAGCAGCTCGATCACATCGGTGCGGTAGCCGCCATCCGTGGGGCGTTGGTCGCTGCCCAGAATGAGAATGTTGATCTGGCCCTCAGGCTGCGGCAGCTTGCCCATTTGATTGGGGATATCAATATCCGAGGCTTCGCTGGGCGGAGGAAACTCACCGAAACCAAGATCGACCAGCGAGGGCATATCCTCGGATGGCTGGGTAGGCAGCGGCTCATTGCTGATCGGTCCGCCCGGCAGAAAGGGTGTGGGGGTAGGCGTACCCAGCACGGCTGCCGTAGCTTGTGAGGCGCCAGGCTGGCAGGCAGCCAGTAGCGTAGATAACAGGAGTACAGCGAGCAAAACGCGCTTCATAGCTAGTTGAGTGTGCAAGAGTTGTGCCTCAGCCTATAAGAATAGCCGCTTTTCGTGCCCACTGGGTTAACGCTTGACGTGTGGTTTTGTTCCCTAGGAAGTGGGCGCCAGCGGCAGCAAGACGCTAAAGGTTGCGCCCACGCCAGCCTGGCTTTCGACCCAGATGCGGCCACCCAGCGCCTTGGTGAGCGTTTCGGCAATGGTGAGGCCCACGCCACTATCGCCCACGCCAGAAATGACCGGGTTCTGAGCACGGTACACGCGCGAGAAGACGCGCGGCAGCGCCTCTTCAGGGATGCCGCCGCCACTGTCGCTGACCTGGATGAGCACATATTCGCCCAGGTCTTCCTGCTCTTCAAACAAAGCAGCCAGCGAGATGGCACCGCCGGCCGGGGTGGAGGCATCCGCATTCTGCAGCAGGTGATAGAGGATCTGCTGCAGCGCGTCTCGATCGGTGTTGAGCGGTGGCATCTGGCGCGGCAGGTTCACGCGCAGGGCAATGCGCTTCTCTTGCATCGGCTCGCGCAGCAGGCTGAGGGCATCATCGATGACGCTACCGAGGTCCACTGGGCTGCGTTGTACGTTCTGGCCTTCAGGGTCAAGCTCGGCGATGCGGATGAGGTTATCCACCAGTGCGTTCATGCGCTCGGTGGAGTTGCGTACACGTTCAAGGAATTTGCGCTGCAGTGCGCCCAGCAAGCCCACCGATTCGCCGAGCAGCAAATCAGTGTAGCCCATTACCGAGGACAGCGGCTGGCGCAGCTCCTGGGCGATGGAGGTCACCAGTTCGACCTGCTCGGCGGGGATGCTGGCGTTGGGCTGCTGCTCGGCCGTTTCTTGGATGGCTTGCTGCGCGGCCTCCAGGCGGGCGTGCACAGCCGCCACTTCCTCCAAGGCCAGGCGCAGTTCTTCTTTGGCTTGTTCGGCAGTGATGTTGGCACTGGGTACCCGAATGCTGCCCGCCGCGGCAGGAGCGGCCTGCAAATCCAGCAAGGATTGCTTCAGGCGCTGGTTTTCTTGCTGCAGAGCAGACAGCACTTCGCCGGGTTGTGCACCCTGCCCCGCTGTAGTTGGGCTGGCCTGCAAAGTGTCAATATGAGCGAGCAGACGCTCTACGTCTGCACGGTAGCGTTCATTCTCTTGCTGGAGCGCCTCAAGCTCATCACGGCTGTGTTCGAGCTCTTGCACCAGCGGGGAGGCGGGGCGGCCAGACACGCCAAGGGCCGCAGCCAGATCGGCGCCCAGGGTCTGGGCGCGCTGCTCCAGCAGCACTTCGTCTGCAGCCTCCCAGGGATTCTCCAAATCAATGGCCAGCACCGCCCAGCGGCGCGCATCTTGAGCATAGTTGAACGGGGTCAGCAACAAATGCCCGGGGAAGCTGAGGTTGAGTGCCTGCGAGAGCGCGGTGAGCTCGCCGGGGGCGGCGTCCACTTCTAGGCGCAAGATACGCGCCCGTTGCAAGGCGGAGGTGAGGCGCGGCACCTCGCGCAACGAAATGCGCTCTGGCTGTATCGGGGCGGCGCGCTGTGCGTTGTAGCCATACTGCACCTCGAGCTGGAGCTGAGCGTCATTGTGGGTAGCCAGCACGCATACATCCGCATCCAGCGCCTCGGCCAGCTCACGCACAAGCTGCTCTGGCTCTGAGAGCATGACCGGATGCTCACGCGGCTCAAAGTCAAAATCATCGAGGAACGCAGGGGCGGCCGGCGGCTGTGGAGCCAGCGCATCTTCCTGCTCATCCATTTCTGCGAGCGAGGGCAGCTCAGGCCCTAGCTTGAAGAAATCATCCTCCTCATCTTCGTATGAGGTCAACTCGGAATCGGTATCGGTCAAGTCAGCGTCAATATCAGAGTGAGCCTCAAACACCGGATCAAGCTCGGCAGTTTCGATCAAATCGGCAAGCTCGGTCGCCTCATCCGCAGGCACCGCGCTCGCCTCCGGCTGGGTAATAGGCAGACCAAACAGCAATGGCGTGGCCAGCAGCGCGGCGGCCTGGGCGAGCAGCGGCAGGTTGCCAAACGGCTCAGCCAGCAGAATGTGCAGCGTGTGGCCGATCAGAAGCAGGCTCACCTGAGCTAGCCCTAGACCCACGCCCTGGCGGCCGTCTTTGCGGCCAGCCACAATCTGCAGCAAACCCAATACGGCGATCAAGCCGGCGCTTGCGCTCCAAGCGTAATCAGCATCGGTGTAGTTGAAGCGGCTGCCAGCGGGCACGCCCAGCCAATACAGCACCATGAGCAAGGAGAGCAAGCCTGCGCCCACTATGGGCAGGATGGCAATGCGCTGGCTGCGCGGGCTGGTTTGCGGCCGCGCCCACAGCCAGACAAAGATGGCCACGCTGAGCACCAACACAGCGCGCTCCCCGGGCGCGGTAGCGGCCACGGCGAGCGGCCAGCCCAGCCAGGCAAAAATGTAGACGAGCAACTGGAGCAGGCGCAGGCCCATCAACGCGCCGAGCGCCAGCATGACCCCACGCGCCAGCCCGCCGCGCCCAGCCTTGCTGTTGAGCCACAGGCTGATCGCAGACAGCATCAGCAGCATGAGCAGAGAATATAGGATGCCCCCCAGCGGGCTATCAAGAACAGTGAGCATGGCGATTGATGTGATTATAAATGAGGCGACTGTTGCAGTTGCCAGTTGACACGGGGTATTTTCCAGTTAGAATACGCCCTCAGTCCGCGCAGTACAAATGCCGAAGTGGCGGAACTGGCAGACGCGCTACGTTCAGGGCGTAGTGGGCGAAAGCTCGTGTGGGTTCGACTCCCACCTTCGGCACCAAAATAAAACAGCCAGGCAATTGCCTGGCTGTTTTGATTCTGTGCGACGTACCCTACTACCCGCCGATGTACTTGACGTAATCGAAATAAGCCGAGATGAGGATGAAGGGGATGAAAATGGCGGCGATAAGCAGATAACGTTTGCGCCAATTGGTGTTCCACAAGGTGACCAGGTTGTAGCCAATCACGCCAATGGCCAGCGCCCCCGCCCCAATGTTGACCAGCGGGGAGAAGGTGTCGCCCCAGCCGAGCAGCGGCACCACCAAGGGAACGATGATGTATTGCAGGGTGCAGCGGATGGCAGTGAGGATGATGGGGATGCCGAGCACGGTGCTGCCATAGGCAGCCAGCGGCGGGGTTTCAGTAACGGTTTCTTGCTTAGTGGCCATAAGTTAATTATAGACCCTGTTTAGCTAGTCATTGCGAGCCACAGACCGCTTTGCGGTCTGTGCGCGTGGCAATCTGGGGTCGGATTACAAATGCACACAATTTGGAAGAGTTGCCTATAAGGATTCCTCCCTGGTGCAGGTTCGGCGTACTGGGGATGACTCAGGCATCCGCTCGGAATGACACGTGGGTATTGCCCAACATTGTGTCATCCTGAGTGAAGTGAAGGATCCTTGTGGGGCCTGTTAAAAATGCACGCTATAAAGAAGACACGCCTATAAGAATTCCTCCCTGATGTGGGTTCGGGGTGCGGGGGATGACTTAGGCACCCGGTCGGAATGACACGTGGTGTAAAAAGAGCCGCCCTACGGGCGGCTCTTTTTTCTCTGGTGGGCAAGGATGACGGGACGGTCTGAGACCGTCCCCTACTATTGCTAGTGTGCGCCGCCGCTGGCGGTAGGTGTCTTCGCCTTAGTGACCCAGGCTTCCTCGGCCTGCAGGGCACGCACGGAGCCGGGCTGAATCTTGCGATAGACCTCGTATGGCTGGCGGGCTACCCCATTCACCTCAAGCAGACGGGCGAGCGAGACGCCGAAAAGGCGTTCGTTCTCTTCGAGGTACGGCAGGATCAGGGCCCAGTCGGCCTCGCTGAGCGGCACAAACTCGCCGCCGTTGAGTTGCTCGGCGACAGCACGCTGGTGCGGGTCACGCACGTAAATAGCACCACCGGAGGCCAACGAGAACAGGTTGCTGCCCGGATACGGCGTTTCGAGCTCAGCGATCTGCCCGTCTTCGTCAAACAGGATGCCGTTGAGCACTACAAAGCCGCCGCCGTTCAGCGGATCACCCGCCATGAAGGATTCGGCCAGGTAATCGAGACAGGTGCCGTTGATGACCACGCGCGGCTTGCCCACGGCGTTGATGAGTGGGCGGCCGGCGGCGTTGCCAAGGATGAAAGCGCTGCCGCCCTTGGCGCCGTACATAAAGGTCTGGCCCACATCGCCATGCACGACCAGGCGACCCGCTTTCATGATCTGGGCCAACTGGTCCTGCCCGTTGTTGTGGACGGTGATGGTGGCGCCATCCAGACCCGAGGCGAGATAGTCGCCCGCCGAGCCGTAGGTGTGAATGTGCACATCCTGCGTGTTGGTGCCGATGCCGTTGCCGATGAAACGCTGGCCGCGCAAGTGAATGACGAGGATGTGACGGAAACCGGCCTCGACGATGCGCTGTACCTCGCGGCCCACCGAGTCATCGCCCTGCGGCGGGAACCCTTGCGCGTCGAGGATGAGTGTTTGCGTGAGGCTGGCTGCTTTGGGCAGACTGGCGCCGTAGACGTGATAGACGTAGCCTGCGCTGGGCGTGGTTTTGATGGCCGCCATCACGCGCTCAAAGCTGGCATCCACCAACGAGACGAGGCTGCTGCGGCGCAGGCTGCCGGTAGGATAGCGGCGGTCCATGAGCAACGAGAGCAGCTCGATGGCACGAGCGCGTCCGGCATCATTGGCTTCACCATTGGTGCTGGCTTCGACGCCGGCCAGGAAGTCTTGTGCCTGCTGGTAGCTCCAGTTGGGCAGCTGGGTCAGCGCCCAGTCATACAGCTCGGCGGCGCTACCGGATGGCAGCGCCATGGCAGCCGGGCTGTACGGCGCACGGTCATAGGCCGTGCGGCGAGTGGGCTGCTTGACGGGCTCGCCAAATTTGTTGGTGAGCACTAGTTTTGGCTTCGTCTTGTAATCGTCATGCACGCTGAACAGGAACGCGCCGCCATCGGTGTGGCTGCCGCCGCGGGCGTTCCAGTAGCGGTCAGCGCGTGACCAGAAGCGCGAGTCTTCGGCGGCCAGGCTGATCATGGCGGCATCGATGCCCTGCTTCTCAGAAGCGGCCAGCGCAATTGAGACGGTTTCACCGTCTACGGCGCTCTCCTGCCAGGCGAAGACCTGCGGGCGCAGCATACTGGTATCAGTGATGCCGGTGAGGCGATAGACCGCCTCACCCTGCCCGCCTTCATCAGACTGGGCGATGAGGAAGAACCACGGCCCATCTGGCGAGGAGTGAATGTGGCTGCTTTGCAGCATGGAGTAGATGCGCTGCTTGTCAGCGGGGAGCAAGGTGTAGTCACGCTCGGTGGTGGGTGCCAGTGCTTCGATGACGTATTCGAGCGGATAGTTGTAGGTGCGGTACAGCAGGTCGAAGACCTGCACGGCCACCTCAGTATCCGTAAGATACAGCGGGTAGATATTGCGCTGTGCCAAATACTCGCTGATGGAAGCATGGTTGGCAAAATCGCCATTGTGCACCAGGGCCTCGTTCATGCCGATGAATGGATGGGCGCCGCCGGGGTGCCACACGCGGCCCTTGGTGGGATAACGATGATGGCCAATCCACACATGAGCGTGCATATCTTCGAGCTGGTAATAACGAATGACATCATCGCCATAGCCCACCATCTTGAGCACCAGCAGGTTCTTGGCATGCGAGAGCACGAAGGCACGCTTCTCGCCCAGCGAGGCGTAGTAGGTGGTGTTGATCTTGAAGCTGTTCTGGTAGACGTACTCGTCTTCGACGGCACGCTCCGACAGATTCATGAAATCATGCTCGGCGCGGAAAGCGGCCAACGCGGCGGCTTTGGGACGCACGAAGTACTGCACTACATCCGGCGGGCGCACATCCAGGCCGGCGATCTGGGTGTAGTCAGCCATGTGGGGCTGCTCGCGCACGTGGTCGATCTCGAAGACGGGATGGATGTACTGCGCTTCCACTTCGGCACGCGCCGCCGGGTCCATATAAGCCATGGCCAGCAAATAATCGTTGTGCAGCAGGTCTTGGCTGACGCCGAATTCAGCCGCGTCCAGGCCCACGGCGGCGATGCCGCCGCCCTTGCCGTTGCCGCGGTTGCTCATCTGCGCCAGGGCGGCCAGCATATGGCGGGCCGCCACGCGCTCGCTGCTGGCCATACCGATGACGCCGCAGCCGCCTTCGGCAGCTTCGTCTCGGTTGAATTGGGTCAGGTCGGTGCGCGGCAGTTTGCCGCGGCTGGTCAAAAGTTTAATCAGCTCATTCATAAATAGCCTCCAACTGGCCTGGAGATTGCTTCGTCAGCTGCATCTGCGATGCAGCATTCCTCGCAAAGACGGATAAAGTGTATGCACCTCTGCAGTACAACATTCCTCACAAAAGACCCACTGTCGTCTTTGCGAGACCGGCGCAGCCGGGCGAAGCAATCCCCAAGCTATTAGCAATTGTCTTAGTCAAGATGCTCCTCCGAAAGATCTTTCCATTCCGGGTTGAGCAAATTAATCAGGTCAAGCTTCTTTTGGCGTGAGCCGCCCTTGATTTGTTTTTCACGCAGGATGGCCTGTTCCATATCCTCAAGAGCCTCAACATACACCAGCTTCTTGGTGCGATAGCGAGCCGAGAAGCCGACACCTGGATTGCCCCGGTGCTGAGCCAAGCGGGTTGCCAGGTTACTGGTGACGCCAGTATAGAGAACCGTATTGTGGGCGTTGGTCATGATGTACACGCAGGGAGATTTTTCATGCTTCATCACTGCAAACCTGGTTGGGGATTGCTTCGTCGCCGCTGCTGCGCAGCGTACTCCTCGCAAAGACGGACAGGGTGATTAGCCCACATAGCGGAGCAGGTCCCTTCTGCCACGTAATTCGCGAATGCTTTTGAGGCCCAGCTTGCGCAGCAGGTCACGCAGCTGGATGGCGTAGGCGGTGTACATGTTGATGATGCGCTGCTGGCCCCAGTCTGCAGGCATGAGCTGCTGCAGCAGTGGGTCAGTAGTGGTGAGGCCGAAGGGGCAGCCGCGGCCGCGTTCACAGTTGCTGCAGCGCGTGCAGCCGATGGCGATCAGTTCGGCGGTGCCCATCACGCAGCCATCCGCGCCGAGGGCGATGGCCTTGGCCACATCGTAAGCGGTGCGCACGCCGCCGCTAGCCATGAGGGTCACTTCTTCACGTACGTTCTCGCTCACCAGGTATTTGTGCACCTTAGGGATGGCGAACTCGATCGGCATGGCGATGTTCTTCTTGGCAATCTCAGGGGCTGCGCCCGTGCCGCCGTAGGAGCCATCCAGATGGACGATGTGGGCGCCGGCGAAGTACGAGCCCACCGCCACCATGTCGACATCGGTAGGCGTGGAGACTTTGACGGAGACTAAGGCGCGCGGGTTGGTGGTACGGATCCAATCCACATGCTTGCGATGGTCCTCCACCGAGTACACGGAGTGGAAGGGGAACGGCGAGAACAGGCTGACCCAGGGCACACTCTCGCGCATGGCGGCGACGACGCTGGTGGCTTTGTCGCCCAGCAAGTGGCCGCCGAGGCCGGGTTTGGCGCCCTGAGCGTACTTGAACTCAACGATGGGCGCGTACTGGATGGTTTCCTCGCGCACACCGAACATGCCCGTGGCCACCTGGGTGATGATGTGATCCTTGTACGGCACGAGCGACGGCGGGTAGCCGCCCTCCCCCGTGCTGGTGAAGGTGCCCAGCTGCTGGGCGGCACGCGCACGGGCCTGCATGACGTGCTCGCTGATCGAGCCGTAGGACATGCCGCCGCCGTACATGGGGATGTTGATCTTGAGCTGCGCGCCATCATCACGGCGGTTGAGCGGCAACGAGAGATCGATCTCGGTGTCCGCTGGCAGCCACTGGTCTTCGCCAGGGATATTGAAGTCGAGCACATCGAAGCCGCCGCCAGAAGCGCCGATCTTATATTCCAGGCCGTTGTCCGGCACCTGGCCGGTTTCGGCCATCAGCCAGGTAGCCAGGATGAGGTCTTGCGTCCAACGGCTGTCCCCAAGAGCCGGCGGGGCCTCTTCCGCACGCGGCCAGTGGGCAAAACCATTGTGCAGATTGCTGATGTGCTTCTCGACGATCAGCTGCTCGTCGGTCTTGTTGGCGATGCTAGCCATTAGTTGGCCTCCGTATAACCCAGCAGGCCAGCGAAGGCATCTGCTTCCAAAGTCTTCATGAACATGGCGCGGCCCATCTCGCCGCGCAGGCGGCGCACTTCACGCAGGCCCATGGCGCCGAGAATTTCGAGCAGCTGATCGCGCCAGGAGGCGCACAAGTTCTTGAGGCGTTGCACGCCCCAGGCTTCATTGAGGTTGCCCGGCAGGCGGAAGCTGCTGGCGCCGCGGGCGCTGCACTCGCCGCCGAAGCGCGCTTGTAAGGCCACCAGCAGCGGCGTATCTACCGCCACGGCATCCAGGCCGCAGATCATCGCCTTGGGCAGGTGCTCGGCAGCGATCATGCCGCCGCTGCCCAGCAACGTCACCTCTTCACGGATGCCACCGTCTACGAAGGCTTTGTGTGCCTCACGAATAAGATCGAGCACAAACGCGCCATCAGCGCTGCGGCCGTGGAAATCGGCGAGCAAGTGGAAGACTTTGATGCCGCGTTGGGCATAGCTCACCAGCGCAGCGGTCTCTTCAAAGCCGGTACGCAGAGCGACGATGGCACCGGGGAAAGTTGCGGTGATAGCAGCATAGAGCGCCTCATCCCAACCCTGCATCTCAACCATGCGCGGGGTGAAGCCGAGCTGGCTGAGGCGGCGAGCGTGCTCCGGACGCAAGACCGGCACGATGGCCGAGCCGAATTCAGTGAGACCCAGCGCGTACTCGAAGGGCAGCACGGCCAGCGTGTCCACCTCGGCGGCGGCACGCGCGTACATGCGCGCTACGCCAGCGGCCAGCTCGGTCTGCGGCGCATCCAGCACGATGGGTAATTGGATCGAGAGGGTGTGCGGTGTGTTGCCGATGGGTTGGCCGGCGGCATCAAATTGCAGGAAGTTGGGGGTGTAGCCAATATCCACCACAGTGGAGATGGTCTCGCGGCCGTGGATGCCGTCACGCGTGGGGCGCACGATCTCAGACATATCCGTCCACATACCGTCCCAGCCCTCGCCGCCAAACTTGCCGCGGTAGCCGGCGCCGCGCACCGGCACCAGGCCGCTGGAGGCCTCGTACGAGATCTGGTCTACATAGTTGAAGGTGAAATACGAGTCGCCCAGACTGCGGCGCTCAGGGTTGTGCTCGATGCGTACGAACTCAGGAAACTCGGTGGTGCAACGCAGGCAGCCCACGCAATGCTCCTCGCGCGGCAGGAAGCCGCCTACCGGGCCAGAGAACACGCCGTACATGCACGGGCGGCTGAGGATGACATCCTTGCGCGGGCCGTAGTGCAGCACTTCTGAGATGAGGAGTTTGGCCAAGCCGGTGCGGCGTACTTTGACCTTGAAGCGGCTGGGCCACTTCTCAATGTCCGCCGCGGGCTGGGTGGGAATGTGATAGCGGTGATAGCCAGCTGCGGCGTCTCGATGTTCAGGCATAGCAAAGAACCTTTCTGCCCAAAATAAAAATGGGCACGCAGGGCGTGCCCATTGAATCCATCGAGGTCACACCCTTCCAGTAGGGAACTACCGCAACACACCCGCGCGGGCAGGTTGCACCAGTGCGCCGCGCTCTGTGCTACCTGTCACCAGGCAGTTTTGCTGCGTCGCTTGTTTGGAAGGGAGAAACGAAGCCCGTGGTAGGGCTTCAGAGGCATCCGCTGATTTGTGCCGTTGTAGCTTTGGCTTCGCCAAAGCTACAACACCACTGCTCGATGTTCGCTGGCACGGCCGCCAGCTTAGCTCCGGACTTTCACCGGTGGCATTGTTTGCACAACACCAGCGCCTTTCCGGCGCAAGAACCTCCACCTCGTAGCCGCGCGCCTTCAAGGTTGGCGTAGCCAACCGAAGAGGCGCAAGGCCCAGCCGCTTGTTCTCTCTATTCAGTTGTTAACAGGCAAGACTATACCCGTGGGCGGGAAAAGTTGTCAAGGCGCACATTATTTGGGCTGCACGGGAGCCGCGTCTGGCACGGAGCCTTTTTGCACGGCGGCCTGCAAGGCCTGGAAGGCCAGCGGGTCAATGCCGGTGCCGACCTGCTTCTCCAGCAAGGCCAGCGCCTCTTGCGGGGTCAGCGCGCTGCGATACGGCCGCGGCGCGGTGAGCGCCTCGTACTGGTCAGCCACGGCCAGCAGGCGCGCCTCCTGCGGCATCTCACCGCCGGGCAGGCCGCGGTGGTAGCCGCGGCCATCCAGTCGCTCGTGATGGGCGCTGGCGATCTGCGCCAACTGGCGGAAGCCGCGCACGCGCTCCAGGATGCGATAGGTGTATTCGGTGTGCGAGCGCATCTGCGCCCACTCGGCATCATTGAGCTTATCAGGCTTGTCCAGAATAGTGTTGGAGACGGCCAGCTTGCCAATATCATGCAGCAGCGCCGCCCGCGAAAGGTCTCGGCGCTGTTCCGGCGGCAGCTTGAGCTCCGCCGCCATCAGGCGCACGATCTCGGCCACGCGGGCCGAGTGGCGGCTGGTATAGGGAGACTTGGCGTCAATCACGCGGGCAAAGGCCTCGGCAATCTGATCCAGCTTGTCCTGGTCTGCATGCAGGATACGGTCGGGCGGCTCGTAGGCGCCGATATCGGTGATGAGATCCTTGGAAGCCAGCCTCTCCCAAAAAGATTCGTCGTCTGCAATCGTGGCGAAGAACAAATCCACCAACGCCGGGTCAAACCAAGTGCCGCGGCGCTCACGCGCTACACGGCGGGCGCCCTCAGGGCCATACATACTATAGAAGACCTCAAGGGTCTGGGCAAAATCAAGCACGCGGCCAAGCAGTGAAATCTGCTCGCCTTTTTTCCCGAGCGGATCACCTTTGCCATCCCAATGTTCATCGAGATCCAAAATAGCCTGGGCGGTATCCTCCGGGAAACCAAGCATGCGGGCAATATCTGCACCACGCTCGCAACGTGTCTTAATCAGCCCGCGGGCAGCGGGGCGCCCTTGCAAGCCAAGGGTGACGATGCGCCACAACCGAGAGAGCAAACTCGAACCTTCTCCAGCCGTGCGCACAACATACATGCCGGCACCGACAAGACTGGACCATTGCACGGTCTTTAGGCGGAATTTGGCAATGTGATCATCAACGCCAAAAAGGGCAGATACCTTGGCGGCATTGCTGGAACAGCCGAGGTCTTTGAGCAGCAACGCGTAAAAGAGCGCCGAGCGTTGGTGTGAAGAAAGATCCATAGAATCGGCTAGCGTCATGCCAATCATGCAGTTACGTAGCGTGTGACCTTCGGGCTGGCCCTCAGTCAAATCCAAGGCATAGGTAAGGGCAGAAACAATCTCAGATAAGCGAATATCTACTGCGGCAGCGATGTCAGGCTTCATGTAAGTAGAAACGAATAATAGCCGCTTAACGCGACACGCGGGCGCGCACTTGCGCAAGCACATCGGCCAGCTCGGGCACGCGCAGCAACCAGGCGGCGGCAGCGTAGACCAGGCCGCCAGCCGCCACACCGCCCAGCGCCTGCAGCCACAGCGGCTGGCCGTGGGCATAGGCGAGCCAGCCCCACAGCGCCGCAAACATCGCGGCGCTGGCCAAGGCTGACTGGCCCGCGCCGCGCAGCAGGCGGCCTTCTTCCAGCCCGCCCAGGCGGCGACGCATCAGCCACAGCAACACCAACATCTCAAGGAAGGTGGCGGTAGAGTTCGCCAGGGCCAGGCCGCCGTGCGGCATCCAGCCAGCGCGTGCAAAGAGCGCCGGCAGGGTGAGGCTGAGCACCACGTTGAGGCCCATCGCCCCCACGCCCACCATCACCGGTGTGCGCGTGTCTTGCAGGGCATAGAATGCGCGCGAGGCAATCTCGACCACCGAATGGCCGACCAGGCCGGCGGCGTACCAGAGCAACGCCCAGGCCACCAACTGCGTATCGTCTGGCCCGAACTCACCGCGCTGGAACAAGAGAGCGATGACAGGTTGACGCAACAGGATGAGGCCGATGCTGGCTGGCAGCGCCAGAAAAATGATGCCGCGCAAGGTGCTGACCAAAGAGGAGCGCAGCTCAGCCAGGTTGCCGCGGGCAAACTGGGCCGAGAAGGTGGGCAGCGCAGCGATGGCGATGGCCTGGCCAATGGCTTGCTGCGGCATGAGCATCACCGAGAAGGCCACCGTGATGGCCGCCAGGCTGCCGGCCGCCATGCCGGAAGCGACGATGGTGTTGACTAGAAAGTTGAGCTGCACCACAGCCACACCCAGCAGGCGCGGCGCCATGAGCCGCCCTACCTGGCGCACGCCGGGCAGGCGTAGCCCCAGCGTGGGCGAATACTGCGGGCGCAGGCGCAGCAGCGCCGGCAACTGCACACCCAGATGCAACAGCGAGCCGAGCACGGCGCCCCAGGCCAGACCGTGAATGCCCATGCTGGGCACAAAGATAAAAATGCTGAGGATTATGCCGAACCACAGCATGCTCGGCGCCAGGGCTGGCAGGAAGAAGCGTTGGTGCGCGTTGAGCACGCCCATCAGCAAGCCGCTGAGGCCGAAGATGACCGGGGTGAGCAGTTGGATGCGTAACAATTCAACAGTCAAAGACTGTTGAATTGTTGAGAACTCCGGCACCAGCACGCCGCCAACCAGCTGCGGAGCGAAAACCCAGGCGATGGCGGAGACAGCGGCAAGGGTCAGCCCGACCAAGTTGGCCACTGAGGAGGCCAGGTGCCAGGCGTCCTGGCTGGCCTTGGGCGAATCCTCTTTTTGCAGGTAGCCCGTAAACGTGGGAATGAAGGCGGAGGCTAAGGCACCGCCGGCGATGAGGCTGAAGAGGATCTCGGGCAGGCGTGAAGCGGCGTAGAAGGCATCCAGCGCGGCATCCGTGCCAAAGGCGCGAGTGATAAGCACCTGGCGCAGCAGGCCCATCAGGCTGTTGAGCACAAAGGCGAACATCACCGTGCCGGCGGCGCGGGCGATCTGGCGGGTGGCGTTAGACATTGGGGCAGATTATACGGCGCGCCGCAAAAAGCGCGAACCACAAAGGCACAAAGGACACAAAGGGTTGAGATTGGACTCGAATTCTTTGTGCTCTTCGTGTCTTTGTGGTTGGTCTTGTAGATTATGATTCATGCTATGAGTCAGGGCCGATTATTCCTGTTTGCGTGGAGCCAGGCAGAGGCTGAGGCCGTTGCCAGCACCATCGCCAGCTGGGGCTGGCAGGTGCAACTGGAATGGCAAGACGGCGGGCGCGGCAGCGCAGCGGTCAAGGCGGCTGTGCCAGACGTGCTGGTCTTTTACCTCGACCAAAAGCCCTCGCACAGCCGTGCCATCGCTGAACATCTTGCCAACACCAAGGCTACGCGCTACATCCCGATGGTGTTCGTGGGTGGTGAGGACGAGGCACTGCTTAAGGCGCGTAGCCTGTTCCCCACGGCATTCTTTGTGGACCAAGACCAGTTGCAGGCCACGCTGGAAGGCTTGCGCCCCAAATGAGCGTACCCACGCGCTGTGGCTGGCACGGTGACGACCCGTTATATACCCAGTATCACGATGAGGAATGGGGGCTGCCGCTGCACGACGAGCGCCGCCTGTTCGAAATGCTGATCCTGGAAGGCGCGCAAGCCGGCTTAAGTTGGATCACGGTGCTGCGCAAGCGCGAGGCCTACCGCGCCGCCTTCGATACCTTTGACGCCAAGACGGTGGCCGCCTACGGCGAAGCCAAAGTAGCCGAGCTGCTCTCCAACCCGGGCATTATTCGCAACCGCGCCAAGATCGGTGCCGCCATTGGCAACGCCCAGGCCTTCCTTAAGGTGCAGGAGGAGTTCGGCAGTTTTGATACGTATATCTGGCAATTTGTGGGCGGCATGCCGATCACCAACCGTCGCCAGACGCTGAAAGACATCCCCGCTGAAACCCCCGAATCACAGGCAATGAGCAAGGACTTGAAGAAGCGCGGCTTCCGCTTCGTTGGCCCCACCATTTGCTATGCCTATATGCAGGCCACCGGCATGGTGAACGATCATTTAGTAGATTGTTTTAGATATAAGCAGGTGAGCAGGGAGCAGTAATAGAGATTGGAGATTTGCTGGTCAGTAACTGGTAAGTGGCAATTGGGTAGCCTGTGCACTGCTCACTAATCACTTGGCTTTTAAAGTGAGAGAGCCGGGTACGCCGCCCGGCTCTCACTAAGGAGGAGAAGAAGAGAGAAATCGCCCTTACGAGACATATAATAGGCAATCTGGACTCAGGGTGCTTGACGCTTACCCTACGATTACCCTACTCTAGCCACGCACTTTATATAGGAAAAAGGGACTATTCATCCATGGAATTGGCGATACACACTGAAAATCTCGCCCGGATCTACAAACTGCGCGGCAACAAAAAAGAAGAAGCCAAGGAGCTGATCGCGCTGCGCGATATTAACCTTGAGGTGCGCCGCGGCGAGCTGTTTGGCCTGCTTGGGCCCAACGGGGCGGGCAAGACCACCCTCATCAAGATCCTCACCACCCTGCTGGCGCCCACCTCGGGCGTGGCGCGCGTGGCCGGCTATGACGTGGCCAAGGAGCCGGACAAGGTGCGCCCGCGCATCAACATGGTCTCCGGCGGCGAGTCGTCTGGCTACGGCTTGCTGACCGTGCGCGAGAACCTGTGGATGTTCGCCCAGTTCTATGGCATCCCCAGCAAGATCGCCAATGAGCGCATCAAAGCGCTGCTCAAGATCGTCAATCTGGAAGACCGCATCAACACCAAGTCTTCTGACCTCTCCACCGGCCTGCGCCAGAAGATGAACATTGTGCGCGGCTTCCTCACCGACCCGGATGTGCTCTTCCTGGATGAACCCACCCTGGGTCTGGATGTGGAAGCCAGCCGTGATGTGCGCCATTTTGTGCGCGGCTGGGTGAACAACAACCCCGACCGCACGCTGCTGCTGACCACGCATTACATGGTGGAGGCGGATGAGTTGTGTGACCGCGTAGCCATCATCAACGGCGGTAAGGTGCTGGCCTGCGACACGCCGGCTAACCTGAAGCGCCAGTTGCAGCGCGATGTGATCTATCGCATGGAAGTGAGCCCGCTGAACACACTGCAACCGGAGGCGCTCGAAGCACTGGGCGGTGTGCGCAAAGTGAGCCACGAAGCGAAAGACGGTGCCGCGGTGCTGGAGCTGATCCTGGCCGAGGACGATGCGTTGGGCTCGGTGGTGAATATGCTCACCGGGCGCGATGTTCACATCCTCAACCTGCAGAAGCGCGAGCCCACGCTGGAAGACGTGTTCGTCAATCTCGTGGGCCACAGCATGAAGGAGGCCGAGAGTGGCGCTAACGGATAGAGTGTACAAGAACACCGGCTGGCGTCTCTTCGTGCAGACGGTGATCGGCCGCGCCTACCCGCGCATCATTGGCTTGCTGCGCGAGCATTCGTGGTTCTTCTTTGAAGTCTTTCTGCCCGTGCTTTCGATTGCGGCGTATGTGTTCATCTACCGCGCCATCGGCGCCGAAGATGTGTTCATTGGCTTTGTAGTGATGGGCGGCGCCATGACGGCATTCTGGCTTAACATTTTGTGGTCAATGAGCAGCCAGATGTACTGGGAGAAGCAAACTGGCAACCTGGCGCTGTACATCATGGCGCCCAATTCGCTGATGGCGGTGCTGCTAGGCATGGCGCTGGGGGGCCTGTTCTCCACGGGGCTGCGTGCCTTGGTGATTACCCTGGCGGGCAGCCTTCTCTTCGACGTGAATTTTGAGGTCAGCAATTACGCGCTATTGTTTGCTGTGTTCATGCTCACCATGGTGGCACTCTATGGCATGGGCATGATGACAGCTTCGCTATTTTTGCTGCTCAATCGTGAAGCATGGCACTACGCCAATCTGGCGCAGGAGCCGGTGTATTTGGCCTCTGGTTTTTACTTCCCCATCAAGAGCCTCAATTTCTGGGTGGCTGCCGGCGCCTCGATCATTCCGCTCACGCTGGGGTTGGATGCCATGCGCCAGCTCTCCTTCCGCGGCGGCGTGGAGCTCGGTTTCCTACCGGTGCAAACCGAGCTGCTGGTGCTGGGCGTGCTGAGCATCGTGTTCCTGGCTGGCGCACGCTGGCTGCTAGGCTACATGGAGCGCCTGGCTGTGCGCGAGGGCCGCTTGACGGATGGACGGAGATAGCATGCAAGCCACACAAGCGATCGACAAACAAGCAGGCGAGCGCGGCGTGGGCCGCCGCACCTTTTTGGCGGCGGCCTGGCTGGGCTGGCAGATCGAAGCCAACTGGGCAGACCCGATCATCTTCTTTATTTACTCAGTCATCAAGCCGCTGTCTGGCGCTGCCATTCTGGTGGTGATGTACAGCGTGATCACCAACGGCGCATTCGAAGACCCGATGTTTGCCTACATATACCTGGGCAACGCCTTCTATATCTATGTGGCGGCAGTGCTCAGCGGTGTCTCATGGTCAGTGATTGACGACCGCGAGGTGTACCGCATGCTCAAGTACATCTACATTGCACCGGTGAACATTCCTGTGTACTTGCTTGGGCGTGGTTTCGCTAAGTTTGTGTTTGGCAGCCTGGCGGTGTTCATCACCATCGTCGTGGGCGTGTTGTTCCTGGATGTGCCGCTCGACCTCACGCTGGTGAATTGGCCGCTGTTCGTCATCAGCCTGGTGATGGGTATCGTCATGCTGGCGATGATGGGGCTGGCCCTGGGCAGCGTAATGCTGCTCATTGTCAACAATGCCAACTTCATGGGCGAGGCGGTGGCCGGGGCGTTGTACCTGTTCAGTGGCGCCATCTTCCCACTCAGTGTTTTGCCCGCATGGCTGCAGCCAATCGGCTACGTGGTGCCCATCTCGTACTGGCTGGAGCTCATTCGGCGAGCGCTGGTGGGCGGCGTGGCGCAGAGCTTCCCTACCTTCAGCCAGTTCTCCAACCTGCAACTGCTCGGCATTCTTGCCGGGCTGACGGCGGTGTTCACCGTGCTGGGCTTTGTCATCTTCCGCTATTGTGATCATCAGGCGCGCGAACGCGGCTACATTGACCGTGTGACCAACTACTAAGAAAGCACTCGCCCTCAGGCAGCGTCCATAGATAAGGGTATTATGCAACTCCCTCATCTATGGACGCTGCGCTATGAATACACACCACGCCCTGCAATTTGGCACCTTCATCACCCCACACAACCGCAACCCTGAAGCCACGGTAGCGCTGGCGCGCCATAGCGAAACGCTGGGCTTTGACCTCGTCAGCTTCCAAGACCACCCCTACCAGCCTGCCTTCCTCGACACCTGGACGCTGATAAGTTGGGTGGCCGGACAGACCGAGCGCATCCACATTGCCTCCAATGTGCTCAACCTGCCGCTGCGCCAGCCCGCCGTGTTGGCGCGTAGCGCCACCAGCCTAGACCTGCTCTCTGGCGGGCGCGTGGCGATGGCGCTGGGCGCCGGCGCGTTCTGGGATGGCATCGTCGCCATGGGCGGGCCGCAGCGCAGCCCAGCCGAGGCGGTCACCGCGCTCGACGAGGCGCTGGATATTCTGCGCAGCATGATGAACAGCGGCAGCAATGCCGGGCTGCGCTTTGAAGGCAAGTTCTACACACTGAATGGCGTGCAGGGCGGCCCGCTGCCCGCACACGAGATCCCGATCTGGCTGGGCGCGTACAAGCCACGCATGCTGCGCCTGTTGGCACAAAAGGCGGATGGCTGGCTGCCCAGCCTGGGCTACCTGAAGCCGGGCGATCTGCAAACCGGCAACCGCATCATTGATGAGGCGGCACGCAAGGCCGGCCGCGAGCCCGGCGACATCCGCAGGCTCTTGAACATCTCCGGCCAGTTTGCGGCGCAACGCCAGGGCTTCTTGCATGGCCCATCGGCGCAATGGGTGGATGAGCTGCTGCCGCTGGTGGTGGAAGACGGCATTCGCACCTTCATCCTCGCCAGTGATGACGCCGATACGATGGAGCAGTTTGCCCGCGAAGTGGCCCCCACCCTGCGCCAGGCGGCGCAGGAAGCGCTGCCTGACGCGGTGAGCGTGCCACGGCGTAGCGCCACGGCCCGCGCCAAACGGCGCGCGGGCATTGACTATGACGGTGTGCCTGCCAGCCTGGCAGAGCGCGCCGTGGAACCGGGCGACTTCAGCTACGCACGCGTGCGTTCCAACTATTTGCGCGGCGGCACGCCGGGCATTGTGTTCCGCGTCGAAAGCGTGGACGAAGTTGCAGATGCGCTGGCCTTTGCGCGCCGCCATCCCGAGCTGCCGCTGGGTATCCGCAGCGGCGGCCACGGCATCAGCGGCCGCTCGACCAATAACGGCGGCATCGTTATTGACCTGGGCAAGCTCAACCGCATCGATGTGCTGGATAAGGCCAAACGCCTGGTACGTATCGAACCCGGCGCACGCTGGATGCAGGTGGCCGCGGCGCTGGAGCCGCATGGCTGGGCGCTGAGCTCGGGCGACTATGGCGGCGTGGGTGTGGGCGGCCTGGCCACCGCCGGCGGCGTGGGCTGGCTGTCACGCCAGCACGGGCTGACCATCGACCGCTTGCGGGCGGTGGAGCTGGTACTGGCGGATGGCTCGCTCGTGCGCGCGGACGCTGAGCACAATGCTGACCTGTTCTGGGCGGTGCGCGGCGCGGGCGGCAACTTTGGCATCGTTACTGCTTTTGAATTTGAAGTCTACGAGGTGGGCAATGTGGGCTGGGCACAACTGATCATGGATGCCAGCCAACCTGCTGATTTCCTGGTGAAGTGGGGCGCAGCGGTGGAAGCTGCGCCGCGCGATGTGACCAGCTTCATGATCCTGAGCCCGGCGCGTGAAACGCAGCCGGCCATCGGCTATGTGATGGTGCTGATCAACGCAGACGATGCCGATACCATCGTGCAGCGCTTGCAGCCACTGGCCAACATTGCCCCCATGTACGATTACAGCGCCAGCATCATGCCCTACGCGGCGGTGATGGCCAATGCACAGAGCAGCGAACACAACGCCCAGGGCGAGCCGACGGCGCGTTCGGGGCTGCTCAAGCACATCACGCCGGAATTTGCTGCTGCGGCGGCGCGCATAATCGAGAGCGGGGCCTTCTACTTCTTCCAAATTCGCGCCGTGGGCGGCGCGGTGGCCGATGTGCCACCGGAGGCCACTGCCTATGCATATCGAGACGCCAATTTCTCCGTCACGGCGATGGGTGCCAACCGCGCCATCACCAACGCCGCCTGGGAGCAACTCTACCCACACTTTGAAGGGTTGTACATCAGCTTCGAGACCGACCAGTCGCCCGAACGGCTTGCCGATGGCTTTCCGCCCGCTACGCTGGCGCGTTTGCGCGAGCTGAAGTTGCGTTACGACCCGCACAATGTCTTCCGCGATAATTTCAACATCACGCCTCAACGCGAAAAGGAGTCCGCATGAGCGACTACGGCCACGAACTCTTGTTTGGCACCTTCATCACCCCCAGCGCGCAACCCGCCCAGCAGGCGGTGGAGCTGGCCATTGCGGCCGACCGCGCCGGGCTGGATCTGGCCACCTTCCAGGACCACCCCTACCAGGCCAGTTTTCACGATACCTGGACCTTGCTCACCTATGTAGCTTCACGCACGCAGCGCATCCGCGTCAGCGGCAATGTGCTTAACCTGCCGCTGCGCCAGCCCGCCGTGCTGGCGCGTGCTGCCGCCAGCCTTGACCTGCTGAGTGGCGGCCGCTTTGAAATGGGCCTGGGCGCGGGCGGCTTTTGGGACGCCATCGAGGCGATGGGCGGGCGGCGGCTGACCGCCGGCCAATCCATCCAGGCGCTCGAAGAAGCCATTGATATCATGCGCCTGCTGTGGAATGCCGAGGAGCGCAGCGGAGCGCGCTTGGATGGCAAGTTCTACCAGGTGCGCGGGGCACGGCGTGGGCCAGCGCCTGCGCACAAAATCGAGACCTGGCTGGGCGCCTATAAGCCAAAAATTTTGGACCTCGCCGGGCGCAAAGCGGATGGCTGGGTGCCTACGGTAGCCTATCTGGAGAATGGCCTGCCCAGCCTGGCCGAGATGAACGCCCATATTGACGCCGGCGCAGAAAAGGCCGGCCGCCCGGCCACTAGTGTGCGCCGCATGCTCAACATCAACGGGCAATTCACCAGCAATAGCAATGGCTTCCTGATAGGCCCACCGCAGCAATGGGCTGAGCAGTTGGCTGAGCTGACCTTTACCTATGGCATTAGCGCCTTCCTGCTGGCGGTGGCTGACAGCGCCACGATCGAGCTGTATGCTAAAGAGGTAGCCCCCGCCACGCGTGAGCTGGTGGCGGCAGAACGCCAGCGATGAACGCCAAACGCAACCTGCCCCTACTCTTCTATGCCTCCAAGCCGCACAAGCGGCTAGGCACGCTGTGGGCAGCGGTGAGCGAACGGGGTGTGTGGTCGGCGGCCTATGCGCTGAACGAAGCACGCTTCTGCGATCACATCCTCGAGCGCGGGCCAGCGCAGCTGGTCAAACAAGCGGTGCCAGTAGCGCCGGTGCTGGCGCAGATGCAGGAGTTCTTGGCGGGCACGCGCCGCCGGTTTGACGTGACGGTAGATTTCAGCGGCATGACGGCGTTCCAGCAGGCGGTGCGCAAAGCCGTGATGGCGGTAGGTTACGGCGAGACTGCCTCGTATGGCGACATTGCTGCGGCGGTGGGCAACCCGCGGGCCGCACGCGCCGTGGGCGGCGTGCAGGCATGTAACCCCATCTCGTTCATTATTCCGTGCCACCGCATCATCGGCGCTGACGGCAGCTTGGCCGGCTACGGCGGCTTTGGCGGCGTGGAAACCAAGCGCTGGTTGTTGGAGTTGGAAGGGACTCTCGTTAGCTAGTCAAGTGGTCACTTGGTCAATTTGCCGGCTGGCTTATTGACCAGCAGACAAATTGACAAGGTTAGAATCTCTGTGATGAAAGTCTTAGTGGGCACTGACGAAGCCAACCCCGTCGTGGAGCATGTGGCCACCTGGCTGCAGCGGCACGGCCACCAGGCCGAGATGTTAGCGCCGGCGCTTTGGCCACTGGCCGCGCGCGGCGTGGCCAAGGCGGTAGCCAGCGGTGCAGCCGACGAGGGCATCCTGTTCTGCTGGACGGGTACGGGCGTCAGTATCGCCGCCAACAAGGTGGCGGGTATCCGCGCCGCCCTGTGCGCCGATGCCGAAACCGCCCGCGGGGCGCGGTTGTGGAACAATGCCAATGTGTTGTGCCTCTCCCTACGCACCACCACGCCAGCCCTGGCCAGCGAGATTCTGGAAAGCTGGTTCGGGACGCAGTATGTGCCTAATCCGGGTGATGATGCATGTTTGGTGGATTTAGAGTGAAGAGTGAGCCGTGAGGAGTGAGCAGGTAAGCTTGCGGCATCAAGCGCACATAAAATAGAGGGACGGCAGATGCCGTCCCTCTATTTTTTACGCCAAGGAGTTCCTGCTCACTCCTAACTGATTACTACTGCCTCGCTTACTTCTCAACAAAGATGCGATAGTCAGACACATAGGTGCCAGCCGGGTAATCGCCAAAGCCATCATTCAGGCTGGCGGTGTGCGTTACCGTCACCACCATGTGGTGCTCGCCCTGCGGCCAGTCAGTCATCAGCACGGTGAGCAGATTGCAGGGCAGATCGGGGTGCGATTCAAAGTCCAGCTGATCAGTGGGGATGACCTCGCCGTTCAGCTCAACGGTGATCTGCATCTTGGCCCAGTTGTCTTCCAGCTGAGCGGCAGTCTCCGTGCACCAGTAGTAGCCGCCCACAATGCTTGTGGACTGCGGCAGCACGATAGTGTAGTACAGCGTGCCGGGGGTTTGATTCTCCGCGTCCGAGTAGTCCTCACGCACCACATCAAACAGCGTTGGCACACCGGCTTGCAACTGGGCCAGTGCGTTGTAATCCGCATCCAGGCTTGGCGGGCCAGAGGGCACCACGCCGGCTCCGGCCGGATTGTCCAGCACGGCGATGGCGGCTTCGAGCACGGCATCCCCGCTTGAGAAGAGCGTGTCTTCATTCACGGGCACAACTACATCCGGCACCACGCCCACGTCCTCGATGATGATATTGCCATCCAGGTCCAGCGGGCGCGCGACGGGGAAGCGCACCGTCATAGCGGCGGGCATTTCAAAATCCTTCACACCGCCGCCCAGACCGCCGGTGGGGTATTGGCCCACGATGGTGGCGCGCTCTTGAATGGTCATGTCATGCGCGAAGAACTCACACGCGCTGGAGCAATTGGGAGATACGAGCACAACAATCTTGCCGTCATACTGCATGTCTGGCGACGGCGGGTAGAACATATCGAAGGTGTTGGGATCAACGTAGAAGTCACCCAGGCTTTCATCCCAGGCCGCCCCGGTGCCGATCTGCATCTCTTCGCTGAAGAAGTAGGCTGCCATCTGGTCCGCCAGGAAGCCAAAACCGCCACCGTTGTTACGCATATCGATCACCAGGCCAGGCACCTCATTGGCGTTGAGCACATTGATCATGCGCTCCCACAGCTGGATGGTGAGGACTTCATTATCAAAGAAGGAGTAAATAGCTACATAGCCGTAGCCATTATCCATCAGTTCAAACTCCACTGGCAGTTCAAAGCCGCTTACACCACTGGCAAAGGACGATTGGTTGAAGCTGTCATACTCTGCTACCGTGGTCACTACTGCAGTGGTTGCAGCACCACCCGGGTTCTGGTAGCCCACCTCGATCTCAGTGGCCTCAGGGAAGCGCACGGCGTAGCGCAACTGCTGCAGGCGCAAGGTGTGCTGCGTGCTGAACGGGGCAGACCACACCACAGCACGGTCAATGACATCATTGATCGGCTCGCCATTGAAGCTCAGAATCTCGGTGCCGAGCACAAAGCCAGCAGCTTCGGCTGGGCCGCCCGGGGTCAGGTAGCTCACAATCACGCGGCCATCGCTGGTATCACGCATGGACATGCCCAGGCCGGTGGCGATATCAATGTTGAACTGGCGATTGAGCGTATCCGGGAACGAGAAGCCAATGTGACCATCTGGGATGGACCACAAGAAGTCACGCATAGCGAAGTAGTACGCATCCACATCGTTGTCTTCTTCGGCCTGCTCAAAGCGCGGGCGGAACTCAGCGTCCAGCGCGTCCCAATCCAGGCCCTTGAGCTCGGTGAAGGCGTATTCCTCGCGCATCATCGTGATCATGGCATCAAAGGCATCGCCATAGGTCATATCGGAGAAATCATCCAAAGCGACGCCTTCCGGCTCCAGCAGATCCATCGCCACCGCGTTGGAACGGTCAAAGGTGAAAGGGGCCGTGTCCATATCCACCAGGGTATAGCCCTGGGGGATGCCCACGATAGGGTCATCTTCGGTGAAGAGCTTACCGTCATCACCGAAGCCAGAGGGGAAGCCCTGCTGGTTGTCGGGAGCGTAGACGATGAGCTTGCCGCCGATGTATTCACGCTGGGTGGCCGCGTCCTCGCTGGTGCGCGTGGACGCATAGGCCGTGGACCAGCCACCGCCGCCGAGGTCACGCTTCTCCAGGAAAGGATCGCCAAAGGTATTGGTCCAGTACGCCGGCGCAAAGACCAGCACACCCGTGTTTTCTTCGCCGTTCTGGTCAACATCACGCAGACCGCCTTGCGGCACGATGGGCAGCGAAATGCTGTAGGTGAAGGGAGATTCGTAGAAGCTGGAAGTGATCTGGCCCATCACTTGCGAGGCCAGCGGCATCAGGTAGCCGCGATCACGGTCAATAAAACCGGCCTGGTCTTCCAGGATCACCAACGGCTGGGCTACGCCATCGGTAAAGAAGGGATAGGTGTAGGCAAGCTCACCGGTGATGGTGACCACACCACCCTCTTCGTTGACGATGGCGGCGGGTTCAAAACCGCCCGCCGGGGCGGCCGGAGTATCGGCACCACCGCCACAGGCGGCCAAGGAAAGGGTAAAAACAAAAACAATGAGCAACAAACGACAATCACGCACATCTCCTCCATTAAAATATTTCTAGTTTCCTGAGCCCCATGTATCAATCAGATAAAAATACATCTCAGAATTTGGAGCTGATCGATCTCTCACTATTCTTGTGTAATCGGTCTTTATAGGGTCAGTGACATGCCAAGTAACAAGCAGATGGCTGCTACTTTCAATAGAATCTATAAGATAAAACTCTCCACTAGACCTGCGCCCAACCAGAACTTCATTATCACCGCGAAGCCAACCACCATAATGAGCATGGATAACCGACTCAAACCTTTCAGCCATGAAAACTGGCTCAGTTCCGATAACGCCACAGGTAATATCCTTAACGTTGTAGAGAAGCATAAACATGCCTGGACAACCCGAAAGGCTCCCTGGGTTATGTTCGATCAACACCAGATTGGTCCCAGGCAGAATCCCTGGAACTAGTTTGGCAAAATCTATAAAGTAGCTAAAATAATGTTCGCGCAATTGCATCAAATCTCTAGACCTAAGAAAGAACTGGTTGATACCGATTGCAACTGAAAGCAACAACAACAAAAGACCTGCAGATCTGAATAGTCGTCGTTTCTCAAATAACACAGTAACGGAAACAAAAATTAAAATACCAAAAATAGCCGCAGAAAAGGCTCGAATTGAATTCGCAAAATATCCAATGAGCGCATAGGGCAGCAAAGAGAATGTTGTTATCCAAAGTGCAGCTAAAAGTGAGGCGTACTTGGGGTCTTCAAAAAAACGGCGAGTCGCTCCTTTTAGAGGAAGGGCTCTAAATAGCAGAAAAGTTCCTAGCAGAAAAAGCACGACCAATCCATATAAGGAAATGCGCTGCCAACTACCTTGAGCATAAAGACCTTCTCCAAATTCAGTCAAGTAGCTCACATACCTTTGCGGCACCTGAGAGATTAAAGAGCTTATGGACTGACTACCTGCACTCATTGCAGGATTGGCAATCCCTACGCCTCTGCTAGTTTCAATAAGGGCATAAATTTTGTAGGGAATCAAAACAACCAGGCAGCTAGTAAACCCAGCTAGGATAAAGATATGGGCGAGTCGTTTAGTTCTGCGTGTTTCGCTAAGCAATGGCCAGCTTAGTAACAAAGTCGCTGGAAACAAGAATACAGCAACCTCATAATTAAAGATCGTGAACAGAAACATCAAGATAGTCACGAGAAGCCAACCATAACTAGTAAAGTCAGACCGAGCAAAACTCTGGAACGCAAACGTGCTTGCGAAAAAAGTAGCTACAGCAATGATGGGAGCATCTAGACTTATCTTAAAAAAAAGGTTGACGCTGTATGCATTAAAGAATAGAACAACGATTAGTATGCCTAGTCTCCAGTTGTTCGTCGAAACCCCTGTCTTGCTCAAAGTCCTACAGAATACGATTGTTGCTAAAAGGGTTGCCATGAGATGTAAAACGATTGAAGCAAGATGAAAGATCTTTGGCTGGAACCCAACAATCTTATAAAGATATGTCCAATAGATGCCTTCTATAGGTCTTCCTTTATCTAGGAAGTAGCTTACCCACGAGGCAAGATGGTTGTTTAGGGCTGGGTACCTGATCTTGTCATACTCCTCGCCCACAAAAAAATCCGGAATTAGATTGTTTTGGTAAGAAATTGCAATACAAAGCAAGATTGCTCCAAGCGATATGCCAAACCAAAATAGCCTGGAATTTTTTAACCCCGCTAAGAGACCTCTGCTAAGAAGAATCATCACTTTCGCCACCTATTTTAGTTTGGTGAAAAATCCTGCTTTTTAATCATTTTCCCAGAATTATAGCTCCGACAAACGCGCTTACAATCTCAGCCATAACTTGCTGACTTAGTATAGAAAGTGTTGTGTTCATGAAGGTCTTGATTGCAGATTCCCTTGCCCCCCAAGCTGCCCAGCGCCTGCACGCGGCTGGTGTGCAGGCGGATGACCGTGCAGGGATTGAACTGAGCGAACTGCTCAGCGTGCTGCCCGAGTACCAGGGGTTGATCGTACGCAGCCGCACCAAGGTAACTGCCGAGGTGCTGGCAGCCGGCAGCAATCTCAAAGTGGTTGGCCGTGCCGGTGTGGGCGTAGACAATATTGACCTGGCCGCAGCGGCCGCTCACAACGTGGCGGTAGTGAACACGCCGGTATCCACCAGCGTGGCGGTGGCTGAGCTGACCCTGGCGCTGATGCTGGCAATAGTGCGCAGCGTGCCGCGGGCGGATGCCAGCATGAAGGCGGGCGGCTGGGACAAAAAGTCGTTTGAGGGCGCTGAGCTGGCTGGCAAGACGCTGGGTATTCTGGGCATGGGCAATATTGGCGCCAAGGTGGCGCGCCGCGCCGCGGCTTTTGATATGGATGTGCGCGGCTTTGACCCCTTCCTGGATGATGCTACTATTCAAACCCGCGGCGCTTTGGCGGCCAGGCTGGACGAAATTTATAGCGAGAGTGATGTCATCACGCTGCACCTACCGCTGCTGTCCGATACGCGCGGCTTGCTGAACGAGACCGCTTTTGAGAAAATGAAGCGCGGCGTATACATTGTGTGTGCAGCGCGCGGCGGCGTGATCGACGAAGACGCCCTGCTCACCGCGCTCAACCGCGGCCAGGTGGCCGGCGCAGCGCTGGACGTGTTCGCCACGGAGCCGCCGGGCACCAGCCCGCTGGTAACGCACCCGAACGTGATCGCCACGCCACACATGGGTGCGCAAACCGCGGAGGCGCAAACCCGCGCGGCGATGGACGTGGCCGATGAAGTGGCCAATGTGCTGCTGGGCAAACCGATGCGTTGGGAAGTGAAATAGCTGTTAGCCGTTAACTGTTAGCTAAATACTAAGTGCTAATAGCTTGTGTTCATAAAAAGTTCGCAATAAGAGAAGGAGCATGATGAGCAAAGAACTGGAACAACTCAAAGAGATCTTGGGTGAGATCTCAGACATCAACAATGCCAGCGCCGTGCTCGGCTGGGACCAGCAGACCTACATGCCGCCGATGGGCGCAGAGGCGCGCGGCCAGGCCCAGGGTACGCTGGACAAGATCGCCCACGAGAAGTTCACCTCCGCTGAGGTGGGCAAGCTGCTGGACGCGCTCGAAAAGCAGGTGGGCGATTGGGATGCTGACTCCGATGAGGCTCGCCTGGTAGCGGTGACACGCCGCCACTTTGAGAAAGACACCAAGGTGCCTAGCAAAATGGTGTCTGAGCGCGCCGAGCTGACCACGATGGGCAACCAAGCCTGGCAGGAAGCCCGCATCAACTCTGAATTTTCCACCTTCCAGCCGCATCTGGAGAAGCTGGTGGATTGGGCACGCCGCTTCGCCGAGCTGTACGCCCCCTATGACCACGTATACGACCCCATGCTGGATATTTACGAACCGGGCATGAAGGCCAAGGATGTCAAAGCTATCTTTGATGACATTCGCCCCAAGCAGGTCGATCTCATCAAGCGCATCTCTGAAGCACAGCAAGTGGATGACTCCGTGCTGCACCAGCCGTTTGAAGAGAAGGGTCAGTGGGACTTTGGTGTGGGCGTAGTGACAGACTTCGGCTATGACTGGAAGCAGGGCCGCCTGGACAAGACCACCCACCCCTTCCAGACGACACTGGGCTGGGGGGACCACCGCATTACTACGCGCGTCTACCCTGATTTCTTCAACCCCTACTTTTTCGGCACGCTGCATGAAGCTGGGCACGCCATGCACGCCCAAGGGATGGCCGAGAGCCTGAAGCGCACCCCGCTGTACAACAGCCCCTCCCTGGCCATCGGCGAATCCCAATCGCGCATGTGGGAGAACCTGGTGGGCCGCTCCAAGCCCTTCTGGGAGCACTACTTCCCCAAACTACAGAAGGTCTTCCCTGAGCAGCTCAAGGGCGTAGACATGGAAACCTTCTACAAGGCCATCAACAAGGTGGCCCCTTCCTACATTCGTGTAGAGGCGGATGAGGCCACCTACAACCTGCACATCATGCTGCGCATGGAGCTGGAAATGGCCATCATGGAAGGTGAAGCTGAGGTCAACAAGCTGCCCATGTACTGGAACGACCTGTTCCAGAAGTACCTGGGCGTGACCCCGCCCAACGATAAGGAAGGTGTGCTGCAAGACGTGCACTGGTCGTTTGGTTTGATGGGCTACTTCTCCACTTATGCGCTGGGCAACCTGGTATCCGCCCAGCTTTGGGAAGTGATTGGTCGCGACATTCCCGACATCGAAAACAAGATCCGCACCGCCGAATTTGCCCCGTTGCTGCAGTGGCTGAACAAGCACGTCCACGCGCCGGGCGCCAAGTTCGAGCCGCAGGTGATGGTGGAGCGCATTACCGGCTCCAAGATCAACGGTGATGCCTACATTCGCTACCTGGAGACCAAGTTCAGCGATATCTACGGCCTGTAGCCGCAAGTCAACAAAACCGCTGCCCCAAGGGGCGGCGGTTTTGTTTTAAGGTGCGCTCAGGAAAGCGGCTGTGCCTTCAGGTATCATTGACCCCTTATGGCGAGTATTCTGTTCGTTGACGACGAGCCTTTGACGCGCAAGCTGCTCACCCAGGCAGCCACGATCATGGGCCATGTGGCCATCACCGCCGCCAGCGAAGAAGAAGCGCTGCGCCTGGCGGCTGACGCGCGCCCTGATCTCATCGTCACCGATGTGAATCTCCATGGACGGCGCAGCCTGGAGATGATCCGCCAGCTGCATACCTCGCCAGAGACGAGCAGCATCCCGATCGTGACGCTCTCGGCATTGAACTTAAGCGAAATCCAGTCTGAGGCACGCGAAAGCGGTGCAGTCGCCTCGCTGGAAAAACCCATTCGTCTTCAAGAATTGTTAGAGGTAATTGGTGAGTACGCTCCAAAAAAGTGAACCCTTGCGCGTGGTGGTCATGCACGGTGACCAAACGGGCGAGGAATTATTGGTTGAGACCCTGCGCGTGGCTGAGGCGCTGGGCGTGAATTTTGACTTTCAGCATTTTGACCTCAGCCTGCAACATCGGGAGGCGAGCAAGAACGAAGTGGTGCACGAGGCGGGGCGCGCCATGCTGGAAAGCGGCTATGGCTTAAAGGCCGCCACCATCACGCCGGAAAGCGGCACGCTGGGCAGCCCCAACGCCATCCTGCGCAATGCGATGAAAGCGCAGGTCATTTTGCGCACCGGCCGCCGCATCCCCAACGTGCTGCCGGTGGCTGGCGTGCACGCCCCGATTGCGGTGGCGCGCATGGCGGTGGAAGATGCCTATGGCGCCAAGGAATGGCGCGAAACGATTGACGGTGACGAGGTAGCCTACCGCACCTCGCAAATTCACCGTTCCACCTGCCAGTCTGTGGCCGAGTTCGCCTTCCTGTACGCCAAGAAGAACGGCGCTACCGTCTTCGGTGGGCCTAAGTTCACGGTAAGCCCGGTGTACGAAGGCATGTTCAAAGAAGAGATGGATGCCGCCTCTGAGCGTCATCCGGATGTAGCGTATCGCCCACTGCTCATCGATGCCACCTTGGCACTGCTGCTGCAGGCCAACGGGCAGGCACTGGTCATCCCAGCCATGAACCGTGACGGCGATCTGCTGTCTGACTTGATTTTGCAGATGTTCGGCAGCATTGCCGGCTCCGAAAGCCTGGTGCTGTCTGTGGATAATGAGACGCAGAGCGTCAAAGCGGTGATGGCTGAAGCGCCCCACGGCACGGCCCCGGCCCTGGAAGGCAAAGACATCGCCAACCCCATGGGCATGATCCTGGCGCTGGGTGCGCTGCTCAGCTATGTGCCGGGCAAAGCCGCCGAACGCGCCTCACGCGCTATTTACGAATCCGTGTTCGAAGCAATTCACAACGGCCACGCTACGACCGACCTGGGCGGCCACTTGGGTACCAAAGCCTTTACGGATGAAATCATCCAACGTGTGGGCACCAAACTTGAAGTGTGGTCTTCGCTCTCCTAAGCTAACTCGTGTGTGGCTGCTGGTGCTGTTCAGCCTGCTATGTGTGGCAGGCTGCAACACAGCGCCTGCAGCCACACCACCCCCAGCTCCCAATCAGATTACACCTGCCAGCACGCAGACAACGCCCTCTGCAACGCCAATCTCAGAAACAACAGAAATTGCAGAAATTAATAATTCTGCAATCAATATTGCGATCCTCTCCCCGGGGAATGGATCGCAACTTGCTGGCAGCATCCCGCTGCTAGTTGCCGCGCAACCGGGTGCTGACGGCCAACTCTATATTCAACTGAGCGATGTGGCTGGGCGCCTCTTACTGCGCCAGGTGCATCCGTTTGCCGGTGGCGAGCTTGACGTATTGCTCCCCTTTGAGGTCAGCCGCCCACCCATACCGGCGCGCCTGACGGTGCGCACGCTGGACGCCTATGGCCGCATTGCGGCAATGCGTTCCGTGGAGCTTATGCTGCTGGGAGAAGGCGAGAGCCACATCTTGGCAGCGGAGGGCGAAATCGGGCTGGAGATTGCAGAACCCAGCAATCAAGATAGTGTGGCCAGCGGAAATCTAACGGTGCAGGGCACGGTAGATTTTTATTCGACGCGGCCGGTGAGCTTGCAGATCATCGACCGCCAGGAACGCATCCTCGTGGCGCGCGAGGTGTATCTGCAAGCCAACGCAAACGGCACTGGGCATTTTGAAACTACGTTGACGCTCACGGTGCAGGAGCCAACCTGGCTGCAGATTGCCGTGACCGCCTTTGGCCAACAAGTGCCCGGGGCAAGCTATTTTGATCAGATTGAAATTTTGCTAACGCCTTAGCCCATCAATAAGCGATAGACCTGCACTACTGGTTCCCACACTAAGTAATTAAACAAATCAAAACCAAAGCGCGGCAGCACGAAAATGGCGGCCAGCAGGATGAGCGAGCCATACGGGCGGATGCTCTCCATGAACTGCTTGCCACTGGGGGGCAGGAAATAGGTCAGTATTTTTTCGCCGTCCAGGGGGAAGATGGGCAGCAAGTTGAAGAACAGCAAGACAAGATTGATAAGAATGAAGGTGTCCAGCAGCTGGAACGGCGTGGGAAAGATGCCGCCAGTGCGATAATCCATCACGATCAAATTAAGCTGAAAGGGAATAGCGGCCAGGGTAGCCAGCACCAGATTGCTGAGCGGGCCGGCCAGGGCCACCAGCATGGGCGCAGCCCGGTGGCGGCGCTCCAGCGCGGTGACATTGATCATCACGGGCTTGGCCCAGCCGAAGCCGGCCACTACCAGCAACAGAGAGCCGAGCGGGTCCAGGTGGGCCAGCGGGTTGAGCGTCAAGCGGCCTTGGGCTCGCGGCAGCGTATCGCCAAAGCGATCGGCTGTATAGGCGTGGGCAAACTCGTGGACCGTGAAGGCAACTACTAGCACGATGACACGGGCAATCAGGTCGGAAACGGTGAGATCAAACATGCGCAAATTATAGCGGCGTGCAGCCACTTGCAAGGCCATGCAAGCCCGCGTGTTACCATTCACTCATGCTGCCCGAACTCAAGCTGGATGATGTAGTACGACTGCGCAAAGTGCACCCGTGTGGCAGCACGGACTGGAAGGTAGTGCGTCTGGGCGCCGATATTGGCCTGGTATGCATTGGCTGTGGGCGGCGGGTGTTGCTGGAGCGACGCCAACTGGCCCACCGCATGAAGAAGATCCTGAGTGAAGAAGAAAAGTCAAGCTAATCTCTAGTCTCCAATAGAGATTGGAGGTTGGATCTCTAAACAGTATGTCCACCCTATTTCTCGTCGCCACACCCATCGGCAATCTTGAAGACATGAGCCCGCGCGCGGTGCGCGTGTTGCGCGAGGTGCAGCTCATCGCCGCCGAAGACACGCGCCACAGCCGCAAGTTGCTCACTCATTTTGATATTCATACGCCGCTCACCAGCTACTACGAGCACAACCAGCAGGAAAAGCTGGAGCCGGTGTTGGCCGCGCTGGGCCGCGGCGATGTGGCCCTGATCTCAGATGCGGGCATGCCAGGCATCAACGACCCCGGCTATTTACTGGTGCGGGCGGCGCTGCAGGCCGGGCACCAGGTCAGCCCGGTGCCTGGACCGAGCGCCCCGGTAGCGGCGCTGGCCGCCAGCGGCCTGCCCAGCGATCACTTTGTATATCTCGGCTACCTGCCGCAAAAAGCCAGCGAGCGCCGCAAAGCCATTGAAGCGGTGGCCGCCCTGCCCTATACACTCATCTGGCTGGAGAGCCCGCACCGCCTGCCTGCCGCACTGGCGGATCTGTACGGCGTGCTCGGCGAACGCCGGGTGGCGGTGGCGGCAGAATTGACCAAGCTGTATGAACGCTTTTTCCGCGGCACACTTAGCGAAGCGGCCAACTTCTACGCCAAAGAGCCAGCGCGTGGTGAATTTACGTTAGTGGTGGCCGGCGCGGTACTGGAAGAAAAAAACTGGGACGAAGAGCAAGTAAAATCACTGCTGCGTGCCGGTTTGGCAGATACGCCGCCCTCACAACTAGCCAAACACGTGGCTGCCGAAACCGGTTGGCCGCGCAGCCAGGTCTACACACTGCTGGAACAGCTCCGCAAGGAAAGATAGTGAACAATGAATCTGAATGACATTAAGCAAATGAAGCAGCTCGACCCCGAAGGCATGATCGATCACATCAATGGCCTGCCTGACCAACTTGCTGACGCCTGGGAGCTGGGGCAAAGCCAGCCGTTACCCGCCTGGCAGGACGTTAAGCACATCGTGGTGGCCGGCATGGGCGGCTCAGCGATTGGCGCCGACTTGCTGGCCGCGTACGGCGAGCCGCAGCTCAAAGCTAGTCTGACCACTCATCGTGATTACGGCCTGCCAGCCTGGGTCAGCGCGGATACGTTGGTGGTGTGCTCTTCGCACTCCGGCAACACGGAAGAAACCTTGGCCGCCTACGAGGCCGCCAAGGCGGCGGGCAGCAAGATCCTGGTGTTGTGCACCGGCGGCAAACTGGCAGCGCTGGCTCAGCAAGACGGCCACCCGCTGTGGCTGTTCGACCACAAGGGCCAGCCGCGCACCGCGGTAGGCTACTCCTTTGGCTTGCTGCTGGCGCTGGTAGCGCGCTTGGGCTTGCTGCCTGACCCGGCCGCCGAGCTGGCCGATGCGGTGGCCGCCATGAAAGCGCAACAAGCTAACTTCCGCGCCGATGTGCCGGACATCAATAACCCGGCCAAGCGCATGGGCGGCCAACTGATGGGCCGCTGGGTCACCGTGTATGGCGCCGGCCTGATGGCGCCGGTGGCGCGCCGCTGGAAGGCACAGATCAACGAGAATTCCAAAGCGGCGGCCAGCTTTGAAGTCATCCCCGAGACCAATCACAACGCCCTGCAAGGGCTGCTGCAACCAGAGGCGCAATTCAATGCCAGCATGTCGCTCTTCCTGCTGGCGGCGCATGACGATAAGCGCAACCAGAAGCGCACCGAGCTCACTCGCACTGCGGTGATGGTGGAGGGGCAGAACACCGACATGATCACGGCGGTGGGCGAAACGCGTATGGCCAACTTGTGGACGGCGCTGCACTATGGCGATTACGTCAGCTTCTATCTGGCCATGGCCTATGGTTACGACCCCACCCCGGTGCCGGCGCTCGCGGCTTTCAAGAACGAGATGGCCAAATAGTTAGCTAGTCTTTGAAACGCTCAAGCCAATAGCCAAGAGTGTATTTAGGCAGGTAGCGCAGGTCCACAACATGCTCGCCAGCAGGCACATACACACCCATAAAGGTATGGTCCAGCGGAAACACGGAGACCGGGCTGCCGTCTACCCAAGCGTGCCAGTCCTCAGACCAATTCCAGGTCACGGCAATAATCTTGCCGTCTGCACTGGAGGTCGAGAGCAGCAAATGATCGCTGGAGTACATGGTGGTTTGCAGCTCTGCAGGAGCGCTGCCCAGGCTTTCTAGCTGCGTAGTGTCAACAGACCCTTCCTCCAGGAAGGCGTTTGTCGCTAACTCCTCCTCTGAGGCTGCCGTGAGGCCCTCGAAGAGTTGCTCATAGCTAGGGAATGCCTGATAGCCAGAGAGCGCAAACGCAAGTGGCAACGCAGCCGGATTCTCATAAATGTAATACTTCGTACAGCCTGGGATGGCTTCCGTGCAGGCGGCCCCAGGCAGCGGTAACGGCTCAAGCCGCGGCGTTGTGAGCGGGGTAGTGCTGATGAAATAGCGCGCGCCTCCAAGCGAAAGCAGGTCAAAATCAAACAAATCATCAACCTGCGAAACATCTACGACATATCCAAGATCGCAGGCAGCAGAGAGGATTACGCGCGCGTTACCACTGTAATGCTTGAGTCCATACCTGCATTCAGGATGTGTAGTCATCATAGGGTTGATGACCATATTCCAAAATTCCGCATAGCGTAGGGGATAAATGCCGGTATAGCCATCCAGCGAGTTGATCCCATACGGACGCAGAAAACCAGGGGAACTCAGGAAAGGGTCATCCTCACGACTAAGAGTGACTGCCCTAAAAGAGGAACGCTGCTCGCCGTACAGCTCAACAAAGCGCACGAGGTAGGGATTTGCAAAGATATTTGCATAGTTACTGCCTGCGTCACGGGCAGCCAAAGTTCTGGTCTTAACTTCAAGACCGGACCACACAGTAAAGGCGATCAAACCAACCGCAATCAACGACGGCACCCAGGTTGCCCACTTTGTGCCACCTAGCGTGGCCAGCTTACTGGCCAACGCTGCGGCTCCCAGGGAGCCGAAGAGCACCAGCAGGAATGGGATATAGAAGAAAAAGCGAGAGTAGTTAAAACCTTTGGCAAACTGCAGTGGGCTGTCGCAGATCAGAGCGGGCAAGTAGAGAGCGGCAAGACAGTAACCAGCTAACAAAGCAGCAGAAAGTACTAGTGGTTTATAGATAGAAGATCTGCGGCCAATTATCAGGCCAGCAATCCCTGAGAAGAAGAAGGGAACATCGTTGGGCCGCAGGATGTAATAATGCAGGAAATTTGGCAGGCTAGAGAAATTAGTACTTGCAACACCTATACACGATGCACGCAAGTTGCGCCAGGAGGATACACTGTAAGCAAACGTGCCTATAACTTCGTAAAGTTCAAGTGCCAGCCAGCCTGTGCAGAAAATAGCAAATGCAAAAAACGCAGGGCGGGGCAAAGTTGGATAGGGTTGCCACACCAGCAACCACACCAAAATCAGCGGAAAAACAAAAATGGTGAACACGAAAGAAGAGGTATGTGAAAATAACAGACCCAAAGCTAAGGCAAACAGACTATTGCGCCAAGCATTTGTGCGCCACCCTTTAATCAAGCTGACTAAAGCAAAAAGAAGAAATGGAACTAAAGAAATCCCTAGTCCATCATAAACAGTAAAGCCTTCGAACTGCTGGTTAATATGCCCCTGAGAATAAAGTGAGAAAAATAGCCCGGGAACAAGCGAAAACAGTAATGACACATTGAGGGATCTTCGAAATAAAAGGAAGAAGAAATACCCAGCCACAAACCGCTGCAAAAAAAGGTAAGCTGCATAAGCTAGCCAGGCTGGTAGAACTAAAAACAGAAGATCAACCAGACCCGTGGAATCAACCTGAGCTACTCGGTCAATACCAGCCACCAGATCTGGCTGCCAGTTACCCTGCTCATTCAGTTCCGCATTTGTGGGAATCGCTACCCGATTGGCGAGATGATCATCAGCTGCATCAGTGATCTTCACATAAGAAGCTTCGCCAAATGCCCAGAATTCAAAAGTAAGAAACAAGGCCCAAAGTACAAAGAGCAGCAGGGCAAGCTTGTCCCAATTGATACGTTGGCGCACTAGCCCCCTATCCACTCAACAATCGTCGCTTCGCCCTGCCCTACGCCAACACACATGGTCACCAAACCGTAAAACGGTCGCGGCGCGCTGGGCGCACGGCGTCGCATCTCATGTAGAAGGGTTGTAAGAATACGCGCCCCGGAGCAGCCGAGAGGGTGACCAAGAGCAATGGCACCGCCGTTCACATTAGTGATGTCTTCACTAATGTCAAGCTCGCGCAGCACAGCCAGCGACTGTACGGCAAAAGCTTCGTTGAGCTCCACCAGGCCAATATCGGCAATGGTTAGTCCGGCGCGCTGTAGCGCCTTGCGCACAGCTGGCACAGGCCCCATCCCCATGGTGCGCGGCGGCACTCCAGCAGCTGCTGAGGCGACAATGCGCGCCATGGGCTTAAGCCCTAGCTCTTTAGCCTTTGCGGCGCTGGTAATCAGTAAAGCAGAGGCGCCGTCATTAAGACCGGAGGAATTGCCAGCGGTCACTGTGCCATCTTTACGGAAGGCCGGCCGCAGCCTGGCAAGGCCCTCCAAACTGGTGTCGCGGCGTGGGCGTTCGTCTGTGGCCACGAAAATGGGATCACCCTTGCGCTGCGGCACAGGCACTGGCAGTATCTCATCTGTAAATCGGCCAGCATCCATCGCCGCAATGGCACGCTGATGGCTTTGCAGCGCAAAGCGATCTTGCTCCTCGCGCGGAATGGGCGCCTCGTCATAAATGTTCTCAGCCGTCTCACCCATAGAGTCGTTGCCATACATGTCTTTGAGTTTCTGGTTCGGGAAGCGCCACCCCAGCGTAGTGTCCCACATGGTGACATTTCCATATTCGTACGCTTGGGCCGCTTTTGCCACGGAATATGGCGAGCGCGTCATGCTTTCAACGCCAGCAGCAATATACACGTCGCCCTCTCCCGCCTTGATGGCACGAGCAGCAATGTTGACAGCATTCAGACCAGAAGCACATAGGCGATTTACTGTAACAGCGGGCACCTCAACTGGGAGGCCAGCCAGTAAAACAGCCATACGCGCCACGTTACGATTATCTTCACCCGCCTGATTGGCGCACCCCATGATGACTTCTTCGATTTCAGCAGGGTTTATACCGGTGCGTTCAACCAAACCCCGCAGAACCAAGGCGGCCATATCGTCTGGGCGCACTGCAGCCAGCGCACCTCCCAGAGCTCCAATCGGCGTACGTACCCCATCAATCAGGACTGCCTCTTTTATTGAATCCATTTAGCGAATACCTAAAAAGCCTTTACTTCGTAAAACTATTTTGGCTTACGAGCCAACAACCCAATAAACGTACCAAAGAGATAGGTGAGTTTGTTTGCTGGTTGTAAACCAGCGCTCTCTAATAGCGAACTTAACTCAGAACGAGTATAGACGCGCCCTAGCCACTGACGAGTACTCTGAGAGGGCAGAAGACGCAACAAGCCGACAATACCATGCCTGTTAGGCACGCCCACGAATACGAACCCACCGGGCTTAGTTAAATGCACCATACTTGCAACTGCTTCTTCAGGATACTCGATTTCTTCAATTGAAGAGGAGTTCCAAACAAGATCGAGTGACCCCGGTTGAATTGCAGGTTTGAAGAGGTCGGTTAGCAAAAAAGAGGCTTTAAAGTCATGGATGTTTGCCTGAGTGTAATCCTCAAGGTTAATATCTGAGGCAATGCTGAGTACCACCCCTGGCTGTGCAGCCAATAAATGAGCAGCAAATCCGCTGCCACAGGCCACTTCTGCCAGATACAGATTCTGCTGCCCTTCCAAGACGTGCTTGAATAAAAAGCGTACTAGCCCACGGTTCATCTGGAGACGTAGCCATTGATAAAGCCTGGTGGCTTCGAGATGGCTCAGCCAAACCCGTTCAGTCATCTTGATTCACCAGTACAGGTACCAAATACCAGGAAGCTGCATTTAATCACGCCCGGTAATAAAGCGCATACGGATGTTAAAGATACGCAACACATAGCGCAAGCCAGTAACAAAGAAGCTAATGAGTGAGGGGGCGGATTTTGACACCCCTAAACTACGATCCTTAAATAAATAACCCACCTCTTTTATACGTAATCCTGCACGGTGGGCATCATAAATGAATTCAATGAAGTATTCGCCATAGCCAAACGGTATGAGGGTAACGTAATCAAAGACTTCACGGCGGATGGCGATAAAGCCGCTATCGTAATCACGCACCGCGTTTTTCAACATCTCGCGTGCCAAAGCATTGATGGCGCGGCTGGCCAAAGTCCGTAAAGGATGGCGATTGTCACTACCCCCTTCTACATAGCGCGAGCCAATAGCAATATGGTGTTCGTCCAGTTGCTCGATCAATTGGTTCATCACGTTGGCTGGCATTGTCATATCGGCGTCCATCCAGCCAAGGATGTCGCCGCGTGCCTCGAGGATGCCGCGATGAAAAGCCCCTGCCAGCCCGCGCGCTTTTCGCCTGATCACGCGCAGACCCGGGAACTGAAGCGCTGCTACGATATCTGCCGTGCCATCTGGTGAAGCATCGTCCACTACAATTACTTCAAGAGGGGCAGCAATATTCGCATACAATGCCTCAATTAAGTTGGCAATGTGCTCTTTTTCGTTGTAGGTTGGAACAATGATAGAAACGCTGCTATCTTTCGGGCGCATACGCTGAAATTATAAAGGACACTTTGCAAGGAACCGGGGCCCTCGATGAATATTCCCTACATCGGTGAGCTGGCTGGGCTGGCTACAGCCATCGCATTTGCAGGCGGCGCAACCTTCTTCACCCTGAGCTCACAGCTGGCTGGATCGCAGGTGGTCAACCGAGCACGTCTGTTGGCCGCCACGTTGATCCTGCTCATCTTGCATGTGCTGGTTTACGGCACAGCCATCCCTGCCGCAGACGGCCAACGCTGGCTGTGGTTGGGGCTCTCAGGTGTTATCGGTTTAGCGCTGGGCGATGCGGCCTTATTCCAAGCCTTTGTACAGTTGGGTACCCGGCTCACTATGCTGGTGTTTAGCACCGCTCCGGTCTTCGCCGCGATTATGGGCTACTTCTTCTTTGACGAAACGCTGGAACCGATTGCCATGCTGGGTATGCTACTGAGCCTGGGCGGTGTGGCCTGGGTGGTGTCTGAGCAAGAGCCGGGTGAACGCAGTAACGCTGAGCGCCGTGTCTACCTGTTCGGGCTGCTGTTTGCCTTCCTCGCCGCCCTCGGCCAGGCGTTGGGAGCGATCACCGCCAAGTTTGGCCTGGTTGGCGATTTTCCGGCGCTCTCCGCCAGGTGTTGCGCATGCTGGTCGCTACTGGCAGCATGTGGCTGTTTACGCTGCTACGCGGGGATGTGCGCAAAACCTTCACGGCACTGCGCAACCAGCCACGTGCGTTCGGCTTACTGCTGATAGGGTCGCTGTTTGGCCCGGTCACCGGTGTCTGGCTGTCGCTGGTCTCCATACAGAACACGCAAGTGGGCATCGCCAGTACCCTGATCGCCATGGTGCCCATTTTCCTGTTGCCGGTGGGCTATTTTGTGTTCGAAGAGAAGGTGAGCCCGCGCGGTACTGCCGGCACGTTAGTAGCCCTGGCTGGCGTTGCCATCTTGTTCCTGGCATGACCTTATAATCTCCGCTATGCCCACACCCAATCTCACTCACCCGCTTTCCGGTATATACACTGCCTCGGTCACCCCGCTCACTGCGGCTGGTGCCCCTGACCTCGCCGCGTGGCCGGCGCTGCTGGGCTTTTTCGCCCAGCGTGGCGCGCACGGAGCGCTGCTGCTGGGCACCACGGGTGAGGGCACCAGTTTCTCGGCTGCAGAGCGCGTCGACATCTTCAAGGCTGCCGCAGCGGCGCGCCCCGAGGAGTTCCGTCTGTTGGCCGGCACGGGTACACCAAGTTTGAGCGAGACCATCGCACTCAACCAGGCCGCCTACGATCTCGGTTTCGAAGCTACTGTGGTGCTGCCGCCCTACTTTGTACGCAATGCCAGCGAAGATGGATTGTTTGATTGGTACAGCAAAGTCATTGAAGAGAGCGTGCCCGGAGGGCGCTGGCTGCTGGGCTATCACATTCCCGCGGTGAGTGGTGTGCCACTGCCGCTCAGCCTGCTGCAACGTTTGCATGCGGCCTACCCCACGCGCTTCGCCGGCTTGAAGGACTCCACGGGCGATCTGGCCTCTGCGGCGGCATACGCCGAAGGGCTTCCGGGCTGTGCGGTGCTGGTAGGCAACGATAAGCTGATGACCAGCGGCCTGCAAGCTGGTGCGGCCGGCGCTATTACCGCGCTGGCCAATCTGCGCTGCGCTGAACTGCGCGCCGTGTATGAGGGCTTCTTGTGGAATACAGAGACCAGTACACACCAGGCTACGCTGGATGCGGCGCGTGCTGCCATGGACGCCATGCCGCCGGCGCCCGCCTACCTCAAGGCCATGCTGCACACGCAACACAGGATGCCACTATGGCCGGTGCGCAGCCCGCTGCGTGACTTTGTGCCCGAGCAAACTACCGCGGCCAGTGCGGCGCTACAGCTGCTGCCTGCCTAGCTCATTCGCCGGTATAGCTCTCAGGCAGGCTAAAGAGCTTTGCCTCTATAGGGGCATCAAACAGGACGGTGGTCATCCGAAAATCCACAATGCCCTGTGACTCATAGCGCAGGATCACACCCGTCTGCTGGTCGATCCAAGCCAGGCTGCTGACATCTGTAGATTCGTACTTCACCAGCCACACCGGCCTATCCAACCATTCATCCACACCTTCCACTGAATATCTTCCCTGAGGCAAAACCTGTTGCGCAAACCAGTGTGGGTATACATACTGCGCAATCGGAGACGGGATCTGCATGGAAAACGGATGGATAGCCGCCACACGGTCTGGGCCGTCTGTAGGCGCATCCAGAACACTGAGGTCAAAAGCAAACGCAGGCAGTGGCCTGGTTTTGTAGGTCTGGCTGGCAGTATCGGCTTCGTAGATGTCGTTGCCATCACTAAGCCACAGATCAAAGGGGGGAGCCACGGCCGACTGTGTGGATAAAAAGCGGGCGGAGGCGGGCTGGGATATTGCAAACTCTTGCCTATACTCTTGCTCGTCCCCACTGGGGCCAGTCCAAACGATCATGGCGCTACCCTGAATGGTCTGCCAATGAGTATGGCTGCTGCTTACCTGCTGGAGAATCTCGTCTGTTGTGGCTGCTGGCGCACCACCCGAACAGGCGCCAAGTAGAAGCAACACCCCCAAAACACCTAGCGCCTTCCATCGAAGAACGATCACCCCATCTCGTTTCATAGCACACTCCTTTCGTATGCAATCGCTGGAAGATGACCATATCTCCCCTCAAATGAAACGTCAACTACAATACGCTCGGTGGCTATGACCGATAAAACAGCTGGCGTTGTGATCTGTGGTGCAGGCATCCTGGGGATAAGCACGGCCTATGCTTTGGCTCAGCAAGGCGTCAAGAACATCCTTGTGATTGACGAGCACCCGCCACTCACTCTCACCTCGGATAAATCCAGCGAGTGTTACCGCAACTGGTGGCCCGGCCCCGGCGATGCGATGGTGCAGTTGATGAACCGCAGCATCACGTTGATGGAAACACGCGCCGCAGCCTGCAACAACATGTTTAAGCTCAACCGGCGCGGCTACCTTTATGTCACCACGGATGCACAGCAGATCGCTGGCCTGCGCGCCGCGGCCTCAGAGGCGGCACAGCTGGGCGCGGGCGCATTGCGTGAGCATGCGGCTGGCAGCGCCAGCTACCAGCCGCACCATGCCGAGGGCTACGAAGGGCCAGACGGCTCAGACCTGATCACTGATCCGGCGCTGATCCAGCAGCACTTCCCTTACCTGGCGCCGGAGACGGCAGCGGTGCTGCATGTGCGCCGCGCCGGTTGGCTGAGCGCACAGAGCTACGGCATGTGGATGTGGGAGCAAACCCGTGCCGCTGGGGTTGAACTGATTGCAGGGCGCGTGGCTGCCGTAGAAACCCACAACGGCGCGGTGAGCGCGGTGCGCTTGGCCGACGGCACTGCTATCGAGACGAACACATTTGTAAACGCGGCCGGGCCGCACATCGCCTCAGTGGGCAAGCTGCTGGGTATTGAATTGCCGGTCTATAACGAACTGCACCTCAAGGCAGCCTTTAACGACCATTTGGCGGCGGTGGGTCGAGACGCGCCGCTGGTGATCTGTGCCGATGAGCAGGAGTTGCCCTGGAGCGAAGACGAGCGCGCCATGCTGGCCGAAGATGCCGAGACCGCCTGGCTGCTCGGCCGCCTGCCTTCCGGCGCCCACACGCGCCCGGAGGGCGATGCGGTGGCGCAAAGCATCCTGATCCTGTGGGATGTGCACAACGAGAAAGTAGAGCCCAGCTTCCCGATTGCAGACGACCCGCTGTACGCCGAAACCGCCATCCGCGGCCTGGGGCGTATTTTGCCGGGTATGCGCGGCTACCTGGAGCGTATGCCGCGGCCGAGCGTTGACGGTGGCTACTACACGAAGACGCAGGAGAACCGCCCGCTGGCCGGGCCGCTCGGCGTTGACGGCGCCTATGTTATCGGCGCGGCGTCTGGCTACGGCATCATGGCCGCCGCAGGCCTGGCGGAGCTGGTGGCCGGCCACATCACCGGCGCGGAGCTGCCCAGCTATGCCCCGCTATTCAGCCTGGCGCGTTATCAAGATGCCAGCTACCAGGCGCTGCTCGCCAACTGGGGCGAGAGCTGGCAGCTATAGGGACCGAAAACATGAACCACAAAGACACGAAGGACACAAACAAAAACTTTGTGCTCTTCGTGTCTTTGTGGTTAGCCTTTTAAGCCGTTGCTTGCAATACCTAACTAACCAGCCCACATATCAAAGCTGAATAGTGCCGCCATAATGCTCATTAGCAGCAGGCTGACCATGCTCCATGAGCGGTCAAAGGCGGCATGCTTGCCAGTACGCGCCAGCAACAGGAATACTGAAGGCGCCACCAGGATATAGCGGTACATCCCCTGTGCTTGCCCGCTGGTGAAGGAGAAAAACACCGCCGCCAAACCGAACATAGCCAGGTCAGGATGGCGGCGCAAGCCGATCAGGCAGGCCACAAAGCCAAACACAATACTCGCCAGCTCCAGCGAGTAGTAAGCCGCGGACTGTGAAACGCCGGCCCGCAAGATATCCAGCACTACACCCCAGTTATAGAAGGTCTTGCCCCACTCCAACAGACCACGTCCAAACCACACATCCTCCACAATGGTGAAGGCTTGCCCATAATACGAAATGCGCCACAGACCAAAGGCCAGCAATGGCGCCGAGAGGGTTAGCAGCCCGCCCAGCGCTCGCCACGAGAATTGTTTAGGCAGCAGCTGCTTCCATGCGCCGGTGCGTACCCAGTGATACAGCAAGGGCAAAACCAGCAACACGCCCACGGCACGCGCATAAGTTGCCAGCACGGCCAGCAACGCGGCCCAGCCAAAATGCCCGCGCCGGGCTAACAGCAGCGACCAGAACGCCAGGCCCACAAACAGGCCTTCGGTATAGACCTGAGCAAGGAAGAAGCCACTGGGGAAGATCACCAGGTAGAAGGCCGCTCGCAGCCCGCCCTCCTCGCCCAGCTCATCTTTTGCCAGTTGATACAAGGCCAGCATGCCAGCCAGCGTACCCAGCAGCGAGATGCTGACGGCGGCCAACGTGGCGGTAGCGATCGGGTTCATGCCAAACAACCCCAGCGGCACACTCAGAGCACGGATGGCTAGCGGATACAGCGGGAAGAAGGCCAGGCTCATTGAGAGTGGCTGGCCGTGCGCAGCCGCATCTGGCGCAGCAAACGGCCACACACCGGGCAAGCTGGCCGGGTCGATCTGGCCGTTAACACGCCGAATGTTATCTGAGTTGTAGCCATCGAGAGCAACCCCCAGATAGAACTCCGAGTCCCACGACACATGCGTGTTCAAGAATGGCTCGGTCAAGAAAATTTTGCCGTCCTGGGCGCCAGCACGCGTTTCTTGCGGAGTCCATTCAATGGCGTAGTCTGGCCGCGCCAGCTCCACGCGCGCTGGTAAGTAGGCCTGGTAGCCCAAAATTGCTATCACCCAGCCCAGCCAGATCAAAGCCACCGTGCGGTGGCGAGAGTCTGCAAAAAATATCTTCATGTCCCTGCCTCTTTGAATGGCGAAATATACACTACTTGGCAAACCCAAGCTCTAGCATTTCTCATAGTCCGCTTGCTTGACTTTCGCCCCTTTCCTTGTATACTCTGCCAGTCTTATCCAACTATCGCTATTCAGCAGTCGCTGCTTGTTCTAGCTCATCGAGCAATCTGGTTTGAACTTCAGTTTCGGCCCGTCATTCCTGACGGAACACCCCGTAGACTTCTGAATACAAAGGAATATTGTGAAATTTACTGAGTTCAACCTTGATTCGCGCCTATCCAAGGGTATTCAACGCGCCGGCTACACGCAGGCCACCCCGATCCAGGAACAGGCCATCCCCGTTGCCCTTGAAGGCTACGACATCATCGGCACGGCGCAAACCGGCACCGGCAAGACCGCGGCCTTTGTGCTGCCGATCCTGAACCACCTGCTCAACGGGCCGCGCAACCAATCACGCGCCCTCATCGTGACGCCGACGCGTGAGCTGGCCGAGCAGATCCGCGAGACCATCGTCACCCTGGCCAGCGGCACTAGCCTGCGCTGCGTCACCGTGTACGGCGGCGTCGGCTCGCGCCCGCAGATCGAAGCGCTGCGCCGCGGCGCCGAGATCATCGTGGCCTGCCCCGGCCGCCTGCTGGACCTGGCCAACCAGAACGCAGCGCGCCTCAACCGCATCGAGATGCTGGTGCTGGATGAAGCCGACCGCATGTTTGATATGGGCTTTCTGCCGGATGTGAAGCGCATCATTCAACTTCTACCGCCCAAGCGCCAAAACATGCTTTTCTCGGCCACCTTCCCCAAAGAAGTGGAGCAGTTGGCCAAGAGCCTGCTGCATAACCCCAAGCGCGTGGCCGTTGGCACCAGCGCCCCGGCCAACACCGTGGCGCACTCGCTGTTCCCTGTGGCACGCCACCTCAAGACACCGATACTGCTGGAGATGCTCAAGCGTTCCGATGCGGACTCGGTGCTGGTCTTCGCCCGCACCAAGCACCGTGCGGACAAGGTGATGCGCCAACTGGAGCGCGAAGGCTATATGGCCACCGCGCTGCACGGCAACCGCACGCAGAACCAGCGCCAGGCGGCCCTCAAGGGCTTCCGCGATGGCCGCTACCAGGTCATGGTGGCGACCGACATCGCCGCCCGCGGCCTCGACATTGAAAGCATCCGTCTGGTGATCAACTATGACATGCCGGATACCACGGACGCTTATATCCACCGCATTGGCCGCACCGGCCGCGCCCAGCGCACCGGCGAAGCCTATACGCTGGTGGTGAATGAGGATGACCGTGACATGCTGCGCGCCCTGGAGCGCGTGATGGGCAAGATCGAGACCCGCAAGCTGGATGGCTTCGATTACAGCGCCAAAGCTGCCCCCGAAGTGGTGAGAGCCAACCAGCCGCGCGTCAAACCAAGCTTGGCCCCACAGGGCCGCCGCCCCAACCCGGCGCCGCAGGGCCGCAAGCCGAGCCCTGGGCCGCAGAACCGCCCGGCACGCACGCGTTCCACACGCAAGCACCGTGAGAACGACCAGTACGCCAAGCGGCTGGCTTCTTACAAGTAAAAAAAACGGCTCCCTTACGGGAGCCGTTTTTTATCGTTGAGACTGGGGACTAGAGATTGCTTCGTTCTTGCAAGGACAAAGCTAAATCTCCGTCATCACTCCGCCGGCACGAACTTCATCGAGATGGAGTTGACGCAGTGGCGCGTGTTGGTGGGCGTGAAGCCCTCGCCTTCAAAGACGTGGCCGAGGTGGCCGCCACAGTTGGCGCAGGTGATCTCGACACGGTAGCCGTCCGGGTCTGGGTGGCGGGCCACGGCGCCGGGAATCTCGGCGTCGAAGGCCGGCCAGCCGCAATGAGCGTCAAACTTGGTTTCCGAGCCATACAGCGGCGCGTCACATTGGCGGCAGACGTAGGTGCCAGCGGCGTAGTGCCGGTCGTACTCGCCGGTGAAGGGCATCTCGGTGCCCTTGCGGAGGATGATGCGCTGCTCTTCAGGCGTGAGTGGGTTCAGTTTCATGCGTGCACCTCAGGCTTTCATTACCGCCAAGGTTACCGCAGCGCCATCCACTTTGTGCTCCTCGGTGTAGGCACCAGCCGGCGCCGAGCCAGCAGTGAGCTCCAGGCTGAGGGTCTCAGACTTGATGGTGTCGGCCCACTCGGCCAGCACGGTAGCCAGCTCGCCTTCGGCGGCGTAGAAGGTGCGGATGCGATCTTCGATGTTGAAGTCAGCCTTCTTGCGCATGTCCTGGATGCGGCGCACCAGCTCACGGGCGGTGCCTTCGGCGCGCAGTTCCGGCGTGAGGGCGGTATCGAGGCCGACGGTGACGCCCTTCTCAGCGGCGACGGCCAGGCCTTCGGCGGGCTGGCTGTTGACGAGCACCTCGTCGGCGGCCAGCTCGATCTCGTTTCCGTCCAGCATGAGCTGGACGGGCTCGCCAGCCGCCACGCGGGCAGCCACGGCCGCGGCATCGAGCGCGTTGAGCGCGCCACGCAGCTTGGGGAAATCGGCCCCGAAGCGCGGGCCGAGCTTGGCGTTGTTGGGCTGCAGGCTGTAGGTGACCAGCTGGCCGGCCTGCTCAACAAATGTGATTTCTTTGACGTTGAGTTCATCTTTGACAATCTCAATCAAATAATCAGTTAATCGATTAATCCCGCTGGACGAGTGTACAAGAGCTGCAGACAGCGGCTGGCGCACCTTCAAATTCGCCGCGCCGCGGGCACTGAGACCAAGGCTAGCCACCTGACGGGCCAGGCCCATCTCATTGATGAGAGTCTCGTCGATGGCGGCAGTGTCGGCCTGCGGATACAGCGTCATGTGTATGCTGGTATACGCTGCTTCGTTGTGGGCGGCGACGAGGTTTTGGTACATCTCCTCGACCACGAAGGGGGTCAGCGGGGCGATGGTGCGGATGAGCTTGACCAACACATGCCACAGCGTGGTGTAGGCGGCCTGCTTGTCGCCATCTTGCTCGCTGCGCCAGAAGCGGCGGCGGCTGCGGCGCACGTACCAGTTCGACATATCGTCAATCAGTGACTCGACGGCAAGGGTGACGCCGAAGGCATCCCAGTTATCGAGACGATTGGTGGATTGCTGCACAGTCTGATTCAGCCGAGCCAGGATCCATTTGTCTAGCGGATTGTCGGACTGTGGCGTGGAGCCTTCGGGGTGATTAGGGTCAAAGGCGGCGAAGCTGGGCGTCCAGCCATCCAGGCGGGCATAGGTGACGAAGAAGCTGTAGATGTTCCACAGCGGGATGAGGAAGCGGCGGCGCACATCGTCGGCCTTGTTGTAGCCGAAGAGCAGGTTGTTCTCCGGCTTCTGGGCGCAGTACATCCAGCGCATCACATCCACACCCATTTTGTCGGCGGCCTGGTTGAACTCGATGGAATTGCCCTTGCTCTTGTGCATCGACTCGCCGTGCTCGTCCAGCAGCGTGCTATAGCTGAAGAGATTCTTGAACGGCGCGGTCTCCGCCATCACGGTGCCCATGGCGAGCATGCTGTAGAACCAGTTGCGGAACTGGCCGGGGAAGCTCTCACTGATCCAGTCCGCCGGGAACCACTGCTGCCAGTACTCAGGCTCGCTGCGGTAGCGCAGGGTGCTCATGCTAACGATGCCGGCGTCGAGCCAGGGGTTGCCGACATCGGGGATGCGGCTCATGCTGCCGCCGCATTCGCAGGTGAGCTTGACGGCGTCAATGTACGGGCGGTGCGGCGTGTGGCCGGCGAAGGTTTCGTAGCCGGCGCTGGCGCGCTCGGCCAGCTCATCCTCACTGCCGACGACGGTGTGCTGTTTGCAGGTATCGCAGACCCAGATGGGCAGCGCCAAGCCCCAGTATCGCTTCTTGCTGATCATCCAGTCGTGCATGTTGCGCAGCCAGTCCATCTCGCGGGCGTGGCCGAACTCCGGCACCCAGCGGATCTGGTCGACCACATCCATGATCTGGTAGCGCAGGTTGTTGGCCTTCTCCTCAGCGGTCAGCTCCTCGCGGGGCTTATCGAAGCTCTGGCCCATGCTGATGAACCATTCGTCTACCACGCGCCAGACCAGCTCAGTCTTGCAACGCCAGCAGGTGGGGTAACGGTGCGTGTATGGCTCGTATTTGTACAGGAGGCCTTTTTGCTGAAGGTCATCCGCAATCAAATCAGGAATTTCAGCTGTGGTGGCTCCGACAAATTTACCGAACCCCTCCACGATGCGGGCTTCGTCGTCGATGGGCACGATGATGGGCAGCTTGTTCTGCAGACCGAGCTGGTAGTCCTCGGCGCCAGCGCCGGGGGCGATGTGGACGATGCCGGTGCCTTCGGCCTCGCCGACCTCATCCCAGAGGATGACGCGGTGAGCCTCCTTGGCGGACTGGGTCACACCCTTCACCAAGTCGCGCAGCTCCAGGTGGCCGCCAGGCTCGTTGGCAGCGGGCAGGTCATCGAAGGGGCCGTCGTAGGCCCAGCCTTCCATGTCGCGGCCCTTGAGCTCGGCGAGTACTTCGTGCTCGCCCTTGAGCATGGCCAGGGTGCCCTTGGAAAGGTAATAGATGTCATCGCCCTGGCGCACCTTTACATAGTCCAGCTCCGGGCCAACGGCGGCGGCGACGTTGCTGGTGAGCGTCCACGGTGTCGTGGTCCAGGCCAGCAGGTACTCGTTGCTGCGGCCGCGCAGCGGCATGCGGAAGGTGATGGACTTGTGCGTGACTTCTTTGTAGCCATCGCTCTCGATCTCGTGCTGGCTGATGCCGGTGGCGCAACGCGGGCACCACGGCATGGAGTCTGCGCCGCGGTAGAGCCAGCCCTTCTCCCAGCACTTCTTGAGGAAGGCCCAGATCATGTAGTTGTTCTCGTCGCTGAAGGTGAAGTAGCTGCCACCCAGCTCGGGCAAGCCGAGGTGGCCGACGATCTGCTCGACGGTGCCGGCGGCGCCACCGGCGGGGCCGGCGTAGGCGATCTCCTGCTTGGGGTCAGCGGCAAGCTGGTCCGCTAGCCAGCGCAGCTGGTTGGGGTCGTCCCACTCCATCCAGTAGCCGAGGCGGATGGACTGCTCGGTCTGCACGGCGGCAAAGCGCAGCACGCGTTCTTTGCAGCGCAGCACAAACTGGTCGAGCCCGTAGGCTTCGATGTCGCGCTTGCTGGCGAACTTGAGCTCTTTCTCAACCTCGACCTCGACCCACAGGCCCTGGCAGTCGAAGCCCTGCTGATAGCGCAGCTGGCGGTCCTGCATGGCGTAGTAGCGATTGTAGAGATCCTTATAAGTGCGGCCCCAGCCGTGGTGGACACCCATGGGGTTATTGGCGGTGATGGGGCCGTCAATGAAGGACCACGGCTTGGCACCGGCACGCAGGGTACGCAGCTTGGACAACGAGCGGTCTTGCTGCCAGAAGGCCAGCGTCTCGTGCTCCTGGGCGATGAAATCTACTTTGTTGGGTACTTCTTTGAACATAATGCTCCTTGCTGAATCTTTAATCGATTAGTTCATTAATCGTAGACTACAGTGTGCAAACAAAAAAGCGCTCGTCCCATGTGTTGCTTGGCAACACATGGGACGAGCGCTAGCCCGCGGTACCACCCATGTTCCTGCGCTTACCCAGCCGCAGGCAACTTAGCCGTCTTGGTAACGGGGTACGAGCCCGGCGCACTTACACGGCTGCATGGAGCGTAGAGAATGGCGCACTTAGCCATTCTCTCGCGCTGGCGAAGCCAGCGCAGCGTTCAGCTTGCGTGCAACAGAGGGATCTTCAGCCACGTGCGCTGGCCCGGCTTTCACCATCCCGGGCTCGCTTGGCAGCGGGTACAAGGGCGTACTCGGCTCTGAGGTGAGAGGATTATGCCATATGAAGGACACTTCAAGCATAACGACTTGCAGGCTAGCTTCTAAACTGGGAGTGCGCCTCTGTCAACAATTCAATCATCCGCTTTTGATGCCCGGGAGAGTCAGGCGATCGAAAACTAAGGTTGTAATCAAGATACAATCTGTCCCTATTTGGAACATTCTTCTCACCTCTATCCTTTGTTTCCTGCTTGACCCGCTTCCGCTGATGCTCAAAGAATTCCAGAAAAGCACGCACTGAACCTAGCTCCCTATCAGAGAGAGTCTTAAGGAAACAATAATAGGTTACAAGCTGAGCTTGTCCTCTGAGCAACCAATCCGACTCACCAAAAACCTGAGTCATCCTGTTCAAATTGCTACTTACTGCGTCCTCCGCAGGTTTGTATTCTGCTTCTTTCTTATTTTTTCCTTTTTCAACAAAATCGTTCAAATCTTTAGAATAAGTTGCGGTTATTCGGTCATAGTATTCTATGATTAGTAACTTTGCGGCTACATTTAGGTCTTGGCCTCTATCTGTTCTAAAAGGAGCATGCTTGCCAAAAAAGTTGTGCCCCACAATACGCCTTATAAGACTAGGAATGGGGCCAGGCATCGCGTTACGACGCTCTGGACCAGAGATCGCAACACCTGTGTTCAATCGGATAAATAGTTCTTCAATCTCTTCTTGATGTTCAGTGAAAACACCCATCACTGTTATGCTATATTGATCAAACCTATAAGCCAAATCCGGCAATCGATCTCGCAACTTCTGATAGGATAGCCCCGGCAAGTTTAAAACTTGCTCATTGAAGTTGATGTTTGTATCTCCAAGAGTTAGTCTATTCTCAAAGAAATCAATAAACGCTTCAAAACGTTGTTTGCCATCAATAATCGCGTACAGTTTTTTGCTTGATTGAATTTTCGAAGGGGAATAAGAAAAGTCAGCCATGTAAAACTTCGGAACATCATACTGATTCAAAACTGAGTTAATTAATAACTGCTTCTTATCCAGATTCCATAGCTTACCTCGGCGCTGAAAGGTTGGGGAAGAATCAAATTGCTCATGCTGCGAAAGCCATTGTGCCAAGGTGCGTTGAGGAAAAAGCTGGTCAACCTTCATGACATCCAGTATCCTGCTCTTCGCTTCAGCTGGGAACTTAGGCCAGTTAAGTCAGGGTAAATTGTTGCATCACTAATGCCGACATTGGTTAACTCATTGAAAATACTAGCAACACTCTCTTTGGGAATGATCAGCTTAGTTAATGTGCCCGGATTGAAGTCTTTTGTTTCGTACACAGTTTCCATTGGGGAGTTATCTGTTCCAAAAAGGACGAAAACTCCGCTTTGGGCAATAATCCGTCTGCTGTTATGAATGCCATAAATTGTAATTGAACCTGGTCGTGTAGGGACAATATAACCATGGACTATTGAATCTGTGGGATTAGCTACAGGAGGGGCAGAGTCAATATCTGAAGAAACGATGTTCCATTGTCTGGGTTTAAAAATCCAGACCGCGGGATCGGAGGTATAAGTTAAATTACCAGTTCCATTATCTTTATCATTTTCAGCGTAAGTAAGTGCAAAAAAAAGCGCCACCAGCGGACTTTCCGTCCAGTCTAGCAAACGGGTAGGTGCGCCATAATGCTGCATTAAAAAAAGGGTGCTCAATGAGTGTTCATCGCTTGCATAAGTCACAGAGTCTTCTAGATAGAGGATACTCCGTTGGCGAAAGGTTTCTAATGCTTCTGCTTCAAGAGCAATCAACCCCTTAGAATCTTTAATAGTAGGGTGTCGATACAAACCTGGCAAAAGCTCATGGCTTTCCTTACCAACACCGCGGAACCAGCTACCTCTATCAAGGCTTAAAACGAAGCGCACATAATCTTCAAATTTATTGATGTACTCGACTTCGATTTGTGGCATAGATAACTCCCCGCCAACAAATCATAACACCAACAGTCTAGCCCGCTTCGAAATTCGTTATGAGTACTTCTCGATTTAGAAAACGTTTTTTGCTTCTCTTCTTTTTTCTCATTCCAGAGTAACTCTGCACATAATGATAAAAATAATCTGCGGGAGGGTAGAGTTTTTTAGTCTCTTCGTTATCATAAGCAGAAAGTATCCACCTGGCCTTTGCTTTTTTAAGCCAACTAGCAAGAGCTTTATGTTCCTCAATACCCTTCATGTTGTTTAGATAGTTAACTCCGTTGTTTAGATACGGTGGGTCAACATACAGTAAGGTGTTTTTATTATTATAGCGATCAGCACAAGCCTTCCAATCGAGATTTTCGATAATAACCGTTCTAAGACGTTGATGAACTGGATAAATGCGTTCATCAAGACTTTTGAGCGCACCAATCAGACGATTGCCATGACCACCGTCAGAAATGCTGGTTTGCAGTCTGGGGTTCCGATGCTCGCCACCCCATCCCGCCATAATTATGTAAAAAAATCTATGCGCTCTCTGAATCTCTGAGAGTTTTGCGGGATGCTCGGCAACGTAGTCATCGAAAACCTGCCGAGAAACTAGCTCGTTTTTAAATGAATTTACAAAGCGTGTGGGTTGCTTTTTAATCACCCGAAAGAAGTTTATCAACTCGCCATCAATATCATTGATAACTTCCACTTGACTAGGCGGTTTTCCAAATAGAACCCACGAAGCACCACAAAAAAGCTCCACATAGCAAGTGTGCTCTGGGATTAGCTCTATAATGTGTTTTCGTAATCTATACTTACCCCCAGCCCATTTAATCGGGCTGCGTAGTGGTTTGTATTGCTCTTTGCCCATTCGTCCTCATGTCTCTAATAGAGACATTATACAGGTGATTAATTATTTGTCAAGTGGATACTAATGCAAAAAGTAACTAGACTTGGGGAAAAACTAAGGAAGCTCAGGAGAGAACGCGAGCTCACACTTGTTGCGCTAGCAAGACGACTTAACATGTCATCTCACTCCTATTTTAGTGACCTCGAAAATGGCAAGAAGAACCCGTCACTTAGTTTAATTGTTACGCTTGCCAATTTTTTTGAAGTAACTACAGATCAACTGCTGCGAGACGACCTCGATGTTTGATTAGAATCCAGAATCACAAGGTACTAGAGGAATATAAGTCCACTTCAAAATTGTTTCTTCGGCAGACTCATCCCAAAACGATGGCACGCTAAAAAACACCGCCCGGCTTGCGCCGGGCGGTGTTTTTATGTTTCAGCGTTGTGGGCTAACTAATTAGCCGACGACGACGACGTCCTGAGCCTGGGGGCCCTTCTGGCCCTGGGTGACGGTGAATTCCACCTTCTGACCCTCTTCCAGGTTACGGAAGCCTTCGCCGCTGATGGCGCTGAAGTGGACGAAGACGTCCGGGCCACCCTCACGGGTGATGAAACCGAAGCCCTTGGTGCCATTGAACCACTTCACGGTGCCTTGAATGCGTTCTGCCATTTGCGATCTATTAACTCCTTTCTTGCAGAGTTAGGTAGAGCGTTCTTACGCCATGGCGGCGCGACAGACTGGAACGCAGCAAAGCTGAATTCACACCTGTACATTCAAGGACAGTTGTAATGACTGTGGGGGAAAAACCTTGAAAAACCACTGCTAACCTACAGGTCAAAATATACCATGAATTTTTGTTAGATGGGTATAAGAAAAGCAGCTATTAGCTATAAGCTATTAGCTGTCAGCTAAAGGCAAAAACAAGGCCAAATCAGACTTAGGGCTATCGACTAATTAACGCCCTTATGTTGATGATGGATTAAGCCTATGGCCTATCGCTCCCAAGCGCTATACTCTCCCCATGCGCACCCCAGCACTCACCATCCTCCTCGCCGCCCTGCTGGCCGGCTGCAGCGCCCTGGCCCCCGAGCCGACGGTTACGCCGACCTCTACCCCAACGCTGACCGCCAGCGCTACGGCTACCGCCAGCCTGACGCCGACCCCGACGGCCAGCCCCACCGCCACCGAGACGCCGACGCCCACCGCCAGCCCCACCTCGGCCTACGGCTTCACCGCCGGAATCATCAATGTGGAGATGGCCAGTTGCCGCTTTGGCCCCGGCGGCGGCTACCTACTGGCCACCACGGTGTATAAGGACGAAGTGGTCGAAGTACTTGGCCAAATGGCGCTCAACGAGAACTGGTGGTACGTGAACCTGGTGGAATGGCGCCAGCCGCGCAAATGCTGGGTGAGCCAGGAGCTGATCGACCTGCAAGCCGACCCTAGCCTGGTCTACCCCATCGACAATCCCCATCTGGTGCTGCCGTGGACCACGCAACCCTACGAGCCGCTCAAGGGCGTGAACGCCCGGCGCAGCGGAAACATCGTCACGGTATTCTGGGAACCGTTCGAATACCTGCCGGGGGACGACTCGCTGCAGAACAAATATTTAGTAGAAGCGTGGGTGTGCCAGAACGGCGAGTTCGTGTTCCGCGCCTATGGCACCAACAACACATCCATGGAAATTCATGACGAAAAGGGCAACTGCGGCGAAGCCTCACGCGCCCGCGCCTTCGGCTCAGACAAGCACGGCTACACCGGCTGGGTAGGCGTACCCTGGCCGTAGGGCAAGTCATCAGTGATGAGTGACAAGTAATCAGGAAAACAAAAAAGAGAGCAAATATGCTCTCTTTTTGTTTCAGCAGGCCAGAGGTGTTTCCTGTTCACTGCTCACTAGACTTATAAACCGTATCGTCCAAACGCAAACAAGTGCAGCAGGATCAGCAGCCACAGGTTGCCGGTTTTGCGCCAGAAGTAACCGCCGAGCACACCATTGGTGAGCACCAGCACCAGCGCCGCAGCATAGGTGACCGGGTAACGGTTGCCGATCAGATACAGCGGCAGGAACGAGGCGCTATACAGCGCGGCCTGCACCACCACAGCCCAGCGGCCGGGCAGGTAGGCGGCCAGGCGCGGCTGCAAATACACACGGAAGAAGATCTCCACCAGGGCAGCAGCCACCACCAGCATGATGGTATTGTTACCGATGAAGCTCAACGTGCCGGCAATGGCGTTCTCACCCGGGGCGCCGGCCAGCTCACGCGGCGGCAGGATGGCGCCCAGGCCGCGGCTCAGGCCATAGACCAGCAGGATCACCACGGCCAGCACACCAATCTCGGCTGGCTTGGGCATACGCAAGCCCCAGGCGCGCGGGCCGTAGCCCGCCGAGACCATGGCGATGACGGGCAGCAACATGGCGCCCAGCAGCCACGGCCAGCTGATGTTGCCGCGGAAGCCCTCGGCGGCGCCGAAGACCAGCAGCACAAAGCCCAGCAGGCCCATGATCAGCTCACGGCGCGGGCCTTTGATGCGCTCTTTGGGGGCGTCTTTCCAGGGGAGATATTGGCGCGCCACGGCAAACGTAGCGGCCAGGATGATGGCTTCGGCCAGGAAGCTGCGGGTCGCTTCGCCAGGGCCAACAACGATCAGCGTGACCACCAGGCCAATCGCCATCAAAATGCCGATGACTACGCTGCTATCGTAATTATTGAAAAAACCAGGTTCTTTCATGCACGCGCCTCCAAACAATGGGCAATATCTAGGAAAGTATAATGCAAACACACTATGAAACACCGCGCCGCCCTCACCCTGCTAGCCTTGCTGCTCACGGCGTGCGGCACAATGGCTCCCGCGCCTACGGAGACTCCGCTGCCGCCACCAGCTACGGTCACGCCTTCGCACACGCCGCAGCCCAGCGCCACCGCCACCCCCACCGAGACGCCTACGCCAGTCCCCACGGCAACCGATACGCCCACGGTCACGCCCACTTATGTGGATTCGTTGCGCGCCAAGGTCATCGTGGATGGCCGCCTGGCTTGCCGCTTCGGGCCGGGGCCGGACTACTTGTACAAGTTCACTTTTGCCGGCAGCAGCAACATCGAAGTCGTAGGGCGCATGGAGCACAGCAACTGGGTGCTGGCGCAAGCCATCGGCGGCAACAACCGCTGCTGGGTCAACGGTGGTGAGGAATTTTTGCAATTCAACGGAGAGCGCAACTCGCTGCCGCCGCGTGACCCGCATACCGTGCTGGCCTGGTCCTACATCTATACCTATGGGCTCAGTGGCGTGAGCGCGGTGCGCAACGGCAGCACGGTGACGGTGAGCTGGTATGGCATTCAGCTCAACGCCGGCGATGACTCAGAGCAGACGCCTTATATCGTCGAAGCCTGGGTCTGCCAGGGCGGCGAGTACGTCTTCCTCGCTGTGGGCTCATGGGGTACCACCGCTCAGATCGTTGATGATGGCAGCTGCGGCATACCCGGCTACGCCCGCGTGGCCGCCGCCGAGAAGCATGGCTACACGCCCTTTGTTGACGTGCCCTGGCCGCAGGCTAGTGATAAGTGAGAAGTGAACAGTGAGCAGTTTACTTTCTCATCCGGATAACCAATAACATACAAGCGCCTCCCTGCTCACTCAGCACTGCTCACCCTCACTTTCTAAAACAAAAAATCCGGCTGAGAATGCTCTCAGCCGGATCTCGTTATTACGTTCTGGGATTACAGAGCGATAACGTCTTGAGCCTGGAGGCCCTTATCGCCGTTGACCACGGTGAACTCCACCTTTTGGCCCTCTTCCAGATTACGGAAGCCATCGCCACGGATCGCGCTGAAGTGTACGAAGACATCATCAGCACCGTCGCGAGAGATAAAGCCAAAGCCCTTGGAGCCATTGAACCACTTAACGGTTCCCTGTTCTCGATCAGCCATTTGGATTTGGAACTCCTTTCTTGCAAATTTCGGACTACAGGTCCAAATCGTTTGGGGCTGCCCCCTCTTGTTTAGGACTGCTGTGTACCAGATGCAGATGTTAACATGAAAGATATACAGATTGTTATGGGCAAGTACTATTGTCTAAGGCGCTTTTGCGCTTAGGGATGGGGATACAACTGGTTGCGCTCCGGATTGTCTGGCAGATACAAAACCACCGCCGGGCCAACCGGGTGCGTCTCTTGCGGATTGTTCAACGTGCTCACACTGCCCGAGTAACCCTTGCCATCCAGCGTGAACTGGTAGCGCACGTTCCACGGCATGCGGCCATTGATGCGCACGCTGTAGTTCGGCTCCAGGCTCACGATCTCGCCTTCCTTGGCCTGGCCCGATCGCAACACCTCGGCCATTTGGGTATAGGTCTGATAGCGCCAATACAGCACACCCAGCCCGCCGCCCAGGAACACCAGGCCCATGCCCACAAAGGGGAAGCCAACAAGGGCGGTGATGATGCCAAGGATCAACCCACCGCCAACGATGGTGAAAATGAAGCCCAACATCACGAAGACGAACATGGAGATGACCCAGCCATCCTGCCCCATTTGCTTCCACACATAGTTGGGCGCCACGGTGCGCGGCGGCGATTGCGGCCAGCTCAAGCTCTTGCGCGTGGGGGCCGCCTCGCTAGGCGCTGGCGCTCTGCGCGGCGCGGGAATCGTGCCACCGCAGTTGCTGCAGTTGGACTGGAAGTTTATGTAGTTGGTTCCGCACCAGGGGCAAATACTAATGTTGTTCATTCTCAACTCACTCATCGCAGTATAAAGCAGTTACATTGACACTGTAAACTGCGCCGTATACACTTCCGTTATGCCCAAGCCTGCGGCCAACGCCAAAGAGCCGCTCTCTCAATCCATTGAGGATTACCTCAAAGCCATCTATGAGCTCACCCGCAGCGACGGGCGTGCGTCCACCAACGCGCTGGCTGAGTATCTCAACGTGGCCCCTGCTTCCGTAACCGGCATGCTGCAAAAACTGGCCAACACGCAGCCTGCCCTGGTCGAGTATCAGAAGCACCGTGGCGTGCTGCTCACGGAGCAGGGCGAACGCGTGGCGCTCGAAACCATCCGCCACCACCGTTTGCTGGAGCTGTTCCTGCATCAGATCCTGGGCTACGAGTGGCACGAGGTGCACGAAGAGGCTGACCGGCTTGAGCACGTCATCAGCGAGCAGTTCGAGCAGCGCATCGCCGATGCACTGGGCGACCCGCGGCACGACCCGCACGGCGACCCGATCCCACGCGTAGACCTCAGCCTACCCGAGAGTAACGAGGTGCCGCTCAGCGCGCTGCGCCCAGGCCAGCACGCCCGCGTCACGCGCGTGCGTGACAGCATGGCCGACCTGCTGCTGCATCTCAGCGAGCTGGGCGTAGTGCCCAGCGCCGAGCTCAGCGTGGTGGATTACTCCACCTTTGATGGCAACCTCCGCGTGAGGCTAAGTGGACGCAAAGATGAGATCGTACTGGGCCCACGCATCACCAGCCAGGTATACGTAGAGATCGTCTAACCCACTGCTGCTCCCGCTCAAGCCCTGGCCAATACACGAGTAAAATTAGTTATCCCTGCCAGAAGCCGCCCTAGGGGCGGCTTCCTTTGTGAGCGCTGAGTGTATGCGAATCGCCTATTTCACTGAAACGTTTCTGCCCAAGATCGATGGCATTGTTGTTACCCTGCTACAACTCTTTGACTACTTAGAAGAAGAGGGGCACGAGAGCATGCTGTTTGCGCCGAGTGGCTCGATTGACCACTACGCTGCAACGCCCGTCTCGCGCCATCGCAGCATGAAGACCCCCTTCTACCCTGAGCTACGCATCGCTACCCCGGTAGCGCGCGTAGAGAAGAAGGTGCTGGGTTTCAAGCCAGACCTGATTCACCTGGTCAACCCCACCTCGTTAGGCATTGCGGGCTTGCGCGTGGCGCTCAAGCACTCCATCCCGGTGGTGGCTTCGTACCAGACGGATGTGTCGGGTTTTGCGCGGCGCTGGAAGATGGGCGTGGTGTCTGAGCCGGTGTTCAAGTTCTATCGCTTCATCCACAACCGCGCCGACATCAACCTGGTGCCCTCCAACTTCACCCGCAAGCAACTCATCAGCAAGGGCTTCAAGCGCCTCACGGTGTGGCCCGGCGGTGTAGACCTGGAGCGCTTCTCACCCAAGAAGCGCACCGACAAATGGCGCAAGACCCTCACCGGCGGCGAGACTGACAAAGTGCTGGCGCTCTTCGTCAGCCGCCTGTCACGCGAGAAGCGCGTGGAGTTGCTGCTGCCGATTGCCCGTGATATCCCCGGTCTGCGCCTGGCCATCGTCGGTGATGGGCCAGACCGCAAACGGCTGGAGCGCATTTTCAAAGACACGCCCACCGTGTTCACCGGCTACCTCAAGGGTGAGAGCCTGGCGCAGGCCTACGCCTCGGGCGACCTGTTCGTTTTCACTGGCGCCGAGGAAACCTACGGCAACGTTGTGGCCGAGGCGATGGCCTCCGGCCTGCCCGTCATTGCGCCAAACTCCGGCGGCGTGGTGGACCTGGTAGACAGCGGCAAGACCGGTCTGCAATACCCCTCAGAAAGCCCAGAGCGCTTGTTCAAGGCGGTGCAGACGCTGGCCAGTGATCCCAAGCTGCTCAAGCAAATGAGCAAAGCAGGCTACAAGAAGGCACAGACGCAAAGCTGGCAGAACTCCTTCGATACGCTGTTTGCTCAATACGAACGCGCGCTAAAGATGCCGCGCCGTGAGCCCAGTGACATGGTGGAATTCCATTTGCCCGGCACAAAAAAGAAGAGTTAGCATTACAGTTTAATTCTTGTTGAGCATACATGAAAAATTCAGCTAAACCTAAGCGGAAATCTATCTTTGCAAAGAATGGTTTCTTGGGTTTAATGCGTTTCGATTACTTAGGAAGAGCTTTATTCCAAATTTACGGCGATTCTTTTTGGAAGTCATTTGCCTTCTCAGGGCTTCTCGCAATATTAATCTTTTGCCTTCTAGGGGGGTATATCTCTTGGCGTTACCACCAACTTGGATATGATGTTTTGAGTACATTTGAAACAAAGGAGCGCTGGATAACATTAGCACAAGTTGTAATCAATCCAGTGCTATGGGCAGCATACACCTGGCAAATAGTTAGCACGCCAAAAATTTTTGCCACAATGAACAACAATTCTGTAGTAATAGGCAGGAGAAAAGCCTTCGAAAAATTCGGCTCTATTCTAAAACATTACTACAATCAGAGATGGATACTTCCATTTGTCCTCGCGAGTACAGTTACAGCACTTTTAGTTTGGTTTGAAACTTTTAGCGCCCCAAATAGCCTCGCGTTTTTTGGTCATCAGTACCACTGGATACTGATAAATCAGTATTATTTTTTGTTGCTATGGATTCCCTATCTTTTTATAAGCGTTTACATGGGATGCTTTTTAATAGTCAGAATGTTTCTTTTTGCCCAAGCAGTTCAAAAGTTTTTTAAGCTGTTTACAATCTCTCCAATTCCTTTCCACCCGGATGGTGGAAATGGTCTTGGTTCAGTTGGAGACTACGCACTAAAGATAACTTACCTCTTCATTATCTTTGCACTATTTATTCCTTTTTGGATTTACTTCCCTGCAACCCAGGGGAGCGAAGCTCGTATCACCTATGATACTGTTGCTATGCTTATAGCTTACATAGTCACAGTCCCAGCTGTATTTATCCCACCAGTTTGGGCTGCTCATTTAGCGCTAAAGACTCATCGGGATAAAGAATTACAAGCAACAGCCAAGCAGATAAAGATTATGCTAAGAAAACAGTCGCAAAAGACTTTGGACAAACATTTTCGCAATTATGAAATCAAAGAGATTGGATATCAAAATTGGCCTTTCGCTTTTTCGCGAGCTCGTATCCTTAGCTTAACAGCAATACTGCCTTTACTTCCCTCGCTCTATCAGTCTCTTGTGGATTTACTGAAGCAGATTACAAACCAAGTTCCGTGATGAAAGTGCACACCATCTTCTTTGACCTGGATGACACCCTCTACCCGCGCAACAGCGGCGTATGGGATGCATTGCGCGGCCGCATTGCCCAGTACATGCATGAGGTCGTTGGCATCCCTGAAGCTGAAGTGCCTGCCGTGCGCGAGTATTATCTGAAGACCTACGGCACCTCACTACGCGGTCTGCAAAAGCACTACAACATCGATGCTGAGGCGTATCTACAATACACCCATGAGTTACCCATCGAGGAGCTGGTAAAACCCAACCCTGCCCTGGATACGATGCTGGCTCAACTCCCCCAGACCAAGTACATCTTCACCAACTCGGCCAGCTACCATGCTGAGCGTGTGTTGCACGCCCTGGGCGTAAAGCACCACTTTAGCGAGATCATCGACGTGCGCCGCATGCAGTTCCGCAGCAAGCCAGACCCGTTTGCCTACCAACTCGCCTTTGACCTCAGCCAGACCCCGGCGGCTGAGGCGCTATTCGTAGACGATATGCCCGCCAACTTGCGCCCGGCCAAGGCGCTGGGCGCCAGCACGGTGCTGGCTGGCCACGCCCCTGTGGAAGTGCGCGCCGAAGCACACGAGGTAGCCGATGCCTGCATCGAGCACCCGGAGCAGCTTTTGGAGGCTTTGCCTGCGCTGGTAGAATTTGCGCATGGGTGAGCGCGCCATTGTTGTTATCTGCCTGACGTTGTTCCTTGCCGTTGGTATTTTGGCCGTACTGTATGCTGGGGCACGCCGCGGCAGCGCCATTGGCCAAATCGAGATCGCCCGGCGCATTATCAAGGGCGCCAGAAGCCCATTCAAAACCGAAGACGAAAAGATGGAAGAGCTTGCCAAGAAGGTGGAGGAACTGCGCAAGCAAGACGAGTGATTTTTATACCGCTCTAATCCGCCCGTGATACGCTTACCCAATTGAACCCTCCATCAGAACGGACAATGACTATGAAATCAAATAAACCGCTGGTTGCCGTGCTTGTGGCGCTGATTCTGGTTGCCCTGTGCGCCTGCGTTTTCACCGTGGCCTTGTTTGGCTGGAACATGCGCACGCAGATTACGGATGTGATCAGCAACCCCGAAGCCTATCTGGATAATCTGGATACCGCCACGGCGGAGCCTGAAGTGCTCACTCAGGTGGGCGACTCCGTGGATCTAGAAAGTTTGTTTCAGCCCATGTGGGAAGTCAATGACATCCTGCACTATGACTTTTACAACCAGCCTGTGGATGACGGCGTGTTTGCTCAAGGCGCCATTGATGGGCTGATGGCCAGCCTGGAAGCGCTGGAGATCGACCCGGCCAGCCTGAGCGCCGCTAGCGATGCTCCCAGCGCGGGCACACTGGCGGATGAAGCTGGCACGCCGGACGCGCTCTATGAACCCATGCTGCCCTTCTGGGAGACCTGGCGCAACATTCAATACGGCGCGACTGACTTGGACACCAGTTACGAACAGTTGATGCGCGATGCGATCCACGGCGCTGTAGGTGCCATGGGCGACCAGCACACCAGCTTTATGGACCCCGTGCAACTGCGCCAGGCTGACCTGGAGCTGCAGGGCAACTACGAAGGCATTGGTGCCTGGGTGGATACGGGTGGCGACTATGTGGTCATCATCGCCCCTATGCAAGGCTCCCCGGCCGAAGCGGCCGGACTGCGCGCCGGTGACCAGGTGCTGGCGATTGACGGCGAAGACATGCTGGTCATTGGCAGTGACCTGGCCGTGAACCGCATCCTTGGCCCCGCCGGCACCCCAGTGGTGCTGACGATCGGCCGCGAGGGCGAAGAACCCTTTGACGTGACGATCATCCGCAGCCGTATCGTGGTGCCCAGTGTGGAAAGCGAAATGCTGGAAGGCAACATTGGCTATATTCAGCTCTTCACTTTTGGCGCCGACACCAGTGAAGATATGCGCGCCGCATTAGAAGAACTGATGGCCCAGAATCCCAGCGGCCTGATCCTTGACCTGCGCAACAACGGCGGCGGTTACCTGGATACTGCCGTAGACATCACTTCTGAATTCTTGTCCAGCGGCGTCGTGCTGCTGGAAGACTACAACGATGGCTCGCGCTACACCTACGAGGTGGAGCCCGGCGGCATTGCCACCAGCGTGCCGCTGGTGGTGCTGGTGAACGGTGGCTCGGCCTCCGCGTCTGAGATTTTGGCCGGCGCCCTGCAGGATTACGAGCGCGCCGCCCTGGTAGGCGAAACCACCTACGGCAAAGGCTCCGTGCAGATCTCACGCATGCTCTCCAACAATCAGGGTGCTGTGCGCGTCACCATTGCGCGCTGGCTAACGCCCGATGAACGCCAGATTCATGGCGTGGGCCTGGAGCCTGACTATGCGGTGCCTCTGACGCAGGAGGATGTGGACGCAGAGCGCGACCCACAACTGGATGAAGCCATCCGCCTGCTGAACGGCAACTAACCCTGAATTAGGAGGATTGGGAATGTACTTTAATTCCGGATACTTGATCTTCATGGTGCCAGCCTTTCTGCTGATGATGCTGGCCCAGTGGTACGTAAACTCGGCCTACAACCGCTGGAGCCGCGTAGCGGCTCGCAGCGGGCTGACCGGCGCACAGGCAGCCCAGAAGCTGGCCCAGCGCGGCGGGCTCAATGTCACCATTGAGCAGGTGGCTGGCCGCCTGAGTGACCACTACGACCCGCGCAGCAAAACGCTGCGTCTTTCGCAGGGCGTGGGCCAGAGCACCTCGGTAGCGGCGCTGGCGATTGCGGCCCATGAGTTGGGCCATGCCATGCAAGACCGCGAGGACTACGGCCCGCTGCGCCTGCGCGCCGCGTTGGTGCCGATGGTCAACATCGGTTCATGGCTGGGCTGGATCCTGCTGATGGCAGGCTTTGCACTTAACTTTACGGAGCTGGCCTGGCTGGGCGTGATTGTGTTTGCCGGTGGCGCCGTGTTCGCCCTGGCTACCCTGCCGGTGGAGTTCGACGCCTCAGCGCGTGCTCGCCGTCTGCTGGCAGATACGGGCATCATCACCACCCAGGAGGAGAGCAGCGGCGTGAACAATGTACTCAATGCCGCCGCCCTCACCTATGTAGCGGCCCTGATCACTGCGGTGATGCAACTGCTGTACTATGCCTCGCTCGTGCTTGGCATGGGGCGGCGCAACAACTAGCAGAAACAGCATAAAAAACGCCAGCGTGTGCTGGCGTTTTTTGTTTTAAGCAAGTATTCGCCTAGGGCTAGATACCGAACTCAGCGATGACCTGCGGAACCCAGGCCACAATGCGGCCTTCGGTCAGATCGCGCTGATTGTCGTCATCCAGGGAGAGGCCCATGAACTTGCCATCTTCCAAACCCAGAGACTCATCAAACTCAAAGCCCTCGGTAGACATGAAGCCCACCAGGGTGGCGCCGCGCTCGCGCACTTTGCGCCCCAGCAGGCCGATACAGTCCTGGAAGGTGGCCGGGTAGCCGCGCTGGTCACCCTGGCCGAAGAGGGCCACTTTCTTGCCAGCCAGATCGAGCGTATCCAGCTCGTCCCACACGTTCTTCCAGTCTTCCTGAATTTCACCGATATCCCAGGTGGGGATGCCGAGTACGAGGTACTCGTACTGCTCCATGCTCTTGATTGCCTCGGAATACACGTTGAGAAGGTTCACTTCATGGCCGGCCGCCTGCAGGAGTTGCTGAATGCGCTCTGCGGCAGACTCGGTGTTACCCGTGGAGGAACCAAAAAACAAACCAATCGTAGCCATGCTGCTCCTGTTTAGATATGTATTGAATCGAGCCAAGTGTAGGAGCGCAGGCAGCAATAATCTAGGTTATTGTGCGAACCCTATGTTCAACTGCTATCAAAAATTCGTCTGACTAGTGACGCTCTAGCAAGTCTTGCAACGCGGGGCCAAGCTCTGGATAGGTGAAGTTGAAGCCAGACTGCAACAAACGCATGGGCACTGCACGCTGGCCATCCAGCACCACGGTGGACACTTCGCCCAGGGCCAACTCCAGCGCAAAGCGCGGCGCGGGCAGCCAACTGGGGCGGCGCATCACGCGCCCCAGCGTGGCGGCGAACTCACGGTTGGGCTGAGGGTACGGCGCGCTGATGTTGAAGATACCCTTGGTGCGCTCGGTGGTGAGCAGGAAGTGCAACGCGGCGATGTAGTCTTCGATATGGATCCAGGGATAGTACTGTTGCCCGTTGCCAAACCAGCCACCCGCAAAGAGGCGGAACGGCAGCACCAGCAACGGGAACGCCCCGCCCTCCAGCGTCAGCGGCAGGCCCGTGCGCAGCACCACGCGGCGCACGCCGAGGCTCTCGGCCTCCTGCGTGCTGGCCTCCCATTGCTGGCACACTCCCGCCAGGAAGTCTGCACCCGCCGGCGCATCTTCGGCCACCGGCTCAGAGCCGTGCGGGCCGTAGTAGCCAACGGCCGAAGCCTGCAGCAAAGTGCGCGGTTTGGCCGGCGCCGCACGCAAGGCTTCCATCACGGCCTGGCCAGCCTGCACGCGGCTCTCCAGGATCAGCTGTTTACGTTTGGGCGTCCAGCGGCTGGGCAGAAAGCCCTCACCTTTGATGCTGGCGCCAGCCAGGTTAACGATGGCATCCGCCGCGTCAGCGTGCGCCTGCCAACCGGCCGCACCGCGGCCGTCCCAGGCGGCGGCCTGTACGCCAGCGGGCAGGCCGCTGATACGCTCAGGGTTGCGGCTGAGGATGGTGACCTGGTGGCCTTCCGTGGCCAGGCTGGCCGCCAGGCGGCGGCCAATCAGGCCGCTGCCCCCGGTGATGAGCACGTTCATTTTTAAGCCTCCTTGGTATGCAGCAACTCGGCTTTTTCGCTATCTGGCAGGAAGGCCAGCTCCAGTGCGTTTCGTTGGGCTTGGTGGATCTGCTCCAGGGTCAGCCCGGCTTGCGGGGCAGCTACGTCATATTCATAGGGCAAGGTGATGGCGCTGATGCCGGGGTCATCTGAGTTGATCGTGCCCAGTACGCCAGCTTCCAGCTGGGCCTTGAGCGGATGGGCGGCATAGTTTGGCACCGTGCTGGTCTGCACGTTGCTGGTGAGGTTGGCCTCCACCCCTATACGGTGCTCTACCAGGTACTCAATCAGGGCCGGATCGTCGTGTGCGCGCACGCCGTGGCCAATGCGGGTAGCGCCCAGCTCACGCACGGCCTGCCAGATGCTCTCGGCGCCGGCCGCCTCGCCCGCGTGCACGGTGATGTGCCAGCCAGCTTCACGTGCCAGGCGGAAGTGCTCGACGAACAGGCTGCCGGGGAAGTTGCCCTCATCGCCAGCCAAGTCCAGGGCGACGAAGTGCTGCTTGTTAGCCAAGAGGGCTTGAAGCTCGGCAATACCCTGTTCAGCCCCATTATGGCGGCTAATGATGCCGATGAGGTTGGCTTTCACGCCGGTATCGGCTACGCCACGGCGCACGCCTTCGGCCACGGCAGCGCACAGCTCAGCTGCGTCCAGCCCGTGGGCGCTGGCCATGAAGGCAGGGCTGAAGCGCAGCTCAATATAGTCGATCCCTTCGGCGTGCGCGTCGAGCAGGTTCTCATAGGCAATGCGCTCCGCGGCAGCATAGTTCACCAATACGCCCACCATCCACTTGAAGCGAGCGATGAATTCCATCAGGCCGGGCTGTACCTCCTGCACTTGCACATGCGGGCGCAGGGTGTCCAGCTCCCAGGCGGGCAGCGGCAGATTGTGCTCTCGGCCAAGGTCAAGGATGGTTTGCAAACGCACGCTGCCATCCAGATGGCGGTGCAGGTCGATCAAAGGCAGCTTGGGATGGATATTGGTCATACACATATTATGACGCAAAGTTAAAACAAAGAAGCGGCGCAGATTGCGCCGCTTCTTTGCGACAACACAGAAAAGCTACTTCTTGGCAGCTTTCTTGGCGGCCTTCTTGACAGTCTTCTTGACGGTCTTCTTGGCAGCCTTCTTCATCGTCTTCTTGGCTACCTTCTTCGCCGCCTTCTTGACGGTCTTCTTGGCAACCTTTTTCTTTGTAGCAGCTTTCTTCTTTGCAACAGCCATGTGTGGTTCTCCTTCCACGAGTGCACTAACTGAAAACAGTTAGCGTGATACAAAAAGTATATGACTGTGCATGTGTAAAACGTGTGCAAAACTTCATATAAAAATGTACGAAAAATGTTTTGTATGTCTAAAAAATGTCAAAAAGTGTGTTTTAGAGAAAAATTTTCTACTGCATGCATTTTAAATTCTACAAAATAAAATTTTTTAGAAGACTGAAAACATTTCTTTGAGTATCGGCAGAATTAAACTCCAGTTGGGCAGCAACACTTGCGCGCCGCCGCTGGTCACCCACGGCGTTACCGCTTCACGCGGCAAAGTGACGGCATGCAAACCATCGAAAACAATCGCGCGCAGAAATACAACCGCGTAGCGCGGCCACAACCAGATTGGTAGATTGGTATCCACAGCGTGATTGAGCGCGATCAGCCCACCAGGAATACGAAACCATTCAAGTGGGTTGAGCATCTTCTTGCCAACAGCAACAATGAAAAGTTGACCGTGCGCCATGCGAAGGAAGTCATCGCCGCTGCGATCGCGCACGAAGGCCAGCGCCTGCGTGCCATTCAAGTGATGCGTGCCTGCGGGATAGCCTGCTGTGGGCGCATCCAGCGTGATGGGCACACCACCCAGCGCATCCACCACAGCAGGAAAGCCCGCCAGGCGGATGCGCAGGTAGTGGCTGACGTTGATATTGAAGTTGCTGCGTATCGTTTCCAGCGCCAGGCGCGGCCCGCCGCCAGCCTTGGCGCCCTCGCCGAAGGCGTGGGCGGCATTAATGCGGTTCTCACCGTAGCCGGGGATGGGGATCCATAGATCACGCGGGATGGAGAGCATCTCGATGCGGCCAGCCAGCGGGCGCGCGCTGATCAGGATCATCGTATCGCTGCGGCCAATATCGGTGCCGTCTGGCGCGCGGTCAATGCCCATGATAAGCAAGTTGTTGGGCAGCGGAGTGAGCAGGTAAGCAGCGGCTGCCACCACCAGCAGCAGGAGCAGGCGCACCGGCAGGCAGCCGCGGCCGCCGCGGGGAGCGGGCCGTGAGGCGCGCGTGGCCTCCAAGGTAGTGCGCCCGGCCAGCTCACGCGAGGTGATGGGCGCGGCTGGACGCGGGCGCGCAGCCGCGGGAGGCACGGGGCGCGGAGACGGTGTTGCAGGCGGGGTAGTAGCTGGCTGCGGGTCCTCTGGGTCTGGACGCAGCGGCGGTTCATAGTTTTCGTAGGGGTCCAACATGGCTTAATGTGCACAGCAATTATGCCGCGGCAAGCAAGTGCATTGCTTTAGGGATGGATGAGTTAGCTGCGGACAAAACGCTGAAACAGGCCGTAGCCTAGAATCAAGCCGCCACTATTCAAGGTCAGCGCTAACTGGGAGGATGCCGCGGCAGTGATAAAAGCGCGCACAGCCGCAGGGACTTGCAACCCTAACGGAAGGAGCAGGTTGAGCACAGGCATTGCCATAAAAAACAAGACCGCCGCAATTGCTAGTAATAGATAGGGTGAAAGCATTCCCGTAGCACGGTTGGCGGCAAAGCATAGCAACCCATAAAAGACAATAAACACCAGTGGCCGCAGGCGCACTAAAAGTATCAGGGTGTCCATTTGAAACTGCTGGTTTAGTTGCCGCGTGTAGCTGTAACACCCAGTATCCAGCAGCAATGCAACCAGCATGGCAATCAAGGCGATATGGTTCTGACGAAGGTTCACCAAGTCTCCTACTTCGGCAAACGCAGGAAGGCAAGCTGTGTTTCCAGCAAAAACGCCGCACCTTGGGTGCGGCGTTTTTTTGTTCAGGCTTAGCTTGCCGTCGCAGGCCGCCCCGTCAGGAACGGGTCTTGCTTACCGGTCAGTTCCTCACGGAACTGTTGCGTGTACAAATTGTAGTAGTGGCCCTTCTGGCGCATCAACTGGCTGTGGCTACCCATCTCAGCGATCTGGCCGCCTTCGATGACCAGGATACGGTCGGCGCGCTTGATAGTCGAGAGACGGTGAGCGATGATAAAGCTGGTACGGTCCTTCATCATCGTTTCCATGCCCTGCTGAATCAGCGCCTCGGTGAGCGTGTCCACCGAACTGGTGGCCTCGTCCATCACAAAAAATTCAGGGTTGGCCAGCACGGCACGCGCCAGGCTGATGAGCTGCTTCTGGCCGACGGATAGCAGGTTACCGCCCTCGCCCACCTGGCCGCTGTAGCCGCCGTCCAAATCCTCAATGAAGCGGTGTGCGCCGGCCAGCTTGGCGGCCTCTTCCACCTCCGCATCGGACGCATCCAGGCGGCCATAGCGAATGTTCTCGCGAATGGTGCCAGAGAACAGGTGCGGCGTCTGCAGCACAACACCAATCCGTGACTGGATGCCGTGCAGCGTGAAGTCTTTGTAGTCCGTGCCACCGATGAGGATACGGCCCTGCGTGGGCTCAAAGAAGCGGCAGATGAGGTTAACGATGGTGCTCTTGCCGCCACCGGTTGGCCCCACCAGGGCAATGTTCTCACCCTGCTTGACATGCAGATTGAAGTCAGACAGCACGGCTTCATCCGGCGCATCATCGTATGCAAAGCGCACATTCTCAAAGACAATGTCGCCCTTGATGGTGCCGGGGTCCTTGGCGCCGGGCAGGTCGATCACAGTGGGCACCGCATCGATCATCGAGAAGATGCGTTCTGCCGAGGCCACAGCGTGCTGCAACTCGGCATACACGCGCGCCATTTCCTGGATTGGGAACAGCATGAAGGTCATGTAGGCGATGAAGGCCTGGATACCACCCAGGGTCATGCCGCCAAACTCGGTTTGGATGCCGCCGTACCAGATGATGCTGCCCAGCGAGATAGCGGTGATGATCTGTACCACCGGCAGGAACAAGGCCGAGAGCCAGGCGGCGCGGAAGCCGGCCTTGTACATCTCGCCTGTGGTGCCGCTGAACTCATCCAGGTTGGCAACCTCACGCCCCAAGGATTTGACCACGCGTACGCCGGTGATGTTCTCGTTGTAGGCGCCAGTGATGCGCGAGTTGATCTTGCGCACCTCGCGGTATTCCTTGATGATCTTCTTCTGAAACCAGGACGCCACCACGATCAGTACCGGGATGCAAGCAAACACGATGAGCGCCAGCTTCCAGTTGATGATGGCCATAAAGTACATGGCGGTGATGATGTTCATGATGCCCCAGGTGGTGTCCAACATGCCCCAGGTCACCAGCTCGGCCACACGGTCTGAATCTGAGGTGACGCGCGAGATGATCCAACCCACCGGGGTGCGGTTGTAGTACGACAGCGAGAGGTTCTGCAGGTGCTCAAACATCTTCTTGCGCAGGTCATAGCGCACACGCTCGCCCAGCACGCCGGTGAGCCAGATGAAGGCAAACACCGCCGCAGCCTGCACCAGCAGCAAAGCGGCATACGGCTTCATCAGCTCGAACACCACGCTCATGTCGCGCATGGCCACACCTTCGTCAATAATGCGCTTATTGAGGTAGGTGAAGTACGAATCCAGGCCGGACACTACGCTGATGGCCACTAGGAAACCCAGTACCCACGGCCAGTGCGGTTTCAGCAGGCTGAGGATGCGTTGAATGGTGCGACCGTTAAATTTGGTCGAAAATTCTTCTTCTTGAAACTCGTTGTAATCTTCCATTGTTAGTCCTGACCTGTCGCAGAGGCCACTTCTCGCTGCACTTCTTCTTCGATCATGGTCTGAATATCGAAGACCTTGCGGTAAATGCCATCTTGCGCCAGCAACTCTTCATGCTTGCCCTGCTGCACGATCTTGCCCTGGTCAAAGACCAGGATCAGATCGGCCAGCATCACGCTCTGAATGCGGTGAGCGATGAGGAAGGTGGTGCGGTTCTCCATCAGCCGTTTGAGCGCGGCGCGAATTTCAGCCTCTGTTTCGGTATCCACCGAGGAGGTGGCGTCATCCAAGATCAGAATGGCCGGGTTCTTCAGCAGTGTGCGCGCCAGAGTGATGCGTTGTTTCTGACCGCCGGAAAGCGTGACACCGCGCTCGCCCACCATCGTCTCGTACTGCTTGGGGAAGGTGGTGATGACCTCATGCACAGCGGCGGCACGCGCCGCCTGCTCGATATCGCTATCGGGCATGCTGTCGGCCACACTGTAGCGAATGTTCTCTCGAATGCTGCGCGAGAACAGGAACGGCTCCTGCAGCACAATGCCGATGTTCTCACGCAGGTAGCGGCGTGAGTAGCGCTTGAGCTCGACACCATCCAGCAGAATTTGTCCGCTGGTGTAGTCATAGAAGCGCGGCAGCAAGCTCACCAGGCTGGTCTTGCCCGAGCCGGTGGAGCCGAGCAGCGCAATCACTTGGCCGGGTTCGGCACGGAAGCTGATGTTGCTCAGCACCGGCTGGCCGCTCTCGTACTCAAAGCTCACATTGTCAAACACCAGCTCGCCACGCGGTTTGCCGGCGGGCTGATAGTCACCATCGTCCAGCGGCTCACGCTCTTCTTTGATGATGCTTGCCACACGGTCAAACGACACCAGGCCCTGGCTCATCTGCACGATGACACGGCCAAGATTGCGGATGGGCCACAGCAGCCAGGCCAGCACGCTGACATAGGCGATGAAATCGCCTAGCGTCAGGATGCCCGCCACAGTCATCTGCGCACCGAGGTAGAAGCCATACAGCATCTGCGCGCCGGTGATGATGTCTGAGATGGGCCAAAAGGTGGAGTGCCACATCAGCAGCTTGCGGCCCAGCAGGTACTTGCTCCAGTTCTCCTTCTCGAACTTATCGATCTCGTAGCGCTGGCGGGCAAAGGCCTTGACCACGCGCACACCGCTCAGATTCTCCTGCAGCACGGCCGAGAGCGCGCCATCCTGGTTCTGGAAGGCTTCATACGCCTTGGAGATGCGGCCAAAGAAGAAGACCGACATACCCACGGTGATGGGCACACAGATAATGGAGAGCCAGGCCAGGCGCGTGTTGATGTAGAGCAGCAAGCCAAAGTTCACCAGGAACAAGCTGATGATGCGGCCAAACTCGATCGACTCCTGGGCGATGAAGCGGCGCACCGCATCCACATCTGAAGTCACCTTCTGGATGAGCTCACCGGTCTTGGTGCGGTCATGAAAGCCGAAGCTCAGACGCTGCAACTGGTCATACAGATAGTTGCGCAGGCGGCGCGCCACACGCTCACCGGTGCGGCCGGAGAGCGTGCCGCTGGCGTAGGTGAAGATGCCCTGAACCAGCGCCAAGCCCAGAAAACCGAGCGCCACCAAGGGCACCTGGGTCTGGAAGTTGGGCTTACCCAGCACATCATCTACAAAGTAGGCCAAGAGCAGGTACACGCCGGAGCGGCACAAGGCCGAGATGGCCAAGCTGAACGCGGCGGCAGCATAGGCGCGGTAGTTGCCTTGCAGCAGCCCCACCAAGCCTTGAAAACGCTTTTGGCTAACGACCTTCTTCAGGTCTGTTTGGTCTAAATGTCCTTGTGTTACCACTCGCAATACTCCTGGTGCAGTGCCCACGGCACGAGACACTAAAATACACATCCGAAGTGGATGTACGAAAAAAGACTATCAAATTAGGGATAGGGTGTGGGGGCGAGCCGCAGCAAAGAGCTGCCTGGCCAAAAGACCGGCCAGACAAAACCAACCTTGAGAGTGTATACCAATCAAGGGGTTTCGTCAAACCCGCCTTGCGGATACAATTTTTTGAGCCCTATGAAAATCAAATTGAGTCACTTTGCCCGTTCCACCCTGCTGATCGCAGGCTTCTTTGGGTTGGACAAGGTGCTGGCCTTTGTGCGCCAGCTCATCATCAACAACCAGTTCGGCCTTTCGTACGAGCTAGACGTCTTCAATGCCGCCAACAACATTCCAGACCTGCTCTCGGCACTGATCAGCGGTGGTGCGCTGGGCGTAGCCTTGATACCGGTGCTGACCGAATACATGGAAAAGAGCGGCCGCCCTGCCGCCTGGCAGCTGTTCGTACGCATCCTCAACCTGGCCTTCATTGTTACTGCGGCGCTCTCGGTCGTGATCGCCATTCTGGCGCCCTGGCTCATCAACACGCTCATCGCCCCCGGCTTCCCCGCCGAGCAAAAAACGTTGGCGGTGGAGCTGATGCGGCTGGACCTTATCGCCATCCTCATCTTCTCCATCAGCGGTCTGGCGATGGCCGGGCTACAAGCCAACAAGCACTTCCTGCTGCCGGCGCTGGCGCCGGGGCTGTATAACATCGGCCAGATCTTTGGCGCACTGGTGCTGGCGCCCAGCAGCCCCTTCAACATTGCCGGCATTGACCTGCCCTATTTTGGCATGGGCATTCACGGCTTGGTGTGGGGCGTCATCCTCGGTGCGGCCATGCATCTGGCCATCCAGGTTCCGGGGCTGCTGCGCTACGGCTTCCGCTGGCAGCCGGTGCTCGGCCTGCGCAGCGAAGGTGTGCACAAGGTGCTGGTGATGATGGCGCCGCGTGTGCTCACCATGTTCTTTATCCATATCTACTTCCTGGCGCGTGACAACCTGGCCTCCGGCCTGGCCGAAGGCTCCATTACCGCCCTCAATCTGGGTTGGTTCATCATGCAAGTGCCGGAGACGCTGATCGGCAGTGCGCTGGCCATCGCTCTGCTGCCCAGCGTATCCGAGCTGTTTGCCCGCGGCGACCACAGCGGTTTCCGTGCCACCGTGAACGGTGCGGTGCGCACTATCCTGGCGCTCACCATCCCCGCCGCTATTCTGCTCGGCATGGGCTTACGCCCGCTGCTGGAGCGCGCCTTCCCGGTCTACACCCCCGCCGAGGTTGACCTCATTGTGTGGATCACGCGGCTATACCTGGCGGGCCTCACCGGCCACGCCCTGCTGGAGATCGGCTCGCGCTCGTTCTACGCGCAGCAAGAAGCCCGCACCCCCATGTGGGCGGCGGGCATCAACTCGGCCCTGTTCGTGGGCCTGGCAATTGCGCTCACGCGGAGCATGGGTGCCGGCGGCATTGCGCTGGCGGGCACCATTGCTTTCACGCTAGAGGCTATCGTGCTGCTGTGGTTGCTGGCGCGGCGCTACCCTGGCCTGAGCGAAACGGGCAGCACCCTGTTGCGCACCGCCATCGGCAGCCTGCTGGGCGCTGGGGCGCTGTACGCCGCAATGCAATGGGCGCCGCTGCCCGGCGTGGTGGCTGCGCTCGGCGGCATGGTGCTGGGCATGCTGCTGGCCATGGCGGTGCTGTGGCCTGATTTGAAAGTCTTTGCCCAAATGGCAAGTAGCACGGATAAGGCTAAAAATCCACAGATAACGGCAGATGCCTAACTGCAGATAAACACAGATGTATCCCGTTTATCTTTCTTGCACAGTGTCTATCTGTGGTGACTTTGCGACACTAGCGGTATTCGCAGGCTGACTAAATTTCGAGCTTAGCCTTGGCTGCCTGGTAATCTGAGTAGCCGCCGGGGTATTCCACCAACTTGCCATCCTCAAGCTCCACGATGCGCGTGGCCACACGGTCAAGGAAGTAGCGGTCATGCGAAATGGCCAGCATGCTGCCCTCAAACTCGGCCAGCGAATCTTCCAGCACTTCAGCCGAGCGAATGTCCAGGTTGTTGGTGGGCTCATCCAGCAGCAGGAAATTGGCGCCACTTAGCATGATCAGGATCAGCTGCAAGCGGCTGCGTTCACCGCCGGAGAGTGTGCCCACTGGGTTGTTCATGCGCTGGTATTCGTAGACGAACTTATCCAGCAGCTTGACCGCATTGGCCTCTGAAAGATTGGCGGCGCGGCGCACCGTTTCCATCAGGCTCATGGAATGGTCCAGCGTCTCGTGCTCCTGGGCGTAATAGCCAGTTTGAATACTGGGGCCAACCTTGATCTCGCCGGCCTCAGGCTGCTCGCGGCCCAGCAGCAGGCGAAACAGCACAGACTTGCCCGCCCCGTTAGGGCCAACCAGGCCCACGCGCTCGCCATGCCACAGCGTGAGATCCAGCCCATCCAGCACCTGGTTCCAGCCGCCGGGGCCATCAAAGCCCTTGGCGACCTCGGTGAGCTCCAGCACCTTGTTGCTGCCACGCCAGCCCTTGAATTGCAGGTTCATGGCGCGCGGGTCAGCCTTGGGCTTCTCCACCTTGTCCATCTTCTCGATGCGCTTCATCATCGATTTGGCGCGGCGGATGAGCTTCTCATTCTCATGCGAGCGGCCCCAGATGAGCATGCGCTTGGCCGATTGCTCCAGGCGGCCGATTTCGTTCTGCTGCACTTTAAACTGGCGCTGCTGCTCCAACAGCTTGGCTTCCTTGAGCGCCACATACTCGGAGTAGTTGCCTTCGTACACGGTCACTTTGCCATCGCGCAGTTCAGCAATTTCATCGGCCACCACGTCCAGCATAAAGCGGTCATGCGAGATAAGCACCACGCCACCGGGATAGCTGCGGATGTACTGTTCCAGGAATTCCTTACCGGCCATATCCAGATGGTTATCCGGCTCATCCAGTAGCAAAATATCCGGGCGCGTCACCAGCAGCTTGGTCAGGCCGAGCAGTTTCTTCTGGCCGCCGCTCAAATTAGCTACCGGCAGATCAAGCTCATGCTCAGCGAAGCCGAGATTGAGCAGCGTGGAGCGCACCTGGCCCTGGTAGCCCGGGCCGCCAATGCGCGTGTGCTCATCCAGCAGCGCAGCATGCTCCTCTAGCTTGCGGCTGAGGCGCTTCTCATCGCCGTACACCTCTGGTTGGCCCATTTGCTCTTCCACCTCGGCCAGCGAGCGTTCGAGCTCGAACAGGCGCGTGTGGGCAGTCAGCGCTTCCTGCAGCAAGGTGTGCTCAGGGCTGAAACGCGGCTCCTGCGGTAGATAGCCGATGGTGAGCTTGCCGCGCATGTTGGCATAGCCGGTCTCCGTGGTGAGCTCACCGGAGATCAGGCGCAGCAGCGTGCTCTTGCCGCTGCCATTGATGCCGATCAGTCCCACACAACGGTCTTTGTGAATTTCCCAGGAGAGATTCTTGAAAACAGGCTCTGCGTTGTAGGTAACCGTAACCTGGTCGAGACTGAAACCGATTATGGCTGCCTCCCCCGCCCAATAGGGCCGAGATGCGTGTTGTGAAACGAATCAGGGTACTTCAAACCATAGCCAAAGACGCGGTCCAGGCTGGCATGCGCAAAGATGATGATGCCCGCTACGCGTAACGGCAGCGAATCCATTGGTACGCTGAGCGTAAACAGCAGCACGGCCAAAGCGCGATGATGGAACAGGTTATACGCAATCGCCCCCACCCGCGGCCCGGCCAGGTAGCCAATAGCTGAGAGGTCTGGCGCAAACAGCAACGCCACGAACCACCACCACGGCAAGCCCATGCCTGCATACGCAAACACAGCCAGGGCGAAAAGAGCAGCTTCTTCGAGCTTAAGTAGATTACGCATGGTGACCTCAGCGGGTGATTATAACGGTGGGCGCGCAGCACAAACAAAAAGAGGCGCAGCCCCAGGGCTGCGCCTCTTGCATGGGCAATCGTTGCTTACTCTTTGTCGTACGGCTTGCCGTCGGCAGCGGGCGCCTGGCTGCGGCCCACCACGCCAGCCAGCACGATCATGGTGGCAACATAGGGCGCCATCAGCAAGACCTCCGAGGGGATGCGTACACCCAGGATGGCCAGACGCGAGGCGAGCATGTCGGCGAAGCCAAACAGCAGGCCAGCGCCAAACGCGCCGAAGGGATTCCAGTTGCCGAAGATCATGGCAGCCAGGCCGATGAAACCACGGCCGGCGGTCATCACTTCGTCAAAGCGCCCCACCGAGCCAAGGGTGAAGTAGGCGCCGGCGAAGCCAGCCATCAGGCCACCCAGCAGCACAGACGTGTAGCGCGTGCGGATGACGTTAATACCCAGCGTATCAGCGGCTTTGGGGTGCTCACCCACCGAACGCATGCGCAGACCCCAGCGTGTGTAGAACAGCGCAAACTGCAGCACAAACAGCAAAATGAACATGAGGTACATGAACATGTTGTGCGTAAACAAGATAGGGCCGATAAAGGGAATCTTCGACAGCAGCGGCACTTCAATAGGAGCGAAGATCTGCGGGTTGTTCAAGTTCTGATACTTCTGCAAGAACTTGGCCGAGATGAAGGATGTCATACCTGTCGAGAAGATATTGATCACCGTGCCAGAAACGATCTGGTCGGTCTTGTATTTGATGGACAGCACAGCGTGAATGAGCGCCAGCAGGGCACCAGTCAGCATGCCCGCCACCAGGCCAGCCCAGTTGTTCACCAGGCTGCCCACCAGCGCGCCCATCATGGCGCCGGCCAGCATCATGCCTTCGATGGCGATGTTGACCACGCCAGCGCGCTCACACAAGATGCCGGAGAGTGCACCCAGCGTAATGGGCACAGCGCGCTGCAACGTGGTGCGCAGCAAGCCAGAGAGGTTGAGCGATGCGCCAGCCGCGGCCCAAGCCAGGAAGCCAAAAAGGAAGAAGGCTACAACGAGGCCGAGCACCAGATTGGTGCGTTGACCGAAGCCTCGTGCCAACTGGAAGGCGCCCAGGGCGGCGCTGATACCGGCCAGGATGTTGAGCGTATTCAATGTATTGAAGACCCAATCGGGCAGCTGGGCGCTGGTGCTGCCTGAGTTGAGGCCGAAGGTGGTCACCGTTTCCGGGTCCATGCCCTGGCCGAAGTAAAACCAGATCACGGCAGCCAGTGCCAGGAAGATGATGCCCATGACGATACGGCGCGTATTGGACACGTGCACTCCAGTTTTGTTCAGGCTTGCAGTTTGAGCCGTCATACTAGCCTCCCCAACCGCGCACACGTAGCGCCTCTTCGCCCTGGCTGGGCTCACGCAGACGATAGATGGTGCGAATGATGGCTGGTGCGGCGATGAAGGCCAGGATGATGGCCTGCATCACCGAGATGATGTCGATAGGAATGCCCGCTGAGAGCTGCATTTGGATGGCGCCGTTGCGCAGCGTACCAAACAGCAAGGCCGAGAGCACCACACCGAGCGGATGGCTCTTGCCCAGCAAGGCCAGTGCAATACTGTCAAAGCCATAGCCGGAGGAGAAGGCTGCCGCCAGATTGTGGTTGATACCCAGCACCTCGTTGGCGCCCGCCAGGCCAGCCAGACCGCCAGCCAGGCTCATGGCGGCCACCGTAACCCACACGATGTTCATGCCCGCATAGCGTGCGGCGTCGGGATTGGCGCCCACCGTGCGCAGGTCAAAGCCCCAGCGCGTCTTGAACAACAGCACCCACACCAGGAAAGCGACACCCAGGGCAATGAAGAAGCCCAGGTGGAAACGAATGGGCGAGTCAAAGAAACGCGGCAGCTTGGCGCTATCCAGAATGAAGGGGCTGATCGGGTTGAAGGAGTCGGGGCGCTGCAGCGGCCCGCGCAGCAGGAAATCGCTCAAACGGAAAGCGATGTAGTTCATCATGATCGTGTTGATGACTTCGTGGCCGCCGGTCTTCGCTTTCAAGAGACCGGGGATGAAGCCCCACAGCGCACCACCTGCTGCGCCGGCCAGCAAGGCCAGCGGCACATGGATGATGGCGGGCAAGCCGGTGACGGCGAAACCAACGTAGACCCCCGCCGCCGCGCCCATGAACAGTTGGCCCTCGGCGCCGATGTTAAACAAGCCGGCACGGAAGCCAAGCGCCACAGACAGCCCAGCAAAGATGTAGGGCACGGACTTGTTCAGGCTCTCAAAGAACGGGTTGATGGCGGTGCGAATAGCCGCCGGGTCACCGCCCTGGAAGGCTTCGATGATGCGCGTGGGGTTGCCAATGGCGCCATTGAACAGTGCACTGTAGGCACTCCAGGCGGCCTGCCAGCCGGCACGCAAGCCTTCGATGGGCGAGACGGACCACAGGCGATACATATCCTCCGTGGTCAGCGCCACGATCAGGCCGCCCAGCACCAGGCCGGTTACGATGGCCAGTGCAGTCACCAGCCATGAGGCGCTGCTAAGCTCCTGCAGGAAGATGCCGAAGGCATTCTTGTTCTGCGGTGTTTCAGGTGCGCCCTGCACGGCAGCCGGGGTGGCTTTGGATTTGCTCACCGCCTTAGTGGTCTTCGCAGGTTGCTTAGCAGTCTGTTTGACAGCTTTGGCTTTCGCCGGCTGTTTCTTGACCGCTTTGGATTTCTTGGTGGGTTTTTTCTGTGCCATTAGGGACTAGCTCCTGGCCTTGTCACGCACTCCGGCCATCAGCAGACCGATCCTGGTCTTGTCTGTGGTCTTGGCGTCAACAATGTCTACGATCTTGCCGCGGTACATCACCGCAATGCGGTCAGAGAGCTGCATGATCTCATCCAGTTCAGAGGAGACCAGCAGCACAGCAACACCGGCGTCACGCTTCTCGAGCAGTTTGCCGTGAATATATTCAATCGAGCCCACGTCCAAGCCGCGCGTGGGTTGAGAGGCCACCACCAGACTGCCGGGGCGCGAGAGCTCGCGCGCCACGATGACCTTCTGCTGGTTGCCGCCCGAAAGCGAGCCCACCGTAGTTTGCGCATTGGGCGTACGGATGTCATAGTCACCGATCAAGCGGTCAGCTTCATGCTGAATAACCTTCTCCTGCAGCATCACGCCTTTGGCATACGGCTGGTGGTAGTAGGTGTTGAGCACCAGGTTGTCTGCAACCGGGAAGCTGAGCACCAGGCCATCCAGCTGGCGGTCTTCGGGAATGTGGGCGCTGCCTAGCTCCGTGAATTCGCGCGGGCGGGCGCGGGTGATATCCACACCATCGCCGAACACAATACGCCCGCCAATCGGGTCACGCAGGCCGGTGATGGCTTCCACAAGTTCCGTTTGGCCATTGCCCTGCACGCCGGCAATGCCCAGCACCTCGCCTTGGTGCAGCTCAAAGCTCACATCATCCACGGTGAGGTGATTACGGTCATCCTCTACACGCAGGCCTTCTACTTTAAGTTGCACAGGGCCAGGCTTGGCGGCCTTCTTGTCCAGGCGCAGGTCCACCTCGCGACCCACCATCATCGCCGCCAACTTGGCTTCATTCGCCTGCTTGGGCGTAGTGGCGCCAACCACTTTGCCGAGACGAATGGCGGTGATGCGGTCGGCAATCTCCAGCACTTCGCGCAGCTTGTGCGAGATAAAGATGATGGATTTGCCATCATCGGTCAAGGTCTTGAGGATCTTGAAGAACTCATCCGCTTCCTGTGGCGTGAGCACCGCGGTAGGCTCATCCAGGATCAAGATATCGGCATTGCGATAGAGCAGTTTGATAATTTCTACGCGTTGCTGCACACCCACGGGCAGCTCAGAGATGTACGCATCCGGGTCCACTTCCAGCCCATAGGCTTCGGAAATTTCGCGGATACGTTTGGCCGCCGCGGTGCGATCGAGCACACCACCATATTTGACGGCTTCATCGCCCAGCATTACGTTTTCAGTCACAGTGAAAACAGGCACCAGCATAAAGTGCTGGTGCACCATACCAATACCGGCGCGAATCGCATCGGTGGGTGAATTCATCACCGCTTTCTGTCCCTTAATGAAGATTTCGCCTTCATCGGGTTGATATAACCCATACAGAATGTTCATCAGGGTGGATTTCCCTGCGCCATTCTCCCCCAGAAGGGCATGGACTTCCCCAGCATTGAGTGTCAGGTCAATACGGTCATTGGCCAACACGCCAGGAAAGCGTTTTGTGATTCCGCGCAACTCAAGCACTGGAGTCATGCACACCTCAACAATGTGGTTTTACTCGGAGCGAGGGCATTCTAACATGAATGACCCTGGCTCTTTTTGCTACCCCAAGAAAAAGAGGCTCGGCAACAAGTGCCGAGCCTCTTTTATACTTCATACAGCAGAAGATTTACTGAGGAACACCGATGGTCTGGATGCTGCCATCAGCAATGCCAGCCACGATGGCGTCCAGGGCGGCCTGCAGCTCGGGGAAGCTGCCAGCCAGACCCACACCACCGTTCTCCAGGGTGCCGAGGTAATCGCCACCAGCGTAGGTGCCGTTCACAACAGCCTCAGCCTGGCCATACACCGCAACGTCCATGTTCTTCAACACGGAGGTCAGGATGACCGGGGTGTAATCAGCCGCGCTCACGGTCCAGTCGGTGTCCACACCGATGATCCAGGCATTGCCGCGCTCGGTAACTGCAGCGGCGGTGCCCAGGCCCACGGGGCCAGCAACCGGCATGATGATGTCAGCGCCTTCGTCCAGCAGGCTCTCGCCCATGGTGCGGCCGTCATCAGTGCTCTCGAAGTTGCCTACGAAGAGACCATCCTGGGTGTTGGCGTCCCAACCGAGCACACGCACGGAGGTGCCGTTCTCAGCGTTGTAGTACTGCACGCCGTGCCAGAAACCGTCCATGAAGGCGGTTACGGGCGGGATGTTCAGACCACCGAAGGTAGCCACAGTGCCGGTCTGCGTGGAAGCAGCGGCAACGTAGCCAGACAGGAAGGCAGCCTGCTCGGTGGCGAAGTTCAGGCCAACGAGATTCTCGCGAGTGGTGCCGTCGAAGTTGCTACCGTAGTCTACGATGGCGAACTTCTGGCCGGGGTTGGCGTCAGCAGCCGCGTACGTGGCGTCGCCCAGCAGGAAGCCGACGGTGACGATCAGGTCACAGCCCTGGTCAATGAAGGCGTTGATGTTGGTCTCGTAGTCAGACTGCTCCTGGGATTCCAGGTACTGACCAGCAACACCCAGGCCGGCAACGGCATCTTCGATGCCCTTGTAAGCGGTGGCGTTGAAGGACTTGTCATCAATACCGCCAACGTCAGTCACCTGGCAGATCAATGCGGTGGCTTCAGCAGGGGCTTCTTCGGACGGAGCCTCAGTGGCCTCTTCAGCCGGGGCCTCTTCCACGGGAGCTTCAGTAGCAACCGGGGCGGTGCCGCCGCAGGCAGCCAGCACCAAGGCGGCTACCATCAGCAGGCCGAACAAAGCATAAAACTTCTTATTCATATACTCTCTTCCTCCTGGAAGGTCTAATGAGGCAATTGGCGCGTAGGCGCAACACCTCAAATTTAGGGTGACTCGAGTCTATCATTAAGGATGGGCAGTGTAAATGACGGGACTTTTAAAGTATCGGGTTTTTTAACATTTAGCGCGTCTCACCAATCCAGCAGGCCGCTCAGCAACTCATCGATGACGGTCTGCACGTACAGCAACCGCGCTTCGCTAAGGTAGCTGCTGTTCACCTGCTGGATCACCACCCCACCCGCCCCCGCGCTGGAGGTTTGGCCAGCCAGGGCCTGCTGCAGGCGGGTTTGCAGACTTTCGCCGGCCTGGGCGCTCACGGAGGCTATCCACTGGCCGGCCAGCTCAGCTGGCGGGGCAGACGCGCCGATCAGCAGCGCGCCGTTGCTGGCCAGGTATTGAGCCGCGCCGCTGCCTTCCATTTCAGGGGTGACGTAAACCACGCGCACAAACTCCACCGCCAGCTGATTGACCGCGGCCTGCCAGTCACCTGGTGAGGTAGCCTGGGCGGCGATAGGATAGTTGCTGTATGGCGGCCCGAGCGGGATGCAGGCGCCGCAGAAATACTTGGCGCCGGCGCGGAACGGGTCCACCAGGTCGGCGCTGGCCGCGCTGTACAGAATGCCAGCGCGCCAATCATTGGCAGTGAGCGCGGCGATGTAGCCAGCGACGAAGGCGGCATCCTGGCTGCCAGCCGCAGCGCCCACTGAAAGCGACGTTACATTGGAAAGCGGCTCAGCGGGCTCAAAGCCCACAGTGAAAATACGCGCTTGGGGCGCAGCGGCGGAGAGCTCCTGCACGCCGGGGTCGTTGCTCAACAAAACCAGCACTTGCAGCAACGCAGGCAGTTCTGCCGCGCTCAGCGTATTGCGTTGCTCAAACTGCAAGCCGTTGGCCGCGGCAAAGCCGCCAGCGGCGGCAGCCGCCTCGCCGGCGAGCGCGTCACCGTCTGGCGCTACCAGCAGCACAACGCCCGGTTCAGGCGTTGGGGCGGCCGGAGCGCTGGTGGGCAATTCGAGGGTCGCGGTGGCTTGCGCTGCGCCAAGGGAACAGGCGCTAAGCAGAACAGCAAGGAAAAGATGAGCAATTTTCACTCCTGTATAATACCCGCCAAGGTAGGCATTTAGAACGGACTCATGACCATTCCCCCCAGCCTCACCCAGCCCGAAGACGATCCGCAGTTGCCGGCAGCCCGCCGCCGCCACGCGCGCCGCAGCCTGTTTGGGCCACTAGGGGTGGACGAGCGCAGCTTGGCGCTGGAGGGCATGGCGCGTAAAACCACGCCCAGCTTTGATTTCTTTTTGTATTCCCTGCTGGCCGGGCTGGTTATCAGCCTGGGCTTGCTGTTCAACTCCCCCTTCCTTTTAGTAGCCGGCGCGTTGCTGGCGCCGCTGATGTCTCCAGCCCTGGGCATCGCTTTGGGCACCGCGCTCGGCTCCAGCAAGCATTTTCTGCGCAACCTGGCCGCACTGCTGCTGGCGGGCTTGTTTGTCTTCCTGACCGGTTTGGCCGCAGGCGTGGTCAACACCGCTGAACCGCAATTGCAGGGTGTGGCTGGCTTGCACGCGCTGCTGAGTTGGCCGGGCTTGCTCGTTGTTGGCATCGCCGGTGCGCTGACCGCCGCCATGCTCATTCGTGAGCAGAATGCACGTGCCGCCAGCCTGCTGCTAAGTTACGGGCTCTACGTGCCGCTGGCCGTGGCCGGCTTTGGCCTCGGCAGTGGGCAGTTGCACCTGTGGCCGCATGGCCTGGTAGTGTTCGCCATTCACCTGGCAGTATCCACTCTGTGTGGCGCCGCCGCCCTGGCAGCCAGCGGTTTCCGCCCGCCACGCTGGTATGGCTACTCGTTTAGCGCCGCGGTGCTGCTGGCTGGCGTGCTGCTGTTCATCGGCTTCACCGGCGCCGGGGCCGCCTTTGGCGCCCGCATCGGGCTGCCAACGCTGACCCCAAGCCTGACCCCTACGGCAACCATTACACCGACAGCCTCGATCACGCCCACACCACCGCCCACGGCAACGCCTTCGCGCACACCCACGCGCACGCCGTCGCAGACTCCCAGCCCCACCGCCACGCCGCAGTTGGCCGTCATCAGCGCGGATGGCAGCGGCGCCTTCATTCGCGAGGAGCCAGCCGGCATCGCCATCACCACCATCTTGAATGGCCAGGTGGTGGAGCTGCTGCCCGACCCACCGCAAGAAGCCGGCGGGCAACTGTGGCTGCACGTGCGCCTGCAAGGCCGTGACCTCAGCGGCTGGATATTGCAAAATCTTCTGGCCACGGCGACGCCGCAGCCCTAACGCGCCCTTTGCACTCTCTGGTACAATCTCTGCCTGCCCGGTAACCTTGCCGGGCAAAATTTTGCACCCATAAGGATGTGTAGCATGCAGGTATTACTGTTACAAGATGTGTACAAGCTCGGCCGCGCCGGCCAGATCAAGAAGGTAGCCAACGGTTACGGCCGCAACTATCTGATCCCGCAAGGCCTGGCCATCCCCGCCACTGCCAACGCCATCAAGATGGCCGAGAAGATCTCTGCCAACGCCGATAAGGCCCGCAGCACCCTGAACGCTGAAGCGCAGGCCATCGCCGAGAAGCTCAAGGGCGTGCAACTGCTCTTCCCCGCCCGCGCGGGCGAGACCGGCAAGCTGTATGGCTCCATCACCACCCAGGCGATTGCCGAGCAGCTGAGTGAGAAGCTGGGCAGCACGCTGGACCGCCGCCAGATCCATGTGCAGCCGCTGCGCCTGCTAGGCATGCACAAGGTGGCCGTGCGCTTGACCCTGGATGTCATCCCGGAAGTGGATGCGGTGGTCTACCGCGAAGGTGAGAGCCCCGAGAACTACATGGTGGACGCCAGCGAACTGGCCGCCGCCTCTGACCCCAGCCAGGGCAAACCGGCTGAGGTTGTGGAAGCCGTTGAGGCCGAAGCTGAGCCTGTGGCCGAAGAAGCCGAGGCCGTTGAGGCTGAAGGCGAAGACGCCGCTGACGAAGCTGCCGAGTAAGAAACGTACATGCGTTATTAATCAGCCTGCCGCTACAATAGGCAGGCTGATTTGTTTAACTGATGAGCCCACAGACTGTCGGCCGCGCCCTTAGCCAACAACGCGAAGAGCGCGGCATAACGCTCGAAAGAGCCGCCGAAGCCACTCACATCCGCAAGCATTATTTGCAAGCGTTGGAAGAAGGCAACTTTGGCGCCCTGCCCTCGGCGGCGCAGGTGCGTGGCTTTCTACGCGCCTATGCCAGCTATCTGGATCTGGATGCCGAAGACCTGTTTGAGCTGCTGCGCCAGCCCGCGCCGGAAGCCGCGGCAGCCGACGCGCCCAGCGTAGAGGCCGAGCCGCAGGCCGCCGCAGCGGCCACGATTGCGCCGCCCCCCGCGCCGCGGCCTGAGAAGGCCGCACCCACGGCCGAGTTTGCCGCCATTGGCGCGCAGCTCGTTGCCCGCCGCCAGCAGATCGAGCTCACCTTGCAAGAGGTGGAGCAAAACACGCACATCCCGGAGCACTATCTGGCCCGCCTGGAAAGCGGCGATTTCGACAGCTTTCCTTCGCCCACCCAGGCGCGCGGCATGCTCGGCAACTATGCCGATTTCCTAGGGCTGGAGAGCGAGGCGCTGCTGCTGCAATACGCAGAGGCGCTGCAAGCGCGCTTCCAGCAGCGTGCCGAAGCCAAACCCAAGCCCGCCCGCCCCAAGCTGAGCCGCCCCAAGTTGCCGCCGCTCAAGTTCCGCCTCCCGGAATGGGCGCAGCCTCTGCTCACGCGTGATGTAGCCTTCGGTGCGCTGGTGGGTGTGCTGCTGTTGGCCTTCATTACCTTCAGTATCGGACGCGTGCTGGATACGCGCGCGCAGCAAAGTATTGAGCCCACCGCGCCAGCGCTCGGCAGCCTGCTCGAGCCCACGGCAACGCCGGATGCGCAAAACGGACAGAGCGGCAGCGAATCGATCAACCTGCTGGGCAGCCCCACGCCCACCAATACGCCGGGCTTCATTGGCGATGCCACCGTGCAGGCCGGCACCGGCAACATCAACCTGCGCCTGCTCTCCTTGCAGCGCGTGTGGATGCGCGTCACGGTGGACGGCCAGGTGCAATTTGAAGGACGCACCAACCCCGGCCAAAACTATTCTTACGGGGCCAACGGGCAGATCGTCTTGCTCACTGGCAATGGTGCCGGCCTGCGCGCCTTCCTCAACGAGCAAGACCTCGGGATCATCGGCCTCTTCGGCGAAGTGGCCAATGTCGTCTTCAACGCCCAGGGCGCCGCTACAGCCACGCCTTCGCCCTCGCCCACCATCGACCCGGCCGTGCTGACCGCCACCGCTGAGGCCACTCCCAGCGCCACACCCACTCCCACCCCGACGCCTGAGCCGTAAGCGGCGCGGTTACAATCACCTGCGCATGATGGACAAACGCTTTCACCTGGTGTCTTTAGGCTGCGCCAAAAACACCGTCGATTCTGAATCCATGGCACAACTGCTGCAACGCGAGGGCTACCAACCCAGTTTGGTTGCGGACACGGCCGAGGTGCTCATCGTCAACACCTGCGGCTTTATTGGCCCGGCCAAGGAAGAGTCGTACCAGGCATTGAGCGACCTGGCCGCCAACAAACGCGGCGACCAGTGGCTGATCGCTGCCGGCTGCCTCAGCCAGCGCTATGGTGCTGAAGTCATCGAGCGCGTGCCAGGTGTGGACGCCCTGCTGGGTACGCGCCGCTGGATGGATGTGCTGCAACTCATCGATAAACTGCGCCGCCGCACCAGCCCCGAACCGCTGTATCACCTGCCCGATGAAGCGCTGACCGTGGGCTCAGACGAGCACGACGTGCTGCGCGTCTCCAAGCAGGGCTACAGCGCCTATCTGAAGATCGCCGATGGCTGCCGCCGCCCCTGCGCTTTCTGTGCCATCCCGCTCATCAAGGGCACGCTGGTCAGCCGCCCCATGCACAGCATCCTGGCCGAGGCGCGTGCGCTGCAAGCCGCTGGCGTGCGTGAGATCAACCTCATCGCCCAAGACATCACTGACTGGGGTCACGAGCTGGGCGTCAAAGACGGCCTGGCCACACTGCTGGAAGCGCTGGTCAACGAAGTGCCGCATGTGGACTGGATCCGTATCCTCTACAATTTCCCCGGCTCGGTGACTGACCGCCAGATCGAGACGATGGCGGCGCACAAGCAGCTCATCCCCTACCTGGATATGCCGCTGCAGCACGCCCACCCGGCCACCCTCAAACGCATGCGCCGCCCGGCCAACATGGAGTGGGTGCACCGCACGCTGGCCAAGATGCGCGCCAACCTGCCCGGCCTGGCGCTGCGCTCCACCTTCATTGTGGGCTACCCGGGCGAAACCGAAGAAGAGTTCCAAGCCCTGATGGACTTTGTGGAAGAGATCCGTTTTGACCGCGTGGGTGTCTTCACCTTCTCGTTCGAGCCCGGCACCAGCAGCGAACCGCTGGGCGACCCAGTGCCCGAAGAGATCAAAGAAGAACGCAAGGGTCGTTTGATGGAGATGCAACAGCGCATCTCGCTGGAGAACAACCAGGCGCTGGTTGGCCAAACTATCGACGTTTTGATTGAAGGCACCGGCGAAGTGGAAGGCAGCGACGAGCCGATTGCCGTGGGCCGCAGCTACCGCGATGCGCCTGAGATCGACGGGCTGGTCTTCGTGGAAGGCGGCGCACCTGTTGGCGAGATCATCCCTGTGCGCATTACGGGCGCCATGCCGTATGACCTGAGCGGCGTGGTGGACACCAGCCGCAACATCATCACACTGGACGGGCTGGCAGACAGCCCGGCCTTATAGTCAATTTTAATTGCAGAAAATGATTTTCTGCAATAATTATTGCAAAATAGGACAACAAGAAGCCCCGCTAAATAGCGGGGCTTTTGTTACTAATTGCCTACTTGATGGCGAAGGTGATGCTTACATCCGCACCGACAGTAATCTGGCCGGGCAGGATGCTGGTGCTGGCTTCAGCGGCCGCGCCGCCGCCACCCAAACTGTACATCGGGCCATAGTAATAGCCGGTGGGAGCGTAGTTGATGGAGATGATGTCACCCAGCTCCACACCCGCCGCGGCGGCCAGGGCCTGCGCCTGCTCAATGGCGTTTTGCACTGCCAGGTCACGCGCCTGCGCCTGGGTGGCAGATTTGTCATCCACGTCGAAGCTCACACCCCAGATGGAGTTGGCGCCCGCCGAAACGGCACGGTCCAGCAGCTCACCCAGCTTGGAGAGATCACGTGCGATCACGGTGACGGTGTTCTCCACCGAGTAGCTGGTGATCTCACTGGGCAGGCCGGTTACCGGGTCGTAGCTCTGGTTGGCATACACATTGAAGTTGGAAGTCTGCATGTCTTCCATGGCAATACCAAGGCCAGACAGCGCCTCCATCACTTCGGCCACCTGGGCGGCATTGGCCGCTACAACGTCTGAGACGTTCACTCCCGTGGTGCGCACGCCAATCGTGACGGTGGCGATGTTCGGCACCAGGCGAATTTCGCCGCGGCCAGAGACGGTCAGACCCGTGGTGGGCTGCCCAGCGACAGGCTGGGGCGCCGGGGCGGCGGTGCCGCAGGCGGCCAGCAACAGACCCGCCAACGCAACAAACAAAATACTCTTCTTAACCATACTTCACCAATCCTTTGTATTACGGGCAGTGTGCCCGCTCAATAGGTTAACGATGCCACACGCAAAAGGTTCCCGCCGGGTGACAAAAACACTACAATCACCAGGGAGCCTGCTATGGACGCCAACACCTTTCGCAACCTATTCGAATACCATTTCACCCGCAACCGTGAACTCTGGCAACACTGTATAGCCACTCTCACCCCTGACCAATTTGTGCAGGAGATCGACTATTCGATCGGCTCGCTGCGCAATCAATGTGTGCATCTGCAAAACATCGATGAGCGTTGGTTCAGCGGCTTGCGTGGGCTGGATCTGCCCGATTTCGCCGACCCGGCAGCCTACCCGGATGCCGCCAGCGTACGCGCCAAATGGGACGCGGTGGAGGCAGGCATGCGCGAATACCTGGCGGATCTAAAGGACAGCGCCCTGGCGGAAGACTTCATGCCGGGCGTGAAGGTCTGGCAGATCCTGTTTCATGTGATCAATCATGGAACAGACCACCGGGCACAGATGCTGGCTAGCCTACACGCCCTGGGCGCCCCCACCTTTGCCCAGGATTATTTCTTTTTCGCCAACGATATGCCTGTTAAGGTGACAACTACAACATAGAGACTAGTGATTGGAGAAGAGAGATTGACCGTCAATCTCCAGTCTCTACTCTCCAATAAGCTCTACAGGATCAACCGCCACCCCACCCTGGCGGATCTCAAAGTGTACGAAAACGCCGGCCGGGTGAGCGCTAAAGCCTGCCACGCCAATCGGCTGGCCTTCTTCCACCGAGGCACCACACAGCGCCTGGGCCTCGGCCAGACCCGCATACAGACTAAACTGCCCATTGCCGTGGTCTAGCATCACAGCATAGCCATAGCCAAAGTTAGACCAGCCTGAAAAGGTGACCACGCCATCATCGGCGGCCAGCACGGCTTCGCCGGGCTGTGCGGCCAGGTCAGCCGCGGGGTGCACGCTGGAATAAGCGTCACCCGCCACAGCGCCGCCGGCCACCGGCCAGGCGTAGCTGCCATCCCCCACCGCGCCGCCGGTTACATTACGCGGGCAGGCGCCTGCGCCAAACTCAAGGAAATCCACCGCCATAGCGCCACGCGCCAGATCGGGCAGCGTGCGGCGGCGCAGGGCGCGCTCGCCGCCGGGCACCACCAGCCACTGGCCGGGCTGAATGACCGGATTGCTGGCATCAATGTTGTTGCCCGGCCATTGGATGATGGCCTGCGGGTCAGCCGCAAAGAAAGCGGCAATGTTGTTGACCGAATCGCCGCCGCCTACTTGATGATAGATGCCATCCACCGGCAGGATAGTGAGTTGCATACCTTCCAGCAGGAAATCAGCAATATCGGCCAAGGCATCGTAGTTGGCCCACAGCACCGTCTCAGGCTGCAAGTTGTAGGCAGCAGCGATGCGGCCCAGGCTATCGCCGGGCTGCACGGTGTAAGTTTCCACCTCGCTGCGCGGCTGCGCGGTGGGCGTAGGTTGCGGCGTTGGCGCAAGTGCAGGCGCAGTGGCGCTAGGTAGAGCCGCTTCACTGGGCACAAGCGTGGCTTGCGGTGCAGGGCTGCTACAGGCAGCGGTAAACAACAGCAGGCTCGCGCCGAGAAGAAGCCGAGCCTGCTGTGTATAGACGTTCATAGTGAGCGCGATAGACGGCTAGGCGTCGATAAGGGTTTCGAGGAATTCCTGATTGCTGTCGGTCTTGGCCATGCGTTGCAACATCGCTTCGGTGGCGTTGGTGGTGTCCATGCCTGCGCCGTGCGGCGGCTCGGCGATCATCGTGCCGTACATGCGGCGCATCAGCCAGACACGCTGGGTGATGTCCGGGCCAAGCAGCAGCTCCTCGCGGCGGGTGGACGAGCGCTCGATATCGATAGCCGGGAAGATACGGCGCTCCTGCATCTTGCGCGAGAGGTGTAGTTCCATATTGCCAGTACCCTTGAACTCTTCGTAGACCACATCATCCATACGTGAGCCAGTGTCCACCAGGCAGGTAGCAATGATGGTGAGCGAGCCACCCTCTTCGATATTGCGGGCGGCGCCGAAGAAGCGCTTGGGCGGGTACAAGGCCGAGGGGTCGATACCACCGGACAGCGTGCGGCCGGAGGGCGTGACGACGAGGTTATAGGCACGTGCCAGACGAGTAATGGAGTCCATCAGAATAACCACGTCGCGGCCGATCTCCACCAGGCGCTTGGAGCGCTCCAGCACCATTTCAGCGGCGCGCACATGGGAGGTGACAGGCTCGTCAAAAGTGGACGAAATCACTTCGGCATCCACAGAGCGATCCATGTCGGTCACTTCTTCGGGGCGCTCACCAATCAACGCCACAACCAGATGCACATCTTTGTAATTGGTGGAGATGGAGTTGGCCATCTCTTTGAGGATGGTGGTCTTACCTGACTTAGGCGGGGAAACAATAAGGCCACGCTGGCCGCGGCCCACGGGCGATACCAGATTGATCATGCGCATGGCCAAGCCACGCTTGTCGGTCTCGAGGTCAAAACGGCTGTCAGGGAAGATGGGGGTCAGGTTTTCGAAGCGGGGGCGGGTCTTGGCCTTCTCAGGGTCCATGCCATTGACGGACTCTACTTTGACCAGGCCGTAGTGCTTTTCAGATTCGCGTGGCGGGCGGGCTTCACCGATGATGAGGTCACCGTTGCGCAGGCCATAGCGGCGGATCTGGGTCTGCGAGACATACACATCGCCGGGGCCGCCCTGGTAGTGCTCAGAGCGCAGGAAACCGACGCCCTCGTTCATAATCTCGAGGATGCCGCCGCGCACTTCACGGCCTTGCTTGCCGGCCATCACCTGGGCGATGGTGATCACCAGGTCTTCACGCTTCAGGCGGGCAGCACGTTCCACGCCGAGGTCTTTGGCCTGCTTGCGCAGGTCATTCAGGGAAGTTGTTTCAAGTTCTAAAATGTTCATGGGTCTTGTCTCTGGTAGGTAAATGAAAAGTGGATATACACGCGTACGCTTAGCTGCCTAACGCCCCGAATGGTACAGGACTAGGTATGTCTGCAAAGAGGATGGAATATAAAGGTTGTAACCAAAAAGTGTACTGGGGGAATTCGAACAAAATTATAACGGGATTTTGGCAGACAATCAAGACTTGTCAAGCAGGCTGCCCTATTCCGTCGCCAGGGCGCGTTGGGCCATATATAAGCCCAGCATGGTCTTGGCATCTTCGATCTCACCGCTGCCAATCGCCGCCAGGCATTCTTCCAAACTTAGGCGCACCACTTCCAGGTCTTCATCCTGGTCTGGCGGCAGCGCATCCGGCACCAGCTCCTGCGCCAGGTAGATCCACATACGCTCGGTGGAGTAGCCGGGCGCCAGGTAAAACTCCGCCAGCAGCGTAAGCACGCCGGCGCCCATGCCAATCTCTTCGCGCAGCTCACGCTGCGCGGTCACCTCAGCGGCTTCACCCGGCTCCAGCGTACCGGCTGGCAGCTCCAGGAGCTGCTTGCCGGTGGAGTGGCGGTACTGGCGCACCAGCAAGATCTTGCCATCCGCATCCACCGGCACCATGGACACCGCGCCAATGTGCACCACGGTATCGTAGATGGCCTCGCGGCCATCGCTGGTCTCCAGGATGTCTCGGCGCACCGAGAACTTCTGGCCGCGGTAGGCGAGCTCACTGCTGATGGTTTTATACGTGGCCATTAATCTACGATCTTGTAGTCAGCCACACGCTGCTCCAGCGCACGCCAGATATCCGGCGCGGCTTCACCCGCCGCCAGGTGGTCGGCAATGAAGCGACCCATGTCTGCACAGTGGTCTGAATTGTTGTAGTTGTACATGCCAATGCGGCCGGTGGTGAGCAGATTTGGCACCTGACGCAGCTTATCGCTCACCAGCTTCATGCGCTCAGCATAGTCGAGGTCATAGCGCGGGTAGAAGTTGTGTTTGCGGATCACCAGACTATTGCTGACTTCGTCGGCACGGATGAGGCCAGTCTTGACCATGCCATCGATGACCTGCTGGGTGAGCTCAGCATCGCTGGCTTGCCATAGGGCGCTGCCTTCGGCGGCGGTGAAATCAGCGGTGACCACGGTGCGGTCGGCCGGGCCGAGGGCCGGGTTCATCTGCTTCTGCTCGAACAAGCGGCTGAAGACTACATTGCGCTGCGGGAAGAAGACCCACTGGTCTTCCATCACCAGGGGACGCTTGACCCATACATACACCATGATGAGATGGCGGAACTGCAAGCCCGTCACGGCCTGATTGAAGACTTCGTCTGTGCTGCCAAACACCATGCGGCCAATCAGCGGCAGCGGCAGTGAGGACACGAGGTAATCGCTGGCAAAGCTCTGCGGCGTACCGGCGATGGCGGTCTTGACACTGTGCACGCGGCCGTCTTGCATCTCTAGCCCTTGAACATCGACGCCGGTGAGCACTCGGCCGCCGTGGGCGGCAATGCCCTCGGCCAGCGCCTGCGGCCAATCACCGAAGCCCGCCTTGGGGTAGTAGAAAAACTCGGCGTTGGTGTCTGCGGTCTCCTTCTTGAGGCCGAGCAGCTTCAGCACCAGCTCCATGCCGCCAGAGGCGGGCAGGCGCGTGCGTGCCATCTCCGGATGCAAGGTGGCCGGGTCGCCCCACACCTTGTCTGCCAGTGGCTCAAAGACCAGCTCGTAGGTTGGCCGGCCGAAGCGGCGAATGATGTAGTCTTTGTAGGAGCCCGGTGCCTTGCGATTGAAAATGCCCTTAAGCACCTCAATGCCATAGCCAAAACCGATCTGCAGGAAGCGTACTGGCCCCAAGGCCTGAGCCAGATTGCCCAGCTTTAGGGGGTAATCCAGCAGCTTGCCTTCGAGATACAGACGATTCTTCTTGGGCAGCTGAATCAGACGGTCACCCATCAGGGACGTAGCTTCATCAAGCACACCAGGGATGATGGAGTAGAGCTTATGGGCGCCATAATCCAGCACGAAGCCATCGTGTTCAAAGCTGCCACACAGGCCGCCAATCACGGCTTCTTTCTCCAGCACGGTGACATCATACTTTCCTGTGCGCGCCAGGAAGTAACCAGCCGCCAGGCCGCCGACACCGGCGCCCAGCACAACGATCTTTTCTTTATTAGACAAGGGTCTTACTCCATAACCTAGACAGCCTGATACGCTGAATTATTTCTTCTCCGCCACAACCAGCATCTGGCCCATCCAATACGGGATCTGCCAGTGCTGCATGCCCAGGCGCTTCACCACCCAGCCCACGGCGCGAGCAACGGGGCGCACATAGGCTTCCATACGGAAGAGGACATAGCCCAGCTCCAGGCTCTGCCAGTGAGCGCGCTGCACGCGCAGCTCCAGGCCAAGCTCATTGAGCAGGCGGGTGAGCGTGGGGATGGTGAAGTAATACAGATGCACCGAAAGCAGGAAGACCCAGCGGCGCCCCATCAAGCGCGCCACCAGGGAATGAATATCGGGATAGTTGACCACCAGCAGGCCGCCCGGCTTGAGTACGCGAATGCATTCGCGCAATGTTGCCTTGGGGTCCGGCGTGTGCTCGAGCACATCCCATAAGCTCACGACGTCAAAGCTGGCATCGGCCAGTTTCATATCTTCGATCGTGCCGGGCACCACGTCGAGGCCGTAGTGCTGCTTGGCCCAGTCAGACATCCAGCGGTTGGGCTCGCAGCCCGCCACTTGCCAGCCGGCGCGCTGCGCCACGGCCATGAAGGAGCCGCCCGCCGTACCGACATCCAGCAGCGTGCCGCGCTGCGGGCGCATGCGCTCGATGAGCTTGAGCGAACCGGCAAAGGTGCGCTCACGGCCGGCGGCCTGCGAGACGAACATCTCGTCTGTGCCGGCGCTGTAGCCGTCAATCACCACATCGGCGCGCAGGCGCGGGGTGAGGTACATCAGGCCGCACTGCTTGCAGCGCACCAGTTGGTCAAGCAATACTTCATCTCCAGAGGAGCGGAAGGTATTGGCAATCTCCTCGGGCTTGGCGTCTTCGTAGCGCGGTGGGTAGACCACTTCATAGTCATCGGCCCCGCACAGGTTGCACTTTACGTGCTCCAGCAGCGCTTTATAGGCTTCTACATTATTTCGCATTATTTACTTCGCCTTAGATACGTCTTGATACCCACAAAGCGGGTGTTAATAGCATTGAGTGAAAGACCGATACCGAGCGCCATCAGGCCCGTGGGCACGCCCAGCAGCACTACACCCCCCAGAATGCTGTCTGGCAGGCTGCCCTGCCCCACAAAGCTGAACAGGCGCAGGATGCCAGCTACCAGCGCCAGCACCCAAAAGAGCAGCGCAATGGCGCCGAACAGGCGCAGCGGGCGATGGTCACGCAGCAGGATGGCGGCCGTGAGCACGATGCGGTAGCCATCGGCAAACGGGCGCAGCTTGGAGCTGCTATCCGCCGGGCGGCTGCGGTAGCGTGTCGGCACTTCTACGATGTGCAGGCCCTCAGCCAGGGCTTGGATGGTGATCTCAGTCTCAACTTCGAAGCCGCTGGTCAACACCGGCACGCTTTCAATGAAGCGGCGGTTGAAGGCTCGGTAGCCGGAGAGCACATCCTCAAATTGTGTGCCGAAGAGACGGTTGATGTAGGCTACGATCATGCGATTGCCCAGCTGGTTGAGGCGCTTCATGTTGGCTTCGGTAGCACCGTCCATGCGGTGGCCCACAGACATATCGGCAATGTCATCCAGTACCGGGGCCAACACTGTGTTCACATCTTCGGCGTAATAAGTATCGTCGCCGTCCACCATCACGATGACGTCTTCGTCCAACTGGTCAAAGATGGCGCGGATGACGTTGCCCTTGCCCAGTTGGCCCACAGGGCGCACTTCGGCCCGCGCTTTGCGCGCCAGCTCAACGCTGTTGTCTGTCGAGGCGTTGTCAAACACATACACCTTGGCGCGCGGCAGGTTCTTGCGGAAGTCGTTCACCACTTTGGCGATGGTGGCAGCTTCATTGTGGCAGGGAATGGCCACGGCGATGCGAGCGGAGCGGGCAGAGGGGCGTTTGGTGGGCATGGGTTAGCGTGCAAACCAGCGCAGAGCCAGCGCCCGGTACGGCACCATCTCCATCTTGGTTTGGAACTTGCGGCGCAAAAAGTTGAACGGTTGCGACAAAAGCTTGAGGGGATGATAACGCAGTTTCCACAGCAGGAAACTGGCATACAGGCGGAAGCGGAAGGAGGCCAGCGCCTGATAGTCTTGCCGCCACGTGGGGCTGAAATTGAGCTCAGACAAATTGCCGTAGCCCTGGAACTGGTCATATATAGAAGAGCCCGGTACCGGCGTGACGATGAACAGCGCCACCTCATCAACACCCACGCGGGTGAGATCACGCACCAGATCCCAGGTCATCTGCAAGTCTTCGGGGGTCTCGCCCGGGTAGCCGAGCACAAAGCAGGCCTGCGAACGAATGCCCACCTGGTTCATGCGCTTGACCAGGCGCACGGCATGCTTGAGGTTGAACGGCTTGCGCATCAGCTTGAGCAGCCGCGGCGAACCGGTTTCGGGCGAGATCGAAATATAGCGGCAGCCTGCGGCGGCCATCTGGTCAATCGTGTCTTCATCCTGCATCGTCTCGACCTTGGTGCCGGCAGCGATCTTCCAGGTGATCTTGAGGCCGCGGCGCAGGATCTCGGCGCAGATAGCGCGGATACGCTCGTCAGAGATGGTGGGGTCGAGGTCCTCAATATGGAACTCGCTTACGCCCAGCGTGCGCTGGAAGTGCTCGATCTCATCCACCACGTTGAGTGGCGTGCGCGGGCGCCAGCGTTGGCGGTTAGTGGCCGGCACCACGCAGAAGCCACACGGGTACGGGCAGCCGCGCGAGGTGAGCAGCGGCAGGTAACGCTTGGCCGAGAGCGGGCCGTGGGCAAAACCCAGCTGCCAGTAGTTTTGCAGCGGGAAGAGATCCCAGGCTGGGAAGGGTAAGGCGCTGAGCTCAGCTTCATCCATGAAGCCCGCAGGCAAGTTATAGAAATCTGGCCCGCCCACCCCATCGATGGCGCGGATAGCCTGCGCATCGCCCGCCTGCAGCGCTGCCAGCAGACGTTGGGCGCGGCGCTCCGGCTCCCCGGTGAGGATGTAATGCGCCCCGGCCGCATAAAACTCAGCGGCTACATGCGTGAGCGCATAGGCGGTAACGGCTTGCGTATTCTCAACCACCACCACGGTGGCATCGGGTGCGGCCTGGCGGGCGGCGCGCACCATCTCCAGGGTAGACATGTGATTGGTGAGGTTGATAGCGTAGACAAAGATTGCCTGGGTCTCCGCCGGAATCTGGGCCAGCACCTCGTCTGGGTGCAGGCCGTAGACGTAAAAGTTGCCCTCGTTGCGCGCCTGGCGCGGCGCGGCAGCATACGCATCCAGCACGCTGACGGCGTGGCCGGCGGCGCGCAGGCTGGCCGCCAAGTAGGCCAGGCTGATGGGCATATAGACGATGCCGGTGGTCAGCGGATCGTTGCGTTGGGCAACCAGATTGGGATTGATAAGCAGAACAGACATAAACGTGCGCCTCTTTGCCGAAGCGCAAGGCAAATTATACCTACCGCTGCTTAGGGCAACGCGGCGCAGTTGAGGCGGCTGGCATCCGCCGCCAGCAGGTCTTTAGCCTCAGCATGCATGAACACCACCGCTGCGGCACGGAAGCTCTCAGGTGAGGTGCAACCCAGCACGATGACATCAGCCGCGTTGGGGAAGCCGCGTACGGGGCCGGGCAGCGCCATCAACAAATGGCCCTCTGGCCCCACGAGACGGAACTCAAGGTGATTAAAGGGCAGGCCCTCACCATCCGTGCTGGCCCAGGCGTATTGCGGGTACAAGGCGCGGCCCCAGTACAGTGCTGCACCAGGCTGGGCAGCAAAGCTGGCCGGGTCAAAACCGCTGGCCGCCAGCACAGGCGAGCTTTGCAGGCGTTGCATCGCCGCAGCGTTATCTATGTCAGCATAGCGGTTGGGCACAACCACCTCCGCCAAGGGGATGAAGGCGCCTGCCAGTAAGGCCAGCGCCGCAGCGGCCATCAGCCTGGGTGTCAGCCAGCCGCTGACGGCAGGAGCCGCAGGTTCGGCAGACGCATGCCTGACCACAACGCCGAACAAATAGCGCCCTGCCCACAAGGTGAGCTGGCCGATGCCAATGCAATAGAAGAGAAGGATGACCCAATCGGCAGGGAGAATCAAGCGCCAGCCGGAGACGCGCGCTAGCGCAGTGCTGGCACTGTAGAGCAGGTGCACACCCAGCGGCACCAGCGTGAGCCAGCCCAGCTTGCGCCAGGCGGCGCCAATACCCAACGCCACCAGCGCAATGTTCAAGGCCAGCGGCCAGACCAAGTCAGGCGGCAACACACCATCCCAGCCCGCCCAGTACGGCGTGCCATCGATATACGCTGAGAGCGAGCAGCACTCGGCCCATAGTTGGCCCTCGCGCGCCGGCCAGTACGGGCGCAAGTTGTAAAACTCCACAGCGCGCTCGGTGAAGTCAAAGCGTGCAGGCAATGCAAGGAACGAAGCCACTTCATTATGTAAAAAGTGGGCGGTGATAAAGCGCGCTACTTCACCGGGGTACTCAAGCACAAACTGGCGCACATTGGCCGACCCCAGCGCAACGTAGTCGTCCACAGATGTGGTCTCGATATCAAAGCCCGGATCATTGTCCTCTGGCGTGAGGTTGTACTGGCGCGCCATGTACAGCATCTGATAGGGCTGCGAATAGCCGAACTCTCCCGTGCGCAGGCCGTTGCGCAGCATCCAGGGTACGGCGGCCAGGGCGAAGCCCAACAGCAGTGCGCCTGCCAGTGGCAAGCGCGCCCGCCAACTGGCGAAACTGCGCCAGTTGGGTAGTGTGCGAACCAGCGCTAGCAGCACAAGGAAGGGCAAAAATATCAACGTTTGCGAGCGCAGCAACAGCAGCAAGCCTAGCGCCGCCCCCACGCCCAGCGCGGCACGCGGGCTGTGCGGCTTGTGCTGCAGCCAGTGCAGCACAAGCAAGGTGAAGGCTGCGATGCCTAAGGCGGCGGGCAGGTCGGTCATCAGTAACTTGGAGTGCGAGACCAGAATGCGATTAGAAAGTGCCAGCGTATTGATCTCACGCAGGATGATGATCAAGGCCAGCAGCAGCCCAGACAAACGATGCTGCAACTGCGCAGCAATGAAGTACAGCGCTACCGGGAACAAAGCCAGGAACAGGATCTGGGCATTGACCACCGTGGCATACTCCTGCCCGGCCACGGCATGCAGCCCGGCCAGGAAGAAAGAATACAGCGGCTTCTCAGTAATATGCGAGAGGCCATTGCCCACCAGCAGACTCTGGGCGGCCACATCCAAGGTGGCGGCATCGGAGTTGGGGTAATACTCCCAATTGGGCGCGCTGGGCGCGGGCGAGAAATGCGTAGGGCGCAGTGGCTGCGCGCTCCACAGTATGGCAGCCAGCAGCCAGATAGCCAACGCGGCCAGCAGATCCAACCGCGAAGGCCGCCAGCCAAAGCGGCGTGCGGCCCAACCCGCCAGGCTGGCCGCCAGCACGGCCACGCACCATGCCAGCAACACCTGCGTATTGAGTATTGGCGCGCCGGGGGTATCCCAACCGGTGCGGTCCGGCGTGAGGCCTAAGCCCGTCAGCAGCATCACGGCCACCACAACAGCGATCACCAACAGGGCGGGCCATGCGGCACGCAACACTGCGCCCTCGCCAGCCCAGCGGCTGGGCGGGCGCAGGCGCGGCCAGCACACCAGCGCCCAGGCGCTGGCCCAGGCGACCCAAGCGGTGAGCGGCAGCACGCGCAGCAAACGCGCCTGAGCAAATGCATCCGTGATGTGCAAACTAAAGAAGGCTAGATAGAGCGCAATAACAAAAATAAGGCCTGCCAAACCGATCAGCACGTTGAGCGCGGTGGGGTTCTTTAGCGCGCGCTGCGCCAGCGCCTCAAGCTGGGCATGGCTGCGCGCCAGCCATGCCGCGCCCGCCGCTACAGCCAGCAGCAGGCCCACCAGCGCCCAGCGCGCCGGCGAGAGGCCGAGCAGGCGCGTGGCAGCTTCTTGGCTGGGCTGGGCGAACACCAGGCCGATAGCCACCAAGGCGCCGAAGGCGCACAGCAGCAACCAGTTACGTAACCAACGTGGGGATTGAGAAGGCATGCGTCTTGTTTTTAACACAATTGACAAAACAAAAGGGCTGGAAAATCCAGCCCTTTGTTTATGTGTAAGCGCGTTGCGATCAGGGGATGTGCAGTTGCGTGCCGCCAACCAAGGCCTGGTCCAGCGTCATGCCGTTGGCTTCGGCAATGTGCTCGGGCCATACATCGCCAAAGGCGCAGGCGATACTGTAGAAGGTGTCAGCGCCCGAAGCCACATAGGTGGCCGGGTGGGCGCGCAGGGAGCGCTCACCGCCGAAGCTGCCCACCCCACTGGGAATGGTGATGGTGGTGCCCACGCTGAGGCTGTTGGCATTGTCCTGATTAAGGCCATTGGCCGAGAGCAGCGCATCCGGGTTGATGTCAAAGCGGCGCGCCAAGCAATACGGCCACTCACCTTCATGCAGGGTGTAGCTGCTGGGCACGGCCAGCTGCGTGATAGGCGCCGGTGTAGTGGTGGGCGTGGCCTCCGGTGTGGGGCTGGCCTCAATGGTGGCCGTGCTGCCAAACAAGGGCGTGGCGGTCACTTCCAAGGTGGGCTGCACACCCGTCTTGTCTTGTGCTGCTAGCGCCGTCTGGGTAGCCATGGTGTTGAAGATGGAGACCAGTGGGTCCTCGGTGGGCACGCCGACGGGGTCCGTAGACGCGGAGCGCGTGCAGCCTGCCAAGGCCACGGCCGAGATCACGACAAGAAACAACAACGAACGCTTGATTTTCATAGTTTTCAGAACATCCATTCCAGTCGATTCGGATACTAGCATACGCAAGAATCAGCGTCAAGCGCAGCAGGCCAGCAATGTAGCCGGGCGATACCGCAACAAAAACAGCCCGCAGCAATGCTGCGGGCTGTTTGGTGTTTCTTTGAAACTGGCGCTTAATTGCCCAGAGTTTGGTTGAGCTGCTCCAGCGCCGGGACGAGCTCTTCGATGGCGAAGGGGATGCTCAGCACGGTGGAGAAGTTGAGCGCATCGTAGACCGGGTTGGTGTTCTCCAGACGAGGAAATCGATATCAATGATATCGAAGCGCTCATAAGAGATGGAAGCACCGAACTCATTCCCAGCCAACTCGTCAGCTTCCGCCGGGTGGGCGAAGCCCAGGCCGTTCATAAAGCGGCCGCGTGAATCCTGCGAGCTATAGACATAGTAGGTGGTGGGATAGCCCCAAGGCGTAGCCACTACACCATCGGCACCCTGAATGTTGGGGAACTGCTCACGAGCAGCCGCAAACTTGGCTTCTACGTCAGCAATCAGGGCCTCAGCGTCAGCGCTTTTGCCCAGAATCTGGCCCATGGTCAGGGTGACCACCTGCCAGGGCACGCCCCAGTCAACATAGTCAACCGGCTGTGCCACGGTGGGCGCAATCTGGCTGAGAGTGGCGTACTCTTCGGCAGTCAGGCCCGAGTACAGGCCAATGATGATGTCAGGCTCCAGTGCAGCAATCTCCTCAAAGTTGAGTGCACCGCCGCTGAGCACTACGGGCGTCTCGCCACCCAGTGCAGCGAACTCATCCTGCGCCCAGTCAAAGATGGCGCCGGGGCGCTCGCCGTACCACTCACGCGAGGCAACAGGCACTACACCGAGAGCCAACAGCGCATCCTGCTCATTGAGGCCAACGAGCACAATGCGCTCAGGGGCGGCTTCAACAGTGGTGCTGCCGTATTTGTGCTCAATGGAGACAGGGAATGCAGCCTCGGCAGCGGGCGCCTCAGTGGCGGCTTCTTCAACAGCGGCCTCGCTGGCCGACGCGGGGGTTGCAGCTGGCGGCGGGGCGCCGCAGGCGGCGGCCAACAACGCCAGGATGAAGAGTAATGAAACTACGATACTGCGTTTGAACATGTACTGCTCCTATAGAGTGCGAAGATGGAAGCAGTATCCAACACAGCCGCCGGCAATTCTAGATATGCGGGTTAGTGCAAGTTGCTGGGGCGGAAATGGCATGTTCAAGCCGCAGTCGGCAAATTGTTCCGCCTAGGTGGAGATTTCAGGCCAGCAACGGCTCCAGAGTGCTGAAGTCAAACTCAATGTATGGCAGCCCCGCCTCGATGCGCTCCCGGCGGCCGCGCATAAAGTTGGCGATCCAGCCGTCACCGATGTTGTCGATATCAAAATCCCGATGGATAACGGCGAAGAGTTCGATCTCGCGAATTTTCATGAAGTGTGGCATCTCGCGCAGCCAGTGCGGTGCCAATCTATACTCCTGGGCGTAGCCGCGCAGGAAATGCGGCATAAATTGCGCCGTGAAGGCGGCTTTGTCCTGCTCCGTGCTGGCGATGTAAAACAGCACCATGGCGATGTCGTTCACCAGCCAGTTGTAGCCGCAATCATCAAAGTCAAACAGGGTAATACGCCCAGCGTCATCCACGAATAGATTGCCACCGTGCGCATCCTGATGGGTAAGCCCGTACGACTGGCCATCTTTGGGCAGCGTGCGCACATAGTCGCACACATTTCGGTAAGCCTGCTTGATAGCCGTCTCGCTCTCCGGCAGGAAGCTGTTGACGAATTCGAAGACGGGGTCATCCCACTCCGGGCGTTTGCGCTCGCCGGTGTAGCGCACCGTCAGCGCATGCAGACGGCCGATGGTCTTGCCGTAGGTTTCATACAGGGTTGGCGTCCAGCGGCCGCGTGGCGGCCCGCCCTGCGCCTTGACGAAGGCCACTGCAAGGAAATCACCGCCGTGCCCATCTGGGATCGGCTCGACCAGTTTGTTGTTCAACGACTGGATGGCTTGCGCTGCCGAAACGCCGCCCGCCACCAGGTAATTGATCCACTCGGTTTCGCCTTCGATCAAGGTCTGGTTACGGCGGTGGCTGTGGCCAATGCGCAAGATGTATTCCTTACCATCCCGCGGGAACTCGAAAATAAAACTCTCAAAACTATCCAACATTTTGACATCGGCCGCCTCAACGCCATAGCGCTGGGCCGCCTGTTGCAAAATGGCATCGGTAAAGCGGTCTTTGATGAATTGTTCCATGCACCTACTCCTGCGGCACGGCAGCCGCAGCGATTTCAAGCTCAGCCGCGAAAGGTTGTAGCGCATCGGGCAGCGCCACCCCGCCCAGCGCAGGTTCGTGCAGCCGCTTGGCTTGCGCCAGCTTGAGCGTGAGCTGCACCAACGCAGGATAACGAGCCGTGTTCATGCGAATGAGACCGCTGTGCACGCCATGCAACGCGGTGGGCAGGTACAAAAAGAGCAGATTGGACACCGCCCACCACAGGGGGTCGCCAAAGGCCTGGTAGGCAATGCCATCACGGCGGCGCAGGCGCACTTCGAGCGACGAGTCATCCGAAGGGTCATCGGCCATATACATCACCTTGCCAATATCGGTGAAGGCGATGGCCGCGGCGCACATGGCGCAGGGGTGCTGGGTTGCCCACAGCGTGAGGGTGTTGTGTTCGGTCTCGGTGGTGAGCAGCGCCAGCGCGTTCATCTCGGCATGCGCCAAGCGGTTGTGCTGCAGCGGATACTGCTGGCGGGTGGCCAGCTCCCCGGGCGGGTCGTAGCTGTAGTTGCGCCCGCGGGCCATCACCTCACCGGCGGCAGTGGTGATGGCGGCGCCACATGGCAAGCCGCCAGCCGCCAGGCCGAGCCATTGCTCGTGCAGGGCAGCTTGGGCGCCAGCGGGCAAGGCGGCCCAGCGCTCAGTCATGGATATGGTCATGGATCGATTCTACTGCCTAGCAAGGGAACGTCTGTAGCCAGAGCCACCGCGCATGGCGCGGCAACGTAGTTGTACCAGCGCCTTGGAAGATGAGCAGCGCCTCGTCCTTGCCGAAACTGGTGCAGAAGGGCCACAATCTCAGCGCCCTGCTCCTGCCGACAGAGGCGTGGGATGAACATGCTGGCATTTAAGGTCAAAAAAGGCCGCCCTGACGGGGCGGCTTTTTTTTAGGATGCTGTGGTAGCTAGGCTACGGCTGGGCGGAACTTGTAGCCGTAGATGAGCATGCCGCGCTCGTCCGTGGCGGAGCGCAGCAGGCGGGTGACCATCTCCACCGGCATGCCGATGGCAGGCTGTTGCTCGCCCAGGTCAGTCAGCTGGGCGGTGACCAGCGGACCTTCTTCCAGTTTGACCATGGCCAAGGTGTAGGGCGCCTGCTCGGCATAGCCTTCGGGTGCGTCGTAGACGGTGGTGTAGGAGTAGACCTGACCCTTGCCGCTGAACTGGAACAGGGTCTTGGCTTCCTCACCACACTCGGGGCAGATGTCACGCGGCGGGAACAGCTTGGCATCGCAGTGCGTGCATACCTCACCGGTGAGTGAATAGCGTTGTTTCTTAAGTCTCCAATGGCGCGGGATATCCATCTTTTTGTTCTCCTGTTGAGCTTAATGTAGCCGCGCAAGACTCTCAGAACCTATCAGGTTGCTGTTGTCTACTGGCAGCTTTACAGCCGCCAGTAGACACCTTATCCCCTATAATCTGGCAGCTATGATCGTAAAAAACGATACAGAACTGCAAGGTCTGCGCGCCATCGGCAAGATCTGCTCGGCTACGCTGCAGACCATGCTGGCAGCGGCACAGCCGGGCATGACCACGCTAGAGCTGGATGAGATCGGCCGTGCGTATCTAGAAGCCCAGGGAGCCCAATCTGCCCCGCAGGCCATGTACCAGTTTCCGGGGGCGACCTGCATCAGCGTTTCGCCGGTGATCGCCCACGGCATCCCCGGGGCGCATGTGCTGGCGCTGGGCGACCTGGTGCATGTGGATGTCTCCGCCGAAAAGGGTGGCTTTTATGCCGATACCGGCGCATCCATGGCAATCGGCAAGCCCAGCCCAGAAGTGAAGGCGCTGCTGGAAGCCACACAGACTACGCTCAAAAAGACGCTCAATGCGGCCAGGGCAGGCAAGCTAATCAGCGACCTGGGCCGCACGATGGAAAGCGAGGCGGCGCAACGCGGCTATAACACGGTGGTGGAGCTGGCCAGCCACGGCATCGGCCGCAAGCTGCACGAATACCCTAGTGATGTGGTGAATGTGCACAACCCGCGCGACCAACGCCGCCTGGACGATGGCCTGGTGCTGGCGCTGGAACCGTTCCTGACGCCCGGCAATGGGCGCATCGCCGAGGAGCGCGACGGCTGGTCATTACGCACGCGTGACCGTGCCATCGCCGCCCAGTTTGAGCACACCATCGTGGTGACCAAGGGCAAGCCGATCATCCTCACCCAAGCCTGAGTAGAAAGCCCGCTGCTAAGCAGCGGGCTTTTTTGTTTAGCTTAGCGCAAAACGCTTAGCGAAGTCCGCAGGGAACGGTATCCCGTTGGCGTAAAAGTAGCGAATGAGCTGACCCTGATGCTGGGCCTCGTGCTCGAGCAGATCAAAGAGGATGCGCTGGCGCGCCTCGTCCCACGGATGGGCCGCAGCAGCCAGCGCCGCCTGCAAACCCGCTTGCGATGCAGCCAAAGCGGCCTGCACGCTGGCTGGCACCTCCGGCTCTGTGAGACTGCAACTAAAGCCTTGCCAGGCGCCGGCTTCAAAGGCGCGGGTGTAACTCTCGCGCGCTCCGACCACGCACCAAAACTGGGCGCCAATACTATTCGAACGCGCCGCGCCGTTGTAGCTCTTGAGCTGCTCGCTGCTGAGCTGGGCGGCCAGCGAATTGGTGAGCTCAGTGGCTTGTGCCAGCCGTTGTTGTAACAACTGCATACCTGTCTCCTATGTGTGTGCTGTAGCGTTGGCGGCCACAATGCAAGCCATGCGCACGGCTTCAAACAGTTGGCGCGTGATCGTAGCAAATTCCTGCTGGGCCGCGCCGTCAAAACCATTGTCATTCCACGAACCCATACCACCGAAGACGTAAGCGCGTGCCGCCGCGGCCAGCAACTGGCGCTCGGCCAGCGGGAAGCGCTCTGGCTTCACCATACCTTCGTAGAGCATGTGTGGCTCGGGAGACTGCAGGCTGTCCTGGGCAGAATCAAAATGGCTACCCAGTGCTGCATATAGCTGTGCTGGCGGGAAAACTGGCGGCAGGCGTGCAAAGCCTGCGAGAGGTTGGCGCGAGCCGTAGAGATGGAATGGGCTTGGTCAAATATGGAGAATTGCGCTTGCGGTTGCCCGAGGTACTCCACGCGCCATGGGCGGCCTTGGCCACCAGTGACCCAACGATACATCCAATACAGGTTGCCTTGCGCCGTGTGCGAGCAAACTTCCAGCGGTGCGCTACCGACAAAGGCCAGTAAATTGGTGTCAATCAGTGCAGATGGAACACCAATCGAGAGATATGTGACCCCGCGCGTCTGTAGCGCAGCAAACCAGCCGGCGACATTATCAGTTAAAAGAACAGGCTCTCCATCTGGCTTTGAAAGCCAGATGGAGAGCTTATCTACAAACTGCAAGACTCGGTCAGCGTCAGCATTGGGGTCAAGCCCGGCCGGCTGCCGCAGGTAGTGATTACCGTAGGAAACCAGGAACAGCGTGAGCGCCCATTCGCCGCGCATTACACCGTTTTGAAGACGTGCGTCACGGCGGTGGCCGCCGGGCCGCCCAGGCTCTGCACCAGGGCGGTCTTGGCGCCAGCGATCTGCGCCCCGCCCGCCCCGCCGCGCAGCTGCAGGGCGGCCTCAGCGGCCTGATAGGCGCCGGTGGCGCCGCCGGGGAAGCCGCGTGCTTTCAGGCCGCCCAGGGTGGTGATGGGCATCTCGCCAGTCAGCGAGATAGCGCCGTTCTGGGCCAGCGTCCAGCCTTGGCCGCGCGCGGCCAGGCCAGCCGCTTCCAGCGTGAGGGCACTATAGATGGAGAAGGCATCAAAGAGCTCGAAGAAATCGGCATCCTTAGGCAAGATGCCCGCCTGGGCACAGGCACGCTCGATGGAGAGGCGTGCCGCGTTGAAGGTGAGCGGATCGGGGCGGTCATGCAGCGCCAGCGTGTCAGTGACGGCGCTGGAGCCGGTAATCTCGACCAGAGGATGGGAGAACTTGGGCGGCAGCAGCTCACGGCGGGTGAGGATGAGCGCCGCGGCGCCATCCGCATTGGGGGCGACGTCAAACATGTTGAGCGGCGCGCTGACCATGCCAGCCTTGGCATAGGTCTCCGGCTTGATGGCCTTGCGGAACATTGCATTGGGGTTGTGCGCGCCGTTGGCATGCGCGGTGAGCGCAAAGCCAGCCAGGGCGTGCTCAGGCACTTTGTGCTCGTAGACGTAGCGCTGCGCCAGCATGGCCGCTTGCGCGGTCAGGGTCATGCCCTGCTCCGCTTCGTAGTCCGTATCCGAGCTCATCGCCAGGGCCGCTTCCACCTCGGCGGGCACTTGCTCGCTGAGCTTCTCAACGCCCAGCACCATAGCGACATCCACCATGCCGCTGGAGACGGCCATCGTGCCGGCGCGCAGTGCCATGGCGGCTGAGGCGCCAGCGGCTTCCACCGTGGCGGCTTCGATACCGGTCAGGCCGGCAAAGTCAGCCAGCAAGGTGGCCAGCTGGGTCTGCTTGGAGAGCTGGCCGGCCAACATGTTGCCAACATACAGCGCCGTGGGGCGCAGGCCGCCAGCATCCTGCATGGCGGCCTCCATGGCGTGGAAGGCCAACTCACGCAGCGAGGTGTCCCAGTGTTCATTGACGGGCGTCTGCCCGATGCCTGCGATGATTACGTTTGTCATGTATGCAATATCCTCAGTTTGAGAAACAGTGACTAGAGATTGGAGACTAGAGATTCAGTCTCCAATCTCAAATCTCTTCTTTTTGTCTCTGTTCTTACTTCATCGCCAACTTGCCACGCATACGCACATAGGCGGCATAGTCGATCTCGCTGCGGCGCTGGATGTACTGCTCCGTGGTGGGCGCCAGCTGCGGCTTGCCTGCAATCTTGTCGGTCACGCGCAGCACCATCGCATCCGAACCAGCGCCAGAGCCGAAGGAGACCAGCATGATGCGGTCACCCGGCTTGGCAATATCCAGAATAGCGGTGAGGCCGATGATGGCCGCGCCGGAATAGGTGTTGCCGATGCGCGGCACGAGCAGGCCGGTTTGAATTTGCTGCGCCGTGAAGCCCAGCATTTGCCCGGCGCGCTGCGGGAACTTGGCGTTGGGTTGGTGGAACACAGCGAAGGTGTAATCTTCCGGCTTGGTGTTCGTGGCTTCAAACATGGACTGGCCAGCCGTGGTGATGTGCTTGAAATAGGCCGGTTCGCCAGTAAAACGCTGGCCGTGCTCCGGATACTTGGCGTACTGGCGTCGCCAAAAGTCTGGCGTATCCGTGACAAAGGAATAGGTGCACTCGATCTCGGCGACGGATTCTTCGGCCGGGCCGATGATGAATGCCGCCCCACCCGCCCCTGCGGTGTATTCGAGGGCATCACCCGGACGGCCCTGGGCGGTGTCCATGCCAATGGCCATGGCGTACTGCGCCATGCGCGAGCCAACGAAGCCCATCGCCGCCACCATGGCTTCGGTGCCAGCTTTGCAGGCGAATTCCCAGTCCGCTGCCTGAATGCTGGTCGAAGCGCCGATAGCCTCGGCTACTAGGGTCGAGCTGGGTTTAACGGCATAAGGGTGCGACTCGGAGCCGACCCAGATGGCACGCAGGTCTTTCACGGGCACTTGCGCACGCGCCACGGCGTTGCGCGCCGCCTCAATAGACATGGTGATGACGTCTTCGTCCAGCCCGGGCACAGATTTTTCCACAATGGGCAAACCCGCGGTGCCATCCGTCCACACGCGTGCCACTTCTTTGGCGGGCAGACGGTAGCGCGGCACATAAGCGCCATAGCCTACAATGCCAACGTCATGCTCCGGCTTGAGCAGCCGGGCGGTTTCGTGTTGATGAATATGCTCTGTCATTGCGACCATTCCTTCAATAGTTCTTCGGCGCGGTCTACGCGCACGGTCTTTTCGGCAACCAATTGAGCGGCCAGCTTCTCGACCATTTCGCCTTGCGCCCCGGCAGCTATCGCCACCTGGCGGGCGTGCAGGCCCATGTGGCCGCGCTGAATGCCCTCGGTGGCCAGGGCGCGCAGGGCGGCCAGGTTCTGTGCCAGGCCGACGGCGGCAATGATCTCGGCCAGTTGTGCTGCGCTGGTCACACCCATCAGCTTGAGCGCGGCCTGGGCAGTAGGATGCACCTTGGTGGCGCCGCCCACGATACCGACTGCCATCGGCAACTCCAGGCTGCCCACCAAGTCACCCTCGGGCGATACGCCCCAGGTGCTCAGTGACGTGTAGCGGCTATCACGCGCCGCATAGGCATGCGCGCCCGCTTCCACGGCGCGCCAGTCATTGCCGGTAGCGATGACCACGGCGTCAATACCGTTCATGATGCCCTTGTTGTGCGTAGCGGCGCGGTACGGGTCGGCGGCGGCGAAAGCCCAGGCCTCGACAATGCCGTCGCGCACTTGCTCGGCGGAAAACTCCCCGAAAGCCAGCTCGCTGCGCTTGATGGTGCAGGCGGCACGCGCCAGGCGGCGGTCAGCCAAGTTGCTGAGGATGCGCAGGTGCACGCGGCCGCCGCTGAGCGCCTCAATGCGCGGCGCCAGGCGCTCGCAAGCGGTGTTGATCGCATTGGCGCCCATGGCATCGCGCACATCGTAGATGAGGTGCAGCACCAGGAACGGGCCAATGGGCGATTCGTCAATACGCCGCACGACCAGCTCACGCGGGCCGCCGCCCAGCTTGAGCAGCACCGGATCGATCTGGGCTGCCTCTGCCAGCAGGTCTGGCGTGGCGGCCTGGATCGCAGCGCTGGCTGCGTCGAGATCGTTCACGTCCAGCAGCTGCATCTGGCCAATCATGTGCGGCGCGTCGGTGCTGGCAGTGAAACCGCCCGCAGCACGCGCCAGCTTGGCCATGAAGGAAGCGCCCGCCACCACGGAGGGCTCCTCAACTGCCATCGGCACCAGCACCTCACGGCCGTTGACCATGAAATTGAGCCCCAGGCCGAGCGGCAGGCTGTGCACGCCGATGGCGTTCTCCACCATGTGGTCAGCCGCCTCAGCATGGATGCCGCCCTGCGCCAGGGCGTTGAGCTGCTCTTCGGAGAGGATGCCGAGCGCCCGCAGACGCTGGTGGCGCTCTTCTATAGACAGGTCATAAAAACCGGGAATGCGAGAGGTGCTCTCAATTGGCGAATTCATACACCCTAATTAATACGCAGGTCTACTTGCAAAAGCTATCAAACTAACCTATTGGGGAGTTTGAGCTTTGGCTGTAAAATCAGCCCACAGGAGACTATGTGATGCGCGCATATACTGGCTCAATTGCACTTCTTTGCCTCTTGATTTGCGCTTGTTCCCCAAGTTCCACATCCCTTCCCGCTGAAACTCCGACACCAAGCGCAGGTGGCGGTGAAAGTAGCACCGCCGCCGACTCCAGTGGCTCTGCGCCAGATGACAGTGCTCGCACAGATGCCAGTACTGGCCTGTTTCTGCCGCCAATTGGCACGGCCCCCAGCGGGGTGACTGCGCCCGCCAACAGCGTCTCTGGGCCACTGGCCGAGGACATCCAGATAGATGGCACAGCCACAATTGCCATTTCGGGTGAACTGCCGCTTATGTTGACCGGCGGAACCTGCACCACGGTGGATGGTGAAACTTACGTGAGTGTGCCGCCTGTGTATGATGCTCCCCCTCCATATGCCTCATTGGTGATCTATGAGGCCAGCGACGAAAGCAATCTGCGTGGCGGTTACCTAGTATGGGCAAGTTCGGATGTGGCAACAGATAGCGCATCGACCTCTGCACAGAATCTATTTGTAATCACACTCAACAACGACCATCTTTCGGGGCGTTTTAGCGGAACCGCGGAGCGGGTTAATGATGGCGTCCCTGTGCAGCGCGAGATTGAAATCGACGGGGTGTTCAATTGCGTAGCGGGTCTGATGCGCGTAGGTGGAAATCACCCAGCGGATTTTGCCGGCGCAGAGTGCATCACTTCGCCGCAGTTTGTCGTGCGCAGCGGTACCCGAGGGCAAAACGCAGTGTTTTTGCAACTGGAGGAAGGGGCGCGACCAGGTGAGCCGGCGCGGGGCGGGCTGAGTTGGCGCGTGGGTGGAGTGGAATATTCTTCTAGTTGGCTAACTGTGACGCTTAACCATGATGCGATTTCCGGCACCTATCATGGTGAGGCCAGCAACCCAGACGGCAGCATTTTCATCGTACAGGGCAGCTTTAACTGCCTGGGCATGTGACAGCTCTCCAACTACAGACAAAAATAAAAGCGCTGGCGTGAAGCCAGCGCTTTTGCTTGCCCACAACCGTATAATCACAGCGTGGATGCTATCACCAGCCGCAGCAACCCCAAAGTGAAACTCGCGCGCAGCCTGCATGAGCGCAAAGCGCGCCAGCAGAGCGGCCAATACATCATCGAAGGTGTGTTTCATATTGGAGCCGCGCTGGACGCAGGAGCGGCAGTGGCACTCGTGCTGCACTGCCCCAGCCTGCTGCGTGGCGAGTTTGCACAAACGCTGCCTGGCCGCTTGCAGCAGGCGGGCGTGGAGGTGCTTGAGGTCAGTGCGGACGTGATGGCCAGCCTGAGCGAGAAAGACAATCCGCAGGGCATCATAGCCGTGGCGCAGCAGCACACTACGCCGTTGGCCGTGCTCAGCCCGCAGGCTGAAGCCGTATTTCTAGCCGCGGTTGCCCCACAAGACCCAGGCAACCTAGGCACGTTGTTGCGCACGCTGGATGCTGTGGGCGGCAACGGGCTGCTGCTGCTGGAAGGCGGCACCGACCCCTGGCACCCGCAGGCGGTGCGGGCGGGCATGGGAGCGCACTTCAGCATACCGATCATGCAAGCAAGTTTTGCTGATTTTGCAACTTGGGCAGCGGCGCAGGGCGTGAGTGTGTACGGCAGCTCGGCCAAGGCGACGCTGGATTACCGCAAGGTGGCTTATAAGCCACCTTGCGCATTGCTGCTGGGCAGCGAGCGCGAGGGGCTGAGCCCAGAGCAGCTGGCCGCCTGCCAACAGGTGGTGAGCCTGCCGATGCGCGGGCGGGTGACCTCGCTCAACCTATCGGTGGCGGCAGGGATTTGGCTGTATCAGGTGCTGGGCTAGGCTACGCCTTCGGGAACGTGAACGAGGCGTATTCCTTGCCCTGCTTCTTGTACTGAGCGATCGCCTCGGCCACTTGTGGATTGGTGCTCATGGCGTCTTCCAAGCCCTTGGAATCCCAGGTGACACGGCCAGCGTAGAAAGAAGCCTTCATCCCATCCACGGCCACATTGCTGCGTGCTGAGACCACGGCGTCTTTGATCTTCTCTTCCAGCTCGGTGAGCGCCGCCTCGGCTTGCTCACCTTTGCCGGCGAACTCTGCTTCGATCTCTTCTACGCGCTGGCGCACTTCGGGCGGCATAGCGTCTTGCATCAGCTTGCGCTTGTCCGCGTCCAACTGTGCAGCCTGTGTCTTGAGCTCAAGGTACTGGGTCATCAACGCGGCAATGTCTTGATTTTCCATATGGCCTCCTAGGGGTTGCCCCAAATACGGTATGAGTCGGTCATGCACTTACTGGTGTCATGCAGTCCATCCAGGCACACCTGGTAGATCACCAGGTCCTGATTTTGGCCCTGCACCGGCGGGATGTTGAGCAGCGTCTGCCCATTGCCATCGGTGAGCGGGAAGATGTACTCCACGGTCTCGCCGCTGGGCAGGGTGAGTTTGAGATACGGCTGCAAGCCTTGCAGCAATTGGCCGTTGGCGTGCAGGCTGGCGTAGATGGTCTGCCCTTCGGTGGAGGAGACTTGGGCGCGCGCCTCCCACACCTCAATACGGATCTGGTCAAAGGCTTCTTGCACCAAAGGTGAGGGCTGCGCATAAAAGCGCGTGTTGTATTCTGTACCCAGCGGCAGCACGCTGACCTGGCCGGCCTGGTATTGCAAGCAGGCATTGACAAAGCACTGGCTGGCACCGCCGCTCACCGCTTGCAGTTCCTGGATCGGCGCACCGAAAAGCTCATAACTGCCAGACTGGCGGATGTAGTCATCGAACAAGCTCAGCACGTTGTAGCCAAAGGCGCCATCCAGCGCGTAGAAGACCACGTTGGGATTGTTGAGCTGGGTGGCACGCGGCTCAGGCTGGATGCTGAGCAGCGTAGTGAGTGGGCGCGGCAGCACGGTCTGCGGCTGGCCGGCGGCGGTGTACAGCACCATGTTCTGGTAGATCACCTCGATGCTGCCATCAGCTAATTGGTACGGCCCGGCCAGCCGCGGCCCGAGCACGGCCGGGTTGAGCGCGGCGGCCACACTGGCGAAGGGCTCGCCATAGGTCAGCTCCGTTTGCACAACGGCGGGGCCGCTGGCCGGCGCGGCGCAGCTCTGGCCGCACACCTGGCGGCCATAGTCCATCAGCCGGGCGACTGGCTGGGGGTCGTTCAAGTTGATGTAGAAGCCCAGGTTCTCGAAGTATTGTTCGACGCGCCCTTGCTCCTCGATGTAGCGCATGCCAGTGAGTGGGCGGCCAACATAGCGCCCACCGCCCAGTTGCTGGTAGAGCTGCTCAAAGCCGGAGTAGATGATGTAGCCATCCACGAAGAGCGCCCCTTGCAGTTCGCCATCCGGCAGCGGCGCATCCCACTGGCCCAGCTGCTGGCCGAGCGGGGCGAGGCTGACACGCTCGCTGGCGGGCAGCGCCGGGTCATAGACCATCAGCCCGGCTTCGATGTACTGCTTCTGGATGTTGCCTTCGACGATACCGGGCGAGAGGATGGCGCCGGCTTGCTGCGCACCGCCAAGGAAGGCATAAAAATCAGCGAAGATCGGCTCGAGTGTATAGGGGCTGGGGGTGGTTTGTGTCTCGGCGCGTGTGCCCGAGCAGGCTGCCAACAACAACCCCATAACTAGCAACAATACGAACAATACGCGCCGGTGCATTTTGTGAGACTTCAAATGATTTTAACATGCGCACACTTTTCACCCTTTGCGAGCGCACGGGCGAAAGTACTATAATGAAACATACCCCTACCTACAGGAGTGGCCCATGGCTCAAGCACAATCTCAAACCGAAACACGCCCCATGACCGAGGAAGGCGATTTTCTGCCCATTCAAGGCATAGATCACATACATTTTTACGTAGGCAATGCCAAGCATGCCATGCATTACTGGTGGAAGGGCCTCGGCTTCAAGCCGGTGGCGTATTCCGGCTTGGAAACTGGCAATCGTGACTTTGCCTCCTACGTTTTGGAGTCTGGCAAGATCCGCATCGTGGTCTCGGCGGCCTACGGCCCCAGCCACGAGATCGCCGGCCACCAACTGGCGCACGGCGATGGCGTGAAGGTTGTGGCACTGCAAGTGGAAGACGTGGAGAAGGCCTACACAGAGACCACCTCGCGCGGCGGCATGAGCGCCTGGGCGCCACGCGAACAGAAGGATGAGTTCGGTATCTTGCGCACTTCCGCCATCCGCACCTACGGCGAAGTGCTGCACATGTTCGTTGACCGTAGCGAGTACAAGGGCCCCTATGCGCCCGGCTACCAGCCGCTGGAAAAAGAAGCCAACAATGCCGGCCTGGCCGCGGTGGACCACATCGTGGGCAACGTGCAACTGGGCAAGATGAACTACTGGGTGAATTTCTATCACCGCGTGATGGGCTTCCGCCAGTTGCAACACTTTGATGACCAGGACATCAGCACCGAGTATTCGGCCTTGATGTCCAAAGTGATGGAGAACGGCAATGGGCGCATCAAGTTGCCCATCAACGAGCCGGCAGACGGCAAGCGCCGCAGCCAGATCGAAGAATATTTGGACTACTACTACGGCCCAGGTGTGCAGCACCTGGCGCTCTCCACGGGCGACATCATCGAGACGATGACGCAGCTCAAGGAGAATGGCATTGAGTTCCTGCGCGTGCCGGATGAGTACTACGCCCAGTTGCCGGAGCGCGTGGGTGACATCGTCAAGGAGCCACTGGACAAGATCAATGAGCTTGGCATCCTGGTGGACCATGACGACGAGGGCTACCTGCTGCAAGTCTTCTCGCGACCCATTCAGGACCGCCCCACTTCATTTATTGAGGTAATTCAGCGCCGCGGCAGCCGCGGTTTCGGCAAGGGCAACTTCAAAGCCCTGTTCGAGGCGCTGGAGGCGGAGCAAGACCGCCGCGGCAACCTGTAGGCCGATGCGCTACCTGACCTTTACTGCGCCGAATGATGAGCGCCCCCGATTGGGGGCGCTCATTGCTGAAGACCGCGTGGTCTCGCTGGGGCGCGGCGACCTGCCGCAAGACATGTTGAGCTTCATCCGCGCCGGGGCGGATACCTGGGCGCTGGCGGCGCAGATCGCGCGCCAGACGCAATCGGTGTGGCCGCTGAGCGAGGTGCACCTGCTGGCGCCATTGAGCAACCCTCCCAGCATCCGCGATGCGTATGCCTTCGAGCAGCATGTGCGCACCGCCAACCAGAACCGCGGGCGCGAGGTGCCGGCGGAGTGGTACGAGTTCCCCGTGTTTTACTTCACCAACCCAACCACCGTCTTTGGCCCGGGGGATGTTATCCAAATCCCCGCTTATACCCAGGCTATGGATTATGAACTGGAAGTGGCGGCCATTATCGGCAAGCCGGGGCGCGATATTGCGCCCGAGCAGGCCGTGGAGCACATTTTTGGCTTCACCATCATGAACGACTGGTCGGCCCGTGATATTCAACGCAAAGAAATGAAAGTTGGGCTCGGCCCGGCCAAGGGCAAGGACTTTGCCACCAGCCTGGGTCCAGTCATTGTGACGCCAGACGAGTTGGCAGCGCAGGCCACTGGCCGCCCGGGGGTGTTCAACCTTGCCATGCGGGCACGTGTTAACGGCCAGCAGCTTTCGCAGGGCAACTGGGGCGATATTTACTACTCCTTCGGCGAGATCGTGGCGCGTGCCTCACAGGGTGTGACGTTGCAGCCGGGCGACGTGATCGGCTCAGGCACGGTGGGCACCGGCTGCCTGCTGGAGCTGACCAAGGCCGAAGGCCCGTGGCTGCGCAGCGGGGACGTGGTGGAGCTGGAAGTGGAGGGGGTTGGGGTGTTGAAGAACAAGGTCGTTTAGCTGATAGCTATTAGCGGTTAGCTATTAGCAAGAGGGGAATTCCAAAAATGAAGGATTTTCGTAATCTTCAGGTTTGGCAAAAGGCACATCATCTTGTGCTGGCAGTGTATAGGATTACTACAGGTTTGCCCAAACATGAGCTTTATGGCATGACTTCCCAGCTTCGGAGAGCTGCTAGTTCTATTCCAGCCAACATTGCTGAAGGCTGTGGGCGCAGTGGAGATGCAGAATTTGCGCGTTTCCTTCTTATCTCTATGGGCTCAGCAAGTGAGCTAAAATACCATTTGCTTCTCGCCAAAGATCTTAAGTACATAACCGAAGCAGACTTCTCGGAGCTCGACAATTTAGCCAATGAGGTGCAGAAGATGATCACTGCTTTGCATAAACGCATCAAATCCTCAAAGCCCCAAGCTAACCGCTAACAGCTATCAGCTAGGAGACTTAAAATGCCCTTCTACCACTCCCTCGGTGAATTTCCGCAAAAGCGCCATACCCAGTTCCGCAAGCCCAATGGCAACCTGTATCGTGAAGAAGTGATGGGGTTGGAGGGCTTTTCTGGCATCCAATCCCTGCTGTATCACCACTTCCTGCCTCCGCGCATCAAAAAAGTAGAGCTGCTCGGCAGCACCAGGCCTGAATACGTGGACTTTGGCGCCATTCGCCACCGTGCCTTCCGCACGGCAGATATCCCCGCCGGTGGTGACCCGGTGGCGGCGCGCCGCGTGGTGCTGGGCAACAACGATGTCACCATGAGCCTCAGCCGCCCCACCAAGAGCATGGACTATTTCTATCGCAACGCGCAAGCCTACGAGTGCTGGTTCGTGCACGAGGGCAGCGGCGTGCTGCGCAGCCAGTTTGGCGTGCTGGAGTTCAAGGCCGGCGATTATGTCGTCATCCCCTTTGGCACCACCTGGAAGCTGGAAATCTCCGGGCCGGAGGCGCGCTTCTTCGTCATCGAGACGCCATCTCACCTTGAGCCGCCGCGCCGCTACCGCAACGAGTACGGCCAGCTTTTGGAGCATGCCCCCTACACCGAGCGCGACATCCGCGTGCCGACCCAGCTGGATACGCATACAGACCGTGGCGAATTTGAAGTGCGTGTCAAAGTGCGTGACACGATCAGCCGCCACGTGCTTGACCATCACCCGCATGATGTTGTGGGCTGGGATGGCTACTTGTATCCGTGGATCTTCAACATCAACGACTACGAACCGCATGTCGGCGCGCTGCACCTGCCGCCGCCCACGCACCAGACCTTCCAAGGCCGCAATTTTGTCGTGTGCTCGTTTGTGCCACGCCTGTATGACTTCCACCCGGATGCCATCCCGGCGCCCTACAACCACTCCAACGTGCAGTCGGACGAAGTGATCTACTACGCCGAGGGTGAGTTCATGTCTCGCAAGGGCATTGACCGCTGCGATATTTCCATGCACCCCTTCGGCCTGCCGCACGGCCCGCAGCCTGGCGCCACCGAGGCTTCGATCGGCAAGAAGCGTACGGATGAGCTGGCCGTGATGGTGGATACCTTCCACCCGCTGCACCTCACCACCGACGCGCTGGAGATGGAAAAGCCAGAGTACCAGGACAGTTGGATGGACGGAGACGGAGAGTAAATGAAGGGCAACACACTCACTCGCAACATTGCCCGTTTGGCGCTCGCCGCCGGGCTTGCGCTGGCGGCGCTGCTGGTCGCCAGCATTCTGCAGGGCTCGGCTGACCAGTCGTTCGAGGGATTCCAGGCTCCTGCCCAGTATGCCGACATGCTGCTGGCCAATGAGAGCAGCGTGCGTACTTATGTCGCCATCGACAGCTTTTTCGTGCTGTTTTACAGCGCGCTGTTCATCCTGCTGGCTATCGCCCTCAAGAATGCCGACAACCTCTGGCTGGTTGCCGCCGGCTTGGTGGCGTTGCTGGTCACCAGCTATTTGGATATTCACGAGAACAACGAGCTGCTGGTGTTTCTGCGCATGGCCGGGCACGGTGTGCCGCCCAGCGCCGAAATGATCCATGCACGCGCACTGTGGAGTTCAATCAAGTTCCAGAGCAGCTACCTGAGCTTCTTCCTGTTTGCTTTTGTGCTGCCGGACAAGACTGTGTGGGAGCGTGTGCTGCGTTGGGGTTTGTGGCTGGGCTATGTGCCCGCCGGCATTTTGGTCTACGCCTTCCCCAGCCCGTGGTTTGAGCTGGCACGTTTCTTCTTCATGCTCTTCGGCCTGTTCATGCTGGCGTGGACCTTCAACCAGCGCACCAAGAAGTAGCCTGCATGCAGATCGATCCCAAGGCTGCGCCCGCGGGCGCAATTAGCAAAGTTATCAACGGCTGTGTCGTGCCGCGCCCCATCGCCTGGGTTTCCAGTATGGATGCGGAGGGCATACACAATTTGGCGCCTTTTTCGTTCTTCAACGTAGCTGCCCACAACCCGCCCACCCTGCTGTTTTGCGCCGAGGTGCGCGGCACGGATGGCGGCATCAAGGACACCTATAACAACATCCTGGCGACCAAAGAATACGTGATCAATATCGTGAACGAAGACCTGGCTGAGGCCATGAACCTGAGCTCCACCGAGCTGTCGCCGCAAGGCGATGAGTTTATACTGGCCGGCCTCACGCCTGCGCCAAGCGTGCGCGTGCGTGCGCCGCGCGTAGCGGAGAGCCCCGCCAGCTTTGAATGCGTGCTCAGCCAAGTGGTGCCCGTTGGGGATGGCACGCCGGGCTCCTCGTGGATAATTCTTGGCGAGGTAGTGCACATGCACATTGCCGATGAGATCATCAATGAAAAGTTCTACATTGACGCGCAGAAACTGCGCGCCATTGGCCGCTTGTCTGGCTTCGGCTATACCCGCACCACGGACACCTTTGATATGAAGCGCCCACCCTCTCAACTTGTGAGCAAGCCATGACCCTTATTGACAGCATTAGACTCTGGATGGACACCAATCCGCAGCTGGCCCCCTGGGCCGTGCTGGGAACGATGATCGTCAGCTTCCTCTTCGCCCGCTACGTGGTAGGGCGCGGCCTGGTGTGGCTGACCAAGAGCACCAAGAACGAATGGGATGATGTGCTCATCAAGCACATGCATCCCAACCGTTTGTCGTGGGTGGCTCCGTTTGCCGTCATCTACGCCTTTGCCTACCTGTGGCCGCAATATGCGCCCACCCTGCAAATCTTTGCCCTGTTCTTTATCTTGTGGATCGTGGTGCTCACGCTGACCTCGATGTTGACGGCAGTAAATCTGATCTACGAGAGCCGTGCCAACTACAGCGGCGTTGCCATCCAAGGCTACTTGGACCTGGGCAAAATGCTCCTGCTGGCGGTAGGCGTGATATTGAGTATCTCGGTGATCAGCGGACGCTCGCCGCTGCTGTTGTTGGGCGGCCTGGGCGCGCTGACCGCAGTGTTGTTGCTCATCTTCCAGGACACCATCCTCTCGCTGGTGGCCAGTGTGCAGATTGCTGCCAACGACCTGGTGAAAGAAGGCGACTGGATCGAAGTGCCCGCGTTTGGCGCCGATGGCGATGTGTCCAACATGTCGCTGCACACCGTCAAGGTGCAGAACTTTGACATGACCTTCACTGTTATCCCCACGCACAAACTACTGGATGTCTCGTTCAAGAACTGGCGCGGCATGAGCCAAAGCGGCGGCCGCCGCGTCAAGCGTGCCATCTCACTGGATATTCAAAGCGTGCGCTTCTGCACCGCAGAGGAAATGAGCAAGCTCAAGCAACGCCCGCTGCTCAAAGATTTCTTTGCCAACAAGCCAGACCAGCTCACCAACGTATCTGTGTTCATGGCCTATGTGGAAGCCTACCTGCGCCAACGCCAGGATGTGAAGAAGGACCAAACCATCATGGTGCGCCAGCTCGACCCCGGGCCAACCGGCCTGCCCATCGAGGTGTACATCTTCACCACCACCACGGCCTGGCCAGAGTATGAGGCCATTCAGGCCAGCATCTTTGACCATCTGCTGGCCATCGTGCCAGAGTTTGGGCTGCGTGTCTTCCAGAACCCCACGGGCGCAGACTTCTCCAGCTTCGGCAGCAACGTAGCTGGCTAACTGTTAGACTAACCAGCAAAAACGCCTCGCACTGCGAGGCGTTTTTGCTTCCTATAGTGGCTTGGAGCGCTGAGTAGAGATGAAACTCGTCCGGCGTGGGACGCAAGGCCACTTCGTGGATTTTGGCCTCTTTCAAGTCTTTCCACATATGCAGCACAGCCTGCGGCTTGGAAACTTCGTCTGGCGTCACGGAGGAAGACTATATACGCATCGGACAGCGTTACAATTTGGCCAGCCGACGCTAGCTTCAGCTAGCTTTGAAAGGACACCTATGGCCACAAAAAAGTCTAAACCTGCTAAAAAGGCACCTGCTAAAGCCAAAAAAGCTGCACCTAAAGCGAAGGCCAAAGCACCCAAGAAAGTGATCGCCAAGAAGCCCGCAAAGAAGCCTGTGAAGAAGGTGGCAAAGAAAGCCGCCAGCAAACCCAAGGCGGTTAAGAGCAAGGCGCCCAATCTGGGCGTTGTGCCTCGTTGGGATCTGAGCAACGTGTATCCGGGGCTGGAGAGCGCTGAGTTCAAGGCCGGCGTAGCCGACCTTGAGAGCCAGCTGGCTCAGTTTGACGCCTACCTGGCCGAGAACAAAGTGCAAAAGAACCCACAAGGCCCGGCGCAGACCAGCACCGATGAGGTGGCGGCTGTGCTCACCAGCCTGCTGGACAAGATGAACAAGGCCATGCGCTTGTACGGCACGCTGAACGCCTACATCGCTTCCTACACCACCACTGACTCCTACAACAAGACCGCTCGCCGCATCGAGTCCGAAGTGGAGCAGTACGGCGTGCATCTGCAGAAGATCGATGTCGCCATCAGCGGTTGGGTTGGCAGCCTGAGCGGCAGCCAGCTGGATGAGCTCACTGCCCGCCCGGGCACGCTGGCTGACCACGCCTTCTTCCTGAAGGAAGTGCACCAGCAGAGCAAGTACATGATGGAGCCGGCCGAAGAAGCCCTGGCCGCCGAGCTGACCCTGAGTGGCTCCAACGCCTGGGGCAAGCTGCAAAACACCACCAACTCTCAGCTGAGTGTGGAGTTCAAGCTGGACGGCAAGCTGCAGAAGCTGCCCATGCCCGCCCTCATCAACTTGCGCAGTCATGCTGACCCGGATGTGCGCCGCCGCGGCTACGAAGCCGAGATGGCCGCCTTTGACAACGTGAAGGAAGTCTATGCAGCGGCCATGAACGGTGTGAAGGGCGAAGTGGCCACCCTGAACAAGCGCCGCGGCCGGAGCGATGCACTGCACTCTTCGATTGATACCTCACGCATTGACCGCCAGACCCTGGAGGCCATGATGGAAGCCATGAACGACAGCTTCCCCATGTTCCGCCGCTACTTCAAGTCCAAGGCGCAGCGCCTGGGCAAGAAGTCGCTGGCCTGGTGGGACCTGTATGCGCCGATGGGCAGCAACGACCGCGTCTACACCTACAACGAGACACGTGACTTCATCCTGGAGCAGTTCGCCTCCTTCTCGGATGATCTGCACGGCCTGGCCAAGCGCGCCTTTGACAACAACTGGATCGACGCCGAGATGCGCGAAGGCAAGAGCGCAGGCGCCTTCTGCATGGATGTGCCCGGTGTGGACGAGTCCCGCATTCTGGCCAACTTTGACGGCTCGATGGACCAACTCAGCACTCTGGCGCATGAGTTGGGCCACGCCTATCACAACGAATGCCTGGTGGGTAAGAGCTTCCTGCAAGCCATCACTCCGATGACGCTGGCGGAGACCGCCTCGATCATGTGCGAGACCATCATCAACAACGCCTCCATCAAGTTGGCGCAGACCCCCGGCGAGAAGCTGGCCATTCTCGAGAACCAGCTGCTGAATGCTTCGCAGGTCATCGTGGACATCACCTCACGCTACCTGTTCGAGAAGGAAGTGTTTGAGCGCCGCGCCAAGTCTGAGCTCTCGGCAGACGATCTGTGCGACATCATGGAGCGCGCCCAGTTAGCCACCTACGGCGATGGGCTCGACCCCACCCAGTTGCACAAGTACATGTGGACTTGGAAGCCGCATTACTACTACGCCGGCTTCTCTTTCTACAACTACCCCTATGCCTTCGGCCTGCTGTTTGGCACTGGCCTCTACGCCATCTACCAGCAGCGCGGCGCCGCCTTCACCAAGGACTATCGTGACCTGCTGGGCAGCACGGGCCTGGGCGATGCCGCCACGCTGGCGCAGCGCTTTGGCATCAACATCCGTGAGAAGAAGTTCTGGCAAGACAGCCTGGCCGTGATTGGCCAGCAGATTGAAGAATACGTCAATCTCAAAATCTAGCCTGCAAGCCAAGATAAAAAAGGCCCGCCGAAAATGGCGGGCCTTTTTGTTTAGCAGGTTGGTGGCCTGAGTATCGTACTACTCGAAGTTGCGCGCAAGGGAACGGACTGCGTCCCAATAATGGTGCCGACAAAGGGCATGCTCAGCCTGAACTGGTATGTGACCGTGACGGTCAAACGATTGCCGGCACACGCACCGCTGGGCGTGCTAACGGCCACGGTAACCAGCGAAGTGTCCGCCAGGTTCACCGGCGTGGTGGAGCTGCTGCGCACGCGGGCCGTGATGCCAGATGTATCCGCTGGGTTGAAGGAGCCATACAGGGCACCTTCCTCAGCAGCTTCACGCAGCGAGATCAGCGAGAAGTACACGCGCCCCAAGTCCACCCCAACCGCCAGCACCAGCACCAGAATGACAAAGGAGATAGCCATCTCAGTGAGGCTTTGGCCGCGTTCAGTGCGGCTGCCGGGTACGCGTAGGCTATTCAACGTCAACCTCGTCAAAGCTGATTTCTAGCGAGACAAACATCGGCAGCCAGCTGCTCAGATCTACACCTTTCACAATAGTGCGGCGAGTGACAGTGGTAAAGGTCATCGTCGGAAATCTGAAGATGGGCATGGGGGCCCCCGGTTGAAAAGTGCCGGTGACCTGCACAATGATGCGGTCGCCTAAGGCTATATCTGCTGCATTGATGGGGCAATTGCCAAGCGTGGACGTGCCTGGGCCACTGTCGTAACTGATGAGCACATTGGCAGCGGTGACGTTGCCGGGGCGGCCGATCTGCACGGCACGATTGCGAATGGCAGTGCAGTTGAGGTACTGCGGCGTGCCGCTGGTTTCACCTGCGCCAGACCCCAGGCGCGCCGCCTCACGGCTGGCGCTGCTGATGGACTGATAGACATACAGGGCGCGGCCCGCCTCAAAAATGCCGACGATGATCAGCAGCAGGATGGGAATCACCAGAGCAAATTCCACCATGCCCTGCCCCTTGTTCGCGTGTGTGCGCAACCGTTGCCACATAATCAGATTATAGCGATTGAACCAAGCCCACGCCTTACTTCTTGGCGGCTTTGCTCTTGGCGGTTGCGGGCTGGCCGATGGCGCGCAGGCGATTCAAACCGCGTACCAGGAAAAAGAGCGCAATGGCAACGATAAGGAAATGAATGGCCGCGTTCACAAATTCGCCATAGTTAAGCGTCACGGCGCCGGCCGCTTTGGCAGCTTCCAGCGAAGCGTAGGGGCCAGCGGGGTCACCCGGCTGCAGCAGTACGAACAGGTCCTTGAAGTCAGCGCCGCCAAGCAGCAAGCCTATTGGGGGCATCAGAATCCCGTTGACGAGCGTATTGACGATGCCAGTGAAGGCCGTACCCAGGATCAAGCCAATGGCCAGATCCATGGCGTTGCCACGAGTTGCAAATTCCTTGAATTCCTTAAACATCATTCCCTCATTTCTAGTAGCAAAATTATACAAATGGCTATACGTGCACTTGCTTTAGCTTTTCTGTAAGTTGATCTTGTCTTGCAGATAGGTGGAGAAGTAGCCGGCATAGCGTTCTTGCAACTCCGGCAGCTTCCAATCATCGCCGGTGATGGTGCCGCGGCAATTGGCAGCGCCACACGCGCACTGGAAATCTTCGCCCTCGGTGCTATCGCACATGGCGTAATCGATGCACACTTCCTCGCCAATGGCAATATCGCGCATGGCAACGATAACGATCTGGCCGTGCAAGCCTGCATTGGCGTTGCAGCTGTGGTTGATGAAGTCACCCGAGCCGGGTTTGCTGGAGACGAGATAAAAGCCATCGGCTACCTGGGCGCTCTGGCTCTTTTGAAAATCAGGCAATTCTTTGAAGGCTGGGGTGGGCACCACATCCCCACCCCAGATGGCGATCATCTCGCCTTTGACTATGGGTTGCGCAGCAAACATGCCGCGGCCTTCCACGGTGGCTTCCTGTCGTATTTCCAACTTGGGAGATAACCACGAGTTTGGGTACGGCAAGCTGTAATCTTCAGTTTTTGTCATGGGTAGGAATCATTCGGGCGGGCGGATAGAAAATACAGTCTATCACGCCCGCCCAACAGTATTCAATAGGTAGTCTAGCCTAGGGAGGCTACCGTCTTATGTGCTTACCTCAGTGGATAGACCGAAGCCAAACGGGAAGAGCGGCTCACCGGCAGAGCCGCCATTGAGGGGAATGTGCTCCATACTGCGCGGCCAGGTGTATGACAGCTTGCCGGTGAAGGGCTTGTCGCCCAGCAGCAGATCGCTCAGGCCGGCAGCTTCGCTGCCGGGCCAGAAAGCGGCCACGAAGGCATCCGCTTGCGCCAGCGCTTCGCCGATGATCAGCGGGCGGCCGGACATGAGGATGATGACCAGCTTACCGGCACGCGCACGCACCCGCGCCACCAGCTCCTGCTCTTCTTTGCTTAGTTTCAGATCTACGCGGTCACCCTTGCCTTCGGCATAGGGCTGCTCGGCCAGCACCACTACGGCCACATCGGCCTGCAGCGGGACGCCGCTGGAGTTCACCTGGTCATCAAAATTGCCGAAGCGGTCAAAGACCAGTTGGCTATCGGTGGACTCGCTCTCCTCCAGCGCCTGCAGCAGTGTGGTGCCATCAGTAATCGGGCCACTTTTGCCCTGCCACTCGATCGACCAGCCGCCAGACTGCAGGCCGAGGTCATTGGCCTCACCCGCAACGAAGATGAGACGCGTATCCTTGGAAAGCGGCAGCAGGCCGCCTTCATTCTTGAGCAGCACGGCAGATTGAGCCACCGCCTCGCGCGCCAATTGGCGGTGGGCGGCGCTGCCCACTTCGGGCAGCAGCTTGGGCTGCGAGTACGGCTGGTCAAACAAGCCCATCTCCATCTTCACTAGCAGGATGCGGCGAACGGCGTCATCAATGCGTTCTATGCTGACATCGCCGTGATTGACAGCACGCGTCAGGCAGTGGATGAACTTCTTGTAATCGAAGGGCACCATGTTCATATCAATGCCGGCATTGATTGAGGTCACCACGGCCTCATAGTAGTCAGGCGTGATTTGATTGATCGCTTCCCAATCGGTGACGATAAAGCCGCTGAACCCGAGCTCGCCCTTGAGCACATCGGTGAGCAGGTAGCGGTTGGCGTGCATCTTCATGCCGCCCCAACTGGAGAATGAGGCCATCACGCAAAGTGCGCCGGCCTTGATGGCATCCAGATACGGCGCCAGGTGCAGCTTGCGCAGCATAGCTTCATCGCCCTGGGTCACACCCTGGTCGAGCAGGTACTGCACGCCAATGAAGGTAGTGGAGGAGCCGAAGCTGGTGCCACCGTCACCTACGAAGTGCTTGGGCGTGCCGAGCACGCCAGTCGGCGCGGCCAGGTCTGGGCTACCCTCGGGATTCTGCAAGCCCTCCAGGTAGGCGACACTGAGCTCGGTCACCAGCTCGGTGCGCTCGCTGAAGCCCTCGAAGGTGCGGCCCCAACGAATGTCCTGCGGCACCGAGAGCGCCGGTGCGTAGTTCCAATAAATGCCAGTGGCGGCCATCTCCACCGCGGTGGCACGCGCAACCTTGCGCACCAACTCCGCATTGCGGCTGGCGCCCAGGCCAATATTGTGCGGGAAGATGGTAGCGCCGACCACGTTGTTGTGTCCGTGCACCGCATCCACGCCATAGATCATGGGGATGGCCAGGCGCGTCTTGAGCGAGCGCTTCTGGAACTCATCCACCATCTTGCCCCAGTTCTCAGCCATGTTAGGGCTGGGATAGCCGCCGCCACCACTGAGGACACCGCCGATGAAATAGCGCTCAATGTCCTGCAGGGGAATACTGTTCTTCTCAACCAACGTCATCTGGCCGATCTTCTCAGCCAGAGTCATTTCACGCACCAAGGCGGCCGCACGCTCTGCATGAGCCGTGTGTTGACTAATCGATTGCATACTCTCCTCAACCTCTTTGTTTTTAGATTGGGACTGACTTACAGCGTGGCGGCTTGCAGCACCTTTAAATACTCGGGGTAGTGTTTGCGCACTTGCGTGTTCGGGTCCGCATTGAACGCTGCGGCATCCACGGCAAGTTGCGCCCACTGCGGGATGGGTTGCACGGTAGGACGCGTGGCCGCAAACTGCTTGATCACTTCGGCGTGCGGCTTCAGGCTGCCATCCGGGCGCACCAGACCAAAGAAGCGCTCGTGCTTGCTGGCATTGCAGGGTGGCTTATCCCACAGCTCCTCTACGTAATCCGCGAAGCACCAGGTGATGGCGCCGGTGGTGCCGATCTGCACCAGCTTGGGCAGCACTTGGCGGAAATATTCGGCCAGGTCTTCTTCGGAGGCCATGAAGCGCTTGTAGTGCTGGCCCAGCGCATCCCACTCCCAGTCATACGAAGGTCGGCCCGGGGCTGCGGTGCAGCCGCCGAATTCTTCCATCAGCACCGGCTTGCCAGCCATGCTGGCAGTGATGGCGCAGGTGTAGGGCACAAAATCAGGGTCAAGCGGCTGGCGAGACCAGTCGACATACATGGGGTACGAATGCATCACCGCTATGTCAGTTTCGGCGTAGACATCACTGATGGTCAGCCCGTTGCGCTCATGCAGGCTGCCCCCGTGCAGACCCAGCGTTACCGGATGCGCGGGATCGATCTCCTTGATGAGCTGGGTCATCTCGCGCGTCCAGGCACGCCCCTCGGCGCTGGAAGCCGGCCAGGCGAACAGGTCTGGCTCGTTGCCCAGGTTCCACATCCAAATGGCAGGATGCTGCTTGAAGCGTTCCACCACGGTGCGCAATAGCAAGCGTTCAGCTTGTAAAGCAACGGGGTCATTGAAGAAGTTGCGATAGCCGCTGTTCTGCACCTCTCCCTCGCTCACCACTTGGCGGATCCATGTGTGATGCGGCAGTGGGCCGCCCAGCAGCCAGCGCGGCGCCCAGTTGGGGCCGCTCATGTGGCCGGTGAAGAAGGTCATATCCAGCTTGAGGCCGCTGTCGGCGGCGATGTTGCACACCGTCTCCAGGTCAGCCAGCGCCTGGGGGGAGACGCTATCCGGCTGGGGCTGAAAATCATCCCACAGCAGGAAGATGCGCGCCACATCCAAGCCAATCTCACGCATGAGGGCAAATTCCTCGCGCACTTCGGCGGCATCGAATTGGCTCCACCAGTACATGGCTTTGCGACGCGGCCAGTAATTTGCACCGAGGATGAAAGGTTGTGCCGTTGAGCTCATCCGCTAATTCTCTGTCGGAAGCACCAGCAGCAGCATCGATTCCGGGCTGAGCTCAAGTGTGGTTTGCGGGCCGATGGTCAGCGCAGGCTGCACCTCGGCCGCATGGTCTTTATCAAACAGCAAGACTTGCGCTTCGGCGGGCAGGCTCCAGCCGCTGATGGTGAGCGGCACCTGCTGTGCCTCAGCGGCCAGGTTCACCACCATGACTGCCAAGCTGCCGTCTTCACGCACTGAAGCGAAGACAGAGACGAGCTCCTCGCCGGAAGAAGCATACAAGCGCTCTTGGCCGAATTCTTTGTACATGAGATACACGTTGTAAATGGGCTTGACTTCGTAATTGCCCATGAGACCAAAGTCACCAATGATGGCGAATTGGTTGACCATGTAGACGCCATTGCGGATCATGCGGCCAAGCGCATCGCCCCACCAGATGGCATTCAAATGCGAATCCATCGTAGTGTCGCCACCGCTGCTGGCCGCCCAACTGGAGTTGGCTTCGGTGACGGCAATCGGCAGGTCGCGCCCGGTGTGCTCGCGCACCAGGGCACGCGCATAGGGAACCAACGCGTCCCACTCCGCGGAGGCGTGGCGCAGCTCATCGGCGCTGGGCGGCCCGGCCAACTGCGAGCTGGGGAACGGGTAGCGATGGAAGGAGACAATGTCCACCATGTCGCCATTGGCCTGCAAGAATTCAATCATCCAACGCTCCAGCTCTTGCTGGTGCGGCTGGGTGGGGTTGGCATAGAACTGGTTAATCTCCGGGCCTACAAGAATAATGCTGGGATCGACTGCCTTCATGGCCTCGGCCCACTGGCGCCATTCACGCACAAACTGTTCGGTCTCGTAGCCGTCCCCGAACAGATTGGGCTCATTGCCGATGGACCAGTAACGCACGTTGTAGCCCTTTTCGATGTTCATGAGGCGCACAACCTCAGCGGCACGTTCAGCCGTTCCATTGAGCAGGCGCACATGGATGTATGGCTCAGCGCCAAACTGGCGTGTTAGCTGGATGTATTGGTCCAGGTTCCATTCATCCATGTCGTTGCGGTCACCCCAGTTTCCACCGGGGTAGCGCACAACGCCCAGGTTGGCCGCTTCGGCGGCGGGCTGCATCTGCAGCGGCACAAACAGCCAGGGGCCATAGTTGGTGCCGTAGACCTGCGGGTTGATTGGCCCCTGCCTCACAGCCGCATCCACAAACAGGCCTGCAGACGCCGCCGGGCTGGTTGGGGTCAGCGTGGGCAGCGGCTGAGGGCCGCTCTCCGCGCTGGCCGCGGGCTCAGCCGGAGGGGCGCTGCCGGCACACGCAGCCAGCAACGCGGCGCACAGCCATAACGCTGAAATCGCCGCGCGTGGAGCGCGGGTCATTTCTCGACACCTGTAATGACGATGCCCTGGATGAAGACACGCTGCGCCAACACGAACATGAACAGCGGCAAGGCAATCGCCATCATCGAGGCGGCCATCGCCAGGCCAGGCTGCGTGGTGAAGATGTTGTTGAACTGCGTCATGCCAATCGAGATGGTGTACAAGTCTTCACGGCCCTGCAGGTACACCAGCGGCTCGAAGAAGTCATTCCAGGCGTAGAAGAAGTGGAATAAGCCCACCGCCACCAACGCAGGGTATGACTGCGGCAGGATCACGTGCCACAGCACCTGCCAGGGGGTAGCACCATCCAAGGTGGCCGCCTCATCCAAATCACGCGGAATGGCGCGGAAGTACTGGCGCAGCAGGAACACGTTGTAGGCATTGGCAAAGAAGTGCGGCACGATGAGCGGCAGCCATGTGCCGCCCCACCCGATGGCGCGGAAGAAGATGTAGGTGGGAATCAGAGTGACCTGCCGCGGTAGGATGATGGTTGAGATGAGGATGATAAACAAGATGCCGATCCCCGGCACGCGGAAGCGGGCAAAACCATACGCCACCACCACCGAGGATAACAGCGTGCCGACCGTGCCGATGATGGCAATGAAGATGGTGTTGCGGAACAAGCGCCCGAGGTTGATCTGGTTCCACGAAGTCGGGAAGTTCTCGGTGGTAATATCCACCGAGTACACCGGGTCAAAGGTGCGCCAGCGGCCCTCTACTGTGAAGAGGCCGGCCTCGGGATTTTGCGGGTCCACATACTCGCTCTGCTCACGGCCCGGCTTGACCAAGGCCAGCTCGCGCACACCATCTTCGGTGGGCACTTGCAGCAACGGGTATTCCTTGCCTTCGTAGCTGTAGTTCACCGGGCTTGAAGGCAGGAACTGCGAATACGGGTCACGAATCTGATTGATGGTCTTGAGCGATGTCAACGCCATGTAACCTAGGGGTGCAAGGAACAGCAACAGCACAGTTATGCCGAGCAGCGACATCAGGATATAGGGCAGCGCACGCTTAAAGCGCATGCCCAGGGTGCGCGTGGGGGTGTGTAGAACTGAGCCAGCCATTTATTCGCCTCCAGCGTAATACACCCAGCGCTGCTGCGTGCGGAACAGGAAGATGGTGATGAGCAAAACAATCACGAACATGACCCAGGCCAATGTAGCGCCGTAGCCCATGTCGAGGAAGTTAAATGCGGTTCTATACAGATAGAGGTTGTAGAACATCGTGGCGCCATTGGGGTCACCACGGCCATTACTGACAATATAGGCTTGGGTGAAGTATTGGAATGAGCCAATCAACGCCAGCACCAACTGATAGAAAATAATCGGCGAGATGATGGGCAAGGTAACGTGGCGGAAGCGCTGCCAGCCGGTAGCGCCGTCCACCTTGGCGGCATCGTACAGCTCCGTGGGCACATTCTGCAGGCCTGCCAACATGATGATCATGGCATTGCCTACGCCCCAAATGCCCATGATGGTGAGACCAGGAATGACCCATTGCTCATCCTGAAACCAGTTGGGGCCTTGAATACCGATGTAGGCCAGCGCTTTGTTCAGCCAGCCCGATTCAGAGTTCATGATGCCACGCCACACCATGACGTTGACCACCAGCGGAATCATGGAGGGCAAAAAGAACATGGCGCGATAGAAGTTCTTGCCCAGCAGGTGCGGCGAGTTGACCAGCAACGCCAGGGCCAGCGGATTAATGATTGCAAAAGGAATGGAAATAAGGACGAAACGAACGGTAACGCCCATCGCCTGACGGAAGAATGGGTCCGTAAACAAGCGGGCGTAGTTATCCAGACCAATGAAACGAATTTGATCAGGCTGGATGGGGTTGTAGCTAGTAAATGAGAAAGCCAACGATGCCAGGGTGGGCAGCAGCGTAAAAATCAAAAAGCCTAGCAGCCATGGACTGAGAAAGAGCAAACCCCAGCGAGTCTCTCGTTTTTGAATGCTGTTCCCAGTTTTCTTCTTTATCTGTTCTGCCATCGGGCACCTCAGGAAACAGCTCTCTGGCGGGCTGAAAACTCCCGCCAGAGAGCGTATTTGCTAAAGAAGCTTATTCAGCTTCCTGGTAGATCGCGGTCAGGTCGTTCAGGAATTGCTCCAAACGAGTGCTGATGTCCAGATCCGGGTTGCTGCGCAGGTCGCTGCCCAACTGCAGGAAGGCATCGTGCGACTTGGCAATGTTCGGCAACACCAGCTCATGGCCGGGTACCTCGAGGTACGGGATCATCTTCAGGAACACGTCCCAATCCACTTCGTTAGGAGCAAAGTTCGCGGCCTGGCCTTCGAAGAAGGCGGTCTGCTGCGAAGTGCGAGCGGGCAGACCACCGTAGATGGCGTACAGGTCAGCGGAACCTTCACCCAGCATGTAGGAGTAGACCTCGAAGGCTTCTTCCGGGTACTGAGTGGTGTTCATGATGGCGAAGGTGTCACCGTGCATCTTGGCCGTGGTGTTGCCATTGTAGGAAGGCACCACCGCTACGTCCCAGCTGGGAACAGAGCTTTGGTCGATGCAGCAGGTGTACCACAGGTGGGTAAGACCCATGGCGACCTTGCCGGAGCTGAAGGAGTTACCACTGATCAGGTCGCTATCCATCGCGGCCTGGGTGGGCAGGAAGGGCTGATCGCCCCACATGGCATCGTAGTACCAGTTGATGGAGTCGACCTGGCCCTCAGAGAGCACGGCGGTGCCGTCATCGGCCACGGGGTAGAACGGCTCAAAGTAGGCGCTGAACCAGCGGGGGCTGTCCTTCGTCCACTGGAAGTCAAAACCGTACTGAACGATGTTGCTCTTGTCAAAGTCAGGGCTGGTGGCATCGTTACCGTTGGCATCCACCGTCAGGCGGCGGGCAACTTCAGCCAGGGTGTCGAAGCTCCATTCCACTTCTTGACCGTCCAACACGTAGGACTCACCAACCTCGTGCGGGGGGTAGGCCAGGCCAGCTTCGTCAAACAGGGCGCGGTTGTAGAACACAGCCGACGGGAAGATGGCGAAGGGCAGACCGATCAGCTCGCCCTGGTCCTTGTAGAACTCCAGGAAGGCAGGGTCGATGTCGCTGGTGTCATAAGCAAACTGATCCACCAGGGGCTGCAGGTCCAGGAACGCGCCGGGGAAGAAACCACGGCCTTCAGTACCTACGGGGCCAACGATGTCCGGAGCGTTACCGGCCGCGATCTGAGCGGTCAGATTGTCACGCGCAAACTTGTTGTCCACCACAATCATGATCAGCTGAATGCGGTCCTGGGAGTCGTTGAACTTCTCCACAAACTCGCGCTGCAGCGGGATCTGTTGCGGCTGGGCGCCAGCGCCCAAACCGATGTACCAGTAGATCTGGACACGTTCGGTGTCGGCGGTATCTGCCTCCACCATTACGCCACCGTCATCCTCAGCGGCGGTTTCAGCCGGGGCTGGGGTGGCAGCTGCACCACCGCCACAGGCAGCCAAAACAAACGAGGCCACTACCAGTAGCGACAGCACGAAAAGCAAATGCTTCTTCATGTACACTTCTCCTCTTTATAGATTGAATAAGCAACTGCAAGAATTCTCGGACTCATGCTTCCGTCAGATAGGGCAACCACCTCCTCCATCGCGAGCTAAGTGAACACAGTTGGAAATAAAAAGAATCGGCTGCATGGTTACGCCGATTCCCGGATAATTAATTCTGAAGTGAGCACCTGGGTCAGAGGCTCCTCGGGCTGCTGGTCAATCTGCTGCACCAGCATATCCACCGCCTGGCGGCCAAGCTCAGCAATGGGCTGAGCAATGGTGGTGAGGGCCGGTTTATAGCTGGCGGCAATAGGAGCATCGTCAAAGCCCACCACGGCCACGTCTTCCGGCACGCGTAGGCCTTGCTCACGCAGATAGCGGATGGCGCCTACCGCCATGGCATCATTGATGGCAAACACGGCATCCGGCTTATGCGGCAGCAGCTTGGCCATGGCGTCATACCCGCCCTCTTCTACAAAGCCGCCTTCCGCGATCAGGTTCTCGTCCACCGCCAAGCCAGCCTGAGCCAGTGTGTTGCGATAGGCCTCCAGGCGCTCGCGGCTCACCATGCCTTCAACCCCGGTAATGGTAGCGATGCGTTTGCGCCCGCTCTCGATGAGGTAGTTCACTGCAGTCTGGGTGCACTTCTCATTGTCTATATCTACAAAACTGACCGGCAGGTTGTCACGGTAGCGGCCAATGAGCACAAAAGGAATCTGCGATTGGTGCAGCGCCGCCACAATCGGGTCCTTATCCTCCAGAGACGAAACAATGACCCCGTCAAGAAGGTCATTGCTTAGGATCTGACTAATACTTCTGCGCTCATACTCCGGCTCGCCCAGCCAAAACATGACTGAGCGATTGAGGTGGTTACAGCGATTGGTGACGCTTTGAATGAGGATGGGAAAAAAGGGCTCTACAAACAGGCGGGAGACACCAATAGGAATCACCAGACCAATCACCCCTGTGCGCCCCCCGGCCAGTTTACGGGCAGCGCGATTGGGAACAAAATTGTTGGAGCTGACTACCTCTAATACACGCTCACGGGTCAGCTCGTTCACGTTCGGATCATTGTTGATGACCCTCGACACCGTCGAGCGTGATACCCCGGCTTGCTTGGCAATTTCCTCAATTGTGCTCAAACCTGCGCCTTTCTGAGAGCGTTCCCAACTTTTAGACAAATCAGCAAGGAATTCCGCGTCTCGGTTGTTTCAGATTTTGGGAGCGTTCCCATTCTAAAGCGCTTTTTGAAGCCCTGTCAATACCGCTTAACAATTCTCGCCCTTGACATTTAGTTATTCTTGGGCTTATATTTAGGCTTACCTAAATATAAATGAGGTGTTTCGCAAGTGAATCGCATTACAAAAACCCTTCTCTCGCTCAGCGTGCTAGTAATCGCACTGAGTGCTTGCGCCCCACAAGAAGCCGACTCAGGCAAACTGCAGGTCGTCACTACCATCGGCCAGATCGCTGATGCGGCTCGCAACATCGGCGGTGACCTCATCGAGGTCACCCCGCTGATGGGGCCAGGCGTTGACCCTCACCTGTACGTTGCCTCCGAAGGCGATGTCACCACCCTGCAAGACGCAGACGTGATTCTGTACAACGGCCTGTTCCTCGAGGCGCAGATGGATGACATTCTGGAGCAGATCAGTGAGTACAAGACGGTTGTCCCGGTGGCTGAGAGCATTCCGGTAGACCGTCTGCTGGCCTCCCCCATTTACCCGGATGAGCACGACCCGCATGTGTGGTTTGATGTGCAACTGTGGCGCTATGTAGTCGAGACCGTGCGCGATACGCTGGTAGCAGCCGACCCCGCCAACGCGGCCGCCTTTGAAGCCAACGCCGCCGCCTACCTGGCCGAGCTGGACACACTGGATGCGCATGTGCGCAGCCAGGCCGAGCGTCTGAGCGCTGACGAGCGCGTGCTGATCACTGCGCATGACGCCTTCAACTACTTTGGCCGGGCTTATGGCTTTGAGGTAATGGGCCTGCAAGGCATCAGCACGCAGTCCGAAGCCAGCACCTCAGACGTGCAGCAACTGGCGAACACGATTGTGGAGCGCCAGATCCCCGCGGTGTTCATCGAGTCCTCCGTGCCTGTGCGCACAGTGGAGGCCCTGCAGGAAGCTGTGCATGCCCAGGGCCACGAAGTAGCCATCGGGGGGCAATTGTTTTCAGACGCCATGGGTGACCCGGCCACGGCTGAGGGTACGTACCTCGGCATGGTACGCCATAATATCGATACCATCGTCGGCGCGTTGCTCGGCGAGTAATGAGGCGCATATGGATAAACAAACTCCTGCTGTTCAAGTAGCCGACCTTACCGTTGCCTACCAAGAGAAGCCGGTTCTGTGGGACGTCGATCTAGACGTCCCACAGGGCGTTCTCATGGCCATCGTCGGCCCCAATGGCGCCGGCAAGACCACCATGCTGAAAGCTATTCTGGGCCTGCTCACGCCCGCTGCCGGCCACGTCTCGATTTTTGGCAAGCCGTATCACGAGCAGCGCAGCCTGGTGGGCTACGTGCCGCAACGCGGCAGCGTGGATTGGGATTTCCCCACCAGCGTGCTAGATGTGGTGATGATGGGCAACTACGGCAAGCTGGGGTGGATTCGCCGCCCCGGCGCAGCCGACCGCCGCGCCGCCGAGCAAGCCTTGGAAAAAGTGGGCATGGCCGATTACGCTGGCCGCCAGATCAGCCAGCTTTCCGGCGGGCAACAACAGCGCACCTTCCTGGCGCGGGCGCTGATGCAAGATGCCCAGGTGTATTTTATGGATGAGCCGTTCCAAGGCGTAGACGCCACCACCGAACGCGCCATCGTGGACATACTCAAAGATCTGCGCGCTGAAGGCAAAACTGTGCTGGCCGTGCATCACGACCTGCAAACCGTGCCCGAGTACTTTGACTGGGTGATGTTGCTGAACGTGCGCCGCATTGCCAGCGGGCCAGTAGACGAAGTCTTCACGGATGAGAACTTGCGCACGGCCTACGGCGGCCGCGTGGGCTTTCTCAACAAGAAGCCATGACGCTGCTTGAACTTCTCACCAGTCTGCTGACCGACCACACCATCCGCACCGTGGCCAGCGGCACGGCCATCCTGGGCGTGGTCAGCGGCGTGCTGGGCAGCTTTGCGGTGCTGCGCAAGCAAAGCCTGCTGGGCGATGCGCTCTCGCACGCCGCCCTGCCCGGTGTGGCCATTGCCTATATGCTCACGGGCAGCAAGTCCCCGGCGGTGCTGATGCTGGGCGCGGGCATTGCCGGCGTGCTGGCCATCCTGGTGCTGCTCAACGTCACCTCGCGCACCCGCCTCAAAGAAGACAGTGTGCTAGGCATCGTGCTCTCGGTGTTCTTTGGCTTTGGCTTGCTGCTGCTCACATTTTTGCAGCGCAATCCGGATGCACGCCAGGCCGGGCTCAACACCTTCCTCTTCGGCCAGGCAGCCACGCTGCTCACGCGGGATGTGCAGACCATGGCCATCTTTGGCGGCGTGGCGCTGCTGTTGGTGCTGGTCTTTTGGAAGGAGTTCAAACTTCTTAGCTTTGACCGCGAGTTTGGCTCTAGCCTGGGCTTGCCCATGCGCGGCATCGACATTTTGCTCACCACCCTGCTGGTGGTCGCCGTAGTGATTGGCCTGCAAGCCGTGGGCGTGGTGCTGATGAGCGCCATGCTGGTGGCTCCCGGGGCGGCGGCGCGCCAATGGACCGACAAGCTCGGCCGCATGACCCTGCTCTCCGCCTTCTTCGGCGCGCTGGCCGGTGTGGCCGGCGCGCTGGTGAGCAGCCTGGGCAGCGGCCTCTCCACCGGGCCGGTCATCGTGCTGTGTATCAGCTTGATCGTGCTGGTCTCGTTGCTCTTTGCGCCCAACCGCGGCCTGGTGTGGAACTGGCTGCGCCAATGGCGCAACCGCAACCGCCTGCGCACCGAGGCCGTGCTGGAGAACATCTATCTGATGAGCTCGCAGCACGCGGACCCCACCCACCCGCACGCCGTGACCGCGCTCGAAGCCGTGAGCGGTGCAGGCAATGTGCGCCGCTCGCTGGAAGAGCTGCAACGCCGCGGGCTGGCTGTGCCACACTCCGACAAAAAATGGAGCCTGACCGCCGAGGGTGTGCGCAGCGCACAAGCCCGCTTGCAGCCCACCAAGGACACTGACCATGAGTAGCGCCCAGATCGAAATTCAACTGATCGGCATCGTGGTGGCAGCGGCTTGCGCCCTGCCCGGCGTGTTCCTGGTGCTGCGCGGCATGGCCATGATGAGCGATGCCATCAGCCACACTGTGCTGCTGGGCATTGTGCTCGGCTTCCTGGTCACCGGCGACCTTGAATCGCCGTGGCTGATCTTCGGCGCGGCGGCCATGGGCCTGATTACCGTCAGCCTCACTGAGCTGCTCAACCGCACGAAGCTGGTCAAGCATGATGCTGCCATCGGCTTGGTGTTCCCTGCCCTGTTCAGCATTGCCGTGATCCTCATCTCACGCTTTGCACGCGGTGTGCACCTCGATACTGATGCAGTATTGCTGGGTGAGCTAGCCTTCGCCCCATTTGACCGCCTGCTGCTATTCGGCACTTTGCTGCCGCGCTCACTGGTGGTGATGGGTGCTATCGCGCTGGTAAATCTGGTCTTCATCCTGGCCTTCTACAAAGAGCTCAAGCTGGCCACCTTCGATGCTGGCTTGGCAGCGGCGCTGGGCTTCTCGCCCGCCCTCATTCACTATGGGCTGATGGGGCTGGTCTCCATCACCGCCGTGGGCGCCTTCGATGCCGTAGGCTCGATCCTGGTGGTGGCTTTCATGGTGGCGCCCGCCGCGGCCGCCTACCTACTCACCGACAAACTGGAGCGTATGCTGTTGTATGCTGTAGGTCTGGGTGCGCTGGGCGCTGTGGGCGGATATTGGATGGCTCATGTGATGGATGCCAACATCGCCGGCTCGATGGCCACCATCATCGGCGTGCTGTTTGCCTTGTGCCTGCTCTTTGCTCCGCAGCGCGGCCTGCTGGCCAGCGCCGCCCGCCGCACCCGCCAACGCTGGGAGTTTGCGCAGACGATGCTCACCATCCACCTACTGCATCACGAAGGCACGCCCGAGGCTGAGGTAGAAAACCGTCTCGACCACCTTCACGACCATTTGCGTTGGGAGCCTGCCTTCGCCCGCGGCGTGGTGCAGCGCGCCGACGAGCGCGGCCTGGTGCGCCTGGAAAACGGCAGCCTGCACCTCACGGATGCCGGCCGCGGCCTGGCAACCACAATGTTGGCAGATAAACGTTAAACAAAAAGACCGCTGCTTTCGCAGCGGTCAGTGGCAATTCTTCGTGGAAGCAGGCTCATCGAGCTGGAACTGGTTAGGCGTGATGATCGCACCAGAAGAGCCTCTAACTTCTCCGGCCCTAATCTTTGACCTTGCTCACCATTGGATAAACTACTGGGAAGACTAGCTATATATTCTAATTAAGTCAGCTTGCAGAGATACATATCCAGCCCCGACAAGGGCGCTCTCAGCCAAAAGTACAAAAGCCTACAGAGGCAAATGGAAGTCTATTGACTCCTTGCTAACACAACAGTACCCTAAGATAGGGTTATTGTAAATTTAGCTTTCCAACCAAAGAAAGCTGGGAGGGTTGGTTTGAATTCAACTCCTATTCTACAAGCAACGGCTATAAGCAAGCAATACAAGAACGGCACAACAACCAATGTACTTTCTGCTATTTCTTTTTCTGTGAATGAGGGGGATTTTATAAGTATTACCGGCCCATCCGGGTCGGGAAAAACTACTTTGCTAAATATTATGGGGACTTTGGATTTCCCTAGCTCCGGATCACTAACAATAGTTGGAGAAAATGTTTTAGAGATGGGCGGCGACAAGCTCTCCGACTTTAGAAGAAAGAATATAGGCTTTGTTTTTCAGCTTTTCAACTTGGTTCCAACATTAACTGCTCTAGAAAATGTCATGCTCCCATCAATGCCTTATATAGGCGCAAAAAGGAAAGAACTTGCAGATCAGGCGACCTCGTTGCTAAAAAGGGTGGGACTTGGTTCGCGGCTCAATCATCTTCCAGGGCAGTTGTCAGGAGGCGAGAGGCAAAGAGTTGCCATAGCCCGGGCTTTGATTAATGACCCGGCTCTTATTCTCGCCGATGAACCTACCGGAAATCTCGACTCAAAAAGCGGGGAAGAAGTTCTTGGGCTGTTGAGGGAACTAAATCAATCCCAGGGCAAAACCATAGTCACAGTAACGCATGATTTAAAAATTGCTTCAAGAACAGACCACACTATCTTCTTGCAAGATGGACAAATTCAGATTGCAGGCACTAATGTCTATTGAGTTATTTGAAGCCACCCCTTACTTTTCACGTTTTTTCGCGCTCCTTGTATTTTCTCTGTCACTCAGCAGTAAACTCCGCTCCCCAGCATTGTTTAGAAATACAGTTGCCAGCTTCAAGCTACTTCCTGACCGCATCAGTTCTTTCGTTACTTACACTCCAATTGTTATAGAGGGGCTTATTGTCCTAGCCTTGATTCTGGGCGAAAATTTTTGCTCCCAGCTTTGGCGGCAGCAACCATTACGCACAGCGTCTATTCATTTGCACTTAAAAGTGGATTTGACCGACAGCTGAACAATAGCTGTAATTGCTTCGGCAAAGAATCGCAACAGCCATGCGACTTCGGCCAACTTTGCATTCACAGCACAATTTCTCAGTAAGGATGGCTTTAAGTGAAAAAGTCTTTCCTCTTTTTCAATTCTGCCCGAGCAGCTATGCTCTTTAGTGGCTTTTTGTTACTAGCAACAAGTGGTCTACTGATATTTTCGGCAGCACAAACCACTCTCATTTCCGCAAATAGGAATCTAGACCAACTGTGGCGAACTTCCTACGATATTTTGGTTCGCCCTGCCGGATCAAGAGGCAGCGTTGAGGAACAAACCGGTCTTGTTCAAGCAAATTTCCTTTCGGGTATTGACGGTGGGATCAGCCTTGAACAGTTTGAATTAATAAAGAAGCTACCAGGAATAGAAGTTGCCGCCCCGATTGCTATTTTGGGCTACATTAACGGTGGAGCCGGAGGCGAAGAAATAGAGCTGCCTTCTGAGCCTGGACTTTATTACCTAAGGCAGATTGTCACAGTAACCGATGGGTTTCATGAATACAGCTATGAAAATCCCTCCCTAGTTCCTTATTTCTTGATCCGAGATAGCGCTCAACTTGCCCAAGAAGATTCGTTTCAACAAGACGGGATAAATGTTAACCCGTCTTGGGAGGGGGTTAATGGCAGGATTGACTTTCCCTTCTTGGTGGCAGGGATATTACCCTCCGAAGAGGCGTCTTTGATCGGCCTGGATCAAACTATAACGACAGGGGCATATCTTCAAGATAACGAGTCTCTCGAAGCGCAAATGTTCTTGCTAGGTGGCTCTCAATTACCCAGCACGATAAGTTTTCCTGTTCTGATAAACGCGCAACAATATATTAACCTGGAATTCCAAATAGCTCTTGAGCGAGTAAGTTTGCCTGCCGAACAAGCCGATCTCGAAAGTATTGCACAGAGTGGCGGAAGGCAATTTCTCGACACCCTTCCCCGCGAGACCATAGCGACTCTCACAACCGATGGAGCAGATATATATTCAAACCTGTTGGCAAACATTGCCCCGCAGTTTTTTGGAATAGCCACCCCGTTTAATAACCAGGCAACCGTAGTTTTGGGTACCAACGAACTTTCAAGTGCACCCAGCCCTATTGAGTATGCAGTGATTGAACCTCCATTAGGCTATGAAGGCATGACATTGAGCATTGAAATACCGGAAGGCACTCAGGGTTCTACACTTCTACAATATCGTGAACTTCGAACCGGGGATGTCCTCAATAATCTATTGTTGTGGGATCCAAAGGGGGTATTTGACATTGAAAACCTTCCACAGCCCGATGAGGTCACCCGTGTCCCGCTAGAAACCTATCGTCCACCGACAGCGTTTTTAGTGTTTGACGAAGATGGCAATGCGATTGAACCACCGGTTGAGCTTTCCCCTACATTGGATCCTGGAGGGTACATTCAGAGTCCCCCGTTACTGCTCACTACTCTTGATGCAGTGGTGGAGGCGCGCGGAGATACTGCAATTAGCGCCATCAGAGTGCGTATAGAGGGCGTTGACGATTTGAGCCCGGCCAGCCAGCGGAAAATCGAAGCAATCGCAATAGAGATTGCTGAGCAAACCGGGCTGGAGGTCGACATCATGGTTGGCTCGTCACCCACTCGGGTACTGGTGCATGTTCCTGGCGTTGGGTATGTAGAAGAGCAATGGATACAAAAGGGAGTGAATCTATCCTATCGCCAGGGCATAAGTTCCGGAACCGTCTTACTAATCACCTCAATGCTTGTGACGGCTCTAGTGTTTGTATTCGATTTGGCGTCTAACGAGATCGCTGCCAATGAAGGCTTGATAGGATTGCAGAAAGCGCTTGGCTGGCGGTCTGGCACCCTGCTCCGCTTTCTACTGCGTGAAGTCGCTGTTATCAGCCTTGCAGCAACTGCCCTGGGCATCATCTTAGCCCTGGCCATAATCAACATCTTTGGCTGGACGAAGATTGACCTGCCCATCATCGGTCTGACACTCTTCACGATTCCCTTGATTGCTCTGCTGGGAGCTGCCTGGCCAGCTCTGCTTTCAGTCCGGGGTTCCCCAGCTCAAAGAATCCAACATGGTGGTGTAGTTGCGGGGAGCACAAGGAGACGAGGCAATTTCAGCCTATGGGCTTATGCCCGAGAAGAATTACGACGGCGTCCACTCCGAACATGGTTGACAGTTACGGCAGTAACCCTTTCGGCTGCATTATTTGTTGTGCTTTGGGCAACAGTCACAGAGCAGCAAAGAGTATTGAGCGGAACATTGTTGGGTGAGTTTCTAATAGTGAGCATAGAGGACTATCACTTTGCCATTGTGGCGGTGGGCTTTATCTTGGCCAGTCTGTCTACAACGAATAGCCTACTTGGAAGTGTGCTTTCTCAAAGAGGAGAAATTGCTCTGCTCAAGACTTTTGGGTGGCATACAAAACGAGTAGCGCAACTCTTCTTCGCACAAGGAGCGATGCTAGGGTTTCTTGGGGGAGTCATAGGAGCGCTGCTGGGAGGGCTAGTCTACTCTATGACATATTCAAGGCCTTCGACCAGCCTTCTATTAGCAATGCTGTTTGGCGTATTGCTGCCATCGATTGTGGGAATGGCGGCATCTGTAATCCCTGCTGTTTTAGCGTCACGCATTTCCCCAGCAGAAGCCTTGAGACATGAGTAGGCAATATGTCGAGGCGGATAAATGAGTTGGCCTGGAGTTTTGTTACTTGGGGCTGGAATTTGGCTTACGGTAGCTTTGGTGCGAATGCTTTTCTTCACCATAAGAGTAGCTGGGTATAGCATGCAACCCAACCTGATAGCAGTTATCGGTAATCAAAGAGTTACCGAGCTAGGGGCCAATGAACAACTAATGAAATCTAATGGACAATACGCAAAACTTTATAACTTACAAGCTTGAAAGTATAAATAAATCGACTAAGAGAGCAACCGATCAAAGTCACAGTAAGGCATTGACGCTCTCAATCTTCGTGCACCAACAAAAGCCAACTTGCTTCGCTTCTCGAAGTTAAACCTGCTTGGCATGGTGCCATCATTCCCCATCAACGGTTCGTGATGGGGAATGTAAGGTGCCCCCACGGGGAGTCGAACCCCGGTTTTGGCCTTGAGAGGGCCACGTCCTAGGCCACTAGACGATGAGGGCATCGCAAGTGCTTACGCACTTGCTCTTGGGGTTGCTACTCAGCTAACGCTGAGTGACGCAACACCCACACAGGGCGAGATTTTACCAGCTAATTAGCTAATCTTCTTACTCTTCCGCGGCCAGGGGATGAAGGCGGGGGTGCGTTTCATGTAGGTGGCATACCCGGGCTTGCGGGCAGCCAGCGCCCTGTCGAGCAGGTCTACGCCGGAGACGTAGCGCAGCAGCCAGGTCATCACCAAGGGGCTGAGCAAGCTGAGGCTGAAGGCCAGACCGCCGGCTGCGGCCAGCAACCAGAACGCCCACCACTGCACTGCGTCGCCAAAGTAATTCGGATGGCGCGTCAAACTCCATAGTCCACTATCCAACACTTTGCCTTTGTTGGCTAGGCTGGCTTTGAAGCGCTCCAGCTGCAGGTCGCCCACGGCTTCGAAGTAGAAGCCCAGCAGCCACAGCGCGGCGGCCAGCACATCCAACCAGCCCAGCGGGCGTGTGCCAAGGGCGGCGGACAGCAGTGGCAAACTGATGAGCCACATCAGCGCGCCTTGCAGCACGAACACCTTAAAGAAGCTCACCCACCACCAGCTGGCACCAGCTTGCTTACGCATTTGCTGATAGCGAAAATCTTCGCCTTTGCCGGAGTTGCGGCGGGCGATGTGCAGCGTCAGCCGCAAACCCCATAGCGTGACCAACGCCAGCAGTAAGACGCGGCGCGCGGGCAACCCCTCCCCCGGCGTCAGGGCAACATACAGCCAGGCAGCGGTAACGAAGCCGCTGCCCCAGAAAATATCTACGATGCTGGAATTTTGCAGCCGCAGGCTGAGCAGCCACCACAAGGTGACCAAAGGTAGCAGGCAGATGCCGATAGTTAGAAAGGTGCTCCAAAAGAGGCTCATGCCCTAATGTTACCGTGTGAGGCGTAGCAGGTGGGTACGCTATAATCTCAATATTCGTCGTAGGAGGCTGCTGGATGTACGATCCCGAAAAGCTTAAGCAACTTCGTGACCAGGTAGACAATTGGGAAGACAATACCCTGCAACAAGGCAGCAGCCGCTTACCTGAGCGCAAAAAGCAGTTCCTCACCACCTCCTCTGAACCCATCAACCGCATATACACCCCATTAGATGTAGCCCGCATCGACTACGAGAAGGATCTGGGCATGCCGGGCGAATATCCCTTTACGCGTGGCGTGCACCCCACCCTGCACCGCAGCAAGCTGTGGACCATGCGCATGTTCGCCGGCTTTGGCTCGGCCGAAGAGACCAACAAGCGCTTCAAGTACCTGCTGGAGCAGGGACAGACCGGTCTCTCGACGGCGTTTGACTTGGCGACGCTGATGGGCTACGACACCGACCAGCCCGAAGCCGAAGGCGAATTTGGCGTGTGCGGCGTGGCGGTATCCTCGCTCAAGGATATGGAAATCCTGTTCGACGGCATTCCGCTCGACAAGGTTTCGACAAGCATGACGATCAATTCGCCGGCCTCCATCATATGGGCGATGTATATTGCCGCGGCGGAGAAGCAAGGCGTGCGGCCAGACCAGTTGCGCGGCACGCTGCAGAACGACATTCTGAAAGAATATATTGCCCAGAAGGAGTACATCTTCCCGCCTGAGCCTTCGATGCGCTTGGTGACCGATACGGTGGAGTACGCCGCGCAGCACTTGCCGCAGTGGAACCCGATCAGCATCTCGGGCTACCACATCCGCGAGGCGGGCAGCACGGCGGCGCAGGAGCTGGCCTTCACGCTGGCCGATGGCCTCGAATACGTGCGCTGGGGCATCGCCCGCGGGCTGGACATTGACGATTTTGCGCCGCGGCTGAGCTTCTTCTTTAACGCGCACAATGATTTCTTCGAAGAAATCGCCAAGTACCGCGCCGCCCGGCGCATTTGGGCGCGCGAGATGCGCGAGACCTTTGGCGCCAAGAACCCGCGCAGCTGGCTGATGCGCTTCCACACGCAGACGGCGGGCGTTTCGCTGACCGCTCAGCAGCCGGAGAACAACGTGGTACGCGTGGCCATCCAGGCGCTGGCCGCCGTGTTGGGCGGCACGCAAAGCCTGCACACCAACAGCATGGACGAGGCGCTGGCACTGCCCAGCGAGCAGGCCGTGAAGGTGGCGCTGCGCACGCAGCAGATCATTGCCGAAGAAAGCGGCGTGACGAACACGGTCGACCCGCTGGGCGGCAGCTTCTTTGTGGAGGCGATGACCGACCGCATGGAGCAGCAAGCGCTGGACTACTTCCGCCAGATCGAAGACCTGGGCGGCGTGCTGCCGGCCATTGAGCGCGGCTTCTTCCAAAGCGAAATTGCCGAGGCTGCCTACCAGTACCAGCGTGAGATTGATTCCAACGAACGCCTGATCGTGGGTGTGAATGCCTACGCAGACCAAGGCGGCTACAACATCCCTATCCTGCAGATGGACCCCGAAGGCGAGCGCCGCCAGTTGGAGCGCCTGCGCACGCTGCGCGCCGAGCGTGACCCCGGCGCGCTGGGTCAGGCGCTGGACCGCCTGCGCATCGCCTGCCAGGGCACCGAGAACACGATGCCTGCGTTGCTTGCTGCTGTTCGCAGCTACGCAACGCTTGGCGAGATCATGAGCCTGATGAAGGTGGAGTTCGGGGTGTACGAGGAAAGTACGGAGATTTAGCGTGCCTTCGGCACGCTCTGGAGTTTCTACTCGGCTGACGCCGAGTGACAAAACTCCGCGCTGCAGGCGAACACGCATGAAGACAGATGGAAGTTGCTGTTTGTCTTGGCAAGTTTTAATCATCATCATGGTTGGGGGCAGGCTGCTGACCGTTAAAAGTTCAAGGCACTTGACATAGTGTGGGCGGGAATGCGATGAAAGCCTGCGGATAGATTTCATACCAGGTTGATACTACGAACCTGTGGAGGTTGGTGTTCTTGGCGTCCGCTGTCAAGCTTCTACTCAACATAAACGCATAGCATGGCTACACTTCAACTTTCCAGATAGAGTCTGAGGGTTATACTGAATCCGATGAAGGAAAAGCAGGTTGTTTCCAAGCAGCGTGTTGTAGACCACGGCGAGGTATTCACCAACGCGCGCGAGGTCAACGCCATGCTGGATTTAGTAAAGCAGGAGACCGAGCGTATTGACTCCCGGTTTCTGGAGCCTGCCTGCGGTACTGGCAACTTTTTGAGCGAGGTTTTAGAACGGAAGTTGAGTGTAGTCGGGGAAAAGTACGCCAAAAGCCAACTGGAGTACGAGCGTTACGCAGTGCTGGCAGTATCTTCGCTATATGGGATTGATATCCTAGGGGACAATGTAGAGGCTTGCCGAGAGCGATTGCTGGAGATAGCCACAGGGCATTATGAGCGCCTGTTTGGGGCTGAGGCCAAGCCCGAGTTTGCCAATACTGTACTGCATATCTTGCAATGTAACATTGTCTGGGGCGATGCACTGACCCTAAAGACGGTAAGCGAAGCGCCTGAGTCTATTATTTTTGCGGAATGGTCGCTAGCCAACGGAAGTTTGATGAAACGACGTGACTTTTCTTTCAAAGAACTGGTTAGCCAGGCAAGTATGCAAGAGCTGCCACTGTTTTCTGATCTGGGGGAGGAAGTTTTTATCCCCACCCCGGTACGGGAGTATCCGTTGGTGCATTTTTTGAAGGTGGGCGATGCTGAGTGAGAAAACTTACAACCCTGATGTACTGAATTGCCTGGCCAACCTGAGCAATGACGAGGTCTTTACGCCACCCGAGCTGGCCCGGCGTATGCTGGACCTGCTGCCGGAGAGCTTGTGGCAAGACCTGAACACAACCATTTTGGATCCGGCGTGCAAAAGTGGCGTGTTTTTGCGCGAAGCGGCAGATCGGTTGAATAAAGGGCTGGCCGGGAAGATACCAGACCAGCAAGCCCGTATCAACCATATCTTTACCAAACAATTGTTTGGCATCCCCATTACCGAGCTGACGGGGCAAATGTCTCGTCGCAGCCTATATTGCTCGCGGGAAGCGAATAGCAAGTATTCGGTGGCTGAAGGCTTTCAGGATGCGCAAGGGAATATTCGCTACCAACGCATTGAGCATGAGTGGAAGAATGGGCGTTGCACCTGGTGTGGAGCGAATGAAGCAGAGTATTCCCGGGGCGAGGAACTGGAGACCCATGCTTATGAATTTATTCACACCCTCAAACCCGAGGAGGCTTTAAATATGAAGTTTGACGTGATTATTGGTAACCCTCCGTATCAACTCAATGATGGAGGTGGAATGGGAACCAGTGCCACACCAATTTACCAACTCTTCGTCCATCAGGCAAAGAAGCTAATGCCTAGATTCCTAACAATGATTATCCCCTCTAGATGGTTTACTGGCGGCAAAGGACTAGATACCTTCAGGAAGGAAATGCTCTCTGACCGAAGATTGGCAGAAATCCACGACTTTCCCGAGGCCTCGGATGTATTTTCCGGGCCTCAGATCAAAGGTGGCGTCAACTATTTTCTATGGATTAGGGATTACACAGGAGACGTGAAGGTAACCTCTTATCGCGCTGGCAAAGCGGGCAAGGCAGTTCTAAGGCCTTTGTTAGAAGCTAATAGCGAGGTGTTTGTACGCTACAACGAGGCAATCAGCATTTTGCGTAAAGTTCAGAGAAAAAACGAGCAGACCCTAATCGCTCAAGTAAGCGCTAGAAAGCCCTTTGGATTAGATTCAGGTTTTGCAGATTTTAGCCCTACTAAAACCAACACAAGGAATGTAAGGTTGTACCGGTACGGGGAAACCGGATATGTTAGTAAAGACCAGATTATTCGAAACCAAGATTTAGTCAACAAAATCAAGGTGATAATTTCGAAAGCGGGGTCTGGAAGCGACACTTTTCCCCATCAAATTCTAGGGGAACCAATAATTGCTAGCCGAGGAACTGCATGTACAGAAACATATTTAATTCTAGGTGTTTTTGACGACCTAGAACAAGCTAAAAATCTAGTGAGTTATGTAAAAACAAGGTTTTTTAGATTTATGGTTTCTCTTATCAAAAATACGCAGAATGCTCCAAGGGGAGTTTACTCTTTTGTTCCCTCACAAGATTTGACTACCAAGTGGACGGATCAGCAACTCTATAAGAAGTATGGAATCACCAAAGAAGAGGCAGAGTTTATAGAAAGCATTGTTCGCCCAATGGAGTAACTCTCATGCCCAAAGATTTCTTTCCGCTCCGGCCAGCAGATAATCCGCGCATCTATGCCTATGAGGAGACACACCCCGAGTACAAGGGATTGCTGAAGATAGGTTACAGCACGCGGGATGTAAAGGCGCGGGTGGATGAGCAATATGCAATCGTGCGCCCCAAGCAAACGTATCGCATATTGCTTGACCAGAGTGCCATGCGGGCGGACAGCAGCAGTTTTACAGACAAGGATGTGCACCGCTATCTGTTGCGCAAGAAGATTCAGCGCGTGAAGGGCGAATGGTTCCGCTGTACGGTAGCAAATGTTGAGGCCGCGATCCTAGCGCTGCGACGGAATGAGCGCAACGATGAAAACCGCACATTGGATTTCAAGCTGCGGCCAGAGCAGGCAGAGGCAGTCAAGAAAACGGCCAGGTACTTCAATTCACTCAAGAAAACCAACCCAGACAAGACGCCACACTTTTTATGGAATGCCAAGATGCGCTTTGGCAAGACCTTTGCAGCTTACCAATTGGCCAAAAAGATGGATTGGACACGTCTACTGGTGCTTACTTTCAAGCCCGCAGTGAAAGATGCCTGGGAGGAAGACCTTACTTCCCATGTGGACTTTGAGGGCTGGCAATTTGTCTCCCGCAAGGGATTGCAATACGAAGAAGCAGACCCCAAAAAGCCAGTTGTGTGCTTTGGCAGCTTTCAGGACTTTTTGGGTGTAGACCGCTCTGGCAACATCAAACCGCGCAATCAGTGGGTGCATAAGACTACCTGGGACTGTGTAGTTCTGGACGAATACCACTTCGGGGCGTGGAGAGATCGTGCCAGAGGCTTGTTCGAATCTGAAGATGAGTATGACTTTGAGCAGCGTCTGGCGACGCAGGAAGACGCTAAAGTGCCGGATGATATTGATGAGCTAGAACGCAACCTGCCAGTAAAAACGGGGGCGTATTTGTACCTCTCTGGCACTCCGTTCCGCGCCATAAATAATGGCGAGTTCATTGAAGAGCAAATCTACAACTGGACGTATTCAGACGAGCAACGCGCCAAGGCAAACTGGCAAGACAAAGGGATAAATCCCTATGCTGCTTTGCCTCGTATGGTACTGCTCACATACAGGATGCCAGACAATATTCGTGAAGTGGCCCTGCAAGGCGAATTCAATGAGTTTGACCTAAATGAGTTCTTCAGAGCTGAAGGGGGTGGAACACAAGCTAAATTCAAATACGCCAGCGAAGTGCAGAAGTGGTTGGATCTCATACGCGGTGGGTTGCTGGAAACTACAGTAGATGACTTGAAGCAGGGCGCCAAGCGGCCACCGATGCCCTTCTCAGACGGCAACCTGCTTTCTGTATTGACGCACACTTTTTGGTTTCTGCCGAGTGTTGCGGCCTGCCATGCCATGCGCAATATGCTGAGCAACCGCAATAACCGCTTCTATCATGATTACAACGTCGTGGTGGCAGCCGGCAACGAAGCTGGTATGGGCGCCGACGCGCTGGCGCCTGTGCACGCGGCAATGCACAAACCAGACCCATTAGAAACCAAGACGATTACGCTCTCGTGTGGCAAGCTAACCACGGGGGTGACGGTGAAACCGTGGACGGGCCTTCTGATGCTGCGCAATTCCTCCAGCCCTGAGACGTATTTTCAGGCTGCCTTCCGCGTGCAGTCCCCATGGACGATCAAAAACGATATGCGGCCAAACGAAGACGTGATTCTGAAAGAGGAGTGTTACATCTTTGACTTTGCACCTGTGCGAGCGCTGCGTCAGATTGCTGAGTACAGCACGCGGCTGGATGTAAGCGAAACCAGCCCAGAAAAGAAGGTTGAGGAGTTCATCAGCTTCTTACCCATCCTTGCCTACGACGGCAGTGCGATGGTGCAACTGGATGCTACCGGTGTCCTGGAATACGCGTACCGCGGGACCACGGCCACCCTCTTGGCACGCCGTTGGGAGAGCGCGTTGTTGGTGAATGTGGACAATGGAACCTTAGAACGGCTGTTGAGTGACGACAAGGCATTGAAGGCGCTGGAGAACATTGAGGGTTTCCGCAGTCTGAACCAAGATGTTACGGCAATCATTAGCCAGTCGGACGCGGTGAAAGGGCTCAAAGAGAAAGCGCGCAACGGCAAGCTGACCGAAAAACAAAAAAAGGAGCTCACGGAGAAAGAAAAAGAGTACAAGAGCAAACGCAGAGATATCCAAGAGAAACTTATCAAGTTTGCAACACGCATCCCCGTCTTTATGTACTTGACAGACGAACGCGAGCGAACGCTAAAAGATCTGATTACAGTGCTGCATCCAGGATTGTTCAAGAAAGTTACTGGGCTGGAAAAGAAAGACTTTGAGCTACTGGTAAGCATGGGGTTATTCAATAGTTCACGGATGAATGAGGCAGTCTTCATGTTTAGGCGGTACGAGGACGCCAGTCTTGTTTACACGGGCATCAGCAAACATCCCAGCGAAGAGATTGGTGGGTATGACACCACCCTTTCACGGAGTGAATACCAGCGGATATTCGAAAACCAACCTCCACTCAACTAGGTGAAGGACATAAGAAAAGCGCAGCGGGCAACCCGCTGCGCTTTTTGATTCTGCATACTGGAAACTGAGCGCTACTTACCGCCCATGCGGCCCACCACATCCAGCAGGGTCTTGAGCACCAGCTCGCTGGATTGGGCGCGGTGCGGCGTGGGCGCCATGGCACTGTCGGCGACGAGGGCCTTGATGAGCGCCTCGCCGGTGCTAGCACCTGCGTTCTTGGCGGTCATGTAGGTGAGGCCCGCGTTGAGGATGTCTTGCATATTGATCTTGTCGTCATCGGCGCTGGAGGCAGACTGGCCGCCGGCGAGCTGGGTCAGCAGAGTGCCCAAGGCGCCTGCGCCTGAGGGCGCGGCAGACGGCGCAGCCTGGCCGCCGCCCATGAGCAGCTGGATGAGCTGCAGGATGTTGCTGGCGTCAATCTCGCTGCCCTTGAACTGCTGGGCGGCCTGCTGCAGGCCCTTGGCGTACAGCTGGGCGGAGCCGCTGTTCTGCTGGGCCAGCAACTCGGCGGCATAGCCCAGCTGGCTGGTCTGTGAGCTTCCCTGCTTCTGCTCAATGGCTTCGGTGATAGTGTTGAAAACCTGCACCATGTTGTCACCATGGTCGTGGTTCTGCGTATCTGCTTTGTTGAGTTGGCTCTGCTGCTGAGCGAGGGTTTTGACCACCTGCGAGAACAAAGGGCCGAGATCAATCTGGTTGTTGGACATTTTTGCGGTTTCCTCTCACTAAAAGTGCGTGAATAGTATCGTAGTGGAAGGGAGAATTCAAGAACTCATGGTGTTTGGAAATTGAGGGTAACGGAGCCCTTCGCTGCGCTCAGGACACTTGCGTGGGCAAAAATACGCCCACGCGTTGGAGTTCGCTGCTTTTGCGAACTCCCGCGTCCTGCTGGTGCTTGCGCCAGCTAGAACGCAAGCATCTTGGCCATCTCGTAATAGTCGAGATTGGCTTCGCGCTGCTTGCTGACCACATCGGCGAGGGGCACGGGTTCGACCTCACGGCCGCGCAGGCCCATCATCACATCCGTCTGACCGGCGAGCAGCGCATCGACGGCTGTGACGCCCATGCGGCTGGCCAGCAGGCGGTCAAAAGCGGTGGGCCGCCCGCCGCGCTGGATGTGCCCAAGGATGGTGATGCGCGTGCTGAAGCCTACATCCATCTGCTCCAGGGCGCTGGCCAGCTCAGTGGTCAGCACGTTGGCGCCTTCGGAGACGATGACGATCGAGTGCGTCTTGCCGCGCTTGTAGGCATCTTCCACCTTGGCGGCCACTTCCTCGATGGTGACAGGGGCTTCAGGGATGAGCACAACTTCCGCTCCGCCGATCACACCGGCCATCACAGCCAGGTAGCCGCAGTTGCGCCCCATCGTTTCGATGAGGAAGGCGCGGCGGTGCGAAGAGGCCGTATCGCGCAGCTTGTCGATGGCGTCGCTGATGGTGTTGAGCGCCGTGTCAACGCCGATGGCCATGTTGGTACCCCACATATCATTGTCGATGGTGGCTGGCACACCCACCACAGGCAACCCCAGTTTCACCAAGGCACGCGCGCCGCGCATGGAGCCATCACCGCCAATCACTACCAGCGCATCGATGTTGTGCGATTTCAGAATCTGCATGCCCTTCGCTTGGCCAGCTTCGGTGCGGAACTCATCGCTGCGAGCGGTGCCGAGGATGGTGCCACCACGCTGGATGATGCCGCCTACCTCGCGCGCTTCCAGCAGCGCCATGTCATTGCGCAGCAAGCCCTCATAGCCATCACGGATGCCAAATACGTCGCAGCCGTTATACAGGGCGGTGCGCACCACGGCGCGGATGCACGTGTTCATGCCGGGGGCATCCCCACCGGAGGTAAGTACCGCGATACGTTTGATCTCAGCCATAAGACTTGCCGATTGGGATTTTATCAGTGAATAAAGTAGTGAGCAGTGAACAGTGATTGGTGATTAGGGAATAAAACTAACGAAAACTAGATCTCCTGCTCACTGCTCACTGTTCACCAATCACTCAATGTATTTGCAAATCTTCAACGCGCACATTGTTGGGGCCAAGTAAGGCTTCCAGGCGTGCTACCAGCTCATCGTTAAGGTCAGTAGTCTCGTTGGGAAACTCGATGAGATAGCTGCTGCGGCCTTCGAAGACATAGAAATTGAAGCGGTCACTGCCCGGGTAGCTGATGATGGCGCCATGCACGCGGCGGATATGCAAAATATCGCGCATCTTATCGCCCAGGCTGCGCAGGTAAATGGTGGCGATGCGCGGGCGGCGTTCGCCGGAGGCGCCTCCGCTGCCAGCTGGCTTGGGCTGTGACGCGGGCGCCAGGGCGGGCGCCAGGGCGGGCGCCATGGGCGGCAGGCTGGGTTTTGACGCCGGCTTGGGTGGCTCAAACGGCATGGTGGCTGGCGCGCTGGCCACCGGGCTGACGCTGGCGCCGAGCTCATCGGCGGCGGCGGTGGCCGCTGGGGTGGCAGGGTCTGTGTCCAGCGGCGGTTCAGGGGTGAGCTCGGCAATGTAGTCCGGCTCACTCAGGTCCATCGCAATGGTGTGCTCATCCTCAGCCTGCAAGGGTACGCTGGCCATGGGGGCATGATCCTGTGCCTGCACATCCCACCAATCGTCAGCAAAGGTTTCTGGCTCAGCGGGCATGTCGCTGGCGGCAAAGGCCACTTCCATCTCAGACTCAATCCGCTCGGGCGCAGCAGTCTTCGCCACAGGCGGCGGGCTGGCTGCGGGAGCAGCGGCAGCCAGCTTTTGCTGCGGCGGAGCGGACGCAGCGGCGGCACCATTCGCCGCGGCCAGCGGCTCCACAATGTTGAAGTTGGTATCCAGCTTATCTGCCAGCACTTTGGGTTCGGCATTGTTGGCGTCAATCTTGCCTTCAACCAATATCAAGTTATCCAGCGTCACCAAGCCGGCAAAGCGCTTCCAGGTTTCGGGGAACAGCACCAGCTCAATCGTGCCAAAGCCATCATCCAGAGTGACGAAGGCCATATCCTTGCCGCGTTTGGTGAGCAGGGTGCGGAAGGTCTTGACCTGGCCGGCCACGCGCACACGCTCCTCATGCTGCGCTTCGCCCAACTCAGTGGATTTGTGCGTCACCACTTCGGCAATCGTGCTCATCATGTGGCTGAGCGGATGGTCAGACACATATAGGCCAATCACCTCGCGCTCCCAGTTGAGGCGCTCACGACGAGCGAATTCTTCGTCACCATGGCCAGCCGCCATCAGCGTGATGGGTTGCTCCAGGCCGCTGCCGGCGGCAAACATGGTGAGCTGACCGGCCTCCTTGGCGGCAAAGTGCGCCGCGCTGGTGGCCACGATCTGGTCCACGGCCGCTAACAGCGCGTGACGGTCGCCAAAAGTGTCCAGCGCGCCGGCCTTCACCAAGCTCTCCAGCGGGCGCTTGCCCACATGGCGCAGGTCTACGCGATGCGCAAGGTCTCCCAAGCTATCGAAGGGCTGTTGGCCGCTGGCCTGGCCGCGGCCACTGATGATGGCTTCGATGGCGCCACGGCCTACGTTCTTGACCGCACCCAGGCCAAAGCGAATGGCGCTGGGAGCATCGCTGCGATCCTCGGCGGCAAAGTCCCACACACTGTGATTGATATCCGGCGGCAGCACATCAATGGCCATGCGCTGGCAATCTGTAATATAGGCTGCTACTTTATCAGTATCGCCCTGCGAGACCGAGAGCAAGGCCGTCATGTATTCAACGGGATAATGCGTCTTGAGATAAGCCGTCTGTACGGCGATCAAGCCATAATCAGCCGCGTGGGCTTTATTAAAGCCGTAGCGGGCAAAGTTTTCCCAATCAGCAAAAATGCCTTCGGCGGTCTTCTCGGCAATGCCTTGCTTGACGGCGCCTTCCACAAATTTCTTGCGGTGCTTATGCAGCTTGGATTCGATCTTCTTGGCGATCGCTTTGCGCAGATCATCGGCTTCGGAGGGCGTGTAGCCCGCCACCTCCATCACGGCGAACATCAGTTGCTCTTGATACACCGGAATGCCATAGGTCTCGGCAAAGATGCTTTCCAGCTTGGGGTGCGCGTACTTGACCTCTTCTTTGCCGTGCATACGCGCAATATAGGTGGGGATGAAATCCATCGGGCCGGGGCGGAAAAGCGCCACCATGGCCACGGCGTTGTCCAGCATCTTGGGCTTCATCGCCACCATCCAACGGCGCATACCCGAGCCTTCAAATTGGAACACGCCCGCCGTTTCGCCGCGCCCCAGCAGCTCGTAGGTCTGCGCATCGTCAATGGGAATGTTGTAGAGATTGAGGTCTATACCACGCCGTTCTTTGATCAGCGCGCAGGCACGCTGCATGATGGTGAGTGTTGCCAGCCCCAGGAAATCCACCTTGAGCAGGCCGAGTGACTCCAACGTGGCCATTTCAAACTGGGTCAGCTTCTTGATGGGCGTATCGTCCGTAGCATTGCCCGTGGGGCGGTGCAGCGGCACATACTTGACGATCTCATCGTCTGCGATCACCACGCCGGCAGCATGCGTGCCTGCCCCGCGGATCACGCCTTCCATCTGCACGGCGGTGTCGATCAATTCCTTGGTCTGAGGATTGCTGTTGTATTCAGTGCGCAGGTCACGGATGTCTTCGAGCGCCTCGGTGATCGTGACCGGCTTGCCGGGAATGTTAGGGATCAGCTTGGCGATACGGTCCACATCGCTGAGCGGCACATTCATGACGCGCCCCACATCACGTACCGCAGCACGCGCCTTGAGCTTGTTGAAGGTGATGATGGCGGCCACGCGGTCATCGCCGTAGCGGTTGGCGGCGTATTCCAGCATGCGCGAGCGCTTATCGTCTTGGAAGTCCAGGTCAATATCCGGCATGCTGATACGGTCAACATTCAGGAAGCGCTCAAAGATCAGCCCGTGCGCCAGCGGGTCTACCAGGGTGATGCCCAGCAGGTAGGCAACGATGGAGCCGGCCGCCGAGCCGCGTGCGTTGTACCAAATGCCCTGCTCGGTGGCGAACTTGCACAGATCCCACACGATGAGGAAGTAGGCAGCGAAGCCCATCTTGATGATGGTGGTTAGCTCGTGTTCCAGGCGGGCACGTACATCCTCGGCCTTCTCGCGGCCAGGGTAAAGACGCGGAAGGCCCAGCTCACACAATTCACGCAGATAGCTCTCGGTGTTGTGGCCTTCCGGCACATCAAACTTCGGCATGCGGTACTCGCCGGGGCTGAGATCCACATTGCAGCGCTCGGCGATCAGCAGGGTATTGCTGAGCGCGTCGGGCACTTCGCTGAACAGCGTTTCCATTTCCTGGGCGCTGCGCAGGTAATAGTCGCCCTGCATTTTCATGCGGCGCGTGTCGGTCAGCAGGGCGCCGGTTTGCACGCACAGCAGCACATCTTGCAGACGCGCATCTTCCTGGTTGACGTAGTGCACGTCATTGGTGGCCACAAAGCGGCCCTGGTAGCGCGAGCTGAGCTCGCGCAGGGTGCGGTTGACGCGCTGCTGCTCGGGGATGTCGTGCGGCTGCAGCTCCAAAAAGAAGCGCTCGGGGCCAAAGACTTCGTAGTACCAATCCAGCTTGGCGCGCGCCTCGGTGAGGTCTTCTTTTTGAATCGCTCGCGGCACTTCACCGGAGAGACAGCCAGAGGTGGCGATGATGCCCTCTGAGTGGGCCGCCAAAAACTCACGGTCAATACGCGGGAAGTAATAAAAGCCATCCAATTGTGAAGCGGAGGCAATTTTCAGTAAATTCTGATAGCCGATGGCGTTCTCCGCCAGCAGCAACATATGAAAGGATTTCTTGTCTTCTTCGGGGTCGCGGTGCTGCATAGTGCGTTGCGCCAGATAGGTTTCGATGCCGATGAGCGGCTTCACGCCTTTCTCACGCGCCGTATTGAAGAAGTCAATCACGCCATACAGCGCGCCGTGATCGGTGATCGCCAGGGCGGGCATATCCAGCTCCTTGGCCCGATCCAGCAGCTTAGGGATCTTGCTGAACCCGTCCAGCAACGAGTACTCGGTATGGACGTGAAGGTGGACGAAGGAGGAGGACATTTGGTTTTATCTGTATTTTGATGCTGCAAGGGCGGGCAACTACAACGCTAACGACAGACTGATTCTAGCATTCTGCACAGCGGAATATTCCCTTGTTATCTTAAAACTGGAAGATTTTTAGGTTGCTGCAACTGCCACAGCTGCATAAGAGCACTAATAGAGATTCTGGCGGCCAACGTGCCGAAAGGTGCGAGGGTTATAATCAATTTTCATGGAGTAAAACCCCCACTATGCTTAGAAACTTAGCCAAAATGATTGCGGGCGACCCCAACAAGCAGGCCGTAGAAGGCTACGCCAAGATTGTTGAGCAAATTAATGCCCTTGAACCCCAGTACGAAGCTCTGTCTGAAGCTGAGCTGAAAGCGAAAAGTGCCGATTTCCGCCAGCGGCTGGCCGCGGGCAGCACACTGGATGAGCTGCTGCCGGAGGCCTTTGCCGCCGTGCGCGAGGCCAGCAAGCGCACCCTGGGCCTGCGCCCCTACGATGTGCAGCTTATGGGCGGCATTGCCTTGCACCAGGGCCACATTGCCGAAATGCGCACTGGTGAGGGCAAAACCCTCGTAGCCACCCTGCCCCTCTATTTAAATGCACTCAGTGGCGAGGGTGTGCACCTCATCACCGTCAACGACTACCTGGCACGCCGTGACGCCCGCTGGATGGCGCCTATCTTCACCCTGCTGGATGTCAGCGTGGGCGTGCTGCAAATGGGCACGCGCACCGATAGCGGGCGCTGGGCCTACATCGTGGACTTAGAAAAAGAATCCACCCACGAAGACCAGCACCAGTTGCGCCAGGTGGAGCGCTCCGAGGCTTACCGAGCGGACATCACTTACGGCACCAATAGCGAATTCGGCTTCGATTACCTGCGTGACAACATGCGCATGAACGCCGCCGAGAAGGTGCAGCGCGGCCACAACTACGCCGTCATCGATGAGGTGGATAACGTACTCATCGACGAGGCGCGCACCCCGCTGATCATCTCTGGCCCGGCGCATGACGAGGCCGAGCATTACGTCAAGATGGCCCAGGTGGTCAAACGCCTGAATCCGGAAGACTACGAAATCAACGAGAAGGACCGCACCGTTACCCTGACCGAAGTCGGCACAGCCCACCTGGAGCAGCTGCTGGGCAGCCCACTCAGCGACCCTGAGCGCCCTGAGGATGTCACACCGGAGCAAGCGCGTGCGCTGGGCTTTATCGAGCAGGCCATGCGTGCCCAGTTCCTGTTCAAGCGCAACAAGGACTATTTGGTGCAAGGCGGCCAGGTTGTCATCATCGACGAGCACACTGGCCGCCTGATGCCTGGCCGCCGCTGGTCTGACGGCTTGCATCAAGCCACCGAAGCCAAAGAAGGCGTGAAGGTGGAGAGCGAGAACGTTACCTACGCCACCATCACCATCCAAAACTACTTCCGTATGTACAAGAAGCTGGCCGGCATGACCGGTACGGCGCTCACCGAGGCAGAAGAGTTCAACAAGATCTACAAGCTCGAGGTAGTTGCCCTGCCCCCGCAGGTGGAGTACGCCGCCTCGCTCAAAGGCTCCTCCCTCGAGGAAGTGGAATCCAAAGACGAGCAAGGCTACCGCTACACCTATTTCGCTCGCAGGGATGACCCCAACAAAGCCCCGTCGCTATGGCGGCGCAAAGATTACCCCGATGTGGTCTACCGCACCGAGGAAGCCAAGCTACGCTCCATCGTGCAGGAGATCATTAGCGTCCATGTCATCGGCCGCCCGATCCTGGTGGGCACCACCTCGGTAGAGCGCTCGGACCAGCTCTCCACCCGTCTGCGTGCCGAACCCATCCAGCGCCTGTTGCAAGCCATGCTGCTGCGCCAGGTCTGGCTGGAGAAGAACAACAAGACCGATGAAGGCTTTGTCATTCCTGAGGTGCAGTTCCTCTACGAACCTTTAGAGAAGCTCAGCGTGCCGCAGTTGCGCCAGTTTGGGCGTGACCTGGGCATTCAACTCACTCTGCAAAGCGAAGAGAACCTGCCCACCCTGCTAAAGCTGCTTGGCCTGCATGCAGACGATGCGCCGCGTCTGAATAACGTCATCCAGGGCGGCGTACCCCATCAGGTGCTCAACGCCCGCAAGCACACCGAAGAAAGCCAGATCATTGCCGGCGCCGGCGCCTTTGGCGCGGTGACGATTGCCACTAACATGGCCGGCCGCGGCGTCGATATCAAGCTGGGCGGCGAGATTGCCGAAGAGGTCACCTCGGCCGTCAACCGCGTGCTGCGCAAGGCCGGGCACGCCCAGGCCTACGCACTGAGCTACGACGAGCAGCGCAAGCTGCTGCTGGGCATGAACCCCGAAGAGTTCGGCATCTACAAAGCCGAGGTGGATTACTTCCTGCAGTCCGTTGAAGAAATGGCCAAGGTCAAGACCCTGGGCGGCTTGCACGTTATCGGCAGCGAGCGGCATGACGCCCGCCGCATTGATAACCAGCTGCGCGGCCGCGCCGCCCGCCAGGGCGACCCGGGCTCCTCGCGCTTCTACCTCTCCCTGCAGGATGACCTGATGCGCCTCTTCGGCGGCCAACAGGTCGAGACCGCCATGATGCGCATGCGCATGGACGATGCGCTGCCGCTGGAATACGGCCTCGTCAGCCGCATCATTGAGCAATCACAAACGCGTGTGGAAGGCGCCAACTTTGACGCCCGCAAGCACCTGCTGGAATATGACGATGTATTGAACTCGCAGCGCGCCACGGTGTACGTCCAGCGTGACCGCATCATGTCCAAGGACGATCTGACCGATGACGTGCTGCAGATGCTAGAAGAAGAAGTGGCGCTGCGCGTACCTGCCGCCCTGGCGGATACGGATGGCGCCTGGAAGCTGCTGGCCTGGCTGGAGCAAATTCAGCCCACGCTGATCATCAACGGCGTGCCCGTGCCCTCCTTCACCTTCCAGTTGTTGCTGGATGAGCTCAAGAGCAAGAATCTGAGCAGCGTGGGCGAAGCCAAAGCCGCTTTGCGCGAGATGGCCAGCGGCGCACTGCAGGCCGAGCAGGCGCATCTGCTCAGCAGCCTGGCCGGGCTGGTGGAGAGCCACCAGACTCGCCTGGACCAAATGCTGGACGAGCGTGAGGAGAGCATAGACACCTTCAAGCAAGGTCTGCGTCTCAATGATGAAGGCCAGCAACAGAGTGCCGCTGACCTGGCCGCCGAACTAACCAGCTTGATGCAGATGCCGGTGAAAGTGGACGGCGCGCTGCAAAAACTGCTGCGTGAGAACCCGGACGCCGCGGCTGACCAGGTCTTCGACCAAGTGGCCCGCACCCTGCTGGAGCAGGCCATCACTCGCGTGGTGGGCGCCGTGGAGCGCCGCCTGGAGAGTGACCTTGGCCTCAAGCCTGCTGAACTCGCCAGCCTGGAATGGGACGGCATCGCCACCCGCCTGACCGAAGCGGTCAACACCGAATTTGCCGCCCGCCAGCAACGCTTGCTGGGCGATGGCGACGGCCAAATTGCCCGCGAGATTGACCAAATTCTGGGCGATGGCCCGGTTACCGACCTCAAGCTGCTCAATGCCCTGCTGGCCATGCCAGAAAGCCGCGTCACCAGCTTCGACAAACGCAGCCATCAGCAAGTCATCCAGCGCCGCCGCCGCCTCAGCTTGTCATACTACGCCGCCGCCTTCATTGAAGGCTTGAGCGAGCAGCAAGCCGCAGACCGCATCCTCAGCCATCTTAAGAACGCACGTCGCGCTACCGAAGCTGTGTGGGGCGAGGGCGCCTGGGAAGCCGTATCCAGCCGCACGCTGGCGGAGCTCACCCCGCAGGCCGGCGAATCCGTGCGCGCCGCGGTGGGCGATGAAGCCTACCGCACTCTGGGCAGCCAGCCGCTCAGCAGCCTGCCCGACGAGGCACGCGTCAAGACCGTGGCCGAACTCGGCCGCCGCGCCCTCAACGAAAGCTACCGCCAGGCGTTGCTGCGCGTGATCTCAGAGCTGTGGGTCGATTACCTCACCCGCATGGAGGCCCTGCGCATCTCCGTGCGCCTGGAAGCGTACGCGCAGCGTGACCCGCTGACCGAGTACAAGGCCCAGGCCTACAAGATGTTCCAAAGCCTGTTCGCCGATATGCGCAGCAGCCTGGTCAACCGCATGTTCACCTTTGGCCCGGCCGCCGTGCAGAGCATTGCCCGCAGCACCAGCCCGCTGGCGGCCGCCACCAGCCCGTCTGCTGGCGCCAATGGCGCCGCAGATAGCGCTGCGCAGAGCAGCCCCGCCAGCGAAGGGACTGCCAGCAAGAACAACAAACGCCGCCGCCGCAAGAAGTAAGGGAGCCGCATGGCATCTGAATGGCATCTCATCCCCACTGGCCGTGTCTGGGTAGACCCCGGCGGCCCGTTCGGCCTGGTGCCGCGCTCCCTGTGGAGCCGCACACAGCAGGCCAATGAACATGGCCTGGTGCCGATGGACCTCACCAGCCTGCTGATCATTTCCGAGGGCAAGACCATCCTGGTGGATACCGGCTTGGGCGACAAGCTTAACGAAAAAGGGATGCGCCAGTGGAATCTGGAGTATCCGCAGGGCACTATGCTAGAGAACCTGGCCGCCCACGGCATCCGCCCGCAGGATGTGGACATCGTGCTGGACACACATTTGCACGGGGACCATTGCAGCGGCAACACCACCCTCGCCGAGGGCGAGCTGGTGGCTACTTTCCCCAAGGCCGAGTACTGGGTGCAGCGTCTGGAGTTTGCCGATGCCATGCACACCAATGAGCGCACCCGCGCCACCTACCTGCCTGAGAACTATGTGCCGCTATGGGAGCAAGGCAAGCTGCGCCTGCTGCATGGTGACACGCAAGTGACCAATGATGTGCGCTGCGTGGTCACCCCCGGGCACACGCGCGCCATGCAGTGCATCCTCTACGAAGGCGATACGCACCCGCTGCTCTACGTGGCCGATCTCACCAGCTATGCGGTGCACATGGAGCGCCGCGCCTGGGTCACCGCCTACGATGTGGAGCCACTCGAGACCATCCGCACCAAGGGCTATTGGCAGGACTGGGCGCTGGCCAATCAAGCCATGCTGGTCTTCGAGCACGACACCACCATGCCCGTAGGCAAGCTCACTCAGGACAGCGACGGCAAGCTGAAGGTGGTTGCAGTTGATAGGTAGAAGGATGAATAAAGCCGTCCCACAAGTAGGAGCCTGGTATGAGCATCAAGCTCAAACGTGTGTATGAGAAGGCCGAAGCGGCCGATGGCTACCGTGTACTAATAGACCGCCTGTGGCCACGTGGCCTCAAGAAAGAGGCCGCCGCGGTCGATGTGTGGCTCAAAGAAATAGCTCCCTCGCCTGAACTACGCAGCTGGTTCGGGCATGACCCCGAGAAGTTCCACGAGTTTAGCAAACTGTATAGCGCTGAGCTTAAAAACAACCCAGCGGTGGCCGAGTTGCGTGCGCTGGCCAAGCAACACAAGACCATTACGCTGCTATACGGAGCACGCGATACTGAGCATAACCATGCACTGGTGCTGCAAGCGTATTTGAAGAACTAAAGTGCCTGTCGCTGTCATGCGAGGCGCAAGCTCTGCCAGGAGCTGCGCACGAAGCAATCTAGGTTTTACTTTCCTTGGTTCAACACCAGATTGCCACGTCGTTCAGCGGCTCACGCCGCCTCACGTCCTCGCAATAAAAATCAAACCACATCGCTAGGATTACAGCCGCTGGCAGGTAGGGCAGTAATGTGTGCCGCGCTGCCCCATTACCATGCGCACGATTGGCGTGCCGCAGCGCGGGCAGGGCTCATCGGTCTGCTGGTAGGCCTTGAAGTAATTCTGGAACTCCCCACCGCGGTACACCCAATCGATGCTGGCCCCGTTGCGCTTGATGCCTTCGGTCAGCACTTTACGGATAGCACGCAGCAGCTTGCCAGCGGCGGCCTTGTCGACGCTCTGGCTGCCCTGTAGCGGGTGCAACTGCGCCGTCCACAGCGCCTCATCCACATAGATATTGCCGAGGCCAGCAATAAAGGCCTGATCGAGCAGTAGTGGTTTGAGCTGGCGATTGCGCTCCGCCAGCATGCGGTGAAAGACGGCAGGGGTCAGCGCCTCATTGAAGGGCTCAGGACCAAGGTTACCGAGCACAACCTCGGCATCCTCCAGCAGCCAGATGCGCCCGAACTTGCGCGCATCGTCAAAGCTCAGTTGCACATCGTCGTCAAAGAACATCTGCACGCGGGAGAAGCGCCCCAACGGCGCAGCGCCACGGCCCAGCAACAGATCCCCGCTCATACGCAGGTGCACCAGCAAGCTGCCTTGCGAGAGGTCAATACGAATATATTTGCCGCGCCGCCCCACACCAGTTACCTGGCGTCCAGCCAGCTGCTGCGCAAAGCGGCGCACGCTGGGCGCAGCAATGCTGCGCGCCCAGCTGACCTTGGCGCCGGCAAAGCGGCGGCCAACGACGCCGAGGCCAAGGCCCTGGCCGCTTACCAGGGAGCGAGCTACAGTTTCAACTTCAGGGAGTTCAGGCATTAGGCAGTTTAACAGTGTACAGTCGGCAGTTTACAGATTTGTTGCAGTTGAGCTCAACTCTTGATTTCTCTGTCGACTGTCAACTGTAGACTGTAGACTACTCATTGAACATTTGGCCGACGCTCACGCCGCGGTGGGCACGTGAGATGACCTCGCCCAGCAGTTCATTCACCGAGAGGATGGTGAGCTTGTCGCCCAGCTTGCGCTTGTCCTCTTCGGCAATCGGCACCGTGTCAGTAGTGATGATGCCTGCCAGCGGCTGGGCGGCGAGGCGTTCTACTGCCGGGCCAGACAGCACGGCGTGTACGAAGACCAGATACACATTGCGTGCGCCCTTCTTCTTGAGCAGCTGGATGGCATTCGACACCGAGCCTGCAGTGTCCACTTCATCATCCAGCAGAATGACATCTTTATCCACCACGTCACCCACTACGCTCATGGCTTCGGTGCGGGCGTCATGCGGGGTGCGGCGCTTCTCGATGATCGCCAGCGGCACGTTAATGCGCTCCGCAAAGTTGCGGGCACGCTTGGCAAAGCCAAGGTCAGTGCTCACCACTACCGGGTCCTGCAATGTCTTGCACAGCTCACCGACATGCTTGGAGAGAATATGGAACGCTGTGAGCACATCCCCGGGTATGGAGAAGAAACCTTGGATTTGGCCAGCATGCAAATCCAGCGTCATGTAGCGGTCTGCGCCAGCAATCTGCACCATATCGGCCATCAGGCGCGCCACAATGGGTACACGCGGCTGATCCTTCTTGTCCGAACGGGCATAGCTCATATAGGGGATCACGGCGGTGATGCGCGCCGCCGAATCCAGCCGCAGGGTCTGCAGCATGATGAGCAGCTCCATCCAATTGCGCTGCACCGGGCGGCTGGTGGATTGGATTACATACACATCCTGGCCGCGCACGCTGCCGTGCAAACGCACCATGATGTTCTCATTGGAAAACTCGATGATGTCACGCCCGCTCAAGGGCACTTTGAGGTACTTGGCTATCTGCTCGGCCAATTCGGGGTTGCCGCTGCCACTGAACAGCTTGATGTCACCATACAAGCCTTTTGTGCTGCGTGCGGCGGGGCTCACTCGGCGCTCCCTGGCTGCGCAGCCCCTTGGGGGCACAGCACACTCATCGTTAGCACGTCACTGTACATGTTCACATTGTAACGCCGCTTTTTTATAGCAGCGTTTGTAACGCCTGACGCGGCGAGAGTTCACGCGCCACCAGCTTGTCCAGCGCCTGGGTGTATTGTGCATCGGTCACGCGCCCGCGCCACTCGGTCATCAGCGAATGCTGCACCAGGTCTTGCAGCTGGGTATGCAGGCGGGCACGCTCACGGCGCTGCCAGTCTCCGGTGTGCTGCAGGTGCGCCTTGTGCTTGCCCATCACCTCAAGCAGCTCGGGCAAGCCCTCGCCGTCTGTGGCTACCGTGCGGCGGATAGGAATGAGCCAGTCGTCTGTCACCGCTTCGGCGGGTGCCAGCACTTCTTCCAGCTTGCCGTGATGTTGCACCAAGTGCTTGGTGGGATGGCCTAGCTTGAGCATGCCCAGCAAGGCGCGCTCGGCAGCCTCCACACCCGGCCGGTCAGCCTTATTGAGCACCAGGATATCGGCAATCTCCAGGATGCCGGCCTTGATGGCTTGCACATCGTCGCCCAGGCCGGGCACATCCACCACCAGCACGGTGTGCGCCAGCTTGGCCACCTCAACTTCAGATTGGCCAGCCCCCACCGTCTCGATCAAGATCACGTCAAAGCCCGCCGCATCCAGCACCTGGGTCATGCCTGCGGTGGCGGTGGCCAAGCCGCCCAGCGAGCCGCGCGTGGCCATAGAGCGGATAAACACGCCGCTATCGCCAGAGAGCTCACGCATGCGCACGCGGTCGCCCAGCACGGCGCCGCCGGTGAAGGGGCTGCTGGGGTCCACGGCTACGATGGCTATGTTGAGGGGTGTGGCGGCCTTGCGATAGTGCAGGGCAATTTGGTTCACCAGTGAGGATTTGCCAGTACCAGGCGCGCCGGTGATACCGATGAGATGGGCCTTGCCCGTATGGACAAAGAGCTCGTTGAGGGCGGCTTGGCCCTCCGCAGTATCATTCTCCACCGCGGTGAGCAAGCGCGAAACAGCGAGGCGTTCGCCTTTGAGGACAGCGTCTTGCAAACTCACGCGGCCCCGTTAGCTGGCAGGTTGAATGAGCTTGCGAATATCGTCAATAATGGCGTGGGTCGGGGAGCCGGGGCCGTACACACCATCCACCCCCAGCTCACGCAGCTTGGGCACATCTTCATCAGGGATGATACCGCCCACAAAGATACGCACATCATCCTGCCCGTTGGCACGGATGAGCTCAATGATGCGCGGCACCAGGGTGAGGTGCGCCCCGGAGAGGATTGAGAGACCCACCGCATCCACATCTTCCTGCAGAGCAGCCTCGGCGATCATTTCCGGCGTTTGGCGCAGCCCGGTGTAGATCACTTCCATCCCAGCGTCACGCAGTGCACGCGCAATCACTTTTGCGCCACGGTCATGACCATCCAAACCTGGCTTGCCAACCAAAACACGAATTTTCTTCTCTGGCATGTGGTCTCCCAGCAGCATTATAACCGTGGCAGCTAGCACAACAAAAAACAGCCCCTTGCGGGGCTGTTTTAACCTTGCGGTTTATTCCATCATCAGGAAGACGTACAGGGTTTAGTCAGACGACTGGTCAGTGTAGGACAGCAGCGCCAGGTGACGGGCACGCTTGATGGCGCGAGCCAGCTTGCGCTGGTTGCGGGCGATTACGCCCGTCTGACGGCGAGGGCGAATCTTGCCTTCGGGAGTCAGAAAGCGCTTGAGCAGATCCACATCCTTGTAGTCGATCTTGAGGTTCTTATCCGCCTCAAACGGATCCACCTTGGGCTTGCGGAAGAAACGGCCACCGCCGCGTCCGCCGCGCTCTTCGCCGCTGTCTTCGCCTTCTACACGATCTTCACGATTGTCTCGGTATGCCATGCTTACTTCTCTTCCTAAGGATAAATTTCGTTCAAAACAGGTTCGTAATGGCAGATGCAGCCGCCCTCGCGAGAGCAGCCTTCCACTGGCAGTACGGGAACTTCAAATTTGCTGTAGACGCCTTGCACAGTTTGCACCGTGCTGCATTCTTCCGGCCCCGCTACACGCACCAGCTCCACGCGCGGATTGGCTTGCAGCTGCTCCAACGCTTGTTGCTGTTGCTTGGTCTTGTATGCGACGTGCTCGCTAGCCGACATGGGAGTCTCCCAGAGTGAGTGCTTTAGCTAACGTCGGCCAGGGTCTTGCCATTGGAGCGCAAGTAGGCCAGCAGGCCATGGGCATCGATGCTGCGCAGGTCACGCGTGGTGACACGCAGCCTGACGAAGCGCTTGAGCTCCGGAACCCAGATGCGACGCTCCTGCAAGTTCACATCCCAACGGCGGCGACTGCGCTTCTTGGAGAAGGGCACGTTGTTGCCGTAGCTGGGACCCTTGCCGGTGATGGATGAACGTTTGGACATGAAAAAAACTCCTTAACAGCGGGACATTATACCAATGAAAAAGACCAAGGGGAAGACAAGATTCGGTAGCACGCTAGGCGTGCTAGCACGCTAGGCGTGCTAGCACGCCTTAGCACACTTAGCGTGCTACTTCCCAAGCCAGATGCTCCAGCTCCGGCTGGATCAGGCGCTCCCAGGCCAACTGCACGGCGGCCGGGCTGCCCGGGGTGGAGATCACCACTGTGCCGCGGTAGACGCCCGCCGTAGCACGCGAGAGCATGGCGGCCGCCCCCACCTGCTCATAGCTGAGCATGCGGAACAGCTCACCAAACCCGGGCAAAGTCTTCTCCAAATTGCGGCTGAGCATGTCAAAGGTCGTATCCCGGGTGGAGATACCCGTGCCGCCGTTAAAGAGCACAACCTGGGCAGGGCCAGCCGCCAATTCATCCAAAATGGCCTGGATCTGGGACGACTCATCTTTTACCAAGTGATAGGCCACCACGGCGTGCCCCAGCGCCTCGATCTGCGGGCGCAGGTAATGAGCATTGGTGTCCGTCTCAGCGGTACGGCTATCGCTTACCGTGACGATGGCCAGGGCCACCGGGCCGCGTTGGGCGGCCCGGTGGCGGTGGGCTTGTGAAGAGTCGGCTGGGCTCATACCCACGATTTTATCGCGGCGCGGCACGCTTCTCGTTTATACTGCCCCGCCATGAGCACAGACCACTTTCCAGACGATTTCCTGTGGGGCGCAGCTACCGCCGCTTATCAAATTGAAGGGGCCCATGATGAGGACGGCCGCGGCGAAAGCATCTGGGACCGTTTCTCGCACACCCCTGGCAAAGTCTTTGGCAATCACACTGGCGACCGCGCCTGTGATCACTACCACCGCTGGCGTGAGGACATCCAGCTCATGCAGGAGCTGGGCTTGCAAGCCTATCGATTCTCCATCTCGTGGTCACGCATCCTGCCGCAAGGCTATGGCAAAGTAAATCAAAAGGGTCTCGATTTTTACAGCCGCCTGGTAGACGGGCTGCTGGATGCTGGCATCGTGCCTTATGCCACGTTGTACCACTGGGACTTGCCGCAGGCGCTGCAAGACCGCGGCGGCTGGCCGGCTCGCAGCACTGCCGAAGCCTTTGTCGAATACGCCGATATTGCCAGCCAGCAGCTGGGTGACCGTGTTGCCAGCTGGGCCACGCTAAACGAGCCGCAGGTGAGTGCGGATGCCGGCTACCTCCAGGGCCGCCACGCCCCGGGTCATACAAGTATCGCCGAGCAGGTGGCCACCACGCATCATCTCTTGCTGGCCCACGGCCTGGCTGTGCCCGTGCTGCACCGCAACGCGCCGCAGGCGCAAGTAGGCATCGTGCTCAACCTGCAGCCGCACACCGCCGCCTCCGAGCTGCCTGAGGATGTGCAGGCGGCGCATATTGGCGATGCCATGCAGAATCGCCGCTTCCTCGATCCACTGGCTGGCCGCGGCTACCCCCAGGAATTCATGGCCCTGGACGAAGCAGGACTGCGCAACCTAGTGCAGGCTGGTGACCTCGAAGCGATGGCTGCGCCGCTGGACTATCTAGGCGTCAATCACTACTTCCGCACTGTACACCGCAGCGAAAGCACGCCGGACGAAGCCGTCACCGTGCCGGTGGGTAGCCACAAGACCGAAATGGGCTGGGAGGTATACCCACCCGGCATCAAAGAAATTTTGTTGCGCCTGCATAGTGATTACTCGTTCCCGGCCTACTACATCACCGAGAACGGAGCCGCCTTCGCAGACGAAGTGAGCGAAGACGGCCGCGTGCATGACACTCATCGTGTCAGCTATCTGCACGAGTACCTGGACAATGTGCATCAGGCGATTGCCGCGGGCGTGCCGGTCAAAGGCTACTTTGCCTGGAGCCTACTGGATAATTTTGAATGGGCCTGGGGTTACAGCCGCCGCTTTGGCATCGTGTATGTGGATTACGAGACGCAGACGCGTATCATCAAAGACAGCGGGCGTTTGTACACGAGGATCATAAAAGAGAACAGAGTAGTTTAGTAACTGGTAATCAGAGATTAGAGATTACCGATCAGCTTTTTTTAAACTGCTCGCTGTTCACTCATCCCTATTCACATCTCTTAACTAAACACGGCGTGCCAGAGCAGCTTCACCAAATTCCCCAGACTAGGCTTGGCATGGTAGCGCGTGTCTTGGCGGAAGTAACGGTAGCTATGCTTGGCGTGCGCGTGATACGGGTCTGGGATGGAGACGAACGGCGCACGCACCACCGACTTTAGCGGGCGGTCAAACATCAGCGGATTGTTCACGAAACCAATGCCTGACTGAATGTCATACATATCGTGCCCCGGGGGGGCGCCCCACGGCGTGGTGCACATGTAGTAGCCCAGCGCTCCCCAGTGGTTGACCACCACGGTGCCATAGTTCAAATCGCTCACCGCTTGCTCAACGGCGGCAGCCACCAGCGGGTCTTGCAGGCTCTTGGGATGCACAATGATCGAGGCTGACAGCGTGCCCCACAGTTGCTCGTTGGCAAATTTCACCGCATTGGCAATGAACTCCACCGTATCAGCCGCATCCAACGCCGTCTCCGAGAACAAGCCCATGAACGGCTCTTCGCAAAAAGCGAGTTGGTCTGCATCAGCAGGGTCAAGCCCGGACACAAAGGTCCATGGCAGGTGGCCAGCCTTTGGCTGGCCAGCAGCCTTCGGCTGGCCAAGCTGGCGGGCCTGTGGGTAGGCTTCCGTGAAGCGGGCGTGCAGCCGCTCGGCGCCGGGGTAATAGGCCATGCGCGTGTCCATCGTATCGAGGTAGGCGGCGATGCCATCGTTGAGTGCCTGGCGCCGCTCCCAGCCTGCATGCTGGATGAGCATGCGCGGCGTGATGCAGTTGAAGCCCGCATTGCGCACCAGCCAGCCACCGATCTTGGCTGCCTGGCGGCGCACATCGCCTGTGCTCCACGGGCCAGGCACCACGACCACGGGCGAGATATTGCCCAGCTCGGCGCTGAACGGCTTGGTCACCAGCGGCTGCTTGTTCTGCTTGCGCTGGCGGCCCTCCTCCCCCGGGCCAAACACTATGGCTTCGTAGGTGCGGTCAGAGCCAGTGAGATGCAGCTCATCGATCTCCGCATGGTTCACCAAATAGGAGGCCACCTCCGCCCCACCCTCAACCACCTGCATATAGCCAGGTTCAACCAAGGCGCGGAAACCCTCTTCGATCAGCGGTGCCAGGTAGGCATTGACCGGATTGATCTTGAGCAGCACAGCCTGGCCTTCAACAAACAGCTTGTGCAAGAAGTCGTAGTTTATGGTGGAGGCAATGTTGCCAGCTGCCAAGACCAGGCATGTCGTGGGCTGGGGCTCAGGCTGGCGGTAAAAGGCCGCCCGCGGCGGCTCGTCGCCTTGCATGCTGTCGTAGACGCGTACCTCCGCATGGATGAAGGGCATGGCGATACGGTCGGCCAGCGTCTGCGGGAATACATCCACGCGCCACTCGCCAGCATGCTTCCAGCACACCTTGCCGGGCAGGCGCGGCTGGCCGTGCGTTTCGATATCTACCAACGCCTTGCGCAAATAGCGCAGCAAGCGGTAGGTCACGGTGAGCGTGAAGCGCTCTTCGCCTTCGGCCAGGCTGCGCGGCTGCGCGCCTTTGACCGCCAGGCTGGCCGCCACCCAGCGCTCCTCGATAGCGGGCAGTTCTGCGATCAAGCGGTCAATGATGGCAATGTGCTCGGCCACCGCTAGCTGCACCCAGGCTTGCTTGCCAACTTGTAGCCGCGCCAACTTGGTATCCAGGGCGGCTTGGTCAGGAATGATGTGCGCGGGCGCGTAAGCTTCAGCCATGGTGTTGCAATTCTACGCCAACACAACAAAAAAGACGGCCAGTGGCCGTCTTTGTGATCCCGGAAGGACTCGAACCTTCAACCAATTGATTAAGAGTCAACTGCTCTACCATTGAGCTACGGGACCAGCAGAAGCGAGATTATACCAAAACAATTCCCCTTTCCAACGCGTGCGCTATTGCACCACAAGCCCCGTTTGCACCAAGGCAAAGATCTCTTCAGCCGGCAGCGCGGGGCTGAACAAATCGCCCTGAATATTGTTGCAGCCAGCATCCTTATAGATCTCCAGCTGCTCGGGCGTCTCCACGCCCTCAGCGAATACTTCCATACCCAGCCTGTGCGCGACAGTGACCACGCCACTGACGATGGACGCGTGCGCAGGGGACGAGACCACCTGCGTGGCAAAGTGGCGATCAATCTTGAGCGTGTCAAAAGGAAACTCGGCCAACTGGCTCAGTGTGGAGAAGCCCGTGCCGAAATCGTCGATGGCCAGGCGCACGCCCATCGCCTTCAGTTGGCCCAGCTTGTGCTGCTCCTCCTGGATATGACGAAAGATGGTGTTCTCGGACAGCTCCAACTCCAGCCACTGCGGCGGAAGCTGGCTATAGTCCAGTGCAGCGCGCACCCGTGCCACCAGGTCAGACTGCAAATCACGGTCAGACAGATTGATGGAGAGCCGCAGCGGTTGCATACCGCGATCAAACCAGCCCTTGACCTCGCTGCAGGCGGCACGCAGCATCCAGTCGGAGAGCTGCACGATCAGGCCCATCTCCTCGGCCAGGGTGACAAACTTCTCCGGCAGCAGCGTACCCAACTGCGGATGCTGCCAGCGTGCCAGCGCCTCCACGCCCAGAAACTGTCGCTCGCTGCAATCCACCTGCGGTTGGTAATACGCCACAATCTCATTGCGTTCCAGTGCATAGCGCAGCTGATTGCCCAGCTCCAAACGCTCCAGCGCTTTTGTTTTCATCGCCGTGGCGTAGAAACGGAAATTGTTCTTGCCCTCAGCCTTGGAGGCGTACATCGCCCAGTCTGCGTTTTGTATAAGCGTTTCCGGCTCGTTGCCATGCGCCGGGAATACACTAATGCCCACGCTGGTGGTGATAAAGGCCTCAGCATTGTGGAAATTAAACGGCTGCGAGACGGTGGCAATCAGCTTCTGCACGATCTGGATGGTCTCGCTGGGCTCACGCACACCTTCCAGCAGAATACCGAACTCATCCCCGCCCAGGCGCGCCACGGTATCGCTCTTGCGCACGCTGTCTTGAATGCGGCGGGCGATGATCTGCAACAGCTCATCGCCCTGCTCGTGGCCAAAGGCATCATTGACCGCCTTGAAGCCATCCAAATCCAAAAACAGCACCGCCAACGAAGAGTGATTGCGGCGGGCCAGTTCAATGGCATGTGAGATGCGGTCCACAAACAAGTGCCGGTTGGCGACGCCGGTCAAGGAGTCATATTTGGCCAGGCGCTGCAACTCCAGCTCAGTGATCTTGCGCTGGGTGATGTCACGCGCAATGCTCTGGTAGACCTGGCGGCCATCCTGCTCCAGGATGATGGAGCTCACCTCCACCAGCATACTGCTGCCGTCTTTGCGCACATGCGTGCGCTCAAAGGTGAGGTGGCCGGTGAGCAGCAACTGTGCAACGATCTCTTGCGTGCGCTCCATCTCCTCACGCGGGTAGATGGCGTCGATGGTCATCGCCAGCAGCTCTTCACGCGTATAGCCCAGGCGGTCTGCGGCAACCTGGTTCACATCCAAAATACAGCGCGATTCCATATCGATGATAAAGATGGAATCAATGGCGTGCTCAAACAGGCTGCGATAGCGGCCTTCGCTCACGCGCAGCGCTTCTTTGATGCTGCGCTGCTCTTGGTCGTACAGGTCTTGTGTCTCCTTGGAGGAGATGGCCAGCGAGCGCTCAAGCAGGTAGCGATCCTGGTCAGCCTGGCGATAGGTCTGCTCTACCGTATTGAGGAACTCGGCCCAGGATTTAGAGTCTGGGGGTGCTGCAGGGTCCAGCTCCAAGCGCTTGAGCTGGCGGCGCAAAATGGTGTGCATGCTGCGCCTATAGCTCCTGCAGGGTGGTCAGCGTCATCGTCTGATTATGCAGATCGCAAGTGCCGCTGGCATAGGGTGAGATCTCGCCATACGAGTAGAAGCCGATCTGCTGCACGCCAGCCGGCAGCACTTCCAGCGTGGCTTCCAGTTCTTCTTCAGTGCGCGCGCTGAGCACCAGGCGGCGGCCCACGCAGCTGATCGCCACGGACAGCACGGGGCCCGCGGACGCCTCTTCGCCGGCCGCCATCAGGGCGGCCTCGCTGGCGCCATCGATGAGGCGGTCAAAGTTGGCCTTCATCAGCTGGGCGTAGTAGCCCTCAGGGATGTCGCCCGCAAAGGTGAGCGAGTGCTTCTCCTCATCCACGCCCAGGATGGTGCGCACGATGGTCTTCTGCGACTCGCGGTCTTCGCTCAAGGCCAGCGGGAAGAGCAGTGCGCTGGAAGGCAGCCCGCTGACCAACTCACCGAGATATTCCTTATACAGGTCCAGCGCCGGGCGGCCATCCAGCTCATACAGCACATTGCCTTCAGAGCGGGTGACCATGCGCTGCGGGCCAAACACATCCCAGCCGCCCTTGGAACCATGGTGCACGCGCACGCGGCCGCCATACAAGCCCACGGCCGCCACGGAATCCTGGGTGAGCGCACCGTCGTTGATGACCCAGGTGCGCTCAAAGCGGTCACCGTCTCCGGCCAGGCCGCCGGTGACCACCACTTTGCCTTGCAATTGATCATTGAGGGCGCGCACCAGCTCGCTGCCGTTGATGCGCGTGCCATTCGAGAGCACGAACACCGCCACCAGGTCCGGCGCGTTCAAGCTGCGCGCAATGTACTCGCCAGCTTGATACGAATCCTGGGCTGCCTCCACTTGTGTGCTGGCCGCTGCCACGCGTGTGTGCTCAAACTGCACCACCGCCACAGACAGCGAGCCATCTTGAATTTGCGTGCCGAAGATCTCGCCCGCGGTGGAGCAACCCATCACCTGGGCGCGCGGATAGGCGCGCACAAGCTCATGCACGGGCTCCGGATCGTCGAGAAAACTGGAGGCGCCAAACACCATCACCAGCGTGTTTGCAGAGTCCAAGAGGGGAAAGGCTGCAACAGACCACCCCTGCTCTGGGATAAAGGTGAAGGTTTCAAGCTTCATAGGCTAAGAGTCTCAGTGTACAGCTTGCCTAAACGTTAGGCCATTCTATTTATTATGCACCTGAGAAGGCAAGACCCAAAGGTCACAGGTAGCTTTATAATAGAACAATAGTTCTCATGCTACACCTGAACGCCCACTCCCATTTTTCGTTGTTGGCTGGCCTGCCGTCGCCCGGCCACTTGGCCGCTGCGGCCGCCCAAGCCGGCCAACCCGCCATAGCCCTGACCGACCATAACCGCTTGACCGGCGCGGTGGAGTTTGCCGAGGCCTGCGCCCAGTACGGCGTCAAAGCCATCTTCGGGCTGCATGTGCGCACGGAGAGCGGGCTGGCCTTGGTGCTGCTGGCACAGACTGCCGAGGGCTGGGCCAGCCTGTGCCGCCTGAGCAGCTGGCTGCTCAGTGAGGAGAACAACGAGGGCCGGCCGCTGCCCTTATCCATTTTGCGAGAGCACAGCCGCGGCCTGCTGTGCCTGGCGGCGCATGCGCTAGACCCCAGCCGCGCGGAGTTTGCCCCACCCAGCCAGGAGCTGACCCAGCTCAAGTCCCTGTTTGCCGAGGGGCTCTACATCCAACTGCCGCCACAAGACGGGCAGGCCGCCGCGGCGGCCACAGCCAGCAAACTAGGTTTGCCCGCTGTGGCCTGCTGGCCGATCTACTATCTGCAGCCCGCCCAGGCCGACCTTCAACGCACCCTGGCCGCTATGTGTCTCAACACCACGCGCACGCGCCTGCCGCCAGAAGCCCTCGCCCCACCGCATGCACACTTTGCCAGCAACGCGGAGCTATCTGCCGCCTATGCGGCCTACCCGGCCGCGCTGGCCGCCGCCCAAGAGATTACGGCGCGCTGCCACTTCACGCTGGAGCTTAATAAGCCCAACTATCCGCAGCTCGAGCTGCCCAGCGGCCAAACGCCGCTGCAAGCCCTGCGCGAGCAGACGCTGCAAGGCGGCGCTCGCCTGTATCCTGAATTGACCCCGGCCTTCATGCAGCGCATGGAGCACGAGCTGACCAGTATCGAAGCCAGTGGCTACACCAGCCTGTTTCTCATCATGGCCGAGATCGTAGCTTTTGCCCGCAAGGAGGGCGTGCCATTGTCCTCACGCGGTTCAGCGGCGTCTTCGCTGGTCTCGCATTGCCTGGGCATCACCACGCCTGACCCGCTGCGGCTCAATCTCTACTTTGAACGCTTCCTCAACCCCGCCCGCCCCACACCGCCAGACATTGACACAGACATCTGCTCGGCGCGGCGTGACACCGTGCTCAAGCATGTCTATGAGCACTACGGCCACGAACGCGTGGCCATGATAGCCACCATCAATCGCTTCCGGCTGCGCTCGGCCTTGCGTGAAGTGGCCAAGGCGCACGGCCTTAGCCCCGAGGAGATCAAGCGCATGGCGGCGCGCCTGCCTTACCGCTGGTGGGGACCTGGCGAATCGAAAGAGGAAAGCCAACCGTATGCCGAGCTGGACGCCGAGTTCACCCGCCCGTACGAGCAAGCCGTGCTGGCCGATGCACGCGCCATCCTGGATATGCCGCATCACCTCTCGATCCACCCGGGCGGCATCGTGGTAAGCTCCGGCCCGCTGACCGACAGCGTGCCGGTGCAATATTCAGCCAAGGGCATGACCATCACCCAGTACGATCTGACCGGTGTGCAAAAGATGGGCCTGGTCAAAATGGATCTGCTCGCCACGCGCGGGCTAACCGTGCTCGGCGATGTAGCTGACCACATCGCCAGGCAGCATCCCGAGCTGGGCCGCACGCGCCTGGAGGTGCTCGAGAACATTCCCGATGGCGACCCGGCCACCGCACACACCGTGCGCACGGGCGGCACGATCGGCTGCTTCCAGATCGAAAGCCCCGGTATGCGCGCCACCCTGCGTGAAGTGCACTCAGACACGGTTGACAATGTAATGGTGGCGCTGGCGCTGTTCCGCCCCGGGCCGCTCAGCGGCGGCCTGAAGGACGCCTTCGTGCGCCGCCACCTGGGGCAGGAGCCGGTGCGCCATGTGCACCCAGCCCTGCAGCCGCTGCTGGAGGAGACGCACGGCGTATTCCTCTACCAGGAGCAGGTGCTGCGCGTAGCGCATGAGCTGGCCGGGTTCAGCCTGGCCGAATCAGACCTGCTGCGCCGCGCCATGAGCCATTTTGACCCCGGCAAGCAGATGCAAACCCTGAAAGAAAAGTTCATTCGCGGCGCGGGGGAGCGCCACGCCGCCAGCCCCGCGGTTGCTGAGCGCATCTGGGACATGATGGCCGCCTTCGCTGGCTACGGCTTCCCCAAAGCGCACGCCGCCTCCTACGCGCTCACTGCCTGGCGCTCGGCCTGGTGCAAGACGCACTTTCCGGCCGAGTTCATGGCCGCCGTGCTGGCCAACTGGGGCGGCTACTACGACCAGAACACCTACCTGCTGGAAGCGCGCCGCTTGGGCCTGCCGCTGCACGCGCCGCACATCAACTATTCGCAAGCCCAGTTCAGCGTCACCTACCACGATGGCAAGCCGCATCTGTATATGGGCTTAGAGCAACTGCGTGACCTGGGGCGCAACAGCCTGCAGCGCATCCTGTTGCTGCGCCCCTTCGCCTCCCTGGCCGATCTGCTGGTGCGCGCCTACCCGCGCATCAACGAGGCGCGCAACCTCATCGAGGCCGGCGCGCTGGAGGGCCTGGGCAGTATCCCCGTCTTACTGGACGAGCTGGACAATGGCAACTGGCAGCGCGGCCAGCTACAGCTCTTTGCCCCGCCGCAGGATGAGGTGCCGGACTGGAGCGCAGAGCAGAAGGCCGCCGCGCAAACGCGCTTGCTCGGCGTCAGCCTCATCGCCCATCCGCTAGACCTGTTCGCCGAGGCCATACGCCGCGCCGGCGTGCTCAGTACGCTGGAAGCCAGCACGCGTCTGAATCAAGAGGTGCGCGTGGCCGGCATGCGCCAGAGCTGGCGGCGCGTGCGCACCTCGGCTGGCGGGTACATCTATTTCATGGACCTGGCCGATCTGGAAGGCACGCTGCGCGTGGTGGTGCCGGGCGAGGTGTATACGCGCGGCCGCAATGCCTTCCGCCAAGGCGTGCCGGTGCTCGTTGAAGGGCGTTTGGAATTGGGGCGAGACTCTGAGGAGCCGGTGCTGCGCGCCAGCCGCGTGGCCGGCCTGGCAAACTAGCCTGGCCGCAGGCTAAGCGACCCGCTCCGCTACGCGACCCGCTTAAGCGACCCGTGCCATAGCAGTGAAGACCAGCACCAACAAGCCCAGCAGCAGGTTGAGCACGATCAGCGCCTGGAAGCGGCGCAAAATGGCCTGTTCCTGGCCATCGGCTTTACCCTGGGCGCGGCTCAGGGCGGCGCGGCTCAACGCCGGGGCAACACCCCAGGTGAGCACCGCCGAAACTGCGATCATGCCGAAGAAAACAATGTGCTTGAGAAAAATGGCCACAGCCCAAGGATTGGAGAGGCTGAGAAAGCCATCGTAATTGCTATTGCCATCCATCTGCAGCAAGCCAGTGAAGATAAGCAGGCCGAGACTGAACCAACCGATAGGGTCGAGCTTGCGATTGAGCGCATCGGCCCATACGGCATAGTCTTTGGGTTTCAGGGTGCGGCGCATGCTGGGAAAAATAAACAGCGCCAGTGCGGCCAGGCCGCCCAACCAGGCCACCGTGGCCAGCATGTGCAGCCAAAAGGAGATAAGTAAGGCCCAGCTGGGAATCATGCGTGCTGCTTAACCGTCGCCGCGCTCAAGGCAGGTAGCCGCATAGCTCTCGGCGCGGGCCTGGTCCTCAGGCGAGAGCGGCGCCAGCGCGGCGGCCTGCTGCATCAGCTGGTCTGCCTGGCACCAATGGTCATCACGCGTCAGGCGCTCGGCACGATCCGCCAGATCCAACGAGTAACCGGCGGCGGCGATGTTGTAGCGCTCTTGCACAGTGAAAAAGTTGAGGTCATGCAGGTTGGGCGCGGCAGCCACCAGGGGCTGGAAATAAAACACGGCCTGCTCCCAGTCCACCTCCCAGAAGCTCTGGCCCACGATGTAGTTCACCGCCCACTGGCGGTACATGCTGGCTTCGCTATCCAGCGGGCCAACCTGCCCCGCCCGATTCAGGTCGTAGATGCCACCTTCCAAATCGCCCACGGGCGGCAGAATGCGCGCCACACCGCGATTGCGCAAAGCGATGTAGTACATACCGTCCACCTCGATAGGGTGGAAATCAGGGAAGTTGGTGCGCAATGTATCCAGGGTCAGCAGCAACGAGTTCCAGTCTTGGGCAGCCAGCTGAGCCTGGGCATCACTGTAGGCCTGGTCCTGCCCACGCATATCCGGCGTGGGCGTGGGGCCTGTATCCTCACTGGGTTGCGGCGTGGCCGTGGCCGTCGTGCACAACACGGCCTGCGATAGGGCGGCCACCAGACCCGGGTGGCTGGGGTTCAATTCAGTAACGTACTCAAAGCGCTGGCGTGCCAAATCACAGCGGCCTTCTTGCAGATCGGTCTGTGCCAGTTGGAACTGTGTTTCCGCCTCAATGGCGCGCGTCATGCCTTCGGCGCTGGTGCGCGAGGAGATGCCAGCCTGCATGCCGCCCAACGCGGCCAGGACAACGATGGCGATGAAGCCAAGAAACAGGCCAAATACCCAACGGCGGCCGCGGCGCACCGGTTTGGCTTTCGGCGCAGCCACAGGCACCTGCTGCGTTTCGGCTGCATCAGCATCCGCGGCTTGCACAGGGTCAGCTACCGGTGCCGCAGTTGCAGCCTCGGCTGCGGGCGCCGGTGCGGGTGCATCTGTAATTTTCTTGGTCTTGGGAGTCCGTTTCCCAGGGGAACTGGGAACGGTCTTCTCAATGTCATCAGAATCTGGCATTGGGCGATTATACCCGCAGCCTTTTTAAGGGCTGCGGTGGCTCATTCTGGGTTAATGGACTGTGTCGCCCGCTTCCCAGCTCTCCAGCGCCGTCAGCAAGGCTTTGTATTCCTCACCGCAACCGGTGCACAGCTCCAGGTGCCGCTTGACCAACGGCAGTACCTGCTCCGTATCCTTGCCGTCAAGTTCCAGCTCTACAAAACGGTCAAGGCAATCGAAGCAGGTCTCACAGCCGATCTCATCCTTCTGGGTCTTGAGGATGCGCTGTAGCAGCTCTTTAAGGGTGGAGGTTTGAATGCGTGCCATTGCTTACCTCTCCTAGACTACGCCGTAGCCGGAAATATTACTCATTTATCCACCCTCAAAAAGCGCCAGGGCTTCCTGGGCCGAGAAGCCAGCCTGCTCTTCGAGCCGCTGGCGCATACGCTGGCGAGCGTCATGCAGAAGCTTGTACAGGGCATTGGGGTTGGTATCCATGCGCTCGGCCACCTCCTGCAGGGGAATGCCATCCTGCAAAATGGCCAGCATGGCGGTGCGCTGGCGCTCGGTGAGCTCCTCAAAGATCAGGCGCTCCACATTGCGCAACAGCTCGCGGCGGGCTGCCTCCTGCTCAGGGGAGGCGCCGGGGTCGGTCAGGATGGCGGGGGTGTACTCCTCGCCTTCGGGGGTCTCGATAAATTCCTGCAGCGAGATGTCGCGCCAGCGTTTGCGGCGCAGATCAGACAGGGCCACATGAATGGCAATCTTCTGGGCCCAGGTGAGGAAACGGCTCTCGCCGCGGAAGCTCTCCAGGCTGCTCATGACCTTGAGCACGGCATCCTGGGCAAAGTCCTCGCTGATGGCGTCCAAATCGCCGTCTAGTCGGCCGGCCAACGCTGCCCGCAGGCCGCGCAGCAGCGCGGCCCGCAGGTCAGCAATGGCCTCAGGCTCGGCGGCCCGCAAAGCAGCCAGCCAGGCCTGGTTGTCTCGAACTTGAACGTCAGAAGTGGTCACGCAACCGAATCATACCAGCCTGGCTACTGCTCAGGATAGTAGCAGCCATAGTCCGTGCCATCGATGGTGACATAGTCTTGGTAGACGCGTCCATCAATAATCATTTCCTGATAGGTGTATCCCATTTCATGCACTTGGGGCAACTCACCGTGCTCACGCGCCTGCTGCAATGCATTGGCAGCCAGCACACGTGAGAGGGTCCACTCCGTGCCCTGCTGGGCGTAGTCATTGTGCTTTTTGGCATTGCAGGCAATGGCAATGCCCAGTTGCTCGGCCAGCTCCTCATTGCCCGCAGCGCGCTGCTCCAGGTAACCCGACACCAAGGCCGGCACTGCATCCGGCGAGAGATTGGCCAAATGCATGCGGTCCACCGTCTCACGGCGCTCTGGGTACGGCGAGGGTTGCAAGCCGTGGGCGATGTTGGCACGCACGGTGAAAGCATCCAGGTTGATGATCGGCAGGGTAGCTACGAAGCCCACGGCGGCCAGGAGCACGGCGGCAGCGAAGTGGCGCTGGCGGCCGCTGAACTCCAGCACGACGATAGCCAGCAGCAGCAGGCCCAGCCACACCATGAAGATGTGCGGCAACAGGCGCATGCTGGTGTAGCCATAGGCTTCTTCGTACAGCAACAGACGCTTGAAGGCCGAAACCAGCACGACAGCCAGCAAGGCTAGCAAGGCGATGCCCAGCCCAGAGAAGTATTTCTGCTGCTTGGCGCTGCGTTTGGTGACGCTGCTCAGCAGCACAAACAAGGCCAGCACCAAGGCGGAGACCACGCACAGCTCTGCAAAGCCGCGGCGCGCATATTCGGCAAAGGTGGCCGAGGCATCCGGGCCAAAGATATTGGCCGTGCCACCGAAGAAGTACTGCAATTGCAGGAAGACAAACGAGCTCAACAAGACAGTCACGCTGCCCAGGATGATGCTGGCTTCGGTAAAGCCCAGGAAAGGCTTGACCACCGCTGCTTTGGCAGCGCCGGCGCGGCTACGCACAAAGGCGTAGACGAAGGCGCCAAAGATGAGCACCGCCAAGACGCTGGCCAGGATCAGACGAAAAACATACTCCGGCAGATCTTCCAGCCGCAACAAAGTAACGATCTGCTCCAGGAAGTCTGAATAGGCTTTGTCAGCCGAGGCCAGCAGCGAGGCCAACACCAGCACCACCGGAAGCGCCAGCACCAGGCCGCGCACTGCGCCCCACGCACTCTTAGCCTGTTTGCCGCGCGCACGCACGGGCTTGAACTCCGCCCCCGCCATCCAACCCAGCGGAATGAAGGCCACCAGCTTGCCGACAAAATCACTGAAGCGGTGATTGAGCCAATCGCCCGCCAGGAAATCTACGGCGAACAGAGCCAGCAGCAGCAGCGAGAAGCCACGCGTAAACAGCAGCGTGTACTCCTCGGTGTAGATGGCGCTGACTGCGGCCAAAGCCAATGCGGCACCACCCAACCACCAGCTGCGGCGTGCCGGGCGCAGCTTCAACTGCTTGCCCAGCCACAGACCGACGACCATGACAATGGCGATGTACAGGAAAAAGGAAATGCCCCATCGTTTGTCCCAAAACAACAGGTCAAACAACAGACCCAGGGCGAAACAAATGGGAAGGAAAAACTTCGGGCGCGTTAAGCGTGCCATGCAACCTCCAGGCGAAACGAATTTGCGCTATTACCCCCTGCCCTGCCTATCAAAAACTATCTCAAACTGTCAGAACAGAGCCCAAAATCATCGTAATGATAATGAGCAGCGCCAGAACGGCAAATGCGATCTGGCTAAAGGACATTTTGTTCTTGGTTTGCTTCTTGGCCATAGTTACCTCAGGCGCAAACTATACCCTAGTCTGTGTTGCGCGCGCTGAGCGCCGCCGCTACCGCTGCTTCCAGCTCAGCTGTAGATACCGGCTTGGTGATATAGCCATCCGCTCCCAGGTCGAGCAGTTGCTGCATGATGACCTCGTTGAACTCAGAGCTGAGTATCACGACGGGTATGTGCATGAACTGGCGGCGCTGGCGCATAAACTCCAGAAAGTCCTGCCCGCTCACCTGCGGCATATTGAGATCGAGCAGGATCAGGTCACAGGGTTGCTCGGCCAACAGCGCTTGCGCGGCGCTGGGCGCGTCCAGAAAGCTGCGTGTCTGGTAACCGAGCACCTTGAGCATCAGGGCGATGGCGGCCGCCATCTCCTGATCGTCATCCACCAGCCAGGCCAGCTTGGTGCTATTCAAGATGCCCCTTGATCTCGGCGGCCAGCGCAGGGGTGATGCCCCTAATGGCGGTGAGCTGTTCGATCTCGGCCTCACGCAGCGCCTCCACCGAACCAAAGGCTTTCAGCAGGGCGCGGCGGCGGTTGGGGCCAACACCGGGAATACCATCCAACTGCGACACCAGGCTGTTCTTGCTGCGGCGGTTGCGGTGGGCGGTGATGGCAAAGCGATGCGCCTCATCACGCACACGCTGCAACAGAAACAGGCCGGGCGAATTACGCGGCAGCAGCAGCCCCTGTGCATGCCCGGGACGGAAGACTTCCTCGTTCTGCTTGGCCAACGAGATCAGCGGCACGCGCTCGAGCAGATTGAACTCCTCAAGCACGGCAACGGCACGCGCCAACTGGCCGCGGCCGCCATCCACAATTAGCAGGTCTGGCAAATTGGCAAAGGCGGCATCTGGCTTCTTGCCAGGCTTGTCTTCGGGCTGCTCGGCCACCGCCCAGCGCTTGAAGCGGCGCGTCAGCACCTCTTGCATGCTGGCGAAGTCATCCGGGCCTTCAACGGTCTTGATGTTGAAGCGGCGGTAGAGCTTGGTATTGGGCACGCCGCGCTCAAACACCACCATGCTGCCCACGGCCGCCGTGCCCTGCGTGTTGGAGATGTCGTAGCACTCAATGCGCTCAGGAGCACGCGGCAGGCCCAGCGCCTCCTGCAGCTCGCTGAGCGCTTCGGTCTGGCGGTGGGCATCGGCTTGCCACTGGCTCTGCAGGGCGGCCAGCGTCTCGGCGGCGTTCTCGGCTGCCATCTGGATGAGCTCATGCTTGGGGCCGCTGCGCGGGATCTTGATCTCCACGCCGCCATCGCCGCGTCGCTGGCTCAGCCATTGGCGGATCACCTGGGCCTCTTCCACTTCCTGCGGCAGCAGCACCTCAGGCGGCACGCTGGCAGCCTGCTCGTAATATTGCTTAATGAACTCGGCCATCACATCTACATCCGGGCTGTCAGCGGTGTTCTCCATCATGAAGAATTCACGCCCGATGAGCTTGCCGCCACGGATGAAGAAGACCTGCACACAGGCTTCGCGCTCCGAGCGCGCCATGGCAATGACATCCGAGTCCACGTAATCACTGGAGATCACCTTCTGGCGCTCCACGATGCTCTCGATGGCCTGCAACTGGTCACGCACCGCGGCCGCCTTCTCGTATTGCAGCTTGGAGGAGGCCAGGCTCATCTCCGCCGTGAGGCGATTGACAATGGGCTCAGTGCGCCCGTTGAGAAACTCGCACAGGTCGGAGATCATTTGGCGGTAGTTGGCCTGGTCGATCTTGCCGATGCACGGCGCGGTGCACAGCTTGATGTCGTAGTACAGGCAGGCACGCGTGTCTTCGCCGGTAATCACGCGGTCACAGGTGAGGTACGGAAATATCTTGCGCAGCACATCCAGCGTCTTATGCACTGCCCACACGCTGGTGTACGGCCCAAAGTAGCGCGAGCCGTCTGTGACCATGTTGCGTGTCACGGTCACTTTGGGAAAGGGGTCAGCCCAGTGGACTTTGATATACGGGTAGCGCTTGTCATCCTTGAGACGCACGTTGTAGTGCGGCTTGTGCTTCTTGATCAGGGTCATCTCGAGGATCAGCGCCTCGAGCTCCGAGTCGACCACGATCCATTCGATATCACGCACGCGTTGCACCATGTGCTCGGTGCGCGGGTGATGCTGGGCGCTGGCATGGAAGTAGGAGCGCACGCGGCTGCGCAGGCTGATCGCCTTGCCGATGTAGATGACCTTGCCCTCCTCATTCTTCATGAGGTAGCAACCGGTGCGGTCCGGCAAGGTGTCTAACTGGGAACGAATGTGCTCAGAAGGGAACATGGCTGTGTGCTGTTAGTGCCAGGCTAACTAGCCGGCAGGTCTTACAAAAGGCTGTCGCGCAAGCGGCGACGCTCAACACGCTTGGCTATCACTTCGTGATAGAGCTCATCATAGCCCTTGAAGGTGCGCTCCAGGGTATGCTGCTCGGCGATCTCACGAGCGCGCTGGCTGAACGAGCTGGCCGATTGGTTATTGAGCAGCTTGGTGATGGCAGCAGCCATGCCGCGCTCGTCACCAGAGCGCACCAGGTAGCCGCTCTGGCCATGCTCCACCATCTCAGACACCGAGGTGGCATCCACCGCCACCACAGGCAACCCGCTGGCGATGGCTTCCAGCAAGACCAGGCTTTGCACTTCCATCTCGCTGGCAGTCACGAACAGGTCAGCCATGCGGAACACCTTGGGTAGGTCTGTCTTGGCGTCCACAAAGCCGGGGAAATGGCTGCGCTCAGCAATGCCCAGTTCAGCGCACAGCTCGATCAACTCTAGGCGGTCGACGCCGTCACCGGCCACCAGCAGGTGCACCTGTGGGTTGTCACGCATGGCGCGCGCCGCAGCACGCACCACGGCGGGCACGTTCTTGTCGGCATCCAGGCGGCCGGCGTGCAGAATGATCGGCACGCCGGCGGGCAGGCCAAACTGCTGGCGCAGGGCGGCCTCTTCTTCGCTGGGCAGCGGCTCCGCGGTGAAGCGGCTAAGGTCGGCGCCGTTGCTCACCACGCGCACATCCACCTTGGTCTCTTCGTGGATCTCGCGCGCCGCTCGCAACGAGGGCGCCACCACCAGATCACAGCGGCGAATCACGCCGCGCGCATACACCCAGGAAATCGATTCGACGGTGCGCGCCACGGCCGGCATGTCTGGCAAATAGGCGTTGATCAGCCAGGGCATGGCGTGCGCGGTGAGCAGCACTGGGATGCGCAGCGCACGCGCCGCGGCGATGCCCGCCAAGCCAGAGTTGGTCGGGTCGTGCAGGTGCACAATATCCGCCTGGAACTCCTGCAGGGCGGCTTTCATCTCGCCCGCGCCCCACACCGTCAGCCGCTGGCCAACACGCAACGGGTTGCGCCATGAGGTCAGTCGCACCAGGTTAACGCCATTGGTCACGGTTCGATACGGCTCTTTGCGGTCCGAGGCGCTGATCACCATGACTTCATGCCCCAGGCCCACGGCGCCGCGCGCCAAGCGCTCGACCATAAAGGACTGGCCGCTGACCATGGGAGGGTAGGACTGGCAGATATGCGCAATCTTCATACGATTTCTATATTAACTGATTGCCGCTATTTCAGCGGTCTTGGCATGGGTTAGCTCAAGCAAACTTTGCGGCGCCAGCGATATAGTGAGGTCGCGCTGCCCACCGGAAAGATAGATCTGTGTGTGTTGCAAGGCGCTAGTATCCACCACTACTTCAAAGCCCTTGGCCACCAAGGCCAGCGGTGAGATACCGCCGGTCTGCAAGCCGGTGAGCTTTTCGGCTTGCGCCATGCTGGCCAGCTGCAGTTTCTTGCCGCCCAGGGCGCGCCCCAGCGCCTTGAGCTCCACCTGCGCTGCGGCTGGAATCAGCCCCAGCACCGGCTTGCCGCCCTCAGGACGGATGGCGACGATGGTCTTATACATCTGCGCCGGGTCGATCCCCAGGTGGGCGGCGGCCTCCAGCCCGCTCAGTTTCTCGCCGGGCAGCTCGTGCGCTTCAAAGGCAATTCCTTTGGCAGCTAACATACGGGTAACGTTGTTTACCGGCGCCATATTATTCTTCGCTGCCCCGCCCAGCGATGACGCGTATCTTCTCCCACGGCTTCAGGTCTGCGCTCTCCGCCAGCAGGGTGCGCACATCGTAGAGCTGGTCACGCAGCAAAGCGGCCTGCTCGAACTCCAGATTCTTGGCGGCGGAGCGCATACGCGCTTCCAGCTCGCTGATCAGACGCTCCATTTCCTTGCGAGACATCTCTTTGTCTGCCGCGGTGCTGTACTCCGCCTTGGATTCGGCCATGGCGTTGACCTTGATCTGGTCGGTCAAGTCACGTACCGCCTTGATGATGCCCACCGGCTCGATGCCGTGTTCGGTGTTGTAGGCCGCCTGCTTCTCGCGGCGGCGCTCGGTCTCCTGAATGGCGTAGCGCATCGAATCGGTCATCTTATCGGCATACATGATGACCTTGCCGCGCACATGGCGGGCCGCACGCCCAATCGTCTGAATCAGCGAAGTCTCAGAGCGCAGGAAGCCCTCTTTATCCGCGTCCAGGATGGCCACCAGCGAGACTTCGGGCAGGTCCAAGCCTTCACGCAGCAGGTTAATGCCCACCACAACGTCAAAGACGCCCAAGCGCAGATCCCGCAAGATGCTGATGCGATCCAGCGTTTCCACCTCGGAATGCAGGTAGTGCACCTTGATGCCCAGCTCCAGCAGATACTCGCTCAGGTCTTCGGCCATGCGCTTGGTCAGTGTGGTCACCAGCACGCGCTCTTTCTCAGCCACGCGCTTGTTGATCTCACCGATTAGGTCATCCACCTGGCCGGCAATCGGGCGCACTTCCACCTCAGGGTCAATGAGGCCCGTGGGGCGAATGATCTGCTCCACCACTTGCTGGGCACGCTTGAGCTCGTACTCCGCCGGGGTGGCGGAGGTGTACATCACAGTGCCCAGGCGTTCTTCAAACTCAGCGAAGGTCAGCGGACGATTGTCCACCGCTGAGGGCAAGCGGAAGCCGTACTCCACCAGAATATCCTTGCGGGCGCGGTCGCCGTTGTACATGCCGCGCACCTGTGGCATGGTCATGTGCGACTCGTCGATGATCATCAGGAAGTCAGCCGGGAAGTAGTCGATCAGCGTCCACGGCGGCGTGCCGGGTGCGCGCTGATCCATGTGGCGCGAGTAGTTCTCGATGCCGCTGCAGTAGCCCACCTGGCGCAGCATCTCCAGGTCATAGCGCGTGCGTTGCTCCAGGCGCTGCGCTTCCAGCAGCTTGTCATGCGACTTCAAGAAGACCAGGCGTTCCACCAGTTCCTTCTCAATGCCCTCAATGGCTGCCACCAGTTTGTCCTCATCGGTGATGAAGTGCTTGGCGGGGTAGATGGCAATGGTTTCCATCTCACGGCGGACTTCGCCGGTGACGGTATGGATCTCGGTCAGACGTTCGACCTCATCGCCAAAAAAAGTGATGCGATAGGCCAGCTTATCTTGGTAGGCGGGCACCACTTCCAGCGTGTCACCGCGCACACGGAAGGCGCCTGGCTCCAGGTCAGTATCTTTGCGCTCATAGTGGATGTCCACCAAGTGCCGTAGCAAATTATCGCGGCGGTAGACCTTGCCGCTTTCCAGGTTGAGCACCACGCGGCCATATGCCTCGGGGTTGCCCAAACCGTAGATGCACGACACCGAGGCCACCACGATGGTGTCGGTGCGTGACATCAACGAGGTTGTGGCCGCCAGGCGCAGCCGCTCGATCTCCTCGTTGATATCGGTCTCTTTTTCTATATATAAGTCACTACGCGGCACGTAGGCTTCAGGCTGATAGTAGTCATAGTACGAGGTGAAGAACTCCACGGCATTATCGGGAAAGAATTCTTTGAACTCTGCGTATAGCTGCGCTACCAGGGTCTTGTTATGCGCCAGCACCAGGGTGGGCTTTTGCACCTCCTGGATGATGTTGGCCATGGTGAAGGTTTTGCCCGTGCCAGTGGCGCCCAGCAGCACCTGTTGGCGGTACCCTTTGCGGTAGCCAGCCAGCAATTTCTCAATCGCCTCGGGCTGGTCACCTGTGGGTATAAACGGAGCTTGCAAGTTAAATGGCGCAGACATAAGAGCAATTATAGAACATAGGTTTCCAAATGAATAGTTGCTGTGGAAAACTCGCCCTGAATTGACGAAGCCTCCGAGCCAACGGTATAATCCTCAACGCTTAACCCCACATAGGATTGGTGCACCGTACATGGAATCGTTTCTGGATATTGCAATCATCATCGTCTCTGTAGCCTTGGTGGCTACCATCGTGCTGCAGAGCAAACAGGCTGGCTTGGGTGGCATTGGCGGTGCCGAAATGACCACTTCGTTCTCCACCCGCCGCGGCCTGGAAAAGACCCTGTTCCGTTCTACCATTGTGCTCAGCGTAGTGTTCTTCCTGCTGGCCATCTACACGGTATACGTTTCAGGCTAATTTCACTCTCTTAAAAAATGCGTAAGCTTCGTTGGCAGCTCCTGCTTGTGGCGCTGGCCCTGGTTGCCATTGCCATCCTGTTACTGGCTCGGCAACCCCTGCTGCGCAACCTGACAGCAGAGCCTGGGCAAGGCGGCACCTATATAGAAGGCCTGGTGGGTACACTGGGCCGCCTCAACCCCTTGCTGGATCACACCAACCCGGCAGACCAGGATATTGACAGCCTGCTCTTCAGCGGTCTGCTCACGTACGACGAGCGCGGCAACCCCCAGCCAGACCTGGCTGAGGCCTGGGGCGTGTCCCTTACCGGCGAAACCTACAACATCACCCTGCGCGAGAACCTCACCTGGCACGACGGGACGGTGCTCACCACACAGGACGTTGCCTTCACCATTGAGTTGATGCGCAACACCGAGCTCCCCATTCCGGAGGATCTGCGTACCCTGTGGAGCCAGGTGGAAGTCATCGTGCTGGATGAGCGCAACCTGCAATTCATCCTGCCGGATGCTTTTGCACCCTTCACCGATTATCTGACCTTCGGCGTGCTGCCGCAGCATCTGCTCGGCAACCTCAGCCCGGCCGAGCTGCTCAACGCACCCTTCAACCTGCAGCCCATCGGCTCCGGCCCGTTCCGCTTCGGCGAGCTGCGCTCAGAGAGCGGGCGCATCACCGGCGTGGTGCTGGAAGCATGGGATGGCTATTACGCTGGCCGCCCCTTCCTTGACCAGGTGGTCTTCACGCTTTTCGACACGTCTGAGGCGGCCTACGCCGCCTTCCAGCAAGGCGATGTAATGGGGGTGAGCTACCTCAGCCCGCAAGTGCTGAGCCAGTCGCTCACCAACCCCGCGATGAGTATCTACACCAGCCGCCTGCCGCGCATGAGTATGCTGCTGCTCAACATTGGCAGTAATGAGGTGCCCTTCTTCAATGAGCAGCCGGTGCGCAAAGCCATCATGGAAGGGGTTAACCGTCAGTGGATCGTTAACCAATACCTGAGCGGCCAGGCGATTGTGGCCAACGGCCCGATTATGCCCGGCAACTGGGCCTATCACGAGAACCTGGCGCGCACCGAGTTCAGCGCTGAGTCAGCCATCGCACTGCTGCGCGAGGCGGGCTATGCCATGCCCGCCAGCGGCGAGCAGGTGCGCAGCAAGGATGGCATTCCGCTCACCTTCCAGCTGGTGCACCCCAACACGGAGCTGCACACGCGCATCGCCGAGAGCATCCAGAAGGATCTCAACGCGCTGGGCATGAACGTCAGCCTGCTGGGTGTGCCGTACGATGAGCTCATCAGCAATTACCTGGAGCCGCGCACCTACCAGGCCGCGTTGGTGGACATCAATCTCTCTACCTATCCTGACCCTGACCCCTATCCGTTCTGGCATCAAGCCGCCATTTCGGGCGGGCAGAACTACTCTCGCTGGGATGACCGCCGCGCCAGTGAATATCTCGAAGAAGCACGCGTCACTACTGACCGCGCCCAGCGTGTGCGCTTGTATCGCAATTTTCAAAATCACTTCATCAATGAAGTGCCGGCCATCCCGCTGTATTACCCGGTGTACAACTACGGCGTATCCTCGCTGGTGCGCGGCGTCTCACTTGGCCCGCTCTACCGCACCAGCGACCGCTTCACCACGATCAACGAATGGTTCCTGGTGGCGCGCAGCCAGCTGGATGAGCTGGAGCCCACCTCGCAGCCTCAGCAAAGCACCAATGCGCCGGCCCCCACCCCATAAACAAAAAGCGCCCTTGTGGGCGCTTTTTATTTCTCTTTGCAACTAGCTATTCGGATGCGTATAGGTTGCGATAGATATCGTAGATCTCGTAAATGCTGCGGATATGGTTGCGTGTTTCCACAAACTGCACGATCTCAACAAACAGATCCGGGTCCCCGTTGGCCTGCCCCTGCCAAAAGACAGCATTGCCCGGCCCGGCATTGTAGGCAGCCAGGGCTGCGTAGATGTCCCCATCGAACGCATTGAGCTGGCGCGCCAGGTACTCCACGCCTAGACGAATGCTCACGTTCGGCCGGTATAGGTCCTCGCCGGAGTAATTCTCCGGCCAGCCGCTGAAAGTAGCCATCTCTTGCCCGGTGGCGGGGATGATCTGCAGCAAGCCGCGCGCCCCAGCTGATGAGGTCACAAAGCCCTCATACAAACTCTCCTGGCGCATCATGCTGTAGACAAACAAGGGGTCGATGCTGCGGCGGGCGCTGTCTGTCTCCACCAAGTCTTGGAAGTAGAAACCAAAGCGGATGCGGTTGAAGTACACCGGTGCATTCATGGTCTGTGCATCACTCAGGCCAGCCAGGTTGAGCACCTCACGCGCGGCAAACACCGCGCTGCGGTACATGCCCAGCTCGACTAGATGATTGGCCAGGCGGTAGGAGTTGGCCGCATCGGTGGTGAGGTCAGCGCGCAAGCTCTCAAATTCATTGCGGGCCAGTTGATAGCGGCCAAGGTGCCACAGCTCCGTGCCGCGCACGAAGCGCGCATCCTGCCAGAGCGGGCCGGGCTGGCTGAGGTCAATATCGGCGCCCAGGCTGAATGTAGTGCGCATCCAGGCCTCGGCCTGCTGGCGCTCAGCGTCCAGATCAACCTGGCGGTGATAGCCAGCCGGCGGCGCAAAGGGGTCCAAGCCATCCAAAATATCACGAGCGCGCTCACTGTAATAGCCCGTGGGATCGATCGCCGTCGTGGTACGCCAGGTAGTCTCGGCTGCGGCGCTGTCGCCTTGCGCCTGCTGCGACTTGCCGATCCAGAACTGGCTCTGTGCCTGCTGCTCCAGGCTCAACGCCGCCTCCACGCCACGAGCAAACAAGCTTTGTGCCGCCACATATTCGCCCAGACGGTAACGCGAAATGCCCGCCATGAACAAAGCATCGTAGGCATATTCAGAGGCCGGGTATTCGTTGGCCACGCGCGGCAGGATCTCGGCGGCACGCGTCAGGAACCCGCCCACCTCGGCGATCATGCCGGCGCGGTACAAAATACGCGCCGCCTCAGGGTGGCCAGCGTTGGAGACCACAAAGGATTCCAGACCGGCTATGGCCGCGTCAAAATTATCCTGGTTGCGCCATTGAATGTCCGCACGCAGCAGGTAGCCATCCACCCAGCGCGTGCCCAGCGCATGCTCCACCAGCATGCCGTCCAGCTCGCGTACAGCAGCTTCAAAATCACCGGTGCTGCGCAGGGAGAGGGCACGGAAATAATGCGCCGTATCGGTGTGCTCGGCCGCGTTGGCCAGATAGCGGTCAAAGGCGGCAATCGCTACCAGATAGAGCTCATTGGCGGTGCTACCGCTGCTGTTGGTAGCAGCGTAATAGTCCACTAGGCCGCGCTGCAACTCATCTACGGCTATGCCGGCATTGACTAGCTCCACCAATGCAGCGTATGAGGAAAACGAAAGCGGAAACTTGGTCACCGCATCGGTGAACAAGGCATTGGCCTGGGCGCTGTCGCCAATCGCCTGATAGGCGCGGCCCATGAGCAGATCCATATCCGCCTTGAGATAGTCATTGGCGGTGGTGGTGTATACGGCTTGATAGGCCAGGATGGCGGCCTGGTGGTCGCCGCGCTCGCTATGCACTTTACCGATCTTGACCTGCAGCGAGAGCGTGTCACCCAGGCGCGGCGCGGTCATCGCCTGCTGGAAGGCCGCCAGGGCGCCTTCAAGATCTCCGCTGGCTTGCAGGGCATCGCCGCGCAGCTCGTGCACATAGGCGTCAAGAATGCTGGGTCGCAGGGCCAGATAATTTTGATACTGTGCATCCGCCGCGGCGCCATTGCCCTGCGCGGCATACAGCTCGGCCAGGGCGAAATGGGCGCCGGCGGCTTCTTCGCTGCCGGGGAACTCGGCGATCACATTGCTGAGCGTACTGATGGCTTCGGCCGTGCGGCCAAGTTTGACGTAGGCGCGCCCCATGCCCAGCAGGGCGGCGGGGTGCAGCTCGATCTCGGTTCCTTGATAGACACGCTCATACTCCGTGAGCGCCGCCTGCCAATCGCCGTAAAAGAACAAGCGGTCAGCTGATTGCACGCGGGCGCTGTTGGTGGGCGTGGGGGCAGCGGTAGGTTCAGGCGTCGGTGAAGGAAGCGCGGCGCTAGCGGGGGTGGAGGTGGGCAGCGAGGGATCCAGCACACGCTGCAGGTTGCACGCCAAGCTTCCCAAGGCCAACGCAAGCACCGTGAAGACAATGGCTCGCCAAGGCATGCCAGTCACTATACCGTAAAATCATTTTGCCCACACAAGGCTCATTGTGACCTCATTTTTTTAGTACACTACATCTCTTATGGGGGATGCAGAGCACACCTACCGCATTGCAGACATTGCCGTCAGCGAGCGCCCGCGTGAACGCCTCAAGCAGCAAGGCGCCGCCTCGCTCAGCACCGCCGAGCTGTTGGCGGTGCTGCTGCGCACCGGCCTGCAAGGCGAAAACGCCGTAGCACTGGCGCAGCGTTTGCTGCACAGCTTTGGCAGTCTGCCTGGCTTGCACCGCGCGGACTTTGCCGAGATGGAAGCCACGCACGGCCTCGGCGAAGCCAAAGCCGCCACCATCAAGGCCGCCATCGAACTAGGACGGCGGCTGCACACCCAAGACCCGGAACAACGTATACGCGTCAACAGCCCGGCCGACGCGGCCAGCCTGGTGCAGTACGAAATGAGCGCGCTGGAGCAAGAGCATCTTCGCACCATTCTGCTCAGCACGCGCAATGAAGTGATCGAGATTGTGGAGATCTACCGCGGCTCACTCAACAGTGCGCCGGTGCGCATCGCTGATGTGTTCAAACCCGCCATCCGCAAGAACGCCGCTGCCTTCATTCTGGTGCACAACCACCCCAGCGGCGACCCCACACCCAGCCCAGACGACATTGCCCTCACCAAGGCCATTCGTGAAGCCGGCCAGTTGCTAGGCATTGATGTGCTGGATCATTTGGTGATCGGCCAGGGGCGCTATATGTCGCTGAAAGAAAAACGGCTGGGCTTCAGCTAGGCTGTAAACGTGATCTCAAATTTGTCGAACTCGCCGCTGGCTGGCTGCCAAGTCAGTTGACAGTCCTGCACCTCTGCCATCGGCGGCCAACTGCTCCAGCGCCGGGCGCGGCCCTTCGGCCAACACGTCCACGCTGCCAGAGTGCAGGTTACGCACCCACCCGGTGAGCGCCAAACTGCGTGCCTGCTGCCACACAAAATAACGGAAGCCCACACCCTGCACGCCGCCGCTGACCAAGGCGGTCATGCGTTCGGATACCTGGTTCATTCATCGCCCCCTGCACGCGTCGCCAGGCGCATCAGCCCCCACAGCAATATGGCCACACCCGCTGCCCCTCCCACCGAGCGTAAGTCCACATTCGCCAGCAGAGGTCGTGGCTCTGCAGCCAGGGAGGCATGCCAATCCAACTCCAGGTGCAGCATATCCACACCGAAGGCAGCCTGCGGCGCCTGGATGCAATCACCCGAACGTGCGTAGGCTTCCACCAGGATGCCAAAACCGGTCTCGTTAAAGCGTTCGATCAGGTAGCGCACCAGCGCGGCCGATTGCAGGTGAGCCATCGCCGCTTGTGCGGCATGCCGCGGGGGAAAGCTGCCACACAAGGTATAGAGTGGCGGCAGGCTACCCTCGCGTAACGCCGCGGCCAGCTGGCTGGTCTCCTGCGGGTCCGGCTCACCTTGAGCCACCGAGGCGATACCCTCGCGCAGCCAGGCGGGCAGGTTGGCGTAGCCTTGGGCGCCCAGCCCTTCGTAGAGCATGGTATGCGCCAGTTCACTGGCGATCTGGCGCTCCACCTGCGAATCGCGCGTGAGCAGCAAAACTCCCTGGCCGGGCTGCATGTGCCCTGCCTCCCACGGATATCCCGCCAATTGGGCAACGCGCCATGCATCTAGCTCGTGCTCATAAACACGCAGGGTCAGCGGCTGCGGGTCTGGCAGCGGCAACAACGCCTGTACGCGATCCACTGCCTGGTTGGCCGCATTCAAGAGCACGGCAGCATCAGCAGAGTTACCGCTGTGCCACAGCACCTCAAACGAATGGAGCTCCACCTGCTGCCAGGCGAAGCGATTATCGTCATAGTAAAAGGTGTAATGCGGGCTTTCGAAGAACTCGCCGTGGTCAGAGGCAATACGGAACCAATACTCAATGGTGCTGAAGGCCTGTGGCTGGTTCTGCTCGTCGAGCGTCACCTGTACATCCAGCCGGTTGGGGCTGATATCACCTTCGTAGACCCAGATGCGCTCATCATCCCCCACCTGGTAAAAGATATAGCCCTCAAGGATGATGGGGCGGCTGGTGAACTCAGCCACAAAGTTGATCTGCTCACTGAAAAGATACTCAACAGATTGAGCCGTGAACTCAACGCGCTCCTGGGCCACGGCCGGGCGTGCCGCGGCACACAAAACCAGGGCTAATAACAAGCCTAGCGCGTGGAGGCGGTGCGGATGCCTTCGTTGCTGCATAAGGCAAGAATACTATTCTTCTGTGTCTTCGTCTGTGTCGTCGGGGGAATCGGGATTGGCAAAATCTTCTAAATCTTCAGGCGAGAAATCCAGCAGGCTGAGCTCATCCATCTCATTGGTGAAAGCCAGATTCTCGATGGCGTTCTCAAGGAATTCGATCTCTTCGTCATCCTCGGCGCGTTCGATCAGCTCTTCCAGCACATCGGCAATGCCGTTGCCGCCGATCTGCGAGAGCGCCCAGGCGGCGGCCAGGCGCACTTCGCTCTCCTCATCCTGCAGCAGGTCGAACAGGCCGGGGCGCGCCTCGCTGAGCTCCAGCTCGCCAGCGGCGCGGGCCGCCTCACGGCTGATCTCATGGTTCGGGTCGGCCAGGCTTTGCATCACCTGCGGTCCCCAACGGTCGTCCGCGGTGCGGCCCATGGCAAACAAGGCGCTGCTGACCCACTCTTCTTCGCCGCCATCAAAGGCTTCTTCGATCATGTCGGCGATCTCTGGGCGGCTGGAGTAGCCCATCGATTCGAGGGCGCGGCGGCGCAGCAACGGGTCTTCATCGGCGTGCAAGATATCCAGTAAGGCGGCTTCGGCCTCTTTGTGCGCCGAGGCAGCCAGCTCGCCCACCTCCCCCAGATAGATAAAGTGCCCCAGCGTGGCGGCCACCTGGGCGCGCACATCGATATCTTTGTCTTCGCGCAATCGCGTGACCAGCACGGGCACCAGTTTGGCGTCCTCCGAGGCCCACAGGCCGCGTGCCGCCACGGTGCGCACACGCGCGGCTTCATCTTGCAGGGCCACAGCGTTCAGCGCATCAAAGTGCACCACCGTATTGCTCTCGGCGAGTTCTTCTGCGTCTTCTAGGATGGCTACGCGGCGTTCTTCGGAGAGCGTAGTCCAAACCGGCGCAAGGCTGGCCAGGTCAGCGGCTTCCAAGGCAGACAGGCGGAACAGATAGCGTGCCGCAACCGGCGTAGCCTCATCCTGCAAAGCGGCAAGCACATCGCTAAAGCTGAGTGTCTCGCCGCTTTCTTCAAAGTTGTCGTCAAACAGTGGGTTGTCGTTCATTTAGGGCAGCACCAAGGGATTAATGAAGTCTTGCAGGTTGATATAGACCATCGCCATCAGCAGGAAGGCCAGGCCGATCAAGTTGACTGCATTTTGGTACGTGATGGGAATGCGCTTGCCAAACAGCAGCTCAGGCAAGGTAAAGAGAATACGCCCACCATCCAAAGCCGGAATGGGCATCAGGTTGAGCAGGCCTAGCGATACCGAAATCGAGGCGAAGAACGAAAGCGTGTTGACGCCAGACGGCAACGGGCTATCCGGAGCGGCATCTGCCTCGCGCACCTCAGTGTAGATGTCATACATGCCCTTGTAGCCCACGAAGCGGCCCTGGCTCGAATCCACCTCACCACTGGCAAGGCGGAACGGCAGGGTCAGCAACAGCTCGGCCTGGTCATAGATGGCAAGGCCACCTTGCACCAGCGCCTGCCCGAAACTCACCGGCACGGCGGGGTGCCCCATGGAGACGCCGATAGCGCCATCCGCCGGAGCAGGGTCACGTGGCACCAGCGTCACGCGGTCACGCTGGCCGTCACGTTGGTACTCGATCAGGATTTCGCGGCCCAAATTGGCGTAGATCGCATCACGAATATCCTGCGTGCTGCTTATGGCCTCGCCATTCACATGCGTCAGCACGTCACCGGGCTGCAAGCCAGCCAACTGCGCCGGCGAACCATCCGAGACGGTTTGCACTTCTACGATGCTGGTGTTGGGTTGGCCAAGCTGCACAAAGATGATGGTGTAGAGCAGCACGGCGGTAAGCAGGTTCATGGCCGGGCCGGCAATAAAAATGAAGATACGCTTCCACGGACTGGCGGCAGAGAAGCCACCCGGCACGTCCGGGTCGTTCTCTCCGGCGGGCATCGCAAAGCCACCCAGCGGAATGGCGTTCAGCGTGAATTCCGTTTCTTGAATTTTGAACAGGCGCACAATGCGCGGCGGGAAACCGATGCCAAACTCCTGCACCTTGATCCCACACGCCTTGGCCGCCAGGTAGTGCCCCAACTCGTGCACAACGATCAGGGCGGCGATGGCAACAATAAACTGAAGCAAAGCAAGAATAGCGCTCATGGGTTGATTATATCCATGCCCCACCCCACACTGCAGGCAGGCAACTAATAGCTAGATGAGGCTGATTCGTTAGACCAGGGCAGCCGCGCCGCCCGCCGAGGCTTGTAGCACGCGTAGCACGCCCGGAATCTTGGCCAGCCGCGCCGCCACTTCGGCGGCGTCTGCCGCGGCGCTGAGCACGTGCACGTTAGGGCCAGCGTCCAGCGTGTAGCCGGCTTGCAAACCCTCGGCGCGCCAGGCAGGCACTGCCTGCATCACCGCCAGGCTGGGCGGCTGCCAGTACAGCAAGGGGGGCTGCGAGGTCATCATCACGGCATGCATCAGGTGATTGTCAAACTCCATCACCGCCGCCAAAGCCGCCAGGTCACGCTGCAAGATGGCTTCACGCGCCTGCGCCAAGCGCTGCTCGGCGCCCACCAGGCGGGCGGCTTGCAGCGGGCTGCTATCTGCCAGCGGGTGGCCCGCGGTTGAGCCCACCACCTTATGCTCTTCACTAATAATGGCGATGGTATCCACCAGGTCCCAATGCTGTGGGCCGGCCACGGAGACGGCGTAGCTGTCTTCGTCTGTGTCTGCGGCGCGCCACTCCACAAAGCCGGCCGGCACCGAGCGGCTGGCCGAGCCGGAGCCGCGCCGCGCCAAGCGCGAGAGCGCGGCTTCGTCCAGTTGCAGTCCGGCGGCGGCGCTGGCCGCCAGCGCCAGGGCGGCGAATGCCGACGAGGACGAGGCAATGCCCGATCCGCTGGGGAAGTTGTTGCTGCTGGTGACCTCAGCGAAGTGGCTGATGCCAGCCATGCCGCGCACCAGGTCTAGAATGCCCGAGACGCGCGCCACCTGCACCGCGGCGGCGGGTGCGTTGTTAAGCACCAGCGCATCGGCAGGCAGGGCGGCGTCAAAGCGCACCGTGGTGCGCGTTTCCAGCCCCGCCAGGTTCATGGAGATGGAGCCATTGGCAGGCAACCGCAACGCATGATTGCGGTTGCCCCAATATTTAATGAAAGCGATGTTTGGGTGTGCGATTGCGCTGGCTGTACTCATAAGGTCATTGCCACACCGTCTGCGCGCGGATCACTGCCGCCCCACAGCACTCCGGTTTCCTTCTCTCTCAAGATAATCTGTCCGCGCCCGAAAACAGCACGCGGCAGGCCACTCACCTCGCGCACGGTATGGCCCATCTGTGCCAATTGTGCCTGCGTAGCGGCGGGCACCCCTTCTTCGATGGATACGGCCAGCCCGGCATCGCCCTCCTCAATGCAGAAGCGCGGCCGGTCGAGCGCGGCCTGCGGGTCAAGCCCATCATCGATCAGGTTGACCGCCACCTGCATGTGGCCTTGCGGCTGCATGTAGCCGCCCATCACGCCGTAGCAGGCAAACAGCTCGCCGCTGTCTGCGTGGGTGATCATCGCCGGAATGATGGTGTGATACGGCCGCTTGCCCGGCGCCAGCGCATTGGGATGCGAAGCATCCAGGCTGAAGCCGTAGCCACGGTTCTGCAAGGTGAAGCCCCAGCCCTTGGGCACGATGCCAGTGCCAAAGCCGTGATAGTTACTGTTGATAAAGGAGCAGGCATTGCCTTGGCCGTCCACCACGCTGAGATACACCGTATCCGTGCCAGCGGTGGGCCGCCCGCGCGGCACATCCGCCACGGCACGCGTGGCATCCAGCCGCGCGGCGCGCTCCGCCGCGTACGCTTGCGAGAGCAGCGCCTGCAATGGGGCGGGATTGGTGGCGGGGTCGGCTACAAACCAGCGCGTATCAGCGAAGGCCAGGCGCATCGCTTCGATCATCAGGTGCCAGCGCTCGGCGCCCAGCGGGTCTTGCCCGGCCAAGGTGAAATGCTCCAAAATATTGAGCGCCAACAGCGCAGCGAGCCCCTGCCCATTGGGCGGGCACTCCCACACGCGGTAGCCGCGGTACTCGGCATGAATGGGCTCATCCCAGGTGCTGTGATGGCCGGCCAAATCCGCGGCGCTCATCACGCCGCCCGCCTCAGCCAGCACAGCCACGATGGCTTCGGCAATCTCGCCCTCGTAAAAGGCACGTGCGCCACCCTCGGCCAGCACGCGCAAGGTGCGTGCCAACCCGGGATTGCGGAACAACTCGCCGGGCTGCGGCGCGCGTCCCTCGATGAGCAACTCAGCGCCATTGGGCGCCGAGGCTAGCTGGTTGGCCGCGCCGCGCCCCCAAAAATAGCTGGTGAGCGGAGCAACCGGGAAGCCAGCCTCAGCCAGCTCGATTGCAGGCGCCAGCACCTCGGCCAACGGCAAGCGGCCGTGCCTGGCGATAAGGTCACTCCAGCCCGCGGCCGCCCCCGGCACGGTGACGGTGTGGGCATGATAAAGAGGCAGCTCGGTCATGCCTTGTTGCTTGAGCAGGTCAAGCGAGAGCGCCGCTGGAGCGCGGCCAGACCCATTGAGGGCGGTTACCTGGCGTGTCTTGGCTTCGTAGTAGAGGGCAAAACAATCCCCACCGATGCCAGTGCTGGTGGGCTCGGTGACGTTGAGCGCCGCGGCGGTGCCCACAGCAGCATCCGCCGCCGTGCCGCCAGCACGCAGGATCGCCAGACCAGCCGCAGTGGCCAGCGGCTGGCTGCTGGCCACCATGCCTGCTCGCCCGACGACGGGCGAGCGGCGCGAAACAAAATGAGGATTAGGCTGAAAATACATGGACTGCAAGATTCTAATCTCTATTCTCGAATCTCAAACCTAGTCAAAGAACAGAGATTAGAGAGTGGGGATTAGCTAATTCAGAAAATCTTCGGCAAAGTGGCAGGCCACGTGGTGGCCGGGGCGCAGCTCACGCAGTTGCGGCTCTTCCACAGCGCAACGCTCAGCACGCGCAATCGGGCAGCGCGGGTGGAAGCGGCAGCCGCTGGGCGGGTTGAGCGGGCTGGGCACATCCCCGGTCAACACGGCGCGGGTACGCTTGCGTTCGGGGTCGGGCATAGGAATGGCCGACATCAGCGCCTGCGTGTACGGATGCAGCGGCAGCGAGAACAACTCGGCGCGGTCGGCCAGCTCCACGATCTTGCCCAGGTACATCACCGCCACGCGGTCTGAGATGTGCTCGACCACAGCCAGGTTGTGCGCCACAAACAGATAGGTCAGGCCGAGCTCATCCTGCAAGTCCTTGAGAATGTTGAGCACTTGCGCCTGAATAGATACATCCAAAGCGGAGACGGGCTCGTCCAGCACAATAAACTCAGGGTCAAGCACCAGGGCGCGCGCAATACCAATACGTTGGCGTTGGCCGCCAGAGAATTCATGCGGGTAGCGGCTGGCGTGATACTCCTCCAGCCCTACCATCTTCAGCGCCTTGAGCACGCGGTCATAGCGTTCATTGGCGCTGCCCAGCTTGTGGATCACCAGGCCTTCGGCAATGGCATCGCCTACTGGCAGGCGCGGGTCCAGCGAGGCATACGGGTCCTGGAAGACGATCTGCATCTTGCGACGCAGCTGCTTGAGCTCATCGCCCCGCGCCGCAAACACACTCTGTCCGCGGAAGTAGACTTCGCCATCGGTGGCTTCATCCAGACGCAGCATGGTCTGGCTCACCGTGGTCTTGCCACAGCCCGATTCACCCACCAGGCCCAGCGTCTCGCCCTGGCGAATGGCAAAGCTCACATCATCCACCGCCTTGACATCTGCCGAGGTGGAAGACAAAAAGCCTTCACTTACGGAGTAGTACTTGCGTAGATTCTCTACGCGAACCAGTTCGCTGCCCGTCTTGTTAGCACTCATAGCCCTGCCACCGCAATCGGAGCCTTATGGCCCTCGGCACTCTCATATAACCAGCAGCGCACTTTGTGTCCCGGCGCCACGTCCAGCAAGCTGGGTTCAGCGTGGTTGCAGATCTCCAGCTTGTATTCTTCACGCGCTTTGCAACGCGGCGCAAAGCGGCAGCTTGGCTTCAGGCCGATTAGGTTGGGCACTGAGCCGGGGATGGTTTCCAAACGGTCTTTGACCTCACCCAATACGGGGATGGAGGCTTGCAAGCCCACCGTGTACGGATGCAGCGGTTTACGGAACAAAGTGCGCGTATCGGTCTGCTCAACGATTTGGCCGGCGTACATCACTGCCACGCGGTCGGCCATCTCCGCCACCACGCCGAGATCATGCGTGATGAGAATAACGGAGGTGCCCGTCTCGGCGCTCAGCTCGCGCAGCAGGTCCAGGATCTGCGCCTGGATGGTGACGTCCAGCGCCGTCGTGGGCTCATCGGCGATCAACAGCTTGGGTTTCAGCGCCAGCGCCATCGCGATCATGACGCGTTGCGCCTGGCCGCCGGAGAGCTGGTGCGGGTAGGCCTTGGCTCGGCGCTCCGGGTCAGGGATACCCACCTGGCGCAGCAATTCCACCGCCCGCGCCCAGGCTTCGTCCTTATCCAGCTTCTCGTGAATGTCAAACACTTCCACGATCTGTGCCCCGATGGTGAACACGGGGTTCAAGCTGCTTTTGGGCTGCTGGAAGATCATCGAGACTTGCTGGCCGCGGATGCGGTTCATCTCTTTGCTGCTCTTGAGCAGCAGGTCTGCGCCGTCCAGCAAGATCTCGCCGCCCACCACCTTGCCGGGGGCGTCCACCAAGCGCAATACAGAGAGCGAAGTCACGCTTTTGCCACAGCCCGATTCGCCCACCAGGCCAAAGATCTCACCGGGGGCAACGTCAAAACTTACATCATCGACCGCGGTCAGCACACCGTCATCCGTAAAGAAGTACGTCTTGAGGTGATTGACCTGCAGCAAGGGCTGCGTGGTTGTGGTTTTTGTCTCGCGGGCCATGATTGCCTACTTCTTTGCCACCTGCGCCAAGCGCGGGTCCATCGCATCACGCACGCCGTCACCCAGCAGGTTGAAGGCCAGCACGGTCAGCATGATCGCCAGGCCGGGGAAGAACACGAGGTGCGGCGCGGTGAAGACTTGATTGCGCTCGCTGCCCAGCATGGTGCCCCACTCTGGCGTAGGCGGTTGCGCGCCCAAGCCCAGGAAGGAGAGTGCCGCCGCTTCCAAAATGGCGGCGGCAATGCTCAGCGTGGCCTGCACCACCAGCGTGGGCAACGCATTGGGGAAGATGCGCACGAACAGCAGGCGCAGCGAGTTGGCGCCGAGGGCGCGGGAGGCCGAAACGAATTCTTGCTCTTTGATGGAAAGCACCGAGGCGCGCACCAAGCGCGCGAACACCGGAATATTGACGATGGCAATGGCATACAACGCATTCTGCAAGCCGCGCCCGATCACAGTAATGATGGCAATTGCCAGCAGAAAGCTGGGGAAGGCCAGCACCACATCCATAAAGCGCATGATGACATTGTCCACCCAGCCGCCCACGTAGCCAGACACCGCGCCGATTACGGCCCCCACCACAACGGCCATGCCAATCGTGGAGAAGCCAATGAACAGCGATACACGCGTGCCGTAAATAATGCGGCTGTAGACATCACGATAGTTGGCGTCGATGCCCATCAGATGCTCTGGCTTATCTGCCGGGCAGCCCAGCAAATGGATACATGGCGCCTCGCGCTCTTTGAGCGTCTCGACGCCCAACAGGGATTGCACAGGGTCATAGGGCGCAATCGCAGGCGCAAAAATAGCCACCAGGGTCAAAAAAACCAGAATGGCGAGGCCCACCATGGCATTGCGCTGCTTGAACAGCCGCCGCCAGGTGAGCGCCGCCAGGCTGCGCGAGCGCAAGCCATCAGTAGGGGCCGTAACGATCTCTATATTGGTCGTCATAGTTATTTCAGCCGAATGCGAGGATCAATGTATGCATAGGAAATATCCACCAGCATGTTCACAACCACATAGCCCAGTGCAACCACCACTGTGAAGCCCTGAATGATGGGGTAATCACGCCCGGTGATGGCGTCAAACAACGCACGCCCCACCCCAGACAGGCCAAACGTGGTCTCCGTGAGCACCGCACCGGCGAACAGCGTACCCACCTGGATACCAATCACGGTGATCACCGGCAGCAGTGCATTGCGCAGCGCATGCTTGAGGATCACCAGGTTCTCGGCTACGCCTTTGGCGCGGGCGGCGCGCACATACTCGCGGCCGAGCACATCCAGCATACTGGAGCGCGTGATGCGGGCAATGATCGCCAACGGAATCGTGCTCAGGGCGATGGCGGGCAGGATCATGTGGCGGAAAGCATCCACCAACACGTTCCATTGGCCCGTGATAAGTGCATTGAAGAAAACAAAATTAGACGCAAAGTCAGCCAGCATGTAAATGCCGGTGCCACGCGTCAACCCCAATCCCCACACCTGATAAAAGGGATCGGGGATCACGCCCGCCGTCAGGCGCCCGGTGGGGGCCAGCCAGAAGGGCGTATCCTTCAGCAAAATGGCGAACACATACGCCAACATCAGTCCCAGCCAGTACACCGGCATGGAAACGCCGATGTTGGCGCCGATCATGGTGCTGACGTCCACTGCGGAGTTGCGCCGCACAGCCGAGATCACGCCCATGGGCACACCCACCAGAATAGAGATAAACAAGGCCGAGAACCCCAGCTCCAGCGTGACGGGCAGGCGTTCGATGATCATTTGCGAGACCGGGCGGCTGTAGCGGATCGAATCGCCGAAGTTGCCGCGCAACAGGATCTCACGCATGTAAATGCCCAGCTGCACAATCATGGGCTTGTCCAGCCCCATGCGTTCATTGAACGCATCGCAGACCGCATCCGTGGCACGTTCCCCCAGCGCCGAACGGCAGGGGTCACCGGGAATTGAACGCGCAATGACGAATGTCACCACAAGGATGCCCAAGACCACCGGGATGGTTAGCAGAATACGGCGCAGTATGTACTTTGACATAAGGTAGTGAGTAACGCGGGATGGGCTCGGCAATTGCTTGCCTTACCCATCCCGCGCGGATAACTCAGGTTCTAGCAGCTAACGTGAGCTTTACGGAGCGTTGATGAAGCTGTCCCACAGGTAGCCATAGTAATCAAAGCTACCAGTGTTACCCACGTGGTACGGGTTCGAGGCGTCCAGGCCGCGGGCCCAGGAGGCCACTACGTCGTCAGCATCGAAGTCAGAACCATCGTGGAACTTCACACCTTCACGCAGGTTGCAGGTCCACACAGTCGAGTCAGCATTGGCCTCGCAAGAGGTGGCCAACTCGGGATAGGTGGCGCCGGAGTCCTTGCCGTACTCCAACAGGGTTTCAACAACCTGCTGGCAGGCGGTCAGGGATTCACCGTCGGTCTCGTCAGCACAGTCAAGGCTGATGGGTTCAGCGTTCTGAACGAACACAATGCTGTCCGTGCCATTGTCCAGATAGTTGAACTGCGGAGCGCCAAACGGCGGGTAGTACGCACCCTGCAGGGAAGACAGGGCGGCGTGGGCCGCGGCACCGTGCGCCACGGGGATCAGGGGCACGAGGTCCTTGACGGCGTTGTTGGCTTCGGCATACAGCGGGGCAGCCGTGGCCAGGTCAGCGATCGAGGAGGCTTCCTGCAGAGGACCGTAGATCTCCTCATGGGCAGTACCAAACTGCGGGTTGTTCTCCGCAAAGTGGAAGTCCATGAAGTTGGTCACGTGCGGGTAGTCAGCGCCCCAACCCAGCAGATGCATACCATCGGTCAGATTGCCGGAGGTGGAAGCATCGATGAACTCACCAGATTCCATGGGAACCACTTCAACGGTGATACCCAGGTTCTCCTGCAGCTGAGCCTGGATTTCAGTGGCTACACGAGCCGGCTCGGGCAGGTACACGCGGAACACGTCACGATAGTACAGCTTGGTGGTGAAGCCATCCGGGTAACCGGCTTCGGCCAGCAGCGCGCGGCCAGCTTCAGCATCGAAGGTGTACCAGGCGTCGCCTTCACAACCATTGGGGATACCGCAAGGGGTGAAGTGGGAAGCCACTTCGGAACCAGCAGGGTAGAAGTTGTCCACAATGCGCTGGTAGTCAATGCCCATGGCAATGGCGCGGCGTACGTCTACATTGTCGTACGGCTCAGCCGTGTTGGTGAAACCAATGTAGAAGACGTTCGGGTTGTCCTGGTTGATCAGCTGCAGGTTGGTGTCACCCTGAATGGTGGCATAGTCAGACGGGCTGACGTTGCTGATGAAGTCAGCGGTGCCGGCCTGCAGTTCCTGCAGACGGGCGGCGCCTTCAGTCAGCCAGCGCAGCGTTACAGTGCTGGCACTACCAGCCTCACCCCAGTAGCCGTCAAAGCGAGTGTAGACCAGCTGGTTGCCGCGGTCCCACTCAGCCACCTGGTAGGGGCCGGTACCAATGGGGTTCTCGAGCAGCTCACCAGAGCCGCCCGTGCGGGCGAGGTGCTCCTGCGGCTGAATGCCGAAGGGGGTGAAGGCAATCTTGGCCTCAAACGCCGGGTCCGGCTTGCACAGCGTGAAGACCACAGTGAGCTCATCCACCGCTTCGATGGTAAGCACCTTACCGCCGTAGTCACAGCTACCGGCATCCAGCTTCAGGCCTTCAAATGCTGCCAGGGCCGTAAACTCGTCTTCCACCACGGGGGCGGCAGTGCCGCCGCCACAGGCGACAAGCACGAGGCTCAAAGCCACGAGCAGAGCAAACAGCGTGCTCATTTTCTTCATATTCATTTCTCCTTAAGAACTTCTCCGTCCAAACTGCCATTGGTAAAACCGGTGAAACTTACTGAACTCAGCCTCACCTCCTTTGCTACCCTTGTAAAACTGGGTAGCTGATTATAGTACTTCTTGAGAAGCCGGGTCAACGACTTAATCCTAGTGGTGCAAAATCTGTGAGAGGAACAGCTTGGTGCGCTCTTCCTGGGGGTTGTTGAACAGAGTCTGCGGAGTGCCCTTTTCAACAATCAGGCCGTGATCCATAAAAATCACTTCATCGGCAGCGGCGCGCGCAAAACCCATTTCATGGGTTACGCAGACCATGGTCATGCCTTCTTTAGCCAGAGCCAGCATCACATCCAGCACTTCTTTGATCATCTCCGGGTCCAGCGCGCTGGTGGGTTCATCAAACAGCATGATCTTGGGGTTCATCGCCAGCGCACGCGCAATCGCCACACGCTGCTGCTGCCCGCCAGATAGCTGGGCCGGGAAGCTATCCGCCTTTTCAGCAATACCCACACGTTTAAGCTGCTCATGAGCAGTCTGGATGGCCTCCTGCTTGCTGCGGCCGCGCACCACGCGCTGCGCCAGGACAATATTGTCCAGCACGGTCAGATGCGGGAATAAGTTGAACAGTTGGAAGACCATGCCGATCTCGGCACGGATGCTGTTGATGTCTTTGTTCTTCTCATTGAGGCGCTTGCCGTCCACCCACACCTCACCCTCGGTTTCCACCTCCAGGTGATTGATGCAGCGCAGCAGGGTGCTCTTGCCAGAGCCGCTTGGCCCCACAATGACGACCACTTTGCCGCGCTCTACAGAGAGATCAACACCGCGCAATGCCTGCACATCGCCAAAGTACTTGTGCAGATTGCGGATCTCAATAATGGGCTTATTTTCGGCTGTTGCCATGTAAACGTTTCTCCAAAATACGCACCAGGACCGACAGAACCAGGGTCATGCCCAGATACAGGATAGCCAGAATGGTATAGGCTTCACGGAAACGGAAGGTGCGCCCAGCATACAAGCGGGCCACCTGGGTAATGTCACGCACTGCCAGCATAGACACCAGCGAGGAGTCTTTAACCATGGCCACAAAATCATTGCCCAGGGCGGGCAGCACGTTGCGGATGGCCTGCGGCAGGACGACGTAACGCATGGCCTGGGCATAGCTCATGCCCAGCGAACGTGCCGCTTCCATCTGCCCCTTACCGATCGACTCAATGCCGGCGCGGAAGATCTCGGCCAGGAAGGCGCCATAGGTGACCGAGAGGGCAATGATGGCACGCACGTTCAATGAAATGCTGTCATTGTTGATGCCAGCCAGCGGGCCGCCAATAAAGCCCAGCCCCACCGAGGTAAGCCAGTCGCCCACCGCCTTGAACAGGCCCAATGAATCTGGCACCGCCACCAGGGCAATATAGAAGATCAGCACCAGAATGGGGATGCCGCGCACCAACTCTACGTACAGCGTGGCCACATTGCGAATGACCACATTGCGGGAGATGCGTCCCAAGCCAGCCACCAAACCGAGCACCAGGGCAATGCCGTAGGCATACAACGTGGTGGTGATGGTGATGCCAATACCAATGCGGATAAAGGCCAGCGCTTCACCAAAGCTTGATTGCGTGGTGACCAGGTAAAAGGCGCCAATCGCTATGACGAAAATTCCCCCAACCCACCAGGGGAATTCATCAATACGCTCTTGCAAAGTCTTTTTGCGGCCCTGAACTGCAGTAGACGCGGAAACTTTGCTTGGGTCTATGTCCGTGGAATGGGTCATGAGCCTCCGTGGAAGAAAAAACCGGTGTGCAGTCAACTGCACACCGGTTATTTATAACCTAGAAACCAAGGCTAAACGAATTACTCGCCGTCTTCGCCGTAAGCACCCGGGCCAATGTCGTCATAGGTGACATTGAAGTCAGCGCCGAAGTACTGGGTGTTGAGGGCGGCCAGCGTACCGTCAGCCATCATCGCCTGGATAGCCTGGTTGACGGGGTCAACCAGATCGCTGCCCATGGGGAAGATGAAGCCAAGCTGATCGCTGGACATGGAGGGGCCGATGAGCTTGAGCACATCGGCGTTCTCACCCAGGTACCCCTGGCCAGCGGTCTCGTCGATGATCACGGCGTCAATGTCACCGGCGACCAAAGCCTGCACAGCGAAGGGGAACTGCTCGAAGGCCTGGATGCGCTCTTCCGGCAGGTAGGTGGCGGCGATTTCATAGTTGGTGGTGCCAGTCTGAGTACCCAGCTTCAGGCCGTCATCCGCAACGATGTCCTCGATGCTGTTGATGCGGGTCTCGTCCTGGCGCACCAGCAAACGAACGTCAATGTTGACGTAGCCAATGGAGAAATCCACAATCTGGGCGCGGTCCTCGGTGATGGTGATACCGTCAGCGGCGGCGTCAAACTGGCCATCCGCCACAGCCTGGATCATGCCGTCCCACGCAGCCTCGGTGTACACCGGGGTGCAGTGCAGGCGGGTGCAGATTTCGTCCCACGCATCGTAGTCCCAACCGCCGGGGATGCCGGTCTCGGCGTCCACATAGTTGAAGGGTAGGTAAGCGTTCTCGATGGCGATGGTCACCTCACGGCAATCCATATCCACAATGGCGTCAGCCGCGGTGCCGAGACACTCGCCGCCTCGCACTGTGGGGTCACCACCAGCGCCACAGGCAGTGAGTACCAAAGCGCCCACAATGAGAACAAAAAGGGTAAAGCGAACTTTCTGCATCTTGTTCCTCCTTAGGAACGATTCAAACGGGTTACACATAAATGTACTCTGAATCAGGTTCGCATGCAATAACGCACGCGCGATCAGGCCTTTTTCTCTTCGTCCTTCTTCTCGTCTTCGCCAGCCACCCCTTTACGGAAGGCGCGAATACCCGAGCCCAGATCCTCGCCCAGTTTCCCCAGACGACCCACACCAAAGATCAGCACCACAATAATGAGGATGACAATCCATTCCCAACCACTGAACATAACTACCTCCTGCCTGAAAACAATGCTTTCAGTGCGGCGATTCTACCAAAGCACACCTGCCCACTGCGATTTTTGAGATTAGAATGCTCGGCTACGGGGCCAGGCTGTGTCCACACCAGAATTCTCCACACACGTTCACCACGCGCTGCAAACTCTAGGCAAACGAGTCGTGCGCAATCCGCACATCGAGCGGCTGCTGTTTTATGAGCGCCTGTGCGCCCAGCCGGCGCGCAACGGCCGCGCCACTCCGCCCTCCGTAGAGCTGTTCCTGCGCCGCGCCCTGCGCGAGTTCCGCACTGAGCATGCCGAGCACGCCAAACTGCTCACGCGCCGCTTCCAGGAGCAAGAGACCGCCAAGGAAATTGCCCACAGCCAATCGATCAGCCAGGAGACGGTGAACCGCAACCAGCAGCGCGCCATCCGCCTGTTTGCTGGCTGGCTGCTGGAGCAGGAGCAGGCCGCGCAGCAACAGCGCCGCGCCGCTCTGTTGGCCAGCCTGCCACCGGCCAGCTTTGGTGCGCTGGTGGGCGTGGATGCGCTGCAGAAAAAGCTCACCGGCCTGTTGCGCCGCCCTGAGCTGCCGTGGGTGCTGTGTCTCAGCGGCATCGGTGGCATCGGCAAGACATCACTCGTTAATCAAGCACTGCGCAACGTGTTGGACCCATCGCCCTACCGCGGCATCGTGTGGCTCACTGTGCCACACGATCAGCCCTTGACCCAGCGCACCATGCTGGCTGAACTGAGCCGGCGTCTGTTGCCCCCCACCCTGCCCGCCAGCGAACGGTTGGCCGCGCTGCAGACACGCCTCAAGCAGCACGCCCACCTCATCGTGCTGGACGATGTCAGCACTGAGCTGGATGACCCAGCCTGGGTGGATTGGCTGCACAGTTTCGCCAACCCCAGCCGCTTTGTGCTGTGCAGCCGCCAACTGCCCGCCACGCTGGCGCGCGCCTACCTGTTGCCCATGGGCGAGATGAACGCCAAGGCTGCGCTGGCGCTAATGAGTTACCAGGCGCGTGAAGTGGGGCTGGAGGAGAGCGTACCCGTGCTGCGCAAGCACGCCGCGGCGCTGTATGCGCGCACGGGCGGCAACCCGCTGGCGCTCAAGCTGGCCGTAGGCCTGCTACACAGCTGGCCCATCACCGCGATCCTGGAAGCGCTCGAAGAACGCAGCCAGCCAGACATCGCTGCACTGTATACCGCCATCTATCAGGCCAGTTGGCAGGCGCTGAGTGAAGATGGCCAGCGCTTGCTGCTGGCCATGCCGCTGGTGGCCGCCGAGGGCGCCAGCCTGGCGCAGCTGCGCGCCATCAGCGGGCTGGGGGCCGCCGCGCTGCGCAACGCCATTCGTGAGCTGCACACCCGCAGCCTGCTGGATGCCAGTGGCGAGGCTGGGGACAAGCGCTACAGCATTCACCACCTGACGCGCAGCTTCGTGCGCCAACATATTTTGCGTACGCCACCACATTCTTGATGAAGAGTAACCGCCGCTGGGCGCGCCATGCTCATAGGGAAGCCATCCGCAACAATGTAGCTTTCTGGGCAGTGCAGCCTATCTCTACCCAACGCAATGACGCCAACAATGTGCATCTGGCCATCCAGCATGGCTTGAGGCTCAGCAGCACACGCACCAGCGCTGCACGTCTACTCGGCAGCAGCTTTAGCTTGGCGCAGGCACAGCCAGCCCACTGGCTGCCGCTGTATGCGCTAGCCATGCGTAACACGCAACTGCCCAGCCGCCTGCGTGCTGAGCTGCACTATCAGCACGCCGCGCTGCTTTGGGTAGCCGGCAACCGCCCGCAGGCGGCTAGCGCCTTTCAGCGCGCGCTGCGCATGGCGCGCCAGTATGGCCACCCTGCTTTGCAAGCACGCAACCTGATAGGCCTGTGCCTGGTGCACTCGCAAGACCCTGTGCGCGCTAACAAAGCCGCCAATCAGCTCAGCCAACTTTTGCCCAGCATCCCGCCTGTTTTGCAGGCACACGCGCATGCAGCGCTGGGCTACGTGGCCTACTTTGCACGCCAGCATCACGCCGCCGCGCTGCACTTCGCCGCGGCGATCGATGCCGCGCCGCCCAGCGTGGCGCGCGGCCAGCTACACACACTGGCTGGGTTAAACGCACTGGCGCAAGACCTGCCCGCTGCAGCCCTAAAACACTACAACGCCGCAGCGCTGCTGTTGCAACGCCACCAAGCCGGCACCAGCCAACTGGCACGTGTGGAGTTGCTGCGCGCCACGGCTCACTATCACAAGACTACGCGCGGCCAGCGCGTGCGCCTGCAACCGGCCATCGCCGCGCTGCAACGCGCCGCAGCCCTGCTGGCCCATAGCCACAGCGATGCCAGCAGCCGCAGTCACCTGGAGAGCCTGCTCGGCCGCGCCTACACGCGCAGCGGCGATGTGGCCAGCGGGCTGCGCTACCTGGCCAGCGCGCTGCAACTGTCCGAAGACGCCGGCGAACACGCCATGGCGGCAGACATCTTCGCGGCGCTGCAACAACTGGAAAACAAAAACCCCGCCTAGTGGCGGGGTTTTTCGTTTGTCTATTAAGCCTAGGAGTTTTCGCGGCTGCCCAGGGTGCGCTCCAGGATGTCATCCATCTCATTGGAGCCAGCCTTGGCCTTGCGCGCCTTGCTCGACTGGTTGGCCGATTGCACTTCCTGCGCCTTGCGCCAGGCGATTTCCATGGCGGTGGGGATGGGGGTGTTGTCCTCTTCCTCCACCGCTTCCACTTCCGGCTCAGGTTCGGCCAACAGGGCTTTGATGCTCAGCTTGATCTGCTTCTTGCGGCGGTCAACATCCAAGACCTTGACTTCGATCTCGTCGCCAACCTTCACAGCCTCATCAGCCGAGCGCACATAGTCATGCGACATTTCGCTGATGTGCACCAGACCGGGGCGCTCAGCGCCAACCTCAACAAACGCGCCAAACTTCTCCAGCTTGGTGACCGTGCCTTTGAGCACGCTGTCTTTCTTGATCTCGCGCCATTCCAGCAGCAGAGGCTGGATCAGGGTCAGCTCAATGTGGCCGTCATTACCGATGCGGCGCACCCAGGCTTCAACTTCATCGCCCTCTTTGAGCACTTCTTCCACCTTGCGGACAGGCTCTTTACGCAGTTGTGAAATAGGAATCACAGCCGGCTTGGCTTGGCCAATATCTACTACTGCGCCGGCCAAGGTGGCCTTAATCACTTTACCTTTAACAGGGTCTTTCTTTTTGAGGCCAGTCTCTTGAGCAGTGGCCCCTTCAATATTTGCTTCAGACATTTTACAACTCCGGGCTTGTTACCGATTTCACAACAGACCCGATTGTACCTGTCCCCTTAAGCTTTGTAAAGTCCGCCGCCAGCCATCACTTGGCTGTGGGCACTTTTCCGCCGGGGCGAATAACGGCCGAGAGCACGATCGCTACCAGCAATGCAGCCAGCACAAACCAGCCAGTGATGCTGAACATGGAGAACACGCCCACTTTATCGATCAGCAGGCCGCACACATAGAAGCCCAACGCGGTGCCGATGCCCATGAACATGGCCGAGAACAGACCTTGCGCCGTGGAGCTCAGACCGCGCGGCGCCATCTCGCCTACGAACTTGATACCGGCTACCCATAGCAGCGGATAAGTGAGGCCGTGGAAGAGCTGGATCAGCAACACCTGGTCAGGCGTGCGCGTGTTGGCGTACATGAAACAGCGCAGCGCCATTGCCAGCAGCGCCACGTAGAGCGCGCCGCGGCTGCCCAGGCTGCGCAAGAACCAGTGTGAGGCCGCCATCACCGGCAGCTCGGACACGGTAGAGATCGTCACCGCCAGACCCACCAGCGCCACACCCGAAATGGCGAGCGGCAGCCATTGGCTGGTACCCGGCAGCGCCTGGATCAGCAGTGGGAAATAGTCGTGCGCGGTGGAGCCGATGCCGGCCACCAGCGCAATGCCGAGGAACAGCAGCCACTGCGGCTCACGCAGCAGGCGCCCCACCTGGGCAAAGTAGGTGCCGCGCTCGGGGTTCTCCTCAAAGCGCAGCGAGCGCAGGAACAGCAGGTTGACACTCATCAGCACGGCGAAGATCCAGAACATGTACACAAGGCCGATGTTCTCCAGCACCAAACCGACGATGGCAGTGACCATACCCCACGACACTGTGCCCCATACGCGCACACTGCCGTAGCGGTCTTTGTTGTTGCCCATCATATGGATGGTGGCGCTGTCGATCAGCGGTAGCGTGTGCGAAGTGAGCACAGAGATCAAGATCTGCACCGCAAAGATCGGCGCAAAGGCGCGCAGCACAGGAAAGAGCAAGTTAAGCCCGATCGCCGCCACCACGCCCATCAGCAAGATGATGCGGTGGCGATTGGTGGCATCCGCCAGCCCGGCCCAAAACGGCTTGGCCGCCAGGCTGATGAGCGGGCTGATGCCAGTCACCAGGCCGATCTGTTCACCGCTAAAGCCGAGTGACTGCAGATACAGCACAAAGAAGGGCGTAACGCAGGCCCAGGCCGCAAATATAAAAAAATAGCTCAGCGAGATCTGAGCGTACTCATTTTTAGGGGTAGACAGCGGTGTAGGTTTCAGCACAAGTGAATTAACCCCGTGTTTTACTTTCGTTTCGCTTGGGTGGTGGGTTTGAGGCTAAAAGACCACAACCTGGGTGCCGCGGCCAGTGGCCTGACGCTGGTTGGGTTGGCTGGCCGGCGTCACCCAGCGATACAGCCAGGCGGCGTGTTCTGGGCGCATATTGATGCAGCCCTTGCTCATTGGCGCGCCGAAATTGTTGTGCCAATAGGCGCCGTGGATGGCATAGCCGCCCTCGGCGAAGAAGCAAGCCCACGGCACCCCGGGCAGGTAGCGGTCACCCAAAGTATCCGTCAGGCGGTTGTCACCCATGTACTGGCTGGGCATCTTGGCATACAGATTGAAGTTTCCGGTGGGCGTCTGCGTAGGCAGGCCAGTGGAGCTGGTGTTGCGCACACCGGAGGAGATGGGCACGCGCAGCACCACAGTGCCATTTTCAAAGGCGGTGAGCTGCTGCGCCAGCAGCGAGACCTCGACGCGTTTCTGTCCGGCGGGCACATCCGGGCTGAGGGGAGTCAGATCCTCGGCCGGGATGGGCTGCAGGTGCTCGGCCTTGGCGTAATACTGCACATTGGTCCACGACTCGGTGATCTCGTACCACGGTGAGCCATCTGGCCCGTCTACCTTGGCGGTGACCCAGTGCATGCTGTCAAAGTACAGCAGGAACTGGTTCTGCACCTGCCAACCGCCTTGCCGCGAGTAGGTATAGGGCTGGCTGATGGGCACACTGATGCGGCACAGCATGCCCTCGGTGGGCACTTCATTTACAGGCGTGTTGCTGATCTCTTCTACGATCTGCACAAAGCTGCTGTGCACATATCCATCGGCGATCTTGAACCAGGTGGGGTTATAGGCCGGGCCGCTGAAAGGATGCAGAGCTTGCTCGATGTGCACCAGCTCATCACGAAACAGCGTGCGCAGCGAGCTCAGGTTGATGCGCGGTTGGGCGAAGACGCTCGAGTCGTAGGTGACGCGGCCGAGCAGCCCTGCCGCCTGTTGGCTGGGCGCAGGCAGACGCCCGGCAGCCAATGCCGCCAGCGAAAGCCCACTGAGCTTGAGGAAATCTCGGCGCGAAAGTGCCATCTAATAATTCTATCGCCAAGCAGGTTGCTATAGGAAACAGATAACAGAGATTCGAGACCAGAGATTAATCTCCAATCTCCCAGTCTCTATCCTCCTCTCCCTTTCCAATAGTAAACTTAGCGCCATGTTAGCCAGGGTCTACTCCTGCGCTGTGGTGGGTTTGGATGGCGTAGTAGTAGAAGTAGAGGTGGATACACATCCTGGGCTCCCCAAAGTGGTCGTGGTGGGCTTGCCTGACGCGGCTATCCAGGAGAGCCGCGAGCGTGTTGCCTCGGCCATCAAGAATTCCGGCTTCGAATTCCCCCGCAACCACATCACCATCAACCTGGCTCCAGCCAGCGTGCGCAAAGCCGGCCCGGTGTATGACCTGCCCATCGCCCTCGGCATCCTTGCCGCCAGCGGCCAGATCCCGGCCGCCGGGCTGCAGGGCTCGCTGACCCTGGGCGAGCTCTCGCTGGATGGCGCGGTGCGCCATGTGCGCGGCGTGCTGCCCATGGCGGCGCTGGCGCGACAGCAGGGCATGCGCACGCTGTACGTGCCCGCCGTGGATGCGGCCGAGGCAGCCCTGGTGCCGGATGTGGAGATCTTCCCCGTTGCTTCGCTCAGCCAACTCGCCGCTCACCTGCGCGGCGAGCACGCGCTGCACCCCTTCACCGCCGAGCCGCACAGCACCGAAAGCGACGCGCCACCCGCGTATACCGACCTGCGCGAGGTCAAAGGCCAGGAGCAGGTCAAGCGCGCCCTCGAGGTGGCCGCGGCGGGCGGCCACAATCTGCTGATGAGCGGCGCACCGGGCGCGGGCAAGACGCTCATGGCGCGCGCCCTGCCCGGCATCCTGCCTGAGCTGAATTTAGACGAGGCGCTGGATGTGACGCGCATCTATTCGGTCTCAGACAAGCTCAACGACAGCAGCCCGCTCATCCGCACGCGCCCGTTCCGCGCCCCGCACCACACCATCTCGCACGCTGGGCTGGTGGGCGGCGGCACCTGGCCGCAGCCCGGCGAAATCTCGCTGGCGCACCGCGGCGTGCTCTTCCTCGATGAGCTGGTGGAATTTGCGCCGCGCGTGCTGGAGGTGCTGCGCCAGCCCATCGAAGACAAGATCGTCACCATCAGCCGCGCTCAGGGTGCGCTGACTTTCCCCGCCAACTTTCAACTCGTCGGCGCCATGAACCCGTGCCCGTGTGGCTACTACGGTGACCCGTTGCGCGCCTGCACCTGCGCACCGGGCACGGTGACGCGCTACCAAAAGCGGCTCTCCGGCCCGCTGCTGGATCGTATCGACATCCACGTTGAAGTGCCACGTGTGGACTATGAGAAGCTCAGCGATGAACGCTTAGGCGAACCCTCCGCCGCCGTGCGGGCGCGTGTGGAGGCCGCCCGTCGCATCCAGCACACCCGCTTTGCAGGATTGCCCGCCCACACCAACGCCGATATGGGCGTGGCCGAGGTGCGCCGCTTCTGCGAGCTGGATGCCGATGGCCGCGCCCTGGTACGCGCCGCCATGGCGCAAATGCAGCTCACCGCACGCGCCTACCACCGCGTGCTCAAGCTGGCGCGCACCATCGCCGACCTGGCGGGCGCGCAAAACGTAGCGCCCCAGCATTTGGCTGAGGCGCTACAGTACCGGGCACGGCTGGCCGTCTAGGCCACCAAGTGTGTAGGGCTGCTTTTTACTGGCTCACCACCAACCCAGTAGATTCAATGTACTCTTTACGCTCCTGCAAAAAGGTTCTTACGCTTTCAACTGCGGCAGCGTAGGTCTCTTCATCCACCAGGCTGCGCTCTGCGTTAGCAGCAAGTACTAAGCTGGCATATTCATCCACCTTCTCAACCAGAGCATCACTAGCAAAGACAGCATCGTAGACCGCTTGCACATTGGCCTCATACAAGGCGCGGAAGGTGTCATTGGCAATGAAGCGGGTGAGCAGCGTGTTGCTGCCACCGCCCATTCCGCCGCCGCGTCCCATACCGCCACCAAAACCACCCTGCTGATTGGTTAGATCCAGGCTGTAGCTCACATTACCGCCTAGCTTGCTCAGGCTTTCATTGGTGTCCCACAGCAGCACTGTGATCTGCTCGGTCTGCTCCTCATAGTAGAGGTAGTAGTTGTTGTTCATACCCAACATGGAGTCGGTGTTAACCAACACGGCATTCACCGCCAGGTAATTGGCAAAACCCTCCACATCCAGGTACGTTGGCAGTTCGGCTTCAAAGGTTGCATCATCAGCCTCATCCAGAAAACGCATAAAATCAATCAACGGTTTCATATCGGCATCATTCACGCGCGTCTCTTGCGTAAAGCTGTTGGCATAGCTACTCGGCTCCTCACCTGAGTAGCTCAGGGTGGCGCCAACATCGGCCTTGTACAGCACACCCAGGGTGCCGGGGAAACGCTTGGCCAGGTAACTCTCATCCACCAGCTCAGAGACAACATACAGCCGCTCTGCTTCATCATTGAGGCTAAAGCCCGTAAAGACAGTCTCGGTGGCCGCCAGGCCAGCCAGGGTGGCGGCATAGTTGCTGATCGGCTCCTGCAGCATGGCTTCATCGTAGGAGGTGCCGTAATTGCGAACAGCAATGGCGCTGTAGCCTTGATAGGTTTGGCCATCCACATACTCATCGAACTTGATCATGAAGGGGATCTTGATCAGCTCTTCTGATATCTGGCCGCGCCCCATCCCCATCCCACCCTCAAAGTTGCCTTGCATCCCGCCCTGCGGGAAGCCTCCAAAACCCTGGGCGCCTTCCCCCTCAGCGTCTTGAGGCGGCTCGAAGCCTGCGGGCGGCTGGAAACCGCCGCGCATACCTTCGGGTGCTTCGCCTTCGCCGAATGGCGGCAGCTCACCGCTTGGCAACTGCATGTCCCCTGGCGCCCCATCGGCAAGGGCGCCAAAACCTTCGCCGCCTCCGCCGCCTAGCGCGGTGCGCAGGGAAGCATTGCCGCGCAGGCGAATGCCCACATCATTGATGCGCACGCCGTCAATGATCACATCGGCCTCAAAGTACTCCTTCAGCCCAGTTTCCTGATAGGTGGTGAGCATGCTCTCATAGTCCGCATCAGACATCAGCACCTGGATCTCGTGCACCACACCATCATCAAACAGGGCGACTGTGTTAGTTACATCATTCTCTCCGGCAGTTGACAACCGCGTAGACACCGATGTGGTGTAGGCAATCACGCGCTGGCTGCCCAGCACGAACACTAATGCTGCAGCCAAGATCGTCATCAGCACCAACAAGGGTATGTTACGTTTCAAGGTTAGGCTCATCATGTGCTCCTTCTCACAGGCGGGCGGTCAAGGCAACTTTTCCTTGGCCGCCCTGCCTGTGCTCATTGTCTAGAGATCAGTGGTGTTGTAGCCAGCAATCAAGGAGATCTTGTTGTCTTCATTGAGCTTACGCAGCTCAGACACAAATTCCTCGACGCGGTTGGACTTCTTTAACCCTACGCTATAGGTCAGCTCAGTCAGTTTGCCGTTGTTGACAGTGTCAACGCTGATTAGCTCAGCGCTGTGGGTGTACTTCAAGAACAACGCGTCAAACAGCTTGTCAAACGCCGCACCGCTGGGCACCTGAATGCGGAGGATCTGCCCGGCGGCTTCACGCGCAAACCAGTTGAAGCGCATCATCATCACCACCACCAGGCTGATAATTACAGCAGCCACAATGGCGAGCAGATAGAAGCGCGTACCGATAGCCATACCAATGGCCATGGTGAAGAAGATGAAGCCAACATCGCGCGTTTCCTTGACCGCATTGCGGAAGCGGATGATGGAAAGCGCGCCGACCAGGGAGAAGGCCCGCGCAATGTTCGACCCAACCACCATCATCACCAGCGCCACCACCATGCCATTGAGCACTAGTGTGAAAACGAAGCTTTGCGTGTACGAGGTGCCGCGGTGGGTAAGTTTGTAGATCCAACCGATAAAGGCGCTCAGCACAAAGCTAAGAACGAGCACCAGAGTGACATCCAACACGGAGAATTCTCCGGTCAGGTCTTGAAAATTGAAGATATCCATTGTGTGTTACTCCTTCGTTTGATTAGTGCGCAGCGAGCGCAAGTTGGGGGAAGGCCGGCACGTTGGCATTGGCCAGATCAATGCTGCGGCAGTACTTGCTTACACGCACAGTTTTGAGATTGTGTGCGGCGATCATGTCGGCCAGCCAGTACGGCAGGCGCTCATTCACTTTGATTTCCATCACGGCACGGTTGGGCGAGAGCATTGGCAGCGTGGCGGCATCCTGCAGGCGCAACTGGTGCACCTGGTAGCCCAGCTGTGTGTCAAAGGTGACGCGCAGCCCCAGGTCATACTCAGCGCCCATAAAGGCCTGGCGTTGGTAGCGCACAATGCTCACGGGGTGCAGGTTGTACTCCCACAGATACGAGTACACCTCTGACACCACAGCTTCATCTTCGGCGGCCACGGTACTGGGCAGCTCACGCCGGTTACACAACGCCAGTGCTTCGCCATAGGGCATGAGTACGCGCCGCTTCTGCGTGACGCGGTCAAGGCGCTGCTTGATCTCTACGAAAACAGGGGTGGCCGCGGTAAGCACAGTGTTGTCTTCATAACGGCGGATGCGCAGCTTGCGGCGGAAGCGAATGCCATCCACCTTTTCCCAATAGCAGCGCAAATCCGGCGAGTCGTAATACAGGCTGGAGAGCCCATAGCTACCCATGCTGTGCTCATCCGCTTGTAGGTACTTGCGCAAGGCGGCCTTGAAAACTTCGGCTTGGCGCAAGCTAACCAAGTACTTGAGCTCAAAACGGTTGAAACGACGAATGGTGTGACTGAGATTTTTGGCCATACTTTTTTCCTAAACAAGTTGATGGCCGTAGTCTAAAAAACAGCCCTGTGAGATGGCTGAAAACCTGCTGTGAATTGGCTGTGAGAGCACACAAACGAAGGCTCTGTGAATCTGCTGAGAAACCCACTTTGCGCCTATACAGGTTGACGGGTTTCAAGCAAACTATCTATAAACGAGTGGACCTATGCATACCGTATTGATCGTGGATGATGACCCTAAGCTGCTGAAGATGTTGCAGCGCACGCTGACCTATGAGACCCTCAACGTGGTCACGGCGGCCAACGGCTTAGAGGCGCTGCCACTGGTGCAAACGCACAAACCCAACCTGATCATTGCTGATTGGATGATGCCCAAGATGAACGGCGTGACCTTTGTGCAGCGCCTGCGTGCCGAAGACAATAAAACGATGGTGCTGATGCTCACCGCGCGCGATGCCATCGAAGACCGCGTCATGGGCCTCGAGGGTGGCGCCGACGATTATCTGGCTAAGCCCTTTGCCCCCGCTGAGCTGGTGGCCCGCGTGCACGCCCTGCTGCGCCGCGTGCAAGCCGAACCTCAAAACCAGCCAGCCAGCTATGCAGACATCACGCTCGACCCTGTGACGCGCCAGGCCCAACGCGGCGATACCGAGCTAAGCCTCACCCTGACCGAGTTCAACTTGCTGCACCTGCTGTTGCGCCACCCGCGCCAGGTGCTGGAACGCAGCCGCATTCTGAGTGAAATATGGGGCTACGATTTTGGCGGCAATGACAATGTGCTTGAGATCTATATCGGCTACCTGCGCAAAAAGTTGGAAGCCGATGGCCGCCCGCGCCTCATCCAAACTGTGCGCGGCGTGGGCTACGTACTGCGCGAGGAATAATGTCTATTCGCCTGCGCATCACCATCCTCTACACAGCCATCCTGGCGCTCACCTTGTGCATTTTTGGGGCAGTGTTGTACTTCATCCAGGCGCAGTCCACGTTGGACTCGCTGCGCAGCGACTTGCTTTCCAGCGCTATGCGCCTCGGCGAAGCGGTGGCACGCAGCAGCCAAATGCCCCACAGCCAGCCACCGCTGGGCGGCATCCAGACACCGCCGCTGCCTTTTGGAGAATTCTCCAATGAACAGGCATTTCAAAGTTTCCCCGAGCGTGAAATTGCCCGCGTGCTGGATGCGCAAGGCCGCTTGGTAGCCAGCCCCTTCGGCCGCGAAGGGGATGCACTGCCACTAAGCGCTGAAGGATTGCAAGCCTTGCAAGATGGGCAGGAGTGGTGGGAAACCAGTGATGTGGCTGGGGAACCGATGCTGATCTATAGCCGTCCCATCGTGGTGGATGATGAGTTTATGTCCATCATTCAAGTCGCCACCAGCCTGGCCGAGCGCAGCCATTCACTACGCACCCTGGCAACCACTGTGCTGGGCGCAGGCTTGCTCATCGTCATCATCGCCTTCGGCGTAGGCTGGGTGTTCTCCGGCGCCATGTTGGCCCCCATCCAACGCATCACGCTCACCGCGCAGGCGATTGGTGATGAGCAGGATTTCACCCACCGCGTGAACTACGTCGGCCCGCAAGATGAAGTTGGTCTATTGGCTAACACGTTTAACTCCATGCTTTCCCGTCTGCAGAATGCCTTCCAGCGGGTGGAGCACTCGCTACAGATGCAACGCGAGTTTGTCGCCGATATCTCACATGAGCTGCGCACTCCACTCACCACACTGCGCGGCAACCTCAGCCTGCTACGGCGTAACCCGCCTATGCCCAGCGAGGAACGCGAAGACATCCTCAACGATCTCATTGATGAAAATGACCGCCTCATTCGCCTGGTGAACGATCTACTCCTCCTGGCCCGTGCAGACGCCGGGCGTGAGCTGGCCAGGGATGCGCTGGATGCTGGTGAGCTGCTCAAGGATGTGACGCGTCAGGCCCAGGTGCTCGATCCCGAGCGCTCGATTCGTCTGCAAGTGCCAGAAAGACTTACGATGCTTGGCGACCGCGATGCCCTCAAGCAGATTTTGCTCATCGCTGTGGAGAACGCCATCAAGCATTCGCACGGGGAAATCAGCGTGGCGGCTGAACTTAAGCAAGATACCGTTGAGATACGTGTTCAGGACCGCGGGCAGGGTATTGCAGCTGATCAGTTGCCGCACATTTTTGGCCGTTTCTACCGCGCCGAGGGGTCTGAAGCCGCCACGGGCTTTGGCCTCGGGCTTGCGATAGCCAAGACCCTGGTTGAAAAGCAGTCTGGCCATATAAAAATGAAGAGCGAGCCTGGGCAGGGAAGCACTCTCATCTTGCAGTTTCCTATGCAGCCTCAGCTCTAGGTAAAATCAAGGCACTTCTACTTAAAAGCGAGGTGCTATGTCTAAACAAACCGTCTACGCCCCCAAAGGCATCAAGCCCATGGGCCCCTACACCCCCGCCATCCGCATGGGTGACCTGCTGTTCATCTCGGGCCAGGTGGGCATTGACCCTGAAAGCGGCAAGTTCGTTGAAGGCGGCGTTACTGCCCAGGCCACCCAGGTGCTCGAGAACCTTAAGGGCCTGGTCGAGGCCGGTGGCAGCTCGATGGACAAGGTGCTCAAGACCACCATGTTCCTCACCGATATTGCCGACTTTGCTGCCGTGAATGAGATCTACGCAACCTACTTCGCCAGCGAGCCGCCCGCCCGCTCCACCATCCAGGTGGCGGCACTACCCGGTGGCGCCCTGGTGGAGATCGAAGCGATTGCTTCGGTGAGCAGTAATTAGGGAGTAGTGCAAAGGAAAATCCTCACCTCCACGGCTATTCCGATATGACACCGGTGGTCAGCATCATCGTTCCCTGCTTCAATGAAGAGGCCACCATTGGTGGCCTTCTTGAAGCCATCCTGGCCCAAAGCACACCCGCTGAGCAGATGGAAGTGGTCATCGCCGATGGACTGTCCACAGACCGCACGCGTGAGCGTATCGCCGCCTTCAGCCAGCAGCACCCGCAGCTGGCGGTGCACGTGGTCGACAATCACGCCCGCCGCATTCCGCACGGGCTCAACCTAGCCATCGCCGCGGCGCAGGGCAGCACGCTGCTGCGCCTCGACGCACACTCCAGCCCGCACCACGAGTACGTGGCGCGCAGTCTGCAAACGCTGGATGAGGGCAAGGGCTGGAACGTGGGCGGTGTGTGGGAAGTGCGCCCGGGCAAAGAGACCTGGCTGGCGCGCGCCATTGCCCAGGCCGCCAGCCACCCCTTTGGCGTGGGCGATGCGCGCTACCGCTACACGACCCAAGCCGGCGCGGTGGACACGGTGCCTTTCGGCAGCTTCCGCCGCGAGCTGATCAAGACCATCGGCGCTTTTGACGAGACGCTCGAAACCAACGAAGACTATGAGTTCAATGCCCGCGTTCGCCTGGCGGGCGGCACGGTGTGGCTGGACCCCGCCATTCGCTCGGTCTACTATGCCCGCCCCACGCTGGCGGCGCTGGCACGCCAATATTGGCGCTACGGGTACTGGAAGTGGCGCATGCTGCGCCGCTACCCCAGCACCCTGCGCCCGCGCCAGGCCATTCCGCCCCTGTTTGTGCTCGGCCTGCTCGGCCTGAGCCTGCTGAGTGTGTTCTGGACGCCCGCTGTGTGGCTCCTGGGGGCCGGGGTGGTATCATACGCACTGCTCTTACTGGCGGCTGCGGCACAAAAAGCGCTGCACCTGCGGCAGCCCAGCCTGCTGGTTGGCATGCCCCTGGCGATGATCACCATGCACCTGAGCTGGGGTAGCGCCTTTCTGTGGAGCTTGCTGACATCGTTGGTCAATCCTCCACGCACACACGTAAATGGCACAACTGCGATCTAAAGACTCCACCAGCCTGCGCCTGGGCCTAAGCGAACGCCGTGTATTGCTGGCCCTGGGCGATCTGGTCGTGGCCGCCGTGGCGCTGGCCGTGGCTCTGTATTTCTGGGTTATCGCCGTTGGCTCGCTCAATACACTGCAAGTCATTGAATTCCTGCAAGAGCGCCCGCCCGATTGGTTCTACTTCCTGCCCGTCATCTGGGTGGTGCTGCTCTTCGAAACCTACGACCCCCACCGTGCCTCCAGTTGGCATCATACGCGCAACAGTTTGCTGGTTGCCGCAGCACTGGGCATGAGCTTCTACATCATTTATTACTTTGCGGCCGACCCTGGCACCCTGCCGCGCCGTGCCATTGCCGTTTTTGCCGTCACGGCCTTGCTGCTCACCACCCTGTGGCGTTTGCTCTACATTCGCATCTTCACCTCGCTGCAATTTGCACGCCGCGCGGTAGTAGTGGGCGCCGGCCGCGCCGGAGAAGCACTGCTGCGCGTCATCGGCGAAATGCGCCCGGCCCCGTATCAGATCGTAGCCTTGCTGGATGATGACCCTGACAAAATCGGTAGCACGATCAGCGGGCATGAAGTCATCGGCGGCAGCGAACGGCTTTCCAGCTTGATTGAAGAAGAAGCTGTTACCGATATCCTGGTGGCCATCTCCGGCCAGATGCGTGAGAACACCTTCCACGCCCTATTGGATGCGCAAGAAGGCAGCGCCGAGATCATGCGCATGCCCACCGCCTACGAAGAGCTGCTGGGCCGCGTACCCATCAACTATTTGGAAGCTGATTGGATGGTGCGCTCCTTTGTGGATGACACTCGCGTCAATCACTTCTACCAATTGGGCAAACGCTTGTTTGACATTTTAGGTGGCCTGGTGGGCGTGGCGATTCTGCTTGTGCTCACTCCCATAGTTGCCATTCTGACCCTCATTGACACCGGCTGGCCGCTGATCTTCTCGCAGACCCGCGCTGGCAAGGGTGGCAAGCCTTATCGCATCATCAAGTTCCGCACCATGCGCGTGGATGCTGAGAAAGATGGCAACCCGCAACTGGCCAAAGAAGATGACGAGCGCACCACGCGTCTGGGCAAAATTCTGCGCAAGACGCGCATCGACGAATGGCCGCAGTTTATCAACGTGCTGCGTGGCGACATGAGCCTGGTTGGCCCGCGCCCGGAGCGCCCTGAGCTGATGGAGCACTTTGAGCGCCGCATCCCCTTCTATCGTGCGCGTTTGCTGGAGCGCCCCGGCATCACCGGCTGGGCGCAGGTGAACTACGGCTATGCCGCCACCATCGAAGAGATGAGCATCAAGCTGGAGTACGACCTGTACTACATCAAGCACCGCGGCCCCATCCTGGATTTGATCATTATTCTGCGTACCCTGGCCACCGTCTTCGGCTTCCGGGGGCGTTAAGTGACCAAGGTACTCGTTACCGGCGGGGCGGGCTTCATCGGCTCGCATCTCGTCAAAGCCCTGTTGCAACGCGGCGATAGCGTGCGCGTGTTGGATGATTTTTCCAGCAGCACCCGCAACCACGTCCCCGCAGAGGCAGAGCTCATTGAAGGCAAAATACAAGACCCCGCCGCGGCGGCCAAAGCCGTTGCCGGCGTGGAGTTTGTCTTTCACCAAGCGGCCTTCATTTCCGTTCCCGAATCCATTGAGAACCCTGCCGCCTGCTGGTCCAGCAATGTGGATGGCACCCTCGCCATCCTGGCGGCCGCGCACAAAGCAGCTTGCCGCGGCGTGGTGCTGGCCTCCAGCGCCGCTGTGTATGGCGACAGCCAGGCGCTGCCGCTGGCTGAGGACGCGGGTGCCAAGTGCCTCTCTCCGTATGCTGCATCCAAGTATTTCAATGAAACGCTGGCGCAACTGTACACGCTGACTTACGGCCTGCCGGTGACGGCTTTGCGCTATTTCAACGTCTTCGGCCCCGGCCAATCCCCGACCTCGGCCTATGCTGCTGCTGTGCCCAAGTTCATCGCCGCGCTCGCCGCTGGTGAGGCGCCAACGATTTTCGGTGACGGCACGCAAGGCCGCGATTTCATCTTTGTGGGCGATGTCGTACGCGCCAACCTGCTGGCCGCTGAAGCCAACAGTGGCGGCGCGTTCAACGTGTGCACAGGCCAGGAGACCACCCTGCTTGACCTGCTGGCGGCGCTGTATCCCCTGTTCCCCAACGCGCCGCAGGCCACCCACGCCGCCCCACGCCTGGGCGATGTGCACCGTTCACTGGGCGATCCGCAGGCGGCACACGCCGCCCTCGGCTTCCGCGCCGAGACGCCGCTGGCCGAAGGACTGCGCCAGATCGTGGAGGCCGCATGAGGATCTGGATCCGTACCAACAGACTCTTCTTTGCCGATCTGGTGCTGGTAGCGGCCAGCATGCTGGGCGCTTTTTTGCTGCGTCTGACCCCAGAGCAATTCATCCTCGATTATTTGCCCACCTTCCTTTGGATGTTGGCGGTGGCCTTGCTGGTCAAGCCATTCATGTATAAGCGCGGTGGTTTGTATGAGCGTGTGTGGGCTTACGCCTCCATCGCAGAGATGAAGCTGATCGTGCGCGCCGTCAGCATCGCCTCGCTCATCATGGCCCCCATTGTTTTCTTGCTGGATTGGCTGGGCGCATTTAGCAACTTTGCGCGTTCACTGGTGGTGATTGACTGGCTGCTCTCATTGGCCGCCGTGGGCGGCCTGCGCTTCGGCCTGCGCCTGCTGGCCGAGAACCGCAAGGTGATCGAGCAGGCCAGCGGGGTCAAACTGCGCCGTGCCATCATTCTGGGCGCCGGCGATGCTGGCGCGCTGGTGGCGCGTGAGCTGCAAAAGAATCAACAGCTCGGCCTCAACCCGCTGGCCTTCCTTGACGACGATCCCGAAAAGCAGGGCCAACGTCTGCACGGTATTCCCGTGGTGGGAACTCTCAAAGACCTGCCGGCGCAAGCCGCCGCCTTGCGTGCTGAAGAAGTCATCATGGCCATCCCCAGCGCGCCGGGCAGCGTGCTGCGCCAGGCCGCTGACCTCAGCCGCCAAGCGGGTATCCCCTACCGCACCATGCCGGGCTTGTATGAGCTGATTGGCGGCAAGGTCAGCGTCAGCCGCCTGCGTGAAGTCGACATTACCGATTTACTGCGCCGCCAGCCCGCCCAGATTGATCGGGCACGCGTCGGCGACAGCCTGCGCGGCAAGCGCGTGCTCATCACCGGAGCAGGCGGCTCCATCGCCAGCGAGCTCGGCCGCCAGATAGCGCGCTGGGAGCCAGCCATGCTCGTGCTGCTGGGCCATGGCGAGAACAGCATCTTTGAAATCCTGCTGGAGCTGCACAACGAGTATCCGCAGCTTGAGATTATTCCTGTCATTGCGGATGTGCGTGACGCCGGGCGCATCAGCGCCGCGCTGAAATCGTACAAGCCAGACATCGTTTTCCACGCCGCGGCGCACAAACACGTGCCGCTGATGGAAGCCAACATTGCCGAAGCCGTGGCGAACAACGTGCAGGGCACGCTCAACGTAGTGCAGGCTGCCGGTGCGGCGGGTGTGCAGCGCCTGGTGATGATCTCCACCGATAAAGCCGTGCGCCCCAGCAGCGTGATGGGTGCTACGAAACGGGTGGCCGAGTGGGCCGTGCTGGATGCGGCGCGCACGCTGGGACGCAATTATTCCGTGGTGCGCTTTGGCAACGTGCTCGGCAGCCGCGGCAGCGTGGTGCCGCTGTTCAAGCACCAGATCGCCCAAGGCGGCCCACTCACCATCACCCATCCGGAGATGGAGCGCTATTTCATGACCATTCCAGAGGCGGTGCACCTTGTGCTGCAAGCCGCCGCCTTCGAGGGCCAGGGCGAGCTGTACATGCTGGACATGGGCCAGCCCGTGCGCATTGTGGACCTGGCCGAGGACCTCATTCGCCTCTCCGGCCTGACGCCGGGCGAGGACATTCAAATCGAATTCAGCGGCCTGCGCCCGGGCGAGAAACTCAGCGAGCAACTCTGGGAAGCCGGCGGCGAGTACTCGGCCACCACGCACCCGGATATCCGCCGCGTGCAGGAGCCGCAAGCCCCCAGCCGCGAACAGCTGCACGCCGCGCTCAGCCAACTGCTGGCCATGGCCGAGGCCAACGACAGCTCTGGTATCCTAACCCTGCTCGGCGAGCTACTGCCCGGCTCCGAAGTGGGCCAGGCGCCGCCGCCCGCTTTCACCTCGCTCTCGTAATGGATACCGCTACCTGGAACGCTCTTATCTCCCAATTGCCGCGCCCGCATCTCTTGCAGACCGGCCAGTGGGCACGCGCCAAAGAACCGTTTGGCTGGACGGCGCACTACAAGACCTGGGAACAAGATGGCAAGTTGGTAGCCGCGGCGCAGATCCTGCAGCGCAGTGTGCGCCTGCCGCTGATTGGCAAAGAGCTGTGCATGCTGTATGTGCCTAAAGGGCCACTGCTGGCGGATTGGAACGATGCCGCCCTGCGCGCCCGCGTGCTGGCTGGCCTGTGTGAAACCGCCAAGGAGCTGGGCGCTTTCTTCATCAAGATTGACCCCGATTTGGCCTATGGCTACGGCTTGCCCGGCGCCGAGGATGAGCGCGTGGTGCCAGCGGCCGCCGATTTTGTGGCCGAGTTGAAAGCTAACGGCTGGCGCTACTCCAACGAGCAAGTGCAGATGCCCAATACGATGTTGATCGACATCGACAAGAGCGAAGAAGCCATCCTGGCGGCCATGAAGCAAAAGGGCCGCTACAACCTGCGCCTCTCACAGAAAAAGGGCGTCACCGTGCGCCGTGGCACCCCGGCCGACTTTGCCACCTTCTACAAAATGTACGCCGAGACCTCGGTGCGCGATGGCTTCGTCATCCGCAGCGAGGCCTACTACCGCGCCGTGTGGGATGAGTTCTACAACGCCGGACTGCTGATTCCCCTGCTGGCTGAGGTGGAAGGCGAAGTGGTGGCCGGGCTGATGCTATTTATCTACGGCGAACAATCCTGGTACATCTACGGCATGTCGCGGGCTCTGCACCGCGAAACCATGCCCAATTATCTGTTGCAATGGGAAGCTATCCGCGCCAGCCGCGAGGCCGGCTGCAAGGTGTATGACCTGTGGGGCGCGCCGGATGAGTTCAACGAAGCCGACCCGATGTGGGGCGTGTACCGCTTCAAGCTCAGCCTGGGCGGCTACGAGGCACGCCATATTGGCGCCTGGGACCTGCCGCTGCAGCCCGCAGTGTACAGCCTGTACACGCAGGTGCTGCCGCGCCTCATAGCCGCCATGCGCTGGCGCGGCCGCCGCCAGACGCAGGCGCAAGTGCGCTCAGAGCATTAATTCTTCTAATCGTTAATTAGCTAATCAAAGATTGTCTGTTAGTCTGTCAGTCTTTCGCCAAGCCGTTATACGAGTACTGTGCTTCGTCTTTGCGAGGAGTGCGCAGCTTTGCTGCGCCGACGAAGCAACCCCAAGTCAATAGTGCAGTTTAGCTTGGGGATTGCTTCGCTGCGCTCGCAATGACATTATTCGCGTTTTATCTGCGGCCATTATTTATTCAAAGGAAACAACCTGCGATACTGCTCACTAATCAAGCCAATCGCTTGTTGAATACGCTCGCGGTTCTCGTCAATCTGATGCCAGCGGCTGGCGCCCGAAGGATGCGGCAGCGGCACGTACCACACGCCATCCATCTGCATCTGTGTACCGATGACCTGCTCCAGCACAATGCCGCGGCCATAAAAGGTCTCGATAGCCATCTTGCCGATGGGAATGATGAGTTTAGGGCGCACCAATGCCAGCTCCTCATCAAGGAACGGGCGGCACATCTGCTGCTCGGTGAGCGAGGGGGCACGGTCACCGCCCCCAGATTTGTTCTTGCCCGGGAAACACTTGGTCACCGAGGTCATATACTGCGTGCGGCGGAACCAGGCTTCGTCAATGCCAGCGTCGCCCAGCCACTGAAACAAGCGCTTGCCGCTGCTGGCATTGAAGGGCCGCTTGGCCACCACCTCGGTCACACCAGGCGCTTGGCCCACCGTCATGATGCGTGCCTTTACGCTGCCGTGCGTTACCGCGGGGGGCTCGATATAGTAGCCCGCCTGCAAACACAGGCGGCAGGCACGCATCGCGCGTTGCAACTGCTCAAAGCGCGCCTGGCGTTCGGCCAGTTTCAAGCGGTTGGCTCGCCAGTAATGACTTCGCCGCCGAGCGCCTGCCAGGTGCGCTGGTAGAGCAGCGCATCGTCTTCCAGGATCGGGCTTTCGCTGAGGATACGCCCGCCGCAGTCCATATCCTTGAGGGCTTGGAACAGCTCCTCAAGTTTGAAATCTGATTCAGCCATGGTGAGGTGGTTCTTCTCACCCTTCTCGGTGTAGGCAATGCCAGAGAGGTGGCAACTCAGATTTTTGAGCGCCTCGGCCCCCAGCGCGTCGCGGTACTTGCCCAGCGCCACCATCCACTCATCGTAGCTGTTCATGCTGCCGTCGCCGGCGCGGGCGTGCAGATGGGCAAAGTCGATGCACGGCAACACGCCCAGAATCTCCCTGGCCATCTCCAGGTTCTCTTCCAGCGTACCCAGTTGGCCGCCCTTGCCCATCGTCTCCGGGCGCAGGGTGACAGGGTTGCGGTTGCGGCGCAGCTCAGCCACGCAATCTTGCAGGCGCGCTTTGGCCAGCTTCATCGCTTCCTCAGACGGCTTGCCGCTGTAGCTGCCCGGGTGAAAGATGATCTCGGTGGCGCCGGCCAGGTTGCCGTAGTGCGCCGCATCCATCAGGCGGCGGCGCGCGTTGGGCCATTCTTCAAACGTGGCGTTCAGGTTGATGTAGTACGGCGCATGCACGCTGAGCAGCACGTCAGACTGCTTGGCCTGCTGGCGGATGGCGGCGCAGGTCTCTTCGCTGACGCGCACCGATTGCACCCAGCCCAGCTCCAGGGCGCCCAGCCCAAGCGTGCGGATGTGCTGCACGGCGCCCACGCTGCCGCCGGGTTTCTTGGGCGCCGAGATCGGCGCCCCTACAGTTCCAAATCGAAAGGCCATGCCTAAATTGTAATAGAATGAATCCAGTAGATTGAAAGGCAGAGCAATGACCACTCGAGACGAAGCGCTTGCGATTGTGCACGAACACGTAAAGAACGAGGGGCTGGTACGCCACATGCTGTGCGTGGAAACCGCCATGCGCCACTACGCCGCCATGTACAGCGAAGATGCCGAGCTATGGGGCGTGGCCGGGCTGCTACACGATTTTGACTGGGAGATCCACCCCACCCTCGAACAACACCCGCAAGCCGGTGCGCCGATCCTGCGTGAGCGCGGCGTGCCAGACGAGATTGTGCAGGCGGTGCTCAGCCACGCCAACCACAGCGGCATCCCGCGCACCACCCTGATGCAAAAGGCGCTGTATGCCTGTGATGAGCTTACCGGCCTGATCACCGCCGTGGCGCTGGTGCGCCCCTCACGCTCGATCCTTGACGTCAAGGTCAAATCCATCAAGAACAAGTGGAAGGACCGCGCCTTTGCCGCCGGGGCCAACCGTGAAGAGATGGAAGACGGTGCGCGTGAACTGGGCATTGAGCTGTGGGAGCATGCCGGCAACGTGCTGGCCGCCATGCAGGCCAATGCCGCCGAGCTTGGCCTGGTGGGCAACCCGGAGGCCGCTGGCAGCGAAAGCTGACCCCGCTGCAAGCATCCACTCGCTTGACACAAGTACCCAAAAGCCCGCAGATGCGGGCTTTGTTGGTATTCATGAGCCTGGCCAAAGGACAAAGCTGGCACAGTACTTGCAAACCTCAGGGGGAGATGGTGAACGATCTACACACTATGGATTCTTGGTCTTGGCACAGCCCATGCGGCTCATTCAGGCGCACAAGCGACCTGATCGACCTAAGCTACCCAACTGACCCCATCTACCTAAACGACCTTGCGAACAAACGCGGGAAGCGGGTGACGAAATGAGCATTCTTAGCGGAAAAGGGATGTACCTTTGGATCATTAGCCGTGTGGAGGGGGGCGATCCGCAAAAGATCGCCGAGCTGGCCCAACAAGCCGGGCTCACCCATGTGCTCATCAAGGTGGCAGACCGCAATTACAAGTACAACATTGATAACAAGACCGGGCATGACTATGTGCCCGGGGTGGTTTCCGCGCTGCGCGCCCGCGGCATTCAGCCCTGGGGTTGGCAGTACATCTATGGCACCAACCCGGCCGCCGAGGCCCAGATCGCTATCCAGCGCACCAAGGAATTCAACCTGGATGGCTTTGTGGTCAATGCCGAGGTGGAGTTCAAGCAAAAGAACATGGAGACGCCCGCCCGCCAGTACATGAAGGCACTGCGCGCCGGCCTGCCCAATACGCCCATCGGCTTCAGCAGCTACCGCTACCCCACCCTGCATCGCCCGCTGCCTTTCGAAACCTTCCTCGAATATAGCGACATCAACATGCCGCAGGTCTACTGGATCCAAGCCAGCAACCCGGCGGCACAATTGCTACGCTCCGTGCGCGAGCACCAGGCGCTCAGCGTCTGGCGCCCCATCCTGCCCACCGGCGCCGCCTACCCGGATGGCGACTGGAACCCGACCGCGGCGCAGGTCACCGATTTCATGCAGGCCTGCAAAGACAACAACATCTCCGGCGCCAACTTCTGGGAGTGGTACTACGCCCGCCGCATCAGCGGCATTTGGGATGCGGTCAAGAACTTCTCCTGGCCCACCAGCCCAGCGCCTACACCGGATATCAGTATTCGTTTTCTGGATGCGCTCAATTCGCAAGACCCGGTCAAGGTGACCGCGCTGTACGGCAACAGCGGGGTGCATGTCAACGCGCAGCGCACCGTGCAGGGCAGCGAAGGCATCCTGCGCTGGTACAACTCGCTGTTGCGCGAGACGCTGCCCGGTGCACGCTTCGAGATCACCGGCAGCACCACGCAGAAGAACCTGCGCGTGCTCACCTGGACAGCCACTTCAAGCAAGGGCCGCGTGCTGGACGGCAAAGATTCGCTCGGCATCCAGAATGACAAGATTGCCTATCACTACACGTACTTCACGGTGAGATAAAAGAGTGAGCAGTAACTGGTGATTGGTGAGCAGTTGCTCGGCACAAGATACAGTGTCAGTATTAGAGAGTAGAGATTTCCTAATCACTGCTCACGAGTCACTATTCACTTCGGGCCTTACCAATTACTATTTACCGGTGAGTAAACTTCTCCTTGCGCTCCTGGCCCTCGCCTGCCTCCTCTCCGCCTGCACGCTGCCCAGCGGCCCGGCGCCTGCCAATAGCGGCAGCACACCGACCCCGTTTGCGCCGCTGGCGGCAACCTATACCGCCAGCGCCAGCCCCACGCCTGAAGCCAGCAGCACGCCGACGATCACACCCACGCCCGCCCCGCTGCCCGCCAGCTTTGCCGGCAGCCTGCGCACCGACGTGCTGCCGGTCAGCTACAGCGCAGACCAGTGCAGCTACCTGGCCGCCCGCTGGAACCCGGACAACAGCCAGCCCGGCACAGTCGTGGCGCCGCTGATGTATCACAGCATTTTGCGCGGCAATGCCGTGCCCAGCCTCTCGCAAGACATCAACGAAGTCACCTTCTACGCCATCGTAGAGACGGCGCGCCGCCTGGGTTTTGAAACCATCACCAGCCAACAACTGGTGGATTTTTTGCACAACAACGCCCCCATCCCGCCGCGCAGCATGCTCTTGATCCTGGATGACCGCCGCCCCGGCACCGCCCAGGAATACTTCATACCCCTGTATGAGCAATATGGCTGGGGCACAACGCTGGGCTGGATCATTGGTGACACCGACTCGCGCACCGGGGAGCATAGCGGCGAAAGCTTGTGGGCCTGGATCGAGCGTCTGAACGACACCGGCGTCTTTGATGTGCAGTCGCACGGCCTGAACCATATACCGGTGGTGGGCGGACTGAGCACAGACTTCCTGCGCAGCGAATTGGGTGACAACATTCCCATCCTGGAGCAGCACTTCGGCCAGCGCCCCGTGGCGCACATCTGGGCGGGTGGCAACTTCACCGCCGATGGTGTAGCCATGGCCGATGCGCTGGGCTACGAAATAGCCTTCACGGTGTACTCACGCGGGCCGATCATGTTCAACTGGATTCCGCAGGGCGAACAGGAGCGCGCCATCGGTAACCCGCTGCTGACCCTGCCGCGCTATTGGGACTCAGCCGCCGAGCTCAACCTGCAGCAAGCCGCCGATGCTGGCGATGCCGCCCAGCAGTTTGCCCGCGAGAACTATGCCGCAGAAGCGGCATGGTTTTCGCAAAATTGCGGCGGCGAGCTGCCCGCGTTGGATGCTGTGTTTGATGACTAGTGGTTAACTGCTTTTTACCGCAGATAAACGCGGATACGCGCAGATAAAAAGCAGGTTGTCATTTCCGAGCATAGCGAGGAATCCTTTAGGCCAAACAAAGTCAAGCCAATTCCCATTGTCGTTGCGAGGTGCTGCGTAGCAGCATACGAAGCAATCTATCCGCCCATAAAAGATTCTTCACAGAGCACTGCAGTTTATGGCCCAAAGGATTCCCCTCGGCCTACAGCCTCGTTCGGAATGACAAACACACATTTCGTCATTCCGAGCGAACAACGTGAGCGAGGAATCCTTTAGGTCAGACCACGTGCTCTCCCAAAGCTGTTGCCTTTTGCCAGCGCAGCGAGCAATCTATCCGCCCATAAAAGAGTCTTCACAGAATAACGCTGCAGTTTATGGCCTAAAGGATTCCTCCTCGGCCTACGGCCTCGTTCGGAATGACAAACACACATTTCGTAATTCCGAGCGAACAACGTGAGCGAGGAATGACATCCGCACTCCTATAAAAAAACGGCCTGCACAATGTGCAGGCCGTTTTTTGGTTCAGTCTTACTCCTCGTCGCTCGGAGGCAGCGGCTCAGCCGGGGCCTCAGGCAGTTGGCCGAAGCTCTCGCCCAGGCCAATGCCACCACCGTTCAGCTCAGCACTGGCGCTGGGCATCTCGCCGTAGGCCAGCTCACCCAGCGGCGCGGCGCCTAAGGGTGCCATCTCTTCCTTGCGCGGCTCGGGTTGCGGCAGCAGGTGGGCGTTGGCCTCGTGGCCGGTGCCCGCCGGGATCAGCTTACCCAGGATGACGTTCTCCTTCAAGCCGGTCAGCGGGTCTTCCTGTCCGCCGATGGCCGCACCCGCCAGCACCTTGATGGTGTGCTGGAAGGAAGCCGCAGACAAGAAGGAGTCCGTGCTCAGCGAGGCCTTGGTGATGCCCAACAGCACATCGGCAAACTTGGCCGGCTCTTTGCCTTCGGCAATCAGCGCCTCGTTCTTGTGGCGCAGCTCCAGGCGGCTCACATGGTCACCGGGCAGCATGCCGGTGTCACCCGGGCGGGTGACCTGCACCTTGGACATCATCTTGCGGATGATGACCTCAAAGTGCTTGTCATGGATGTTCTGACCCTGCGAGCGGTACACCTGCTGCACTTCAGTGAGCAAGTACATGTAGCAGGCTTCACGGCCCTGGATGCGCAGGATGGAGTGCGGATTGAGCGAACCTTCGGTCAGCGCCTGGCCAGCTTCCACCTTGGCCCCATTGGGGATGAGCATACGCGTGGTGTTGGGTACTTCGTACTCAACCGAGTCTTTCTGCTCGTACGAGACATAGATCTTGCGATCCTCAACGCGCACCTTGCCGCCGTTCTCAACCTTGAGCTCGGCTTCTTTCAGCGTAGCGATGATGTCGCCGGGTTCTACCTTGGCGCCGTCTTCAACAGCGATGCGGTAGCCCTTGGGCAGCTCGTACTCATCATGCACCATTTCAGAGTGCAGGATGCGAATGACACGCAGGTCACTGAAGCGCTCAGACTGGGCCACTTCCACAGTGCCACCCAGCTCAGCCACAACGGCTTCACCCTTGGGCTGGCGGCGGGCTTCAAAGAGCTCTTCCACACGCGGCAGACCCGTGGTGATGTCCGATTCGGCCGCTACACCACCGGTGTGGAAGGTGCGCAGCGTCAGCTGCGTACCCGGCTCACCGATGGACTGGGCTGCCACGATGCCGATGGCCGCACCCAGCGCCACCGAACGGCCACGGCCCATATCCAGGCCGTAGCATTTGACACAGATGCCCTGCTCAGCTTCGCAGGTCATCGGGGAGTACACATACACATCCTGCACGCTAGCGGCCGTCACCTTGCGGGTCTGGTCATGGTCGAGCAGTTGGTCCTTCTCCACCAGCACTTCGCCCGTGTTGGGGTCAACGATATTGTGGGCGGCTACGCGGCCAAAGATACGGCTGCCCAGCGACTGGTCAGCCACATCGTCGGCGGAGCGCATCCAGATGCCTTCATCCGTGCCACAGTCTTCAATAGTGGTGATGACGTCCTGCGCCACATCCACCAGGCGGCGGGTCAGGTAACCGGCGTCTGCAGTACGCAGCGCGGTATCGGCCAGACCCTTGCGCGAACCGTGCGTGGAGATGAAGTATTCCAGCGTGGTGAGGCCTTCGCGGAAGTTGGAGCGGATGGGCAGCGGAATGATGCGGCCCGAGGGGTCCGCCATCATGCCACGCATACCGGCCAGCTGTGAGATGGAGCTGAAGCCACCCTTGGTGGCGCCGGAGTTGGCCATGGTGGCCAGGTTGCCCTTCTCATCCATGTTCTTGCGCACGGCAACCGCCACCGTGTTGGTGGTCTCTTGCCAGATCTCGATCACGCGCTCGTTCTGCTCTTGCTCGGTCAGCAAGCCACGGCGGAAGTCTTCTTCCACTGCCTGCTCGCGTTCCATCGCAGCGGCCACGATACCTTCCTTCTCCTCCGGAATGGTGATGTCGGAGATGGCGATCGTGGTGCCAGAGCGGGTAGCAAACTTGAAGCCAATGTCTTTGACGCGGTCAGCCACATCCGTGGTGCGCTTCTCGTCACCGGTCACTTCAAGCAGTTCAGCGATGAGATCCTTGATGGAGCCCTTATCGATCACTTCGTTTACGAACATGATCTCAGGTTCCAGTTCCAGGTTGAGCAATACGCGGCCCACCGTGGTGTCGATGAAACGCGTCTCAGCCTCGGCCATGCGGGTGCCCTGCTCGTCGTACCAGGTTTCGGTGCGTAGGCGGATGGGCGAATGCACGTCCAACTGGCCCAGTTGGTAGACCATCACTACTTCGTCCATGTCACCAAAGACGCGGGGCTGCTTGCCCTTCACGGGCACAGGCTCCATGGTCAGGTAGTACACACCCAAGACCATATCCTTAGAGGGGCCGATGATCGGCTCGCCGTCAGCAGGCTTGAGCAAGTTCTTGGTGGAAAGCATCAGCTCGCGCGCTTCCCATACCGCTTTCTGCGAAAGCGGTACGTGCACGGCCATCTGGTCACCGTCAAAGTCTGCGTTGAACGCGGTGGTGACCAGCGGGTGCAACTGGATGGCGCTGCCTTCGATCAGGATCGGCTCGAAAGCCTGGATACCGAGGCGGTGCAGCGTTGGCGCACGGTTGAGCAGCACGGGGCGGTCTTTGATGACCTCCTCGAGCACTTCGTACACTTCGGGGCGGTTGCGGTCAATGATGCGCTTGGCGCCCTTGACGTTGGCGGCGTAGTTGGCGCTCACCAGGCGGGAGATGACGAAGGGCTTGTACAGCTCCAAGGCCATGCTCTTGGGCAGACCGCACTGGTACAGCTTGAGCTGCGGGCCCACCACAATCACGGAACGGCCGGAGTAGTCCACACGCTTACCCAACAGGTTGCGGCGGAAGCGGCCCTTCTTGCCCTTGAGCAGATCGCTCAGAGATTTCAGTTCGCGGCGGCCACGGCGCGAGAGTGCCTTGCCGCGCTGCGAGTTATCGATCAGCGAGTCCACCGCTTCCTGCAACATGCGCTTCTCGTTGCGCACGATCACATCCGGCGCACCCAGCTCCAGCAGACGCTTGAGGCGGTTGTTACGATTGATCACGCGGCGGTACAGGTCATTCAGGTCAGAGGTCGCAAAGCGGCCACCGTCCAACTGCACCATCGGGCGTAGGTCGGGCGGGATGACCGGCAATACAGTGAGGATCATCCACTCGGGGCGGTTGCTGGAGCGGCGGAAAGCCTCCACCACGCGCAGGCGGTTGGTGGCCTTGCGGCGGCGCTGCTTGCTGCGCGAGGTGCGCAGTTCCTTCCACAGCTCTTCGCTCAGGCGGTCAAGGTCAAGACGCTCGAGGATGTCGTAGAAGGCCTCGGCGCCCATATCGGCGCGGAACACCTGGCCAAAGCGAGCGCGCAGCTCGCGGTAGCGGTTCTCGCCCATGAAGGTCATCGGGCGCAGGTCTTCCAGCTCCTCGCGGGTGCGCATCTGGTCTTCGTGCTCATTGCTGGAGGACTTCTCGTCCAGCGAGTCACGCAGGTTGTTCATTGCCAGCTCAGATTCGGCCTTGATGCTGGCCTTCTCCACAGCAATGCGCTCAAGCTCGGCGTGCTTCTTCTCGCCGATCTTCTTTTCGTTGTCTTCCAGGAACTCTTTGACGATCTCCTGCACGCGGGCAATGTGCTTGTTCTCCACCACCTCGCCAGCCTTCACCAGGTTGCCCTTGATGGCGCTGAAGGTGATGGCAGCCTTGGAGGCGGCGCCCATCTGGTCTTGCAGTTTGGATTCGACGCGCTGGCCTTCTTTGATCACCGGGTCGATCTTGGCAGCCAGCTCTTCATCGTAGCGGCCTTCGATCTCCTTGGTGCGCTCGTCCAGCTTGCCCAGCTTCTCGTCACGCTGCTGCTTGGCTGCCGCGATCTGGGCGTTGATCTGCGCGGCGTGCTCTTTTTCGGCCGAGCTGATCTCTTCGTCCAGGCGGGCCAAAGCCTTCTGGCGAGCATCTTCATCTACGTAGGTCACTACGTACTGCGCAAAGTACAGCACGCGGTCCAGGTTGCGACGCGAGATATCGAGCAACAAGCCCAGGTAGGAAGGTACGCGGCGCGTGTACCACACGTGAGCCACAGGAGCGGCCAACGAGATGTGGCCCATGCGCTCACGGCGCACAGAGGAACGGGTGACTTCTACGCCACACTTGTCACAAATAATGCCTTTGTAGCGAATGTTCTTGTACTTGCCGCAATAGCACTGCCAATCGCGGGTGGGGCCAAAGATGGCTTCATCAAAGAGACCATCTTTCTCCGGGCGCAAGCGGCGGTAGTTGATCGTCTCCGGCTTGAGCACTTCGCCATAAGACCAACTGCGAATGGTCTCGGGCGAGGCCAAGCTGATGCGCAATGCACGCAATCCCTTTGTTTCCATATGTGCGGCCTCCAAACGGTTTTCGGTTACGGCGAAAAGCGTAGCCTCCGCATACCTGGCGTCTTCCTCTCCACCCTGGATTCAGACCTGTGACCCAGCCAGCTACGCAGACTCTCGCTCTGCTGTTTAGTTTGAATAATCGAACAGTTGTGCTATTTCAGAGACAAACCAAAGCAAGCGCTTAGAGACCTTTCTCAAAGCGCTTGCTGATTGTGCACAATGTATTCGATTGAATTTCGTGAAATATTATACCAACGGGGGATACAGAGTCAAGGAAAACAGCCCGCTACTGTGGAATAGATTGTACACCTAAGTGAGGGGCAACTCAAGATAGAAAGTGCTGCCCGCCCCCAGCTCACTTTCCACCCATACGCGGCCCTTATGACGCTGCACGATCGAGCGCACGATGTTGAGGCCATTGGCGCCCCCATGCCCCACACGGCGCTCAAAGATACTGGGCACATCCACCGGGGCAATACCCACGCCGTTGTCCTTGACCGAGAGCACCACCGTGTCTGCGCCATAGATTGCCGCCAGCTGCACGGCGCGGCCGCGGGCGCTGTAGCGCACGGCATTATCCACCAGGTAGTACACGGCGCGCTGCAACAGCGCACGTTCTGCCTGCACCAGCTTCTGCGAACCCTCGCTGGGCGCCAGCACCAACTCAATCTGCTTGTGGCGCGCCTGCGGGCTGGCCTCATCCAATACCGCTTGCAACACATCCTCCAGCGCAAGCGGCTCCAGGCGCGGCCCTTCGCCTTCCTGGCTGCGCTCAGCGGCCAGCAAACTGCTGGCCAGCGTGCTGATGCGCTCCATATTGGTGTAGATGTGCTGCATGAAGTCTTTTTGCTGCTCATTGAGCGAGCCGTGCAAGCTGAGCATGGACAAATAGCCGTTGACCATTTCCAGCGGGTCTTTGAGATCGTGCCCGATGGCGCTGAGCACCTCCATGCGTGCACTCTCTTGCTGCTTGGCCAAGGTGACATCCATCAGCGTGCACATGAAGCCAAGCAGCTCTGGCCCAGCCCACAGCGGGTTCAGCGTAGCCTCATAGGCCACCTCTTGAATGCTGATCTCAGCACGTTGCGGCCTGGGGCCAGCGCTGCGCAAGAAACTCATCAGCTCGTTATCGCGGATCGCCTGGTCCAGCGGCGGCGCGGGCGGCAAATCGGCACGCAGGCGCAGCACGCGCCCAGCGGCCGGGTTGGCGAACACAAGATGCAACTCCGCATCCAGCAGGATGGTGGGCAGCGGGTCGGCGGCCAAAACCGCCTCCAGGCGTTGCTGGCCGCTGCGTGCCAGCAAATATTGGCGCGCGTTGGTGGCGGCGGTGGAGGCTTGCGCGGCAAGCGTCTCCAGATAGCGCACCGTGTTGCTGCCCACCTCAAAATGCTGCGCTTCATCGTAAGCCAGCCACAGGGTACCCAGTTGCTTGCTGCCGTCCTTGAGCGCAAAGGCCGCCACTGAGCCAGGGTAGGGTGTGCCCTTATCTACTTTCAGGCGAGCACGCGCCGGGTTGGTTACAAAGACCTGGTCACGTTCTTTGGTCAGCGCACTCATCTGCGCGTCCAGGGCTTCGTAGCGCTCATGGCCCTCACCTTTGCCGAAGCTCAGTTCGCTGCCGCCATGTTCGCTGAGGAACACCAGTCGCGCCAACGAGGCGCCGCTGGCCAGGGCCGCTTCTAGCAACGGCTCAATGTGGCTGCGCACTTCCAGGCTGGAGGACAGGCCGTGACTGAGCGCCAAGAGACGTTGGGTTTCTTCACTGCGCGTCAGCACGGCACGGCGCATCACCTCAAATGCTGAGCCAAGCCGCCCGACTTCATCGCTGCCAGTGACTGACAGTGGAGCGCGCAGATCGCCCGCGGCGATGCGCTGCGTCTCGGCCGCCAGGGTGTGCAACGAGGCGCTCACACGGCGCACGCTGCTGCGCAGCAGCGCATATGCCGCTACACCAGCCAGCAGCAACACGCCAAGGATCGGCAGCGCCAGCTGCAGCGCACGCTGCTGCGCCAGGCTGGCCGGCCAGCGCGCCACCACCGCCCAGTTGCTGCCGGACACCGGCTGGTAGCGCACCAGCACACGTGCACCGTCTTGGGCGGCTTCTTCATACGCCAAAGCTGATGTACCGCTCTGCCCGCCGTAGGTCTGCAACAAGGCCGCGGCAAACGGAGCAATCACAATTTGCTGCTGGCCATCCACCAGGAAGGCTTGCGCCCCCAATGTATTAATGCTTTGCAAGCTCTGCACCACGGGCAGAGCAAAAGGATTGCTGTGCAAACTGGTGCGCCCCACCAATACATTGCGCACCTGATTGTTGCTGTTGCGCACCGCGGCCACAAACACCAATTGGGCCACATTTTGCTCGCTGGCACTTTGGCTGGCCGGTGGTGCACTCAGGATCTGCAGCGAGACGCCCTGAATGGCCAGTGATACGGCCGAGAGTTCGGTCTGGCTGGGCGAGAGGCTCATGTAGTTGGCGTTGGGCACGCCGCTGACCACGTTGCCGCCGGTATCCAGCAGCGTAAGCTGCTCAAAATAAGGCACGCCACCCAAGTGGCTCTGTAGCGTCTCAGCCGCCTGTTGCGCGCTGGCATCGGCCAGGCGCGTATCAGCGGCCAGTTGCAGGATCAGGTTCTGGCCCGTTTCGAGCACAAAAGGCACCGAATCGGCGGCGATGTGCAGATTGTTCTCCACGCGGTCGGCCAGCAGTTGCTGCGAGCTGCGCCCCGCCATCCACCAGGTGAGCGCACCCAGGGCGACGAAAGCCACCACCGCCAGCGGGGCGAGGGCAAACAGGAAGCGCGCTTCCAGGCTGCGCTCGCTGGGGGCGGGCTGCGCAGGCTGCCCAGCACGGTCTGCATGCGGCCAGCGCGCCAAAGCCAACTGCAGCACCAGGCTGCCCAGCAGCAAAGGAACGGCGACGGCCATCGCTGCCCCCGGCAAACGCGAGAGCGCAAAGTCCAAACTCACCAGCCAGCTAGACGAAGCCCAAAACAAGGCAGTAGCAATATAAAGAAGGGGATAGAGGGCCGAGAGCAGCGCCGCGGCCACTATGGGCTTGCGCAGCCAGGCGAACAGAGCCGTCCTATAGCCCTGGCTGCGTAAGAACGCAAAGGCCACCGCTAGTAGGGCCAGCTCCAGCGGCGTGAAGGGGCTGCGTGTATCCCACGCAGCCAGCAACACGCCGCCCACTGCCGCCAGTAGCGCCGCACTGGGCGCGCCAAACCACAGCAAGGCCAGCATCCATGGCACAGCCAATAGCGGCGCCAGCAAAGCGCCGCGCGCCGAGATGCCCAGGCCGGGGATGGGCAGCGCGCCATCGGCGGGCAGGCGCAAGGTAAAGATCAGGATGGACAGCGGAACCACCAGCAGCAAGGCCAGCCAGCGTAGCTGCTGCTTGCGCGTCCACAGCACGCCGTGTCCGCCCAGGCGCAACGCCAGGGCCAGCGTGGCGGCCAGCAACGCCAGCCATACCAACCACCCCAGCCAATCAGCCGGGGCGAGAATGTTCAAGAAGGGAAATGATTGCAGAAAAGTGTAGGTCACGTTGTGTTTGCCAGTAGCCCTGGCACACGCGCTACTGCCCGTTTTGCCAGCGGAGCCTTGCGCTAACGCAAAAGCAACAACCTCAGTCTGCCAGTTGGGTCTTGCGTGTACGCACGAGCGTCAGCGCCTCTTCCAGCACCTCGGCGGCCTGCATACCATCCGAGATCAGGGTGATGGCATCTTCGGCGGCGCGCAGGGGCGCAACTTCGCGGCTGCTGTCAAAGGCATCGCGCTGCTTGAGAGACTCTAGCACTTCCGCGTAGCTCGTGCTGTCGCCGCGCGCCTGCAATTCCTCAAAGCGGCGCTGGGCACGCTCTTCCTGCGATGCGGTGAGGAATATCTTGGGGTCAGCTTCGGGCAGCACCACCGTGCCGATGTCGCGCCCGGCCATCACCACGCTGCCGCGCAAGCCGATGCGGCGCTGCTGCTCAGTGAGCGCGGTGCGCACCCCTGGATAGGCAGACACTTGCGACACATGCGCTTCCACATCCGGCGTGCGCAGCTCCCAGGTGCAATCCACGTCATCCAGCAGCACGTCATACAAGCGCCCATCGTCTTTGCTGGGCGGGCGCAGATCAATGCTCACCTCGCGGGCCAACGCTTCCACGGCTGCCTGGTCATCGATGTTCATGTTGCGTTGCAGGGCAGCCAGGGTGACGGCGCGGTACATCGCCCCGGTATCGAAATACAAGTAACCCAGAGAATCGGCCAGGCTTTTGGCAAGCGTGGACTTTCCCGAGGCGACCGGGCCGTCAATAGCGATGGTGAGTTCTTTAGACATTTAGCGATTTTCTCCACTTGAGTTTGCAGCCACATCCTGCGGAAGCAGATGTGAGGCTGCCCAAAGAATAATGTGTTGGCGTGTCTCCGGCGCCTGGCGGTACAGCAGCCAGCCCAAGGGATTGGGTGGCACATGCTCCCAGGCCGGGCCGCTGGTCCACACAAAGCTCTGGCCATGATAGGCGCTGGCTTCCGCAGGCTCGGCTTCATCGGCGGCGGTGATGATCAGTGGCGCGCCGCTGCCCGTCACAGGCGGCAGCTCACGCAGCAGCCAGGCCAACTCAGCGCTTTGCACGCGCGTCTCCACCGACAGCGCGGCGGGCACGCCCGCATTACGCTCGGAGAGATTGTTGAGCGTAGCACGCAGCAGATCCAACTGTCCAGCCGCGGGGCCGGGCGCCCACAGTTCGGCCGCACGCAGCGCCGCGGCGTTGGCCGGGCGGGTAGCGGCGGACAGCATGAACAGCGCAAAGCTCAAACTGAGCGCCCACACCAGGCCGTGCACAGCCGCTTTACCAGACCAGCCCAAACCGATCAGCACCGTCACCAGCACCCCCAGCAGCAGCACGCCGCCGGTGACATAGAAGTAGAAACTGGGCGTCTCCAACAAAAAGTCATTGCTGGCGATGCGCGCCAGGGAGAAGGTGAGGAAAGCGAAGAGCACCAGCATCAGGGCCGCCTCACCCATCGCGGCACGCGGCTCCTCCTCAGGCACAGAAAGATGGCGGCCAATTACCTGCGCCGAGAGCGCCCACAGCGGCAGCACAACCCACAGCATATCGGCCACCTGGCGGCCAGGGTACAGCAACAGCGTGGCCAGCGAGATCAACGCAAATACACTCAGCAGTTGCCCAGCGGTGTTCTTGTGCAGCCACGCATGCACTGCGCCCCAGATACCAAAAATAACGATGGGCAGCCCATAGCCCAGCAGGGCAAACAAGAGCTTGAACAGCGATTCGCCCGAAGGCTGTGCCCAACCTTGTAAAAAGCCAATCAGCGGCGCCGCCACGCTGCCCAGACCGGCGGGCACTTTCAGGAAGAGCGTGCTGCCCAGAACCAGCACCGCTGCCGCCGCCAGCGCGGCACGGCGCGCGTGTGCACCAACCAACGGTGTGCGCACGAGGAAAGCCCACACGCACAGCGTGGCAATTAGGCCAATGAAGAAAGTGGGTGCGGCCAGCGCACCCAGCGCCAACAAGCCGCCGGCCAGGGCACTGCGCCCGCGGCGCCACACGGTCAGCCCAGCCAGCAAACCAGTCACCGCCCGAGGCCAGGCGCGAAAGCGCCACCAACCCGGGATCGAGCGCCAGGCCCAGTGCCAGCACCACGGTTACCTTGCGGCCAAGCACATCGCGCCAGGCGTAAGGAAGCAGCACCAGCAAGCAGCCAGCCAGGGCAGGCCACACGCGGGCAAGGAATTCGCTGCTGGGCACAACGGAAAACAAGAATGAGGTCAGCAGAGTATAGGCTGGCTGTACTCCGATGGCCGCATCGCCGCCCTGTGAAATCGTAAAGGCTGGCAGAGCTGCTGCCGCTTCGCCGGCGTTCAGCGGCAGCAAGCCCAGATTGCCAAAACGCAAGATCAGCCCTAGCAGGGCGATGGCAATGTAAGCAGCAATCTCAAAGGTGAGCGAAGGGCGGCGCGCCATATTCCGTGATTATAGTCGGCGCGTTTGACCGGCCAGATAAAGTTTCCCTTAGGGAACGAGGTAGATCGTGACCGAAGTGTTCTGGAACACGATGGGCAGACGCGCCGCGAACTTGCCTTCGTTCACCGGGTAGCTCACGCGCTCCAAGTCACCCACAATGATGTAGCGAATGTCATAGCGCTGCAAGATCTCATCGGCCGTAACCCAGTCGCCCGTGGCGTACAGGGTTTGGATGGCGCCGATGCGCTCATAGTCCACATTGCCGCCGCGCCACTGGCCCTCATGCCCGGGCCAGCCCATCACACCCGGCAGCCCGGTAAAGGTGGCGTAGCGCGCATAGGCGCTGTAGCTGCCGCCAACCGCCTCCACCAACACGCCGGACTCGGCGCCGTGCAGCCAGGCAATCGCTTCGCGCGCATCGGCAGGTAGGTAGGTGCTGCCATCCAGCGTGAGCGGGCGCTCCGCCGGGCGGCTGGCAATGTCTGCGAAGGCGTAGGCCGGATACACAAAGCCTGTGCCGAGCACCAGCATGAGCAGCGCGGCCACGGCGGCACGTGCGCCGCGGCGCAACTCCAGCATCAGCACGCTGATGCCAAAGGCGGCCACCAGGCTCCACAACAGCCAGGCCTGGTAATAGAACTTGAAGACCGTGTTCATGCGCGTGCCAAATTGATCACGCAAGTAGATAAATTCGGGCGCGGTCACCAACAGCGCAACGATCAACGCCAGCAGCACCACGAAGCCAACCGCGGCCGGTGTGGTCTGCGCTGCAGTCTGCAGCTTAGTCCTTGACTCAGGCTGGGGCTTGGCCAACAGGCCGCCAAAGACGCCCAACAGCACGATCAAGCTCAGCCAGCCGCCGGGGGAGGTAAAGCGGCGGCGCAGCGATTCGGCAAACAGGGCGGAGAGGCTGGGCGCACCCAGCCCGGCTAAGATGCTGTCTCCAAGCGGAGTGCCCGCCAAGACCTGCGCATACAGCCAGGCCAGCGCAAACGAACCAAGCCACAGCAAGAACACAAACCCCAGTGCATAGCCCAGCGCCTTGGGCAGGCCGTTGAACTGGCGCTGCTTCCACTGCCATAAAGCCCACAACAACACTGGCACCAGCAGCGTGGCAAACATGATCCAGAAATGCGTGCCGCGCGTGGGATTGATCAAATTGGGCAAAAAGCCGCCCGCCTGCGAAGTGAAGCCAATAAAGAACGGCAGAAACAGCAGCACTCCGCCCATGCCCGTGGTCAACACCACGCGGGCAAACTCACTCGCGTGCTCGCGCTGCCAGCCCGCCGCGGCGCGGCGCACGACATACGCGCCCGCCAGCACAATGGCGTAGATGGGCAGATCCCAAATATTGATGAAAGCCAGCGCGCCAATCACCAGGCAAGCCAACACCAGAGTTAACGGTTCAAGCGCCAAGCCCCGCCACGGCCGTTTGCGCTCACCCCCGCCCAAATACACATTGTGGGCCACACCTACCGCCAGCAAAACAAACGGGATCGAGAAGACGTGCGGGTGCAGGTCACCCAGCACAAATGAAAACGCGGGGAACTCATCAATCAGCTCTTGCTCATTGCCCTCAAAGGTGCGGTCATTGATCACGCGCGAGCCGCGCCACCACCACCAGAAGCTGTCAAAGCCGCGCGGCTGCCAGGCAGGCTCAGTGCTGGGCGGATTCACCAGTTCTTTGACATCCAGCCAGGCCCACACCGCCGAGCTGCGCTCGCCAGCCGCATCCGTCTGCCAAAACAGATGCCGCGCATGCAGGATCTCCAGCAAGCCTTCGGCGTTGCCCATCACCAGCATCAACAGCGGGGCCAGCCCGGCCAGCCAGCGCGCCGTGCGCATCAGCGCCGGGCGGTAGGCGGCCAGCAAGTTGAACACCACGCCATACGCTGCCGTGGCGCCCATCGCAAACACTGAGGCCAACCCCAGATTGAAAGCCACGACTCCACTGATGCCCAGCAGCTTCGCTAGCATGGCAATCATCAAATAGCCAAAGTAATAGTACGAAATGGCATAGCCCGAGAGCCACGGATCGTGCGGCGGCATGCTGGGCGATCGCAAAATGGCGTTGATGAAGGCCAACTCCATCGGTTTTTCGGTGTTCACAATGTCTGGGTTGCTGGCGCGCATCCACAGCATGAAGACGAACGCCAGCACAAACACCAGCTCGGTAGCCAGGATCTGGCCGCGCTGCGCGCTGACCCAGGTGCGCAGCTGCCCGGCGGGCAGGCTGCGCAGCGCCCACACGCTGGCGCCAGCCAGCACAGCCAGCGCAGTAAGCAACCCGCTCGCATCATTGGCCAGCAGGCCAAAGCTGCTCAATAGCCAGAACACATAGCCCCACAGCAGCAAGGCCAGTGGGCGCACAAACGCATAGCCGCGCTCCGGCAGCGCTGGCAGCAGGCGATAGGCCAACGGCAGCGCCAGCCAGCTCAGCACAGCCAGCAGCAAGTACCAGGAGAACGCAGTCAGCACGTCATTCATGATCAGCGAATCACTTCGTAGACGGCGGTATCGCCCACACGGAAGACTTCACGCCACAACACGCCATCCTGCGCCTCAAACTTGGCCAGTCCTTCAGCGGTGTAGACGGCCTGCTCCATCTGGCCAACAACAATATAGCTGACCGCATACGTCTCCAGCAGCGTCTCAACCTCAGCCAGATCGAGCGTGTCGTAAAACAGGTTCACATCGCCCATGCGCCCCCACACATCATTGCCGGGCACAAACTCGCGCTGCTGGCGCTGGTGATGGTTCCAACCCAGCACCGCCGGCAGGCCGGTGTTGATGGCATAGCGGCCGCCCCAGCGATATTCGCTGACGTAGCCTTCCATGATGACTGGCGAGCCTTGGATATGGTCTTGCATCCAGCGAATGGTTTCGTAGTCCTCGCGCAGATCAAGCATGCGGTCACGCTCGTAGTACACGGCGTATTGCATATAGTCCATGCCGTCCAAGCTGCGCGGCGAGCCTTCGGTCATGCGGTCGTTCACCTTGGCGGTGACGCCCAGCAGCAGAAACAGCGCACCACAGGCCACCAGGGCCACACCGGCGCCCTGCCATGCACCGCGCCAGGTGGGCGACCATGCCTGCATAGCTTGCCAGCACCACGCCGCCGCCACGGCAGCGCACAACGCCAGCAGCGTCCACGCCTGCATATAGAACTTGAAGACGGTGTTCATGCGAGATACATCGCCTTGCAGCACCACCACTTCCACAAACAAGGTGAGGAAGATCGCCGTGCCAGTCAGGAACAAGACGATGCGCTTGGCCTCGTCCTGGCCGGGGCGCAGGAACAGAGCACCGATCCACAACAGCAGTGGCACCAGCAGCCAGCCGACCATCACACCCAAGACATGCAGGCCAAACAGCACCAGCAGCAGGGCTACTACACCCAACGGTAGCGTCCACACATACGGCTGCAGCTTGCGAACGGATGACAGCGGCGTTTCGGCCAACCACTGGCGCGTTTCCCACGCCAGCCAGGCCACAATAAAGAACAGGAACACACCCCAGTGCGTGAAGTACGGCCCAAACTCCACGTGGATGCCGTCCCAGATACGCATGGAGCTGTAGCCCTGGCGATACCACCAGCTAAACGGCAGATAGGCGGCGTAGCACAATACTGCCAATACCAACGGACCGGAGAGAATCGTGAAGGGGCGCGGCAGCGCATCGCCCTTGCCGCGCGGCACGTAGCGCCAAATGGCGTAGCCCGCGGCGATAGCGCCCAGCAGCGCGTAGACCGGCAGGTCCCAGGTGTTGATGGGGCGCAAGCTACCGATGACGATGCCGCCAAAGACAAAGGCCCAGGCCAACTGCAGCCAGCCGCCCGCGCCACGCTGGGCGCGCGCCGTGCTCCACGCCGAGCTCAGGATGGCGGAGAGCGCCCAGGCTAAGGCCAGCACGGTCACCGGTAGGGCAATCATGTGGGCGTGCAAATCGGCATACGTAAAAGTAAACAGCGGGAATTCAGTAATGGGCGCCGATTCGCCGGGGGCGGGGAAGATGCGCGTCGGGTTCCAGTACCACTCCCCCAAGCCATACGGCAGCGGCGTGCCAGAGACCGACAATACAAAGCCGCGCAGCATCCACCACAGCTCGGTCAGCGCACTAATGCCCTCCAAGGCGGCACCCTCGCTGCCGAGGCGCACATAGCCCTGCAGGATCATGTGCAGGTTGCCGAGGTTGCCCAACAGCACGGTGGCGATGGCGGCCGCCAATCCGACACTGTGCGGGCCAGGCGCGTTGAGGCGCGGTTGGCGCGTTTGCCAGGCTACCCAGATGTTCCAGGCCACGCTGTACGCGCCGAGGGCCAGCATTGCAAACAAGCTGGGCAAAATGAAGTTGTAGGCCACCGAGGGTACGATGCCCAACAGCTTCACCAGTGAGCCCACCAGCACGAAGCCATAGTAGTAATAGTTAATGTAGCCACCCGCAAACCACGGGTCATAGGCCGGGAAGCTGGTGCTCTTAAGCACAGCATTGAAATAGGCGAAGTCCATCGGCTTTTCGCCACCCTTGGACGGGTGCCACAGATCAGGGTTGCCGAGGCGGATCAACAACATAATGACAAAGAAGCCGAGGAAGAGCAGCTCCGTGCGAATGAACATGGCGCGCTGGTTCTTCCACTCAGATTTGAGTTGCTCCCATTGCGGGCGGCTGGCCAATACACTCAGCAATGCAATCAGCAGCGCAAAGGTGGCCAGCCAGCCGCGGCTAAAGCTCAGGCCCAGCGAGCCACCCATCCAGCCAAAGTAGGCCAGCAGCAGCAAGCCGCCCAGACGCGCAAACGGATAGCCGCCATCGCGCAGGCCAGGCAGCGCCCAGCGCACCAGCGGATAGGCCAGCACACCCAGCACGCCCAGCGCCACATACCAGACCACCAGGCTGACCCACGGCGAAGCATTGACCCAGGCATCTCGGCTGAACAACTCAGCCCAGGTGCCGCCGCTGCGCTGCTGCTCCAGGCGATCGGCAGGCAGCATCAGCGTAGGCGGCACACCGCCTGAGGCTTGCTTGGGCGTGATGTGAATGGCCTGGTCCACCGCGGCGCTGGCCAGGATCTCAGCCACTGCCGCCGAGTCGTACTCGGCCGTCTTCTGGAAAATAAATACCTTGGGGTGGTCGTATACCGTAAAGGCTTCTTCAGCCCATTGGTCATTGAGCTTGATACCGCCCAGCTGCGGGGCGTTCTCAAACACCTGGATCAACTCGTAGCCCAGTTGGCCTTCAAACATGCCCACTTGCGCTTCGGTGTAGCACGCTTGAATGCTCTGCTCAGCGGGACAGCCCAGCAGGGCGCGGTAATACACGACGGCCAGCGGGAAGCGCTCCGGAATGCGCGGCAAGCTGCCCCACTGACGGTTGGAGCTGATCATCACATACTCAGCACGGTCGAGCGTGTCTTGGAAACGCTGCACTTTGTCAGCGTTCTCATCCCAGTAAATTTCAAAGTTTAGGCCACCCTGATAAATGCCACCGTAGCCGTCGTAGCCATCCATGCGCAGCGGCAAACCATCGTCCCAACTGGTCTCGTTGGCAATCGCCGTGCCCTGCAAGATCGCCTGCCCATCAGACAACGCGCTGACCTGCAGATAGTAGATCAGGCCCTGCTCCAAGGTCACCGGATTTACGAGCTCCAGCGTGCCAGCCAACCCGGCGCCACTGCCCGGCTGCACCGTCACGGCCATGTCCAATAGTGTCTCGGCAAAATCAGGGGCGGTGCCAAGCTGCACACGCAGCGGCACCGGCGCCAGTTGCACCGCGCCTTGTGGCTGCAGGTACAGCACCACCTGGTCCGGGAAGCTACCTTGGGTCAGCGCAAACTCCAGATCGAGAGCCGAGCCCATGTGCAAGCTCAACGGCTGCTCCAGCAGATCCTGCTCGCCCAAGTCAATGCTCTGCGAATGGCTGAGCACGACGCGCTGCAAGACCACATGGCCTTCACCTGCGGGCAGTTGCAAGTGCAAGCGGTAAGTGCCCAGCGGGTCCGCAAAGGTGGTGGCGCCGACCAGCATGGCTACTGGCGTAACCTCGTCTGAAGCCAGATTAGCAAAGTCAATCACCTGGCCATAGTCTGCATTAAGGATCTCGCCATCGGCTCCGGAGCGCACGGTGAGCGCCGTGGGCGTTTGCACAGTCTTGATGTCGATGTGGCTCAGCTCGCCGTCTTGGCGCACAGAGAAGCTGGTGAGCAAGCTTGCCTCAGGGCGGATGCGCACATTGTAGGGAAGCGAGAGTTGTTGGCGCACGGCGCCTTGTTCGCCTTGCAGCGTCAAGGTCATCGGCCCCGGCACGTTCTCATAGATCCAACGCGAGGCGGCTACGCGCGAATTGGGCTGAATGTAAATTTGCACGAAGGCTAGCGACCATAGCAGGCCGCCCACCACCCCCAGCACGCCCAGCGCCACGGCCGCAGGGCGCAGCCAGCGCTTCCACAGCGCTTTGCTGCGCGCTGGCACATTGCCAACACGCCATAGTTCAAATACGCCCCACGCGCCGATAATGGCCAGCACAGGGTACAGCGGCAGGAAGTAACGCATGGTGGGGTTGAAGGCGGTGGATTGCCACACAAAATAGATCAACCCCCAGCTCCACACCACAAAGAACGGCTTGAGCCATTCGCCTTTGAGCGCACGCCAGCCCGCCCACAGGAAGCCGGCCCAGGTGGTGATGGCCAGCGGCCAGCCAAGGCCCCAGCGCACAATATTCTCGAAGCCGAACCATAGCGGACGGCGCGCCCACTGCATGGAAGGCGGCCAATCGGCATCGCCGTTGACCTGCGCCGCGAGCTGGCGCATGGTCTCAACCCACGAGGGGTTAAGACCCAGACCAATAAAGGCATACGGCTGAAAGATGCGGAAGGACACTACGCTAACGGCAGCAGCCAGAAGCACCCAGAGCACACCCTTGCCCAGCTGCTCTTCAAGCTTCTCGGCGGGCAGCGCAGACAAGCGCACCAGCACGGCCAGCGGCAGCGTGAGACATACCAAACCCACGCTCACCTTGGAAGCCATGGCGCAGCCCAGCGCCACGCCAAACCACACAAAGTCCAAGACATTGAAGGGCTTCTCAGCTGGCTCGGTGGCGATGCGCACGGCGAAGTAAACGGTGAGGATGGTGAAGAAATTGACGAAGTTATCCACGGTCCAGAAGTGCGACTGTTGCACTTGCATAACCGAGAAGGCGGAGAAGGCCGCCGCCAGCAGACCCACGCGGCGGTCAAACAAGCGCGTGGCCGTGAGGTAGACCAGCAAAATTACGCCCAGGTCCATCAGGCCGGAGAAGGCCTGGCCCACCAGGCGCACATTGGATTGCATGTCGAGCCAATCCACGGCATAGCGCACCATGGTGACCGGCAGGTTGCCGTAGACAAAGAAGGTGAAGCCTACATTGTTGGGGTTAAGCGGCGACATGGCCGTATCAAAATACTCAGCAATGCTGCTCACCGGCTGCATGGCGGATACCACCTGAATGAGGAAGCGCTCGTCTGGGTGCAGCTGCTGGCTCTCGGCCCAGTCAAGCCCAGTGAAGCGCAGCCAAGCCGCCACCGTAAGAATCAAGGCCAGCGCCAGGGTGTACAGCCATTTGGATTGCAGTGTTGTGGTTTTTGGCATGAGCTAATTGTCCGAAGCCACCAGGAACATCAGAAAATCTCGCGAGGGTTCCTGGCTGCTGAAGCGGGTCAGCACACCCTGCGGGAACAACTGCTGCAAAGTGCTGGCAGCGAGTGTATCCTCTTGCTTGAGCAAATACAGCCGTGGCGCTGGCACGGTCAGTGTTTGGCTGAGCTGCTCGGTCCAAATGGCGTAATCACGGCCGGGGTTGCCAGCCTCCATCGCCACCAGGCGCGTATCCACCCAATGCGGGTAGGCCACCACCCAGGCGCTCTCCAGCGAACCGAAACTGTTGGCATAGTCCGCAATCACCTGGCCCAGCTCTGAGCTGTTCCAGGAGTTGGCGCGGTAGTTGCGCGTGTACTCACCAAACACCAGATTGAAATTGAGCAGCGCTATCAGCAGCAAAGCTGCCGCGCCCACGAACTGTGCGGCGCGAGCGCCAAAGGTTCCCCCCAGGCGCTGGCGCAGGCTGTGCAGCATCGTATCCAGCGCCAGCGCGCACAAGAGGAAGGTGGGAATCCATGCGCCGCTGGCGCGGTTCATGGCTGGGTTCTCCTCGGGAAAAGCCAGCGAGAGGGTAGACGGCAGCATCAACAAGGGAATGCTGAGCAACAGGAACAGATCCTGCCAGTGACGGTGACGCGCATAACGCATCACGGCGATGCACACGCCCAACAATAGCAACGCGGCACTCAGCGGGTCAAAGGCGGGTGTACGTACATTGCCGGCTACCCACAGCGTACCACCCGAATAATTGAACAGCCCCAGACCCTTGACCACATTGCTGGCCAGGATAGCCGCCACGGGGCCGGGATACTCACGCTCGGCCTGGCCGAGGCGCGTGAGCACGCGCTGGTTGACGATAGCGGGATTATCGATGGTGTAGCGCAGCAAGGGCGTTACCGCCAGGATAGCGACCACGGCCAGCAAGGCCGTGCCGATGATGGCCTGGCTGCGTACTTGCTGGCTGCTGCGATGCAGCAAAAAGATGCCCACCGCGGCAGCGGCCACCAGCGGCATGATGCGGAAGGCGCTGTAGCCGTTGAGGCCAATGCCCATGCACAGGCCAGCCAGCAAGAAGTCGTTGAGCGTGCCGCGGCGCAGGCCGCGCAACAAATAGTAGAGCGTGGGTGCAGCCAAGGCGGCGTACAGGCTGAAGTTGAGCCCGAGGCGGGAGATCACGTTGGGCCAATAGCCCAGCCCGGTCAGCAGCAAAGCGAACAAGCCGACCCAACGCCCACCCACTTCCTTGCCCAGCAGGTACATGTAGACCAGCGAAACAAAGGCCACCAGCGCGCTGCTCAGCTTGAGGGTCAGGAAGCTGACGCCGGTACCGAAGACGCCACCCACCCACGAAGCCAGGTAAAACGCCAGCGGCTCGCGGCCGGTGTTGCGCTCAAAGAAGATGGGCGTCTTGCCATTTTGGATATCGAGCACATCCATCAACATCTCGGCATGATCGCTGACCATCTCCGGCGGCGTGATACTCAGCTGATGGAAGCGGAAGAAGGCGATGAGCGCAAAGGCCAGCGCCACGACCGCCGCCCAGCGCGAGACACTGAGCTTGAGCTCCGGCTGAGCAACGAAAGCTGCCAGCCGCGTGCGCCAGCTGGCTTGGCGCGGGCCGGGCTGCCAAAACGCCAGCAGCACGCTGCCCACCGCACCCAGCCAGCACAGCACATTGAGCATAGTGAAGCGATTGCTGCCACTGAGCAGGAAGGTAAGCACAAACAAAACGCCTGCCGCCAGCAGCGGCGCACGGCGGAAAACGGGTGCCCGCGTGTCCGCATCCGCAGCGGGCAGCGCCGTCAAGCTCCACTCGCCTTCGATGTAGCCCCAGGCGGCCAGGCCAGCGGCCAGCAGGAAGGCGCTCACCGCCAAAGCGGCTGCCATGCCAGCGCCGGAAGATAAGACTACCTGGCCCGCAAAAAACAAAACGGCGGCGGCCAGGCTACGCCACGGCACCTGCGCCAGCGTGAAGGCCGGCGCGACAGCCTTGGTGCGCTTACGGCGCGCCGGTGCAGCCGTTTTGCGCACACGCGTCCGGCTGCCCTTGCCGCGCGGCAAAGGCGGAATGGTAGGCGGCTCCTGGCCGCTGAGGATTGCTTTCAAATAATCGAGGAGACTGGGTTCGGGCATAGGGCGAGTGGCCTGCTGAGGCCAAGCCTGATTTTATCGTAGGGTGCCGTAGCGCGCCTGTGTGCAGATGACGCCAGGGTTAGTGCGGCGCTAGCGCCTTCGTGCTAGCGCCGCCGTGCTACATACCAGGTATAGGTGCCTTCAGGGTCTGCACCGTGATTGGCCTGCGCGGCGAACACACGTTCCGTCAGGCCCAGGTTGGCGCGGCTGGGCCACAGCACCCAGCGCCCAAACAGCTTGCGCGCCACATAGCTGGGCAAGCCGAAATAATGCCCCCACTCCAACGCATGCAGCGCGGCGGGTGGGAAGTAGTGCCACCACGCTTCTACATCAAAGCCAGCTTCATCCAGCCGCGCCGTCCATTCCTCCGGCGAGAGCATGTTGACATGGCGCGAGATACGCGTGAACAAGCGCACATAGGCTGCAGCCAGCCCCTTCAGGCCGAGCTTGCTGAGCCAATTCGCAATCGAGAGATTGTGCGGCCAGCGGTGGTTGGGCACGCAGAACAGGAACAGGCCGCCCTTGCGCACCAGGCGGCCAGTCTCGTTGAGCACCTCTTGCAAATTGGGAATGTGCTCGAGCACCGAGTTGCTCAGCGCGCTGGCAAAGTGGCCGCCCGCCAGCGGGGCGCGGTGGCCGAGGGCTTGCACCAGGCCGCCATACGCGCCCCAGCGCTTGGCTTCCTGCAGGGAGACGAAGGCCGGGTCCAACCCAACATCCAGCGTGTGCCTGAACACCTGGCTGGCAAAATGCCCATCGCCACAGCCGAGATCGTAGACCGGCGCGGCCAGTTCAAAGTCTTTGTAAAAATCAGCCTCGACGGCGCGCAACAAAGCACGGAAGTATGGCAAGGCCTGCAGCTGGATCCACCAGTGCTTGTTTTCGCCCTGACGCGGCGAGGGCGAAGTTTGCGCTGGCAGGCTCATGCCGCACCCCCGGCAATCTCACGCGCAATCTCTTCGAACAGGGCTTCGTGGCGTGCCGCGCAAGTTTGCGGGCTGAACTCCGTGCGCAACGCATCGGCATCGCCGCGATATTTTTCGGGGTGCGAGAGCACCTCGATCATGTTGGCGGCCAGCGCCTGCGCATCGCCCACGGGCGAAACCAGCCCCATGCCGCTCATGCGCACCGGTTGGCGCACTCCAGGCAGCGCGGCAGCCACCACCGGCTTGCCGTTCATCATGGCCTCAATTTGCACAAAGCCGAAGGTCTCGGTGGAGTTGGTGCTGGGTACCACCAGCAGATCCAGCCCTTGATAGAACGAGGGCATGTCTTTCATCGGCAGCGTGCCGAGAAATTTCCACTGGCCGGCTTTCTCATACTCAGCAATTTGCGGGAACAAGCGCTGGGCATAGGCCTCTTCGCCCAATACATCCTGATACTGCCCGGCAAACCACACGAGTGCATTGGGGAATTTTTGCAGCACCGCGGGCAGGGCTTGCAGCAAGACTTCAACGCCTTTTTCAGCGGCGAAGCGCGTGGCCATGGCAATCACCGGGCCGCGCTTCTCAGGATTGTGACGAGCGGAAAAAGCCATGGCGTTTTCCGGCTCACTCGCGGGTAGCTCCACCGCGGGGGAGATCACGCGCACTTTGTGGGCAAAGCGGCGCAGGTACGGCGAGTGGCTGGCAAAGTCTTCTGTATATGAAGAGATGCGGTGGGTAAAGCGGGCCGCCAGGTCATTCATCAAGTTAACAACAAAGTTCACGAAACGATTGAACAGGCCAGACGAAAGAATCAGGTCGGAGTGATAAATGATCACGGTCGCCCTTTTGAGCAGCCAGCCGCGGATGGCCAAGCCAGCCGCGTCAAACTGCGGCAGGTGCAGCAGCAGCGCATCATGCTTGCGGGTTTCCTCCCAGGCCAGGCGGCCCAGGCTGGGCATGATTACGCCCTTACTGATGCGCAGCGCCACCGGCACACGGCGGATGCGCACACCATCTTGCACTTCTTCGAGCGGTAAGTCTTTCTCGAACTGGGAGGTGAGCACGGTTACTTCGTGACCGCGCTGCACCAGGGCTTTGGCCAGACGCTCCGCATAGATGGTCAGCCCGCTGGTGTGCGGGCGGTAATAGGTCAGAACCGTGAGGATACGCACGGGGTGAGTTTATCGCAGAAGTTGTGGCTGCAACCAGCTTGGGGATTGCTTCGGGGCTGAAAGTCGCATTTTCATGCGACTTTCAGCTACCCTCGCAAAGACAAACTGGACCTGTCATTGCGAGGAAGGGAAGCGGCGTTGCCGCTGAGCAACGAAGCAATCCCCAAGCAAATTACCAACCACCTGGGATACAAAATTTCGTAAAGGCTTTCTTTGTGCTCTTTGTGTCTTTGTGGTTGGTACTAATCAAACAGCTCGCGGTGTTCTTGCACCCAGGCTACCAACTCCGCCGTGCCCTGCTCCACGCCAATCGTGGGCTTCCAAGCCAGCGCCTTCTTGGCTTTACGGATATCGCTGATATAGACCTTTTGGTCACCCGGGCGGGTTGGGCCGTAGCTAACCGGGATCTTGCGTCCCAGCAGCCTCTCCAGCAGCGGGCCGCATTCCTTCCAGATAGACAGCGTAAAGTCGGGCCCGCCGCCGATGTTGAAGGCTTCGCCGGCAATCTTGCTCTGGCGGGCAATGGCGGCGTCATAGGCGGCGGTGAGGTCATGCACGTGCAGCATGTCACGCACCTGCTTGCCATCGCCATAAATGCTGATAGGCTTGCCCAGCACGGCGGCGATCACGAACCAGGCCAGCCAGCCCTGATCCTCCACGCCAAACTGGCGCGGGCCGTAAATACAACTCTGGCGGAAGACTACCGAGGGGATGCCGTAGATGCGCGCATAATCGCGCACATACTGCTCCGCCGCACCCTTGGAGCAGCCATAGGGTGAGTGAAAGTCCAGCTGTTGCGTCTCCGGCAGGCCGTGCGGCAGCTTGGCATAGCGGTAGCGCGTCTTGCCCGAGAGCAGACGGTGCTCCAGCATTTCGCCGTAGACCTTGTTGGTGGAGGAATAAATAATGAAGGGCTTGTGGCCTGCCTGGCGCGCCGCTTCCAGTACGTTGAAGGTGCCCAGAGCGTTGATGTCAAAATCAGTGCGCGGATCGGTGACCGAAGAGGTGACGGCCACCTGGCCGGCCAAATGCACGATGACATCGGCACCGGCTACCGGATCGAGCAGGGAGCCAGCGGTGCGCACATCGCCCACCACCAGCTCGAACGACTCAGCGCCGTGGGTCTGGCGCAGCCAGGCCAGGTTGCGCTCGGCGCCCTTGCGCGAGAGATTATCGAGGATGACCACGCGCTCACCGCGGCCAAGCAGCACATTGGCATAGTTGCAGCCAATGAATCCGGCGCCGCCCGTGAGCAAATAGGTTTTTGTCTTTGCCATGCGTATCAGGCCTGTCGGTTAAGCAATTTGCGGTAGATGCCGCCCAGCGATTCACCCTGCTGCCAGAAACCAATAATACCGATGATGCCGGTAATGACAAAATAAGTCAGATGCCCTACCACGGCATAGGCCAGCGAGATGGTGGGGTCAGCGTTGAAGAAGCTCAGCGCGCCCACAAGCACACCTTCAAACACGCCGATGTAGCCGGGCGAAGACGGCAGGGCCACGCCCAGCGAAGATACGCCGATGCTGAAGAAGGCCCACAGCCACAGCGCCAGCGGAAAGAAAGCACGCATGAGCACAAAATACCAGGCCACGTTAAGCAGCCAGGTCAGCACCATCCAGAACAGCACCCGCAAAAAGCGCTTGCCGTCTTTGAGCGCCGAGAGCCCTTCGGTAAACGAGCCCGCCTTATCCACCAGCCACTCGCGCAGCACGGGCCAGCGGCCAAACAGCCGCGCGATCAGCGCTGGCACCTGTTGGGGATTACTGGCCATCCAGAACAGCAAACCGAAGCCAATCACCACCAGACCCAGTGAGACGTAGGCGGCGGTGCGCGCCCACTCGGCCCCCACCACCAGCGGCAAGGTGAACAGCAAGATTGCCGCAGCCATGCCCAAATCAAACACCCGCTCCACCACCACGGTGGAGAGGGCTTGCCAGAAACTGAGCTTGGTGCGGTTGCTGATCAGCAGCGCCCGCCCCAGCTCCCCCAGGCGGAAGGGCAATACGTTGTTCAGTAAATACGCCTGATTGAGCACCAGGAAGCTCTCTTTGATGGATGCTTGCTCTTTCAGGATGGTGCGCCAGGCCAGGCTGCGCGTAAACAGCGTGCCGAAGAACAGCAGCACCACCAGCGGGAACAAGCTGAAATCCGCAATGCCGAAAGCCGGGCCGAGCTGATCAATATCAATGAAATAGAACAAGCCCACCACAGCGGCGGCGGTGACCAGCAAGCCGGGCAGCAAGCGCACCAGCATAGTGGAACCTGCGGATCTAGTTTTTGTCATCGCTCAAACGCAACACGGCCAGGAAGGCTTCTTGCGGGATCTCCACACTGCCCACCATCTTCATGCGCTTCTTACCCTTCTTTTGCTTTTCAAGCAGCTTGCGTTTGCGGGTGATGTCACCGCCATAGCATTTAGCCAGCACGTCTTTGCGCATGGCCTGCACGTTGGCGCGCGAGATCACACGGCCTTGTGACACCGCCTGGATCGGCACGACGAACATCTGGCGCGGGATCAAGTCCTTCAGTTTGGTGATGACTGCCTGCCCCTTATGAAACGCCGAGTCTTTGTGCACGATCGTCGTGAACGCATCCACCGGCTCGTAGTTCACGTGAATCTCAAGTTTCACGAGCCTGTCTGCGCGGTATTCCTTGAATTGGTAATCCAACGAGGCATAGCCGCGTGTTACAGACTTCAGCTGGTCGAAGAAATCCACAATGATCTCGGCCAATGGAATCTCAAAGCTCAACTGCACGCGGTCTTTGCCCTGGTGGTCTTGCCCGCTGAAGATGCCGCGGCGGCGCTTGACCATTTCCATCACTGGGCCGTAATAGGCAGTAGGCGTGAAGATCTGTATATCCATCCACGGCTCACGCACTTCTGCAATTTCGCCTTCGTTGGGCAACTCGGCGGGCGAGTCGACACGCAGGGTCTCGCCAGACTGCAACACTACTTCGTATGCCACTGAGGGAGCGGTAACGATGATGTCCAGGTCGTATTCGCGCTCCAGGCGCTCCTGAATGATCTCCATATGGAACATGCCCAGGAAGCCACAGCGGAAACCGAAGTTGAGCGCCTGTGAAGTCTCAGGCTCGTAGACCAACGAAGCATCGTTGAGTTGCAGCTTCTCCAACGCTTCTTTGAGCTCCTGGTAGTCGTCGCCCTCCACCGGGTAGATGCCGGCGAACACCATCGACTTGACCTGGCGGTAGCCGGGCAGCGGTTCGCTGGCCGGGTTGGCCTTATAGGTCAGCGTGTCGCCCACGCGGCACTCGGCCACAGATTTGTAGCCAGTGGCCACGTAGCCCACTTCACCCGTGTTCAGGCTGGCGCCAGCCGTGAGCCGCGGCGTGAAGCTGCCCACCTCGATCGGTTTAAAGTCGGCGCCGGTTGCCATCAGGCGCAGGGTGTCTTCGCCTACCACGCTGCCATCCATCACGCGCACGTAGGCCACCACACCTTTGTAGGTGTCGTAGTGCGAGTCAAAGATCAGGGCGCGCAGCGGCGCACCCGGATCGCCCTTGGGCGGCGGCACGCGCTGCACCACCGCTTCGAGCACACTTTCCACATTCAAGCCAGACTTGGCCGAAATGTGCAGCACTTCCTCTTCTGGCACGCCTAGCAGTTCCACAATCTCAGCCGTGACGCGCGCAGCGTCCGCGGCGGGCATGTCGATCTTGTTGATGACAGGGATGATCTCCAAATCCGAGCCCAGCGCCAGATACAAGTTGGCCAGCGTCTGCGCTTGCACGCCCTGGGTGGCGTCCACAATAAGCACGGCGCCCTCACAAGCTTCAAGGGCGCGGCTGACCTCGTAGCCAAAGTCCACATGGCCTGGGGTATCGATCAGGTGCAGCTCATAGGTCTGCTCGTCCTGCGCCTTGTACTGCATGCGCACAGCCGAAGCCTTGATGGTGACGCCCTTTTCGCGCTCCAGATCCATGCTGTCCAGCACCTGGGCCTGCATGTCGCGGGCGGACACTGTGCCCGTGAGCTGAAGTAAGCGGTCTGCCAGGGTGGATTTGCCGTGGTCAATATGGGCGATGATGCAAAAGTTACGGATATGTTGCATAGAGGGGGAAGTATAACTGAGCGAGCTAGCGGCTGCGCTGGTGCTATCGCTGCAGCAGTCAGCGCAAACGTGCCAGAGTTTTATCGCTGCTGATCTCGCGCAGCACATCAGCAGCCACCCAGCGCGCAGGCTTGGAGCCGCTCACCTCGGCGGCACGCGCAATGCGCTTGGCAAACGCCACGGCGTGCTTATTCAGAAACTTGCTGCGTTTGCCCAGCTGGCGCAAGGCCCAACTGCTGGCTTTCTTCACAAAATTGCGCTCATCCTCCACCACGGCTTCAATGGCGGGAAAGAAGCCCAGGAAGGTGTCCTCCGGCTCCTGCTTGCGGTGCACGGCCAGCCAGGCCATCATGGCCAAACCGGCACGGCGCACAAACTCGCGCTTGGAGCGCGTCCACTGATACGCCTTATCAAAAGCATACGGGGTGGGCTCAAACAAGTGGCCGGTCACCGTATCGCAAATATCCCAGGAGTTGAAATCACGCACCCAGGCATCCATCTGGGTCTTGGTAACCTGCTTGGGGTCATCCACAAACGCAGCCAGCAGGCGCGCTTCGTGATAGCCACTCGCCCAGAGCTCCTGCGCCAGCGCGTGATCTCTGCGATGCTGCTTGGCAATCGCATGCAGCGCCGGGTGCGGCACGCCAAAGGCTTTCTCCGTAGAGATGCCAAAGCGCGTCATACCGGCCAGATTCTTGTCTGTGCCTTGGGATCTAAGTTGCTTGAGAATGGCGTTGAGTTTGGCGCTCATTACTTTTATCCACAGATAAACACAGATAAACACCGATTTGTCTTTATCTGCGTTCATCTGTGTTTATCTGTGGACTATATCCCTGCCAGCACCTGCGGCCGCTCAGCCCGCCAGGCATCGCTTTCGGTGGTGGCTTCGTATGCACGCGCCGCGCGCAGCAGGGTCGCTTCGGAGAAGTCCGGCCCTACAAGCTGGATGCCCAGCGGCAGTTTGTCACCACTCAGCCCGGCGGGCAGCGAGATGGCCGGCACGCCGGCATGGTTGGCAGGCACCGCCAGTTGGTCGGCGTATTGCATCAGCACCGAGTCACCGTAGATGTCGCCCACGGGGAATGCGGTGGTCGGCGTGGTAGCCGTCAGCAGCGCATCCAGCTTGTGCGTGCCATTGGCATCGAAAGCCGCATCGAAGTCGCCACGAATCAATGAGCGCACTTGCAGGGCGCGATGGTAATACTGCTCGCTGTACTGCGCCGCGCTGACGTACATGCCCATCAGGATGCGCAACTTGGGCTGCGGGCCAAAACCTTCGGCACGCGTCTTGCGGTACAGGTCACGCAAGTCTTTGGGCTTGAGCGCTGTGCGGTAGCCGTACTTTACGCCATCGAAGCGATGCAGGTTGGACGCGGCCTCCACACGAGAGATGACAAAATAGGCCGGGATGCCATAGCGCGTGTGCGGCATGGGCACATTCTCGATGATGCGCGCCCCCGCGTCCGAGAGCTTGTCGGCGGCACGCAGCACCGCATCGGCGATCTCCTTGGGCAACGGCTGGCTGTCGATCTCACCCGTCTCCGCATTGAAGAAGGTGATCTTGTCGTAATCCGGCGAAAGGCCGATACGCATCCCCTTCACGCCCTCTTCCAGCGCCGCGGTGTAGTCGGATGCGGGTGTGGCTGCCGCGGTGCTGTCGCGCGGGTCAGGCCCGGCGATAGCGTTCAGCATCAGCGCCGTATCACGCACGTTGCGCGCCATTGGGCCGGGGCAATCCAGCGAGGAGCCGAAGGCGATCAGGCCATAGCGCGATACGCGGCCATAGGTGGGCTTCATGCCCACAATGCCGCAGAAGGCCGCCGGCTGGCGGATCGAGCCTGCCGTATCGGTACCCAGCGAGAGCGCGCCCCCCCCCGCCGCTACCGCCGCGGCGCTGCCGCCGCTAGAACCACCGGGCACATGCGCCGGGTTCCACGGGTTGCGTGAGGCGGGCTGGTAGGCAGTCGACTCGGTAGACGAGCCGTAGGTAAATTCATCCAGATTGACCTTGCCCAGCATCACCGCCCCAGCCGCATCCATGCGCGCTACCGGCGTTGCCGTGTAGGGCGCGACAAAGTTCGAGAGGATGCGCGAGGCGGCCGTGGTGAGCACATCTTTGACGGCAAAAATATCTTTGACGGTGTAGGGCACGCCGGCCAGCGGGCCGGGCACTTCACCCTTGGCCAGGCGCGCGTCAATATCCTTGGCCTGCTGGCGGGCACGTTCATCGGTCACAGTGATGAAGGCGTGCACTTTCTGCACTTCATCGGCCGGCCCGTCCAAGCGGCCCGGGTCACCGTCTACCGCGTGCACGCGCTCCAGCGCGGCTTCGGTGGCCTCGAGGGCAGAGACTTCTTTCTTCTTAATAAGCTCAGCGAGCTGGTGGGCAGAGAGATCAGCAAGATGCATATCAGTCCAAATCCTGGTGCGGAATCTCTGGCACCACAAAGTAGCCATCGCTGGTCTGCGGTGCGCCAACTTGGATGTCCGCCGCTTCGGGCGCCTGCACCTGTGTATCCTTACGCAGCGGCGCGCGCAGCTCCGACGGGAACGGCACGCCGTGCGCCGCCGAGGGCGTGCCCTCAGGGATGGGGATGGCAGCCAGCTCCTCGATCGACTTGAGCTGTTTGTTCATCTGGTCACGCAGATACTCGGCATCCTCGGCAGAAAGCTCGAGGGCAGCCAGTTCTACGAGATGGTTAAAGAGATCAGGGGAGATTTGTTCGGCCATTTCGCGCTCGCTCGCGGCAGTATACCATCCGAGGCCTGGCCAGCTCCAAATGCTATAATCGCAGCCACGGTGCATCCTAGTGGCCGTATAGAAGACTCCTACACCTACGGAGGCACGTCACCAATGGCTTACACCCCCAGCTACATCACCGAAGAGCACGAGATGCTGCGCCAGGCGGCGCGCGATTTCGCCCAGAAGGAAATTGCCCCCATTGCCGCTGAGCATGACGAGAGCGGCGAGTTCCCCCTGGCCACCATACGCAAGATGGGCAAGATGGGTTTCATGGGCATCGAAGTGCCGGAGGATTATGGCGGCGCCGGGATGGATACGCTGGCGTATGTGCTCGCCCTGGAGGAGATCTGCAAAGCGGATGCCGCCCACGGCACGGTGATGTCGGTCAATAATTCGCTCTTCTGCCACGGCATCATGAAGTTTGGCACAGAAGAGCAAAAGCAAAAATACGTGCGCGGCGTGGCCGGCGGCGAAAAGATTGGCGCCTACTCGCTCACCGAGCCGATGTCTGGCTCAGATGCGGCTACTATGCGCAGCCGCGCCGTCAAAGACGGCGACCATTACGTCATCAACGGCCGCAAGAGCTGGGTCACCAGCGCCCCGGTGGCCGATTACATTCTGCTCTTTACCATGACCGACCCGGAGAAAGGCGCCAAGGGCATCAGCGCCTTCCTGGTGGATAGTGACCAGCCCGGCTTTGAGCGCGGCAAGCCCGAGCCCAAGCTCGGCATCCGCGCCTCGGCCACCAGCGAGATCGTCTTCGACAATTACCGTGCCCCGGCCAACAGCCTGTTGGGCAACAAAGGCGATGGCTTCAAGATCGCTATGACGGTGCTGGACGCTGGCCGCATCGGCATCGCTGCCCAGGCGCTGGGTATCGCCGAAGCTGCCTACGAGGCCAGCGTGGCCTACGTACGCGAGCGCGAGGCCTTCGGCGCCAAGATCGGCGAGTTCCAGGGTACCAGCTTCAAGATCGCCGACATGAAGACACGCATCGAGGCCGCCCGCGGCCTGATCCACAACGCCGCCCTGGCCAAGAGCCACAGCAAGGACAGCGGCGAGCGCTACACCCTCGAAGCCTCGATGGCCAAGCTCTACGCCTCGGAGACCGCCATGTTCTGCGCCCACCACGCCGTGCAGATCCATGGCGGCATGGGCTACAGCAAAGAGCTGCCGGTGGAGCGCTACTTCCGTGACGCCAAGATCACCGAGATCTATGAGGGCACCAGCGAGATCCAGCGCATGGTCATCTCCCGCATGGAAACCGGCCTGCGCTAACGCATGAAAGACCGTATCCGGTATTTAGCCGCCCTGCCAGCAATAAGCCTTCTGCTCGCTGCCTGCGCCCAAGCCACTCCCACTGCCTTGCCAACGATACTGCCCGCCACTCCGGCGGGCAGTGCTGTACTCAAAGGCTACGGCATCTCGCCGTTCGGCTTCCCGGCCGACTACAGTCACTACCCACAATTCCTGGAAGAAGTATCCGGCCTGCCCAATGGCGCCGTGATGTTCAACGGCGCCTGGCGTGACGCCATCGCCACCAGCGGCCAGCCGCCCCAGGCCGCGGTGGGGCTGATGCAGGCTGCCGCACAATACGGCTTCACTCCCATCATCGTCTTTGGCTGGCGCAGCAGCAATGCGCAGCTGCACTTGGACGTACCCTCTGACCCAACCAACAACTGGAGCAACCCAGATGCGCGCTCCTTGTTCATTGAGATGCTGGCAGGCTTCGCCGCACAATACCAGCCGCCGTACATTTTTTTGGGCAATGAGAGTGATGACTACTTCATCGCTCAGCCTGAGGATTATGTGCGCTGGATCGAGGTCTACAACCAGGCGTATGACGCCATCAAGGATGCCTCACCTGCTACGCAGGTTGGCCCCATCTTCCAATACGAGCGCATGGCCGGCCTCGGCACACTCAACGGTTGGGACGAAGCCCATTGGGGCGCGCTTGACGCCCACGATATGAGCAAAGTAGATATCCTCGGCGTCACGCTATACCCGTGGTTCAGCGCTGCTTTGCCTGAAGAGATCCCAGATGACTATCTGGCCCCGCTGGTTGAGCGTGCCGCGGGCAAACCCATCGCCATCACGGAGACCGGCTGGCCTGCGGATACGCTGGGGTTGCCTGCGCCCTGGCAGGCCAGCCCGCAGGCGCAGGTGGATTATGTAAACGCGCTCCGCCGCATCACTGGCGGCACAAACCTGCGCATCGTTAATTGGCTGTTCATTAATCCTCTTAACGCCACACCCGATTCGCTTGAGGTGCAGCTTTTTGGCAGCATTTCCCTGCGCGACGCCAGCGGGGACAAGCGCCCCGCCTATGACGCTTGGGTTAACTTCCTGCCCTAGACTGGCACAACTGCAAAGCCCAGCCTACTCTCCGGGCCACACCAGGTGAGCGCCCCAAAGCTCTGTGGGAGGTAAAAAATACACGCCGTCGGATGATACGGAATACTCATACAGTATTTCTGCTGTAGCCAGATCCACTACCACGGCGCTTTCCACCAAAAAAGTATATTCATCAGGGCGCGAAAATCGAAAGCCCGCAAACGCAGTCCCATCCGGGCTGATGGCTACCGGCAGGACGTCTGGCAGCATATTGGTCTGCTCACCTTCCACCACTGTGAAAGGTAGCTCACCAGAAGGACTCCAGGCAGAATAAAGCTGCATTCTGGAGTCTTGATAATCCGGTCCAGCCGCGCTCTCCAATACAAACAGCAGATAGTCGCCTCGCTGCTGCAACGAGAACAGCCTGGCCACGTCCGGGTTATAGGTCTCCTGCGTTAACAAACGCTCCGTCTGGAAGGTGGCCACATGCGCCAGTAGCTCCGTCGTCTCGCTATCCACCAGGTCGTAGTGATAGCGGCCGACGCTATGCTGGGAAGATGTGTAATCACGCACCTGGCCCAGTTCCGGGTGTACGCATAGATACCAGCACGAAGGGGAGTTAAAGTCTGGCTTAAGACCGTCGTGTGTGAGTAAAACCTCGAGTGTTTCATACCTGGGGCTGGGCCATACCGTCTCTTGATCGGTAGCCAGGTCATAGGTGGCGCGCACATTACCTCGTACGTAGCTCACAATGTCTTCCATGCTGGACCAGTTCACCACGCGAGCATCAGCAACATGCTTCAGGTCGCCGGTTTCCAGACTGTACGCCCACAGCGAGTCAACACCGCTATTGTGCGCCTGGAAGTTCAGCCATTGCTGGCTGGGGGACCACACCGCCTGCCCGAGAGTGCCCTCTGCAGTCACCTGGACGGAAAGATCAATGTCACGGCGTTCCCCGCTTTCCAGGTCGTAAATCACGCCTGCCCTGCCCAAAGAAACAGAATTGAACAACATGCGGCCATCAGGAGAAAGAGCCAGTCTCCACGAATCCTCTACGGGAATCGTCGCTACAACCTCCTCGCTGCCCAATTGGATCACGCGGATAACAAACTGTTCGCCCTCATAGCCCCATACCGCCAGAAGCGGGCTTGGACCACCGCCGAAGGCAGTCTCGGTAGCCGTAGGGCTGGGCTCCAGCGTGGGGGCAGCTTGCGTTTGCGTGGTCTGCGCGGCTAGTGGGGCTTCAGTTGGCACGGTTTCCACGCTCGCCGGTGCAGCACTGCCAGACGCACAGCCTGTCAGCACGATCACACAGAGGAGTAAAAACAGAATTTGGTTTCGCATGGCCGGTTTGCTCCCTTTTATCGATAGTAACTGCAAGAGCTAAAGCAGTGTCCCTAGGTACTGCTGTAGCCGTTGCATGCGAAGTTCACTCGCATGTCAATACAACGGTTGTACTTTTGCTATATTACTGGCCACTTTTCCTTCATATCAATATCCGCCGATATAATCAGATACACTCACAGCAAAGGAACACATCGTGAAAATAGACATCTGGAGCGACATCGCTTGCCCCTTCTGTTACCTCGGCACCACACAGCTCACTCACGCGCTGGAGGGGTTTGCGCACAAAGAGCAGGTGCAGGTTGTGCATCACAGCTTTCAGCTAGACCCCAGCACGCCGTTCACGCCGGAGCAAAGCATCAACACTATGCTGGCCGCCAAGCGCGGCATCAGTGAGCAGCAGGCCGATCAGATGAACCAGCAGGTCTCGCAAATGTTTGCGGATAGCGGCCTCACCATGAATCACAAAGACGCCAAGCTGGTTAACACGTTGCACGGCCACCGCCTGGTGCACTTCGCCGCCGAGCACGGCCTGCAGCAGCCCATGCTGGCACGCCTGTTCAAGGCTTACTTCACAGACGGGCTGAACACCGCCGACACGGACACGCTGGTACAGCTGGCCGTTGAAGTGGGCCTGGACGAAGCCAAGACGCGCCAGATGCTGGAGTCTGATGATTTCAAGTCAGCCGTCCAGGCGGACCTGGATCAGGCCGCCCAGTACGGCATCCAGGGCGTGCCCTTCTTCGTCTTCGACAACAAGTACGCCGTCTCCGGCGCCCAGGGCACCCAGGCGCTCAGCCAGGCCTTGGAGCAGATCTGGCAAGAGCTGCACACCGCCGCTGCCTAACTCCCCCAGCTTGCTGGGTACACTATGCTCGTGAGCCGCTCACGCACGCTTGCCCTCTTGCTGCCAGCCGCCCTGCTTTGTGGGTGGCTGGCAGCTTGCACGTTCCCCACCAGCCGCGCCGGCCTGCCTGAGCCTGAAATTGCGTTGGTCACCGCCACCGCCACGCTTACCGCCAGCCCCAGCCCCACCGCAACCCTCACGCCCACAGCCACGCCGGTGCCGCTGCACCCGCTCAGCATCGAATATTTGCGCCAACGCCAATATCCCGCTTCCGAGCTGATCATTGAAGAAACTCTGGCCAGCGGAGACAGCTTCTACCGCTACATCGCCTCGTACATGTCCGATGGGCTCAAGCAATACGGCTTGCTCACCATCCCGTTTGGCGAGAAGCCCGAATCCGGCTGGCCGGTGGTGATCTTCAATCACGGCTACATCCCGCCGGATGTATATCGCAGCACCGAGCGCTACCTGGCCTACATGGATCGCTTCTCGCGTGCTGGCTATATCGTCTTCCGCCCAGACTACCGCGGCCATGACCGCTCTGAGGGCATCGCCCGCGGCGCCTACGGCCGCCCAGACTATGTCATCGATGTGCTCAACGCCACCGCGGCCCTCAAAGCCTATCCCGATACTGACCCGAATCGATTGGGCATGTGGGGGCACTCGATGGGCGGCTATATCACCCTGCGCGCCATGGTGGTGGATCCCGACATCAAGGCCGGGGTCATCTGGGCCGGTGTCATCTCCGCCTATGCCGACATGGTGGACATCAACGGCCGCCCGCGCTTCGGCACGCGCAGCCTGCTCGAAGCCTACGGCTCACCGGAGGCCAATCCTGATTTCTGGGCCGCCATCTCGGCCAACAGCTACCTGGCCGATCTCTCCGGCCCGCTGCAGCTGCACCACGGCACCAGCGATGCCACCGTGCCAGTCTTCATGTCCTACCAGGTGGCCGAGCAAGCGCGTGCCGCCGGGCAGACCGCCGAGCTGTTCATCTACGATGGCGATGACCACAACATCGTCAATTATTTCCCGGCCGCCATTCGCCGCTCCGTTGAGTTCTTTGATCTCTACGTCAAAGGCCCGTAACTCTCAATCGCTTTGAAGATTGCAATAACCCGCAGTACTTGCACTTGGCCCCGCGCTCAATAGAATTGCGCCTGATTACAGAAAGGCGCATATGCACACCAAAAAACTCATCTTGTTCATCCTTGCCCTGGGCCTGGCGGCCTGTGGCAGCAGCCTGGAAACCAAGCCGCTCACTGTGGTGAGCGAAACCGCCACCACGCGCACGGTTGAGCACACCTTCGGCACCACCGAGATCCCTGCCAACCCGCAACGCGTGATCGCCCTGGGCGAGGAAGGCATGCTGGCTGATCTGCTGGATATAGGCATCACCCCGGTGGCCTCCATCGTCAATCTGCCGGAGCAACTGCCTGCGTTCATCAACCCAGAGGAAGTTGCTGGCGTGGAGTTATTCTCTTCCTCAAACAACACGTCCGTAGAGCGCTTGGCTGCTCTGCAACCCGACCTGATCATTGGCACAGCATTCTTCATAGACCAAATAGGATACGAGACGCTCTCGCAAATAGCTGCCACCATCGCTGTTGGCGGCAGCAATGAGATCGAGAATTACGCCCAAACCTTGACGGCCCTCGGCCTTGCCGAGCAGGCTGCCAGCGATCTGGCCGCCTTTAACGCCGCCGTAGCCGCAGCCCGCAATGAACTGGGCAGTGAAGCCAATGCTTCCGTGGTGGTCATTTACCCCGGCGAAAGCGTAGCCGTATTGATAGACCGTCCGCGCACGGTGCCCTGGCTGCTGCGCGAGATGGGCGTTACCTTACACCCGGATGGCAGCGAAGACGGCCTGAACGTGCGCACCGGCCGCGCTTTCATCAGCCTGGAGCGGCTCGACCTGCTCTCGGGCGAGCATTTGTTCCTGCTGCAAAGTGATGGTGTGGAAGGCGAAGCCGAATCCGTTGCCGAAATTTCTGCCAACCCCCTCTGGCTGCAGATTCCAGCCGTGCAAGCGGGCAACGTCACCGTGCTCGACCGCCTGGGTTACCCTGGCTTCCGCGGCGTAAATGCGCTGCTGCAGGAGTTGGTGAGCATCTTGCGCTAAGCGCCAGTCTCCAAAATAAAAAGGCGGCCTTGTCAGGCCGCCTTTTTTTGTTTAACGGGTGTTCACCTAGCGGTCGTCAAAAGCAGGCGCTGGGTACACCAGTTCAGCCGTGGCAAACTCCAGCGGCCAGATCAGCTGCTGTGCCCCACCCACAATCTGCACCATCGGGTTGGATACATTGCTGGTGCCATCTTCATTGAAGACCACATGGCCCACCACGGTCTCCAGGTCTGTGGCCGCAATGGCATCACGCACCGCTTCGCGCTCCAGCGTGCCGGCGCGCTCAATCGCATCGGCCAGCACCTGGATGACGGCGTAGGCGTTGCCCACCTGCGCCAAGGCGGGCACGCCGAACTCGTCCATGTGGCGGGCATTGATCGCATCCACACCAGCATAGGTCAAGGAGTTGTGCCAGCCCGGAGCGATGACCACATAGTCACCCGCGCTGCCCAGATTCTCGACCCACACCGGCGTATTGTCAGGGGCGCGCACCACCAGCAGAAAATCTGGGGTGTAGCCAAGCTCTGCCATTTGGCGTACCAGGGTATAGCCATCCGGCGGAATAGGCAGCGTCAGCACCGCCTCGGCGCCGGCCGCCTGCACCCGCAGAATGATGTCAGTGAAGTCTGCGTTGCCCACCGAGTACGTTTCCTTGGCCACCACTTCGTAGCCATACTGCGGCGCGGCCTCAGCCCACATCGTGCCAAGCTCAATACCCCAATCGGTCTGCTCATGAATAATGGCCACCTTGGTGGGGCGGCTGCCCTCTGGCAGCAAGGTATTGAGCATCACGTATACATCGCTTGCCATTTGTGGAGACTTCCAGAAAGGCGAGAACAGGTAGCGGTAACCCTGCTGGTGAATGTCGTACTGCGCGAAGGCGATGCCCAGATACGGCACGTGGTTCTTTTCTGCGATGGCGGCGGCCGCCGAGTGCAGGCTGCTGCCGAAGCCGCCGAGATAAGCGGTCACGTTTTGGTTGGTGTACAGCGTCTCAAGGTTGCCCACCACCTTTTCGGGATTGGATTCATCATCCATCACGATCAGGTTGAGGGGAATGTGCACACCGTACGCTTCCACATAGATGCCGCCCGCGGCATTGATCGCATCCACGGCATACTGGTAGCCGCGTTGCACTTGCGCTCCGCCGCTCGCAAATGAGCCGGTCAGCGGGATCGTGGCGCCGATGTTGATGAACGCCGGCGCCTCTCCCGCAGCGCTCTCGGCGCTGGCACCCGTGGGCACAGCGCCCGCAGGTGACGCGGGGGCACACGCCGCCAGCACACAACCCAGCAAGATCAGCAGCGTTAAGTGTTTTGCAACAGTCTTCATAGTTTCATCCTCAATACATTCCGCAGCCGGCCTTTGGCTGTCTGCCAGAATTCAACAAAGCCCCCCGGCATAAGCAGCACGACCAGGATAAACAATAACCCAAACAGGATCAGGTGAAAGTCCACCCAGGTGGCGGCCAGCACATCACGCACAAAAACAAAGAACAGTGTGCCCAGCACCGGGCCGCCAAGTGTGCCAATGCCGCCAATGAAGGTAATCAGTAAAGCATCAAAGGTCCACGAGGGTTCAAAGGCAAGGCTGTAATAAAAACTTGGATGGTAGAAAGCAAAGGCGCTGCCTGCCAAGCCCGCCCAGAAGGCGCTGATCACGAATGCGCTGAGCTTGTGTAGAACGCTGTTCACGCCAATCGATTCCGCCGCCAGCTCATCCTCGCGCACAGTCTGCATGCCCAACCCCAACTTGGAGCGCTTGAGCACAAATGCCGTCACCAGCGTGCCGAGCAACACCGCCAGTGCCACAAAATAACGTTCGCTGATCTGGTATTCGGCCAATACGGGGCCAGGCAGCCGGGTCACCTTGGGCAGCACCGAGCTGATCGTGGCGCGCAGCGCCTGCGCAATCGCCAGCGTAGCGATGGAAAAATAGATGCCGCGCAGACGCAGGGCGGGTATGCCAATCAGCAAGGCGGCAGCCGCCGCCGCCACGCCGCCCAGAACGAAGCTGGGCCAAAAACCCCAGCCCAGCTCCAGCCATAGCTGTCGCGTGGTCAGCGCGCCAATGCCGAAGGAGGCTGCGTGACCCAGGTTGATCTGCCCGGCAAAGCCCGCCAGGATGTTCCAGCTGGCCGCCAGCGTGGCCAGTAGCAGTGCCTGCACCAGCGTGGTCAGCAGGCTTGTGTCGCCCCAGTAAAAGGGCAACGCAATCGCCGCAGCCACCAGGGCAAGCAGCACAGCGGCACGCAGTGGCTTAACCCAGTTTTGCACCGAACAATCCTTGAGGCCGCAGGCTGAGCACTATCAGAAAGAGCGCAATACCAATCGCTTCACGGTACTGGCCCCCATTGGGAATGATATAGGTGCCAACACTTTCAGCCACCCCCAGCAGAATGCCTGCAAAGAAAGTGCCGCGCATGCTGCCCAGTCCCGCCAATACCACCACGATCAGCGCTTTCAGCGTCCATGCCAGGCCAATAGACGGGCTGACGCTATACCCTAGGCTGACCAGCATGCCGGCCACACCCGCCAACGCCGAGCCGATGCCCGCCGTCCACAAGTACACGCGCTGAATATTGATACCCGTCAGGGCAGCATTGCGCCAATCCTCCGCCGTGGCACGGATGGATTTGCCAAAGTCTGTACGCTCTAGGAACCACTCCATGCCAAAGGCACACAGGAAGGAGATGACAAAGCCAGCCACACGCGCCAGCGGGAAACGAATGCTGGCCAGCGTGATGGTGTTCAGCGAATAGGCCGTGGTGATAGCGCGCTCGTCGGCCGACCACCAGAAAATGGCCAGGTTGTGCAGCACCAGCGTGAGACCAAAACCGATCAGCAGTGAGTTCTTGATGCGTTGCTCTTCGCCGGCGCGCACAATATGGCGGAACAGCCCAAGATGCAACAGCAGGCCAATCAAAAACATTACCGGGATCACAAGCAACAACGAGACAAACGGATCGATCTTGGATAGCGAGAAGGCCCAAAAGGACACATAGCCACCGAGCATGATCAGCTCGCCATGCGCCACGTTCAGGATCTTGAGCACGCCAAAAATGAGCGAGAGGCCGAGGGCGGCCAGGCCATATAGCGCGCCTACCAAAACGCCCGAAACTGCAATCTGTGCAAGTGCGTCTAGGTTAATCATGCTATTTTAGATACTGAGGAAAGCATCTTTGATGCTCGTATCGGCCAGCAAGGTTTTTGCTGGCGCTTCTTTGACGATGCGGCCGAGCTCGATTACGTAGCCATAGTCCGCGATTTCCAGGCTGTGCTGTACGTTTTGCTCCACGAGCAAAATGGACACACCCTGGGCCCGGATCTGTTGAATGATCTCAAAGATCTGCTCCACCACCAGCGGAGCCAACCCGGAAGAAGGCTCATCCAAGATCAGCAGCTGTGGCTTGGCCATCAGTGCTTTGCCGATGGCCAGCATCTGGCGCTCACCGCCGCTGAGCGTGCCCGCTTTCTGCTCCCTGCGCTCCGCCAGGCGCGGGAAGATGCTATAGACCTTGTCCAAGCTCTGCTGGCGCTCCAAGCGTGCAGCTTTGGACATCGAGCCCAATGTCAAATTATCCAGCACGCTCAGCCGCGCAAAGGTGGCACCCGACTCCGGCACCAACACCAGCCCGGACAGCACGATCTCGTGCGTAGGCATATGACTGAGCGAGCCGCCGTTAAAGCTCATGCTGCCTGCCTTGATAGGCAGTAAGCCAAGAATGGCGCGCAATGTGGTGGTTTTGCCCGCGCCGTTGTGCCCGATCAGCGCCACAACCTGGCCCTGTGGCACGTCGAGGCTGACGTCCCAGACCACCTGGATATCGCCATAGGCGACCTGCAGATTAGTGACGGTGAGCATGCCGCCCTCCCAAGTAAGCATCAATCACATCGGGGTTGCTCACAATCTCCTGCACGGTGCCTTCGGCCAGCTTCTTGCCGGCGTTAAGCACGATCACGCGCTCGCACGCACCAGTGATGGCTTTGATGATGTGCTCTACGATGATGATGGAGATGCCTGAGTGGCGCAGCGACTGTATCAGAGCCAGCGCACGCGGGGTCTCGCTAGCGCTCAAGCCGGCCATGAACTCATCCAGCAAGAGCAGCTTGGGCTCGCCGGCCAGGCAGCGTGCAATCTCCAGCCATTTGCGCTCCACCACCGAGAGGTCTGCCGCCCGCACGTGCGCCTTGTCTGCCAGCTCCACACGCTCCAATACGTGCAGCGCTCGCGCTTTCAGCTCGCCCGTCAGGCGGCGCTGGCCGGCGCCAAACAGCATGCCGGCCTCCACATTCTGCAACGCGGTGAGATGCAAAAAAGGCCGCACCAGTTGAAACGTGCGTGCGATGCCCAGCCTCGCCACCTGGTGCGCTGGAAGATGCGTAATGTCCCGCCCGGCAAAACGTATCTCGCCCGAGGTCGCCGGAAACACGCCGGCCAGCAGGTTAAATGCAGTGGATTTGCCCGAGCCGTTGGGGCCGATCAGCCCCACGATCTCAGCCTCACCAATAGTGAAGCTGAGATCATCCAGGGCGCGCAATCCTTCAAAGTCTTTGCTTAGGTGTTTTACTTCAAGCATGTTCACCTACTGCCGCAGTGTCAGCGTTGGCCAAGGTTATAAAAAAGCCCCGCAAACACCTGCGGGGTTTTTTGTGAGCGCGGAAGGATTCGAACCTTCAACCGTTGGCTTAAAAGGCCACTGCTCTGCCATTGAGCTACGCGCCCTCAGCGCAATGCACTGACAACGTAGCAATTTTATCACGCCTGGTCTCGCCGCCTGTCGCCTTCGCTTGACAGCCCTACACGCGCTTGCTAGTATTCATCTCCCGCGCGCCGCGTGGCCCATGACCCACTCAGGAGAGCCATGAGCAGCCTCAAACCCATTGATAGCCAGAGTTTTGAAGGTGAAGTACTCAACGCCGAGAAGCCCGTCTTGGTGGAGTTTGGCGCGGTGTGGTGCCAGCCCTGCCGCCTGCTGGAGCCTGTGCTCGAAGAATTGGCCGGGGAATGGGGCGACGCGGTGACAGTGGCCAAGTTGGATGTTGATGAAGCCGCCCAACTCACCCAGGATTATCAGGTACTGAGCGTACCCACAGTGATGCTGTTTAAAAATGGCAAGATCGTTGAGCGCATGACCGGCTACCAGCCCAAAGACAAGATCCAAGGCAAAGTGGAGCCGCATATTTAGCCTTCAGCCATCAGCCTTCAGCTGTCAGAAAAAAGAGCGCTGCCAATGCAGCGCTCTTTTTATTTTTCTACCAGGCTAGCGTGGGCGTTAGCCCACGCTACGCTGCCGCCTTGGCCAGCGCGTCTGCACGGCTGGTATCTTCCCAGGGCAGCTTGACGTCATCGCGGCCGAAGTGGCCGTAGGCTGCCGTCTGGCGGTAGATCGGGCGGCGCAGATCCAGATCGCGGATGATGGCGCCCGGGCGCAGGTCAAAGTGCTTCTCGACCAGTGCAGCGATCTTGTCATCGGCAATCTTGCCGGTGCCAAAGGTTTCCACATTCACGCTCAGCGGGCGAGCCACACCGATGGCATACGCCACCTGGATCTCGCAGCGCTCAGCCAGGCCAGCAGCCACCACGTTTTTGGCCGCCCAGCGAGCCGCGTAGGCAGCGGAGCGGTCCACCTTTGTGGGGTCCTTGCCGCTGAAGGCGCCGCCACCGTGGCGGCCCATGCCACCGTAGGTGTCTACGATGATCTTGCGGCCAGTCAAACCAGCATCACCCATCGGGCCACCGATAACAAAGCGGCCAGTGGGGTTGACGTAGATCTTCAACTCGCCGTCTACCAGTTCCTTAGGCAGCACAGGGTTGATCACATGCTCGATGATCTGCTTGCGGATCTCCTCAGCGGAAACATCATCGGCGTGTTGGGTGCTGATGAGCACGGTGTCGATGCGCTTGGGCTTGCCCTGCGAATATTCCACCGTCACTTGGCTCTTGCCATCCGGGCGCAGCCAGGGCAGCGTGCCATCTTTGCGCACTTCAGACAGGCGGCGGGTCAGCTTGTGAGCCAGGTACACCGGCATCGGCAGCAGGGTCGGCGTTTCGTTGCAGGCATAACCAAACATCATGCCTTGGTCGCCGGCGCCCACAGCCTCGATCTCGGCCTCGGTCATCTCGCCAGACTTGGCTTCCAGCGCCTTGTCCACACCCATGGCGATATCGCCAGACTGCTGGGCGATCGCCACTTGCACACCGCAGCTCTCGCCGTCAAAGCCATAGTCGCTGCTGGTGTAACCAATATCCTTTACTACCGAGCGCACCAACTGGTCATAGTTGATGTTGGCCTTGGTGGTGATCTCGCCCAGCAGCATGACGAAGCCGGTCTTTACTGCGGTTTCACAGGCTACGCGGGAGAGCGGGTCTTGCGCTAAACAGGCATCCAACACCGCATCGCTCACCTGGTCACAAATCTTGTCGGGGTGCCCCTCAGTCACGGATTCAGATGTGAACAGAAGTTTTTCCGCCTGCATAAAAGTGCTACTCATAAACAACAAGCCTCCGTTAAATAAAAATTTGCCCTCAGACAGCAGAGAAGGGCAAATGAACAGGAATTTTTGCACCCTCTCATCTTCCAGAAAACTTCTGTCGGAATTGGCACCTTCCGCGTAGCGGGGGTTGCCGAGGTTTCAACGGGCCGATTCCCTCAACCTCTCTGGATGAAATGCGTACCGTGTTCTGGCACGCTGGGCAATATTCAGTTGTCGGGCGAGACTATACCACCGCCCCCAGTCAATGTCAATTTAGCTTACCTGCCTCTAGTCCTCCAGCGTGCTCAGGTCGCCTTCGGGCAGGCCTTGCGCCCGTGCTTTCAGCACGCGGCGCATGATCTTGCCCGATCGTGTCTTGGGCAGCTTGTCGATGAAGCGCACATCCTCGGGCCTGGCAATGGCGCCCATGTGCTGGGCCACGTGCTGGCGCAGCTCCTCGGCCAGCGCATCGCTGGCGACTGCATCCTGGCGCAGCACCACAAAGCAGTGAATGCCCTGCCCTTTGAGCTCATGCGGCAGGCCAATGGCGGCCGATTCGGCCACCGCGGGGTGCGTGATCAGCGCCGACTCCACTTCGGCCGTGCCCAGTCGGTGACCGGAGACCTTGATGACATCGTCTACGCGGCCGATGATCCAGTAGTAGCCGTCTTTGTCACGCCGCGCCGAATCGCCGGTCATGTACTTGCCGGGATAGGTGCTCCAGTATTGCTTGACGTAGCGCTGCGGGTCGCCATAGATGCCGCGCAGCATGGCGGGCCACGGGCGCGTCAGCACCAGGTAGCCTTCCTCGCCATCCTTCACCGGCTTGCCAGCCTCATCCAGTATCTCGGCCACCTGCCCGAAGAACGGCTTGGCACCCGAGCCCGGTTTCAGCGGCACCACCGGCGTGGGCGTGATCATGAACATGCCCGTCTCGGTCTGCCACCAGGTATCCATGATCGGGCAGCGCTTCTTGCCCACCACGTTGAAGTACCAACGCCACGCCTCAGGGTTGATAGGCTCACCCACAGAGCCGAGCAAACGCAAGCTGGAGAGGTCATACTGCTTGGGCCAATCATCGCCAAAACGCATCAGGCCGCGGATGGCGGTAGGGGCGGTGTACAGGATGGTGATGCCATAGCGTTCGATAAGCTGCCACCAACGCCCGGGATTCGGGAAGGCGGGGCCGCCCTCGTATAAGAAGCTGGTTGCGCCATTGAGCAGCGGGCCGTAGACAATGTACGAGTGCCCAGTGATCCAGCCCGGATCGGCAGCGCACCAGTAGCGGTCTTCTTCTTTGATATCGAATACATACTTGAGCGTGGTGTAGGTGCCCACCATGTAGCCGCCGTGCGTGTGCAGGATGGCCTTGGGCCGCCCGGTGGAGCCAGAGGTATACAAGATAAACAGCGGGTCTTCAGCATCCAGCGGCTCGGTGGCCATGCGATCCTGCGCTACCGGGGTCTCCAGCAGCTCGTGATACCAGTGATCGCGCTCGGGCTGCATGCTGACTTCGTGCCCGGTGCGCTGCACCACCAGCACGTTCTGCACGCTGGGGCAGCGTTGCAGCGCGGCGTCAGCGATCTGCTTGAGCTCGATGCGCTTGCCATTCTGGTAGCTGCCATCACAGGTGATGAGCAGCTTCGATTCGCTGTCCTCGATGCGGCCTTGCAGCGCATCCACCGAGAAGCCGCCAAACACCACCGAGTGCACCGCGCCGATCTTGGCGCAGGCCAGCATGGCGAACACCGCCTCAGGAATGCGCCCCATGTAGATGGTGACGCGGTCGCCCTTGTGCACCCCCATCGATTTGATGAGGCTGGCCATGCGTGATACTTCGCGGCTCAGCTTGTAATAGGAGTAGCTGCGCTCTTCCTTGCCGTCTTCGCTTTCCCAGATCAGGGCCAGCTTGTTCTTGCGATGCGTCTTGAGATGGCGGTCAATGGCGTTATGCACAATGTTGACGCGCGAGCCAGTAAACCATTTGTAAAACGGCGCTTTGGATGAATCCAGCACCTTCTTCCACGGCTTGTACCACTCCAGCTCTCGCGCCTCAGCCTCCCAAAACCCTTCCAGGTCTCGGTTGGCTTTGCGCGCTACCGCTTCCCAATTTTTGAGATTGGCCTGGGCTACCATGTCCGGCGTGGGCCGGTAGGCCACGCCGCGCAAGGCGGCTTTTGTGGCAGAGGCTTTCTTGCGTGCGGGGCTTTTCTTGGTGACCATGGGGCTCCGTTGCGGTCTATATAGGACTAATAATCGATGGGGCTGATTTTCTCCAGCTTCTCGAAGCTGTGATTGGCAATGATCTGGCGCACCGTGCCGGTGGTGCCGCGCACCACCAGGCTGTGCGTACGCGCTCCGGTGGCCGAGTACTTGACGCCGTCCAGCAGCTCACCATCGGTGATACCCGTGGCGGCAAAGAACACATCCTCAGATGACACCAGGTCATCCATGGTCAGAATCTTGTCAAAGTCGTAACCCATCTCGCGGCCACGGCGCAGCTCGTCCTCGTTGCGCGCATACAGCTTGCCCTGGATCTCGCCGCCCATGGCGCGCAAGGCACAGGCCGCCAGCACGCCTTCCGGCGTGCCGCCAATGCCCAGCAGCACATCAATGCCCGCATCGGGCATGGCGGTCATCAGCGCCGCGGCCACATCACCATCATCGATCAGGCGGATGCGCGCGCCGCAGCGGCGCACTTCGGCTTTGAGCTCATCGTGGCGCGGGCGGTCGAGCATGATCACTGCCAGATCCTGAATGCGCTTGCCGCTGGCTTTGGCGATGGCCTCCAAATTTTGCTTGATGCTCCACTCTACATGGATGGCGCCTTTAGCTGCCGGGCCAACCGCGATCTTGTTCATGTAGACAAAGGGGCCGGGGTCATACATGGTGCCGCGCGGCGCCACCGCCACCGTGGCAATCGAGTTCAGGCGGCCTTCGGCCAGCGGGCGCGTGCCGTCAATCGGGTCGACGGCAATATCCACTTCGGGCGCGCCGCCAAAGCCCACCTGCTCACCGTTGTACAGCATGGGCGCTTCATCCTTCTCACCCTCGCCAATGATCACTACGCCGGACATCTCAATGCTGTTAAGCACGAGGCGCATTCCGTCTACCGCGGCCTGATCGCCGGCGGGCTTATCGCCACGGCCCATAAAGCGCGCCGCAGACAGCGCGGCCGCTTCCGTCACACGCACCAGTTCGAGGGCTAGATTGCGGGAGGGAGAGAGATCGTTCAACGCAGCTCCTTGTTAGCTAGAAGAGAAGAGTGACGAGATAAAAGCCAATGGGCAAAGCCCACAGCCACGAATCAATGCGGTCAAAAATGCCGCCATGCCCGGGCAATATGTGGCTGGCGTCTTTCACTTTCATCTGGCGTTTGATCATGCTTTCGCCCAGATCGCCCAAGGTGGTCAGCGCCCCCACGGCAAAACCGAGGATGGCCAGGTTCCCCAAAGCAAACATGGGATCGGCCGGCATGCCCAGGTTGGCCAACAGCACGCCAAACAGCGGCGCCCCCAGCGTGGCAAAGAGCACACCCGCGGCGTAGCCTTCCCAGCTTTTCTTGGGGCTGAGGCGCGGGCTCATCTTGTGCTTGCCCAGCGGCGTGCCGATGGCATAGGCAGCCGTGTCCGCCAGCCATACAGCCAGCAGCGTGAGCAGCAACCACCACTCGCCGTGCGGCAAATTGCGCATGTGGGCGAAGTACGCCCCCAGCACGCCGATGTAAAAGATGCCGCTCAATGTGACGGCAAAGTCTGTGCCGGCCTGCTCGCGGCCGCGCTCATAGCTCACCAGGTGCACAACCATCGCCAGCATGGGCAGCGCCGCCAGCAGCAAACCGTCCGAGAGGCCAAAGTGCGCCGCCAGGAACAGGGCCACCGCTCCGACCACCATCAGCCAGCGCGCCGGTTGCGCACCGCCGCTGGCAAACAGCCCGGCGTACTCCCACGCCGCCAGGCCAAGCACAATTACGAACAAAGCCGCAAACAGCCAGCCGCCCAGCATGAAGGTGGTGATGCCGATCGGCAGCGCGATCAGCGCTACCAGGATGCGTTTACCCGCCATTTTCACCTTCGTTCACCAAACCGCCAAAGCGGCGTTCACGCTGGCCAAAGTCCGTAATTGCTTTGAGCAACTCTTCACGGCCAAAGTCTGGCCAGTATGTTTGCGGGAAGACCCACTCGGCATAGGCAGCTTGCCAGAGCAGAAAATTGCTGGTGCGCTGCTCACCCGAGGTGCGAATGACCAGATCAGGGTCGGGGATGCCGGCGGTGAACATATAGCGCGAGAGGGTTTCCTCAGTAATCTCGTCTGGCTTCAGCCCTGCCTGCACGATGCTGCGCACAGCCTGCACCACTTCATCCCGGCCGCCATAGTTGAAGGCCACACTCAGCACAATGCGGTCATTGTTCTTGGTGGTTTCCATGCCGTTGCGAATCTTCTCTTGCAGAGAAGGACGCACCTGCTCCAAATTGCCAATGTGATTGAGGCGCGCGCCTTGCTTGTGCAGCTCGGCCAGCTCACGCTCAAACACCTCATCAAAGATGCCCATCAAGCCGCTCACTTCTTCCTGCGGGCGGCCCCAGTTCTCGGTGGAAAAGGCATAGATGGTGAGGTACTTGACGCCAAACTCCACGCAGGCGCGGATGATGTTGCGCAGGTTTTCCGTGCCGGCGCGGTGTCCGGCCAGGCGCGGCAGGCCGCGGGCCTTCGCCCAGCGGCCGTTGCCATCCATAATGATGGCGATGTGTTGGGGAACGTGCCCGTTTAGCTCGGCAGCAGGCTCAGCCCTGTGTGCCAAGACTAGATCTCCATCACTTCTTTTTCTTTTTGCTTGCCCAGCGCTTCAATTTCGCCGGTGATCTCATCAGTGAGCTTCTGCACATCTTCCTCGCCGCGCTTCAGCTCATCCTCAGACACCATCTTCTCATCCTTGTACTCGCGCATGTCTTTGATGACATCCCGGCGGATGTTACGCACGGCCACGTTGGCTTCTTCCAAGCGGGCATTGACCACCTTCACCAGCTCGCGGCGGCGGTCTTCAGTCAGCGCCGGCAGGTTGAGGCGAATGACTTTGCCGTCTGAATTGGGGGTCAAGCCAAGGTCAGAGGTTTGGAAGGCCTTCTCAATGTCCTTGATGCTGCCGGGGTCAAAGGGCTTCACCAGCAGTTGGCGCGGCTCAGGCACGCTGATGGAGGCCAGCTGCATCAGAGGCGTGGGCTGGCCGTAATATTCCACACTGAGCTTTTCAATCAACGCCGGGGTGGCGCGCCCAGTGCGAATGGCAGCCAGGTCTTCCTTGAGGGCAGCAATGGAGCCACGCATACGCTCTTTGGTGTCTTTTAGCAAGTCTGCAATCACAAAAGCCTCCTGAGGACCGCTTTACCCAAGCGGTAAGACTAATTCAAGGCATTTTACCATTGGCTCACGCAGGGCTTTGGCGCTCCCACGTGGCGATAGGCCCAGGCACGATCTCAAACAACGGGTGCAGCTCGGGCAGCGTGAGCGCGGCCTGCTGTGAATAAAGCTGCGGCGCGCGCCGCTGCAACTTGGCCAGCAGGTGCTGCCACTCATAACGCAACTGGCCGTCTGAGACGGCCAGTTGTACCCGCGTGCGCACAGGCGCGATCAGTTCCAGGTTGAATTGGTAGCCGCGCACCAGCGACTCAGCGTACACGGCGGCCAGATAACTGGCAATCGCCGCTTGCGGGTCTGCGCTGGCGCGAAAGCGCTCCAGTTGCGGGTGCTGGGTGTAGCCGCGGGTACGGCCTTGCAGCACACGCTGCGCCAGCAACCCTTCACGCCACAGGGCTACCAGCCCCTTGGCATCCAAATGCTGTGGATGCAGCGACCACAAGCGCATTGTTGCAGGCTATTTTCCCGAATCTACCAGGGTGCCGACAGGCTCGCCCAGCAATGCTTTACGCAATGCACCCTCTTCCCAAAAATCCAGCACTTGAATGGGCATGTTGTTTTCCATGCACAGTGAGATGGCGGTGCTGTCCATCACACCCAGGCCAAGATTAAGCGCATCAATATACGTCAGGCGGTCAAAGCGCTTGGCGCCGGGGTTCTTCTTGGGATCCGAGTCATACACACCGTCTACCTTGGTGCCTTTGATAACCAGATTGGCGCCAATTTCCATGGCGCGCAGGGCCGCCGCCGTATCGGTGGAGAAGTACGGATTGCCGGTGCCGCCACTGAAGATCACCACGCGCCCCACTTCCAGATGGCGGATGGCGCGGCGGCGAATATACGGCTCAGCCACGGCGCGCATCTCGATGGCTGATTGCACACGCACCTGTACGTTGGCGCGCTCGATGGCATCCATGAGCGCCAGGGCGTTCATCACCGTGCCGAGCATGCCCATGTAGTCCGCATTGGCGCGTTCCATGCCGCGCTCAATGCCCGTGCGGCCGCGCCACAGGTTGCCGGCGCCGATAACAATTGCCAGCTGCACCCCCATCTGCACCACCTCAGACACCTGGGCGGCAATGCTCTCCGCATTGACGGGGTCAATGCCAACACCTTGCGGCCCAGCCAGAGCTTCACCACTCAGTTTCAGCAGCACGCGGGAGTACACGGATTGTTGGGTAGCGCTCATATCACCTCATTCTACAAAAACGACCAACGCAACGTTGGTCGTTTTTTTATGTCATTGATCCTTTGTCTGAGAATCACCCACTGCGGCGCAGGCCGCGGTGGTGGCTCTCATCCAACTGCCTGAAGGGCGTTGGCTCACTTGCCGCCCAGCTCCCAGCGGGCAAAGCGGCGGATAACGATGTTCTCGCCGGTGGCCACTACGCCTTCACTGATCATGTCCTTGATGCTCTTGCTGTCATCACGGATGTACCCCTGGCGCAGCAGTACGCTCTCATCGAGGAACTTCTGCACGCGGCCTTCCACGATCTTGTCCCAGGAGGCTTCGGGTTTGCCAGATTCCTTGGCAGTGTTGCGGGCCACTTCCTTCTCACGCTCAATGGCGGCCGGGTCCACTTCTTCCTCGGTCAACCATTGCGGGCTGCTGGCCGCGATCTGCAGGGCAATCTCATGAGCCAGCTTGCGGAAGGCTTCAGAGCGAGCCACAAAATCCGTCTCGCAGTTGACTTCCACCATTACACCGACGCGGCCATCGCCGTGGGAGTACAGTTCCACCGCGCCATTGAGCACTTCGCGGTCGGCACGCTTGGCGGCCTTGGAGAGACCCTTCTGGCGCAGCACATCCACAGCCTTGTCGAAGTCACCCTTGGCTTCTTCGAGCGCGGCGCGGCAATCCAAAATACCCGCGCCGGTGGCCTGGCGCAATTCTTTGATCAGTTCAGTCGTAATTTCCATTGTTCTTATTCTTCAGTCTCTTTGGGAGCCTCAGCCGGGGCTTCGGTCTCAGTCTCGGTTTCGGTCTCAGCGTCAGCTTCGGCTTCTTCTTCGCCCTCGCCTTGCAGGTCAGATTTCTTCAGTTTGGGCTTGCGCGGCTTGGGAGCCGGGGCGCCAGCCGCGGGCTTCTTGGGGGCGGGCTTGGCCTCGCCGCTCTCAGCCTTCTGGGCTTCCTTGGCCTGCTCTTCAGCTACCTTGGCCAGGGTGGCCTGGCCCAAGAGAGCGTCATCGGTCAGCTCTTCGATGGGGCCGTCTTCGCGGCGGCGCGGGGCCGCCGTCTTGGTCTCCACCTTGGCGGGCTCAGCGTCCTGCTTGTCGTTGCGCAGGGAGGCGCCTTCCAGGGCGGCGTCGGCAATGTAAGACACCATCAGCTTGATGGCACGGATGGCGTCATCATTGGAGGGGATCACGTAGTCGATCACGGTGGGGTTGCAGTTGGTGTCCACCAGACCCACCACGGGGATACCGAGGATGTTGGCCTCGCGCACGGCGGTCTCTTCGCGGTTGACGTCCACAACGAACAACAGGTCAGGCACGCGGTTCATGTTGCGGATGCCGCCAAAGCGCTCCTGCAACTTCTCCGCCTTGCGGGAGTTGGTCAGCATCTCACGCTTGGTCAGCTTCAGCTTGCTGCCAGCTTCGCCCTCAGCGGGCGCTTGGGCGGCCAAACGCTCCAGGCCATCCAGCTCGTTGACGCGCTGGCGCATCGTGCTCCAGTTGGTGAGCATGCCGCCCAGCCAACGTACGGTGACGTAGGGCATGCCAGCGCGCTGCGCTTCGGCCTCGATGGTCTCGGTGGCCTGGCGCTTGGTGCCCACAAAGAGCACGCTCTTGCCCTGGGCCACCGTCTCGCGCACGAGCTTGTAGGCTTCTTCCAGAGCTTTTACAGTTTGCTGCAGGTCAATGATGTGGATGCCGTTACGTTCGGTGAAGATGTACGGCTTCATGCGCGGGTCCCACTTCTGGGTACGATGCCCGAAGTGCACGCCCGCTTCAAGAAGGGCCTTCATATCAATAGGGGCCATGGGTAAAACTCCTTCGCGTTATACGTCCGCTCCCGTCATCCTCGCCGGTGACCCTTTCGGGCACGCACCGCCAAGTCAGGTAAGCGTGTGAGATGTGCGCTGCGTAGCAGCGCAAGCGCCCGCGAGTGCGAGCGCCGAAAGAGTATACCAGCCGCACCCAGCAGAGTCCAGCACAACGGATAGAATCAGGCCATGAATCACGCCGAATTTGCCCGCGCCATAGACGGCCTGCCCCTGGCCCGCGCCGAGTTCTTTGAGACGATTGGCTCGACCAATGACGTGGTGGCCGCCTGGGCCGCCGAGGGCGCTGTCGGCCCCTGCCTGGCTGCCGCCGACGAGCAAACCCAGGGCCGCGGCCGTGAGGGCCGCCGCTGGCACACGCCTGCCGGCAGCGCCCTGGCGCTCAGCCTGCTCTTGCCCGCCCCGCAGGGGTTCGAGGCCAGCCAGTTGGGCCGTGTATCCGGCCTGGGAGCGCTGGCCGTGTGCGAAACGCTCGAAGCGATGGGCGTTGCCGCCGAGATCAAATGGCCCAACGATGTGTTGGCCGGCGGCCGCAAACTGTGCGGCGTGCTGCCTGAGGCGCACTGGGCAGGCAGCCGCCTACACGCGCTTATCCTGGGAATTGGCATCAATGTTGCAGCGCAATCCGTGCCTGCTGACAGCGAGCTGAGCTTCCCCGCCACCAGCGTGGAAGCCGCCGCCGGGCGCCCCGTGGCCGCCGCTGATTTGTTGCGCGGCGTGCTGCAGCGCTTGCTGGCCAGGCTGCCGCAGCTGCCCAGTGCAGAGTTTCTGCAAGCCTGGGAGCGGCGCCTGGCTTACCGCGGCCAGGCGGTGCAGTTGCACACCGCGCAGCAGCCGGTTGTCGGTCTGCTGGCTGGCCTGGCCTCGGATGGCAGCCTGCGCCTGGATATTGACGGCAGCGAGCGCGCCTACCCTGCCGGCCAGGTGCAGTTGCGCCCCTTGGTTGACAGGGCAGACAAATAAGCTAGACTGAGTAGAGGAGAACCATGCTCGACGATTTTTTGCGTGACGACGATACCGAAAGCTTCTTGAACGAGATTCAAGATAGCCCGACCCTTGCCCCCGTTGAGGATGACGAGGTGGGCTTTTTGGGCATGACACCGCTGCAGCGCTTTGTCATCTCGGTCATGTTCTTTTTTATGGTGCTCATCATCGGCATCTTCGGCCTGCTCATCACCGGCTCAATTGCCATTCCGCTGGGCTAACCTGGTCCCGATTAACTAAAATCCCACCATTCAGCGGGATTTTTTTGCTAATTCTGTCTCAAACTCACCAAGCTTAAAGCTGATAGCTAACAGCTTAAAGCTAACAGCTATTTACAACTTCGGCAACACAATGCTCTGCTGCTTCTGGTACTTGCCCTTCTTGTCCGCATACGAAACGCGGCATTCCTCATCGGCTTCGAAGAACAGCACCTGCGCCAGGCCCTCATTGGCATAGATCTTGGCCGGTAGCGGAGTGGTATTGGAGATTTCCAGCGTCACGTACCCCTCCCACTCCGGCTCGAACGGCGTGACATTGACAATAATGCCGCAGCGCGCATAAGTGCTCTTGCCCAGGCAGATCGTCAACACGTTGCGCGGAATGCGAAAGTACTCCACCGTGCGCGCCAGGGCAAACGAGTTGGGCGGCACGATGCACACATCGCCCCTGAAATCCACCATTGATTTTTCGTCAAAGTTCTTGGGGTCCACCACCGCTGAATGCACATTGGTGAAGATCTTGAACTCATCGGCTACGCGAATATCGTAGCCATAGGATGACACGCCATAAGAGATGACGCCATCACGCACCTGAGCCCCCTCGTACGGCTCGATCATGCCGTGCTCGCGGGCCATCTTTTCGATCCAGTGGTCAGGCTTCAGTCCCATCTCTCCTCCAGATACCTACTAGGGTTGTAAACCGCCTTCAGGTGCGCGTGGCTGCCAAATACTGTTATTGAAGATGATGCTCAGGAACTCTGCACGCTCCTCAGCCGTCAGCCAGCGCGGTTTGGCATAGTCCACAAAGACAAACGGCAGAATCTCAGCGCTGATATAGCGGTTGTCATAGATCACATGCCGCACCATCATGCCGTGCGAGGTGTCATAGCCAAAAATGATCTGGTCAAAGAACATATTGCCCAGGCCATAGGTGATTAACGTATCGGGCGTGTAAAACTCTACGCCGTGGGGCTGGTGCGCCTGGCTGCCGCTCACGATGCTGGCGCCAGCCTCCGCCACGCGCCCGAAATCGCGCATCAGCGTGTCTGAGGGTTCGTACTGGTAAACCTCGTTGTGCTGGAAGGTGACGATGACGGTATAGCCCTCATCCACCAACTGGCGAATAGTGGCATCCATATACTCGTAATCGCAGGCCCAGGTGCCCGGATAGCTCTCGGTGGCCGAGGCGTAGCCGCCCCCCTTGCCGTTGCAGCCCACAAAGGCGATCCGGTTGCCGTTGTTCTCCATGCGCAAAGGCTGCATGGCTTCATCAATATCAATGCCGCCACCGTAGTACGGCCAGCCGTGCTGGCGGTACACCTCCAGCGTGTACTCCATGGCCGCCCGCGTCCAATCGTTGAAGTGGTCACCGGTCAGCTCCACCACATCCGTACCCAGCGTCTCGAGCAGCTCAATGTAGCTGGCATCACTGCAGAAGACCAGCGTGCGCTGGCCAGGGTCGGGCGGTGGGCAGTTCTCAGCAAACGGCACTTCGTTGCTGATGTGCGTGATATCCGCCTCACGCATCACATCACCCACATCCTCGGCCGGGTAGCTGATGCCCTTGCGCTCCATCTCCCACGCGGTGGCGCGCACCAAGGCGGTCACACCCGTAAGGAGTACCGTGGTGAGCTTATTCGCCTCACGGTTGCTTGCCGGAAAACTCATCCCCACATCTTGATAGGCAGGCCAAATTGCGTCATGGGCAATGGTGATGGGCAGCGTGAGTGCATAACTGTCGGAATCAAAACTCTTACCAATTGGCGATTGCCCATCCACTGCCAACACCTTCCAGCGCGGCGTCAGCTCCTCAAAGGGCACGATGGCCCAACTGGGCTGCTGCGCCCAGGCAGTATCCACAAGTTCGTCTGCCGTCACCACCTCCACGGCGCCAGGGCCGGGCTCACCCCACAGTGCGCCAAAGGCTTGCCGCGTATACTCGTTCATCAGCAAGGGTGCGCCAGCAAAGGGCCCAGTGCTATCGCCTTGCCATGCGGCTTGTAGAGTAGCGGAGGAGACCTCCTCGGCAATGGTGGGAAATGGCGCCACTACCGCGTACACCCATTCGGCAACCACTTCACCTTCGCCAGCCACGGTCACCACATACTGGGCATTGTCTGCACTACCAATTGTGGTGAAGGCATGCTCAGAAGTAAGTCCATCCAAAAACGCTTGCGGCAGCGCCAGGGAGAAAAACCACTGCGCAACAGGCTGATTCTCGCCCTGTTCCGAAGCCTGCGGATGAAAAGGGGTGAGGGTGGTAGCCATCTGCTCACCCTCGGGGAGCGCCTGCACCGGCAGGTTGCATGCGGAAAGCAACACTGCCAAAAGCAGGGTTGCTATAAAGGCGCGTTGGGCAATGGTGAAGGTGAGACGCATAGAGGCTCCGAAGACTAAAAGCCGCCCCGTACGGCCACATGTTGGTTGACCTGAGTCTCCAGCGCAGTTGCCTGGCTCTCCAAGTCTTTGAGTTCTTTTAGATACGCGGCTGCCTGCGAATTTGCAGGCAGCGAGCTGGCATTGATGCGCACATTGAGCGCCGCGCCCTGCAGGCTGGCTTTGGCCAACGCCGCAGCAGTACCCGCATCGCTGATGGCGTTGGTATTGCCCAGCTCAGCGGCATGCGTTGCCAGCCGCAAGGCCTGCACTGCCATCGCCGCTACGCTGAGCGGCAGACGCATCGCTTCCAACGTGGCCGCTTCAATAGCCTGAGCGCGCTCGGCGGCCTTGGTGTCCGGCTCCTTGGGCAGCGTGAAGGCCGCCATCACAGCGTGAAAGGCGGCAGCATCCTGCTCCACAGCAACCGTAAACTGCTTGCGCAAAGCCTCGGCCTGCTCAAGTAAGCTGTTCATCTGGCCTTCAACAGCAGCATATTTCTTCTTGCCGATGGTCAGGCGCGCCACCATCGCCACCAGGGCGGCCGCCAGCGCACCGGCATGTGCCGCCGCCGAGCCGCCGCCGGGGGCTGGCTCCGCCGAGGCGACCGCGTCCAAAAATGAGCTTTCGGTCGGTTGGGCGGTGTTGAGAATACGGCGTTCAAGAATTTGCTGGCGGTCAAAGTCGTGCAGGTGCAGGTACCAGGCAGCGGCATCGTCCAGCGCCTCCTGCGGGATCAGGCCCACCAGCTCGCTGCGCTCGATGTGCGCCCCGTAGCGGGCGGCCTCGGTGCGGATCATTTCCATCACACGCGCCAAGGGCGTCTTGCGAAAGTTGGTCAGGTTCATTGAGACCTGCGCCCTGCCATCCACCAGGAAGCCCGCGCCCTTTACAAAACGCAGCCCGCCCGAAGAATGGCGCACGGCCTTGCCCACCTCCTGGGCCACACGTACATCGTCTGTGCTCAGATACACGTTGTAGGCGATCAGCGGAGCACGCGCGCCGATGGCAGTAGCCCCAGCGCGGCCGAGCTCAGACGGGCCGTAATCCGGCTTGCGCGATTTTTTGGTCTTGATCGCTTCACGGATGCCCTCAAATTGGCCGCGGCGCACGTCTTCCAGGTTGCGGCGGCTCTCCTTGGTGGCGGCATCTTCATATAAATACACAGGGATACCCAAGGCGCCCACGCGCTTGCCCAGCCGTTTGGCGATCTGGATGCAATCATCCATGCTGGCCCCGGCAATGGGGATAAAGGGCACCACATCGGTTGCACCCATGCGCGGGTGCTCACCGGAGTGTTGGGTCATGTCGATGAGCTCAGCCGCCTTGGCAATGCCCTGAAAAGCAGCTTCTTCGACAGCGGCGGCATCACCAACAAAAGTGATCACACTGCGGTTGTGGTCTGCATCGGCGCTCTGGTCGAGCAAGGTAATGCCATCCACTAAACGGATGGCAGCAACGATCTGCTCGATAACTTCGGGCCGGCGGCCTTCGGAAAAATTGGGGACACATTCAATGATCTGCTGCATCAAGCCTCCATCACTGATATTACCGCAAAGGCCGTTCGCCAGATTTTTACAGCAGCGTGCTTTCGGCGCCCTGCGACGTGCAGGCAAATGTCCACGCACGCGTGGTCACACTGCGCTGTTCAAAGGCCGCTTGCATGGCCTGCTGCACCGCCGCCTGGTTGCCTTCGGACACGAAGGCAATCACGCCCGGCCCGGCGCCGGAGAGGCCAGCCGCCGCACCCAGCTGCTGTGCCGCCAGGATGGCCTCGCCTGCCCCAGCCAGCAGCGGCAGGCGGTAGGGCTGGTGCAAGCGGTCGTGCATCGCCTCGGCCAGTGCCGGCAGGTTGCCGCTGCCCAGCGCTTCACGCACCGCCAACGCATGCCCAAGGTTGAAGACCACGTCGGCCATGCTCACCTTCTTGGGCAGCGCAGCGCGCGCCGCCCGCGTGCTCAGGCGCACAGAGGGCAGCACATACACAGCGGGCCAGGCAGCGCAAGCCAGCGGCTGCGCCGTGGTGCGCCAATCCGTGTGCTTAACCAGCACCAGCCCGCCATACAAAGCCGCCGCCAGGTTATCGGCATGCCCTTCCAGCTCTGCCCCCAGGCGCAGGATAAGCTCCGGCTTGAGCGGATGGCCCAACAGCGCATTGGCGCCCAGCAGCCCCGCCAGGCTAGCAGCCGCGCTGGAGCCCAGCCCAGAGCCGAGCGGGATCTTGTTATGGCAACGAATACGAATGTCTTGCGGGGGCGCTTCGCTCACTTCTTCATATACGCGGCGCACGGCGCGGTAGACCAGATTGCGCTCATGGCGTGGCAGGCGTTCAGCCCCCTCGCCCTCCACCTGGATATCTATTCCCGGCCCAGCCAGCTCGAACTCGGCTTCGTTGCATAAGTCGAGCGCCAGCGCTAAGCAGTCAAACGCCGGGCCGATGTTGGCCGTGCTGGCGGGCACGCGGACAAGAATACGAGGGGGATTCATGGGCAGGTACGAATAGTAATTGGTAATTCAAGTGCAACTGGAGACTGGAAGTGTTACCAATTACCAATTGCTGCCAAGTTCTTTCTCAAGAATAGCCAGATCAGCTCTCAATAGCTTAGGCGCAAGCATCTCCCGGGTGATAATGTCCGCATCCTTCAACCCGTGGCCGGTGCACACCGCCACCACGGTCTTGCCGCGCAGGTCCAGCCGCCCGGCGGCCACTTCGTCTGCCAGCCCGGCCAGGCCCGCCGCCGAGGCCGGCTCGACCCACACGCCTTCGCCCGCCAACTGGCGCTGCATGCCCAAGATGGCTTCATCGCTGGCGGCCACAATACGCCCGCCAGACTCGTGTGCCGCAGCCAGCGCCTGTTCGCCGCGTGCTGGCTTGCCGATGCGAATAGCCGTGGCCACCGTCTCCGGCTGCTCCACGGCATGGCCCAGCACCAATGGCGCCGCACCAGCCGCCTGCACCCCCAGCAAGGCGGGCAAGCCGCTGGCATGCAGCGCGTGATATTGCGTGAAGCCCATCCAATGGGCGCTGATGTTGCCGGCATTGCCCACCGGCAAACACAGCCATTGTGGGGCGCGGCCCAGCTCCTCGATGATTTCGAAGGCGGCCGTCTTCTGCCCTTGCAGACGATAAGGATTAAGTGAATTAACCAGCGCAACCGGGGTGTGTTGGCTGGCTTCAACCACCAAACTCAACGCGTCATCAAACGAGCCTTCGATCTGCAGCACGCGTGCACCATAGGCCAGTGCGCCCGCCAGCTTGCCGGCGGCCACTTTGCCCTGCGGGATCAGCACATAGGCCGCCATGCCCGCCCGCGCTGCATAGGCAGCCGCGCTGGCGGCCGTGTTGCCGGTGGAGGCACAGATCACCGCCTTCACACCGCGGCCAGCCGCCTCGCTGATGGCGGCCGTCATGCCGCGGTCTTTGAACGAGCCGGTGGGATTGAGTCCCTCATATTTCACATACAGCTCAAACCCGCCGCCCAGCGCTTCGGCCAGGCGCGGCATGGGGATCAGCGGCGTGGCGCCCTCGTGCAGGCTGACGATGCGCGTGTGCGCGGGCAACTCAACTAAAGCCTGATAGCGCTGCAGTAAGGCCGTCATTCATCCTCCAGCACAATCAGGCCGCGCAGTCCTTCAAATGTTTTGGCGCCAATACCACTCACATTGAGCAATTGCTCCAACTCATCAAACTGGCCGATGTGCTCACGATAACTAACAATGGCTTGTGCGGTTGCAGGCCCAATATTAGGCAGTGCCTCCAATTGCAACACACTGGCTGTATTGATATTGATAATTTGCGGCGCCACTGTGGAAGCCGGTGTGCGTGTAGCTGCGGTTGCCGGCACCATCAACATCTGCCCGCTCGATTGTGGCTCTAACACAATGGCAGTGCCACGCGGCGCAGCGGTGAAGAAGACTACCAACCCTGCCCCGGCCAGACCGCACAGCACGCCATACACGATCCACCACGCGGGTGAGATCCCTTGTTGAGCCTGTGGTCTGGCTTTACGGCTGGCCATTGCGAGATTATACGAGCGAACATTGCCCAGGCCCTGAGCGTATAATTCGCCGCATGGTCGGAACGATACTTAACGTTATTACCGTGCTTGTGGGTGGTGCGCTGGGCCTGCTCTTTGGAGCGCGCATCCCCGAGCGCATGCGCCATACCATCGTGGCCGGTTTGGGGCTGTTCACCCTGGCGATCGGCGCACGCCTCTCCTTTGAAAGCAGCAACTCCATCCTCATTCTGCTCAGCTTGCTGGTTGGCGGGGTGCTGGGTGAACTGATGAACATCGAAGACCGTTTGGAGGTTATGGGCGCTTGGCTGCAAGAGCGCTTTGCGGCCAATGCCAAGGGCGGCAAGGCCATGTTCGTGCGCGGCTTCCTTACTGCTTCGCTGCTGTTTTGCATCGGCCCAATGACTATCCTCGGCTCCATTCAAGACGGGCTCAGCGGAGACTACGAGCTGCTCGCCATCAAATCCATTCTGGATGGGTTTGCTGGCATGGTGTTTGCCTCCAGCCTGGGCATGGGCGTGCTGTTCTCCGCCGTGGTGGTGCTCATCTACCAGGGCGGCCTGAGCTTGCTGGCTCAGCAGGCCAACTCGCTGCTCTCCGCAGAGATGATCACCGAGATGACCGCTGTAGGCGGCATCCTGCTGCTGGGCATCGCTGTGAGCAGCCTGCTTGAGATCAAGAAGATACGCGTGGGCAACTTTCTGCCGGCGTTGGTCATCGCTCCCCTGCTGGTGGCGCTGCTCACACACTTCGGCATCAATCTGCAGCCATAGCCCGGCTCTGCGCAAAATAAAAAGAGCGCCGCACGGCGCTCTTTTTATTTGCTTGATAATGCGGCTAGTTGCCTGAGGCAGCCAGGGCGGCATCGATCACCTCAGCCAGCTCCTCAAAGGTGCGTGCGCCGCCAAGAATCGTGCCGTTGATAACAAAAGCCGGCGTGCCAGTGATACCCAAACTGCGCGCCTCATCTTCAACGCTCAGCACGCCCGCTTCACCTACGCCATCCGCAAGGCACTGCTGGAAGGCGGCCACATCCAGGCCCACAGTTTCAGCCATGGATTGCAAGCGGCTGGCAGAGTACCCGCCGCCGTTGCTGTGAGAGAAGTTAGCGAACAAGATGTCATGGTAGGGCCAGAACTCATTCTGCTCAGCCGCACAGATTGCCGCTTCGGCAGAGCCATCAGACTCAGGCCCCAAAAAGGCGACCGGTCGATAGGTAAAGTAGACCAGGCCAGTCTCCACATACGTGGTGATCAGTTCGTCTTCGGCGCCCAGGTATACGTTGTAACAATACGGGCACTGAAAATCAGCAAACTCGGTCATTTGTACAGGGGCATTAGGGTCACCCAGGCTCAGGCCGTTGGCTTGGGTGTATTCACGCTCAGGCGCGGTGCGTACGCGGCTGGCAAAAATCAAGAGGCCGGCCACCACAACGGCGGCCAAACCGATATACAGAACCCACTTCATTTGCCCGCGGCGCTCGGCGCCACGGCGGCGCTCCAAGCGGGCTTGGCGTGCACTTCGATCCATCGTCTTCTTCCTCCAGAAACGGATAGTAGTTGCAGTGTAGCAGAGATTCGCTAGTTGGTTTTTCTCCACTCCTCGCTTTTACCTTTAATTAATCTGTTGCTAGAACTTGAATTCATACACCGGAAACGTTTCCCCCGTCAAAGTAAAGCCCAGCTTTTTGTACAAAGCCAAAGACGGTTGATTATTGTCCTGAGTATTCACACTCAAACGCAACTCGTTGCCTTTTTGCACCTGGCGTTGCAAGTCAGTGGTCAAGGTCAAAGCCAGCCCGCGCCCCTGTGCACTCGGATGCGTAGCCAGGCGTGCCAAATGCAGGCCATGGGCGCTCAGGGTGCTGATCTGGTAGGCCACCACGCGGCCTTCATCTTCGATCACCGTAGCGTAGCCAGCCTGCTCAAAAGCGTGTTCCAGCGCTTGCAGCGGGTTTTGCCACAACGGAACAAAAGCAGCCTTGTCCACCTCGTACACCGCCGGCAGGTCCCCAACCGCCATGGGGCGCACAAGGCCCTGCCCAGGGCGGTCGGCAACCGTCTGGCGCGCATTCCAGTTCAGCACCACGACATTGTGCGTGTGCGCAAACTGGGTGGCACGCAATTCACGCGCAAACCACTCATTCAGGGGGATAGCCGCCGCTTCCAGCACCTGCATCTCGGCAAGCGTCTGATGGGCCTCTGCCCACAGCCCCTGCCAGGCCGCGCCAATGTCTACACGCGTGGTGACAGCGAACAGCCGAATCCAAGCCACCCCAGGCGGGTCTGGCGGGCAGGCCAATGCGGCCAGAATGCGCGCAGATTGCTCAGAAACAAGAAATGGGGAGTGCCCCAGCCAATCCAGCGGGAGACGCCAATCCAGGTGGCGGTGCACATGCGTCTCGAAATGCAGCAAGTTGGCTAACCGGCTGCGATCCTCTTCGATTGCGGGGCGCAAGGGAAAGACGGCAGGAGCCATCAAGATGATTATAACCGCAGCCCGCCAGCAACTCAGGCCAAGGATTAGGATGGCTTGAGAATATGCTCGAAGAACGCGTCTATGATGGCCGGGTCAAAATGCTTACCCGCCTGCTCGCGCAGATGCTGCCTCACCTTGTCCTCAGGCCAGGCATCACGATAAGGGCGATTGGAGGTGAGCGCGTCCCACACATCAATCACCGCAAAGATGCGTGCTTCCAGCGGAATCTGGCGCTCCTTCAACCCAGAGGGATAGCCTGTGCCATCCCACTTCTCATGGTGAGAGGCAGGAATAGGCAGCGCAAGGTGCAGGAAATCGATGCCTGACAGCATTTCGCTGGCGTACACCGGGTGGCGGCGCATGATGACCCACTCGTCATCGTCCAACGGGCCAGTCTTGCCAAGCACGCTGTCGGGCACACCCATCTTGCCGATATCATGCAGCAACGCGCCGCGGCGCACATGAACAAGCTGCTCATTGCTCATGCCCAAGGCTTGCGCCAGGCGCACCGTCATCTCCGTTACGCGGCGGCTGTGTTCAATGGTCTCCATATCGCGCAACGCCAGCGCGTGCGCCCAGCCTTCGATCGTGCGGTCATACGCCTCACGCAAACCTTCGTTCGAGGTCTGCAAGTCATTGAACAAGGTGGCATTGTCGATGGCAATCGCTGCCTGGCCAGCCAGCGTATAGAGGAAATCACGCCACTCCGCATCCCGCGGCTCCTGGCTGCGGTGGAACGTTTCCAACACACCGATCACACGGCCTTTGGCGATCAGCGGGGCGGCACAATAGCACTGAATCTGCTCAACATCCAGCAAGGTACGGCGCGTCCACTCTGTATCCGCAGCGCGCAAGTTATTGTCATAGATCAAGGTGCGTTCGCTGGCCGCTTTACCGGCCAGGCCATCCCCAAAACGAATCTCAGAAGTACGGATCGCATCCGTATTGAAACCCAGCCCCGCGGCATAGCGCAACACCTGATGCTCATCCAGCAGCAAAACGCTGGCCGCGTCTACGCGCAGCTCGGCGATACCCTGGCTCAGAATCACGTTCAGCGTAACGCCCAAGTCCAGACTGGTGGCAATTGTCTTATCGATTTCGCGCAGGCTGCGCAGATGCTGCAGGCGGCGCTCTGTTTGCTCAAACAAGCTGGCACGCTGTACCGCCGCACCGCCAATGTCACAGATAGCGTTTAGCAGGCGCACATCGCTATTGTCAAAGGGGTCTTCGCGGCCCAGGCCCAGCGTGCCAATGACATGATCTTCAGCAACAATCGGCACGATCACCAGGCTGCTGGTGGGCTCAATGCCGGGAAACTTGATAACGTCCTTATCAAGAGTTTCGCGCAAGCTGTTGTTCAGATAGGGCGTGGCTGTATCCACGACGCGGCTGGTGAGCCCCGTGCCCGCCGGGATAATCTGCCCCACCGGCAGGCCGTGCCTGCCGCGCCCCAAAGCGATCAGATGGTCACCCGTTTCCGGCTGTACGAGTGTGATGGTGGCATCCGAAGCGTTGATGGAAACCAGCGCCTGGTCAAGGATCACCGGCAAGATCTCATGCACGCTGCGCGCCCGCCGCAGGCTGCTGCTCACCGCCGCCACAGCGGCAATCTCGCGCTCGCGCTGCTTGCGATCTGTGATATCGCGGAAGATAACCTGTGTAGCCGGCCGGTCCTCAAAGATAAACGGGCTGCTGGACACCTCAACATCCAGTGGGCGTCCATCCTTGCGTATGAACTTTTCTTCGAGTGCATGCTGGCTTTCGCCCAAGGCCGTCGCTTGCATGCGCTCCGCGGCCACCTGTTGGTAATCCGCGTGAACAGTATCCAGCATCTTCTTGCCAACCAGCTCCTCTGAGCTCTCGGAACCAAGGAGTTTCACGGCGGCGGGGTTGACAAAAGCAATCTCGCCGTCCAGATGCACCAAAATGGCATCCGGCATCATGTCCACCAGGCTTTGGTAGCGCTCGCGACTCTCACGCAGCAAACGCTCAGCCTCGTCACGCTCAATCGCATGTCGAATGGAGCGTAGCAGCAGATCCCCGCTGATCTGCCCTTTGACCAGGAAGTCCTGCGCACCATTGCGCACGGCGTGCAATGCCATGTCGACATCGTTAAGGCCACTGAGGATAATGACGGTGAAGGCCTGGGCCTTCTCCTGCACGCGCGTGAAGGTCTCAAAGCCCTGGCTGTCCGGCAGGCCCAGGTCGAGCAGCACCGCATCCAGCGGTCTTTCAGGATCACCTAGATATTTCAAACCGTCTTGGAGCGTGGCGGCATGCTCCATCTGTAGATCGACAGTGGAGACATCCTTGAGCATCTCTTGAATCAGTCGTGCGTCGCCTGGATTGTCTTCCACCAAAAGAAGACGAATGGAGCGACGCTCTGATCCCTTAATCGAGGGGAGCGGACCTGTTGATGAAACTGCCATAGCGCATTAACCCACACACAACAAAGAGTATGGATGCGTGAAATTTGGCCGCCCCATCTGAGTTTCAGTGTGCAAACCGCAGGTGAAACATGCCACAAACACACGGTGCCCCATACACAAAGGTAAAACAATGCTCCCCCGATATAAGGCGACTTACAGGAGTGCAAGGTCAGTATATGGGGAGATGGCGGGATTTCGACTTACAGAATTGTAAGAGGTCAGTTCACGATGGAGTTAAGCACATCCACCAGTGAGCGCATGCGCTCCATCGGGATGTCGCTCAAGCGACGCGCCAACTCAAGATAGTAGCGGTTCTCCGGGTTGGAGAGAAATTCCTGCAGATCACGCGGCAGCTCATCAAACTCAGCCGCGGCCTTGCTCTGCGTGATCCACTGGCCCACCGGCCCGCTGCTGTCGGCGAAGCTGTCAAGGCTATAGCCCAGCGCCGCCGCCAATGCTTCCAGCTCTGGCAACGGCACTGGCGTCTCGCCGCTTTCGTACCGGCGAATACGGCTGGGCGAGATGTGCGTGCGGTCAGACAGCTCTTTCTGGCTCAGGCTCTTCTCGTTGCGGCCCTGGCGCAGCATGGCTGCCACCGTGCGATGGCGCAGCACCAGCAGGCTCTCCGCCTGCAGCGTTTCCGCTGGCGAGACATCCTGGGAAACAATGTCTTCGCTCCAGAAATGCGCGAGGGGGATGCGCAGATAAAAGGCCAGCAGTTCCAGCTCTGGCAGCGAGAGCGAGTTTGCGCCGCGCTCGACCGCGCTCAGCGTACCGCTGGATAAGCCAATCACATCGGCTACCTGCTTGAGGGATTTGCCCGCCCCCAGGCGGGCATCCCGCAGCAAAACACCAATGATCTTGGAGCGCAGTTGGATGGCTCTGTCTTGGCTCATAGATTCATTATAGCAAACCCGCGCCTGGCGGCCTTACACCCGCGGCGCGCGTCTAGCGGCTCTGACTGTAATCTTCAATCACCCAAATGATATTAGCGGTGTTAATCGCCAGAAAATCCACCGTGTGCAGCACACGCTCACCATTGACATCAAAGATATGCACATTGGTAAGCGCCAGGAAGGTCTCTTTGGCATTCAAGGCATCCTTGATGCGCTCATTCTCGCGGGCATGCAGCTTTCCCGAAATGCGGTTGTGCACCGTCTGGATTATCACCGGGTACGGCGTAGTATTGATCTGTGGCCGAAAACCACTGGGGTTGGCAGTCACCATATTCGCTCTGCTATCCTCCGGATTGGGATGATAACGAACTAAGGCATTGAATATCCTGCGCCAGAGTGCGTAACTATCAATACGGGTTGTTTTGGATCCTTCTCCAGCTTCTGACGCAGGCGTGAAATACTAACCCACAGGATTTCCTTCTCTTCACTGTATTCCTCGCCCCACACGTTGCGCAGCAGCTCCTCAGACGATAGGATCTTGCCCGCCGCCCGCGCAAACTGCAGCAATAGGCGGTATTCGGTTGCCGAAAGCGCCACGGGGTGATCACCCAGGCGCACCTCGGCGCGAGCAAAATCGATCTGCAGGTCGCCGCGCGTGAACATCGCCTCGCTGGCGTCCTGGTAACGGCTTCGGGCACGGCGCAACACGGCGCGCACCCGCGCCAGCATCTCCCCTGCCGAGAACGGCTTCACAATGTAATCATCGGCGCCCAGGTTCAGCCCTTTGATGCGTTGATCCTCTTCCCCTTTAGCGGTGAGCATAATGATCGGCACAGTGGAGAATTCGCGAATGCGCTCGCACGCCTGAAAGCCATCCATCTCTGGCATCATCACATCCAATAGCACCAGATCAGGCTTTTGGCTCACCGCTTCCTCCACCGCCTGCTTGCCATCCTTGGCCTTGAGCACTTCAAAGCCCTCGGTTTGCAGGTTGGCCTCGATCAAACGCAAAAAGCGGGGTTCATCATCCACAATTAAAATGCGCTCAGCCATTTCGTTCCTCTTTTCTATTAATCCGTGGGGCGCTGGACATCCGCGGCAATTGGACGATGAACTCAGCACCCTTTCTATTGGATTTCCCCAAATAAATACTGCCACCGTGCGCAAGAACGATCTGTCTGCATATATATAGCCCTAAACCACTGCCGCGCGCCAATTCTTTTGTAGAAGGGACGCGATAAAAGCGCTCGAAGATCTGCTCGCTATCCGCCTCCGGAATACCCGGCCCTTCGTCGCTCACAGTCAAGGTGGCCTGCTCCATGGTCATCTGCAGCTCCAGGTTCAGCCGCCCACCGCCCGCATACTTGGCGGCATTGCTGGCCAGGTTCTCCAACACCTGGCCCAGCCGCCTGGCATCCGCCTCTACGATGCTGTTATCTTGCGGAGGCTGCCAGTGGATTTCCAGCATGGGGTAGCGCACACGTAACCGTTCTACGCTTTCTTCGATCACGCTGACCAGATCCACTGGGCGGATATCCAACTCAAGGTTGCCGCCCTGCAAGCGGGAGGAGTCGAGCAAGTTATCCACCAGCTCCACCAGGTGATCCGCCTCTTCATCAATGATGCCGAGGAACTCCTCCTGGTCCTCACGCTGCCAACTGGCGTCTGGGCGCAATAACGTGGTGGAGTAGCCTTTAATGAAGCCCAATGGCGTCTTGAGCTCATGCGACACCATGGCAATGAAGTCGGATTGCAGTTGGCTCAGGCGCCGCTCGGCCTCCAGGCTGGCGATACGCTCCACGAGGCGGCGGTGCTCCAGCAACTGGGTGACGTGCGCTGCAATGTACTGCGCCAGGTTGATCTGCGCCCGCGTAAACTCTGGCCCGCCAAAGCGCACAAACACCAGTGCCCCAATGCCGCTGCCGCCTGCCAGCAATGGCAGCGCTAAAAAGAAGCGCTGCTCGAGCCTGTCAGCCGCAGGGTTCGGCTCCGGCTGCGTGGCCACGGTGCGCACTTCATGGAAGGCCACCTGCGCCGCCGCCTCCCCCCAGGCTGAGTCGGCCTCAGAAGAGCGGCCACGCCCGATGGCGCGCGCAAAGGCAGGCTCCAGCTCGCCTTCGGCGCTGGCCAGATACAACACGGCGTTGTCAAAAATAAACACCGGGCGCGCCAGGCGCACGATCTCGGACAATGCTTCGTCTACATCCAGGGTCTCTGTGATGACACGGCTGATGGCATAGATAGCTTGCAGTTCGTTCAGCGGGAGCGCATGGCGCTGCTGCTCGCTCATGCGGCTCCGGCCACCGGCAGCGTGAAGGAGAAGCGGCTGCCCTTCCCCGGCACCGATTCAACATCCAGTTTTGCTCCGTGCCCTTCAATAATGCGCTTGGCCAGCGTAAGGCCAATGCCCGTGCCGGCATAGCGCCGAGTGGAAGAGCTATCCAACTGATGAAAAGGCTCAAAGAGCTCGTGCATGCGTTCAGCGGCAATGCCCACGCCAGTATCCGCAACCGAGATTTCGACGCGCTTGCCATCCATGTGCGCCGCCAAATGCACGCGCCCCTGCGGCGCATTGAATTTGAGCGCGTTATCCACCAATTGGGAGACGGCCCACTCCAAGCGGTTTACATCGGCAAATACTGCAGGCAGTTCAGCCGGTACTTCCTGGGTCAAGGCAACCTGTTCCCTCTCAGCACGCGCCTGGTGTTGCTCCACCACAAGCTGGCATAGCTCACTTAAGTTCACCGAGCTGGGTTCAAGGTGCAAGGTTTCAGCGGTGTCAAAAGACAGGAACAGCAGGTTTTCGATCAAACCTGCCAGACGTTTGTAGGATTTTTCGAGCACGTTCAGCGCCGCGCGTTGATCCTCTGTGACGGACCCCAGCGCTTCGGCTGACAGCAAGTCAATGTAGCCCACCATGTGCGCCAACGGCGTGCGCAGCTCATGCGACACGTTGGAGATAAAGTCGTTCTTCATCCGGTTCAGCTCAGTGAGCTTGTCCAGCGCTTCTTGCAATTCAGCCGTGCGCTCTTGCACACGCTGTTCCAAATGCAGGTTACTTTGGCGCAGGGCTTCCTGCAGCTGCGCAATTTGCTCGGTAACCGCAGCATCCAACGTGGCGCGGTCGATCAAGCCCAGGTCCACCAAGGCCTGCCCCAGCAGCACTCGCTCGCCTTCCGTGCGCCGCTCCTGTTGGTAAGCCAGCGCCTGCTTCAACCCCTGTGCAGTCAACAGCCCCTTTTCAATAAGACTGTCACCCAGGCGCGGTACAAGCACCTCGGGAGATAGCGGCCCCGTGCGAGAAATTGGCATGGATGTGTTGTATTTGTTCATTTAGCCATTGAGTTGCATGGATAACGTTGGCCTTACAAAAAAGTATACATAACTGGCCCTAAACATCACAACCTTACCTTGCTCCCAGGCGCCACTTTGCAAAACTGCTACGCCTGAGACAAAGAAACCAAACAGGCCTAACGGTATAATTAATACTCTGACCAGATTCTGAACAAATCAGCTCCCGAACACACCAGATTGAAAGGTATTTATGGCGAAAAGCTCCATCCAGCCTGTTGATATTGGCCAACAAATGCGCTCGGCCTATCTCGATTACGCCATGAGCGTAATCGTTTCGCGCGCCCTCCCAGACGCCCGAGACGGCCTCAAGCCGGTGCACCGCCGCATTTTGTACGCCATGCTGGATATGGGCATCCGCGCCAATGGCTCCTTCAAGAAATCAGCCCGTATCGTGGGTGAAGTGCTGGGCAAGTACCACCCCCACAGTGACGATGCCGTCTACGATGCCATGGCGCGCATGGCGCAGGATTTCTCCCTGCGCTACATGCTGATCAGCGGCCAGGGGAACTTTGGCTCCATCGGTGGCGATCCCCCGGCGGCCATGCGCTATACCGAGGCGCGCCTGCACCCCATGGCTGAGGAGCTGCTGGCCGATATCGACAAGGAAACCGTCGATTTCACCGATAACTTCGATAGCTCCCTCAAAGAGCCCACCGTACTGCCTGCCCGCCTGCCCAATCTGCTGCTCAACGGCTCCTCCGGCATTGCCGTGGGCATGGCCACCAACATCCCGCCCCACAACCTGGGCGAGCTGGTCGGCGCGCTGCAGTTCATGATCGATAACTTCGAGAAGATGGAAGACATCACCACCGAGGACCTGCGCCGCTTCGTCAAGGGCCCAGACTTCCCCACCGGTGCCATCATCGTGGGCGAAGAAGGCATTCGCGATCTCTACAGCAAGGGCAAGGGCCAGCTCATCGTGCGCGCGCGTGCCCGTATTGAAGAAGGCCGCCGTGGGCGCATGCGCATCGTCATCAGCGCCATCCCCTACCAGGTCAATATGACCAACCTGATCGAGCGCATCGCCGAGCTGGTGCGCGAGGGCCGCCTCGAAGGCATCGCCGACATGCGCGATGAGTCAGACCGCGAGGGCCTCAGCATCGTGCTCGAGCTCAAGGCCGGCGCGCAGCCCAAGATGGTGCTCAACCGCCTCTACAAATACACCCCGCTGCAATCCAGCTTTGCCGCGCAGATCCTGGCTCTGGTGGATGGCGAGCCGCGCCTGCTCTCACTCAAGCGCGCCCTGCAGATCTTCCTCGACCACCGTCAGGAAGTCATCACGCGCCGCAGCAAGTTCGAGCTGGCCAAAGCCGAGGCACGCGCCCACATCTTGGAAGGCTTGCTCACCGCGCTGGCCAACATTGATGACATCATCAAGACCATCCGTGAGGCCAAAGACACTGAGATCGCCAAAGAGCGCTTGATGACGCGCTTCAAGCTCTCCGATAAGCAAGCCGTCGCCATCCTGGATATGCAACTGCGCCGCCTGGCGGCGCTGGAACGTCAAAAGATCGAAGACGAATACAAGCAGATCAAAGATCGCATCGCCTACCTCAAAGACTTGCTCAAATCCCCCAAGAAGATCTTGGCGCTCATCAAGAGCGATCTGGGCGAGCTGGCCGCGGCCTATGGTGACGAGCGCCGCACCGCCGTCGACGGCGAAGGCAAGGGGGACGTCAGCGAAGAAAGCCTGGTGGCGGATGAAGCCACGCTGGTGAGCATCACCAGCCAGGGCTACGTCAAACGTGTGGCCGCCAAAGCCTTCCGCGCCCAAGGGCGCGGCGGCTCCGGTGTCAAGGGCCACGCCACCAAGAACGAAGATGAAGTCGTGCTGCTGGTGCCTGCCCGCACGCTGGATACCGTGCTGTTCTTTTCCAACCGCGGCAAGGTGTACTCCGAGAAGGCTTACCGCATTCCCGAGGCTGACCGCACCGCCCGCGGCACGCCCATCGTCAACATCCTCAATGTGGGCCAAACGGAAACTATCACCGCCGCCGTTGCGGTGCCCAACTTCCAAACCACCGAGTTTTGCATCATGGCCACGCGTGACGGCAAGATCAAGCGCATGGAGCTCAGCGAGTTTGAAGCGGTGCGCCCCTCTGGCCTGATCTGCATCAACTTGGAAAAAGATGACCAGCTCGGTTGGGCTGGCCTGGTCGGCGCCAAGGACCATATCATCCTGGTCTCGCGCAACGGCCAGGCGTTGCGCTTCGCCGTCGACAAAGTGCGCCCGATGGGCCGCCAGGCCGGTGGCCTGCGCGCCATCAAGATGAAGGCGGATGACCAGCTGGCCAGCATGGAAGTGGTAGAGCCCGGTGCAGACCTGCTGGTGATCAGCACCAAGGGCTACGGCAAGCGCACGCCCCTGACCCAGTACCCGGCCAAGGGCCGCGGCACCAGCGGCGTGCTCACCACGGACATCAAAGCCTTCAAGGACATCGGCCCCATTGCGGCTGCCCGCGTCGTCCAGAAGGACGATGAGGTCACCATCATTTCCTCTGCGGGTGTGGTGCTGCGCACCGCCGTCAGTGCCATCCGTGAGGCCAGCCGCGCCACACGCGGCGTGCGCATCATGCAGGTGGCCGAGGAAGACAGCATCGCCACCCTGGCCCGCATCCCCGTGAGCGAGATCACCGCCGCCGCAGCACAGGCCAAGGAAGCCCAGCAAGCCGAAGCCCCGGCCGAGCCTCAGAAGGCCAGCAAGCCGGCCCCCAAAGCGAAGGCCAAAGCCAAAGCCGACCCGAAGGCAAAGGCGCCCGCCAAGAGCAAGAGCGCTAAGCCTGCGGCCAAGAAAGCTACCAAGCAGGCAGCCAAGAAGACCACCAAGAAAACTGGCAAGAAGTAAGCGCACCTTACGCTGAAACTACATAAGCCACCTGTTTCTGTGTTTGCACAGAAAAACAGGTGGCTTATTTTTTGCAACCTCTGTATAACCCAGATAGTCTTACACGAGCAACCTTCCATATTATGCGCAAAATCGTTGCCCCATTTCTGCTCCTATTGCTCTCTGCGCTGGCCTGCAACTTCCCCACCACCACCATCGGGCCAGCGCAGGGCAACAGCGTGCCCACCGCTGCCCTGGCGCTAGCTACGCCGCAAGGGGCCGCCGTGCCCGCCCCCACCCTGCCGCCCACGCGAGACCCCAATACGCCTATCCTCACGCCCACGCCGGATACGCCGCACGCCCAGGCCGCCTTGCGCAACGAGGCCACGCAATACACCGTGCAGCCCGGCGATTCGCTCAATGCCATAGCCGAGCGCCTGGGCGTCACTCTGCAGCAATTGCTGGCCGCCAACAACATCCCCAATCCCAATGCGCTCAACGTCGGTCAGCTCATCACCGTGCCGCCGCAGCAGGTCAGCAGCCTGGGGCCGGATTTCAAGATCATCCCCGACTCTGAGCTGGTCAACGGGCCGTACGCCATCGCCTTCAACATCTATGATTTCATCAACAGTCAGCCGGGCTACCTCAAACAGCATCAGGAGCAGGTAGACCAGCAGTTTCTCTCCGGAGCACGCATCGTAGAGCGCGTGGCTACCGAATATTCCGTCAACCCCAAACTCTTGCTCGCTCTGCTGGAGTACCACAGCGGCTGGCTCAGCAACAGCAATCCGGCCAGCATCACCCTCACCTACCCGATGGGCAAGGAAGACAACTGGCGCACCGGCCTCTACCTCCAGCTCTCCTGGGCGGCCGACAACCTCAACAAGGGCTATTACGATTGGCGTTCCGGCCAGGCCGTGGCCTGGCACACCAGCGATGGCATAGCCGTGCCGCCCAATCTCACCATCAACGCCGGCACCGCTGGTGTGCAGCGCCTGCTGGCGCTGATGCACACCGAGAGCCAGTGGCGCGTCGCCGCCAGCGAGCAAGGCTTCTTCCAAACGTACTTGAATCTGTTCGGCTACCCGTTCGACTACACCATTGACCCGCTGGTGCCCGCCGCCCTCAGCCAGCCCAGCCTGCAACTGCCCTTTGAGCCCGGTGTCCCTTGGGTGTTCAGCGGCGGCCCGCACGGCGGCTGGGGCAACGGCTCGGCCTGGGCCTCGCTCGATTTTGCGCCGCGTGAGGATGTTGGCTGTAATCCCAGCAACGACTGGGTGGTGGCTGCCGCCGATGGCCTCATCGTGCGCTCAGAGGATGGCGCCGTCATTCAGGACCTGGATGGCGATGGCTACGAGCAAACCGGCTGGACGCTGCTCTACATGCACGTAGCTTCCACGCAGCGCGTGCAAGCGGGCACCTATGTACGCGCCGGCGAGCGCATTGGCCGTCCCTCGTGCGAAGGCGGCGTAGCCACCGCCACCCACGTGCATATCGCTCGTCGCTATAATGGCGAGTGGATTCCTGCGGCCGGAAACCTGCCCTTCATTTTGGATGGCTGGGTCTCGATGAGCAATGGCCTCTTGTATGACGGCTACTTGCTGCGCAATGGCGTGCAAGTAGACGCCTGCGAGTGCCGCTTCCCGGCCAATATGGTGCAGCGCTAAAGCAATGAACCCCCGTTCCGTTCGTCTCGTCCTCGCCAGCCTGGCAGTGGCCTTTGCCACCCTCGTGTGCAGCAGCGGCTACATCACGCCGCAGAGCCTGCAAGCTACCCAGGGTGTGCAGCAGGAGATGACCGCCACGGCCAGCGCCTACGTACCCTCGGCCACACCCACCGAGCTGCCCACCCTCACCCCAACGCCGCGGGTGCAAGTGACACCCACGCCGCAAGAGAGCCCTTCGCCTGCGCCGCCCTTCATCTATACCGCCCAATCCGGCGATACCGTAGAGGTGCTGGCGGTGCGCTTTGGCGTAGACATCAGCCACATTGCCTCTCCGCAAAACATCTCCACGGGGCTGATCACGCCGGGGCAGATCTTCACCATCCCCAACATCACCGGCCTCACCACGCCCAATGAAAAGCTGATCCCGGACAGCGAAGTCATCTTCTCGCCCTCAGCCATCGGCTTTGAGGCGGCCGCTTTTGCCAACCCGTTTGGCGGCTACGTCGCCAGCTACCGCGAGTACCTGCCTTCGGCCTGGTACAGCGGCGCTGGCGTGGTGGAGCGCGTGGCCGTGGAGAACTCGCTCAACCCGCGCCTGTTGCTCTCGGTACTGCAATTTCAGAGCAACTGGGTGCTGGGCGAGCCAGTGAATACCTCGGCTACCGAATATCCGCTGGGCTACCGCCTGCCGCAATCCCACGGCTTGTACCAGCAGCTCACCTGGGCGGCCAAGCAGCTCTCCACCGGCTATTACGGCTGGCGCGAGGGCCGCCTGACCGAACTCACCTTCCGTGACGGCATCCGTATGCGCATTTCGCCCGAGCTCAATGCCGGCACCGTGGCTATCCAGTACCTGTTCGCCCAACTCTATGATTACGAAGACTGGGCTGAGATCATGGATCGCACCACCGGTTTCGCCTTCACGCACAGCTCCATGTTCCCTGATCCGTGGGTGCGCGCCGCGCAAACTGAGCCGCTCTTTCCCCCCGCCCTGGCCCAGCCTGCGCTCAGCCTGCCGTTCCTTGACCGCCAGGTGTGGTATTTCACCTCCGGGCCGCACGGCGCCTGGGAGCGTGAGGGCTCCTGGGCTGCGCTCGACTTTGCGCCCAGCAGCAGCCTGCCCGGCTGTGTCCCCTCCACTCACTGGGTCACCGCCGCCGCACCGGGCCTGGTGGTGCGCACCAGCCCGGGCGTGATTGTGGTCGACATGGATGGTGACGGCAACGAGCAAACCGGCTGGGTGGTGCTGTACCTGCACGTGACTGGCGATAGCACGCCAGCCGTCGGCACCTGGCTTGACCGCGGCGATCGCCTCGGCCACCCCTCCTGCGAAGGCGGCACGGCCACCGCCACCCACGTACACATCGCCCGCAAGTACAACGGCGAGTGGATCGGCGGCGGGGGCGCGCTGCCCTTTGTGCTCAGCGGTTGGACAGTGCAATACGGCTCTGATGCCTATTTGGGTAACATGGTGCGCAATGGGCGCACGGTGGTGGCCTGCACCTGCAGCGGCCGTGACAGCCTTATCACTATCAGCAGCGATGACCCCTATTAATCAACGCCTCTTCCGCTTTCTGCTGGCCCTCTGCCTGCTTGGCCTGCTACTGGCCGCCTGCGTCAGCACAGCCGCCGAGACCCCCACGCTGCAAACCAACACGCCTGCGTCAGACGCCACGGTGCAACCGGAAGTCTCCTCCACCCCACTACCCACGCGCCCCCTTTACGATGCGGGCACGTTAGTGGACTACGTGGCTCAAAATGGCGACAACCTGATTGCGCTGGCAGCGCGTTTCAACACCACCATCGCCGAGATCCGCGCCGCCAACCCCATCATTCCGGACAGTGCCACCACGCTGCCGGCGGGCTTCCCCATGCGCATTCCCATCTACTACCGAGCCTATTGGGGCTCCTCCTACCAGATCCTGCCAGACAGCCGCTTTGTCAACGGCCCTTCGCAAGTGGAGTTTGACACCCAGGCCTATGTAGATTCGCAACCCGGCTGGCTGAGCCGCTACACAGAATATGCCGCCGGCCAGCGCCGCACAGGCGCCGGCCTGGTGGATCTGGTGGCGCAGAATTTCAGCGTCAGCCCGCAACTGCTGCTGGCCCTGCTGGAGTTCAACTCCGGCGCGCTCAGCGACCCCACCATTCCAGACACTGTTGGCTCCTACGTGATGGGCTATGAGAACCAGTTTCACCGCGGCGTATATTTGCAATTGGTGTGGGCAGCCAACACGCTCAACAATTCCTATTACCAGTGGCGCAACGGCAAGCTGATCGAGTTTGACCTGCCCAACGGCACCATCTACCGCCCAGACCCTTGGCAGAACGCTGCCAGCGTCAGTCTGCTTGAATTCTTCAATATCACCCTGCCGATGAGCGAGTTTGCCCACGCCACCGGGCCCGAAGGCTTTGCGCGCACCTTCGCCGAGCTGTTCGGTGATCCCTGGGTGGGCGATGTGCCCCACATGCCCGGCAGCCTGACCCAGCCAGAATTCCGCCTGCCCAGCCCGCCGGGCGAGCTGTGGTCGTACACCGGCGGGCCGCACACCGCCTGGGGCAGCGGCGCCCCGTGGGCGGCGGTCGACTTTGCCCCCGGTAGCGAGACGCGTGGCTGCGTCAGCACCACCTCATGGGCCTTGGCGATCGCCAGCGGCTTGGTGGTGCGCTCCGAAACCGGCGTTGTAGTATTGGACTTGGATGAAGACGGGGATGAGCGTACGGGCTGGGTGCTCTTCCATCTTCATCTGGCTGAGGACGGGCGTGCCCGCGTGGGCCAACGCGTGCAAGAAGGCTGGCCAGTGGGCCACCCCTCCTGCGAGGGCGGCTCGGCCACCGGCACGCATGTGCACATTGCCCGCAAATACAATGGCGAATGGATCGAGGCTGGCGGCGCGCTGCCCTTTGTTATGGAAGGCTGGGTGGTCGGCGAGGGCTCAACAGCCTATAGCGGCACAATGAGCCGCCTGGGTCACACCATCCGTGCCTGCACCTGTTCTGATGCGGCCAGCAGCATCATCTCAAGCGCCGTGGCCGTTCCCTTCCCCACGCCTGAGATTGCTCCCAGCGAAGAAACAGACGGCTAGCCTTTGTTGCATCATCCCGCGTGCGTAGTAGTCGAAGCTAGTAATCCGTACTACGCGTGTTTCTGCGTCAGCGCATCTGAGCAAACACTGTCATTGTGAGGAGTACTGCCGCTACGCGGCAGGCAGACGAAGCAATCCCGTTTTAGGCCGGAATAATCTCGTAATCCGTCTCCACCAGCACTGCCATCTTGATCATATTCTGCGCCGGGCAATACTTATCTGCCGAAAGCTGAATAGCACGCTCCACCGCGGCGGCGTCAATGTCGTTGCCAGTGATCAAATACTCGATTAGCACGTGTGTCCACACTTTGGGGTGCTCCTTGGCCGCCTCAGTGGTCACCTTCACCTGAAAAGCGGTCACATCCTGGCGCTTCTTCTGCAGGATCGAGATCACGTCCATCCCCGTGCAGCCACCCAGCCCCAAGGCAACAAGTTCCATTGGGCGCAGGCCTTCTTCCGTGCCACCCACAGCCGCATCAGCATCCACATCCACTGAAAAATTGCTGCTCATGCCCTTGCCACGAAAATTCAATCCTTTTTTCCAATCCAATGCAACCTGCATGCTGTGCCTCCAAAGCGATTTTTGCCATTCAAACGACGAGATGATTATAGTTTAAGCGATAACAGTTAGAATCAAGGTTGGCATGATTCCCCTCAAGCTCAAACTGTCTGGCTTTCTTTCCTACCGAGACCCGGTGGAGATTGACTTCACCCGTTTCAGTGTCGCCGCCATTTCCGGCGCCAACGGCGCGGGCAAATCCAGCCTGCTGGATGCCCTCACCTACGCCTTGTTCGGCGAAGCGCGCAACCGCGGCGAAGCGCTGATCAACCTCAACCCGGATGTGCAAGCTGCCGAGGTTGCGCTGACCTTTGAGTACGAGGGCAATGTCTACCGCATCCAGCGTATGCTGCCGCGTGATAAGGCCACCCAGCTTGAATTCCAAATTCAAAATAGCGATGGCCAATGGAAGCCGCTCACCGAGCGCAGCACGCGTGAAACCGACAAGCGCATTCGTGAGACGCTGCGGCTGGATTACAAGACCTTCGTCAACGCCTCGTTCTTTTTGCAAGACAAGGCCGATGAGTTCACCCAGCAAAATGCCACCGAGCGCAAACGCATCCTCGGCAATATTCTAGGGCTAGAAGTATGGGAGGACTATCGCCAAGGGGCCAGCGAGCGCCGCAAACGCATCGAGGCGCAAGTGGCCGAGCTGCAAGGCCGCCTGCAGGAAGTAGCCAATGAGCTGGGCGAAGAGCAGCAGCGCAAAGAGCATCTCACCAGCCTGCAAGCCGGGCTTGAAGAGATGGCGCAGACGCGCAGCGCCCAGGAACAGACCGTGCAGCAAATGCGTATCCAGGCTGCCAATGTGGATACGCTGGCCAAGGCGGCCCAAAGCCAGCAGACCAGCCTTGAACGCGCCGAAACCCAGCTGGCCAGCCTGCGCCGCCGGCTGGAGGAGCGCAGCAGCGAGCACGCCCAAAATCAAGCCCTGATCGCCCGCGCCAAAGAGATCGAAGCTGCCTTCGCCACGCTGGAAACAGTGCGCGCCGATCTGCGCAAGTGGGATGAGATCGCCGTCACTTTCAACGCCCAGGAGAAGCAGCGCGCCGCGCCGCTCACCGCCATCGAGAGTGAGCGCGCCAGCCTGCAAACCGAGCTGCGCACCCTGCAAGCCGAGCAAGCCCGCCTGCAGACCGCCCAAACCCAGCGCGCCGAATACGAAAAACAGCTCAAGCTGCTGACCGCACAGATAAAAACGCTGGAAGTGAAGACGCTCAAGCTGCCTGAGCTTGAAGAGAAGCTCCGTCTCGAACAGGCCACTCGCACCAAAGCGGATTCAGAGAACAAGCTGCTCTATGCCCAGATGATGGAGCTGGACAAGCGCCGCAAGCTCATCGAAACCGCCACCGGCGCCTTCTGCCCCACCTGCGGGCAGGAGCTCACCGAAGATCATCGCCAGAAGGCCTTTGCCGAGCTCACCGCGCAAGGCACCCAAATGGGTGACAAGTTTCGCCAGAATCGCAAACTAGTGGAGCAGCAAGAAGCCAGCATCGCCAAGCAGGAGACTGCCCTGCAAGCCGTTCGCGCCGCAGACCAGGAACTGCGCGAGAAGACGCGCCTGTCTGACCAGGCCGAGCTGACCCTCAAAGACCTGACACGTCTCGAAGCCGAGTGGCAGGCGCGTGGCGCCGCCCGCTTGCAGGAGCTCGAGCGCCTGCTCAACGAAGATAGCTTCGCCCCAGACGCGCGCGCCCAACTGGCCGCCATCGACGCCGAGCTCAAAGCCATTGGCTACGATGCCGCCGAGCACGACCGTGTGCGTGCTGCCGAGCGCGAGGTGCGCGCCGCAGAAAGCGAGCTGCGCACGCTAGAAGCCGCCCGCGGCGCCACCAAGCCCATCGAGCGCGAGATCAGCGAGCTGCAGGCGCAAATTGCCGAGCAGGAGCAGGAAGTGGCCCGCCAGCAGGAGACCGCCGCCAGCGCGCAGGGCGCGGTGGATGTGGCCCGCCAGGGCCTGCCAGACCTGCAAGCCGCCGAGCGTGAGATGCTGGCCCTGCAGGAGCAGGAGAATCGCATGCGTATGGAGCTGGGCCAGGCCCAGCAGCGCGTGGCCGTGCTGGATACGCTGCGCCGCCGCCGTCAGGAGTTGGACGAGGAGCGCGAGACGCTGGCCCAGCAGGTGAGCCAGTTTGAGATTCTCGAGCGCGCCTTCGGCAAAGACGGCGTGCCCGCCATGCTCATTGAGCAGGCCTTGCCACAAATTGAGGGCAAAGCCAATGAGATTCTCGAGCGTCTCAGCAATGGGGAGATGAGCATCTCCTTCATCACCCAGCAACGCTACAAAGACAGCCGCCGTGATGATCTGCGCGAGACGCTGGAGATCCAGATCCGAGACAGCGTCGGCATTCGCGATTATGAAATGTTCTCCGGCGGCGAGGCCTTCCGCATCAACTTCGCCATTCGCCTGGCCATGTCTGAGGTGCTGGCCCAGCGCGCCGGCGCCCGCTTGCAAACCCTGGTGATCGATGAAGGCTTTGCCAGCCAGGATGAAGGCGGCCGCCAGCGCCTGGTCGAGGTCATCAACCTCGTCAAAGAAGACTTCGCCAAGATCCTGGTCATCACCCATGTAGAATCGCTCAAGGATGCCTTTCCCTCTCGCATCGAGGTGGAGAAAGGCCCGCGCGGCTCACAAGTGCGCATCATCTAAACCTGTCCATGCGCTTGACATACGCCCCCGGTTGCTTGTAGCTTCGCCCGAAGCATGTATCCTCTCCCCATGCGCACAGGGGCACGCGCAGCGCACCACGCCAAATGTTTTAACAAATGTTATATCGGTGTGAACTACCTCACCATGATGATGATTAAAACTTTTGCGGATGGCGTATACTCATGCGGCTGATTTTGAATTAAGGACGCTAAACATATGTTGGACAAGATTGCGGGCATTGAATCCCGCTACCAGGAAATTGAAAAAGAGCTGACCCAGGATGCCAGCAACTATCAACGCGTCGCCGAGCTTTCCAAAGAGCGCTCAGACCTGCAACCCATTATCGATAAAGCCAATGCCTATCGCGCTGCCCTGCAACGTCAGGCCGAGGCCAAAGAAATGGCCTACGGCAAAGACGCCGAGCTGGCTGAACTGGCCGAGCTGGAGCTGGCCGAGCTGGATACTGAGGTGCCCAAGCTGGAGCACGAGCTCAAGAGCCTGCTGCTGCCCACCGACCCACGCGATAAGCGCAACGTGATCGTCGAGATCCGCGCCGGCGCCGGCGGTGATGAGGCAGGCATCTTTGCTGCCGACCTGTACCGCATGTACACGCGCTTCGCCGAGCGCCACGGCTGGAAGCAAGAGCTGCTCAGCACCAGCCCCACCGGCGTGGGTGGTTATAAGGAAGTGACCTTCCTGCTCAAGGGCAAGGGCGCCTTCTCGCGCCTCAAGTACGAATCCGGTGTGCACCGCGTGCAGCGCGTTCCCGCCACCGAGGCGCAGGGCCGCATCCACACCAGCACCGCCACCGTGGCCATGCTGGCTGAGGTGGATGAAGTGGAGATCAAAATCCCTGAGAGCGACATCAAGTTGGATGTGTATCGTTCGCAGGGTGCCGGCGGCCAGAACGTGCAAAAGAACTCCACTGCCGTGCGTATCACCCACCTGCCCACCGGCATCGTGGTGCAATGTCAGGATGAGCGCTCGCAGTTGCAGAACCGCCTGCGCGCCATGGCCATCCTGCGTGCCCGCCTCTACGAAATGGAGGAAGAGAAACGCCGCGCCGAGCAGGAAGCCTCGCGGCGCTCACAAGTGGGCAGCGGCGAACGCTCCGAGAAGATTCGCACCTACAACTACCCGCAGTCGCGCATCAGCGATCACCGTGTAGGCTTCACCTCACACAACTTACCCGCGCTGATGGATGGCGACCTCGACGAGCTCTTTGACGAACTCGCCACCCATGACGAAGCCGAGCGCCTCACCGCCGCCGGCATGGCTGAGTAATCCAATGGCGGGGCCTGCGCCTCGCCATTTTGCTTCCTATGACAACAATCACCTCCGCCCTGCACAAATCACTGGGCGCCTTGGCGCCGGTCAGCGAAACCGCCCGGCTGGATTCTGAAGTCTGGCTGGCGCATGTCCTCGGCGCGCCACGCGCCTGGCTGCTGGCGCACGGCGAACATGAACTCAGCGAGCAGCAAGTTGCCGACTGGCGCAGCGGCCTGCAGCGCTTGGCCGGCGGCGAGCCGCTGCCCTATTTGCTGGGCCGCTGGGAGTTTTATGGGCTGAGCTTTCAAGTGACCCCGGCAGTGCTCATTCCGCGGCCCGAAACCGAGCTACTGGTGGATGAAGCGCTGGCCTGGCTGCGTGCAAATCCAAGCCGCCGCGCTGCCGCCGATGTAGGCACAGGCTCAGCAGCCATCCCGGTGGCTATCGCCGCCAACGTGGCGGATGTCACCTTTCACGCCGTAGACATCTCGCCCGATGCGCTGGCCGTTGCCGAAGCCAACATTCGCCAGCACGGCTTGGCAGAGCGCGTGCACGCCAGCCACGGTAATTTGCTGGCCGGTTTCGATACGCCACTGGATCTGATTACGGCCAACTTGCCTTATATCCCCAGCAAGCGCGTGCCCGGCCTCACCGTGGCCAAGTGGGAACCGCTGCTGGCGCTGGACGGCGGCGAGGATGGTTTGGAGCTTATTCGCATCCTTATTCGGCAAGCGGGGCAGCTGCTGCAACCCGGCGGTCTGTTCCTCGAAGAGATCGACCCCGAGTTGGAAGACAGCGTACAAGCCCTGGCACGCCAGGAATGGCCCACGGCCAACATCGCTGTGCTGGCCGATCTCACCGGGCGGCCTCGGCTGCTGCGCGTAGAGCTAGCATGAACACGCAATTTCTGCCCGGCAGCGCTCCTGAGGCCTTCGCCCAAGCGGTGCACACGTTGCAGCACGGTGGCATCGTCGCCATGCCCACGGATACCGTCTACGGTATCGCCGCGCTGCTCACCAATGCCGAGGCCATTGAGCGCTTATACGCCGTGAAGGGGCGCGAACACACCAAGGCCATCGCCGTGCTAATAGGCAGCCCGCAACAGCTCGGTCAGGTGGCACGAGACCCCGGCACGGCTGCCCTGCGCCTGGCCGAGCGTTTTTGGCCGGGCGCGTTGACGCTGGTGGTGCCGCGCCACCCGGGCCTGCCCGCCAACCTCTCGCAGACCGACACCGTGGGCGTACGCATGCCAGACCATGCCTTAGCCCAGAAGCTGCTGCTCACCTGTGGCCCGCTGGCGGTCACCTCTGCCAACCTTAGCGGCCAGCCGGATGCGCTCAACGCGCAAGAGGTGCTGGCCCAGCTCGGCGGCCGCATCGAGGCCATCCTGGATGGCGGCAGCACGCCGGGCGCGGTGCCCTCCACCGTGGTCGATACCCTCGTCTCGCCGCCGCGTGTGCTGCGCGCCGGCCCCATCAGCGAAGCCGAAATAATCGCAGCGGTGACGGCATAGCTCTCACCTACACCTCATATGCAATTCATCTATTACTTACCCGCGGCGGGCAGACTATGCCCATAGCGAGATCTCCTCTCCTCTTTTTCAAACCGCACCCTTGTATAAGGGTGCGGTTTGGATTTAACCTGCATCCAAATTGGATACTAAAACATGTGTGCTACAATCCGTGCTTGCACCGTTGGGCACTGGCAAGGACATTAAATGGCTGAAAACGTTATTCGCGTAGTGGGGGCCAAAGAACACAATCTCAAAAACGTCAGCGTGGATATTCCGCGTGACAAGTTTGTAGTCATTACGGGGCTCTCCGGCTCGGGCAAATCCTCCCTGGCTTTTGACACCATTTTTGCCGAGGGGCAGCGCCGCTACGTCGAATCGCTTTCGGCGTATGCGCGCCAGTTCCTGGGCCAGATGGACAAGCCGGACGTGGAATATATCGAAGGGCTCTCCCCCGCCGTCTCCATTGACCAAAAGGGCAGCTCTCACAACCCCCGCTCCACTGTTGGCACCGTCACCGAAATTTACGACTATTTGCGTCTGCTCTACGCGCGCATTGGCATCCCGCACTGCCCGCTGTGCGGCCGCGAGGTGACGCGCCAATCGGCGCAGGAGATCGTCGACGCCATCGAGAAGTTGCCCGAAGGCAGCCGCTTGCTGGTGCTGGCGCCAGTGGTGCGTGGCCGCAAGGGCACGCATGAAAACGTGCTGGAAGAGATCGCCAAAGCTGGCTTCGTACGCGCTCGCATCAACGGTGAGGTGTATCAGCTGGATACTGACAAAGTAAAGCTCGACCGCTACAAGATGCACAACATCGAGGCGGTAGTTGACCGTCTGGTGATTCGCAAAGAAGACAATGCTGAAGACGCCAAGGCGGCGCGCACGCGCATGACCGATTCTGTGGAAACCGCGTTACGCTTTGGCCAGGGCACGGTGATCGTGCAGAACCTGGCTGAGGATGCGGGCGAGGACCTGCTGTTCTCCGAAAGCCTCACCTGCCCTGAGCACGGTAGCGTGCTGCCCGAGATCGAACCGCGCACCTTCTCTTTCAACACGCCGCACGGCGCCTGCCCGGAATGTCAGGGTCTGGGCACCAAGCTAGAGATCGATCCTGCCTTGCTCATCCCTGACAAGAAGCTCTCATTCAACGACGGCGCCATCACGGCAATGGAATGGGGTGGTCCGCGTGAAGAAGGTGGCTACTACTGGTCCACGCTGGTGGGTGCAGCCCGCGCTTTTAAAATCAATCTGGACGCGCCCATCGAGAAACTGGCGCAAAAGGACATTGACATGATCCTGTATGGCAGCCAAGGCCGCGAGGTCAAGGTCAAATACAAGCAGCGCGGCAGCGGGCGTGATTACAACTTCAGCACCAAGTTCGAAGGTGTGATCCCTAATCTGGAGCGCCGCTTCCGCGAGACCAACTCTGAATATTCGCGCCAGCGCATTATGGAATTCATGAGTGATCGCCCGTGTGCCTCGTGCAAAGGCGCGCGCCTGCGCCCCGAAGCGCTGGGCGTCACCGTACTGGGCGACAATATCTTGCAGGTCACGCAACGCCCCGTGCTGGAAACATTGCAGTGGGCGCAAGGCCTGACCACGGCCACCAAGCTCAACCAGCGCCAAACGATGATCGCCAAACCGATCATCAAAGAGATCAACGAACGCCTGGGCTTCATGGTGGATGTAGGCCTGGATTATCTGACCCTGGATCGCTCAGCGGGCACGCTTTCGGGCGGTGAAGCGCAGCGCATCCGCCTGGCCACGCAGATCGGCTCGCGCCTCATGGGCGTGCTGTACGTGCTGGACGAACCCTCCATCGGCCTGCACGCGCGTGACAACGAGCGCTTGCTGCACACGCTCACCAACATGCGCGACATTGGCAACACTGTGCTGGTGGTAGAGCACGACGAAGAGACCATTCGCCGCGCAGACTGGATCATTGACATGGGACCAGGCGCGGGCGAAAACGGCGGCCAGGTGATCGCCTCTGGGCCCGTTGAAGATATTCTGGCGCACAAAAAATCGCTCACCGGCGCCTATCTCTCCGGCCGCAAAGCCATCGAGGTACCCAAGGTGCGCCGCCCCGGCAACGGCAAATCACTTATCGTGCGCGGCGCAACCGAAAATAACCTCAAGAACCTGGATGTTGAGTTTCCGCTGGGCAAGCTGATCTGCATCACGGGCGTCTCTGGCTCTGGCAAGAGTAGCCTGATGAACGAGATCATGTACAAGGCGTTGGCCCGCGAGCTGAACGGCGCGCACCTGATCCCCGGCGCGCATAGCTCCATCGAGGGCATGGAGCATCTCGATAAGATCATCAACATTGATCAGTCGCCCATCGGCCGCACACCGCGCTCCAACCCGGGCACTTATACCGGCCTGTTCAACTTAATTCGTGACCTGTTCGCCGAACTGCCCGAGAGCAAAGCGCGCGGCTACAAACCCGGGCGCTTCTCCTTCAATGTGCGCGGCGGGCGCTGTGAAGCCTGCGAGGGCCAGGGCGAAGTGCGTATTGAGATGCAGTTCCTGCCAGATATTTACGTCCCCTGCGAAGTATGTCACGGGGCGCGCTTCAACTCAGAGACGCTGCAAGTCAAGTTCAAGGACATGAGCATTGCCGATGTACTTGGCCTCTCCATCGAGCGCGCCCTGGAGGAGTTCAACGCCTTCCCTGGCATGGCCAGCAAGCTGCAAACGCTGAAGGATGTTGGTCTGGGCTACATTCGCGTGGGCCAATCGGCCCCCACCCTGTCTGGCGGCGAGGCGCAACGCGTCAAGCTGGCCAAGGAGCTCTCCAAACGCTCCACCGGGCAGACCATCTACGTGCTGGACGAGCCCTCGGTGGGTTTGCACACCGCCGATGTGCACAAGCTCATCGAAGTACTGCAGCGCCTCGTGGACAGCGGGAACACGGTGCTGATCATCGAGCACAACATGGAGATCATCAAGGTGGCCGACCACATCATTGACCTGGGGCCGGAGGGCGGGCTGCGCGGCGGCGAGCTGCTGGCCGAGGGTACGCCGGAGCAGGTGGCTAAGGCGAAGAACAGCTATACCGGCAAATTCTTGAAGCCGTATTTGGGAAACGTCAAAACAAAATAGGGGTAAAGAGAGCTAACTCTTGTTAGTCAAAGGCCACTTCGATACCGAATAACTGGTTGACACATCGGTTCACAAAGTTGGCTTCTTCTGTTTCTGGGTTGACAACACCAAAGAGGTTTTCAGGCAACCGTGGCACCACAACGTGGTTTGCTCCGGTTGCCTCTGCCGCCTGAATGGTTTCGATCATTACATTGACTGCCTTCCTGTAATGGTCAAACCCCTCTTGTTGCCTAATCATTGTGTAGCCATGAAACACAAAAGCCGTTCCAAAAACAACTACCGCCACGATCTGCACAGTCCTGATCAGTTTAGCAGGCAGTTTTGGTCCTCTTCGTAAAATCTCAACACCACTCAGCATGCCCCAGATCAATGCACTCAGAACCGCCAAAAATGTAGGAATGACTTGCGTACGCTCGGGGATCGTTTTGCCAATGCCATAATGGCCAACGGCCATCGAAGCAAGCACGCCTACCCACAAGATCAGAGGCACAGCCAGCCAGGCTGCTGAAGTCTGCATTCCAGTAAAGCGGCTGGGTTTCGAAAAACGGATAGCAACAATTGCTCCAAGAACAAACAGGCCAATCGTAAGGATGTTCAAGTTCTCGGCAAAGAGAAGGACAAAGCTGTCGTAAAGGGCACTATAAGCGATGCCTAGCGGCCTGAAAGTTGAGCCCAGTTCTGCACTTCGCTCTGCCGTTCCAGGGGACAACATCTGCACCAACAGCCCAGCCAGTGCTCCTAAAAATGCAGCAAGTAAGGCTGGCAACACAAGCGATGCGGGTTTTCTTTTTCTGCGGCTGTGCAGCCACACGAGAACAATAGCAACCAACAGTATGCTTACTTGTGCGGCGGAATACGCTTCATGAAACAATCCCGTAAAGGTGCTCAGAAGCAAAATGGAAAACATCCTCCAAGCTGGCCGCATATTGGATACTGGTTTGGAGCAATCCAATAGCAATGATATCAACAGGGGGAACAGCATTAACGGAAACAACAGAGGCTGGCGCCCTGAACGCCAAAACAAAGACTGGTAGATATCGGGTGTATTGATGAGAGTGACCAGTACTACCATGGCGCTCAAAGTCCACGCCAGCCCATGCATATCCTTGCCAATGAGCCAGCGCAATGCTCTATTGAGCAAGGGCACAAGCCCGGCCACCAATAATCCTAATACTGCCAGGACAGCCAATGGCAGCGGAGAGAGCGGAGACAGTACACCGCTGAGCACACCCAGGGAGTTTCCCAACAACCTGCCATTGGCTGTTGTATAGAATTGCAATGTGCCGTCCAGCCAACCTGATTGCACTGCAGCACTGGAGTAGCAAAAGTCATCCGAAACCAAGGCTGCGCTGCGCCCCAAAACTCCACTGGTCAAGAGACCCACCAGAGCCACAAGGCCAAGAGCGAGCCAGACGTTGTCTCCGCGAAGTGCCCCAGTTCCCCAACGCCCCCCCATGAAGGCCAAGGCCAAACCGGGCGCGGCACCAAGCACGGTAGAGAATAGGGCGAAGCGCATCATGACGGCCAAAACCTGGCGCAGTAGTGTGGCGGAGACGGGATGGTCGCCGGACAACTCGATCCTTCGCACACCCTCTTCGGCGGCATTGAGGTCTACGCTTTGAATGCGGCCGTCCCATTCGATGCGTGCGCTACCGGACGCAGGCCCTTCTCGCAACAGAACCGTGAGACCGCCCTCAAAGAATTCAGAATGTCGAGCGCATGCACCGCGGGCCTGAGCTTGCAAGCCGGTATCCACTGAATTCCACGGCTCGTCTTGCTGCATCTCAAGCAATGACAATAAGCGGCCATCGGATCGCTCTACAGCATGAATAACAAAAGGACCTGTGGCAGCCTCCTCAGGGGCACAGATAGCAAGCGAGTGAATGGCAGGAAAGGTAGGTGTGGGAAGCGTGTTACTTAGCGCTATAAGCACAACTAGCAAGACACCAGCCAACAGAAGTGTATTGCGCGGCGTGGTTTTGAGTGGCTCCAAGAACTTGCTCAGGTCAAAATCTGCAAACCCTGTGGCACTCAATGCACCAGCCAGGAAAGTGCCAACGACCAAAGCAGAAAGGATGACAGGAGCAGACCAACTAAGACCCCCAAGGATGTACCCCAGGAAGCACCACCACATAAAGACACCGGGCAATGCTCTACAGAAAGCCTGGAACCACTTTTGCTTGCCAAGGTCTGAAAAAAATAATCGCATGACTCTTTTGCCACGTATTGCGTTGGCGGCTCATTATAATGTGCGAGACTAGGCACAGCATTCACGGTAGCTATGATTGATTCTCGCGTGGAAAGCCTATAATAGATTATGGGCAAAACCCGTAACACCCTCCGTGTGGCCCGCATCTTAGGCATCGAAACCTCATGTGATGAGACCGCTGCCGCTGTTGTGGAAGATGGCCGTCTGGCGCTCTCCAACGTGGTGGCCTCACAGGCCGAAATGCACGCCAAGTACGGCGGCGTGTTCCCAGAGATCGCCTCCCGCCAGCATATCAAAGTGATTGATAGCGTAGTCAGCGAAGCGCTCAGCCAGGCACATCTAGAGTTGAGCGATATTGACGCTATCGCGGTTACGCGCGGCCCGGGACTGCCCGGCTCGCTGGTGGTTGGCCTCAACATGGCCAAGGGGTTGGCGCTGGGCAGCAACAAGCCGCTGTATGGCATCAACCATCTCGAGGGTCATCTCTACTCGGCCTGTGTGGGCTTGGGCGAAGTGAACGGGGATGCACCCCAGTTCCCGCTGCTGGCGCTGATCGTCTCCGGCGGCCACACCGAGCTGGTGCTCATGAAGGATCATTTGCGCTATGAGCGCCTGGGCGGCACGCTGGATGATGCCGCCGGTGAGGCCTTCGACAAAGTGGCGCGCTTGCTTGGGCTCGCCTACCCCGGCGGCCCCAGCATTCAAAAGGCGGCGGAGAGCGGCAACCCGGCCGCTTTCGGCCTGCCGCGGGCGTGGCTGCCCGGCACGTGGGACTTCTCTTTCAGTGGCTTAAAAACCGCCGTGCTGCACCAAATCCGCGCCCTGGCCCCAGACGAAGACCCTGCCAAGCTACCTACGGCTGACCTGGCGGCCAGTTTCCAAGAAGCCGTTGTGGATGTGCTGGTGGGCAAAACGCGCAAGGCACTCGAAGAGTTCGGCGCCAAGGAAGTGCTGGTGGCTGGCGGCGTTTCGGCCAACAAAGCCTTGCGCATGCGCATGCAGACCGATCTTGAAGTGCCGGTACATGTGCCCCCGATGGCACTGTGCACCGATAACGCCGCCATGATCGCCGCGGCGGGTTATTTTCGCCACTCGCTAAAGCGCACACCGTTCCGCGGTCTTGAGATGGATATTGAGCCTGGGTGGGCTCTCTGACATGAAGAGTGACCAGAAGGCCCTCATCATTATTGCTTCCAACCGCGGGCCGTTCTCGTTCCACAAGCAGGGCAACAAATTTTCAGTAGAGCGCGGCGCCGGCGGGCTGGTGACGGCGCTGGGCGCACTAGCTGAGCGCCACGAAGTGTTGTGGGTCGCCTCGGCGATGAGTGACAACGATCGCTTGTGGTCACAGCACCACGGCGGCAAAGCGCAAACTGTGGAAGGCATCCACCTTAAGCTGGTGGAACCCAAGTTGGAAGATTACGAAGGCTATTACAACGAGATTGCCAACCCCATGCTGTGGTTTATCCAGCACCAATTGTGGGATATTCCGCGCGAACCCAGCATCACCGAAAGCACGTGGAACGCCTGGGATCACGGGTATAAGCCGGTCAACAAGCTCTTTGCTGAGGCGATTGCCGAGGCCATTGAGGAGACTGACCGGCCGGTGATCGTGCTGCCGCAGGATTACCACTTGTACATGACGCCGCACTACCTGCGCGAGTTAGTGGGCGAGCGCGTGCAAATTCAACCCTTTGTGCATATCCCCTGGCCGGGACCGGATGCCTGGCGCATCCTGCCTCAGCCAATGCGTGACGCCATGTTGAGCAGCCTGCTGGAATCTGACCGGGTTGGCTTTCAAACCGAGAAGGATGCCTTCAATTTTGTGCAATGCTGCCGCTTTTATCTGGGGGCACATGCCCACGGCCGCCGTGACGCCGTGGAATACAAGAGCCGCGATGTTGGCGCGGTCTCCTACCCCATCTCTATTGATGTGGAGAAGCTGCGCCAACTTGCCGATGAGCAAGTGACGCGCTTGGAGCGCTCACAGCTGCTCAATACTGTAGGCGAGCGTGCGGTGATCCTGCGCGTAGACCGCATTGAACCCAGCAAGAACAATTTGCGCGGCCTGCAGGCTTACCGCACCTTGCTGCAAAAGTATCCGCAGCACCGCGGCAAAGTGCAGTTGCTGGCCTTGCTGGTGCCCTCGCGCATGGAAGTGGACCAGTATCAAAATTACATGGGTGAGATCATGGCCGAGGCCGGCATGATCAATGCACGCTATAGCGATAGCATCTGGGAGCCTGTGCGCATCGTAGTTGGCGACAACTATCACCGCGCCATTGCCGCTATGCAGCTGTATGACCTGCTGTTGGTCAATCCGATTGCGGATGGCATGAACCTGGTGGCCAAAGAAGGTGTGCTGGTCAACCGCAAGAATGGCGTGTTGCTGCTTTCTGAGTTTGCAGGCGCCTTCTATGAGCTGGGGCAAGATGCACTGACGGTTTCGCCGTTTGACGTTTACGGCACGGCCGAAGCCATGCACCAAGCGCTGACGATGACGATGGAAGAGCGCACCCGTCGCGCCACCGCCCTGCGCGAGATCGTGGTGAAGAAAGATGTGCGTGAATGGTTTGCAGCTCAAGTGGACGATGCCTTGCGCGCCATGAGAACAAAACCTTAAAGATATCTGCGCTTGTCAGCCGTCAAAGAAACAATAATACAATATTGTTTTATCCTTCAGCCCACAGGACCATAGATGCTCACGATTGACACACTAACGTATGTATACAAGGCTGGTTTAAGCCCAGCAGTTAATAACCTGTCGTTCCAAGTAAAGCCAGGCGAGATTTTTGGTTTCTTGGGGCCAAGCGGCGCAGGTAAATCTACAACGCAGAAAATACTTATTGGTTTACTGAAGGATTTCAGTGGCAGTGTTTCTGTATTGGGGCGCGACATCTCCACCTGGGGTTCAGAGCTTTACGAGCGCATTGGTGTTGCATTCGAGGTTCCGAACCTGTACCTCAAGCTTAGTGGTTTGGAAAACCTGCACTATTTTGGAGCCTTGTACGAAGGCGCCAAGCGTGATCCACAAGAGTTGCTCACCCTGGTAAACCTGAGCGCAGACGGGCATATGCTTACCTCACAATACTCAAAGGGTATGCGTCACCGCCTGAACATTGCCCGCTCATTGCTGCACAATCCCGAGCTACTGTTCATGGACGAGCCGACTGCCGGACTCGACCCTGTTAACGCGCGCCGGATTAAAGACCTACTACTGGAACAGCGCGCCGCAGGCAAAACCGTCTTTCTAACCACACATGACATGGCAATCGCAGATGAGCTTTGCGACCGAGTAGCCTTTATTGTAGACGGACAGATTGCATTGATTGACTCCCCGCGCGCTTTAAAACTGAAGTATGGCACCCCCAACCTGCGCGTGGAATATGTGCTTGACGACAGGACAGCTACTCAGGAATTCAAAATGAAGGGGCTAGGCGATCAAGCTCAGTTTCTCAGTCTGCTACGGAGCGGTACTGTACAAACGATGCACACAACCGAAGCGACTCTTGAGAGCATCTTCATTGAGGTGACTGGCCGAGGCTTGGCATGAAGCGCGTTCTGCCAACACTTCGAACGGATATTCGTCTGCAATCACGCAATGGCTTTTACTACGCCGTAGTGTTTGTTGCCCTGGTTCTGGTGATTGCACTGACGCGTGTGAGCATCCCAGACTACCGCAACTTATGGCCTACGCTCACCATGGGCAACCTGTTGATTACGACGTTCTACTTCATGGCAGGCTTAGTTTTACTGGAGAAGGGCGAAGGCACGATGGAAGCTCAGATCATCACGCCTTTGCGCCCGGCTGAGTATCTCGTCTCAAAAATAGGGACGCTGGGGATCTTGTCATTGCTGGAAAGCAGCCTAATCGTAGTAGTCCTTTCCGGGTTTGACTTTAACTGGCCTCTGTTCATTGGTGGTGTATTGCTGACCGCGGCGATTTACACTCTATTCGGCTTTGTTGCTGTAGCACGCTATGATTCAATAAATGAGTTCCTGTTTCCCTCCGTTTTATGGGTGATCGGCTCATTGCCGCCCTTGTTGTTTGCAGCCGATGTGTCTGATCATTGGCTGTTCTGGCTACACCCTCTGCAGGCCCCACTAATACTCCTGCGGGCAGCATTTATAGAGGCGCCAAGCTGGCATATTGCTTACGGCTTGACCTATGGTCTCATCTCGGCGGGCATTGTGTTTTACTTTTCACTACGCGTCTTCAGGCAGTTTGTCATTCGACGAGAAGGAACACGCGAATGAATGCTCTAAAAGCCTTGCGGGCTCTGGGGCCAGTTGATCTGCGCGGTATACGACGCGACAGTATGCTTACCTACATTGCCCTGATGCCGATTGTGCTAGCGTTGGTGCTCCGTTTTGCCGTGCCTTGGATTCGAGATCAGGTCTTTGCCAGAGGGGGCTTTGACATAGCACCCTTCTATTTCCTGCTCATGAGCTATTTCTTTGTAATGCTATCCAGTGCGCTTGTGGGGATGGCTGTAGGCTTCCTGGTTCTGGACGAGCGCGACAACCAGACCCTGCAAGCGCTGCAAGTTTCCCCATTACCTATGCGCGACTACATAGTCTATCGGGTTAGCGTACCGCTGGTAGTTTCAGTCCTGATGACCTTGGCAGCTTACCCTCTGGCTGGCTTAGGAAACCTCAGTCTGGCACAGCAGTTAGTTGTAGCTCTCTCAGCAGCACTGCTTGCCCCACTGTGGATGCTATTCCTTGCCAGCTTTGCCGCAAACAAAGTTCAGGGGTTTGCGTTGCTAAAAGCCGCTGGCTTTATCGTGCTCATGCTGCCCATGTTCGCGTATTTTGTTAAGTCTGGCTGGCATTGGGCTTTTGGCTTGCTGCCCTCATTCTGGCCGGTGAAGATTTACTGGCTGTTTGAAGCTGGCGAGACCCGTGTCTGGCCCTATCTTCTCATAGGGATTCTATTCCAAAGCATCTTGCTACTACTCTTGCTACGTCAATTTCTCAGAGCCATCCGCCAACAGAGTTAATCTATCCGGCGCACCGCTAGAATAAATCCCAGCAGTTCTTCCACATCAGCCACATCGGCTGCCAAGTAGTCTGCATCTTCAGCCAGCTCTGCTGGCGCTTCCTCTGAGAGTACACCCACCCCATAGGCATGTATGCCCTCGCCGCGCAGTTTGCGGGCGGCCTGCAGCGCGTGAATATCGCTGACATCGTCGCCTAAAAAGAGCGCTGCTCTGAGGCTGTGTTCACGCACCAATTCATAGAAGGCCGTGCCCTTATCCACATCCACTGGCGGGCGTACTTCAAGCACCATCTTGCCCGGGAACAGGACAAGGCCGTGCTGCTGCGCAATGGTCTGGATCTGCACGGCGCGGGTGAGCACAAATTCGCGCGGATCGCGTGTCTGGCGATAGTGGATGCTGAGCGTGAGGCCTTTATCTTCGGCCAGCGCGCCGGGGGGCAGGACGGCGGCAATTTCCTCACGCGCCTGCTGCAAGGCGGTGCGGTAGGCGGCGGCTTGCGGCAGCCCGACTACCTCGCCATCCATCCATTGTTCCAAGCCGTGATTGCCTACATAGACGAGGCCAGGCAGACCTACCTTGGCTTGCAAGCTGGCAGCGCGGCGGCCGGAGATTAGCCCTACCACGGGCAGCAGCCCGGCCAGGGCGGCCAGATGCTGGAGGTTACCGGGTCGAATGGCCGCCGCTTCCGGCGTGGGCGAAATCGGCGCCAGGGTGCCATCCAAGTCACTAAATAGACCGAAGTGTGGCTGCAGTACCAATTGCTGCAATTGCTCTTTGGCTTCACGCCAGGGTATGGCTGTCATTCATTATCCTCAAGTTCACCCAAGTATCCCAGCTCCACCAGCGCTTGCAGCACTTGATGGCCCGCGCCAGGCTTCACGCTGATGGCCAATGGGCCGAGCAGCTCACCCAGCCAGCGGGACGCTCGCGAGGCGCGCAACGCCTTGAGCGCCGCGGCCGACTGTACGCGCAGCACAAGGCGCGGCGCCAACTGCGCCTGAGCGCCGTTTTGCTGCCAGCGGCGTAAGGCCTGCAGCACGTTGGGCGGCAAAGCATTGCCGGCCTGGGCCTGTAACAAAGTTTGCAACTGGGCCGCCTGCAGCCCCTGCTGCCGGGCGGCCTGCAAGCCGGCGGCGGAAAGCTGGTATTGGTAATTGCCCTTGCGCGGCGGCAGCCAAGTGCAGAAGCGCGCCACCTGATAGCGCACAGCGCGCGGAGTGAGTTTGGCGGCAGTGATCTGGCCGAACGAATCTACTTTGAGCTTGGTCTGTTCTTTTGGCAACGCAGGCGCCTGCTGATGAAGCAAGGCTTGTGACCAGGCGCTCCAGCGGAAAGCGAGCGGCGCTGCCTCATCATTGCTGGAGGCCAGCTCGATAAAGCCAAGCCAATGCAGCGGGCCGGTGATGAAGTAGCGAAGCAAGGCACCGTCTACTGCATCCCAGTGCTCAAAACCGCGCAGGTAGCGGCCATCCTCAGCGCGCAGATACCAAGCATCGAAATCACCACCGGGGCGCTGAAAGGCGGGTTGGCGCTGCTTTACATCAGCAATCATTACTGGCACGCTCCACCATTGCGTCTGTGGGACAGCCTGCAACCACGCGAGCACTTTACTGCGCGTGCCCTTTGAGTCATTCTGCCAACCGCCCTCGGCAGTGAGGCCGGGTAGCAGGCGCAGCTCATTCAGCGTGTCGCTGCCCAGCCAAGCCTCAGCCAGGGTCAGCAATGCATCGGCACGCTCCATCTCCAGCCAATTGCGCGCCAAAGTGGCGTTCACCTTGCCAGCGGCATCCACCAGACCAGCAGCCTGCAACAATGCCAGCAGAAAACTGGTCTCGGTGCGCCAGCCTTCCAGCTCGGACGCCCACGCCACAGGTTGGCCCGTGCGCAGCACAGCCAACAAGCTACACGCTTCGTTTACGATGGCATCCATTACCGGGATGATGTGTAGGCGTTCATCTGGGCGCGCCGGGCGGCCCAGGTTTGCGGAGGCGGAAGCCGCTTTTGGCAGCGCGGCCAAGATCTCGTCAGGAATATAGGCAAACTCTAGCGGGCCATCCGGCGTGTCAAAGAAGGCGCGCCCGACGAGGCCACGATACCAAAGCTGCTCTGTGACGGAAACAGGAGTGCGCTGCGGGCGCTCTTTCTCTATGCGCGCCGCACCCATCTCGCGCAACTCACCATAGGTGCGAATGAATTGCACCCAGGCCATGCGGCCACCCTGGGCGGCAAGGGCTTGCAGCGCCTGAAGGCAGGCGGCAGGCAGCAGCTCCAGTTCGGCGGCCTGCTGCGCCAGTTGGCCAGCCAACTGGCGCACCGTGGCACGCGCATCTGGCGCGTCAAGCTCAATACGCCAGATATCGGCAACACTGCGCAAGTACGCCAGGTCGTGGCCTTCAAGGCTGTGCTCAAGGCCGGGCATGGGGCTCCTTGCCGGCGGGGTTAGCTGGCGGGCGGCGCCAGCACTTCCAGGGCTTCGGGCAAAACAGAGATCTTGAGCTTATGCACATTGCTATTGAAGCCGGAGAAGGTCTCGCCATCGATGTGGATGGTGAGAGACTGCTTGGATTCAACTTGAATGGTCTTGGCTGTGCCCATTTTGACGTGGCTGGATTTGCCCTGCGTACCCTTGAGGAACTCAGGAATTAAGCGGAACATCGAGAAGCGGGAGATCTTGCCCACTTGCGTGTAGTTGAGCAAGCCGTCGTTGAACTCAGCCTCCGGGGCGGTGATGAAGCCGCCGCCTTCACGCTTGCCGTTGCACACACCCAGCATGAGCACATCCGCATCCCAGCTTTCCTGGTCTGTGGTGATCTTCATGCTCATCACGTCATAGCGGCGGATGATGGTGAGCAGCGTGGCAGCGAAATACATCAGGAAGCCGCGCACAATAGGCAGGTTATGGGAGTAGATATTGACCGAGCCGCCAAAACCAATGTTCATGGTGTTGTCCCAGTACTCTTTGCGGCCGTTCTCATCTTCGATGAGGGCCAGGTCGATCTTGCGGGTCTTGCCTTCCAGCGCTTTCTGCAGGGCGTCACGCGGGCCGGTGGGCAGGCCAAGGTTATGGGCGAAATCATTGCCAGAACCGAGGGGCACGATGCCGAATTTGGGGCGTTTGTTGGCAGGCACGCTCATCAAACCATTGATCACCTCGTGGGCGGTGCCATCACCACCTACGGCAATGACCATTTCATACCCTTCTTCGGCGGCCTGGCGGGCCAGCTCAGTGGCATGGGTGGGGTACACGGTACCCGCCCAGTCTGCGCCGCCGTGCTGCTCGGCGATGGCGCGCAGATCCGTGGCCTGTCGCCAGGCGTTACCCAGGTCGGCATTGGGATTGATGATGAGCTTGATGCGTTTGCCTGCCATTGTCTCTCCAGAAGGGGGAATGGCGGAATTATAGTCCGAAACTAAAAAGCCACCTTTAGGGTGGCTTTTTAGTAGTTGGCTGTCTATTTTTGCTTGTTAGAGCGTCCAATCACGCAGGATGCGCTCGGTTTCCTCGGCGTGGCGGGTCTCATCGCTCACAATGTTCTCCAGCTCCACGGCAAGGCCCTTGTCGCCGTACTCATCAGCATCCTGGGCACGCTGGGTGTAGTCACGCACGGCGCGTTGCTCGGCTTCCAGCACCGCCTCGAGCATCTCATGCGTGCTCTCGGCCTCGGCCACGGGGCGCGGCTGGGTGGTGGGCTCGCCGCCGAGGGCAACGATCTTGTTGGCCAGGAACTGGGCGTGGCGCTGCTCGTCAGGTACTTCGGCCAGGAAGAATTCCACCAGCTGAGGGCGGAAGGGGCCGGTCACCTTGGCGGCATAAACGATGTACTGCACAATGGCGCCCAGTTCACCAGCCAGGTCTTCGTTCAAGCTGTCGATCAGATCAGCCTTGGCTTGCACCATTGCCGCGGGGCGTTTGGTCTTGGTTTTCATACATGCCTCCTTTGTGCATGGCAAAGCTGCCATTTGCACCAGTGTTACATGGGAGACAACGAGCCACTAGGGGCATATAACACCAATCCACACCCCAAACGCCCATACTATTTAGAAAGCACTCATTTTTCTGGCGGCAGCCAGACCAGCTCGGCGCGGGCTTTGCCGTCAGCAATGTGCAGGAGCGCATAACTGGGATGGCGGCCTGGCATCACCGGGCAGCACGCCGAACCGGGGTTGACCACCAGCTGCGCCCCATAATGACGCAGTAAGGCCTCATGCGTGTGCCCGAAAACAATCACATCTGCATCCGGAAACGAATCAAGCATACGCTGGGTGAAGAATTCAAAAGAGCGCGGCCCGTAGAGGATATAGGCCAGTTTGTCTCGAATATAGGTGGGCCAGTTGATGTGGCCATGTGTCAAAACGATATTGACACGGCCAAACTCCAGATGGCGCACATTGGGCACGTCTGTGGAGCGGAACCAATCGGTGTTGCCGCGCACCGCCAGCACAGGCGCCACTTCACCCAGTGTGTGCAGCACGGCCGGGGTGGAAATGTCGCCCGCATGCAGGATGGCACTGACTTTCGCCTGGCGCAGGGCAGGCAGGATGCGCGCATCCAGACCGCGCTTGCGGTCTGGAATGTGCGTATCGGCGATGAGGCCAAGGGTGATTTCAGTCAATGGTCGCTCCCGCTACGATTTTAGCGGGATGACCAGGTCATATGGGTACGGCGCCAGGATCTCGGTGCTGCCATCGGGATGCATATACACCGCGTCTTCAATGCGCACCCCCAAGCCGCGCTCGGGGTAATACAAGCCAGGCTCAACGGTGATGACCATGCCGGGCTTGAGCACATCTTCGGGCGTAGTGTCACGCCCGGTGGACGGGCGCTCGTGCACATCCAAACCCAGCCCGTGGGCAAAGGAATGCACATAGCCCACCTTGGTGAGCGGGTCTTTGCGGATGGTGGGATGGCCCTGCGCTTCAAACAGCTCGCAGACGCGCTCCTGATATACGGTTCCGTGCACACCCGTCTTGAGCTCACCCATGATGGTATCGAAGACGGAGCGCACATCATCGTAGAGTGCCTGCGCTTCTGGGCTGGCGTGGCCGATGCACCAGGTGCGCGTAAAGTCAGCAAAGTAGCCGCCGCCGGCCTGCACCGGATAGATGTCAAACACGATCGGCTCGCCCAGGCGCAGCGGCGCCTCGGGGCTGCCCTGACTGTGCGGCACGCCGCCCTCGGCCCCGGGGGCAAAAATGGTACCGTGCGGATTATCCAACCCGCGCTCGGCCAAGAGACGGTTGATGAGTGATTTGACCTTGGCCACGGTGACTGGCTGGCCGTCTTCGCCAGTCAGCACGCCGCCAACATCCTTTTGGCGGCTGAGGAAATCAGCCACCAGACCCACTACCTCCACCGTTTGCTTGGCTACGGTGCGCATCTGCTCGATTTCTTGCGGGTCTTTGGTGGCACGTGCCTGCAGCAGCACAGAGTCTTTGTACTCACCGGTGAACTCGATATCTGGCAACAACTCCTGCAAGCCGGAAAGCAGGCCGAAGGCCTCGCCCGCATCACGTTGGCCATAGACGGCCACTTTGCCGGCGGTGAGCCCCATATCGATGAGCATACGCTGGTAAAGGCGAGCAGTGGCACGCAGCGGGTTTTTACCCTCCTGCTCGTAGATCTCGCGGTAGTTGTAATCAGTAATGGAGCGCGTCTGCAAGCCGGTGGAGGCGGCCTCATCACGTTCCATGCTGTGATAGAAGAGCACCGGTTGCTCGCCGCGCTTGACCAGCAAAACGCCTTCGGTGACATGCGCCACACCGGTGAAATAGGTCATGGCCGGGTTGTGCAGGGCATCGCCAAAAATAAGCAGGGCATCCAGCCCGCGGGCTTCCATTAGTGCTGGCAGATCAGACTTCATTTTTAGACTCCTATCAATACTTTTCGCAAGATACTTGGTTTCAGCAAAACGCCCGGGTGCTCCTGGCTAAGCAGAATGCTAACAAACAATCGGCGCACATCCGCGTTGCGCTCACACAGGCGGATGATGCGATCCATCAGCAGAGGATTGACGTACACCTTGCGCAGGTAGCCCAGGAAGGTGAACATGCTTTGGAAGTGGCTGCGCAGCAAGCGGTCATACCCGCCCAAACTGCTACAGCCGAAGTCGCTACACTGAAATGCGCCCTGCAAGAATTCGGCGGCCAGCTTGCCAGTCTCCAAGGCAAAGTCGATGCCTTCGCCAGTGAGCGGGCTCACCAGGCCAGCACTCTCGCCTACCAGCAGGATGCGCTCACCGAAGGTAGGCGCGGTGGTGAAGTCTATGCGCAGCGGATAACTCTTGATGGCGCCGACCTGCGTGGCGTTTTGCAGCATGGTTTGCATACGCGGCGCTTCAAGAAAACTGGCCAGAGCGGCACGCAGGGAGCCTGGCGCGCTGGCCTGATCACGCCACATGCCCAGACCAATATTGGCAGAGTCTTTGCCGGTGGGGAAAACCCAGCCATAGCCGGGCATGGGCACCTGCTCAAAGTGCGCCTGAATGTGGTCACCCAGGTTGTGCAACCCCTCGTAATAGGCGCGCACAGCCACAATCGGACGCGGGGTGTAGTTCAAGACACCAATCTCGCGCAGAAAGCTGATGTTCGCACCCACAGCGACAACGGCAACTGCGACGCGGTATGTGCTGGGAGCTTGGCCATCTTGAGCGTGAATAGTGATGCCATCAGCATCTGCTTGCAGCCCCGTCACGCGGCAATCGCCTTTGAAGCTCACGCCAGCGGAAAGCGCGCGCTGGCGCACAATATCATCCAGTTTCAAGCGCGGCACCACCAAGAGGAAGTTGTGCAGCGCAGCATGCTCAGGAATGGAGGAGTTGAGCACCGCGCCACGTTTGCCGAAGACAGAGATGCCATTCACGCGGCAGCCGGCGGCTTCGGCCTGGGCCAGAATGCCCATGTCATCCAGCACCTCAAGAGCGCGCGGCGTGAGGCCATCTCCGCAGGTTTTGTCGCGCGGAAAGCTGGCTCTATCCAGCAGCAGGACGCGCTTGCCCTGGCGCGCCAAATAGTAGGCCGCCGCGGAACCGCCTGGGCCGGCACCGATCACGGCAACGTCATACTGCGTGGTGTGCATTGAACGTTAGGCGGAGCCGGTGGAATTTTGTGCTTCGAGCGCCTGCAGGATCTTGAGCACATCACCGCGGGAGAGCTTCTCGCGGCCCTCGGTGAGCGCTTCCAGGGTGGCGTGGGCCAGTGCCCGCGGGATGTTCACAAAATCGCAGAAGGTGCTGGCAGCCAGCTCCTGCATGTAGGCATCAAACTCGCTGAGGTTGCGGCGGGCATAGCTTTGCATTTCTGCGTCGCCCCAATCTTGCGGATAGAAATCCACCCCGCGCTGCAGATCTTCTTTGCGGTTGCGCAGAATATTGACGGATTGCAAGGCGCGCCCGAACTGGATCGCCAGGCTGCGGTGAATCTGCACATGCTCAAACCAAGCCCACAGATCGCACAGCAACAGGCCCACGGCGCCAGCGACGCTGTAGGTGTAGCGGTCCAGATCGGCTTGCGAGCGCACACTGAAGCCGTTCAGCACCCAATCACGCATACGGCCAGACATGGCCGAGGTTGCTTCCCACACCCGCGGGGCAATGAAGGCGGGCGCGTAGCAGCACCACTCAGAGAGGCGCAGGGTGACCTCAGGCAGCTGGTCTTTGTGGGGGGCAAACAGGGCCGCAAAGCGCTCATGATCGAAGCGCTCTACAGTGGTTTGGGAATCCAGTATCAGGCAGATGTCCTGGAGCAAACGAGCTTTAATCTCAGACGGCAGGTCTGGGTGGTCTTCAATTTCATCAATGGCGCGCATGCACAGGTAGCCAGCGGCCACGGCCTCCTGCAGCCCGCCCGGCAGGCGGATGATGGGCAGGTAAAAGGTTCGGCTGGTTTGTTCTAGTACCTGGAAGGCGCTGTTTTGAGTCACTGGTTAGATTATATATCCTCGTCTGGAATTTGCTGCCAACGGCTGCGTTCCCGCAGACGTAGAAACACTTCGATGGCGAAAAAGGCAACGGCCAGGAGGATCATCAGTGCGGGAGTGAGCACCTGGCCGTACTGCAGCCAGGCCAGCGTGGCCGCATAGATGCCCACCCATAGCCCCTGGCGCACGATGACATTGCTGCGCGCCGGTGGGTCCCCCGGAAAGCGGTAGTTGATGAATGAGGCCGCCGGCAGGCCGAGACCGGTGAAGGCCACCACGATCAAAAAAAAGAACCACCAACGCGGCAGCAAGGTGGGCTGGGTGCTAGTGATCACCAAGAGCAAACCACCCCATCCCAGCACCAAAAGAAACAAGGTGATGGGCAGGAAGGCAAATGGAGAGGGCGTGCCTGCCTTATTCATTTGAAAGATTATAGTGCAGAGTAGTTGACGGGAAAATCAAAGCTGGTGTACACTAGCCTAGTTAGGTAGCAAACATGAAATTCCTCTTCACGCCTATTGACCCCAAGCTGACCTCGGCCCGCAAGGCCGGTGGTTCTGTCCTGCCTTGGCGTAGTGCGTCTGGCTTCAACCGGTAGAAGAGGATTTCTTTCTTGGTGAACGGCCGCACGGCGCACAGCCCTGCGGCCCTTTTGTTTAAGCCGCGGGCCACCCTGCGGCTTTTTATGTATCTACTTAGGAGATTTTATGGCTACACATGAATTTGAAGGATTTGTACTGCGCCCCGTCACCGCGGCGGATGCTGTTGCGGTCACCAATGTGATCAACAGCGTCTCGCAAGAATTTTCAGGCATTGACGAGGAAACAGCAGAGGAGGTGCAGGAGTTCTGGCAGACCCCCGGCATCGACATGCAGAACGATATACGCGTCTTGGTCTCGCCTACTGGCGAAGTGATGGGTTATGCCGAAGCAATCGCGTGGAATGAGGTGCCGGTAAATCCGTACATCTTCCAGCGCGTGCAGCCCGCCCTCATCGGCACGCCGCAACACGGCCTGCTGCTTGACTGGGTGATAGAGCGCTGCAAGGATGCACTTGCCCGTGTGCCAGAGGAGCTGCGCGTGGCCATTGGCATGCACTCACTGGCGGATATCCCTGCCCAAGGCGCGTTGCTGACCTCGCGCGGCTTCAAAGTGATGCGCCACTTGTTTGAAATGGCAGCAGACTTCACCGAGGAACCGGCCGCCGCTACCTGGCCAGAAGGCATTACGTTGCGCCCGTTTGATGCCGAGCGAGACCTGGCAGATGTGTACCGAGCGCACGAGGAGGCCTTCTCAGACCACTTCGGCCATGTGGATGAGGAGTTTGAAAGCGGGCTCAAGCGCTTCCGCCACCTGTTGGTGGAAAGCAACGAGTTCGACAAAGACTTGTGGTTCGTGGCGGTATCTGGTGACGAAGTGGCCGGATACCTGGTCGGCCGCAAAAAGCCGCATGAAGACGGCCACCTGGGTTGGGTGAACATTCTGGGTGTGCGCCGCCCCTGGCGCAAGCATGGGTTGGGGTTGGCGCTGTTGCTTCACAGTTTTGGTGAGTTTTACCGCCGCGGCTGGATGCGGGCAGAGCTGGATGTGGATGCCAGCAGCCTGACCGGCGCGGTGCGGTTGTATGAACGTGCTGGCATGCGAGTCGTACGCCGCCATGAGCGCTACGAACTCGAGTTACGCCCTGGAAAGGAGTTGATGACCACCGAAGCACAAAATTAAGGCGCAAGCACACAAAACCAACACAACAACGCCGGCGAATGCCGGCGTTGTTGTTGGTAGCAACGTATACTACCTGAGAGGAACCCTGCCATGCAATACAGACAATTTGGAAAACATGATCTAAACGTCAGCGAGATGGGCCACGGCTTGTGGGGCATGGGCGGTTGGTCTGATGCGGACGATAAAGAATCCATGGCCGCCCTGGAGCGTTCGCTCGAGCTGGGCTGCAATTTTTACGACACGGCCTGGGCTTATGGCTCCGGTCACAGCGAACGGCTGCTGGGTCAGTTAATCCGCAATCACCCAGACCACGAAATCATCATTGCCACCAAGGTGCCGCCCAAGAATGGCAGGTGGCCGGCCGACCCCGCCGACAAGCTGCAGGATGCATTCCCGGCGCAACACATTATTGATTTCACCAAGCGCAGCTTGGAGAACTTAGGTACAGACAGGCTGCACCTGCAACAGTTACACGTGTGGGACGATAGCTGGGCCGATGACCCTGCGTGGATCGAAGCCGCTGAGAAGCTCAAAGGAGAAGGATTGATCAAGCTGTTTGGTCTGAGCTTGAACCGTTGGGAGCCGTGGAACGGGCTAAAGGCTATTCGCACCGGCGCTGTGGATGCAGTGCAAGTGATTTACAACATCTTTGACCAGGCTCCAGAGGACCAGCTCTTTCCCCTGTGTCAGGAGATGGGTGTGGGCGTGCTCGCACGTGTTCCGCTGGATGAAGGCGGTTTGAGCAGCAAGCTGACCCTAGATACCAAGTTTGCGGACGACGATTGGCGCTCAGGCTATTTCGGGCCGGAGAACCTCAAGCCCACTGTTGAACGCGCCGATGCCTTGAAGACGCTGTTGCCCGCGGGCATGAGCCTGCCCGAAATGGCGCTGCGCTATGTGCTGGCACACCCTGCGGTGAGCACCACGATTCCGGGAATGCGTAAGCTGACCCATGTGGATCAGAACATCGCGCTCAGTGACGGCGCGGCGCTGCCAGCCGAACTTCTGCAGGAACTTAAATCACACCGCTGGGATCGGAAGGTAGCGCCCTGGTCAGACTAAGAGTCTGGCGTGGGTTCTAGCGCTACGGGTTGGAGCATAGCCGCAATATAGGGGGTCTGCTGTGGTTCGCACCAGATAAGAATCAGGGTGTACTCACCCAGCTCCATGCCCGCGGGAAGCTCATAGCTTTGCTCTCCCTCAGTTGCCAGCAGCAGGCCCAGATCCAGGCTGTCTTGCACATCCTGTTCGGTGATGGTATCTGCTGCCTCAGCAGTGCTTAGCAGCACATGCAACTCCGGGCCGGGTTCAACACTAAAGCCTTCGAAGCTGAGCATGTGCGCACCGCTACTGAGGGCATGCACTTCTACCGTGCCAGCGCCTGAGTAGGACACATCGACAAAATCACCCACGGCCACCAACCCGGCCGGCTGGCGTGCCTCAGGCGTAAGCGTGGGGAGTGGGGTAGCCGTCGCTGGCCGAGGCGTGGAGCTGGCCATCACGCCCAGCGTGGGAAAAAAGGTGTACGCTTCGTGGCTGGTGAACAAGGGGGAGATCAGGTACCAAAAAAGGGTGGAGCCAACTAACGCAAATCCCAGCACCGCCAAACGCACTTCGGTCTTCTTAAACATGGAGCGCGCATTATAGCCGAGCGCCGAATTGATTCAGGCAACCAGGGTTTAGGGTTGGATGAGAGCAGTGGGCCAATCGAACTGGCTGCGCACCCACATCGTATGGCCATCCGTTTCAATCTCAAGCCAACCCAGCGAACTGGCCGACATTAAGACACGCTCAGCAAAGTAAGCTTGCAGCTCGGCATCAAGCTGCCCGTCTGCACTGAGCCAGTAGACCTGGGCATTCATGGCATCGAGCCACTCAGGTGGATTTAGTGGCCGGTAGCCGCCATCTGCAAGCAACAGCAGCTCCAAGTCAGGAATGGGATGCTCCTGCAACCACGCCAGCTGGCTGGCATCCATGCCCAGCGGCAGGAATGCCTGAAAGCTGCCCATACTGAGCAGCACGCTGGCACCGCGTGAGCTGACGCTGGTGACGCGCAGAACAGCGCCGCCGCCCAGATCAATCTCCTGCCCTGCCACCAGAGCAATTGGCTCAAGGCCACTTTGTTGTGCAGAGGTTAGCAGGCTTGTAAAGTCAGCCGTGGCCCACTGGTTAGCCCAGGCCATGCCAGACACGTTCAGTTCATCAAGCCCAGATAACAATCCATTGATCTGTTCGGGGCGTTGGCCGAGCACGAATACCCAATCGAGCTCACGCGCCAAGCTAGGTACGTGCCGGCCCAGTTGCGAAGAAAGTTCCACCGCGCTTGAGCCGGCGTTGATGAGCAGATTGCGGCCGGTGGGCGTGCGCAGCAGTAGCGCCTCGCCGTCCACGTTGAGCAAAGTGATCTGCAGATGCCCGGATGCGGAAGTAGCTGCCAGGCTCCATGCGCCGATTGCACATGCACTGAGCAGCAGCGCGGGGATCGCGGGGCGTATACGTAGAGCCAACAGCGCCGCGCGTAACGCAGGAATAGTGAGCGCTGCCAGCAGCACATAGTAAGCAAGCACCCAGGGCAAACTAAACGAACCTACGTCATAAGCCGCCCAAGCAGGGCTTGCCAACCACTCCACGATAGCGATGGTGAGGCTGGTCAGTGGGCCAGCCAATAAAGCCAATAACTGGCCAACAAGGGGCACAAGCATACCTACGAGCAATGACAAACCACCAAGAATCAAGATGGCGGGTTGCAGCGGGAGAATTAAAAGATTAGCGGGCAGAGCTACCAAAGACAGCCGGCCAAAGTAATGGAGCAGTAAAGGCAGGGTGAAGATTTGTGCCGCTACAGTAAGCAGAACATAGTCAGAAAGTGGTGCTTTTAAGCGGGCGGCCCACTCTGCGGGCAAACGTGCTTCAAGATGTGTATTGGCCCACAGCTGCATGGGAGCAGCAAAGACTACGAGACCTAAGGTAGCCGTGAACGAAAGCTGAAAGCCCACATCCCACAGCACCAGAGGATTGATCAGTGCCATCAGCGCCGCGGTAAAGGCCAATGTATTCAGGCTGTGTTGATCGCGACCGGCCAACTGCGAGCCAAGCACCACCAGGCCCATAATCGCGGCACGCACCACCGAGGCCTGCGCGCCAACGAGGATGGTATAGCCGAGCACGCTGAGTGCGGCAAACCAGATGGCCTTGCGCACACCCACTCGGCGCGAGGCTAGGTTGAGCACCAGCCCGGCAATGATGCTGATGTTGAAACCTGAAATGGCAACAATGTGCCGCGTGGCCGTATCGTTGAAGGCTTCTTTCAGACGCGGGCTGATGCCCGTTTCGTCTCCCAGGAGGATGCCAGCCAACAACCCCGCTGCAGGATCAGGGTACAAACGATGCAAAGTGCTTACCCCGCGGGCGCGGAGCGAATGCAATAGATGGCCTGCCCAGCTGCCTCCAGCCTGCCCGGTGGGTACCGCGGCCGCAAAGGGCATCTCACTATACACGCCTTGACGTGCCAGATAGGTACTGTATGCAAAGTCATCGGTGTCCTGCGGTGTGCGCAAGCGGCCGGTGAGTTCAATGCCCTGGCCATAGACCCACTGTTGGCCCAGGTGCGCGCGGGCCACCATCAATCCCTCAACATTTGCGCTGAGCCCGTCACCTTCGATATGGCTAGCGGCTACCCACAGCTCGATATATGCGTCCCGGTATAGCGGTGCGCGCGCCAGGTTACCGCGCACCGTCACATACTGGCCGCTATCGTTGTAGTAGGCAATGTCTGATCGGGTGAAAGCAGGTGTGGCTGCCTGATAGCGCAGCACGCCGACGGCAAGCAGGATCCCGGCCAGCAAGAGAAGGCGCGCTACTAGTGCCAAGCGCCGGCGCCACACCAGCAGCGCGATGGCGCAGCCAACCGCGAGCGCAGGCAGCAGCGCGGGCGATAGCGAAGCAAAGCGTGGAGCGAGGGCAATGCCGAGTACGAAAGCCAGGCTGAGCCACAGAAGCGGCAACTGCAGCATATAGGTCTTGAAGGTCTCTTTGGTGTCCACCCTGGCCGATTATACGAGCAGCGAGTTTAAACACAAAGCGCTTGCTGTGCAGCAAGCGCTTTGACGTGTTAAAAGAAAAGTCTCTTGGCAACGACCTACTCTCCCAGGGGGCTGCCCCCCAAGTACCATCGGCGCTAGCGAGCTTAACTGCCGGGTTCGAGATGGGACCGGGTGTACCCTCGCTGCAAAAATCACCAAGAGACTATTTCACAAGTCTGGTTACTGAATAATGACCCTGTTGCGTACACGGAAAATCTTCGAGTTCTCCACACTACCGATTAAGCCCTCGACCATTAGTACAGTTTAGCTCCACACATTGCTGCGCTTCCACCCACTGCCTATCAAGCAGGTAGTCTACCTGCGGTCTTACTCCATATAGGATGAGGGATCTAATCTTGAGACGGGTTTCCCGCTTAGATGCTTTCAGCGGTTATCCCTGCCAGACGTGGCTACCCAGCTATGCCCTTGGCAGGACAACTGGCACACCAGAGGTCTGTCCACCCCGGTCCTCTCGTACTAGGGGCAGATTCTCGCAAATCCCTTGCGCCCACATCGGATAGAGACCGACCTGTCTCACGACGGTCTGAACCCAGCTCGCGTGCCGCTTTAATGGGCGAACAGCCCAACCCTTGGGACCTTATACAGCCCCAGGATGCGACGAGCCGACATCGAGGTGCCGAGCCACGCCGTCGCTATGGACGCTTGGGCGTGACCAGCCTGTTATCCCCGGGGTAGCTTTTATCCGATAAGCCACGGCCCTTCCACTCGGTACCGTGGGATCACTAAGTCCGACTTTCGTCTCTGCTCGACGCGTTGGTCTTACAGTCAAGCTCCCTTGTGCCTTTACACTCTACGGCTGGTTTCCATTCAGCCTGAGGGAACCTTTGAGCGCCTCAGTTACTCTTTATGAGGCGACCGCCCCAGTCAAACTGCCTATCTGGCACGGTTCCCCACCCGGATCACGGCGTGGGGTTAGATACGAAACTTGATCAGGCTGGTATTTCACTGATGGCTCCACCGAGGCTAGCGCCCCAGCTTCAAAGCCTCCCAGCTATACTACACAAATCAAGCCCCAAATCAATGCCAAACTACAGTAAAGCTCCACGGGGTCTTTTTGTCCTGATGCGGGTAACGAGCATCTTCACTCGTATTTCAATTTCACCGGGTCTTTCGTTGAGACAGTGCTCCACTTGTTACTCCGTTCGTGCGGGTCGGAACTTACCCGACAAGGAATTTCGCTACCTTAGGACCGTTATAGTTACGGCCGCCGTTCACTGGGGCTTCAGTTCGGTGCTTCGCTTGCGCTAACACGTCCCTTTAACCTTCCAGCACCGGGCAGGAGTCAGCCCCTATACATCGTCTTACGACTTAGCAGAGACCTGTGGTTTTGTTAACCAGTCAGCAGAGCCTGTTTACTGCGACCCAAATTCGCTACAGAAGAAATTCTTTCACGATTATGGGCACCTCTTATCCCGAAGTTACGAGGTTAAGTTGCCTAATTCCTTAACGAAAGTTCTCCCGTTCGCCTTGGTATACTCAACCCATCTACCAGTGTCGGTTTGCGGTACGGTTATTTGAGAGTCAACGTTTAGAGGCTTTTCTCGACAGCAAGGCTCAACCACTTCAGCCTCAAGGCACGCCATCACGCCTCAGCTCAGCTCGCGGATTTACCTACGAGCCTCAACACCTACACGTTTAGAACCTGCACAACCAATCGCAGGCTGGCCTACCTCGCTGTGTCCCCCCATCACTCATCTCAAATAGTTCCGGAATGTTGACCGGATATCCATCACCTACGCCTCTCGGCCTCGGCTAAGGACCGACTAACCCGACGCGGATTGACCTGCCGTCGGAAACCTTAGATTTACGGCGAACATGATTCTCACATGTTTTACGCTACTCATGTCTGCATTCTCACTTCCATACGCTCCAGCTGTCCTTACGGTCAACCTTCACTGCCTATGGAACGCTCCCCTACAGCTTCAACTTACGTTGAAACCCATATCTTCGGTGCTACGCTTAGCCCCGTTACATTTTCCGCGCAAGATCACTTGACCAGTGAGCTGTTACGCACTCTTTAAAGGATGGCTGCTTCTAAGCAAACCTCCTGGTTGTCTCAGTAATCTCACAACGTTTCCCACTTAGCGTAGACTTTGGGACCTTAGATGATGGTCTGGGCTCTTTCCCTCTCGACCACGAAACTCATCTCCCGTGGTCCGACTGCCTTGCTTTGGAGTACCGGCATTCGGAGTTTGGTTGGGGTTGGTAAGCAGTAAGCCCCCGTGCCCATCCAGTGCTCTACCTCCGGCACTAAACGCAAGACGCTAGCCCTAAAGCTATTTCGGGGAGAACAAGCTATCTCCTGGTTCGTTTGGCATATCACCCCTACCCACAGTTCATCCCACAACTTTGCAACGTTGAAAGGTTCGGGCCTCCACGAGTGGTTAGACTCGCTTCACCCTGACCATGGGTAGCTCACCAGGTTTCGTGTCTAATTCTTGCGACTGCACGCCCTATTCAGACTCGCTTTCGCTCCGGCTTCGGGTGTAAATCCCTTAACCTTGCCACAAAAATTAACTCGCAGACTCATTCTCCAAAAGGCACGCCGTCAGACATAACGCCGCGATGCCCATCTCTGGGTTCACAGACACGTCATAGTCCTTCGACTGCTTGTAAGCATACGGTTTCAGGTTCTATTTCACTCCCCTCACCGGGGTGCTTTTCACCTTTCCCTCGCGGTACTTGTTCACTATCGGTCGCAACGTGTATTTAGCCTTGGAGAGTGGTCTCCCCAGATTCCCACCGGATTACACGAGTCCAGTGGTACTCAGGTATCTGACGGAAGTCATGAAGTTTTCGCATACGGGACTATTACCCTCTTTGGTAGGCTTTCCCACACCATTCTGCTAACGTCATGATTGATCACTTCCATGTGCCAGACCCTACAACCCTCAAGAAGCAAGCCTCTTGAGTTTGGGCTGTTCCCCGTTCGCTCGCCACTACTAAGGGAATCTCTTTGATTTCTGTTCCTCTGGTTACTAAGATGTTTCAGTTCACCAGGTGCCCTCCGCCAAGTCTATGTGTTCAACAAGGCGGTGCTGTGAGTTCATCACAGCGGGTTTCCCCATTCGGAGACCCCCGGATCGAAGCCTGTTCACGGCTCCCCGGGGATTATCGTAGTGTCCCACGTCCTTCATCGGCACGTTGCGCCAAGGCATCCACCGTATGCTCTTAGTAGCTTAATCATATGGTAATGCGGAGAAATCGAAAATTTTCCGCAACAAGGCTTGATCAAAGTAAAAGGCTCGTAAACGAGGCTTTTCGCTTTGATAAGACCCTTGTTACATTTTTATTACTATTAGGATCATTATTCAGTTTGTAAGGTGCATACAGGCTTGCGCCTGTCCTGGGACTTGTCCCTTGGCCTCGCAGCCTCAAAACGCTCCCGTTATGCTTCCGGCATGAATAGCCGGACTGGGGCCCCAACAAAGGGCGCCAGGCTGGTCATTCATACATCTTTACTTTTTAACTCGGGGACCTTAGACAGAAGGGCCCGGCGCAACGCCGGGCCTTGAAAGCTAGGCTCTTGCGTTACGACTTCTATTGAGTTTCAGAAAACCACCAGTTCTACGACCAGAAAAATTCTCCGTTTTTTGTTGCATCTACTGCATTATATCCGCGCCACCTTCATTTGTGAAGGCGCCCCACCAGAAGAGTGGAGATGAGGGGGCTCGAACCCCTGACCCCCGCCTTGCAAAGGCGGTGCTCTCCCAACTGAGCTACATCCCCGTGCCCCTGGGCCGGTAGAGTGGGCCTGAGAGGATTCGAACCTCTGACCTCTGCGTTATCAGCACAGCGCTCTAACCAACTGAGCTACAGGCCCTTCTACGCTGCTTCGCAGCGTTTTGGAGAAACCACCGGCTTCGCCGGCTGGGTTTCTCCACGCCACTCGGCTATGCGAGGCTTCGGCGCTGCTTGAGTATACGGCCGGCGCAAAACCGTTATTCGGCGAAGCCGAATAGGTTTTGCCGCGTACTGTAACGGCGGCTGCGCCGCCGAACAGTACGCACTTAACCGCTGAATAGTGATAAGAAGGAGACAGTTTGCGCTTTTTGCCTTGTACTTGTGAGAAAGTAGTTGGCAGTTTCGCCTCACCACCGCAGTGAGACTTGGCGCCACTAAATAGTGTACGCCTCATGTGGAGAGTGGAGTGATTCCTCTGCACCACAAGGATGCTGGAGGAGACTCAATGCTCCAGAAAGGAGGTGATCCAGGCGCACCTTCCGGTACACCTACCTTGTTACGACTTCGTCCCAGTTACCAATCCCACCTTGGGCGGCTCCCTCCTTGCGGTTAGGATACCGACTTCAGGTGTTATCAGCTTCCATGACGTGACGGGCGGTGTGTACAACGCCCGGGAACGTATTCACCGCACTAATGCTGACGCGCGGTTACTAGCAACTCCGACTTCATGCAGGCGAGTTGCAGCCTGCAATCTGAACTGAGGCCGATTTTGAGGATTGGCTCCACCTTGCGGTCTTGCAACCCGTTGTACCGACCATTGTAGCGTGTGTGTAGCCCTGGATATAAAGGCCATGCTGACTTGACGTCATCCCCACCTTCCTCCGGCTTGATACCGGCAGTCCCGTATGACACATGTAACATACAGCAGGGGTTGCGCTCGTTACCGGACTTAACCGGACATCTCACGACACGAGCTGACGACAGCCATGCAGCACCTGTATACGCTCCCCGAAGGGTCGATCCCGTTTCCGTTCTCTACCACGTATATGTCAAACCCAGGTAAGGTTCTTCGTGTAGCATCGAATTAAACCACACGCTCCGCTGCTTGTGCGGGCACCCGTCAATTCCTTTGAGTTTTAACCTTGCGGCCGTAGTCCCCAGGCGGTGAACTTATCGCGTTGGCTTCGGCACCGATAGGTTTTACCCCACCGACACCAAGTTCACATCGTTTACAGCTAGGACTACCGGGGTTTCTAATCCCGTTTGCTCCCCTAGCTTTCGCGTTGGAGTGTCAGGAGCGGTCCAGAAGGTCGCCTTCGCCACTGATGTTCCTCCGGATATCTACGCATTTCACCACTACACCCGGAATTCCACCTTCCTCTACCGTCCTCTAGTCTACCAGTTTTGAACGACAACTCCCAGTTAAGCCAGGAGATTTAACATCCAACTTAATAGACCACCTGCACGCGCTTTACGCCCAGTAAATCCGGATAACGCTCGGATCCTACGTGTTACCGCGGCTGCTGGCACGTAGTTAGCCGATCCTTATTCATGAGGTACAGTCCTTTCTCTTCCCTCATAAAAGCACTTTACAACCCGAAGGCCTTCATCGTGCACGCGGCGTTGCTGCATCAGGCTTTCGCCCATTGTGCAATATTCCCTACTGCTGCCACCCGTAGGTGTCTGGACCGTGTTTCAGTTCCAGTGTGGGGGGTCACCCTCTCAGGTCCCCTACCCGTCTAAGCCTTGGTAAGCCATTACCTTACCAACTAGCTGATGGGACGCAGGCCCCTCCCGAAGCGGATTACTCCTTTGATAGTGAGACCTCTAACTCTCACAGTCACATGGGGTATTAGCAGTCCTTTCGAACTGTTATCCCCCACTTCGGGGCAGGTCACCAACGCGTTACTCACCCGTTCGCCACTAGGACACCTCTGTACAAGTACATTGGGCCTCGTTCGACTTGCATGTATTAGGCACGCCGCCAGCGTTCATCCTGAGCCAGGATCAAACTCTCCGCAAAAAAGTGTGTCTTGCGACACACATAGTTACAAACTTATGCGGTTTGTCAAAAGAAAACGCAAGCTATCTTTTACTTCTTATCACTATTCAGATGTTAAGGTCCGGCGCATACACAGGGGCGAGATTGTAACCACACCCGTGTGGCCTGTCAAGGCTGGCAGACAAGAAAAGTCCCGATGCCGATCAAGGCAGTCGGGGCCTCCGTCGCTTCTCAACTTGTTCAGTTGTTAGGGAATGCTGTACTTGCTACAGATATTCCAGTACCAAATGCAAGCGAGATTATATGCAGAATTTCACAAATAGCAAGCGATTTTGAATATTTTAAGCTACATGTTTTGCCGGCCAGCCAGGGCACGCAACAGCGTACTCTGGTCGGCATATTCCAGATCGCCGCCCATCGGCAGGCCGCGCGCCAAGCGCGTGACGCGCACGCCCAGCGCATCCACTTGTTGCTGCAGGTACATGGCGGTGGCATCGCCCTCCATGCTGGGGTTGGTGGCCACAATGAGCTCTTGCACCTCGCCCTGCTTGAGCCGCTGGATCAATTCTGCAATCTTAAGATCTTCTGGCCCAACGCCTTCGATGGGCGAGAGCGCGCCACCCAGCACATGGTATAGGCCGCGGTAACCCTGCGTGCGTTCGATGGCCAATACATCCAGTGGCTCTTCCACTACACACAGTAAATTTTTCTCGCGCTCGGGGTGTGAGCAGATCGGGCACAGCTCGAGACCCGCGGCGGTAATGTTAAAACATTGCTGGCAGGTTGCGGTGCCCGAATGCAGCGCGGCCAGCGCCTTGCCGATCTCTTCGGCAAGGCCGCCATCGCCGCGCAGCAAAAAGAAGGTCAAGCGCGAGGCGGTCTTTGGCCCCACGCCTGGCAGCCTGGCGAATCCTTCAATTACGCGCTGGATCGGCTCAGGCAGCAACACAGCTAGAAGCCGAGTCCCTGTGACAGCGGGCCGAGACGATCCTTGGCCATTTCACGCGAGGCTTCAAGTGCCTGGTTGACACCTTCCATCAATAGCTTGGAAAGCTTCTGCGGGTCAGCCGCCAACTCAGGAGAGATCTCCAGGCTGGTTACACGCTGATCACCGGTGATGACGATCTTGATGGCGCCATCGGCTACTTCTGCTGTAACAGTCTCTTTGGCCAATTCTTTCTGCGCCTTGGCAAGATCGCTCTGCAGCTGACGCAGCTGCTTAAGCATTCCACCCATGTCACCCAAACCTGGCAATTTATCCATTACACAACGCTCCCATTCATTCTTTGATTTGCCACTAGTCGTTCGTGGCTTGGTCTGTCTGGTCCACAATCTCACCACCGAGGCGCACAGCTGCCGCCACGGCACCAGCGCTGTCTACACCCGCTGGCAGGTCTGAGGCTTTGACGCCGCTCAAGAAGCATTCAACCTCTAAGGGGCGGCCAAGCACATCTTGCAGCACAGCACGCAAGACATCCATATTCTCAGGCTTTTGCATTTTGTCACGCAGCACATCGGTTGCAAAGCCTAGCAGCAACTTATCCTGGCGCAGTTCGCGCGCTTTGGAAGAATTAAGCAACGCAGCCAAGGTAGCATCTTTTTGCCTGGCGATCTCTTTTACGCGCCCCCACTGGGCTGCATCCATGCCGGTTGTCGTGCTGGCTGGGCGGGCAGGCGTCGCTTGACGCGGCGCAGGTGTTGGCGCGCGGTTCGGCGCCTGTGGGGCACTCGGCGTACGTGCTGGCTGCGCGGGGCTGGCAGTCTCAGCCTGCATCGCTTCCACCAGCGCCATTTCCAGCGGCAGCCCAGGCTGCCACGCCTGGCGCACGTCTGCGGCCGCCTCGTTGAACAAGCGCAGCGTGCGCAGTATCTGCGCCGCGCTCAACCCATCCGCCTGTTCCTTCATGCGGCGCATTTCGTCAGCTGCAAATTCGTGGCCGGTGGTCGCCCCCATGCGTATCAGCAAGATGCCACGCAGCGTGTCCACTACCTGGCGTGCCAGTTGGCGCGCATCACTACCGCCGTCCAAAGCAGAGCGCAGACGCTCTAACCCCGCGGCAGCATCGCTGGCCACGATCGCATCGATGAGTCCAAGCACGGCCTCGCTTGTTGAGGTGCCCAGCACTTGCTGCGCCCAATCCAGTTTGAGCTGCTCGCCGGGCACGGCCAATTGGTCCAGCAACGAAATCGAGTCGCGCAAGCTACCGGTCCCCTGGCGCGCAATCAGTTCCAAGGCATCAGCATCGGCTTGCACACCCTCGTCAGCAGCAATCTTTTGCAGCTGGGCCACGGTTTCTTCCAGCGGCAGACGGCGGAATTCATGGCGTTGGCAGCGAGAAAGCACGGTGGCTGGCACCTTGTGCGTTTCAGTAGTAGCCAGGATAAAGATGGCGTGTGCCGGCGGCTCTTCCAGTGTTTTCAGCAGGGCGTTGAAAGCAGCCGTGGAGAGCATATGCACTTCGTCAATGATGTAGACCTTGTACTTGCCCTGATTGGGCGAGAAGTTGATCTTGTCGCGCAGCTCGCGCACATCTTCGACACTGGTGTTGGACGCCGCGTCGATCTCGATCAAATCCATAAAGCTGCTGTTTTGCACGGCCACACAATTCTGGCAAGTGCAATCGGGCCGCTGGCTGCGGTCTTCGCTGGTGCAGTTGACTGCCTTGGCCAGCAAGCGCGCAACACTGGTTTTGCCGGTGCCGCGCGGGCCGGAGAACAGGTAGGCGTGTCCCACACGGTCTGCCGTCACTGCATTGCGCAGCGTGTTGACTACGTGCGCCTGCCCAACGACATCAGACCAGTTGCCCGGACGGTATTTTCGGTAGAGTGAAAGGGACATTTTCTTCTACAAACTCTGCATTTAAGTATCAAAACTAGTGTAACAGAGCCATTAGGCATGGGCAAGAAAAACGGTTTTAGCCGTCACGAAAGCCAGATTCAGCTCGGGCAAACTCGCTTTCAGCGTTCAGCAAAGCCCGCGCTAGCTTCTCATGCGGCACGCCCAGGTTGTGATGGCGTATCTTTACATTGATTTCAGCGATCTGCACCGCAAACTCTGCCCGCGAGCGGCTCCAGACCTGTGCATCAGCCATGGCTGCGCGCAAGGCCTCACGCAGAGCCGCTACCGCCGTCTCAATCGCTTGCCGCTCCTCAATAAAGGCGGGCGCAAAACCGTTCTCTTTTAGTATGTGAAAGGCAAGTTCCCATTCAGGATCGGCATTGGGATTAATGTCCATAGACAGCGGCTGCCCATGCCCCTTCAAATTCTCGAAGGCGCCGTTATCCATAGCCTCACGGATGATCTTCTCAATATTGGGCATATAGCGATTCTACCCACTCAGGGAACGGTGTATGTGGCTTGCACTTTCTTGTTTGCATCCAGCAGGGTCAGCTCCTCACCTTTGCTCCACACTGCCACCTGGCGGTTCCAGAACAGCTCACTCGCTGTGTTGTCACCGGTGCGTGTGTGCACGGCCACCTGCCCGCCAGGATACAGCACCAGCGCCGGAAAGCTAAATTCGATACCGCTGGCATCCACCAGCCGCCAGCCCGCCAGAGACAGCTCCTGGCTGCCGATGTGCTCAATAACCACGCGCTCGCTCTGCAAATCGCCTGCAGCTACCACAGCAGCCACTTGCAATTGGCTGGCTTCAGCCACTGCTTCCTGGCCGATCAGAACCAACGGCTCGGGAGCCTGGCGCAGCACAACGAAGGTCCAGATCGACATCACGATCAACGCCGTCACTACAGAAACAATCACATTAAGCACCAGGTAACGCACCAGGCGCGGGTCGTTGAACAGATCACGCATCCTCTCGATGATAGCATCTGCGCCGCCTCTGCGCATTTCTCCACAATGGTAGACTCGCCGTGATGAAGCGGCGCACACCCAGCCCACAAAGCAGCCAGACGCAAAATGGCGCCACGCGTCCTGCGCTCATCACCTTCACTGGCCGCCTGCTCACACTGCAAAGTATTGGCCTGATCGCACTGGCTGTGTTGGCCGCCCCGGATGCCCCGATTGCCAATCATGAATGGCGTGAAGTATGGCGGGCTGGTTTGTACATCACACTAGCCTTCCTGAGTGCGTGGTCTGGTCTCGGTTTGCTGCGCCTGCGCCCCACGGCCTGGAACCTGGCCATGCTGGTGCAGGGCACTGCCTTGCTGCACGCGCTCGCTCTCTACCGCGCCGAGGAACGCCCCTTCTACATTTACTACCAGATGCTCTTGGCCATCCTGATCGTGGTGAACCTCAACCAATCCGCCCTGCGCTCCAGCTTTCCGACCGAGATCATCTCAGAAGTGGATGAGCCTGCACCATGAGCAGCCAGGAACACACCGCTCTACTGCGGCGCTTTGAGCCCATTCTGCGCTTCACCCACGGCGAGCGCTTCTTCCCTATGGATGTTGAGCGCTATGTGAACAACAGCAGTTTCTGGGTGCAGCGCCCCAAGCAGCCCAGCGAGCGCATCGTGGCCCAGGGCGAGCTCACCCTAGACCGCCTGGGTCAGACCCGCCACGAGCCCTTCGATTCGATCCAGTACTTGAAGTTCATCGAGCCGCTGACAATCGCGGAGCTGGCTTCGTATCAGCTACAACAATCGCTGACGCGCGAAGGGCGCGAGCAGGCCTTCCACGCTGGCGCCGGGCGCCTGGCGCGGGTTGGCTATGGCTCGCGTCTACTGGACGCGCTCTTCTCTTTCAGTCTGTTCGCGCGCGGGCGCGTACCCGGTGACACGGCTGCCGCCGCGGCACGGCGCTACAAGCAAATGCAACTGGAGCAAGAGCAGTTTCATTACTACGGCCGCGTGGTCGAGCAAGAAGGCTGGCTGGTCTTGCAATACTGGTATTTCTACGCCTTCAACAACTGGCGCTCTGGCTTCTCTGGAGTGAACGATCATGAAGCTGATTGGGAGATGGTATGTATTTATCTCTACCAGGATGACCAAGGCGAATGGCAGCCGGAATGGACCGGCTACGCCAGCCATGATTTTGAAGGCGATGATCTGCGCCGCCGTTGGGATGACCCCGAGCTTGAGAAAATAGCCGAGCACCCGGTAGTGTATGTGGGCGCCGGTTCGCATGCCAGCTACTACCAATCTGGCGAATACCTTACCGAGCTGGAGCTACCACTGCTAACGCCGCTCTCCGCTTTCTGGCAGCGCATCCGCTCCACCTGGGAACGCGTGTTGCGCACCGAAGATGCCAGCCGCCCGCAGGAAACTCTGTTCCGCATCCCCTTTGTAGATTACGCACGCGGTGATGGGTTGAGCATTGGGCCGGGGCAACAGAAACGCTGGCAGGAACCTTCTCTCATTCACCCGGCCCCCACCTGGGTACGCGGCTACCGCGGCCTGTGGGGTTTGTGGGCACGCGATCCCATTGCGGGCGAGAATGCCCCCGCTGGCCCCATGTACGACCGCAGCGGCAAAGTGCGCCGCGCCTGGTACGACCCGCTGGGGTGGGCTGGCCTGGATAAGCAAGTGCCCCCCAACCGCGCCAAAGACCGCGCCCGCCGCCGCCAGCATGCCATTGAGCAGCGCCAGGATGCGCTCAAGATCACTATCAGCGATAAGAACCGCGAGCTGCGCGATCTGGGCATCGAAGCTGAAGCCATGTTGGATCAGCCGCACATGAAAGAGCTGTATCAGCAGCGTCAAAGGCGGATTGCCATGCTCACGCAGGAGCTGGATGCGCTGCGCGCCCAGCTCTCCACCGACGGTTCGCTACGCGAGGCGCTGGGGCTGCACGCCGCCCGCCTTGGCACCGGCTACAAAGTTGGCCCGCGCTCACACATTCGCCGGGCGCACCACCCTACCAGCGCCACAGGCCTACGCCTTGGCCGCATCGCCGAGATCTGGGCCGCCGCCAGCATCGGCATCGTCTTGCTGGCCTTTGTGGGCATTGTGCTCTTTGCCCGTCAGTATCTTTTCGTTGGGGTGGTTTCGATGCTTGGCATCGTAGCCGTAGTAGAGGCCGTCTTCCGCGGCCGCCTTGGCTGGCTGCTCAGCCGCTTGACCAACGCTCTCGCCCTGGCAGCTACGCTTGTGCTGCTCTATCAATTCTTCTGGCCGTTGCTGATCGGGCTGATTATTCTAGCGGGTGCCTATATTCTGTGGGAGAACCTGCGCGAGCTGAGCTAGCCGTGCTTGCACGCAAACTTCGATAGTGGGCCCGCCAGGACTCGAACCTGAAACCAAGCGGTTATGAGCCGCGTGCTCTGCCATTGAGCTACAGGCCCTTAAATCGAACCAGATGATTGTACTAGCTAAGGCAATACTGCGAAGAGATCGATGCGATAGCCATCTGCATCCTGCACGATGGCGTAGCGCTGCCCCCACACCGCATCCCAGGGCTCTGCCACAACATAGCCGGCCTGCTGCACACGCTCCACCGTAGCATCTACCTCAGCTGGCGAATCATACAGAATGGCAAACGAGGAGTGATTGCCGGGTTTGGGACGCTCGCCAATGAGCTCGCTCATCAGCTTTTGGCTGTCAATCATCAGGCGCGTACCGTCTGGCTTTGTCACCGCTTCGATGTGGTCTTCGTTCCCAGTGAACTCAGGAAACGTAAAGCCCAGCAACTCGTAAAAGGCCACTGCATTACGCAGGTCAGTAGCGCATACACCTACCGCATCGATTCTCATTTAGCCTCTCCTGGTTCCGCTTTAGTAGTGGGATATCCCTTCTTAAACCATCCGTCTGCGCCCCCGGCCAGGCTCTTCACATTTTTGAAACCGGCTTCAGACATTATCTCTGCTGCCACCAGGGAAAAGCCACCTCCAGGGCAAATGGTGATAACCTCGCTCTCCCGGGATGTTTCTGCCTTCTGCAATTGGCTCTCCAACGCCTTGACCTTTTTCCGAAAGGCCGCAGCGCTTGGCATTGTCTCTACAATCTCCATCATGGGAACAGATACGGCCGCAGGCAAATGGCCAAAACCAGACTTGTATTCAGCTGCTCCACGTGTATCTATGATCAAAAGATCAGCGCCAGCATTCATCTTCTCCAGCAGCTGTTCAGCAGTGATCTCATTTACCGCGGCAAAGGAGTATTCACCCTTGATCAGCTTACTGGTAACCACACGGGCAATCTTGAACAGCATTCCTCTTCGGCTTAGCTCTAACTGCACAGTGGTCTCCAATCCCCTGGCCATAGGCAAAAGCCTTCAGACGCCTGAAGGCTTTAGGAGCGGGCGGCGGGATTCGAACCCGCGAATGTCAGCTTGGAAGGCTGATGCCTTACCACTTGGCGACGCCCGCAT
>DAOMSJ010000002.1:0-110212 GCA_035446285.1 Anaerolineales bacterium
GGGCGGCTAGTGCGGCCTCAAAAGCGGCGACGCGGGCCGCGGCCAACTCAGGCAGCGGGCCGCTCAGAGCGCAGAACAGGTGCAGGGTGAAGGTTTCGCCGCTGAAGCTGGGCGTTGGCGTAAGTGTTGGCGCGGGCGGCGCGGTGGGCGTGTAGGTGACAATTTGCTGCTGCCCATAGAGGCTGGAAAAGGCAAACGGAGTTGCTGTGGGCGGAGCGGTGACCTGCAGCGGAGATACTGGGGCGGATTGGCAGGCTGCCAGGGCCAATGCGGCGATGGCAAGCAGAAATAGAAAGTGGCGAAGAGCGTGCATCTACCCGGCGAGTGCGTCGGTTTTGGCCGCCATCACAAAATCATTATTGTGCAGGCCATTGATTTTGTGCGACCACCAATCTACGCGCACCTTGCCCCACTCCGTGCGCAGCACGGGGTGGTGGCCTTGCGCCTCGGCGAGCTCGCCCACTTTCTGAGTGAAAGCCAGTGCGGCGATGAAATCATCGAAGCGGAAGGTGCGGCGCAGGCGCGGCACATTGCCCACGGTGACGACCTGCCATTCGGGCACCTGGGGCAGCATGCGTTCGATCTCAGGCTGGGTCAGCGTAGGTTCATCACCACGGCAGGCAGCACAGCTTTGCTGCGCCAGCGGCGTGTGTGTGCTCATGAGATGATTATAATGTTCAGGTAGCGTGCGTAGCTTAGATTGACTTAAGCCGCGCGCCGGTTGCAGCGCACCCGGCTTATCAAAACTGCGGCGAGGACTTGGCGTCCTCATTGTTTTTAAGTCAAGTAGTCAGTGAGCAGGGAACAGTGAGCAGGGAATAGCCACTAGTAACCTGTAATTGGTAACTGGTGATTGCTACTCCAGTTACAGGTTTAGGAGAAACGTGACAAAAGAAACCAGATCAATCCCCTCCCCTATCCCCCGTATGGCGGTGGTGGTGATTGCCAGCTACATTGCGGCACAGATGTTGGCGGATGTAGCCAGTGTCAAGATCGGCACACTGACCCTGCCAGCCTTGGGCAGCCTGGCCGTGGATATGGGTACGTTCATCTACCCGATCACGTTTACGCTGCGCGACGTGGTGCACAAGCTGCTGGGGCGCAGTATAGCGCGCACGCTGGTGGTGGCAGCGGGCGCCATCAACCTGGGCATGGCGGCCTACCTGGTATGGGTGGCGGAGTTCCCCAGTGACGCCAGCTGGGGGCTGGGCGTCGAGTTCGCTGCCGTGCTGGCGCCGGTGTGGCGCATCACGCTGGCGTCCATTGTTGCCGAGGTGGTGAGCGAGCTTCTGGACACGGAGCTGTATCACCTGTTCGTGACGCGCATCACGCGCCGCCACCAATGGGCGCGGGTGCTGGTGAGCAACAGCCTGAGCGTGCCGGTGGACAATCTCATCTTCGCCGTGGGCGCCTTCGGCGGCTTGCTGCCGTGGGAGACGGTGTGGGGCATCTTTGTGGTGAATTTGTTGGTGAAGTACGCGGTAACGTTGGTGAGCTTGCCGCTGATCTATGTAGTGCCGGAGCGGCGCGGGGTGGAGTAAAAAGCTGCTGTGAATAGAAGATATGCCAGCAAGGATTCTTCCCATTGTCGGGCGTCAGCTATTCTGGTGTGGATATACAAACCCGGTCAGAATGACACACTTGTGTTTGGTCACCTATGCAGCAGATGAGAAATCTCCGATAGGCATCAGAATCAAGGCCAGATTGCTTCGTCGGCTGCACTATGTGCAGCGCTCCTCGCAATGACAATAAGGCAAGGGCGCAGCATGCTACGCCCCTACACGATGGCTATAGTGAAAAATAAAAAAGCCGAGCAATTGCTCGGCCTTTTTGTTAATCAGTCTGCTTTTTTGGGTGCATCCACCTTGATGTGCAGCTCTTTGAGCTGGCGCTCCTCGGTGACCGAGGGCGCATCGGCCATGACATCGCGGGCGGCCTGGTTCTTGGGGAAGGCGATGACCTCGCGGATGCTGTTTTCGTCGGCCAGGATCATAGCGAGGCGGTCGATACCGGAGGCGATGCCGCCGTGCGGCGGCGCGCCGTACTCGAAAGCCTCGAGCATGTGGCCGAAGCGCTCCTGGGCCAGTTCTTCACTCAGGCCGATGAGCTTGAAGATGCGTGACTGCAATGAGCGGTCGTGGATGCGGATTGAGCCACCGGCCACCTCGGTGTTGTTGAGCACCATGTCGTATTGCGTGCCGCGCATGTTGGCCGGGTCTTTCTCGATGAGGTCAATATCCTCCGGCATGGGCGAGGTGAAGAGATGCTGGCTGGGATCCCAGCGCTGCTCCTCCTCGTTCCAGAAGGCGAAGGGGAAATCGATGACCCAGCAGAAAGCCAGCAGGTCTGGGTCGGCCAGGTTGAGCTGCTCAGCCAGATGCACGCGCAGGCGGCCGAGGGTGTCGAAGACGATGGCTGGCTGGTCAGCCACGAAGAGCAACAGGTCGCCGGGTTCGGCGCTCATGGCTTGCTTGAGAGCAGCCAGGCCTTCGGCGCTGAGGAACTTGAGGAAGGAAGAACGATCCTCGCCTTCGCTGGCTACGGCTAGCCAGGCCAGACCCTTAGCCTTGAACTGCTTGACATACTCGGTGAGCGCATCAATCTCTTTGCGGCTGGCGCCGCCCATGCCCTTGGCGTTGATGCCGCGCACATGGCCACCGCTGGCAACAGCGTCTTCGAATACTTTGAAGCCGCTGGTGGCCGCCCACGCGGTGAGGTCTTGCAGCTCCATGCCGAAACGCATGTCCGGATTGTCTTTGCCGAAGCGCGCCATGGATTCTTTGTAGGTGAGGCGCGGCCAGGGTTCAGAGAGCAAGCGCTTTTCCGGCACCAGCTCCTTCACCATAGCGGTGTACATACGCTCCATCAGATCCATCACGTCTTCACGCTGCACGAAGGACATCTCGATATCGAGCTGGGTGAACTCCGGCTGGCGATCGCCGCGCAAGTCTTCATCGCGGAAGCAACGGGCGAGCTGGAAGTAGCGCTCCATGCCGGCCACCATGAGCAGCTGCTTGAGCTGCTGCGGCGACTGCGGCAGGGCGTAGAACTCGCCGGCGTGCACACGCGAGGGCACGAGGTAATCACGCGCGCCTTCTGGCGTGGTCTTGAACAGGATGGGTGTCTCGATCTCGAGGAAGCCTTCGCCATCCATGTAATCACGGATGAACTTGACAATCTTGTGGCGCAGCACGATGTTACGCTGCATGCGCTCACGGCGCAGGTCTAGGTAGCGGTACTTGAGGCGGGCGTTCTCGTCTACCTCTTCGTCTTTGTTGATGGCGAAGGGAACCGGCTTGGCTTGGTTGAGCACCTTGAGCTCGGTGACGGCCACTTCGATCTGGCCGGTGGCGAGGTCAGCGTTCTGCATGCCCTCGGGACGGGCGCGCACGACGCCGGTGACCTGCAGCACCCACTCGCTGCGCACAGGGTCGAAGGCGGCATGGGTCTCGGGGGCCTTTTCGGGGTCGGTGACGATCTGGACCAAGCCGAAGCGGTCACGCAAGTCAATGAAGGTCAGCCCGCCGTGGTCACGGCGGCGGTGCACCCAGCCGGCCAGCGTGACGGTTTGCCCGCTGTGCTCGGCACGGAGTTCACCACAAGTATGGGTCTTGAACGTAGTGCTCATAACATCCTCACAAGAATAAGTACAAACAAAAACGCCCGGTGCGAATGCACCGGGCGAGAGCCAACCAGGCGGACCTAACGAGCCGCCAGGCAGGGGCCTCCCGCCCGTTGGGGGTTATTGTCCAGATTATTGCTGTCCACAACGAAGGGTCGCAACATGCTGGGATTTTAGCACAATGTGCCGCGTCCAGCCTACCCTTGCCAAGGTGTATAGACTCGGGCAGGACAAGCAGGCTAGAATTAAACAAACAGCGAAAGGGGTGTATGTGTCAGCCTTCTTTGCCTTCTTTCTAATTATTGGGTTTCTATTGCAACTGCTCGCTTCAGCGTTATTAGTTGCTGCTGTTTTCTGGGCCCTCACCTTCTTGGTGCATCACCTTATTCATCGAAACACCGATAAGCAAAGCCGAAGCGGTTCAATCGCCAACATAGTAGCCCTAGCAACATTCAGCCTTGCCATAGGTTGGCAAACGGTGTGGCCATTCATAACTCAGTATTTAAGCAGACCGACTCCTGTTGAAAGCCTAGTGGGAACCTGGGTTCCTAGCGATGTTGCTTTAGAAAGGATAGTCGCTGAAGGCCTGCCGTTTCAGCCCACCGCCTCGTCATAGATACAGATGGCAGCGTATCCTTGGTCAATATTCCGAGTTCGTGGGTAAGCCCCCATACGAGCCTCGATTCGCCCTTTTACTCTGGCACAGGAGATTGGCGCATCCTGGCGACAGGAGACGATGCGAGGATAGAACTGAAACTGGCATCACTGGAGACGCCAATCGAAATGGATTGGTCAATCAGACTCAACTTGATTTACTTCAAGCTAAGCGGGGCAGACAATTACGCCTCGCTAGAAAAATGTGGGCCGCCATCCTCACACATTACTGACGCGGAGTTCGAACCTCTCAGAGCAGCGTTAGGCAAGGTTGACCGTATCGCATTGGGCTTTACTCCTATCTCACCTGAGGCGCGCATAGAAGTCATTGGAACTATTGGGGAAACAGATATAGAACTTCACATTTATGGCGATACATCCCGAACAATCTTTTTTTAGGAACCTAGGCAGCGCTTACCAGTGGGTTCACGAACAAGAGATACATACTGGCAAAGACAGTTGGACGGATCACGATGCGGCCCGATGGGAGGAGAGGATCACTGTTGAATATCAAACGGAGGAAAGAAACGGCATTCCACTTAACCAGACATGGGTTAATTACCGCACACGTAACACCATGACGGCGAGCTGGGATGGGCTAACGCTAGACGAGGTTCAACCAATCATTGACGAATGGAAATTATGGCGGGCATCCAGCCACCGTCGTCCAGTTCATTATGTCCATAAAACCATTAAAAGTAGCTCGGTTGGGACTCGAACCCACAAGAGGTTGCCCTCGGAGGATTTTTAAGTCCACTGCGTCTGCCAGTTCCACCACCGAGTCGTGGGGTCAGCTTGAGAGACCCTTACAAGAGTAAAAATGCAAACAAAACGCTCGGCGCAAAGTGCTGGGCGAGAGGTACCAGGTAGTGGCCCCCTGCCCGTTAGGGATTATTACTGTCCACAATTACAGGCCACAACATAACATGAACGAGTATTTACTCGACGCGGTAGAGGAGCAGTTGGGAATAATCAGGATTGCCAAATTCGGACACAAGCAACCAGCTATCGGGTTTAAGGCCGAAGACATATTGCAGATATCCTTCTTCAACAAGCACTAAGGAGCCTGCAAGCAGACTTTCATCTTGTCCAAGCAAATTTAGAGTCAGAGAGTATTGACCTTCCGAGGCTAAAACCAGATAAGAAGTACGCGCAAACAATGCGTCCCCAGCCACAACCAACTTGGGTTCGGCCATCTGTGTATCGACATAGTCAACAGCTTGAACAGCTGCATCTTTTAAATATGCGTAGCTTGCGACATAAGTTTTCATTACCATCAGAGAACCAACTGCGAATGTGAACAAAAGAGCGGCAAAAGAAAGAGAGGCTACCCATTTCTTTGAGTACATCAGAAAGACAAACAGCCACATTACCAGGAAGGCCAAACCAAAGCTAACACGGGTAACAACATCCAGGGTTCGTTGAACCATTGCCCCTGCATCCGTTACCCGCAGAAGCACAATGAAGAAGGCAGTCACACTGGCCAGGATGACGGCTTTACGCGCTGCACTCTCCCCAACAAGGCCACCAAAGGTACTGCCAGACAAAATCAAGCCGGGGATCAGCACTTGAATCCAGTAAGCGCTAACACCCAGCATCTGGAAGGTGGGACTCAGACGAATCACTGGCGCCGCTAAAACAAGACAAGCCACTTCAAGTGCAATCCAGACAAGCACAAAACGAACCGCCGGTACTTTTGTATCTCTGCTGGCGCCAACAAGCCCAAAGAACAAAAGCGGCAGATAGATAAGGTTCTCGAGGATTAAAAGCACAGAGTCGTAGAGCGCAAGGGCACTGACGACAGCATTAGGGATGAACACAAACACTACCAAGGCAATGATCGCCAACCGCTGCAGCCAAGTGAAGTAGCCATCAGAGCGAATGAAGTGCTGCATTAGGAGCAATATGATTGCTGGAGCGAAAACAATCCAGTCGCTCAACGTACCCAGGAGGAGAATTACAAAAGACAGAATATACCAACTTCGAATATTTCGTTTACGCGCCAGTTGGCTCAAGTAAATGGTAAGCACTTTGAGGCAAAGTAGCAACGAAGCAGGCAGCAAGCTCGTTGATACAAAGATTTCCAATGGGAAGATAGCCAGCAGGAGCGCCGCAATCAGGCCCTGCGTGCGACCAAACCAAGCGCTGGTCAAACCAAACACCAGCCCCAGCAAACCAAGCGAGGCGAGCAAACCAGGCAAAAGGCTAGAGAGCTTACTAACGCCAAAGAGCATATAGCTCAACCCAGTGGCAAGAACGGCTGCGCTCTCACTATACGGCGGCGACAATAGCCAGCGGGCAATCTGCGAAATACCAGGTGTGTCTGCAAATTGCCAGGCCCGGTAAGCAATCAAAGCGCTTTCGTCAAAGACCACACCGGAGGCATAGACCAAGCGTACTGCAAGGGCAAACACAAGTACGGCTGCTATTTGAAACAGCACTAAGGGATGAGCAAACTCTGGCTTTCGGCTTGACTCAATCATTGCGCTCGCTCAGCTCAACTAAGTCGATCTGACGAAATTCTATTTCGCCTCGATCAAAGACGCGCGCCAACTCTAGATCTACGAGACGGCTGCCTTCGGGCCACACGGGAGTAACGAACACAATATCAAGTGACTTCCAATCTAGATCTCGATTCCAACTATCGGAATACGAATCAGGAATCGCGCCGTCTGAAAGGCGCACCAGATCATAGGGGGCAAACGAACGAAACTCGAGACGCAGAATGTAGGTAGTTGCAGCACCTAGACGTACTGGAAGCTTAACAAACTGAATTTCCTCAGTTTGGCTCGTGATATGGATAGATAGATAAGCGTCACTCCCATCACCAATAATCTGAGGCTCGAGCAATGGGCTAATAGACCAGCTGCAATCTGGCACACATGCACTTATCTGGGCAAGAAGATCCGTGGCGTGTGTATTTAACTGCCCTGGTCCCTGAACAGAAAGAAGATTAGAGGCCTGGATGATGGGCATTTGTTCAGGAAAATATGTGGCAAAAAGTGCTAGCGCATAGGATGCCTCTGCCAAATCATTGCCTTGCATAGCTGCGGCCAAGTAGAACCGAATATCCTCCAAGGATGAGGTTGCCACAGCAGCCTGGCGAGCTTGAGTTACAGCCTCAGCGAGCTGATCTTCTGCGAATACACGTACGAGAGACATACAAGTCTTCGGGCCAAGGTCTTGACCAAATTCCCTTACCGGCCAATCAGCAAAAGACTGGATCGGCTGGCCGCACCCATACAGAACGCGATAGCCGCCCGTTTGCTGCAGGCTCTCCAAGTCTTCAGCTACCCTATTGGAGTGTATGCCCTGCTCAAAATGGTCAACGCCGAGAGCGAAACCCGAATACAGGTCCAGCCACCCGATCGCCCCCTCGTTGGAGATAGGCAGCACTGGCTGAGTGTCTAGGTAAGCCAAAACCTCTTGCAGATTGGTGCGGCGGGCTTGTTCCTTGAAATAATCGGAGACATGAAAATGGGGCACGGGCAACAAGGAGGCGAGCAACAGGCTCATCAGCAGCATGCTGGCCATAAGTTCAGCACGCCAAGTTGGTGCTTGTGCTTTGGGCAAAAACACCAAGAGAACAGCTCCAACTACGCTAAGCAGAAATCCGGCTTGGAGCATAGACAGCGTGGTATCGGAAGACAAAGTTATCGCGAATAGTGCCAGTGCACCTGCAGCAAGCAACACATACTTGGCTGCAAGTATCCTTTCGAGGTGTTGCGCGAAAAAGAAACCAATCACAAGAATCGCCGGAGGTGATAGCATATGAAGATTCCGGGGATCAATCCAGTGTGTCACCGGGAGGTAGCGCAAGATATCCGGGTAAAAGAAACCTTGCGTAAAGCTTCCCCATTCCAGATAGAAAAATAAAACAAAAAACCAAATAAGCGGCAGGTAGGAAGCTCGCTGTTTGTAGAACAACGCAGCCAAGGCCGAAACTAAAAAGAAGGGAACAAAGGGATCAAACACCCGCACCCGCTCACCAAGGATGGGCTGTGTAAGAGCTTGAAACTGCGTAGGCACTTCAAGCACAGGCCGATCAACAATCCAATACCCTGCCCCTACGTCAGTTGTTGAAATCAGGTTGCTGCGTCCAAGGAACCATAGCGAGGCAGTATCAGAAGAAGTCAGCTCAAGGTTGTTGACAGCTACTGGCCAAACTTGTGCTCGCACAAAGGCAACAACCAGAAGCATGACGATAGGTGCCAGGAGAAGGGCAAGGATCAAACGTATGCGCGGACGACTAAACGTCTTTGCAGTCCACAGCTTGATCCATGGAGAAAGCTCAAAAAGAGTAATCCCAAAAATTGGAAACACAAGAATGAGATTCGATTCCTTGGTCTGCAAAGACCAGTAGAAAAACAAAAGCATCAAGGCAAAGGATACAAGCCGAACTTTGCGACGAGAACCTCGCAGACCAAGAAGGAGGAAAAAGATGGCGCCTGTCTGCATCATCACCGAAGGACCGTCTGGCATTAGCTGAGAGGCTAAAAATACATCCAGAGGGACTACCGCCCAAATAATCGCACTTACCAAGGCCGCCTTTTCACCACTAAGCAACCGACCAATACCGTAAATAAATCCCAGGGTAAGCATTGAAGCCAGCAAGGGAAATATAAGCGCCACAAACTCGCTTGATCCAAAAATGCGGATGAAAAGAGAAGTTGGGACATACAAACCCGGCCTATTCAGGCCACCCCAGTTGGCAGGCAGCAGACTACCATTTGCCAATTGATCAGCAAACAAGTAATACCCTAAGTCATCACCTCTAATTATCCCCATAAAGAAAAACAGCCGCAGGAATGCAGCAAGTAAAACTATGGGGATAAGAGCGCCTGAATAGGGGTTCTTGCTTCTAGACATGTTGCTACTTTGCTATGCGAAATATGAGCAAAACCCCCACCATTACCAGCCCAGCAAAGATTAAATTAGCAATCAACGGATCCCTATACAAGGCATACAGCCCAACAGCACCTGAAAATAGTGCCGCCATATCCATGCTCCACAAAATCTTGATGTGAGAAAGACCAATGGCAGAAAGCCTGTGATACGTATGGTTTAAATCAGCCGTAAAAAGCGGCGCACCACTCCTAAGGCGCGAAAAAATCACCAAGCCTGCATCAAAGATGGGCACAGCAAGCAATGTAATCGGAACAAACCAGGATGCTTCCTGGGGCTGGACCACAGGATTATATAGAATGCTGATGGCTCCTAAAAAAAAACCCATAGACTGCACTCCAGAATCGCCCATGAAAAGTTTGGCAGGAGGCAGGTTGTAGAGCAGCAAGCCAAGAGTAATGCCAAGCAGGGAGGCTGCTAAAAAGACAAGATCGTCTTGCATTGAAATCAGGGAAGCAAAGATCAACAGCAGACATGTGATGGCCGCCAAACTAAGCGACAAACCATCCGCACTGTCCACCAGGTTAAACGCATTCGTTAAACCAACCAGCCAAAAAACGGTGATAAAGAGGTTGATCACGCTATTGATATCCGCAGATAACCAGCTAAAAAAAGAAATCTGCACGCCCGAGGTGATTAGCAACAAAGAAGCTGCTATCTGTCCAAAAAACTTCCATTTTGCATTCAAGCCGATAGCATCATCAACCACGCCGAACACAAATACAACGCCGGTGGCCATCAAGATGGCTGCGACCTCGCCGGTGAAATAGGCCGGGAAAAGTATGGAAAGAATTATGAAAGTAAGGACAATCGAAATCCCTCCTGCCAACGGAGTAGATTGTGCGTGCTTCTTATGCGAGGAGCTGCCCGGCTCATCAACGAGGCCAAAACGGATTGCCAGCCAGATAGAGACTCGCACTGAGCCAATGGCGATTATTGAGGCAACGATCAAACTCAATAAGGCTTGCGGGAAAGTAGTCTGCAAGATCTCCACCTATGCCTCCAGATAGACGGCCAAGGTCTGCTTGTCAATCTTCGCTGATGAGAAACGATTTTCGGCAAGATTTCGGCCGAATATGCCCATTTGTAGGCGAAGCTGCGGTGACACAATTAGCTTCTCAAGGGCATCTGCCAGCGCAACAACATTCTTGGCGGGAACCAAAAATCCATTTAGCCCGTCTTGAACAATCTCTCGAGAGCCACTTATATCCGCTGCCACAAGGGGGCGCCCGCAGGCCGCCGCCTCAATAAGCGTTTTCGGCAATCCCTCTCCATAATAAGACGGCAAGCAAACAATGTGTGATTTAGCGTAAACTTCTGGCATATTTTCTATCCACCCGTCCCATTTTACTATTTTCTGTTGAACCCAATCATTGATCACATTGCGAGGTATTGCATTTGGGTTCCCATCATCAGTATCGCCTACCAGCACACATTCAATCTCATGGCCTCGGGACTTTAATGCCGCTGCCGCTTCGACAAATTCACCGACGCCCTTCTCCCATAGCAGCCGAGAAACCAAAATAATGCGAGGAGTCCCCTGTGGCTCTGTAGTGGTGACAAATCTATCAACATCAACTCCAGAACCTTCAATTAGTCTGACTTGTCCTTCATCAATAAGCCGCCTGGATACAAAAAACTGCATATCGTCTCTATTTTGAAAAATGACTTTAGTGCCTTGAAAGAACAGCCTATACAAAATCATCACAAAAAAACGAACAACAGATATAAGGAAGGCCTTGCTGGTAAATATATGTCCAAGCCCGGTAATCGAGTTAACAATTTTAGGGATGTGAGCCAGCTTTGCCGCGATTGACCCATACAACACCCCCTTAATCGTAAAGTGATGCACCACATCAAAATTGGCTTGCTGATAAAACCGCATTAACTGAAGGAGGCTTTTGAGCTCCGCTATCGGGTTGACCCCTTTGCGAGAGAGTGTTAAGGATTTCCATTCAAAGCCCAGCTCACTAAAACCAGGACTGTATTTTCCTGGCGGAGAGATTAGCGTGACCTGGTGGCCACTTGCTTGCAGATAGCGAGCAAGGTCGATTCTATAGCCCAGCAAATACCGGTCTGTATTGGCCACCAAGGCAATTTTCATAGATTGAGCCTAGTCAGAGGAAGTGAACCAAGCTTGGAACATTAGCACATTCCACAGATGGTACTGCCAGTTACGTCCCCCGCTCACATGCTCTTGCCATCGCTGTCGAATAGGTGTTGGATTCAAACCAGACTGCCTCAGCTTGTCTTCGCCAAGCAAATCCTCTGCCCACTCATGCAGAGGACCACGCAGCCATGAATCAATAGGTACGCCAAAGCCCATCTTCGGGCGTTCAACCAGTTGTGCAGGCACGTATTTGTATAGCAGCTTGCGCAGCAACCATTTAGTCTTACCTTGACGATGTTTAAGGCTGTGAGGTAGCTTCGCCGCAAACTCCACGACGCGGTGATCGTCTAGTAGGGGTACGCGTCCTTCTAAACTTACAGCCATGCTTGCGCGGTCTAGTTTGACCAAGATGTCATCAGGCAGGTATGTGTGGATATCTAGCCAACTCATCCATTCCGCAAATGATTGGTCCCCCGCATAGTTCCATTTGCGGCGAGCATTATTCTCAAACCCACTTGTATCCATTAACTCCGTTGGATTTGGCCATAGAGTGACCAAGTGCTCATACACCGCTTCTGGCCCATCATGTGCGAGCACAGATCCCAGCTTCTGCAGCTTATCGCCAAGCTGAGGAACCATCGAGCGCAAACCAGCGCCCGCAACCAAGGCATCTACGCGAGCTGCAGGCAACAGCTTGGTAAGCTGCGCCAGCCCTGCGCGCGCAGGGCGCGGCAACCATTTGATGCTGCCCCAGATATTCCTGGCCCAAAGGTAGCGGTTGTACCCAAGAAAGAGTTCGTCTCCGCCGTCACCGGAGAGGCTGACAGTGACATCTCGGCGGGCAAGTTGCGAGACAAGATAGGTTGGAATTTGAGACGAGTCTGAAAATGGCTCGTCATACATTTGAGGCAGCTTGGGAATCACCGCCATGGCCTCTTCTGGCGTTACATACAGCTCGGTGTGTTCAGTGCCCAGGTGATTGGCGATCTGCTTGGCATAAGGGGCTTCGTTATAGCGCTGCTCGTGAAATCCAATCGTGAATGTTTTGATCGGCCGAGAGCTTTGTGCCTGCATCAACGCCACAATTACAGATGAATCCACTCCGCCAGAAAGAAATGCCCCCAGGGGTACATCGGCGATCATGCGCAGACGCACGGACTCGAGCAGCAACTCTTCCAGTTCAGCCAAGGCCTGGTTCTCATCCCTGGGATGGCCGTTTGTTGCCCCCACCCGATCAAGCTTCCAGTAGGTTTCAGGCGTGTTATCCCTGCTCTGCGCCCCCACTACAAGAATGGAACCCGGCTGCAGCTTGTGAATTCCCGTATAGATAGAGTCAGGAGCGGGCACATACCCAAAGCGTAAATACTGACCCATTGCAAAACGATTAATATCTGAGGCAAACTCTGGATGGGCTTTAAGTGCCTTTAGCTCCGAACCGAAGAAGAAGCGCCCCTGATTCCAACCGTAGTAAAGTGGTTTAACCCCCAGCCGATCTCGAATGAGATAGAGCAGGCGCTCATGGCTATCCCACAGGGCAATCGCAAACATGCCATTGAGCCGCTCTACTGCTGGGCGGATTCCCCATTGCCCAAACGCAGCCAGCATTACTTCAGTATCAGAGTGCCCTTTGAAGGTGTGCCCAAGCTGTTGAAGCTCGGCGCGCAGCTCTTGATAGTTGTAGATCTCTCCATTAAAGGTAATTACGTACCGCTCATCCGCAGAAGCCATGGGCTGGTGGCCAAGTGGACTCAAATCCAAAATGGCCAAGCGGCGGAAGCCTAAACCTAGCCCATTTTGGGGGTCAACCCATACGCCGTCATCATCTGGCCCGCGGTGACGAATTGCATTCGCCATGCGAGAGATGTTTTGTTCGAGCTGAGCACTTGGCGCACCGCCAGGCTGGAGATAACCACAAATACCGCACATGTTTTCCTTGTTTGCAAATTCTAGCCGATTCTATTTTGTTAGTGGCATCAAAATCAGACTACAGGTCAAAGCTACAAACACACATAGGCAGACCTCGATTCGGAAAGCTAGTAAGTTACAATCCCAAGCATATTGACGCGAGAGGTGCACAGTGAATGTAGTGATACTCGCCGGAGGTTTAGGCTCCCGGCTAGCAGAAGAAACCGAGGCTAGGCCTAAACCAATGGTTGAAATTGGCGGGAGACCTATCCTCTGGCACATAATGCGACATTACTGGCACCATGGATTTGACAACTTCTTTATCACTCTGGGCTACAAAGGGGAGAGCATAAAGAGGTACTTCTGGGACTACTTTCACCTGAACGGCGATCTCTCCTTTAATTTTGCGGAGAAGAAGGTTGAAGGTGCGCTGAACCCTACAGAGGACTGGAAGCTTTCCCTGATTGATACCGGGCAAAGCACGATGACTGGCGGCAGGGTTAAGCGTCTGCAACCTTGGCTGGAGAAAGAACCCTTCATGCTCACCTATGGTGACGGTGTGAGCAATGTAGACCTCTCAGAGCTGTACAAGTTTCATAGAAGTTGCGGCCGCCTGGCAACAATCACTGCGGTTCGTCCCCCCGCCCGTTTTGGTGGTCTAGAGTTCGAAAACAACCTGGTGAGTAAGTTCATTGAAAAGCCACAAATTGGTGAAGGCTGGATCAATGGTGGCTTTATGGTTTTTGAGCCCCAAGTACTGGATTACATTGAAGGCGATGAGACTATTCTGGAAAGCGGTATCCTCGAAAAACTGGCGGATGAGGGTCAACTTGCCGCTTACCGGCACGATGGTTTCTGGCAATGCATGGATACAATTCGCGATAAGCGTTACCTAGAGACACTTTGGCAATCTAATCAAATCCAATGGACAATCTAACCGAATGAACACCAACGACACTTTTTGGGTTGACCGCCCCGTTCTGGTCACCGGCGCCACCGGACTACTGGGCTACTGGTTAGTAAAAGCGCTTCTGGAGAAGCAAGCTACTGTAATTTGCCTTATACGCGATTGGGTGCCAGACAGTGAACTGGTGCGCTCAAACTTGATCAATCAGGTTACGGTGGTACGCGGCGATGTCAAAGAGCAAGCCTTGTTAGAACGCACCCTGGGCGAGTACGAAATCGATACGGTTTTTCATCTTGCAGCTCAAACCATCGTTACCATCGCCAACCGAAATCCAGTTTCTACCTTCGAAACAAACATAGCCGGAACCTGGGCTCTGCTGGAGGCATGCCGCAGAAGCCCGCGCGTTCGGCAAATTGTGATGGCGTCTTCTGACAAGGCGTATGGCGATCATACAAATCTCCCCTACACGGAAGATGCGGCTCTCCAGGGCCGACATCCCTACGATGTGAGCAAATCCTGCGCTGACCTGATTGCCCAGGCTTATGCAACCAGCTATGGCAGCCCTGTAGCAATCACCCGCTGTGGCAATTTTTATGGTGGGGGAGATTTGAACTGGAACCGCATCGTGCCTGGAACCATCCGCTCGCTACTCAGGAGCCAGGTTCCCGTCATCCGTTCAGATGGGGAATACATTCGAGATTATTTTTACTGCGAAGACGGTGCCGCGGCCTATATGTTGCTGGCTGAACAGCTAGCTGAGCGGCCAGAGCTTTACGGGCAGGCCTTTAATTTTTCAAACGAGATCCAGCTGAGCGTTATAGAGCTGGTGACAAAGATCACCAAGGCAATGGGCGCCTCTATAACACCGAAAGTACTCAATGAAGTTAGCAATGAGATACGGCACCAATACCTGTCTGCAGAAAAAGCGCGAACTGTGCTCAATTGGTCTCCCACATATTCGCTCGATGAGGGAATAAGCCGCACCATCGGTTGGTACAAAGAGTATCTAGGAAACACGCAATGACGACCTGCCGCTCTTGCTTCAACTCTGATTTGCAACCAATACTTTCGTTGGGGAGCACACCTTTAGCCAATGCTCTCTTGCGCAGCGATCAACTGTCGGCACCCGAAGATGTATATCCTCTAGACTTTGTTCTCTGCCCAAACTGCAGCCTGGTTCAAATCACAGAGACAGTTCCGCCGGAGAAGTTGTTCGCAGAGTACTTTTATTACTCCTCTTTCTCAGATACTGCCTTGCAAAGCGCTAAAGATCTGGCAGCAAAGATGATTGGCCTTTGCAATTTAAATGAAACAAGCCTTGTCGCAGAAGTGGCAAGCAATGATGGATATCTGCTTAAGTATTATCAGCAAGAGAAGATTCCCGTCCTTGGCATTGAGCCTGCAACGAACATAGCTGCACAGGCACAGGAAATGGGCGTTCCCACCCTGAACAAGTTCTTTGGCATAGAGGCAGCAGAGCAAGTGAAGGCTGAGCATGGCCAGGCGGACATCATTCACGCTAACAATGTGATTGCCCATGTTGCAGATTTACACGGCGTGATCGCCGGCATGGCTCTATTGCTAAAGAAAGATGGCGTGGCAATAGTTGAAAACCATTATGTAAAAGACCTCATTGACCATGTTGAATTTGACTCGATCTACCATGAGCACTTGTGCTACTACTCACTCACCTCATTCAAGAACCTATTTCAACGTCATAATCTTGAAGTCGTTGATGTTGAACGAATTGGGGTGCACGGCGGTTCTTTACGTGTGTTCTTTCAACCAGCTGATGGCCCAAAATCCCTAAGCAAGCAAGGGGCACAGCGTGTTGAGGCTCTACTTCAAGAAGAGCAGGAGTGGGGTGTGGATAGCTATGATTTTTATCGCAATTTTGGCGAAAAAGTTCATGCCTTGCGCGAAAAACTAGTACAACTTCTCGGTCAGATCAAGGCTGATGGCAAGAGAGTAGCCATCTATGGAGCCTCAGCCAAGAGCACCACGTTGTTGAACTACTTTGGCATTAGCGCTGCCGATGTTGACTATGTAGTGGATCGGAGTACGGCAAAGCAAGGGCACTATACACCTGGCACGCATCTGCCGATCTTCTCGCCCAGCAAACTGGTTGAAGATAAGCCCGATTTCGTGCTGCTCCTTGCATGGAACCTGGTTGAAGAAGTGCTGGCACAGCAAGAGGAGTACCGAGCGCGTGGCGGCAAGTTCATTGTTCCGATCCCATCTGTAAGAATTGTTTAGCTGCGATGGAGATCATCGAAACCAAGTTGCAGGGTGCCTATCTTATTAAGCCACAAGAGCTTCGTGATGAGCGCGGCTTCTTTGCGCGCGTTTCTGACTCAGATGTCTTTGCCCAATACGGTATCAATTTTAAGATTGCGCAAAGCAGCATTTCATTCAATCATAAGCGCGGCACGCTGAGGGGCATGCATTACCAGGCCGAGCCTTATAGCGAAGGAAAGCTGGTGCGCTGCACCATGGGCAGCCTTACTGATGTAATTGTGGACTTACGCCCGGCCTCAACCAGCTATATGAAGTGGATTGCAGTTATGCTGACGGCAGATAACCGCTACACGTTGTGGGTTCCGCCGGGGTTCGCCCACGGATTTCAGACATTGGAGCATAATACGGAAGTGCTCTATCAGATTACAGAGTTCTATCATCCCGAAGCAGCAAGGGGTTTACGCTGGAATGACCCGGCCTTTGGAATAGAGTGGCCGCTGTCTGACCCTATCCTCTCACAACGGGACCGCGAATTTCCAGATTTTATTCCTTAGACCATGCGTATCTTTGTCACAGGCCTTTCAGGGTTCATAGGCTCCCACACAGCGCGGGTTTTGTTAGAAGCAGGCTGTGAGGTTCTGGGGCTAGTACGCCCAGGGAGTGACTTGTGGCGGCTGCGCGGGTTTGAAACCCGCTTGGAGATTGTGTACGGCGATCTCTCCCACCCTGAAACCTATCAGCCCGCAGTAGACGCGTGGCAACCGCAAGCCTGTATCCACCTGGCCTGGTATGCAAAGCCCGGTGAATATCTACATTCCAACGAGAACCTGCGTTCACTCCAGGACAGCATAGACCTTATGCTTTTCTTGGCAAAGACTGGATGCAAAACCATCGTAATGGCCGGCACCTGCGCCGAATACGAAATGCAATCCAGCATGCTGAATGAAGACAGTAAGCTGAAGCCCTCAACGTTGTATGCCGCTTGCAAACTAGCAATCTCGCTTATTGGCAGTCAGTTGGCTGAAGCAAGCAACATCAATTTTTCGTGGGCGCGGTTCTTCTATGTGTATGGGCCTTATGAAGATAAACGCCGATTGGTGCCTGCAGCGATTAATTCTTTTCTAGAGGGTAAGCCATTCCTTTCTACCCCTGGTGAGCAGGTTCGGGATTATTTACATGTTGAGGATCTTGCCCGTGCTATGTGGCGAATGGCCGAGGTCAACGCAAATGACACCTTTAATGTCTCATCTGGGGTGCCGCTTACCGTAGCCACCCTGCTGCAAAAGATTGCAGAGCTTACAGCGAAGGCGGAGTTGCTGCGTTTGGGTGAACTCAGCTATCGAGACTGGGAACCGATGTATATTTGCGGCGATAATAGCCGCCTGTTATCGCTGGGATGGAAGCCGCGCTTTTCTCTGGAAGACGGTTTGCGACAAACAATCGGATTTTGGAAATCAAATACATGAATTCCCCAATTCGAATATCTTCTAACATTGCCGCAGGGTTTATTGGCAAAGCCGTGACACTAGTGATTAGCTTGGCTTTTCTGCCAATATATATTGATCTTTTAGGAATTGCCGCGTACGGCCTAATTGGCTTTTACACCACGCTGGTGGTACTACTATCTGTGCTAGACCTCGGCCTAAGTACTACTTTAAACAGGGAAATGGCGCGTCTTTCCACTCATCCAAACAGTGCCAGGGAAATCCGAGATACTCTGCGGACATACGAAATAATTTATTGGCTTCTGGGTGTTATTTTGGGAATCATTGTCTTGCTTGCATCACAATGGTTATCACAAAATTGGCTCACGGATGTGGAAATTTCAAAAGAGGTCATCCGTCAGTCTGTAACGTTAATGGGGTTTGTAATTGCCTTACAGTGGCCAATAGCATTATATTCCGGGGCTTTACTGGGCTTACAGCGACAAGTTTGGTTGAACGTGATCTTGTCTGTATCTGCGGCAATAAAAGCAGTTGGAGCAGTAATTTTATTGACATATGTACAACAAGACATATTGACATTCTTCAGGTGGCAGGCCGCTAGTGCGGCAGTCACGAGTTTGTCTCTGGCCTACTTAGCGTGGAAGATACTGCCAGCTTCAGTCAAAGGTGTAAGACCAAGATTTAAGCGTGAAATTCTTACAACCAACTGGCGCTTTTCTGCCGGGATGTTTGGAATCAGTATTGTCGTAGCAGTACTTACACAGTTGGATAAAGTAATTCTGAGCCGCGGATTGAGCTTGCAGGAATTTGGCTTTTATTCGATCGCATCGACCGCTGGAGTTGGATTAAATTTTTTGGTCGGGCCTATTTTTACAAGCTTGTTTCCTCGATTTACTCAATTAGCTTCCCAAGGCCAGGAAGATAGTCTAAGGAAACTATATCATCAGGCCTGTCAGCTTGTATCGGCTTCGGTGTTACCCTTGTCAGCAACAGTCATCTTCTTTTCATCTGATATTTTGTATCTATGGTTCAAAGAACCAGAAACGGCAGAAAAAACTCATTTATTGCTCAGCCTGATAGCTTTTGGCACAACATTTAATTCCCTTGCCAATCTGCCTTATGCTTTACAGTTGGCATTTGGTTGGACAAAGTTGTCTTTGTACAAAAACATAATTGCAGTGCTTGTCTTGACACCGCTAATGAAAGTTTTCATTTTCTGGTGGGGCGCAGTCGGGGCTGCTGCGGCATGGATTTTGCTTAACGCGAGCTATGTGTTTGTTGAAGTTCCTGTCATGCATACACGGCTTTTACGGGGTAGCCTCAAACGTTGGTATCTTGTAGACATAGGAGGCCCAATGATTACATCACTGTCTCTAGCAAGTATCTCTCGATGGCTTCTACCGCAAGGTCTGACTCTGCTAGGAACAGCGCTTTGGATTTTCTTAACATTTCTGTGCGCGTTCATCGCTTCAGTTCTTGTAATGCCTGCAACTCGCGCATGGCTTCAAATAATATTCAGAAACCTTGGAAAAACCATTGGAGCATTATTGCGGCAAAACGTGTCAAAGACATAACGCAACAGAATACGCGATATTTTCTTGTGCCTTAAAACGTCATTGCTAAGATAGATAGGTGGTCATAGCTAAGTAGCATGCTTTACTACTTATAGAAATGTGGCAGCTTTGATACAATAAAAGTAAGCATAGGCCATCTCTTTAGCCAAAATTTAATCTAATACTCCATCAGCAACATCTACTGAATTTCCTCCTAAACCCATAGAGGCTATGAAAAAATTTCATGAACGCTCAAACTAAGCTTAGCCCAGCCTGCAAAGCCTGTGGGTCCCAAGCACGTTACATTTTTAGCTCTACCGATAAAAATCGCAGACTTTCCAAGCAGGTCTTCGACTACTTCTGCTGCAATTTTTGTGGAGTTATTTTCATTGACCCTATTCCACTAGATCTTTCAGTCTACTATGCCAATGGTTACTACCTTCTACCTCAAAGTGTGGAGAAATTGGATGCGTTGGCGAATGGTCTAATTTATCAACTGGACATGGTGCGCCAGTTCAATCCAAAAGGTAAACTACTCGAGATAGGTCCTGCCTATGGGGCCTTCGCCAGATTAGCTAAACTATACGGATATGAAGTTGAAACAATCGAGATGGATGAAAAGTGCTGTGACTACCTAGAAAATGTCGCGGGCGTAGGGGTTGTTCGCAGTGACAAGCCGGAGCAAGTACTGCCCAGCCTTGAAAAAAAAGATGTGATTGTTATGTGGCATGTAATCGAGCATCTGCCAGATCCATGGGAAGTTCTGGTAAAAGCAGTTGAAACGCTTTTACCAGAAGGACTTTTGGCCATCGCCAGCCCTAATCCCAGTGCATTCCAGTTCAGGATACTAAGATCATACTGGCCGCATCTAGATGCTCCCAGACATTTGCAACTGATACCGGCAGATTTGCTAATTAGCAGACTAGAACCTCTTGGTCTTGAGCCAATTCTCTTGACAAGTACAGATGCAGGAGGAAGAAGCTGGAATGTTTTCGGTTGGCGAAAGACTTTACAGAATTTCTTTCCTGCGCCGTCTCTCCAGCTGCCCATGCGCGCATTGGGTTCTTTAATCTCTCTTGCCATGTATCCTCTAGAAAATTTCCATTTAAATGGAAGTACCTACAGTATAGTTTTTCGGAAGAAGAAAGTATGAAATTTTCTATACTTCTACCCACACGAAACGGTGGAGATTTCCTGCGCCATTGCATAGAGTCAATTCTAAGTCAGAATTTTGTTGATTTTGAACTCGTGGTTTCTGACAATGCAAACACTGATGCCACACCCAAGATTCTTGAAGACTTTGCAACGGAACCGCGACTGAAAGTCATTCGCCAACCAAACGCTCTTTCCGTTGTAGAAAACTGGAATGCTGCACTTCTTGCTTCGAGCGGAGATTATTGTTTAGTCCTGGGTGATGATGATTACCTTCTTCCGGGTGCTCTTCAACGACTCGACAAGATTCTAAACGAACATCATCCTGACTGCATCTTGTACAACGGGTTTTCATATATAGCCCCAAACACACTGGAGGCTGATGGAAAGAGTTACTGGGCCGAATGGCATTATCACTATGAGGTCGATTTTAAGTCTGAAGAATTCCTGACGCTGCCTCACCGTATGAGTATCGTCAAGGACATGTTCAGGTTTGCCCAACGTATTCCATTGAACATGCAGACGGCTGTTTTCTCAAGAGCAGCCATGGAAAAGGCTTCTGGCCTCAAATTTGAGGCACCCTTTCCGGATCACTATCTTTTAAATGCATTGCTCATCTCTGCAGAAAAATGGCTATACGTAAATGAAAGGCTTGTAGTAATTGGCGCAAGCCCAAAATCCTTCGGTCACCATTTCTATAAACGCAAGACCAGTGAGGGTCTAGACTATCTAGGGATTAGCACAAGATTTCCGGGAGCACTACCCGGCAATGAACTACTCAATGGCATGTATTCATGGCTACTTAAGCTCAAGTCAAATTTTCCAGAAGAACTCGAGCATATTCACATCGACCGCGGAGGATATGTTTTACGGCAAGTATATTTTTGGATCTCCCAATGGCATCTTGACTTGCTTACCTTACGGCAACTTATAATTTTATTACTACAGCCGGACCTGCTGAGCTGGGGTAAAGCGCTCATAAAAGCACTTGAGCCGAGGAATATAATGCGTCTTTTTAGCGCGGTGCGCTTCATAACACAATCGCAGAGTCATTCTTGGCGAGGACTGAAGCCAGTGGAGGGGGTGAACAACATCCAAGACTTTGCTCATTTAGTTTCTTTAGATTTTTTGTCCAATAATGAGTAGTTATCACCCTCGTATTGGTTACGTTCCTTACCGTCTTGACTTAATTAGTCCAGGGGACATTAGGCGTTTTGTAGCCTATGCGCGTGCGCGCGCGATTAAATTCGAAATTGCTGATTACAAGCAAAAGTACGACTTTGTTGTTCTTAGCGAAGCTGCCGATATAACGCTGTGGCAGGATTACCCCCATGGCAAGATTGTGTACGATCTAATCGACTCATATCTGTCCATCCCGCGAACCAATATGCGCCACTGGTTGCAAGGCACCGTGGCTTTTGTGGCTGGCAGGCACCAGCGACTGCAACTGGACTACTGGGAATCTATAGCGAGGATGTGCCAACGCTCAAACGCTGTCGTGTGCGCAACCCCAGAGCAACAAGAGCTGATCCAGGCTTACTGTCAAAATTCTCACGTCATCTTGGATATCCATACACCGCTGATAACCAAGGTAAAGGAGAATTACGATCTAAGCAGGCCGATCAATTTAGTATGGGAGGGATTACCGATCAATGTTGAGCAACTACTCCAAATCAGCGATGTCTTGCGTAAGGTGCAGACGCAACACCCTCAGAAACTAAATTTGGTCACTGACCTGAGCTACCCGCGATTCATGAATCGCTTTGGCCTAGTTGAGACACTGAAAATAGCTAAGAGAATTTTTGATGCTGTTGAAGTGCACGCTTGGAATGCCACGAGTTTAGCTGAAACAATTTGCAACTTTGATATCGCCATTATCCCTATCAACCTGGCAGACAGCTTTGTTGCAGGCAAGCCAGAGAACAAGCTGCTACTTCTCTGGCGCATGGGATTACCCGTTGTTACATCAGCCACGCCCTCCTACAAGCGAGCCATGAAGAACGTGGGAACGGAGTATCTGGCCTGCGAGACACAAGCCGAATGGGAAACCGCCCTTAATACGATGATCAAGGATAAAAGTGTTCGGAGCCAAGCTGCCTTAAGTGGCAAAGCGTATGCTGAACAGTATTTTAGTGAAGATATCTTGCTCAAGAAATGGGATGATGTTTTCTCTTCAGTAGGTTTCACTACTTCAGTATAGGAGAGTACTGAGTGCCCCGAATCACCATGAACTATAGATTTATCTAGCATATTCAGCTGATATCAAGACCTGAAGAATGAACCCGCTCCCCCACATCACTCACATCATTACTGGCCTTGGCTTGGGGGGCGCCGAGCAGGCTTTGCTGCGGCTTGTGAAAGCCAGCCAGGGCAAGCTCCTCAATAACTCTGTGATCTCATTGCAGGCTGGCGGCGCTCTGGTTGCCGCATTTGAGGAGGCCGGCGTGCCTGTCTATGAACTCGGCCTTAACCCGCGGCTTCCAAATCCATTCAAGCTGCTCCATCTGATCTCGGCAATCAGAGCCAGCAAGCCTGATCTTGTGCAGACCTGGATGTATCATGCAGACTTGCTAGGCGGCTTGGCGGCCAAGTTGGCACGTAGAGTTCCAATCGTATGGAACATTCGCAATCTTAGCTTCGACCAGCAATACCCTAACCGTCTCACTCAGGCTGTGGTACGCTTGAACGCGATTGCCTCAGGCATTGTTCCGGATAAGATCATCTCTAACTCGGTTGCGGCCCGAGATGAGCACATACGCCTGGGCTATGCAAAAGACAGGATGCTAGTCATCCCTAACGGGTTCGATCTGGCCGTGTATGCTCCAAACAACGCCAGCCGGCGGGAGTTGCGGGAAGAGCTAGGTGTGAGTCACGACTCTCTCTTGGTCGGGCTGATGGCCCGCTTTGATCCGCTCAAGGACCATGCCAGCTTTGTGCAGGCGGCCGCTCTGCTAGCGGTTGAGTTCAAGCACATCCATTTTGTTTTGGCTGGGACCCATATCACTTGGGAAAATAAAACCCTGCGGCAAGTAATTGAAGACACTGGGCTCAGACATGCATTCAGCCTGCTTGGGCCACGCGCAGACGTGCCCCGCATTATGCCGGCGCTCGACCTGCTGGTTTCCGCTTCGGTCAGCGAGAGCTTCCCCAACATTGTGGGCGAAGCCATGGCCTCTGGTGTTCCCTGTGTGGTTACTGACGTTGGTGATTCACGGATTCTGGTCGGGGATACCGGGTTAGTCGTTCCACCGAGAGATCCAAAACAATTGGCGCACGCGTGCGCCAAGGTTCTAAAGCAAAGCCAGACTCAGCGGCTTGAACTTGGCCAAGCCGCCCGTCAACGCATCCAATCCAACTTTTCACTTGAGTTGTCTTTGGAAAACTATTCGCGTCTATATACGGAGCTTATTCGACAAAAGCAATTGTAAGTAGCTCGGGTGGGAATCGAACCCACAAGAGGTTGCCCTCGGAGGATTTTAAGTCCCCTGCGTCTGCCAGTTCCGCCACCGAGCCGTGGATGCGTAAACGCGGAGTGATTTTATCGCAGTTAAGCGTGCCAGTAAGTAGTGATTAGTAATCAGTAACCAGGGACACCTTGTTCACTGTTTCACTGTTCACTTCTCCCTGTTCACGCCTCACCGGCTCACTCGATTCACAATCGCGGCATAGCGCGAGGCTAAACGAATAAGCGGCCCGCTGGCGCGCTTGGTGTACTGGGCCAGCGGCATGGCTGCCCGCAGGCTGGCCGCATCCGTAAACTCCGGCACCTGCATGGTGGCGCGACCCACCTCGATGAGGGTGTGCGCGTCGGAGCCAGCGGTGCCGCCCAGCTTGAAGCGGGTGGCGAAGCGCTCGGCGGCCTCGTTGTAGGCGGGGCGGATGTTGCGCGCATTGAATATCTCGACGGCGTCCACATGCGGCGCAATCGACTCCAGGGCGCGCAGCTCCCAGCCGCGGCGTGGGTCAAATGGGTGCGAGACGCTGATGTAGGCGCCCTGCTCGCGCAGGATATGGATAGCTTCCATCGGCGGCAGGTGGCGCGGCACTTCTTCGGTGACGAAGAAGGCCAGCAGCTCACCCTGCTCGGTCATGATCTCCTCGCCAATTATGATGAGTTCGGGGTCAAGCTGTTTGGCGCGCACCGCCCCACTGATGGAGTTGTGGTCGGTAATCACCAGGCGGTCAATGCCGCGCTGGCGAGCCGTCTTGATGAGGTCCTCTACGCGCACGCGGCAATCGCCGCTGGCGTCCGTGTGGCAGTGGGTTTCTACGGTGAGCATGGGGGGATTGTAACGGCTCATCTTCCATCATTGTAAGGAGGTGAAACCGCTTAGTTGTTTAACGACGAGATAATCAAGATCAAACCTTTTCTCTTTTAGGGGCTTCGCCCCTATGACCCCACTGGGGGAACCAAAGTTTGTTCCCCCAGACCCCCTCCACAAACGTTCGTGTATCTTTGCATTCACGAAGGATTTCTCTGCGATTCTGCTTGACTTTATTTTGTGACAGCAAGAAAGTCTTCTGGCTATTACCACTTTGTCAAATTGCGCTTAGAATCAGAACAGGTTAAAAAATATGAAACTACCCGGTATGTTCAAACTCTCCCCTGAAGTCAGCAAGGCCATCCTGCACGGCAAGCCGGTGGTGGCCTTGGAATCCACAGTGATTACGCACGGGCTGCCGCGCCCGCAGAATTTGGAGCTGGCCCAGTCGCTGGAAGCCATTGTGCGCGAGGGCGGCGCTACCCCGGCCACCATCGCCGTGATCGATGGCGAACTGTGCGTTGGGTTGGAGCCGGCCCAGCTCGAGGCGCTGGCCAATAATCCCAGTGTGCGCAAGCTGAGCAGCCGTGACCTGGCGGCGGCGGTGGCCCAGAAGGCCAGTGGCGGCACCACGGTGGCGGCCACGCTGCGCATCGCCGCCAGCTCCCGCATTCGTGTCTTCGCTACCGGTGGGATCGGCGGTGTACACCGCGGCAGCCAATGGGACATTTCCGCAGACCTGCCCGAGCTGGCGCGCCAGCCGCTGGTACTGGTGTGCGCCGGGGCCAAAGCCATCCTCGATCTGCCGGCTACCCTGGAACAGTTCGAGACGCTGGGCGTGCCGGTGGTGGGCTATGGAAGCGACAACTACCCAGCGTTCTACTCCGTGGAGAGCGGGCTGAGCACCAGCAACCGTGTGGACAGCGCGGCTGAAGCCGCCATGCTGGCACGCACCCACTGGCAGCTGGGCGGCGGCGGCGTGCTGCTGGCCGCGCCCCCGCCCGTGGAGACGGCCATCGAGCGCGAGGAAGTGGAGGCGTGGATCGTGCAGGCGCAGGCCGAAGCCGACGCGCAGGACATCCGCGGGCAGCGCGTATCCCCGTTCCTGCTGGCACGTGTGGCCGAGCTCAGTAACGGGCGCAGCCTGCAGGCAAATCTGGCGCTGCTGAAGAATAATGCGCGCATCGCGGCGGAGATCGCCAAGGAATTGGCTTCGGCCAATACCCTAAATGCCTAGCCACAAAGACACAAAGGGCTCAAAGGGAATTTTTAGAACTTTGTGTTTGTGTCCTTGTGGTTCGATTTAAGGTGTCGCCGTCGGTTGGCGTGTGTGCGTAGCCGATGGCACAGGGGTCGGCGTGCGCGTGGGGCTGGGGGTCGGCGTAGGCGTCTGCGAGGGCGTGGGCGTGCTGGTAGACGGCAGGCCGATCACCTCAAAATTCCCAACGAGCTTGACCTCGCCGCCCACGTACATCTCCACCTGATAGCGGCCGGGCAGCCACTCCTCGGCAGGGGCTAGCCACTCGGTGTAGCCGAAGCCGCCGGTGCCACCATCCCAAGGTTTCGTCTCGTAATGCACCAGCACGCCGTCTCGATACCATAGCGCAGTCCACTGCACGTCTGGCTGCATCTGGTCATAGCTGAACAACGCATAGATGCCCGCCACGGGGTGCTCAAACACGGCGCCCTCGCTGATCGGCAGATAGTTGCTTAAGTTGATGCCGCGGGCAAAGACGAAGGGGCTGAACACCGCCGCGCCACTGGGTGTAACCTGTGAGCTAAACTCGGCGGCGATCTCATCGGGCAGCACCGGCACTGGCGTGATGCTGGGTGTGAGCGTAAACTGCAAAGTGGGTGTTTCGCTGGGGGTCAGGGTTAGCGAAGGGGTCAGCGAGGGCGTGAAGGTGAGCGAAGGCGTGGGGCTGAGCGTTGGGGTCAGCGTGACAGGGAAGATAGCGTAGGCGGTGCGCTCGCCGTAAAACATAGACCAGCCGCCCAGCGCAAACAGCAGGATGCCGATGAAGATGCTGCGCCAGCCGGAGAATTTGCGCTGCTGGCGCACGCGATAGAACGGCACCTCGGCCGCAGAGCGAAGTGAGGCTCGACCCGCAAACACTGCGTACACCCCAAAAAAGAGCAGGATGTACGTAGCCGTGCGGATAAAACTTTGCAGGTCAACAGAGAACGAAGGCATCGGCGAGGCAATTATATGCGCAGCGGCTGTCGGCGCCGCATAGGCTCTCATACGGCTCACATTTCCAGCCGCACCTGCGTCTTGTTAGAATAGATACATGAGCACACCGCAGATCTCACGCAAGGAGTTCATGCAGCTGGGCGGGCTGGCCCTCGGCGGGCTAGCGCTGGGCGCCTCGCCCTTGCAGCCGCTGGTGCAACCGGCCAACAGCAAGCCCAACGAGGCCGCCGGCCTGGTGCGTGTGGCGGTCAAAGAGATGCGTCTCTACAGCGAGCCCTCCTACCAGAGCGACGTAGTAGCCACGCGCACCCGTGATCAGCTGCTGTATGTCTTCGAAGAATTCGAGTCAGACCTGGGGCCGGATTTCAATCCGCGCTGGTACAAGGTAGACGAGGGCTATGCCCACACCGCCTACTTGCAGCCGGTGCAAACCCATCTGCAAACCCCGCAAGTGCACATCAACCCGCAGGGTGAGCTGTTCGAAGTCAGCGTGCCGCTCACACAGTCGTATCGCTTCACGCGCGCCCGAGGCTGGGAGAAGCTGTACCGCCTGTACTATCTCTCCACACACTGGGTCACCGGCATCGCCGAAGGCCCGGACGGGGCGCTTTGGTATGAGATCACCGATGAGCTGCTCAAGATCACCTACCACGTGCTTGCCGAGCACCTGCGCAAAGTGCCCGCCAGGGAGCTGACCCCGGTCAACGCCCATATTCCGCTGCATCAAAAATACGTTGAAGTCAGCATTCCTGAGCAGCGCATGTGGGTGTACGAAGAAGGCGCGTTGATCATGGATACCAAAGTATCCACGGGCATTCCCTACCTGGTCAGCACCAATGGCATCCCCACCGCCACACCCAAGGGCGGCTTCACCGTGTTCTCGAAGATGCCCGTGCGCCACATGGGCGATGGCTACATCACCGATGATGTTGAAGCCTATGAGTTGCCCGGTGTGCCGTGGGTCTCGTATTTTCACGAATGGGGCGTGGCTTTCCACGGCACCTACTGGCACGATAACTACGGCAATGAGATGAGCCACGGTTGCGTCAACATGAAGCCGCACGAGGCGAAGTGGCTGTTTCGCTGGTTGATGCCGGAGAGCAAGTACGGTCAAATCCAGACCGTGGGCAACGGCACACGTATCGTGGTGCGCTAGCTGCCCTGTGCAGCGGCGTATAATCCAGTTTAACTATCCACCAGTAAGTGAGAGGACCTGTCTTGAAGAAGCGATTGCTTGTTGTATTTGTCTTGCTTGCCTTTGCCCTGGCTGCCTGCAGCAACGCTGACGGCCGCTGGCACACGCACGAAGCCTACAGCCGCCCCACCCCGGCTGGTGGTACGGGTGCCGCCTATTTCATGCTGCACAATGCCACCGAGACTGATGATGTGCTGATCGGCGCCTCTTCCCCAGTTGCCGAGGCCGTGGAAATTCACATGAGTAGCCTGATGGCCGAGAGCAGCGTGGACGCCGAAGGACAAGAAGCAAACCATGATCAGACTGACAACAGCGACGATGATGCCCAGGCTGGTATGGATCACAGCATGGGAGAAGCCGAGATGCAAGACATGTCCCATGTGGGCAGTATGGTGATGGTGGAGCGTGTGGAGCTGGCAGCCGGGGATGAGATCCCCTTTGAGCCAGGCGGCTATCACATTATGCTGATCAACCTGCAGCAAGAATTGAAGGCAGGCGATGTATTTGAGCTCAGCCTGCATTTTGAACATGCTGAAGACCTCACCATTGAAGTAACGGTGATGGCTCCGTAGGATTTTCAGTCATTGCGAGCGAAGCGAAGCAATCTGGTTTTATGCTTCAAGCTTAGAACCAGATTGCTTCGTCAGCACAACTTTGTTGCGCAATCCTCGCAATGACAGGGTAAAAAAAACAGGCGCACAATGTGCGCCTGTTTTTATATCCACTCAGAGCTACTTAGACTAATGCGTCCACAACCAGAGCAAAGAACAAGAAGGCGAGATACATGCTGGAGTAACGGTACATGCTCCAGGCAATCTTGTTGCTGCCAACTTTCCATACCTTCCAGGCCCAGTAGATGAGCCAGGCACCCAGCAGTGCGGCGGCCACGGCGTAGAAGCCACCGGCCATGCCCAGTAGCGGCATGAGCAAGGTCAGCGCCACCAGCTCCAGCGTGTAGAGCCAGATCTGCCAGCGCGTAGTTTTCTCACCGCGCACCACGGGCAGCATCGGCACGCCGGCGCGGGCGTAATCATTCTGCTTGACCAGCGCCAATGCCCAGAAATGCGGCGGGGTCCACATGAACACGATGGCGAAAAGGAACAGCGCCGGAATGCTCAGGTCGCCCGTCACAGCGGCCCAGCCCACCAAAGGTGGGATGGCGCCGGCGCCGCCACCGATGACGATGTTCTGCACGGTGGCGTGCTTGAGCCACAGGCTGTAGAGCACGATGTAGTAAAGCATGCCCGCCAGCGAGAGCAAAGCGGCCAGCAGGTTCACGAAGCCGGCCAAGAGATAGAACGAGACCACCAGCGCACCCAGGCCAAAGGCATAGCCTTCGGCGGGGGTCAGGCGGCCGGCGGCAATCGGGCGGCGCGCCGTGCGCGTCATGTGCTGGTCGATCTCGCGGTCAATGTATTGGTTGATGGCGCCGCTGCCGCCTGCTGCCAGCGCACCGCCCAGCAGGGTCCAAAAGGTGAGCGAGAGCGAAGGCAGCGCCTTGCCGGCCACGACCATGCCAGCATACGTGGTGACGAGCAGCAAGGCCACAATAATGGGCTTGGTGAGCAGAATGAAATCGGTAAAGCGCTGTTTACGGTTGACGGGCCTGGCCGCCTCGCGCTCTTCATCCTTATTGCTGCGGCCAGCCAGCCCCACCAAAGCAGTAAGCACGACCATGAGCGCCCATACCGCCGCGGCGGTAGCCACATGCAAGCCGAGCAGGTAGATGGGGAACTGGGTGCTCACCTTGAGCCCACCGACGAGGATCTGGGCAAAGTACAGCACCACGGTGAGCGTGGCGGCGGAGAGAATGCCGCGCTGCGTGCGCTGGGTGCGCCAGGCAGCGCGCAGCAGCAGAACCATGTGCACGGTCAGCAGGCCCACCATCAAGCGGTGGAACATGTGCAACCAGCCGAGATAATGACTGGGGATGAGCTCCCCATTGCACAGCGGCCAGCCGGAGCAGGCGTAGGTTGCGCCGCCGGCGGCAGTGAACGCGCCGGTGACCAGCACGATGAACAAGCCGATGAAGCCGCCCAGGGTCAGGCGGGCAAAGCGGCTCTGGAAGACCAGCCTATCGGTCTGCGCGGGGTCACGATGCAGGCGGAAGGCAGTGACGGTAGCAATAATGAGCAATGCAAACAACAGGAAGGCGGTGCCCAGGTGCACGGCCACGATGTAGGGCGGCAGCTCCTGCAGCACCACCACCGCACCCAGCGCACCCTGGATAGCCAGGATGGGCAGCCCCCAGAACAATGGCTGCCAGATCAGGCGCACGGAGCGGAAGCGGCGCCAGGCAATGAAGGCCGAGAGCAGGATCAGCGGCGAGGTGACGGCCGAGGCCCAGAAGCGATGGCTGAACTCGATCTGCGCTTCGATCTGTGGCGGGGGCAGAATGCGCCCGAAGCAGGTTGGCCAGTCTGGGCAGCCGAGACCAGAGCCGGTGACGCGCACAATGCCACCGATCACAATCAGCAAAAAGGTGGAGATGGTAGCGGCCAGCACCAGGTAGCGGAAATTGCCCACTACAAACTTGGGGGCTGCTGCTTTACGAGTGATCTTCTTGGCTACTTTAGTAGCCGCTGCTTTGGTAGCCGCTTTCTTTGTTGCTTTTTTCTTGGTTGGGCTCATTTCTCGTTTCTCAAATCCTGGCGACGGGCATAAAAGGGGTAGCCCACCAACAAAATAGTGGCAAAAGTAAACCATTGCACCGCGTAGCCAAAGTGTGAGCCCTCGCTCAGATCCAGCTCAGGCGGGTTGGCATACGGCGGCTCGGTCTGTTCACCCTGTGGCACCACCTGCACATAGGCGGCGGTGACCAACGCCGTGCTCATTTGCTCAGCCAGGCGGGGCAGCTCCAAATAATTCCATATCTCCAAGCGCGGCTGGCCGGGCTGCAGCGTGGGGTCTGCGTTGAAGGCCAGGCTGACATCCAACTCCGCACGGCGCAGTTGCCCGCTCACGGTGACTGTGCCGGCGGGCGCATACTGAGCCAGGTTCAGCGGCTGATCCGAGGGCACCCAGCCACGGTCAATCAGAATGGCGGTGTTGCTGCCTTCCACCTGCAAAGGCATAAGCAGCTTGTAGCCCAGCAAGTTGCCGTAGAGCGTGGTCCACACCTGGTTGCGCAGCACCACCGCATCCTGCGGCAGATACTCGCCAGTCACCAGCACCTTACGGTATTCCATTGAGTATAAATCCAAATCCAGGGCCGCCGCGTCCAAAGCCATGGGCGGCTCATTGGCCTGGGCGATCACGCGGGCGTTAAAGCCGCGCCGCCACTCGAGGCGATCCAGCTGCCAGACACCCAGGCGCGCCATCACAGCCGCGGCCACCAGCACCAGCAGTGTCGTGAATAGCCAGCGACGGCTAAACAGGCGCGCCAGCATGCTTAAGCCGTTTTGGGCTTCAAGGGGAAGATGAGCAGGCTGTAGACAAACAGCATACCCGCCGTGGGAACCGCGGCAAAGGAGATACCCACCAGGCGCGTGCGCAAGGTGGTGGGCGGGCGCACCGTGAGCCCCATGTAGCTCGAAGAATTGAAGCTACACGTCATGGAGAAGTTATCTGCTTCATTCAGGGGCAGGCTGGCATTGGCGCCAGCGGGAATGAGCAGCGGGCCAAGGGTATGTGTCTCGCTGTCCTCATTGCGCACCACGAGCACATCGCCCAGCACGAAGGTCATCTCACCAGGGATGCCGGGCGCAGCTTCGCCAGCGGCCACTTTCTCCGCCGTGCCAGCCGGAATGACCAGCTCCACCTGCTGCGGGGGGCGGGCTGTGCTGCGGTCTTGCTGGAAGAGCAGGCCAAGTTCGCTGATCACCCAGGCTACGAATACAGAGACCAGCAGCACGAGCAAAAAGCGAGACAAGTATCGTTGTGCTTCCTTAGGTTGGACTTTCATTCTTCCGCCAATAATAGACGCAGGTCATGCACGATGTCGTTGGCCTGCATTTCAAACGGAAAAGTAAGGCGCAGATTCCCGTTCTTATCAATAACATAGGTGCGCGTGGAATGGTTCACCGTGTAGCCCAGCACACTGTTGGGCATGGGCATAATCTGGCGGCCTACAAAATAGTCACGCCAGATGGGGGTAAGCTCTTCCTCGCTACCGGAAAGCCCGATGAAGCTGGCATTAAAGTAGCGGGCATACTCGTCCACCAGTTCGGCGGTGTCTCGCTCGGGGTCAGTAGTAACGAGGACAACATCGATATTGTTCGCCTCATCACCCAGCTTGTCAAACACCACCTGCAGTTTGGCCAGGGTGCCTGGGCAGTAATCCGGGCAATTGGTGTAGCCAAAATACACTACCACGATGCGGCCACGCTGCTGGGCAAGATCAAAGCGGCTGCCATCCACACGCTGCAGTTGGAGGGCAGCGGCGGGCATGGCCGGTTCAATCTCAGACCCTCTAAAGGCCTGTTGCTTCTCGCGAATCTCCAGTGCAGTAAGCACAATGGCAATCAGCGCCAGCGCCCCCACTACAAGCAAAATAAGTCGTTTATTCATTTTCTTTCTCAGAAACAAAAGAGCGGGACGGCTGATTCTGCTCAACCGGCTTGCGGCTGCTGCAAGGCCAGCACGGCCCGCTCCTGTTATACCCGATACAAAGTGAATACGAAGTTTAGACTGGCGTTCCCAGCAGGTACAAGCCAACGTAGAAGAACATCCACACTACGTCAATGAAATGCCAGTAGATCGCACAGGCCTCAACAGCCCAGTGCTTTTCAGCGCTGTAGTGGCCGCGGCGGCCATTGTTCCACACGATGAACAGGAAGATCACACCCGTGAAGACGTGGAAGGCGTGGAAACCAGTCATGCTGTAGAACACGGCGCCTTGCTGCCCATCGGCGGGGCCGAAGGGCGCCAACTGCCATTCCACACCCACTACACCCAACAAGAAGATGATGCCAAGCACCATCGTGATGAAGGTATTGCGCAGGAAGGCGGGGCGGTTGCCGTGGGCTATTTCCACTTCAGCGCGGTTCATCAGGAAACTGCTGAGAAGCAGCAAGATGGTAACGGCGAGGCCCAGGCCCTGCTCAAGGTGCGGGCGGGTGTCACCCAGCAGCACCATGCGAGCCACAAACAGGCCGATGAACACAAAGGCATCCGAGATGATAAAGAGCCATAGGCCCAGGCGGTTGCGGGCCAGTTTGGTGGCGTAGCTTTCTACGACGGACATTTAGTGCTCCTCATCCGAGGAGAACAGGCGACCAACGTGCATGAACTCCGTGATTACAAAAAAGGCTTTGAAGGCAGCCACCACCATAAGCAGCATGCCCCAGGGGGGCGCAATCACGCCCACCAGGTACTCACCAAAGGTGAGGACGGCCAGCATCAAGGCCACCCACTTGCCTCGGTTCAGTGCCGCTCGGCGGCTCTCGTTGTTGTCTGCCATTCCAGTTACTCCTCAACCATTAGTGCGCGGTCGGGTTGGTACCCGCCGGATTCATGTTGACGTAGGTAGAGTTGGGCATACCGTAGTCATACGGCTCACCCACCACCTCGAAGGGTTGGTCATAGTTGTGCAGCGGCATGGGGTTGGGGCGCTGCCACTCAGGCGAGCGCGAGTCCCACACGTTGCCTTCGGCCTTCTCGCCCTTGGTCCAGTTGCGGATGATGTTGTAGGCAAATAGCAGCATGCCGAAGAACACCATGAAGCCGCCGATGGTGAGCGCCAACTGCATACTGTCAAAACCGAGGGCCGCATCAAAGTCTGCCACACGGCGGCGCATACCCAGCAAGCCGAGCACCAACTGCAGGTTGCTCATCATCATGAAGCCGATGAACATGAACCAGAAGGTGACCACGCCCAGCTTCTCGTTGTACATACGGCCGGTCATCTTGGGGAACCAGTAGAGCACGGCCGCCACAATCGGGAAGATAAAACCGCCGAACATGGTGTCATGGAAGTGCCCCACCACGAACCAGGTGTCATGCAAGTGCAAGTCAGTGGCGATAGTAGCCAGCGGGGGGCCAGTTACACCACCCAGCAGGAAGATGACCACCGCCCCCAGCGTGAACAGCATGGGCGTCTTGAACTCAATCTTGCCCTGCCATAGCGTGGCCGCCCAACTGAAGAACTTGACGCCCGTGGGCACGGCCACCAGCAAGGTGGAGTACATGAAGGGAATACGCAGGAAGGGGCTCATACCGGAAACGAACATGTGGTGAGCCCAAACGAAGAAGCTGACGGCGGCAATACCCAGGGAGGAGAAAGCCACCCACTTGTAGCCGTACAGCGGCTTGCGCACGTACACCGGCAACAGCTCGCTGATAATACCCAGGCCCGGCAGAATGAACACGTACACCGCGGGGTGAGAGTAGAACCAGAACAAGTGCTGATAGAGGATGGGATCACCACCCCGGAGAGAGTCAAAGAAGGGCATACCGAGCAAGCGCTCCAGCATGACCAACTGGAAGGACAGACCGATGAGCTGCGTAGCAGTGAACTGAATGAGCGCAGTCGCCAGGGCGGCCCAGCAGAAGATCGGCATCTTGAGCATGGACATGCCCTTGGCACGCATGGTCAGGATGGAGACGATGACGTTGATGGAGCCAGCGATGGATGACACACCGATGAGGTACACGCCCATCAGGAACATCTGCATGCCCAAGGGGGCGCGCAGGCTCAGCGGCGGGTAGCCTACCCAGCCGGTGTCAAAGCCACCGAGGAACAAGCTGCTCAGCAGGATGATGGCGCCAGGCACGTTGACCCAGAACGCAAATGCGTTCAGGCGGGGGAAGGCCATATCATTGGCGCCGATGAGCATGGGCACCAGATAATTCGACAGGGCGCCGATGCCGAGCAAGATGCCGCCGATCATGACGATGCCGTGCAGCGACATGAGCGTGTTGTACAGGTGAGTGCCGTCGTAGCCCAACAGCACCTTAAAGATCTCACTGTTCAGGAAGGTGATGCCTGACTGCGCCAGCTCCACACGGAACAGCATGGCAAAGGTGCCACCGAACAGCAACAGCAGCATGGAGGTAACGCCATACTGCACACCGATGACCTTGTGGTCAAAATCTACGCTGAAGTAACGCAGCCAGTTGGGCTTGCTGGTGTCCACCGTGTGCTCGTCAGAGGTTTCTTCTCCGCGGGCCCACTTGAACCAGTCACTAAATACGCCAACGCCAACCAGGAAGCTAAGCGCACCCACCAGCACACCGCCCACCACAATGACCTCGCGGATGTGGGCGTCATCGGCCTCGATGGGGCTGGAGAGCGGCAGACCAAAGATGACGCGCAGCGCCATCACCAGGCCCATGCCCAGCACCGTGCCGGCGATCTGGGCAATCAAGCCGCGGAAAAAATTAGTGGAAAAGAAACGCATCCTGTTGCTCCTTAGTTACTCAAGCTCTCAATGAATGCCACAATCTGGTCAATCTGTTCAGCGCTAAGAATTTCATCGAAGTTTTGCGGCATGATGTCAGGGTTGTAGCCAGCGACGATCTGAGCGTTGGGGTCAATGATCGAGGTGCGCAAGTAATCGGTGTCGGCGATGACAGTGCTACCGTTGCTTAGCTCCACGTTGTGACCAAACAGGCCCAGCCAGGTGGGAGCGATCAATGCGGTGCCATCCGTGGTGTGGCATCCCAGGCAGCCGAAGGTCTGCGCCCAGCGCTGGCCGCATTCGGCATCGCTGAGGTTGCAGTCGGCAGCCTGCTCATTGAGCCAGCTCTCGAACTCGGAGCCGTCCACCACCTGCACAGCGGCCACCATGGTGGTGTGACCCTGGCCACACAGCTCGGCGCACAGCAGCCCGAACTCGCCGTTGGTATTGGGGGTGACGCGCAATTCACGCACGTATTTTTCACCGCCCGGTAAGATGTCTTGCTTGACGCGGAATTCAGGAACAAAGAAGGAGTGGATGACATCCTGCGAGTGCAGGCGCAGCAGCACCTGCTGATTACGCGGCAACACCAGCGTGTCAGACACCACCGTGCTGGTGATGCCCTCGGCAGTGGTGACTTCGTACTCGAAACGCCAGCTCCACTGAGCAGCCACCACATCTACGGTGATGGCATCCGGGTCACGGCGCTCAACATCCGAGAGGGTCTGGCCACCGATGATGGCCATCCACAGCACGATGGCAATCGGAGCCACTGTCCACATGATCTCCAGGCGTTGGTTGCCCTCCATGTACACACCATCACCCTTCTCGCCTTTCTTGCGGCGGAATACGATGATGCTGTAGAGGATGATCACGCAGATCAATGAAACGAAGAAGGCAATGAACCAGAAGTGGATATCAAACAGCCAGTCAATGGTGATGGCCTGCTGGCTTGCTTGCTGTGGCAGAATCCAACCGCTGGTCAGCAGCAGACCCATGCCCAGGGTCGAAATGACCACAAGCACGCCAACAATGAGGAGATGAATCATCCGTTGTCCTCCAAAAAAGCCTTTCGTGTTGTTATTGTGCCGAAAGGTACGAAGTCGAGTATATCACCTTTTCAGTTCACAGCTTTAGTGCCAACTGTTTTGAACTAGGAGGCTTGTAACTCTTCAACCGCTTTGAGCACTTTCTCACTGTGCTTGGGCACGCTCACCTTGTTGTAGACCTCGGCAATTGTGCCGTCCGGGCCGATAAGGAAGGTGGAGCGCACCACGCCGAAGTACTTGTTGCCGAACATGGATTTCTCTGCCCACACGCCATACTTCTCACACACGGCATGGTCAGCATCAGCCAACAGCGGGAACGGCAGGCTGAACTTATCCTTGAACTTCTCGTGCGAGCACTCATCGTCAGGGCTGACGCCGAGGATGACAGCGCCGGCGGCCTTGTACTTGAGGTAGTCGTCACGGAAGTTGCAGGCCTGCAAGGTGCAGCCCGGGGTGTCGTCTTTGGGGTAGAAGTACAGCACCACGGTCTTGCCGCGGTAATCAGAGAGGGAGTGCAGCTTGCCGTTCTCGTCGGGCAACTTGAAATCAGGGGCCTTCTGGCCAACTTTGAGGGTCATATCAATCTCCTTGTAGAAATTATAGTGAATAGAGAGTAGAGATTGGAGAGGAGAGATTAGAGATTACTTGTCACCAACCTCCACTCTCTAGTCTCTATATTTTTCATCGCGTCCAAAACGCCTGAGCCAGCAAGTAGGCGGCCAGAAACGTGAACGATAGCCCATTAAAGGTCACGGCGAGCCAGTTGGGCTTGTGCCCCCCGGCAATGCGCTGCAGCTGCCACACCTGCAGCGCGGCCAGCGGCAGGCTGACCAGCGGCGGCAGCGCAATCGCAGCCGGCAGCCCAGCAGCCAGCGCACCCGCCATGAGCGCGTAGCCGGCCATCACCATAGCGTGGTGCAAACGCAGCCCTTGCTCCCAGCCAATGCGCACGAACAACGTGCGCTTCTGGGTGCGCACATCTTGAGCATAGTCAGCGAATTCCAACGAGAGCATGGACGCCAGCGTCAGCGCCACCAGCGGGAAGGTGCTCAACGCCAGCAGTCGGTGCATGCCGCCGCTCTGCAACACAAAGCCGAGGGCAGGCACCAACGCCGCCAGCACAATGGAGGCGGTGAGCTCACCGTAGCCGCTGACTGCCAGGCGCAATGGCGGCACAGAGTAAAAGAAGCTGCCGAAGAAGATCAGCGCCATAATGATGAGCGCAGGCGTACTCAACACGCCTGCACGGGCAAGGCCATTGGTGGCGGCAGCCAGCAAGGCCAGCGTGGTGCCGGCGGCCACCAAGGCCACCTGCGGGCGCAACTGGTCTTTGCCCTGCCCCAGCGCTCCGCTGCCGCCGCTAAACGGTGTGCGGCTGGCGTGGCCGGCATCTTGCGCGTGGTCAAAGTATTCGTTGAGATAGTGCACGCATAGTTGCATGGCACTCACCCATAGCTGGCCGTGGAGCACCACGCCCCACTCCAGCTCGGTGCCGAGATAGCGGGCCATGCCTACACCCAGCAGGTAGAACAAAACACCGCCCAGTAGATACCACGGGCGTGAGAGGCGCAGGAACAAGATAAGCGGGTTGGTTGTCACAGCGAGCTCAGCGCTACGCAGCGGTCAGGAATTGTTGCAACTCTTCAGCGCTGGCTGCGCGGTCGGCGGCGTGTGCCTGGCTGTGCGTGCTCAGCCACAGCACGCGGGCGGGCGATGCTGCCGTGAGGCTGCAGGCTACGCCGAAGGGCACCAGCACGCCTTGCGGCGCGGCGGCCTGCAGGCTGAAGACAGCGTGCACGCCGTAGCTGGGCGAGTGCTGGCGCAGGTCGAGCAGGCGCAGGCTGCACTCGCCGTCGAGTGGGAAAGCTACTCGGTCAGCCTCGGCGCGCAGCGCGTACGCCTCGGCAGCGCCAGCGGGCAGCGTGTGGATGGCCAATTCGCCGAAGCGGCGCAGCACGTGATCGGTCTCGCGCAGCAACACCACGCCTTCCGGCGTGGTGTTCGGCGGAAAGATGTGCATATCAGGGATGGGCAGCGTGCTCATGGCAGTTGCAGCTTGCGTTTGATATCGCGCTGGTGGCCGAGCAAGTGAATGTACATGAGCTTGATCATGTGCTTTAGCTCGGTTTCGCCCAAGGCGGGGTGGCGGCCGCGGCGCTCCAGCGCCTCATCACTCAGCGAGCGCGCCCATTCCACATTGGCAGCGCGCCGCGCGGCGAATTCAGCCAGCAACGCAGCATCGTCATGCTGCTGGCTCATTTCTGTGGTGTTCTTCTCGTTCCAGCGGTTGATATTGAAATCAGCGGCCACACCTTCGCCGCCCTCGCTGACGCTGCGCATCACGCGGCCGATCGAGCCTTCCACTTCAACGAAGTGGGCCAGCAGGTCATGCGTGGTCCACGCCAGGCCGTCATCATAGATCTGCGCCTGCATCTGTGGCGGGGTTAGTTCTTTAAAGAAGGCCAGCGTTTTTTCACCTTCGCTGTGCAGTGCGTCGGCCAATTCATGAGCTAGTGCTGACATTTAGCGCCTCACCAAGTTGCTGAGCAAGAACCACAAGTTCGCCGGGCGCTCGGCCAGACGGCGCATGAAGTACGGATACCACTGGCGGCCATAGGGCACATAAATGCGCACCGGGTAGCCTTCATTGGCCAGGGTTTGCTGCAGATCACGGCGGATGCCGAACAGCATCTGGAACTCAACCTGGCTCTTGGGCAGCCCCAGCTCGCTGGCGTGCTGCTTGGCAAACTCAATGCGCTTGGCGTCCTGGCTGGCCACGGCCAGCATGGGCGGCCAGGCGCCGCCGGCGCCATCGCCCGCCGGCACGGCATGCCCGGCGTGCAGCAGCAAATCCGCCAGGCGGTCGTAGGCGGTATCGACATCGGCCTTGGCCGGGAAGGCACGGTCGGCCGGCTCCATGTAGGCGCCTTTGACGACGCGGATGCGGGCGCCTTCGGCAATCAGAGCGAGCACATCTGCCTCGCTTCTATATAAGTAAGATTGAATGACTACGCCCACGTTATCAAATCCCTCGGCGCGCATCGTGCGGTAGAGGTTTAGGGTAGTGTCTACCCAGGGGCTGTCTTCCATATCAATGCGCACAAAGATCTGCTGCGCCTTGGCAGCCTGCAGGATCTGGCGCAGGTTGCTCTCCACCAGCGCCAGGTCGAGCTTGAGGCCAAGCTGTGTGAGCTTGATGGATACGCCGGAGCGCACGCCGCTTTCGGCGATCTGCTCCACTGCCTGGATGATCTTGGCGGTGCTGGCGCTGGCATCGGCAGCATCCGCGGTGTGCTCACCCAGCAGGTCGAGCGTAGCCAACAGGCCATCCGCATTGAGCTTGCGCACAGCGTGCAGCGCATCGGTGAGCGTGTCACCAGCGACGAAGCGGCGCGCCATGCGTCGCGATACACCGAGGCTCATGATGAAACGGCGTGCCCAATCAGCTTGAGAGAGGTAAATCAGGAAGCTACGCAGCATAGAGGTATGGTTTCTGGGTAGTGGATGGAGTTAGGGGTGTTACATTGTGCATTCATACAGCCCTAATGCGGGCGATTCTAACACGCACATGCGAATGATATACTCGCGCCCGTTCACCATGAGCTTCTACGTACGTCCGCGCTCTTCCTTTATGCGCCTGGCTGCCAGCGTCCTGCTGATCGGCACTCTCGTTCTCCTGATCGTGCAGCTTATCCTCTACAGCCGTGACCGCGCCAACTTCCCCGCTGGCCTGGTGGTGGCAGGCATCCCCATGGGCGGCGTCAGCCGCCAAGAGGCCGCCGAGCGCTTGCTGCGTATCTACAACCTGCCCGTGGAGCTGCGCTACGGCGACGCGCTGATCCATATGGATCCCGCCGTGGTGGAGTTCAGCCTTAATCTGGAAAGCATGATTGCCGCAGCAGACCAGCAGCGTACCAGTTCCCCGTTCTGGGGCGGCTTCTGGGATTATTTGTGGGGCAACGTCTCCAACCCGGTGGAGGTGCCGCTGGACGCCAGCTATTCTGAGGGCTTGCTGCTGCGCTACCTGGAAGGCGAAGTGTCTGCGCGCTACGACAAAGCGCCCAGCCCGGCCCAGCCGATCGCCGGCACGACTCAGTTCGAACTGGGCGAGCCCGGCACCACCATCAACGTCGATAGCGCCATCAATCAAATTGAAGCGGCGCTGTTCTCCCCCGCGCAGCGCACGGTCAATCTCACCATCCAGCAATCGGCCACGGCACGCCCCAATCTGCAGAACCTGCAAGTGCAGCTGCAGCAGATCATGGAAGTGGCTGGGTACGACGGCATTGCCGATATCTATTTCCAAGACCTCTCCAGCGGGCAGGAGCTGCATTTCATCTACCGTCTGGGCAGCAACCTGCCCACCCAGCCGGATATCTCTTTCACCGCGGCCAGCTTGATGAAGATCCCGGTGATGGTGTCCACCTTCAAGGTGCTGGATGCCGACCCGGATGCGCGCGTACAAGAGCTATTCCGCGAGATGATCGCCCAATCATTGAATGAAGCCACCGATGCGTTGATGAGTGAAGTCATCGGCGGGCCGCGTGCTCCCATCACCGTGACTGAGGATATGCGCCAATTGGGCTTGCAAAACACCTTCCTGGCTGGCTACTTCTATCTCGGTGCGCCGCTGCTGGAGCGCTACACCACCCCCGCCGGGCAGCGCGGCGACATCAACACCGACCCTGACCCCTATAACCAGACCACGCCCACAGACATGGGCATGCTGCTGTCTGACATCTACCAGTGTGCGGAGGATGGCGGTGGCGCGCTGCGAGCGGTCTTCCCCGAGCAGATCACACAATCCGAGTGTCAGCAAATGCTGGATATTCTCAGCCAGAATCGTATCGGCATCCTGCTGGAAGCCGGCGTCCCCGAAGGCACCCGCGTAGCCCACAAGCATGGCTGGGTCACCAACCCCAACACGCAGGTAATCAACGTGATGAGTGATGCGGGCATTGTGTTCAGCCCCACGGGTGACTATGTGTTGGCGATAACCTTCTACCAGCCGGTGCAGTTGGTGTTTGACCCCATCTCGGCCTTGTTCTCACGCTTGAGTGAGACGGTGTACAACTACTACACCCTCCCGGCTCGCCAAGAGTAATAAGAAAGAGCGCAGACATGCTGCGCTCCACTCACTAGTTTCTTTGCACACGATCTGTGCACTTTCTGCCATATAGCAACCAGAATCAAAACAAGCCCTTTAACGGATCCCTCCTCGCCGCGCTCAAGCACAGGCCGAGTTCTGGGATGATAAACGATGCAGGGTTCATCTAGTTATGTAGCCGTCATTCCGAACCCGAGCGCAGCGAGTTGGGAGGAATCCTTTTAGGGCATTGCAAAACACTGCTTACAGGTGAATAGTTACTGTGCCAAGCGCACTGGCAGGCACATCGGTTGGCCGTTGATGGGATTGCGCACGATCTGGCTTTCCACACCGAAGACGCGTCGCACCACATCCTCCACAATCACCTCCTGCGGCTCACCCTCGGCGATCACCTGGCCGCGGTGCAGAGCCACGATGTGCTGCGCGCAGCGAGCGGCATGATTGAGGTCATGCAAAACCAGGATGATGGTCTTGCTTTGTTGATTGAGGTGCTGCACCAGATCAAGCACTTCCATCTGATGCGCCAGGTCCAAAAACGTAGTGGGCTCATCCAGCAGGATAGTGTTGGTCTCCTGTGCCAGGGTCATAGCGATCCAGGCGCGCTGCCGCTGGCCACCGGAGAGGGTATCCACACCGCGCTCGGCCAGCGCGCCGAGCTTGGTGAGCTGCAGCGCGCTTTGCAGCGCCTGCTCGTCTTCGGCGCTCCACTGCTGGAACCATTGCTGGTGCGGGTAACGACCCTGGGCCACCAGCTCGCGCACGGTCAGCCCTTCGGGCGCCACGGGCGATTGCGGCAGAATGCCAATTTCGCGCGCCAGGTGCTTGGTGGGCAAGCTGTGGATGGCGGCGCCATCCAACAGCACCGCCCCACCCTGCGGCTTGAGCAGGCGCGCCAGCCCGCGCAACAGGGTGGACTTGCCGCAGCCGTTGGGGCCCACCAGCGCAGTCACCTTGCCGACCGGGATCTGCAGATCCAGCCCATCGATGATGTGTTCGGCAGTGTAGCCGAGGGTCAGTTGTTCAGCGTGAAATGTTTGCATCGCTAAAACCTCTCGCGGTTTTTCCAGATCAAATAAAGGAAGAAAGGCGCACCCAACAAGGAGATGATGATGCCGCAGGGAATTTCGGCGGGTGCGATCACCGTGCGCCCGATGAGATCAGACACGATCACCAGCGCGCCACCCACCAAGGCAGCCACCACTTGCGAGCCCTCGTGCATAGGGCCAACCAGGCGGCGCGCCAGGTGCGGCGCTACCAGGCCCACAAAGCCAACCGTGCCGGCCACGGTGACGGTAACACCGGCCAGGGCCACGGCCACCAACAGCAAGATGGCACGCTGGCGCGTAACCGGCGTGCCCAGGCCGCGGGCAACCTCCTCCCCCAGGTTGAGAGCGTTGAGGTGGCGCGCCAGCACTAAGGCCACCAGCAGGCCGATGCCGATCCACGGCAGCACGGCATTGACCTCGGCCCAGGTGGTGGCATACACAGTGCCCGCCAGCCACATCATCGCCTGAGTCACCAGGTCAATGCGGCCAAAGGTGAGCTGAAAGCCGATCACGGCGCTCAGCGTGGCCTGCAAGCCAATACCCACCAATATAAAGCGCATCGGCGAATCGCCTCTGCGCCAGGCAAGAATATAGAGCAGCACCGCTACGGCCAGCGCGCCGAGGAAGGCCATCAGCGGCAGCAGGGCACGCGGCAAGCCGGGTACTGCCACGATGAAGAACACGGCGGCCAGGCTGGCGCCGGCGGTGACGCCGGTGAGGTCTGGCGAGGCCAGCGGATTGCGCGTTACGCCCTGCACGATGTTTCCGGAGACGGCCAGCGCAGCCCCCACCAACCAGGCTAGCAACATGCGCGGCAAGCGCAAGTTCATCACCACGAAGACATGCTGCGGCACGCCAGTATCCACGCCGAACAAGGTGCGTACTACATCCAGCGGAGCGATCTTGAACTCACCCACGCCCATGTTGACGATCATGGCGGCCAGCGTGACCAGCAAGAGGCTGATGAATACGACAGGCAGGCGCGCATCCAGGCGAAAGGACACCGGCAGCCGCGGCGTGCGCAGCACGATCCAGGGCGCCATTAGCGTTTCACCTTGGCGCGCACCAGATAAATGAAGATAGGGCCACCGATAGCAGCGGTCATGATGCCAACGGGCAGCTCCATAGGGCGCAGGATGACGCGGCCGACGACATCGGCCAGCACCATGAAAATAGCGCCCACGATGGCCGCATACGGAATGATCCAGCGGTAATCCAGGCCCACAAAGAAGCGCACGGCGTGCGGCGCCACCAGGCCGACGAAGCCCACCGGCCCTGCCAGCGCCACCGAGGTGCCCGCCAGCATAACCACGGCCAGGGCAGCCAGCAGCTTGACCCATAAGACGTTGAGGCCGAGCCCACGCGCCAGATCCTCGCCGAGCGAGAGCGTGGTGATCTGGCGGCCCAGCAAGATAGCCAGTACCAGCCCGGCGATGATGTATACCGCGGCCTGGGCGATGAGCTCCATCTCACGCCCCGCCACGCTGCCTGCCATCCAGAAGCGCACCTGGTTGTAGCCCAGGGGGTGCAGGATGGCCAACAGGCCGGTGAGCGAAGCCAGCATAGTGCCGAGAGCGGCGCCGGCGATGGTGAGCTTGATGGGCGTGGGGCCGCCACGGCCCATCGAGCCGATGGCGTAGACCAGCGCACCGCTGACGCCTGCGCCCACAAAGGCAAAGATAGCGAAGCCAGATAATGAAATGATGTTGAGATAAAGCACCGCCACCATCACGGCCAGTGCCGCGCCGGCCTCAATGCCCAGCAAGCCGGAGTCGGCCAGCGGGTTGCGCGTCAGGCCCTGCATGATGGCGCCAGCGGCGGCCAGCGCCGCCCCCACCAGGGCGGCGGTGATGGCACGCGGCATGCGCAAGCTGCGAATGACGAGGTGCTCTGTATTGGTGTCATCAAAATGTGTGACTGATTCGGCCACCAAGCGCGGTTCGATCTGGGCGGCGCCGAAGGCGGTGCTGCCCACCAGCACCAGCAGCAGGAGCGCCGCCATAAGCGGGAAGCCCAGCAGGCGCAGGGTGTTGGCGCGCGAAGAGGTGAGTACAGCCGGTTTGGAGAGGTCTGCGCTGGTCTTTCGGATGCCGCCGCGGCGGCGCGTTCGCCCAGCCAGTTCTCGATCAGGGCGATGCGCTCCGCCATGGGGCGATGTGGGCAGTTGGAGCAGTAATGCCCCTCCTCTGTCTTGTAAAACAGGCAGCAGGACACACGGTCGATGAGCTGGTAGCTCAGCCCGGCGTGCTCCACGCAGACGAAATCACGCTGGCGTGCCAGCTGCGTGGGCAGCGCGGCGGCGGCGCGTGCTTCGTGCAGCCCCAGCTGCACATTGCCGAGGCGCTCGGCGACCCAGGTGAAGGCGGAGCCGTAATAGTCACGCGCCAGCAGCCACAAGCCAGACACACCCATGCGCGAATTTTGGCGCAGCGCCAGGACCAAGGGCTGGCAGTGGGATTCCAGCTGCTGGGTGAGATGCAGACGCAGCGCGTCAGCATCGGGCAGCGGCATGCAGTCGGGGTGCGCGGCGGCCGGGTCGCTGGCCAGGGCGGCGAAGGCACGGCCCTCCCAGGCGATGGCGACGGGCTCGCCGTCTTCGTCGAAGCGCAGGGCCACCGAGCCGGGGCGCAGGTCCGGCACGCGCTGCGTGACCAGATAGCAGGTGACCGCCACGGCCATGATGTAGAAGACGTAGTGGCCAAACCACAACGCCGCCGGAGACTGTGCATCGGTAGCCTTGTGATGGTCTCCGCTGGCTTTGAGCAGCGGCGCCAGATGGGCGGACTCGTGCAGCTGGCTGGCGCTCAGCCAGCCAGGCTGCGCATCACGCGCGCTCAGCAGCTGGGCGCGGTATTCCTCGCTCGCCGCTGCCAAAGACGCCAGAGTTTGTTCGATGGGATGTTCCAATGTGCTACTCAGTAACGGCGCTGACCACGCGCTCTACCAACACGCCAGCCGACAGCGGCCCGCCGAACAGCCAGGTATCCCCGCCGATGGGATGCGCTTTGCCCGATTGCACGAAGGGTAGCGTCTCCCACAGTTTTTGGAAGGAGCCGGAGGTGTTCAGCCCGTCGTCATCCTGGATCACATAAAAGAAATGTACATCGCCAAGCTCGGTGAGCGCCTCAGTGCCTACTTCGGTGAAGCCATACTGGGCAAATTCCGGCTGCCAGGTATTTTGCAGGCTGAGCTGGTTAATGATGTCGGTAGCCATGCCGTTGTCCAGGAACAGGCGCGCCGTGGTCATATTGAGCCACGAGTACATCTGGGAGAGCACGAAGCCATCACCAGCGTGGCCGCTGGCCTCGATGGCGGCGCGGCCATCGGCGATCTGGGCATCCAGCGCGGCCAGCACTTGCTCGGCCTGCTCGCTGCGGCCGGTGGCCTGGCCCAGCAGGCGGAAGCTGTCTTGCATCTCCTGGAAAGTGGAGATGGCCGGGTCATCCGGGTACGGGTTGAAGATCAGCGTGGGGGCAATCGCATCCAGCTGCTTGTAGTACTCGGTGGCGGTGGCCTGGGTATCGATAATGAGATCGGGCTGCAGGGCGGCCAGGGTCTCAAAATCTGGCTCACCGCGGGTACCGACATCGACCACATCGGCGGAGAGCTCGGTGGGCACGTTGACCCAGGTGTTGAAGCCTTCGATATCGGCCACGCCGACGGGTTGGATGCCGAGCGCCAGCAAGTTCTCGACATAGGTCCATTCCAGCGCTACGACACGTAGCGCCGGGCCAGGCAGCACCGCCTCACCCATCGTATGGGGGATGGTGATGGCGCCAGCGGCGTTAGGGTCTACCGCTTCACGCGGTACGATGACGGGGGAACATGCTGCCAGCAGTGCGGCCAGCATGAGAGTGAGGGTAGGTTTACGCACAGCTTGCTCCTTTAATACGGAGCGAGTGTATGCAGTGCGCCTTCAATAATCTAGGCGTGTGGCTTAACCCTCACTTTCGCTTTGGTGAGCGAGTTTAACACTCCGGGTGATAATGCTATTCGCTTATGTAGTGGATTTTTGAGATTGGCAGTGGTCTATTTGTGAAATCTCGCCCAAGTAACGAGGTTGAAGGTAGTGACAGAAACAAAAGGCGTGTTATTGCTAAACTTGGGGTCTCCGGATGCGCCGGAGGAGGATGCGCTGCGCGTATACCTTGAAGAGTTTTTGATGGACGAACGCGTGCTGGATTACCCGCGCCCCATTCGCAGCCTGGTAGTGAAACAATTCATTCTGCCCAAGCGGCCAGCAAGCTCGGCCGAGGCGTATGCCTCGATCTGGTGGCCGGAAGGTTCGCCGCTGGTGGTGATCAGCCAGCGCACGCAGCAGGCGCTGCACGCGCGCACCACCCTGCCGGTGGAGCTGGGCATGCGCTACGGCCAGCCCACGGCGCGCCACGCGCTGCAAGCGCTGCTTGCGGCGGGGGTGCGCGAGATATTTGCCATCCCGCTCTACCCGCATTACGCCATGTCCACCATCGAGAGCGCTGTGGTGAAAACGCAGGAAGAGTTGGCCGAGCTTGACCCGACGGCGCGCCTGATCGTGCAGCCGCCCTACTATGATGAAGAGGGCTATTTGCAAGCGCTGTACGCCAGCGCCCGCCCGCACTTGCAGGATTTTGAGCACCTGCTGTTCAGCTATCACGGGCTGCCAGAGCGCCATCTGCGCAAGACCGACCCCACCGGCGCGCACTGCCTGCGCAGTGCCGATTGTTGCGATGTGCCCAGCGCGGCACACGGCACCTGCTACCGCCATCAACTGTTGCGCACTACAGATGCGTTTGTGCGTGAGTTCAACATTCCGGCCGAGAAGTACTCGCTGGCCTACCAATCACGCCTGGGGCGCGACAAGTGGCTGCAGCCTTCCACCGAGACAAAGCTAGCCGAGCTGGCACAGCAAGGTGTGCGCAAGCTCACCGTGATCTGCCCGGCGTTTGTGGATGATTGCGTGGAGACGCTGGAGGAAGTCGGCATTCGCGGCAAGGAAGTGTTCCTGGCTGCGGGCGGCGAGGCGTTTGAGCTCATCCCGTGCATCAATGACCACCCCACCTGGATCGATACCCTGGCAGGCTGGGTGGAAGATTTCACCGGGCGTTAGCTGGCTGCATATCCAGCCTAGATCAGCGATTCTTTTCTTGTCAAGGGATGGCGCACTTGGTGCATATTGACCATCGCCATTATAATTATTCGTTATTCGCTTAGGAGAAAAGAGATGAATATACGCTTGAAGTTATTGTTGACCACCTTGTTGGTGGCAGCCTTGGCTGCCTGTGGCGGCGGCAGTGCCGCAGCCACCCCTGAAGTTATCTACATTGAAGTTACCTCCACCCCTGAGAGCGAAGCAACTCTGGCAGAGGGAGAAGATAGCGCGGCTGCCGAAATGCAGGCCGTGCGCGATGTCAATCTGCGCGCGGGTGACAGCACCGGGCACAACATCATCACCGTAGTTCCGGGTGGTGCTTCAGTTGAAGTCATTGGCCGCAACAATGACGGCAGCTGGCTACAGGTTGTGTACCGTGGCGCCACAGGATGGATCGCCGCCAGCTTCCTGGAGGGCAGTGTGCCCGCTGACCTGCCGGTAGCCCAGGCACCGCCAGCCACTGGTGGCGGTGGTGGTGGCGGCGGCGGCGGACAGCCCGCCAGCCCCACAGCCACTGCGGCAGCGGGCGGCAACAACCAAGCGGCCAATCCAACGGCTACCACGGCACCAGCAGCCCAGATTGCTCCGGCGGATAGCGACATCTCCGTAGACGCCAACATCAAGAACCAGAGCAGCACCCACTCAGATGTGATCTCATATCCTGATGGCGACACGCGGGACCGTGTGGCTGTGCGCGTGTCTGGCTTCGACAGCAACACCTCCTCAGGCGAGCTGCGTTTCACGCTGACCTGCACGGGCACTGGCGTCGGCAACGTCAAAGTGACAGCAGTCTCCACCAATGGTGGTACCGTAGGCTGCAACAGCACCTGGACGGCGTTCTTCACCAACGTGAACACCAACCACAACATCACCATCTTGCTGGACAATGGCCCTGCAGCGTATGTCAACTGGACGCTGCTAATCACCAAATAGCCTTGCTTTCTGCAATAAAAAAAGCCTCTGCCGTTTGGCAGAGGCTTTTTTGTTGGCGTTTGCTTATTCGCCCGGATAGCGCATGCCCCATTGGGCCCGCAACGTATCCAGTGTGCGCAAGATAGCCAGCGACTCGTCGAGCGGCATGGTTTCGCTCTCCTGCAGGCCGGCTTGCAGGCAACGGCGCACCTCGGCGGCCTGGTAGCCGTAGCCGTCGCCCTTGTAAGGCGCGGTGAGCGTGCGCGTGCCCCCGTGCGGACGCACGGTACCGCCCTGCTGCAGGTGCAAGCGGCGCATCTTCCAGCCGCCGCGGTCCATCTCGATGCGAATATTACCCTCGCTGCCCAGGATCATAATGTCGTGGCGCATGCGGCCCGCAAAGCTGGCCGCCAACTGCGCCATGCCGCCGCTGGCATAGTGGAAGATGGCCGAGAAGCGCGTATCCACGCCGGTGGGCGCCAGCTCGGCCTTGGAGACGATCTCCTGCGGCTGGTCGCCGAACACCAGGCTGGCGAAGGAAACGGGGTAGATGCCCAAATCGAGCAGCGCCCCGCCGCCAAGGGCCGGGGAATAGAAGCGATTATCGGCGGCGATGGGTGGCAGCGAGTGGAAGGCGGCGTGCAGCTGCAACGCTTGGCCGATAGCGCCGCGCTGCAGCAGCTCGCGCAGGGCGGAGACCAAGGGCAGCCACCGTACCCACATCGCCTCCATCAGGAACAGCTTGCGGCTGCGCGCAATCTCGATCAGCTCGGCCAACTGCGGCGCGTTGAGGGTGAAGGTCTTCTCGCACAGTACCGGCTTGCCGGCCAGCAAGGCGGCTTTCGTTTGCTCATAGTGCAAGTTGTTGGGTGAGGCGACGTAGATAACATCGATGCCGGGGTCAGCCAGCATGGCGTCCAGCGAGCCGTGCGCCTGCCCACCGAACTGGCGCACAAAGGCGGCGGCCGACTGCGGCGTGCGTGATACCACGCCGCCGATGCGGTTGCCGGGCGCATGGCGCAGATCGCGCGCCATGGCGGCGGCCATCTTGCCGGCGGCGACGAAGCCCCAGGTGGTGGGTTGTGGGCGGGATGCTGACATGGGGAAACGCAAGACCAATTTCCTTCGTACAATTACTCGTAAGGGTTGACAATAGGGACATTTGTTCTATACTTAGCGATAACAAAGTAGAACTATTGATTATACTGTTCAGCCGCAACTTTCAGGATACAATGCATTTATGATGACCCCAGTTATGCTAAGAGATAAGGCTTGGGAGAAGACAGACCGCATCCCAAACTGGGTAAGAGGCAGAGTAGTTAGTCTAGACCAATATAATACTCTGCCTGAGATTGCTGAATATTGTTGGAATTCTTTTCAAAGAATTCTCAAACAAGAACAGGTTCTTCTAGGGAATTACAAAATTATTGAGCCGAGTGCTGGCACTGGGTCTTTTTACAATATTCTGCCAAGGAAAAATAGGATTGGTATTGATGTAGAGAAGTACAAAGAGGAGTACATTCAGCAAGATTTTCTAACTTGGCACCCAAATAATACTGATCAAAGACCTTGTATTGCCATTGGCAACCCCCCCTTTGGATATAGGGGCTGGCTTGCACTTGCTTTTCTCAATAAAGCAGCTGAATTCTGTGATTACGCGGGCTTCATTCTACCGATGTCTTTTCAAAGTGATGGCAAAGGCAGCCCCAAGAATCGAGTCAAAGGCATGTCTCTACTGCACTCCGAGAATCTACCCAAAGACTTATTCATTCGCCCCAATGGCGAAGGGGTGCAGGTAAATACTCTATGGCAGGTATGGAAAAAAGGCGATGCACCCGCCTTGCCTGATTTTAGTAAAGCAGATGAATTTATTGACCTTTTTACTGTTGATATAAGAAAAGAACGCCTGTGCGGGATGGACAAGATCAACGAATGCAACACTTTTTTGCAACGGACATATTTCGGCAATCCCCCTAAGCTAGTCAGTGACTTCTCTGAAGTGAGATATGGCTGCGGTTATGGAGTAATAATCAAGAAGAATAAAAGGAAGGTCCTAGGTATTCTCAACAAGATTGATTGGAATCAATACAGCAATCTGGCAACACATAACTGCAGACACATATCTATGTACCACATCAAAACAGCATTGCTAGAGAATTTACAGAAAAATGTCTGACCCCGACTATAAAACCTTGTTTCTGAGCGCTTTAGCAAAGAATGTTGACAACCCCAAATGGAAAGATGGTGATTTTGTAGCTATTAAAACAGTCTCTAACACTAAGGTGGGCTCTGTTGGACTAGATTTTATTGAGGGTCTTGTGATCATCTTTCAATTCCGTGCAGTTTTCCCTTAAACAAAAAGGCTCTTAGAGCAAAGCAAAGTTCATGGGATATAGAGATTAATGGTGTGAAGTTTGAACTCAAAACTGCAACAGAAGATGTAAGCGGAAGTTTTCAGTTTAATCACATTCGCTATCATCGACCCTACGATGCGGTTTTGTGTTTAGGTGTGACTCCTAACAATTTGTACTTTGGAGTATGGTCTAAGGCAGAAATTACTACTGGCAAAGCGGGCAGATTGGTAAGTATGGAAAAAGGGGGGAACGCATCGCACAAGTTAACAAAAAAACTAAGTAGTCTTTTGCCTATTAGTAAATTTGAACAGATAATCAACGATTTTAGTGTAGAAGCGTAATCATGCTTTTCGTATGTCCAAACAATAGCCTTAAACTGAAGCGTGTAAGCAGTTCTGGCTGCATGAACTTCGAGTTGTATAATAGCTTCATGCGCCCATAGCTCAATGGATAGAGCAACTGACTTCGGATCAGTGGGTTGTGGGTTCGACTCCTGCTGGGCGCGCTACGTAGCGGCAAAGCCGCTACTTTAGGGAGTTGCTGCCGTGCTTTCGCACAGTTACGCAACTCCTTAGTTTTTACGCTAAAAGGCAAAAATGGCTTCACCATTTTTGCCTACAACCCCATCACGGCCTTGGCAATATACAGATAAATAGCCAGCCCGGTCGCATCCACCAGGGTGGTGATGAGCGGTGCGCTCACCGCGGCCGGGTCGATCTTGAAGCGCTGCGCCAGCAGCGGGATCAGCGAGCCGATGGTATTGGCCCAGGTGCAGATCACCAGCACGGAAAGCGAAACGGTGAGCGCCAGCGCATCGCTGGAGCCCCAGAACTTGGCGCGCATGTACGACACGCTGCCCAGCAGCAGGCCGATCAATAGGCCGCTGAGCAGCTCACGGCCGACGACCTTCCAACTGTCACGCAGGGTGACCTCGCCCAGGGCCAGGCCGCGGATGAGGGTGGAGACGGTTTGGGCGCCGGTGTTGCCACCGGTACCAATCAGCAGCGGGATGAAGAACGAGAGCGCCACCACGGCGGCGAGCTCGCTTTCAAAGTGGCGCAGCACCATACCGGTCAGCGTCTCGGCCACGAACAGCAACAGCAGCCAGCCGATGCGGCGTGAGATGGCCGTCTTGAGCGGGATGGTGAAATAGGGCTGGTCTACCGGGCCGCTTTCCACACCACCGAAGCGCAAAATATCCTCGGTGCTTTCAGCGGCGAGCACATCGATGACATCGTCAACGGGAATGATGCCAAGCATACGCCCGCCGGGGTCGAGCACCGGCATGGCCAGATAATCGTAGTGTGAGAGCAGGCGCGCTACGTCTTCGCGGTCGGTTTCGGGAGTCACGCTGACCAGTTGCGTATTCATCAGCTTGCCCAGCTTCCTGCGCGCCGGGGCCACCACCACCTCACGCAGCGAGACCACGCCTTCCAGTCGTTCCTCGTCATCTACCACGTAGAGATCATTCAGGGTTTCCACATCGGCATTCATGCGGCGCAGGCGCACTAGCGTATCGGCGGCGCGCCAGTCTTTGTGCACGCGCACAAACTTCTCGGTCATCATGCGCCCGGCGCTGTGCACGGGGTATTGCAGCAGGCGCTGGATATCAAGGGCGTGCCTGGGCTCCAGCGCCTCGAGGATGGCGCTGCGGCGGCGCGGGAACATGGGGATGATGTAGGCCGCCTCATCCATGGGCATAGCATCCACGATGGCGGCGATCTGGCCCACCTTCAACGGGGCGGCCACGTCGCGCACCAGATTGGGGGCCAGCTCGGCCAGCACCTCGGCCTGGCGTGGCAGATCCAGCGCGTTGAAGACGCGGCGGCGCTGGGCTACGTTGAGCCGCTCCAGCACATCACCAATGTTGGCGGGGTGCTGGCCGTGCAGCGCCGCCTTGAGGGCGGCGCCTTGGCGGCGCTCCAGCGCGGCACGCAGGCTGTGCTCCAGCTCCTCAGTATTAACCAGCTCATTTTTCTTGCCATTATTCATCTGATGTTTCATTGCGCCCTCGCCGCAGCGATTCTAACCGCCTATGGATTGCTGATACAATTTTTAGGCTGTTTCCACAACCAAAAAGCTAGAGGAGCTTGAATGCCGGCTAAGAAGAAGCTGCATAAATCCACCAGCAAGACCAAGACCACTCCAGTTAAGAAATCCAAACCTGTCAAAAAGGCAGTAGCTGTCAAAAAGACAGCCGCTCGCAAGCCTGCGGCCAAAGGCAGCACGGCGCTAAACCTCAAGAAAGCCTTCTACAACCTCAACACGGCGGAGAGCTACGAGCACGCCGTGCGCAATGGCGAAGTCGTGCTGACCGCAGCCGGCCCGCTGAACGCTGTCACCACCCCGCACACCGGCCGCTCGCCCAAGGACCGCTTCGTGGTGCGTGAGAGCTACAGCGAGAACGATGTGCATTGGGGCAACGTCAACGTTGAGGTCAGTGAAAAAGTATTCGACCGCCTGCACCAGAAGATGGTGGCCTACCTCAACAAGCAGCCCAAGCTGTACGTGCGTGAGGTGTATGCCTGCGCCGACCCGGCCTACGAAATGCCGGTGCGCTTCGTCTCCACCTCGGCCTGGCACATGCTCTTCGTCAAGAACATGTTCCGCCACAAGCTGGAAATGAGCACCTTCGATGCCGAGTTCACCGTGCTGCACGCCCCCGAGTTGCAAGCGAATCCCAAAACAGATGGCGTGCGCTCGGGCACTTTCATTGTGCTCAACCTGGAAAAGAAGATGGTGCTGATCGGCGGCACGCGCTACGCTGGCGAGCTGAAGAAATCCATCTTCTCTTCGCTCAACTACTTGCTGCCCAAGCAGGGCGTGCTCTCAATGCACTGCTCGGCCAACGTGGGCAGTGACCGCCGCACGGCGCTGTTCTTTGGCCTGTCTGGCACTGGCAAGACCACCCTCTCGGCTGACCCGTCACGCGCCCTCATCGGTGACGATGAGCACGGCTGGAGCGAGAACGGCGTTTTCAATCTTGAGGGCGGCTGCTACGCCAAGGTCATCAAGCTCTCGCAGGACGCCGAGCCGGATATCTGGGCCGCCTCGCACCGCTATGGCACCGTGCTGGAGAATGTGGTGCTTAATCCGGACCGCACGCTCAATCTGGACAGCGACGAGATCACCGAGAACACCCGCTCTGCATACCCCCTCAACTTCAACTCCAATACAGACCCCGACGGCATCGCCGGCCACCCCAACCACATCGTGTTCCTGAGCGCGGATGCGTGGGGCGTGCTGCCGCCAATCTCCAGGCTGACGCCCGAGCAGGCCATGTACTATTTCCTCTCCGGCTACACCGCCAAGCTGGCCGGCACCGAGCGCGGCGTCACCGAGCCGCAGGCCACCTTCTCGGCCTGCTTCGGCGAGGTGTTCATGGTGTGGGACCCCACGGTCTACGCCGAGATGCTCGCCAAGAAGATGGCCGAGCACAACACGCAGGCCTGGCTGGTCAACACCGGTTGGACCGGCGGCCCCTACGGTGTGGGCAAGCGCATGAAGATCGGCTACACGCGCGCCATGGTGCACGCCGCCGTCGAAGGCCGCTTGGATGGTGTCGTCACCCAGACCGACCCGATCTTTGGCCTGGCCATCCCCACCAGCGCGCCGGACGTCCCCAGCGAGGTGCTGAACCCGCGTGACACCTGGGCCGATAAGGCTGCCTACGACACGCAGGCCGCCAAGCTGGCGGCGGAGTTCCACAAGAACTTCAAGCGCTTCGAGGGCTCAGCGAGCGCGGCCATCAAGGGCGCAGGACCGATTTCAAAAGGATGAAGGATAAAGGCGGAAGGATGAAAATCCTTGCGTCCTCACACTAACCAGAGACGGAAGGAGTACTCCTTCCGTCTCTGGTTTAAGCTAGCGAGACTTAACTCGTTTCACGATGGTAACGAAGATGGCCAACAGCTCATTCGTTTCCTTTTGGATAGCCGCAAGTGTTTCTGAGCTGCTTGGATTAATCTCGATTAGCAGATCAAGCCAATACAAAACTTCTTCCAGCTCTTGAAGTGAACCTTCAATTTTTGTTACAAAATCTTTGTTCGATTTTGCGCGTTGGGCCTCCGCATACTGTGCACCAACAGAGGTTCCCGCTCTGAGCAGTTGCTTGCCGAGCACTTGTGCTTCCGTGCTCTTAGGAAGACTGGAATAAAGACGAACAATTTGAATCGCAAAGACTCTCGTCCGTTTTCTTAAATCCTGTCTGGGTTTATCTGTATTCATCCCTCCTCCCACATCATTGTTTCTCCTCCCTCCGCCCCCCATCCTTGCCTTTCATCCTTCATGCTTCCGCCCTCATCCTTTGCATCACCTCCTCCGCGCAGCCCCAGCTCAGCGTAAAGCCTGCCCCGCCGTGGCCGTAGTTGTGCACGACGATCGCCTCGCCGATGCGCTCCGCCTCTAGGCGCACCTCATGCCGCACGGGGCGCAAGCCCACACCGGTGGAGACGATCTCAACCTCCGTGAAAGCAGGGTGCAGGCTGGCAGCTTTGCGCAAGATCTCTGCCTGGTCTGCGGCGCGCACACTGGTATCCCAGTCACCCGCCTGGGCCGTGCCGCCCAGCACCACATCGGCGCTGCGCGGGATGATGTAACCGAGCCCGTTCGGCCCTTCGTCATCCAGGATGCTGTGCACCACCCCGTTCGGACGCACTTTCACCACCTGGCCGCGCACGGGGTGCAAGCTCTCATCGCCAAGCAAGTCGCGCGAGCCCAGGCCGGTGCAATTGACGATGAGGCTGCTTTCGGTGGCGGCTTCCTCGATGCTGCTCACCTCGCGCTGTACGATCTGCCCACCCAAGCGCACGAACCAGGCCACCAGGTAATCCATGTACACGCTGGTATCGATGACGATCGACTCGGTCTCGAAGCCATCCACATATCCCACGGGCAGCTCGGCCGCCGCCAATCGCCGGTAGCTCGCCACCGCTCCCGCCCACCAGGGCGTCTCCACTGACTCTGCGTACAGGTCTTGCACCCGGGTCGGGCGGCAGCCGCTGGCCGGGTCTGGCAGCAGGTGCTGCTTGAAGTAGGCCAGCGTGCGGCTGGCCCACGGGCCAACCCGCTCCATGGGCTGCGCCAGGTACGGAAACCACAGCGCGGCGGCCTGGTTGGAGGTGGTGTGCGGCGGCAGCTCACGCGCCCAGATGGTCACGGCATGCCCGGCCTGCAGCAACAGGATGCCGCTGCTCAGGCCAGACACACCACAGCCTAAGACAAGCACAGGTTTTTGCGTCATGCGCCCATTTTCCTAGTACAAAAGTGCCCGGTTAGGCACTCGCTGTGCGCTGGCGCCTATTGACCACAATGACGTTGCCCAGCAGCACCAATGCCACCCCGGCAAATTCAAACCAGCCCAGTTGCAAGCCCTCGAAAAGTACCGAGAGTGCCAAAGCAATCATCGGCACAAGCACGTTGACGTAGGCGGCACGGTCTGCGCCAATGCGGCCGAGCAGGGTCAGGTAACTGCCGAAAGCGATGACTGAGCCGAACAAGGCCAGATACAGCAGCGAGCCAACATAACTCAAAGAGGGGTCAAAGGTGAATTCGGTGCCGCGTAGCACGGCAAAGGCCAGCGTAGCCAACGAGCCATACAGCATGCCATAGGCGTTGGTCTGCATCACCGGCAGTTGGGCGCGCTGGTTGCGCGCCGAGACGATGTTGCCCAGCGAGGCGGAGAGTGCTGCCAGCATGCCCAGCGTAATCCCCAGCAGGCGCGTGCCTTGCATTTGCAGGCCGGCCACCTCGGGCCAGAAGATGAGCGCCACACCGAACACGCCCACAAAGGCGCCCAGCAAAATGCGGCCGCTGACGGCGGTGCGCAGGAACAGCGCGCCGAAGAGCACATTGAAAACGATGAGGGCCGAGAACAGCACCGCTACCAGGCCGCTGGTGACATACACTTCAGAGAAGTACACCATGACATAGTTGAGCGAGAAGAGCAGCAGACCCTGCAACGCCATGAAGGCGTGCTGGCTGCGGCTGAAGCGCAAGTTCAGCCCGCGCCACTTGCTGTAGGCGAACAGGATCAGCGCGCCCAGCAGGAAGCGATACGCTACCGAGAGCTCTGGCGCCACTACGCCCAACTGAAACTTGATTGCCAGCCAGGTAGAGCCCCAGATCAAAACAGGAATGATGTACAGCAGCGTGTTACCCACGGTGACTCCGGATCGGTATATGAAAAAGAGAAATAGAGGTTAGCTAGCTTCGGCAGCGCAGCCTGCGGGCTTGTAGACGCGCTGTGTGGACGCAGGATTGTTTGCCAGCTTGTTGGCTGGCCGCACCGGGCGCGTCACCAAACCGCCGCCGCAGTTGGGGCACACCAACTTCAGCTTGTCATGCGCGCAGGCCGCACAGAAGGTGCATTCAAAGGAGCAAATATACGCCTGCGCGTCGGGCGGCAGGTCGGTATTGCAGCATTCGCAATTGGGGCGTAGTTCTAGCATCGTTGACCGGAAGGCCGAAGCTACGCTTCGGGCGAGAATTCCATTGTGCCGCCATCGCCGCCCAGGTGCAGCTCCAGCACGCCGTCAGCGGTGAGGCTGTAGCTCTCCACCAAGCCAAGCTGGGCGTAGAAGTCGCCGTCGCTGGAGCCTTCACAGAACATCATCGTGGTGATCAGCATGGGGAAGCTGAGCTGGCGTTGCGGGCCAACCACAAAGCCGCCACCGCCCCCATTGCAATCAGTTTCCACGCTGACATTGCCAGAGCGGTCAAAAGTGAGCACGAATGCATCCGCCGTGCTGGGCTGCGTGGTCTGGCCGTTGGCTACGGTCTGCAGCCACACCCAGCGCGTGCCCAGCAGCTGGCTGATAGGCTGCAGCGCCAGGCCGGCCGGGCTATCGCCGCCACGGTCATCCACCAGCACCAGCGAGTCATCCTCTTCACGGGCAAAGTTGAGAATGCGGTTGTCCAGCTTCACTTCCAGCGTGTCATCGCTGCCGATCCAGGTGCCTTGCAGCGCGCCATTTGGCTGGGCATTCTCAGCCACCTGTGACCAGTTGGCGTTGCCATTGCCATCCAGACTCAGGCTAAAGATCTGCGCGTCCTGATTGGCCTGATACTGACCAGGGTACCCGCCGTCGGGGGCGGCGCCACAACCAGCCACTATGAGGGCCGCCAGGGCGAAAACAGCAATGCGCTTGTACATAGCTCTCCTTGCTTTAGTGCAAATCATGTGCCCCAGATGATACTGCGCGGGGCGGCAGATGGTAAAGATACAAAAAGCGACCCCTCACAGGGTCGCTTTTATGGTTAAGTCTAGGCAGAACCGGAAGAGGTAGGCCTTGGCTTGGGCTTCCAGCCAGAGAGCCGGCGCTGCGCTTTGCGGATTGCTTTTTGCTTTTCCATGCGGCGCTGCTCATTGGGTGAAATGAACCAGCGCTTGCGGCGCACCGTGCTCAGCACCTTGCTGCGGGCCACTTTCTTACGAAAGCGCTTCAGCAGGGAACCTTGCGACTCGCCGGGCCTTAGAACGACCTTGGGCAAACTTAACACCACCTTTCCATTGTGGACTGCCGCCTGCTCACATAAACACGGCGTTCTTGCGAACGCCATACAAATACAGCCGGAAGCGCAGAGATTATAACACGGCGCATACCGCCTGGGCGTATAATGCCTGAATGACCAATAAAGAGCTGGCCGATACCTTTTTACTGATTGCCCATCTGCTCGAGATCAAGGGCGAGGTGGTCTACAAGACCCTCGCCTACCGCAAAGCCTCTGAAAACCTCACCAATTTAGGCCGGGATGTCAATGTGATCTGGCAGGAAGGCGGCCAGAAGGGACTTTTGGAGATTCCCGGGGTTGGCAAGGCCATCGCCGAGAAGATTGATGAGCTGCTCAGCACCGGCCAGATGAGCTTCCTCGAGAAACTCAAGAAGGAAGTGCCCGAAGAGCTAGCCAGCCTGCTGAGCATTCCTGACCTTGGCCCTAAGAAAATTGCCATGTTCTACAAAGAGCTGGGCATCAAGAGCATCGACGAGCTCAAGGCTGCGGCGCTAGAGGGCAAACTGCGTGACCTGCCCGGCATGGGTGCCAAGTCTGAGGCCAAGATCCTCACCGGCATCGAGGCGCTGGGTCGCCGCAGCGGCCGCCTGCCGCTGGGCACGGTGTGGCCCTTCGCCCAGGAGCTGCTCGAGAGCCTGCGCAAGGTCAAGGGCGTGAAGCGCGCCGAGGTGGCCGGCAGCCTGCGCCGCATGCGCGCCAGCATTGGCGATATTGATATTCTGGTCTCCTCTACCGACCCCGAGCAGGTCATCAAAGCTTTTACTGAGGCGCCCAATGTAGCGCGCGTCACTGGCAGCGGCACGGTCAAATCCGGGGTGGAGTTCCATAACGGGATGCGTGGCCAAATTTGGGTGCATGCGCCAGCACGCTTCGGCACGGCGCTGCAATACGCCACCGGCTCCAAGGAGCACAACGTGCGCCTGCGCGAGATGGCGCTCGACCTCGGCCTCTCGCTGTCTGACCAATCCTTCCTCAAAGAAGACGAGAGCGAGATCCTGTGCGCCACCGAGGAAGAGGTCTACCAGTTGCTGGGCATGGACTGGGTGCCGCCCGAAATTCGTGAAGACCGCGGCGAGATCCAACTGGCGCTGCAAAAGAAGCTGCCCAAGCTGATCGAGGTCAAGCAGATCAAAGCCGAGCTGCACAGCCACACCACTTGGAGCGACGGCCAGCTCAGCATTCGTGAGATGGCGGAAGCCGCCATCGCCCACGGCTACAAGGTGCTGGCCGTTACCGATCATTCGGCCGCCATCGGCATCCTCAACGGGCTCACACCAGAGAAGGTGCTGGAGCAGCGCAAAGAGATCGAACAGGTGCGCAAGGCGCTGGGCGACCAGTTGACCCTGCTGCATGGCGTGGAAGTTGAAGTGCGCGCCGACGGCACGCTGGACCTGCCCGATGAGGTGCTCGCCTCGCTGGATATTGTGGTGGCCTCGATCCACCAGAGCATGCGCCAGCCACGCGCCCAGATCACCGAGCGTATGCTGGCCGCCATCCACCATCCGCACGTGGACATCATCGGCCACCCCACCAATCGCAAGCTGCCCGACCGCGAGGGTGCTGACCTGGATATGGACGCGGTGCTCAAAGCCGCCGCCGAAACCGACACGGCGTTGGAGATCAACGCCAACCCGGCCCGCCTGGACCTGGACGATGTGCAAGCGCGCCGCGCCATCGAGATGGGCATCAAGCTGTCCATCAACACGGACGCGCACCACTCAGACCATATGGATTTCCTGTTTTACGGTGTGGCCACGGCGCGCCGCGGCTGGGTGACCCCCAAAGATGTCATCAACACCTGGACAGCCAAGCAGCTCAAAGATTGGCTGGCGAGTTAGCTTGCCAGCAGGTTAAGGTCCTGCTAGCAGCCAGCGATCCAGCTGGCGCAAGAACGGGCTGACCTCTGCAGGTGGCAGCCAGCGGCTGGCGTGCTGCGGGTGACCCAGTAGCAGCAGGCCAATGCCTGCATCCTCAAACACTACGGAGCTGCGATACTTGCTGAGGGCGCGCCGATACGAGGGCATATCAGGTTGCGCCGCGCCATACATATCCAGCACTAGCGCCAGCAGGCCGCTGGGCTGCTGCTGGCGGGCGGCCAGCAGGCGGTGCATGCCGTCTTCGAAGGCGCGCAAGTGCGCAAAGGCATCCGGCTGGGCTGCGAGCAACACCACAGCGAGTGCGCCAGCATCACCTTGATATTCAACGTCCAACTCTGTCGCTGTTTGGCTGGGCTGGTAACCGTGAGCGGCCAGAGCAACCTGGGCAGAGGCATACAACTCCTCGCGCGTCATGGCGCCAGCCGCTTGGCCATCAAGATGTCTGGCTTGCCGGGGCCATTCGCATCCGGCACTACGCCGATGAGGCTGTAGCCGAGTTTGCGGTAGAAGACGAACGGGTGGCCGCCACGGTCCTCGATGGCAGCCAGCTTGCTGAGTGGGTCAGGAAACAGGTCTTGCCCGCCGAGCGAAGTGATGTAGCTCTCATCATCTGAGCCCAGCATCATCACCAGGCCGCCGCGGGCGCGCACCTGCGCCTCAATGTCGGCTACCAGCGCACGGCCAATGCCCTGGCGCTGGTGCGCCGGCGCAATCGCCAGCGGATGCAGCTCCCACACGTTGCCATCGTATTCTGGGATGGCGCCCACCCAACCCAGCACCTGCTCGCCACGCACAGCTACGCGGCACAGAGTCTCCTCGTTGAAATCGGCCAGCTCAGCTTCGGCCTCTGCCAGGCTTGGCCAGGCGCTGGGCCAATCTTTGGCGAACGCATCCACCAGGATCTGGGCCACCTGCTGGCGAGCAGCGGCAGGCAAGGTTGAGAGATCAATGATGGCAAAGTCCATACAGAGATTATTGCATAAAGCGCGCCGCTGGGAGCAGGCGTCTGCAGCCGCCTGCTCCCATAGTGTGTTTCAGTCAGTGAGCAGCTTGTACGCCAAGGTAGCCGCGGCCAGCACCTGGCCGAAGGCGGCCAGCAACTCTTGCGGCTCCAGGCTGCCAGCGCCAATCTGCTGGCTGAGCAGGCTGGCGGCCACGCCCAATACGGCGGCCACGGCCGTGGTCAGCCACATAGCGGCGCGGCCTTGGGTGCCCCAACGCTGCTTGAGCCAGTTCACCAAGGGCACGCCCAGCGCACCCACCAACCAATACAAAGTCTGTTCCATTTCATTCCCCCCTTTTAGATAGAAGACCACATCAGGCACTCTTTATCCCCTCCTTATCACCTCCTCGAGGCGCGCCAGGATACGTTCGCTCAACTCGCCCATTTGCTGCTCGTACAGGTTTAGAATGCGGTCAAGCACACTGCGCGCCACAACATCCCCTCGATAAAAAGCCATCACCATAAAGGCCAGCAAACCAATCACCCCAAGGGCGTTGATGGCCTCGAACAAGATTGCCAAGTCCATGCGTAACACCTCCACAAAATCTGCACTACAATCCCGCTAAGGAGATTGAGAAATGGCTACCAAGAAAACCGCAAAGAAGACTGCAGCAAAGAAGACCGTAGCAAAGAAACCCGCCACCAAGGCGGCTTCCAAGAGCACCAAGCCCGCCAGCAGCAAACCCGCCAAGCAGGAGGCCAGCGGCCGCTCCTTGGGCATTGGCATGGGTGTTGGCATTGCCCTCGGCGTAGCCCTGGGTCTGGCGCTCGACAACCTGGCGCTGGGTATCGCGCTTGGCGTAGCGATCGGCGCTGGCTCCGGCGCAGCCATGTCTGGCAGCAACAAGTAAGCCATGGCAGACACTCCTTCATCTCGCATCAACCCAGTGTGGTTTGGCTTAGGCATTGGCGTCACCCTGGGCCTGTTGCGCGGCGACATTGTGCCGGGCGTGATGGCCGGGCTAATCGCCTGGGCGCTCGCTATGGCCTACCTGCGCTACAAGCAGGTGAAGGACAGCTAACTTTCCGCACTCGGCGAAACCACCTGCACCCGCAGCTTACGCCGCTCGTGGTTGCCATCCACCACCGCAGCAATCATCACTACATAGCTCGCGCCCCCATCTACATCGAGGGCGCGCAGCTTTTTAAGCGTCAGCACGCTGCCGGTGATGATGTGCGCATCGCCCGCATCCATCGCCTCACTGGTGATATCCGCGCCGTTGCGATACACCGTGGCTTGCGCGGTGCTCACGCTGGTGGCGCCCTGCCAATCCACGCTGTAGGCAATCTGCTCGCCGGCCACCATGCTGACCGGGCTATCGATCAGCCACACACTTTTGTCTGCCATCTCACCCTCCTGTGATCCGTTCAGCGGCCAACAGCGTCTTGCGGCGGCGGGCGCGCAGCTTGATGCGCGCGTCCTGCAAACGCACGCGCGGGCTGGGCTGCACCAGCGTGCCGGTGGCGCTGGGCACGGCGAAGTAATCCACTACCAGCGCCGGGCGCATGGCCAGCGTGCCATGCAGCCCTGAGGCCAGGCGCACATACTCATTGCCATTAGCGGGCGGCAGGTTGCCCGCGGCATCACGGCTGCTGCGCAGGCTGTAGTACGCTGTGGCGCCGGGCGCCAGCCAACTGATATCCAGCGGAGGGCTGGGCAACAGCACGCCAGTGCTCAGGCCACTGGTGTTGCGCCACACAGCATCCGCCGCGCCAGCCAGACACCCGTCATAGGCCGCCTCGCGGTTGCCATTGCTCAATGGATCCTGCGGCGCCCAGTTTTGTTTGACAATCTGCAGATCGAAATCGGCCAGTGCTGAAGAATCCCCCATGCAGGCCAGATGCAAATTGGCAGCGTATATCTCAGCCAGCAGATTCAATGAAGCCAGCGAGAACTTGAGCAATGAGCGAAAAGCGTAGTAGCGCGGAATGGCAGACTCGTACGCCTGGCCAATGTACATATCCGCCGTGCCGACATCATACGAAACCGAGGTGCTGCGCGCCACATAGTAGTTGGTGGCATAGCCGGCAATGTTGCCATCACTGACCGCGCCAAAGAAGACGGAAGGGTCGATCACCAGCGGGAAGCTGGCGCGCGCTACATCCTCCATCGCCAGCCCGGTGAACTCTGTACCCTCTACAGAGAAGTGGTGCACGGCAAAAAACCGCCCTTCGGCATCCACAGCGCTGCCGGGCGAGAACAGCAAGCCCTGAGCATTGCCGCGGTGCACCGTTTCGTACACCAGATAGCCGCTTCTCTCCACACCATCTGGCGCAGCGGAGAGTATCAAAGACTCTTTCACCCCGTGCTCGGTCAGGGTGAGCTCATGGCAAAAGACGCCAGTCTCACGGCGCAGGCTGCTGCCCACGGCACGGCCATCGGGCAGCTGTGCCAGCGGGGTGTATTCGCCATCGGCCAGCACGCCGACACTGCGCGTGCGCTGCTGGTAGGCGCTGCCTTCACTGAAACTCAGCGTGCCGTCCGGCGCCAGGCGCACCGCGGCGCCGGGCGCGCCCCAGCGCGCCGCGGCATCCTGGCGCAAGCCGAGGTCATAGGCCTGCCAGCCCTGCGCGCTGCGGAAGTGCTGCGGCGCGGCGGTGATGACTGCGCGGCGCACACCGCCGCCCAGCTCAAAGTGAGTGGCGTGCGTGCTGCGTGCCACCTCGCGCCCGGCCAGCTCTTCATTCTGTTCCAAAAATCCATCGATCCACGTTGTCATATCCCTCCCTCGAAAAAAGTGATGAGCAAATAGTGGAGAGTGAGCAGGAGATTGTCCTAGACTTACTACCGCCATACCCGTTCACTGTTCACTTCCTCACGGCTCACTTTTACTACTCCCCCAGATAGATCACGCCCTCTGGGCTCCATTCCAGGTTGAAGTCTTCGCCGCTCACGGTGTGATCACCGCCAAAGTTCATGTAGGCCAGCAGCGGGCTTGTGGACGGGCTGCCGCTGTCTTTGTAGAGCACGGCAGCGCGGGCAGTAAACGCCCCCACCGGCCACACCACGTTATCGGCAAGCAAGGCGGCACGGTCATTGGCGTTGTCTTGCGTTAGCGAGACCGTGGTGAGCGCCTTGCCGCCAGCGGTGTAGCCAGTGCCAGTCACCTCATGGCTGATGTCTGCATAGAACTGGTGCGCGTCTTTATCAGCCACATAGGCATCCGTCACCAGTGCGGCACGCAGTGTATCGGCCAGCGGCTGCACTTGCCCTTTGAGCAGCGCCAGCTTGCCAGCGTTGTAAATGAAGCTGTACATACAAGACCTCCTAAGCTATTAGCCATTAGCGTTCAGCGAAACCCAACAGCTACTAACGAATCTCCAATTACCAATCTCTAATTACTATTCCCCATCCTTTACTCGGTTCACCCTTCCCGCACCTTGATCACGGCCACGCCGCCTTCGCTTTCCAGCTCACGCTGCAGGCTCGGCGCCTCGACGATGACGTAGGTGTCATCCAGCGCAGCCCACACCGAGCGCATATGAATGCGCGCGGCGCTGCGGGCTGCGCCGCGCAGCCAGGCCAGGAAAGCCGCTGGCTTAGGGGCCAGGTTGCCGCTGCCATCCAACTGCAACTCGCCCAGGCGTATACGCAGCTCCCATTGGTATTTTTGCGGCGTGCGCGCAAAGCCTTCCAGCAGGGTTGATTCGACGGTGGCTGGGGTATCGGCACGTTGGCTGAGCAAACGCAGCCGTGGGCGAAAGGCGAAGATCTGGCCGGTGTTCAACGCCAGGGTGTCCACCGGCGAGGAGTAGAAACCACCTGCCTGGCGCCAGCGCGGGCCGCCGATCTCACCATCCACTTGATAGTCCAACTCCACCTGGGCGCCCTCGCCCAGATTGCGGCTGACCAGGCTGAGCTGCGTGAGGAACTTGGGCAGCAGCGTCGCCTCCATATCTATCGTGCTGCCAACGATTACGCCTTCATGCTGATAGCGCAGGCTGGCATCGCCCAGCGGATTGTCGCCGCTGGCAGGCAGGTCAAGATAGGCCAGCTCGCCGCCCATGGCGATCCAAAGCCGCGGTGCCGTGCCCGGGCAGGCCTGCCAATGCAGGCCGCTGATGCGTAGGCCGGGCTGCGGGGCGCGCAGCAACTCATGCCAGGCATCGCCGTCGGAGACCAGCACGCTGGAGTGTCCCGGCCCGGCATCGATGGCGGCGGCCATGCGGCCCACACCCAGCGGCGCGAGGGCGGCCACGCGGCCGCCGCGGCCGGCGGGCAAGCCCTCGCCGCGGCCCGGGCCAACATCGGCCAGGCCGCTGGCGCCAGTGACCAGCACTCGGCTGCCCCAGCCGAGCCACAGCTTGTCCTCCCAGACTCGCGCGGCGATACCACTCATCCCCTGCGGAACAGCTTCCAGCCCCAGGTTGTGGCGCGAGACATGCTCGCTGCGCTCGAGCACCCATACGCTGTTGGCTTTGAGCGCCCACAGCTGGCCGTTGTAGTCCAGCAGCTTGTGCAGCGGCTGGCCATCCGCCCCCAGCTTGATGGCCGAGCCAAAAGCGAGCGCGGTGAGCCACGCCGTGGGCGCGGCGCGTGAGATCTCGGCGCTGGCGCTGAAGCCGCGCCACACCTGCGGGCCGAGCTCAGCGTGCTGGAAGACATGCAGCAGGTCTGCCGTGTTGCTGCCATCATCATCAAACTCATGCTTGGGCGGCGAGGCGGCCGGGTTGAAGCGCACGCGCAAGATCGGCACGCTGTTGCCCTGCGCCAGCAGCGCCTGCCCGTTGAGTACGGCCACATCGCTGACGATGCCGTCAATGAGATCGCCAGAGCTTGGCGAAATATCACGCCAGTGCGGCGTAGCGCAAATGGCGTATTCAGAGGTGGCGTCTGGCGCGACATCCCAATCGGCCACGTTGAGCGTACTGACGCTGTTGGCGGTGATGTGGCGCGATTGCCCCGCGCCTTTGCCCGCCAAAATGCGTACCCACGCGCCGGCCCAGTGATCGACGGGCCAGTTCTTGTTGGTGTCCGTGAGCGCGGCAGCCGCGCCGCTGGTGGCCACACCGCGCTCACCGTTGAGGTAGAGATGCGATGGTGTGGCATCGGCGCGTTGGTCAGCGGCGTAGAGCACACCCTGCAGCTCAAAGAACACGAAGTTACGCGCCTGCTCAGCATCCTGCACGCGGTAGTAGGCGCAGAACTCGGTAGCGCTCCACGTGCTGCCATCCACTGAGCTATGGCCGCCACTGGCGCGGCGTTGCACGCCAATCTCCCAGTGATTGCTGGCATTGTCTGCCGCTGCGCCGCGCAGCGAAAGGTGATAGCTGCCCGCGCTGAGCGGCGTGCTGTAGCCAGAGACATCAAAGCTGCGCAACTGGCTGACCACATCGCCCACATCCGCCTGCGTGATGGCATGCGTTGCTCCTGGCAGCACCGCGCCCGACTGCCCGGCCGCATCGGCGTGCAGTTGCAGGGTCAGCTCGCCCGGCGACCCAACCCGGCGCAGCCACACGCGCGCCTGCTTGGCGGCCAGCCCCTCAGCGCCCAGCGTAAAAGCAGCCGCCAGGCTGCGTTGCGCCCCGATGAGCGACTGCCAGCGCACATCGCCCGGCAGGCGCTGGGCGGCGTTGCGCAGCCCGCTGGCATAGCGCCACTGCGGCGTGGCGTGTACGCGGCCCGGCGTCAGCGTCCACGCCTCCTGGCTGTCATAGAAGCGGCGGGCGGCCTGCGTGCTGAAGCGCGCCGCGCCGCGGCCGCCGCTCCAGTCACGCTGCTCGATCTGCGCCAGGCCAGGCTCCCAGGCGCCAAAGCCGCTGACCCAATTCAGGCGCAAGCCGGAGGGCGTGAGCACACTTTCCTTGATGCCCGCCGCCCCACCCTCCAGACGTAAGCCCCAGGTGAGCACACCATCACTCAGGCTGAGCTCATGGCTTGCAGCACTGGCGCCAGCATACACGCGCACACTCACGCCTGCCCCCGCAGATGCAGCAGGCGAGCGGCGCGTTGCGGCCTCCAGATGGGGAAGCGACGGCGAGCGGCCTGCAACTCCTCGGCGGCCTCTTGCCAAAGAAGGCCCAACTTGCTATCACCGCCACGGCGGGCACACTGCCAGCGCAAGGCGCGCTCGGCCACGGCCGCCACGGCCAACTCGGGCGCAATGGCTTCGGCCAGCACATCATCGTGCGTCGCCAGGCGCGGGTGGGCCGCCAGGTACCACACGCGCAGCGGCCGCCCCGCAGGTAGCGGGTCGGCAAACAGCACCATGCCGGGCGAGCCAGGCGCAGCCGGGACAAAATCCCAATCGTGCAGGGTACGCCACGGGTCGCCTGCGCTGACCCCGGCACGGCAAGATAATCGATGCGCAGTGGGCGGCGGCGCGCCCAGGCCAGCGTATTGTTGCTGGAGGGCAGCACGTCTTCATCCACCTGGGGCACCGCACCCAGGCCGCGCAGGGCGCTGTTGGCCAGCTCGATCATCGTCGCCAGCGGGTATTGCGCCGAGGCCAGCGCGTAGGCCATGCCCGCCTCCATGGGCTCGCTGAAGCTGGCCGCCAGCGTCAGCGTGCCGCTGCTGGCGGCGAAGCCCGCCACGCGGGCGAATTCACCCGCCGGCGGCGCCCCGCCCGCCGCCAGGAAGACGGTGCCGCCCTTCCAGTCATCCTCGCGCTGGCCAGCCAGTTCGGCCGCATCCACCAGCGTGCCAGCGCTGCCGCCGCTGGCCTGGCCGCGGCGCAACTGGCCCAATTCCATATAGGCGTCTTGAAGCAACTCACTCAACGTGTACGACATACACCCCCCTTGATAATGCTGCGCCGTTAAACAACGCAGCCTGCGGCATTCATAGCACGCAGGCTGCAGGTTGTGCGGATTTTGGGGCGGATGTCAAGCAAACACATAAACAAAGTAGCCACAAGCTAATGAAAAGGCCCAGGCTCCCCCTCGCCTGGGCCAGTCGCAAGAAGCATGCGCAATGCTGTTTATCAGACGCACGCGGGTGTGCCAAATCCCTGTGCCGCTAAACGCATCACTGCTCGCTTCTCACCGCTCACTCTTCACTATGTCGTGATGCCCGTGATCTTGCCATGCGCTTTGTTGTTGGCTACCAGCAGGCTGAGCTCGCCCACCACCTCGCCCTTCAAGCTGTCGCCCGAGCGCGCCAGCTCCTTGGCCTCGAAACCGCGCAGCGTGTAGAAGCCCACCTTGCCGCTCTCCAGAACGTAGGCGGTGTGCACCGGGCACCAGCGGTCCATCACCAGCTCCAGCTCGCCATACTGCGTCACCACGCGCTCCACCGCATCCAGGCCCAGCTTGTTCTCGCCCTGGCCCACGCGCACAAAGGTGCTGTTGTCCAGCAGGCTGCGCAAGTCGTTGGCTACGCGCGGGTTCATCACCAGCAGATCCGGGTTGCCGCCATCCATCACAATCTCTTCCATCAGCCCGTCCACGTCGGCTTTGGCGATAGCACCGCCGGCATCCACGCTGTTGTTGGTGATGAAGCTGCCCAGCCCGCCCATTGAGCGCGGCGTGCTGGCCGAACCAGCCGCACGTACGCCGTGGAAGGCGGCGCCTTCCACCAGGCGCAGCAAGTGCGGCACGGCCTTGTTGGCCTGGTACTGGAACTCATCCTCGATGCCGTGCTGGCTGATCGCCTGCTGCGTACCGCTCACCTGCACCGCCTTCTGAAAGATGCTGGTGTAGTTGAACGGCACGTTGAGCGCCATCAGCGGGCCGTAATCGGCATCATCGCCTTCGAGGCGAGCCATTGCCGTGATCTGGATCGGCGCGGTAGCGGCATGAGTGGCATTCGTGCCGCCGTAGGCGCGGCTGTACACGGTGACGGTGTTGGTGCCCAGGTCCACACTCTTGACCACCATGTACTCCTCATCGATCAGGAGGACATGCCCATCTTGAAACACCGAGGCATCCGCCACCACAAAGCTGGTGTCAGATGCGTCAATCGTCTCGCCGTTGTTGGCGGCGGTCACCAGCGGGTCAAGCTCATCTTCAAGCAGCTCAACCTTGTGGCCGTTCATGCGAATTTTGAACTTCTCGCGGGCGCTATCCAAACCCAAGCGCGCCAACAGCGGCGTGTCACGTGGGTCGATCATCTGTACCACATCACTGATCACGCGTGCCTGCGCCGCGCTGTCTGCATAGGTTGTTTTCATGCCATCGTAAATTGCCATTCAATCCTCCCTAGTTAGCTGTAAGCCATAGCTGATAGCGGTTAGCCATTAGCAGTCAGCTACGCCGAGTAACGAGCAAATCTCCATTCTCTACTCATTTAGTAAACTTCCAGCCCCCTTTTCCTAAACTCCCGCTTGAGCTCCAGCAGCGCGCCCAGGTCCCCTGGGCGCAGCGCTGCCAGCCGCCGCGCATACTCGCGGCGCGCATCGGGCGCAGCCGCACCTGCCCCGCCCGGCGGGATGGCGCGGCTGGCACGCGGCGCCGGCCGGCCCACCTGTGCCATGCGCGCCAGGGCCAGGCTGGCCAGGTCTGCCAGGGCGCTGAGCTCGGCTTGCGGCTCACCGCCCTGGGCCTGCTGCAACAACTGCTGCACACCGGGCGCGCGCTCCAGGCCCGCGTGCTGCAAGGCCTCCAGCACTTGCAGCTGGGCTGGTGCGTCAGCTTCGCTGGCGCTGCCGCGCTCAGCCGCCAACTGCTCCAGGCGCGTTTCCAGCACCTCCACCAGTTCCTCTCGCAATTGGGCTTTCACAATATCGGCAATGCGTTGCTGCTTCTTACTCGTCCCCACACCTGCTGACGCCGGCTCTTGTGCTGGCAAGGAGACTTCTGCCTCTGTGTCCATGTTTCCCCCTTTCGCCGCTGGGTATAGCACAGCGCCCCATTGCCAAGCTATATTGCCACGCACTATCAAGCCGTTGGACAACAACCTAACAATTATGCAAGGTCATTGGAGGGAGTTTGAATTTCAACTATCATCCCTGATAGGGTGAGAAGATGGGAAACCAAGCGCTAGCGCATCCAAGAAAGCCAAACGCCCGATTTGCCCATCGGGCAGAACGAGTTTAAGGCCAAGTCTGCCGCCGCTAACGCAAATCACGAGAGAGCAAGCAATACGCTAGCCGCACGCACCGCCCGACACATATGACCTCACCCACAATCGCCATTCTGGTGCACCTGTTCACCAGTGTACTGTTCCTCTTTATTGGTTTGCGCCTCAGAGCGAAGCGATACGATAGCGCCAAAGATCAACGCGCCTGGGATGCGTTCCTCGTCTGGTGGTATGGCATGGCGCTCAATTCCGCGCTGATGGCGTTCTCCATGCTGCTCAGCCTGTGGGGCGTCAGCAGCCTGTATCTGTTTGTCATCCTCAGCGTGCTGGGCACCTTTGCCGTAGGCGGCGCCATGTGGGGCTTATTGAGTTATCTGCTGTATGTCTACACCGGCAATTGGCGCCCATCTCGCTGGGTGGCCGGGTTCTATATCGTTTTCTGCCTGTACCTGGTCTACACCGTGGTGGCCTTCGTCCCCGTGCGTGCCAGCCTCTCCACATGGCAAGTCTTCATAGAATACGCGCACACACCTGGCCCCTTGTATCCGGTTGGCCTGTTATTGCTCTTCGCCCTGCCGCCCATTCTGGCCAGTGCTGCTTTCTTCCGCCTGTATTTCAGTCTCACCGAGCGCAGCGCGCGCTATCGTTCCCTGGTGATCACGACGGGCATCTTCCTATTCTTTGGTTTCCCTTACATCATGCCCATCGTGCTGTACCTATTTAACATTCTCACCACCCAGTTGCCCTGGTGGCAGCTCACCCAGCGCATGGTCGGCATTGTGGCCCTTGCGCTGATCTACTCCGCCTATTATCCGCCCGCGCTGGTACGCAAACATCTGCGTGTTAGCGCAGTGACGGGTTAACCAACACTCCCCCTCATCCGACATCAACACCGCACCGCTGGGCGGCTTCTGTAGCTTCGGCCTGCCCCCGCTAAATTCACTCTATGTCTTCCGCCCGATTCGAGGTGTCGCTCGGCAAGTGAGAAGCCATCATTCAGTATCAAAACGCACCAAAGGTTTCTTTGGCCTCGTTTACGGCGTGCCGCTGTTCCTCCTGCTCAGCGTTCCACCCATCCTGGCTTCCTTCGGCATGTTGTACTTCAAAGTAACCGAGCGCAACGCCAAGTTTCGTGCGCTGCTGGTGCCGCTGAGTTTCTTCTGCCTGTTCGGCATGGCCTCTTTCATCCCCGCTGCGTATCTGGCTGGTATCAACGTGAATGCCACTGCGTGGTGGCCCACCACCCTCCACGTCATCGGTGTCGCCGCATTGATGCTCATCTACATCGCTTACTTTCCGCCCAAATGCATACAACGCTGGCTCAAGGTCAAAGCCATCATCTAACAAAAAAGCCGCCCATGTAGGGCGGCTTTTTTATTCTGCATCGTGTCTATTTTGCGGCCGGGGTTGGCGTGCCGCTGGCCGGTTCCCCGGTGCCAATATAGGTTTCTTCGGTCGTGCCCAGTTGCGCCGCCGGCAGCAAGCGCGAGTCTGACGCATCATACGTCACCACAACCTTGTCGCCTTTCTTGAATTCATCGTCATCGTCCATATTGCGCACCAGCACGGTGAGTTCCGTGCCGCCCTTGAGCGAGACCTCTACGCGTGTGTCCGTACCCAGGAACACGGAGTCGAGCACGCGGGCGTTCATCACCGCGTTGACGCGCGGCGGCTGCGGTCTGGCCGGATTTGTTGGCGCAGGCGGCGGCATTTCAGCGCCCGGCGCCAAGGCCGGCGCCAGCTCGCGTGCCACAGCCAGCTTCTCCGGGCGGATCACCATGGTGACCTTGTCACCAGGCATCAGCGGGAAGTTGGCCCGCGCCGCAGTAACATCCTCACGCCCCACTTTCAGCACAGTACGATCCTCATGCAGCGATACCACCTTGCCTTCCAGGAAGTTGGTGTCGCCAATAAAATCAGCCACAAAGTGATTGGCCGGGAAGTTGTAGATCTGCTCAGGCGTCCCCACCTGCTGCACGCGGCCTTCGCTCATCACGGCGATACGGTCGCTCATGGTGAGCGCTTCTTCCTGGTCATGCGTTACATAAATAAAGGTGATGCCCACGCGCTTCTGCAAATCCTTGAGCTCGTGCTGCATCGTCTCACGCAGCTTGAGGTCCAGCGCACCCAGCGGCTCATCCAACAGCAGCACCGCCGGGCGGTTCACCAGCGCGCGCGCCAACGCCACACGTTGCTGCTGCCCGCCGGAAAGCTGATTGGGCTTGCGCTCCCCCAGCTGCCCCAGCTTCACTAGCTCCAGCGCCTCGCGCACGCGCACTTCGCGCTCACCCTTGGGTACACGCTTGACCGCCAAGCCAAAGCCCACGTTCTGCGCCACCGTGAGATGGGGGAACAGCGCATAGCTTTGGAACACGGTATTGACCGGGCGTTTGTACGGCGGCACATCATTGGAGAGCTGGCCGTTGAGGAAAATATCACCACTGGTGGGGAACTCAAAGCCGGCAATCATACGCAAAGTAGTGGTCTTGCCGCAACCACTGGGGCCAAGCATGGTGAAGAATTCACCTTGCTTGATCTCCAAATCCACGCCCTTAACGGCATGCATCAGCCCTTCTCCGCGCCCCGCGCCGGAGAAGACTTTGCTTACGTTTTTGAGTTCTACTGCCAATGGTTTCGCGTTCATTCTTATTCCTTCAGAAACATGGGCTCACAGGCCCGATTCTGTATCTCACTCAATCCTTGCGGCGCACTACTCCCGGGACGGCTTGCCCGTCCTCAATGCTACGCGGCGCATATCAATCCCTAGACGGCTTTCCCGTCCTCAATGCTACGCGGCGCACACTAATCTCTGGACGGCTTGCCCGTCCCGATGCGCCGCAACCATTCACTGAACAGCAAAATCACCACAGACACCATGATAACCACCGCGGCCGTAGTTACCGCCAGCGGCAGGCGGCTGGGGAAGCGTAACTGCGAATACAAGTACACCGGCAGCGTGTTCTGTGTTCCCGCCAGAAAGAACGACAGCGAGAATTCGTCGAATGACATGGTGAACGAAGACAAGAACGCCGCCACCAACGCCGGCATGGAAATGGGCAGGGTCACACGCATCAGCGTGCCCCAGTACGTGGCGCCCAGGTCCATGGCCGCTTCTTCCAAGTTGTTGGCAAAGCCAGACAGACGTGCCGCTACGATCAGCATGACATAGGGCATGTTGATGATGGTGTGTCCGATCATGATCGTGGTCAGGCTCAGTTCCACATTCAGCGCCTGGAACATGAGCAACAAGGCCACCGCCAGCACCACATACGGGATCACCAAGGGTAGCGTAGCAATGTTCAGAAAAAATTCGCGCCCCGGGAAGTTGTAGCGCGCAATCGCAATCGCTGCGGCGCTGCCCAGAACCGTAGCCGCCACCGAGGACACCAGGCCGATGATCAAGCTGTTCTTGGCCGCGTTAATAAGCTCAGTGGCTTGCAGTAGTTCTCGGTACCACTGCAGCGTAAATCCCTTGAGGGGGAAGACCAGCAGCACCGAATCATTGAACGAGAAGGCAATTAATAGCAGGATAGGCAACTGCAAAAACACGAGCAGCAATATGTAATAGCCCAAGCCCAACCACTTGCCAGTTTGTCGCATCAGCGTGTCCTCGTCCCTTCCACGCGCGCCTTAGGAAGACACCGGCACTTCAGTAATCGGGATAAAGCGGTTGAAGACGTAGCTGAACATGCCCACCAGCACCAGCAGCACCATGCTCATCAGCGCACCCAGCGGCCAGTTGAGCGCACGCCCAAACTGGTCCTGGATCAGGTTGCCGTACATGATGCCGCTCACGCCACCCACCAGCGTGGGGGTGACCCACTCACCCAGTGTGGGGATGAATACAAAGAAGAACGCCGAGGCCACACCCGGCATGGTCAGCGGGAAGGTAACCCGCCAGAAGGTCACGCTGGGCGAGGCGCCAAGGTCAGCTGCGGCTTCGTGCAGGCGCGGGTCAATGCGCTCCATGGCAGCGAAGATGGGCAGCGCCGCAAACGGGATCCACACATATACCAGCGTGATGAGCACGGCCGCCTGGCTGTACAGCAAGATCGGCGAACCATCCTGGATCAGGCCCAGGCTCATCAACACTTGATTGAGCAGACCCTCAGACCCCAAGATCACTTTCCACGCCAGCACGCGCAGCAGATAGCTGATCCATGCTGGCAAAATCAGTAGGGTGAGCAGGATCACGCGGCGCGAGCCAGTATAAAAGACCAGATAATACGAAACAGGGTAGGCCAGCACGATCGAGAGCACCGCAGTAAGCAGCGCCAGCTGGCTGGAATTCAACAGCAGAACAAAATAAGACGGGTTCGAGAAAAAATTATTGAACGCATTGAGCGAGAGTGGAAACAGCGGGCCGAAGCTGCTGGACTTAAACGCATACAGCGCCATGATGACCAAGGGCACCATGAAGAACAGCAACAGAAACACCGAAGGCGGTGTGATCAGGGTAAAAAGTCGGCGCTTGTTTTCCATTCCAAATCCTTAGCAGAGAACAGGGCGGGATGGCATTGCCGATGGCACATGCCACACCCGCCCTGCTCCAATTGCTCAGTGATTACGTCACTCGCAAAACTGCGGCGAGCTACTGACCAGCCTTCACTTCATTCCAGATCGTCGTCATCATCTCGCGCTGGGCTTGCGTCAGCGGGTGCTGGAAGTTGCTGCTCGCCAGCACAGACGGGTCATCAAACTGGAAGATCTCAACCAGGTTCGGGTCCAGTAGGGCTACCGACTCCATGTTGGCTGCGCCATAGTAGAAGTCATTGGCCATGTTGGCGTTGGACTGCGCATCGATCAAGGCGTTGATGTAGTCATACGCCAGGTCCACATTGGTGGAGTCCGCAGCGATGCCGAAGCCACAGGCATAGCTGATGCGGCCCTCGGTCGGGTTCACATACTCCACCTCGTAGCCTTCATCGGCCAGGGTGGCCCAGGCATCGTTCCAGGTGTTGGCGCCCACGGCAACATCACCGGCGGCCAGCAGCTGGTTGATCTCGGTGTAATCCACCCAGTAGGTCAGCAGGTTGGGCTTCAGCGCGATCAGGTGCTGCTTGATTTCCTCTTGCTGCTCCGGCGTGGTGTTGTACGGGTCATAGCCCAGTGCATACGCCGCGGTCAGGAAGGTGGATTCACCCGAGTCAAAGATGGCCACTTTGCCAGCGTACTGCGGGTCCCACAGGTCAGCCCACGAGGTCGGCACTTCGTCCACCAGGTCGGTGCGCACGGTGATGGATTCGTACGCCCAATCCCACGGGATGAAGTATTGCTGGCCGTCAAAGACACCGTGCTGGGTCAGCTCAGGGAAGAGCTGATCAAAGTTGGAGAGGCGCGATACATCCAAAGGCTGCACCAAGCCGGCCTCCACGTACAAGCCCCACCAGCTTCCACAGGGGTGCACTACATCAAACTGGAAGCCGCTCTGTGCCTTGGAAAAAGCCTCAGCGTCTTCACCAAAGAAGCTGTATTCCGGAGCAATGTCCGGGTGTTGCAGGGCAAATGGCTCCCAATAGCTGGGTTCCTCATAGCCCGACCACTCCAGCACCACCAACTTTGTGTTGGGGGCCGCTGCGCTGCCGCCACAAGCAGCCAACATGGCTACCAGCGCCAACAGCAATACAACTTTCTTGCTTTTATTCAATGTCATTCTCTCTTTCTCCTTAAACATTGTTAAACAAAAAAACTGTACTTGGGGTTCCGCAGCCGTGGCCACGACTTCGCCCGTACAGTTTCGCCACTTCGCTCCCATGGGAGCAACTCCCGCGGGAGTATCTCCCCCAAAGCAGCTGGGACAGGACAGTCTCCATCTACCGACATTTTGAGTATTTTATTAGGTTGAGGCCAAAATGCAATGCTCAAAGCTTAAAGAATTGAAAGTATTTTTCAGGCCCGGCGGCTAAAGCGCAGTAGACTACAGGCAATGAACGCCCCCTATATCAAATTTCGCCTGCCCATCCTGGTCAGCAGCGTGGCCCTGCTGGTGCTGGCCGTGCTGGCCGGCCTGGCGCGCATCGGCTGGGCGCTGCCCAGCCTGCCCAGCCAGCTGCCCATTGCCCACGGCCCGCTGATGATCTGCGGCTTCTTTGGCACCCTCATCGCGCTGGAACGCGCCGTGGCCCTCGGCCGCCGTTGGATGTACTTCGGCCCAGTGCTGAGCGCCGTGGGTGGCCTGCTGCTGGTAGCCGGCCACTCGCTGCCCGGTGGCCTGCTGATCACGTTGGCCAGCCTGAGCTTCAGCGTCATCGGCTGGCTCATCGTGCGCCAAGCCCCGGCCAACTACACCACCGTCATGGCGCTGGGCGCCACCAGCTGGCTGGTGGGCAACTTGCTCTGGGTCTATGGCCTGCCGCTTTCAATGATTGTGTATTGGTGGGCTGCCTTTTTGGTGCTCACCATCGCCGGCGAGCGTCTGGAACTCGGCCGCTTGTTGCGCCCCAGCCGCGCCGCGCAGTCCGCCTTCCTGCTCGCCACCGGTGCCGTGCTTATAGGCGCCATTGTGGTGGCATTCGATTTTGCCCTCGGGTCGCGAGTGTACAACATCGGCCTGCTGGCGCTCAGTCTGTGGTTCGTGCGCTACGATGTGGTGCGCGTGACCCTGCGCAGCCAGGGCCTGCCGCGCTACATCGCCTGCGCGCTGGGTTTGGGCTATGTGTGGATGGCCTTCAGCGCCATCCTCGGCCTGCTCTACGGGCCGCAGGTGGCCGGCCTCATCTATGATGCTTACTGGCACGGCCTGTTCGTAGGCTTTGTGCTCTCGATGGTCTTTGCCCACGGGCCGATCATCCTGCCCGCCATCCTGGCGCGCATAGCCGTGTACCATCCGGTGCTTTACGCTCCGCTGGCACTGCTGCATACCTCCCTGGTGATGCGTATCATCGGCAATTTGCTGCAAGACGCCAGCATCCGTCGGTGGGGAGGCATGCTCAATAGCATTGCCATTTTGCTGTTCTTCATTTCAATGGCTATCTCGTTTCGCCACTCCAGGCAGTAAATGAGCTTCCCAAAAAAAAAACAGCGCAGAGGATTCTCTGCGCTGTTTTTTTTGATTCACTCAACCTGCCTTACGGGTTGGCCGGCCCTTCTTTGAATATGTTCGGGTTGGCCTCACCTTCCACATGCAGCATGCCTACCAGGCCACGCTCCAAGCGGCTGAGGGCGTGGTCCACCAGCACATAGTTCCCGGGGTAATCCACACGGAACTCAACCATCACCGCCCCACCCGGCGGCACGCTGATGGTCTGCACATCCGTCAGCGGCGGCGCGGTCAGCGAGCCGAAGGCATACGCCCGGTCAAAGATCTCACCAATGACATGGAAGGAGGAGGTGAAGTTCGGCCCGCCCACGCCCATGTAGATGCGCACTGTTTCGCCCACGTTGGCGTTCAGCATGAAGTCTTCGCTGGCCAGGCCCAGGGCGCCCACCGCGCCGTTGAATACAAAGTATTCTGGGTCCTCATCCGCCATCTTCTCATGGCTGAAGCTCAGCTCACCCGGCGTGCCAAACGGTTCCATGGTGTAGATCTCGCTCTGCATCACGTAGAACTCGCGGTCCACCGGCTGCAGGCCGCCCTCCGGTTCGATAAGGATCAGCCCGAACATGCCGCTGGTAATGTGATGCGGCACGCTGGGCGTGGCGCAGTGGTACACATAGATGCCGGGTTGCAACGCCGTGAAGGTGAAGACCTTGGTCTCACCGGGCTGCACCTGCGATACTTCGCCGCCGCCGCCCGGGCCCGTGGCGGAATGCAGGTCCACCGAGTGCACGAAGGCGCTCCCGGTTTCATTGCGCAGCGTAACCTCTACCGTGTCACCCACGCGGGCGCGGATGAAGGGGCCAGGCACGCTGCCATTGAACGTGAAATAGGGATAGGTGGTGCCATCAGCCAGTTGGCCGACAACTTCTTGCGCCACCAGCTCGGCCTGCACCAATTGTGGGCCACGCGCCCCCACCGATGCGGGAATATCTGCCGGGTGCTTGACCACGGTGGCAGCGCTGGCGCCATCCCCGCTGCCTACTTGCAGCGTGCCCTGCATACCTGCAGCCTGGTGCCCAGGCACAATGCAGTAGTAGGTGAAGCTGCCTGCGCTATCCACGAGGAACTTGATTGTCTGCTCCTCGCCCTGCGCGGTGAGGAAGCCTGTATCCACCCCAAATTCGTCGATCTGCAAATTGTGTTGCACGGCTTCGGCGTTCACCAGGGTGATCTCAACAATGTCGCCAGGCTCAGCGATCAAGGTGGGGTTGATGACGCCATCGATCTCACCGCCCACGCCGATGAACACCAGGTTGTGCCCACTCGTGCCGGTGGTGAGGGTGTAGGAGACATCGGCTGGGCCATCAGGTACTTCGGCCTGGCTGACCGGGTCGCTGCTCATATCGCCCATGTCATGATCGCCCATCCCGGTGCCACTCATTTGGTCCTGCATGGCGCTCACCGTAGCCTGCAAGGCCACCTGTTCACGCTCCAGCGAGTAGCACCCGGTAAGCAAAACAGCCAATAACACTACAAACAAAATGGAAATAACGCGTTTTCTCTGTTGCATAGCTCTCCCTAAGAAGGCAAATAGTGCTACTAGAGTACGGGAGAGCAACATGCCTAAGTTAGGTGCTATTATCCCTTCTTAAGTGGCACTTTGTCCCAAGCCACACAGGAGACCTATGGCCACCGAGTACCGCATCAATGCCCCATTAAATGTAGACGCAGCCATTGAGCTATACCGTGCCAGCACGCTGGGTGAGCGCCGCCCAGTGGACGACCGCGAGCGTATGGCTACCATGCTGGCCAACGCCAACCTCACCGTTACCGCCTGGGATGGCGACATGCTGGTGGGCATCGCCCGCTCCGTTACCGATTGGGCGTATTGCTGCTATTTATCCGATTTGGCGGTACGGACCGACCAGCAAAAGGGCGGCATCGGCAAGCAGCTCATCCGTGAAACTCAAGCCGCCCTGCATCCTGAGGCCAAGATCATCCTGCTGGCCGCCCCCAAAGCCGCAGAGTACTACCCACGCATAGGCTTTGAGCCACATCCCAGCGCGTGGACTATTCCCTCGCGCCAGGCATTGAAGTAGCCCGCATGGATTTTTGACGCTGGATTACCGCTGGCTTGCAGAAGCTTCGCTCAGCGAAGCTGAGTAGCTTCTGCCGCGTGCTGCGCACGCACGCAACACCCATCGGCTTGGATTTTGACGCTAGATAACCGATCACTTGCAGAAGCGTCGCTCAGTGAAGCTGAGTAGCTTCTGCCGCGTGCTGCGCACGCAGCACGCAACTCACAGCTTGTTTTCATCTCGCCGCTGTACCATGCAAGCATGGACAACGACGACAAACCCATAGGTCAAATCCTTTCGCGGCGCGAGGCGCTCACCCTGTTCGGGCTGAGTGGCGCCGCCTTGCTGGCAGCCTGTGCGCCGGAGGCGGGCAGCCTGCAGCAAGCCCTCGCCACCTCCACCAGCGCGGCCAGCAGCCCAACGGCGGCCGCCACCGCAGGCACACAGGCCAGCGCAGCCAGCCTGCCCGCCTGCATCGCCCGCCCTGAACTCACCGAGGGGCCATACTTCGTGGACGAACTGCTGGAGCGCGCTGACGTGCGCAGCGACCCCAGTGACGGCAGCGTGCGCCCCGGCGTTCCGCTGGCGCTCACCTTCCTGGTCTCCACGGTGAAAGACAATGCCTGCCAGCCGTTGCCCGGCGTGATGGTGGATATTTGGCATTGCGATGCGCAAGGCGCCTACTCGGATGCCAATGATGGCAATTTTGGCGACCAGCGCGGCAAGCAATTCTTGCGCGGCTACCAAATTACCGATGCCAACGGGCTGGCGCGCTTCACCACCATCTACCCGGGTTGGTATCAGGGCCGCGCCGTGCACATCCACTTCAAACTCCGCAATTACCCACCCGCGGAGTCTGGCTTTGATTTCACTTCGCAAGTCTTCTTTGACGATGCGCTCTCGGAGCAGATCTTTACCAGCCAGGCCGACTATGCCAAAGCGGGCAGTTTCCTGCGCAACGCCCAGGATGGCATCTACGGCCAGAGCGGCGGGCAAACCCTGCTGACCCTGACGCCTCAAGCAGAGGGCTACTCCACCACCTTCGATATTGGGCTCACGATGTAAAAGCACATCGCTCCGCACTCGTACAATCGCATTGCGTAGGGCGCTGTTGTCATTCCGAGGCGGTATTTCTAAGAATGCTGAGTTGCTAGGTCAGCTAGCCGAGGAATCCTTTAGGTCAACAAAAACCCAGCATTTTTTGCAATGCCCTAAAGGATTCCTCCTCAGCCTTACGGCCTCGTCGGAATGACACTAAGGCAAATAGTAGGGGGCGTACCCTGCTTCGCAAGATACGCCCCTAATACGAACTCGCCGCCAACTCACGCCTGCGTGCTGGCCCCGGCCACCCCTTCGGGGTCAGCCATCACGGGCGGCAAGCCGCCTGCCGCCGGGTCAAAGCCGCGGCGGCTGGGCTGCACTGTTTCCGCCTCCGCCAGCAGGCGGCGCTTGCGCGCCTCCAGGCGTGCCGCGGCCAGTTGCTCCTGCTCGGCCTGCACCATCACTTCCTTGGCATCCGTCTCGCCGATCTGCTCCAGCGCACGCTCACGGCTGTAGCCCAGGTCACGCACGGCCATGCTGGCGGCGTTGATACGCGCCATGCGGTCCGTGGGTACATCCGCAGTCAGCTCCACATCGATCAGCACCTGCGTGAGGTCAGCCTCGGCCGGATCCAGCGCAATCGACTCTTGCTTGCCGCGCTTGTTCACATAGGCGTTCAGCGGCTGCCCGCTGTGCTGCACCCAGCTCAGCATCAGGTGGAACACTTCGGCCAGCGCGTCCTGCGCCAGCTCCTTGTAAGGCGTCAGGCTCTTGATGCCACTTTGCGTCGCCAGGTTGAGTGTGGCGAAAGCCGTGCCGCCCGGGAAATCAGCCGTTTGCAGCACGCGTGGCACCGTGCTCTTGCCCATACGCTCGGCTACGCGCTCGGCAATGCGCGCCAGGCTCTCGTCCAACCCGGGCGCGGCCAACGGGCTGAGCTGGTGGCCCGGCGGCACATGCACCACGCGGCCCGGCTCGCCGTAATCCACATCCACCTCGGCGCTCGGCCCCTCGACCTTGAGGCGCGGCGCCGCGGCGTAAGCGATCACTTCGGAGGCCAACAGCGTCTCCACGATGTTCTGGGTGTCCCATTGCTTGGATTGATAGATCGAGGCCAATAGCGGGATGCGCTGCAAGCCGCCGCTGTGCAGCGTTGTTCCGCCCACCTTGGCCGCCCAGGGCAGGAAGCCCAGGCCGTGCGCCTCGCGCAGAATTTCGATGGCGGCCGCCTGCTCGCTGCCCGCCGGCTCGGCCAGCGCGGCCCCATCCGGCTGCAGCAGCGCCCATACGGCACGCTGCTCACTATCCATGTAATCGAAGACGGTGCAATAATTGAGTTCCTCGCTGCGCTTGCCAGAGCGTGCACGCCGTGGCTTGGGCAGCTTCTCGGCCAACGCACTGCCCCAAAAGGCCACCGCCTCGTCCACGCGCATGACCTGCGTCAGCAGCACGGCTTCCGGCTGCCAATCCGAGTAGCGCACATGCACATGTTGCGGGTTGCGCACGATGATGGCAAAGGGCCCATAGCGCAAGCTGGCCACGGCGCCCGGGCCGCCAGCCGCCGCCCCCAGCAACTGGCCTGCCTGCTGCTGGGCCGGCAGGTAGATCACCTGCGCCACCACTTCGTCATACAGCAGCGCGCTCAGCACGACATCACGCAGCACATTGGCACGGCGGCGGCGGCTGGCATTGCGGAAGTGCCAAGCCAACGCCCGTTCCATGCGCTCGGCCTGGCGCTGGGTCTGAGCACCCTCGCCCAGCGGCTGCACGCGGATGCGCGGCGCCACCGCGCTGAGCACGCGCGTGCCGGCCCGCACGGCATCGTGCGGGTCGGTACTGACCACCTTATGTACCCAGCCCACCGCCTGCAGCGGCGGTGGCAGCTGCCAGCGGTTGTGCCACATGGCATCCATGGCGCGCAGCATCTCATCGCGCTCGCGGTCAGCAGCAATCATGTGTGAAGCAATGTTCTGAAAGTGTGATAGCTCCTGCATAGTTCCCCCTTTTGGCAGTGTAGCCATCAACTCGACAATCAACCGAATTACACTGTCCCTGTCAAGCAAATCCTTAACCACAAAGACACAAAGATTTACTTTGTGCTCTTTGTGTCTTTGTGGTGAAAAGTAAAAAAAGACGGCCTAAAAAGGCCGTCTTTTTATCATCCCAGATACCGTCCGCCGCTTGGCGGCGCGATCTGCCGCAGGCGGCTGCCATCCCGGAAGATGAACGAGAGCACCAGGCCTGCAATGAAGCCGCCGATGTGCGCCATGTAGGCCACGCCACCAGTATCGGCGGCGTTGGGGTCTAACGAGCCCAGACCGCTGAACAGTTGCAGCACGAACCAGAAACCGATCACGATCAGCGCGTTCATCTGCGTGATGTAGCGGCCCAGCAGCACGCGGACGCTGCGGCCAGGGAACATCACCAGGTAGGCGCCCAGCACGCCCGCAATGGCGCCCGAGGCGCCCAGGTTAGGGATGTTGGAGGCGGGGTTGAAATAGAACTGCAAGAACGTGGCCCCGATACCGCTGAGGATATAGAAGATCAGGAACTTGACGTGGCCAAAGTTGTCTTCCACATTGTCGCCAAAGATCCACAGGTACAGCATGTTGCCGCCCAGGTGCACAATGCCAGCATGCATGAACATGGCGCTGAAAATGGTCGTCGATTCCCAGAACGGGTTCTGCACAAAGCGCGCCGGCACAAATGCCCACTCCACAATAAAAGCATCCCCCAGCATCAGCTCCAGCAGGAACACCACTACATTGATCGCAATCAATGCGTAGGTCACCACAGGGGTACTGCGGCGGCCGCTGTTGTCATCACCAATTGGCATCATAGTTGGAAATCTCCTCGTATCACACTATTATAAGATACTGCAAAAGCAGCATACTGCACTCGCATCGGTGGGAATACATGGAAAAAGACCGCATCACACTGCAAGATTACGCTTTCTTCAACCGCCTGCTCGAGGGCTGTCAGATCATCAGCCACGATTTCAAGTATCTCTTCCTCAATGAGGTCATTCTCGAACAGGGCAAGCAAAGCTGGGATAGCCTGCTTGGCAAGACCATGATGGAAGCCTACCCCGGCATCGAAAATACCGAGATGTTTGCCCGCCTCAAAGAGGTGATGCAAAGCGGTATGCCTCAGCGCATGCTCAACCATTTCACCTACCCAGACGGCAGCGAAGGCTGGTTTGACCTCAACATTCTGCCCTGGCCCGATGGCGCCATGATCCTTTCGCTGGACATCAGTGCCCGCAAGCGTCTTGAGCAGCTCGAAGGTAAAAGCTAACACCTGTACTCAAAAAACAAACAGGGTCGTACGATGCACGACCCTGTTTTTTGTTTTTAGCCTCAGCCAGCCTTAGTTCACGCTACCGTCAGGATCGATGGAGGAGGGCTGCAGCACACCGTTCAGGTCCTCAGGGTTGCCCGTGCCCACAAAGCTGGCCACATTGTCACCGGAGAGGCCTAAGGCCAGCACCTGACCAGGGCTGTACGAGCCATCCTGGCCTTCCAGCGTCAGCGCAACCAGCACGGAGTGCTTGGCGCCGCCCACCAGATAGCTGCACACGCCCAGCGCCGTAACTGCCTGGCCGTCTTCCAGCGTGATGGCTTCATCCAACTCCGTCACACCTTCCAGCACGCAGGAGAGGTTGTACTCGCCATCCTGCTCTTCCAGCGGCACGTCCACACTGGCCACATCTTCCAGAGCCTGGCGCATCTCCGCCGATTCCAGATCGGTGGTGAAGGTCTTGCCCTTCAGCTCCAGCGAGCTGGCCAGCATGAAGTTGTTGGCATCGAAGGGGTTGCCGCTGTTGGCGAAGGCGCCAAACTCGGCTTCGTTCAAGCCCACCAGCAGCACATCACCCGGGTCATAGCTGCCACCCTGACCGAGATAAGTCAGCGCCAGGGTGATGGTGCGCTCCACGCCATTGACCCAGTAGCTGCACTGGCCCACGGAGGTTACCGTCTTGTCACCCTGCACGATGTACTGATCAGGCGTGAGCGTGGTGACGCTCTTCAGCACACAGGTGAAGGTGTAAAGGCCACCCTCCGCCTGCAATGGGAAGCTGCTCTTCGCCACCAGCGCCAAGAGCGCCTGCGTGCCGGGTTGATCCAAGTTCAGCACGCGTGTGTTGCCACCCGTTACCGGGATGAACAGCCCGCCGCCAGTTACCGGGGGTACAAAGCTGGCATCACCAGCACCACCTTGATTGTCCGTAGAGGTGGAGGGTGGCGTTGACACCGTGCACACATTGCCGCTGTCGTCTACAAGGTAGACACCGTTGTAATTGGGGGTCACGTTTCCGTCCCAGAAGCCTAAACCACTGGCTTCGAAGACACCGCCAGTCACGCTGTTGCAAACCAGGGTGAGCTCCACCACGCAGTCACCGCCAGCACAGCTGCTGGCGCCATAGTAGCCAGGCACATAGTCAGCCGCGGCCTGCGATTCCAGCAGGAAGCCATAGTTGCCACCAGAGATGGTGTTGTCTGTGAACGTTGTCTTTACATCACTCTTGAAGTAGTTCCATACATCTGAGGTGATATAGGCACCAGCCACACTGGCATTCACCTCGTTGCCTTCAAACTGAATGTCGTTTACTGGGTCACCACTGCCGTTGCCAGACAGGGTCAAACCGTAGTACACACCGCTAATGTCGTTATCTTTCACCGTTACCTGCTCGTACGGCGCAAACACAAAGATGCCGTAAGAGTTGGTCTTGCCATTGGTGATGGTGTTGCCACTGATCACATCCGCACCATTGGTGTTATCGGTGTGGATGCCAGTACCGGCATTGGTCACGGTGTTGTTGGTGATCTGCGTACCCTTGGACCAGTTGAGGGCAATACCATCGCCCACGTTGCTGATTTGGTTATTGTCGATCACGCCGCCGCTGGTATATCCAAAGATACCCATGGAGAAGAAATCACCCTGCACATTGTCCACAGTGTTGTTACTAAAGTTAAAGGAACCGTTGCTGCTGCCCATCTGGATACCACGCGCATACACGTTCTGCACAGTGACATCTTCCACAGTCAGGCTGGTGTGCGTGTTGGTGATGATGCCGTTGTGAGAATTGACATCTACGCCACCCACGGTAAGACCATTGTTCAGCAAGTCACTGTCACCATCCACGGTCAGATCAAAGATGGAGACACCATTGGCCGAGACCAATATCACCGTATTGGTAGCATTGGGGCATGAGCCCTGGCAGGTGTTCACGCCAGTAACAGCCGGCTTGACAATCGTAACGCCCTGGCCAGAGCCTTGCAGTGTGACCGATTTGCTTACATTCACGTTCTCATAGAACGTGCCTGGGTCAATGTAAATCGTCCACCCCGTGGTCACCGCCGCATCATTGATGGCCGCCTGAATAGACGAGTACGAAATGGTACAGTCTACACCGATGACACCAGTACCACCCCAAGTCGTGGGCACGACACCCGGTGGGCAACCAATTGGATCCGGCGCAGTTAGCGCCGCAACAGCTACTTCCGAGGTCAGCGGGATCTCAACACCCGCAGAGTCCAGCAGCACGGTGCCAGTATCAGCCAGCACCTCCACTACTTCCGCCACACTCAATTGCTCTTCTTCGGTTTCGGGGGCTTCAGTTGCTTCAGAGGTTTGTGTCGCTTCAGGTGTTTCACTAGCTTCAGAAGTCTGTGTTGCTTCAGGTGTTTCAGTAGCTTCAGAAGTCTGTATTGCGTCAGGTGCTTCAGTAGCTTCAGAAGTCTGTATTGCGTCAGGTATTTCAGTAGCTTCTTCCCCCAAGGGTGCCTCTTCTGTAGGCTCCTCAGGGGTGGACTCATTGGCGAACACCGTGATGGGTGCAGCCAACGAGAAGATGAGCACAAATGCCATCGCCGCGCTCAACAGCTTAAAACGAAAACTGGAGTTCATACATTGTCCTTTGCTGTGACCCCCGAACAGGCGGCGAAGTGTTTCCCCAAGGCGGCCGGTCACCTAACAAAAATGTGAGTTAGATTAAATGTACTAACAGTTTAGAAAGTTGTCAAGGAGTTAATAGTCGAATTTCAGGGGGTTTCGACCACTGGCAGCGTGTCTGGAGAGACATTGAGCTCCACCAGGGGCAAAAATACCCAACCGCTCAGATCCGAGGTCTGCACCTGCAGCCACTGGCGCGTGGCATCTATCCCCACCACAGGCAACTGGCTGCCGGATTGCACCACCACGCCAAAGGTGTAGTTCACGCCGGGCCCCTCTCGCAGGTTCACGCCCTCAGCATGGGTCACCAGTGCCAAGGCGTTGGGTGCGCCGGTCACCGGGATGCTGACACCTGCTTCCTCGGTGCCCTCTGGCAACGGACGGGCCGTGGGATACGGAGTGACGGTAGCGCTAGTCAGCGCGGCAATCGCCTCCATGATCGGTATGCGCATCTCGGCAGTCTCTGCCAGCCCGCGCATCACCGAATCCGGGGTGGCGCCACTCACAAAGGCCACCAGTAACTCCAAGACGCGGTTCATGTAGGCCAGCAGGCTGGCTTTGAAGGGTTGTATGCACAGCGGAGTTTGCTCTTGCTCCACTCCGCGGCGTAACTCCTGCAAGCGTTCCACCTGTTGCACTACCTGCTCACGCGGCAGATTAACTGCTAACAGCAGAGCATCATCAAAAGCGCGCAGTGAATTGTTGAGGCTGTAATAGCTGGGGGGCAATGCATGGGGGGAACATTCTGGGGTTGGCACGGTCGCAATCACAGTGGGCGTTGACGCCACGCTGCTCCACAGAGCCCAGGCGCAAAAGGCAATAATGGCTATAAAAGCGACGATCTTTAATACTCGCATCAAGCTCCGCCCATCGGGTGATTAACTTCAGGTATATTACTTATACACGCACAGTACGTCAACTATTGTCTAATCCACCAGGAAGGGGAAGGGGACAGCCATATCGGAAGAGGATTTAACATCGCACCCAACATGGACACTCTAGACTTCCCAGCCTGGCTGGAACAAAAGTACCTGACCTGGCAAGGCGCACGCGGCAAACGCGCAACCCTGGCCCAGTTTGCATCACACTTGGGCATCTCCCCTCCCCTTCTCAGCCACTATCTGAACGGGGTGAGGAAACCAAGCGGCGACAACGTACACAAGCTGGCCAAACGTTTGGGCGTGGAAGTGTATGACATCTTAGGGCTGCAAATTCCCGACCCTAAGCTGCGCTTCATTTCCCGCAACTGGGGCAAACTGAACCCAGAGCAGCAACAAAAACTGATCACCACTGTGGAGAAAATGCTTAAGGCGGGCAATGACAAAGCACGAACAGCACGAGGAACGCGGCCTCGAACAGCTAACGAATAGATGGGATGAGCTCTCCACCAGCCAAGGTTGGCGCTTGACCCTGCTGGCGCTGGCGCTCCTGATCAAGAACACCCTTTTCCCTGCAAAGGAACAAGGCGACAAAACAAAAAAGCCCGAGCAGTAAGCTCGGGCTTTGTTTCTATTCCAGTGCCATCTTGGCACGCTTGGCCTGACGGCCGCGCTCGTTCATATCCAGCAGCTTCTTGCGAATGCGCAGGCTTTGCGGCGTAACCTCAAGCAACTCGTCGTCCGAGAGTTGCTCGATGGCCTCGTCCAGGCTCATGATACGCGGCGGCGAGAGACGCTGCTCGATCTCGCCACGGCTGTCAGCACGCACACCGGTGAGCTTCTTGGTCTTGCACACATTCACTTCCAGGTCACCTTCACGCGGCTGCTCGCCCACCACCATACCGGCATAGACTTCGGTGCCGGCGGCGATGTACAGCGTGCCGCGCTCTTCGGCGGCGCGCAAGCCGTAGGTAACAGCGGTGCCGGTCTCATAGGCGATCAGCGAGCCGCGTGCGCGCGAGGTGATGATGCCCGCCACAGGGCGGTAGCCCGCGAACAGGGTGTTCATGATGCCACGGCCGCGCGTAGCCGTGAGGAACTGCTGGCGGAAACCGAGTAGACCACGCGTAGGCACCACAAATGTCATCAGCGTGCTGCCGCCGGGGCCTTCCACCATTTGTTGCATTTCACCGCGGCGCTTGCCCATCATCTCCACCACCACACCGGCAGTCTCCGGGCTGGTTTCGATATGCACTTCTTCATACGGTTCCAGCGTATTGCCTTCGCCATCCGTCTTGAGGATGACTTCAGGGCGGGCGACATGGAACTCGTAGCCTTCACGGCGCATGGTCTCGATGAGGATGGCGAGATGCAGTTCGCCGCGGCCAGACACAATGAACGTATCGGCGCTTTCGGTGTCTTCTACACGTAGCGAGAGATTGCTGCGTAACTCGTTATACAAGCGCTCACGCAGTTTGCGGCTGGTGCCCCACTTGCCTTCACGCCCCGCAAACGGCGAGGTGTTCACACCAAAGGCCATGCGCACCGTAGGCTCTTCCACCATGATGGCGGGCAAGGCTACTGGGCTCTCGCGGTCAGCCAGCGTTTCGCCAATGGCGATGCCTTCCAGGCCCGCCACAGCGACGATGTCGCCAGCATTGGCCTCTTGCACTTCGACGCGCTGCAGACCGTCCTGCAGATACAGGTAGCGCAGCACCTCGGGCAGATTCTTACCATCGAGCGTCAGGCGCGCTACCGGCCGGTTCACCTTCATGCGGCCAGCGAAAATGCGGCCGATGGCTGTTTGGCCGCGGTAGTTGTCATAGTCCAATGTGGTGACCAGCATCTGCAACGGGGCATCTGCATCCACCATGGGTGGTGGCACTTCTTTGAGGATCGTGTCAAACAGAGGCTGCAGATCCGGGCCGAGGTCGGGCGTCAGGCCGGCACGTTGCTGCGAACCGACCGCATACACCACCGGGAAGTCGGCCTGGGCATCCGTAGCGCCCAAGTCAATGAAAAGGTCAAAAGTTTCGTTGAGCGTGCGCTCCACGTCGGCATCGCGGCGGTCTACTTTGTTGATGACTACGATCGCACGCAAGCCCATCTGCAGTGCCTTCTTGAGCACAAAGCGCGTCTGCGGGCGCGGGCCTTCGGCGGCGTCTACCAGCAGGAGCACGCCGTCCACCATGTTCATCACACGCTCCACCTCGCCGCCGAAGTCAGCGTGGCCGGGCGTATCCACAATATTGATCTTGACCAACTGGCCGCTGGCCGGGTCTGTGATCTGCACGGCCGTGTTCTTGGCCAGGATGGTGATGCCGCGCTCGCGCTCCAAGTCATTCGAGTCCATGACGCGCTCAGCCACCTGCTGATTTTCACGGAACACGCGTGCTTGGCGAAGCAGGCCGTCTACCAGGGTGGTTTTGCCGTGGTCTACGTGGGCAATAATGGCAATATTTCTAAGGTCGTTTCGAGGTTTTTGCATAGTTCTTCCATTAAAAAGACCCTGCTGTGGCAGGGTCACTAACTTCTTACATTATAGCAGGCCAGCAACTTGGTGGCAAATGCAGCGTTTAGCCGAAAGGACCTGGCAGATGCTGATCACACTCGGCCACCATAAACAAAACGAATGTTCCACACAAAGATTATCAATGGGAACATTGCAACCACGGCTGCCACGGCAAATGAAGCCAGCATCACATCAGAAACTTGTAGCCCGCCCGAAAGCACATAAAAATATACAAGGCAAAACAAATTGGAGATCAAGCAAATGAAAAACTTACCCGCTGCACCCATTCCCATGAGCACCGTACCCGCGTTGCGCTCACGAAAATAGCGTTCCCACAACATCACCCTGAAGGGAGGGGCAGCAAGTGCATTCCTGCCATCCTGGTTGGATATCTCCACGATTGCTTGATTAATCTTTGGAAAAAGGTGGGTTGTATAAAACCGGCCAATACGTGTCATGCGAATAGTTTGCTCCATAAAGGAGAGACCCAGCATAGAAAGCAGCACAGAGGCGCCCAGAAGCAAGAATTGCGTATCTTGGATCAACTCTACTGCGGTAATGGCACCAGCGATAACCAGCAAGCAGTAATTAACTAATGCCTTTTGCCAGTTCCAGGCATTGTCTACCTCAGCATGCAGCATCTGATACTCGGTCAAGTAAGCGTTGAGCGCTTCCTTTGCGGCCTCTTGTGAAACTGGTTGCTTTTGTTCCCTGCTGAGATCAAAGGATTCACCAAGGATCCCAACCAAGTGCGCAGCAGCAGGCAGACTGAACGCGGTACGCGCAAGCATCTTGTATTGCTTCCAACGTAGCTTGCGCGTTCCATTTATATCGCTCATGCGGCCAAGGGGAATCCTAGGCAGCCCAATCTGGCGCACAACTTTCGCAAGATCTACAAAGGGAAGCGCACTACGATGGCTTGCTGCCAGCCTAGCTAGCGCCTCGCTCCCCAAGGACGCTTGCGCTTCTGTGAGCCGGAAGTACCAAAGGCCCTGATGGACTGGCAGTATCTTGGTGCCGGGCAGCACAAGCCGCTCAACAAGAGCCAATGTTCGCAAAGAGGCGTGTGCTGCAAGCTCCTCTGCGCGCTTCAACCCGGTAGATGAATGCTGTTCGGTAACCGGAAAGCAAACAAAGATCAAACCATCCCTTTCATTGAAAATCTCAGCCAGCACAGCAGGATCAGTGCCACTCTCTCCAATCAGAATAGCCTTCTGTTTCTTGCCACCTTCAACAAACTCGACTTTGTACCCAACTGTTGCAGGGGTGCGGTCACTTTCAACAGGAAGTTGCCAATACAATTGGTACGAAGGGTGACAAACGAAAAAGTGAGAAATGCTGAGTACAGCCTTCCCAGAACGGATATGGATCGCCTCATCCTCTTCAGGTTCCTCAATATGCCCGATAAGCTCTGTCCTTTTAGGTGAGGCATCCAAGACCTCGGCTATGTACGCATCCAGGGCTGCAATGCGATCCTGGAAGCCGAGCAGTGGCCCCAGCCAGCGCAACAGCCGCAGAGCAAAGCTACCTCGCTTGGCTGCTGCAGCATCTGTCAGATACGCGCGCGTATTGGGTGGGCAAATGATTCTCAGTTTGGGGTTTGCCTTCTTGGCAGCTGCGACAAACTGCAGCGAGAAGTGATCTGAGTGCAGGTGTGAATACAGCAGGACATCAAGATGTTCTGCCAGCACCTCTGGCCTCGGAACCAACATGCTTGTGTCATGCAAAGGAGGCAGGTGCTCAATACGAGACTTTGTGCTCAGGGTGAGATTGGCAAAGGCGTGAGGTATCCAGCTATCAGTAGTGGTAAGGTCGAGACCAATGCGCACCCCCGCCAGGTTAATGACCACTGCACTGTGGCCGAGATGGATCGCCTGCCCAGGTTTAAGCCCGGCTATTGACTTTTCTATTGGAAGCATTGTTGTTTTCCAGCCATAGTCAAATTATACGTGCGGGGTAAAGCTGCTACTCACATGCTTCGAGAGAGTACTCTGTGTAATAGTACGCAGCAGGCTCATTCAAGTAGAGCGCTTTGAGTATCCAAACGCCCTCTTCATTATCGAACAGAAAGCCTGCACTGCTGCTGAGCCACGTCTCATCCAGCGGTTGACACTCGGCGTAGCAGTGCTCAGTCATCTCCCACGCCGGAGCCCATCCGGAGTACCAGACCTGCAGCGAGCCCTGCTCCTCATGGTAGCCCAGGCAGGACGGAGCGCTCGGCAGGCGCGCCTCCAAATCCGTGCGGAACTCCTCTAACGTCACGGATTGCCCGCCTTCGATATAGGCCGCATAACCAAACAGGTAATCCATATCCACCAGTGAAACAATCGCAGCGGCATCTTGTTGCTGGATGGCACGCTCAAGAAACTGCAGTACCTCTGCGCTGGGTTGTGCCTCTGCGCTCGGGGTGAGCGCCGGCTGCACAGTGACTTGCTGCGTAGGTGCGACGACAGTAGGTGTAACCAACGTCGTAGGTTGGCAGGCTGCCAGCCCGACCATCAGACTGGCAACCAAGTACACAAGTGATCTCATGCTCCCTCCCTGCTTGGCGGTCAAACAACTTGATGATACCGGCCAATCCAAGCTGCGGAAAGCAAGCCGTGTTACCAGTAGAACTTGCATTCTGAGCAAGGGGGAACCATGGGGAACATTACACAAGACAGCCCAACAGGGTTTGCACGCTTCTACAAGCAGCTCTACCAGCGGCCGCTGCCCAAGCACGCCATGCGTGATTGGATCGAGCCGCTGTACGCGGCGCGGGCGGCCAACAAAGGCCTGGTGGTCACCGCCTTCCGCGGCTCCAGCAAAACCACAACCCTAAGCACGGCCTTTACCGCCTTCCGCATCGGCCTGCAGCCGCACCGCAGCCATCTCATCATTCAAGCCGGCGACCGCGCTGCCAGTGACACTGCCGCCCAGGTTGGTGAACTCATTGAGCACAATGCAGGCTGGCAGCAAGCCTTCCCCGCAGTGCGGCCTGACCGCAAAGTGAGCTGGGGCGCGGATGGCTACGAGGTCAACAACACCGCAGCGCCAAGCTACGCCGAATGGCGCGCCATCTGTGCACGGGAAAAAGGCAAGGACCCCACCCTGCTGGGCCTGGGCTATAAATCACGCGCCGTGATCGGCAAGCACCCCACCGGCTTGCTGCTACTGGATGACATTCACGATGAGAACAACACGCGCTCAGCACGCGAGCTGGAGATGGTGATAAAGATCCTCACCGGCACCATTCTGCCCACCGCTACGCCGGAGACCTGGCAACTGGTGGTGGGCACGCCCTGGCGTGACAATGATGCCCTGGCCTACCTGGCCGCCACGGGCCGCTTTCACAGCGCCAGCACGCCGATCTGGCGCAACGGCCGCTCGCAGTGGGCTAGCAAGTTCCCGGCAGCGGCCATCCGCAAGCTGCGCCAGCTCAGCGGCGAAGCCGAGTTTGCGCGCATGTACCTGCTGGACCTCAAGGCGGCGCAAGGCCTGCACCTGCGCCCTGAATGGCTGCAGCCCTACCCGCACGAGAAGCTGCACATCAACTGGCCGGTGGTGATGGGCGTGGACTACGCCAGCACAGCGGATGAGCTCGATGGGCGCAAACGCGACTACTTTGCCGTGGCCATCGGGCGCGTGCTGCCCGGTGGCGGCATCGTGCTGGTGGACGGTTTCCGTGCTCACGTCAGCCAGGGCGAAGCCGAGCAGCAACTACGCGCGCTGGCGGCGCACTATCCCTCAACTCAGATGATTGGCGTAGAGGCGGTAGGCAAAGGCGAGGAGTTTTATCACCTCATGCTGCGCAGCTCGAACCTGCCGCTGCTGCCGCTGCACCCGGGCGGCAAAAGCAAAGGCCGCCGCTTCGAAGCTGGCATGGCGCCGCTGTTCCAAAGCGGGCGCGCTCGCGTAGCCGATGTGGAGACGCCGTTCCTGCGCAGCTTCCGCGAGGAATGGCTGCGCTGGCCACAGGGCGAGCATGACGATACGCTCGATGCGGTGGCCTGGATGCTGCATGTGGGCAGCGGCCACCTGGCCAGCGAGCCGATTGGCCGCGTGCTGCACACCAACCCCTTCCGCAGCCTGGCGCGGCGCTGACACTGCTGTTTGCCAATTGCCTACAGTGAATTCCTCATCTACAATGGCGGGATGGACAAACGAAAATTCATCATCGCTCTTCGCATCATCCTCGGAGTAGCGACCATCGCAGCGCTCATTCGCCAGTTTGGCAGCATGGGTGGCGAGGTGGTCAATTTCTTTAGCTACTTCACTCATCTCACAAACATTATTCTGGTGTTTGTGTACCTCAGCGGGGCGTGGACCCTGCTGCAAAACCGCAAGCCCACCGTCAAGCAAGAAATGCTGCGCGGCGGCTCGGTTGTCTTTATCCTCGTCGTCGGCCTCGTGTATGAGGCCTTGCTGCGTCGCAGCCTGGGTTCCGAACTCACCTGGAACAATCTGGTGGTGCACTACATCAACCCCGTCATGGCGCTGCTGGACTGGTTGATCTACCCTCCGCAGCAGAAGCTGCCCAAGAATACCTGGGCCTACTGGCTGATCTTCCCTCTGGGGTATCTGCTCTACAGCCTGGTGCGCGGGGTGCTTGTGAACTGGTATCCCTACTCTTTCTTTGACCCGGCTAAGCAGGGTGGGTATGGCGGCGTGGCCCTGTACAGCGTGGGCATCACCCTCCTGTTCCTGCTGTTTAGCGCGCTGGTGCTCAAGCTCACCCGCACTCCGGCCGCGGCGGTTACGGAAAAACCCGTAAGCAAGGCCAAAGCCCCAGCCAAGAAAAAGGCTGCCAAGAAGGCTACGAAGAAAGTAGCCAAGAAAGCAGTCAAGAAGGCTGCCAAACAAAAATCCCGCCGTTAGGCGGGATTTTTATTACTGTGTCTGCCCTTCGCGTATCCATTGGAGATAGCGCGGCACCAACTCAGCAAAGAAGCCATATTGGTCCGTGCCATCGCCCGGGCCAGTCAGTAGCAGATAGAGGTTGTGATAGGCGATCTCTACGCCAATCCCGCCCGTTGCATCCTGCCACACCAGGTGCTCGGTGTCCACACCGGGCAGATCCGGCAGCAGGGTCAGCTCGCCGTTGTCCAGGCGGCTCCATACATCCGCATGCCATTCAGGGCTGAGTACGGCCAGCGGCCCATCAGCGGTTTCATAGATATTGACGATATTCACAAGATACAGCGGCCCGTCGCCAGCAGCACGGTCGAGCTGGCGCTGCCAGCCGACCAAGCGCCCGGTGGCGGCAATGTAGGCTTGGCCATCGCTGCGCAGCTCCAGGATGCGGCTATTGGGCGACTCGGTGCCTGCGCTCATCAGCGCATAAGCGCCGTTGGTGAGATCAGCGGGGAGCAGGAAATCTTGCGGGGCGTTGAGGAAATTCTCACCCGCCATCTGGAAGGGCACCCGGGTGGGCTGCGCTTCAGCCGCCTTGGCCTGCCCGCAGGCCGTCAGGCTCACCAGTACAAATGTCAGCAAAACAAGTACACGCGTCTTCAGCACTCAGCCTCCAGATAGGAACAGGCACAACTATAGCACGCTGAAAAACCGCGCAACCTGAACAGAAACGAAGTGTTTATATCTATACGTACGGTATTCCGTATAACCACCAAAAGGAGATTCTGATGAACCTTCAGAAACCCACCACTGCTTTGCAAGCCATTTTTTTCCTTCTTATGGGCCTCCAGTACTTCGGCATTGAGATTCCCTTTGCCGACACTCTGACCGGCATCGCCGGTGTACTGGGTGGCGCAGGCGGCCTGTTGGGCGCCTTCGGCGGCAAGAACTAATTTCACCGCTGCACAAAAAACGCCGGGCAATGTGCCCGGCGTTTTTTATTCCTCCGTGCGGTACATCTGCACCTGGCTTTTGCCTTCTTGCTTGGCTTTGTACAAAGCTTCGTCAGCCTGGTTGAGCAGCGTGGCAATATCCGTGGTGTCGCCTTTGCGGCCTGAGTAGCAGGCCACACCCAGGCTTACCGAGGCATCCTCACCCACATCGGCCACCAGCAGACTCTGCGTGTACAGGTTGCGCACGCGTTCGGCCACCTCGGCCGCCTCACTGAGCGTGGCGCCGGGCAAGACCAGCAGGAACTCGTCACCGCCCCAGCGGCCAGCCCAATCATAGCGGCGGCGCTGCGTCTTGATGGCGCGTGCCAGCTCCAGGATCACCTGGTCGCCCATAGCATGGCCAAACTTATCGTTGATGATCTTGAGATTGTCCAGATCAATGATCACTACGCACATCGGGCGGTTCTCGCGCTGCGAGCGGAACCACTCCGCCTCGGCATTTTCGGAGACGGCGCGGCGGTTGAGCAGGCCAGTCAACGAATCCTGCATGGCCAGCGTCTGCATTTCTTCAAGAGAGAAGCGCAACTGGTCTTCCAGCCGCTTGCGCTCGGTGATGTCACGCACCACACTCTGGTGATACAACGGCTGGCCATCTTCATCACTGACCAGCGAGATGCCCACTTCCGTAATGATGCGGCTGCCGTCTTTACGGATCATGGTGCGCTCAAACAAGGGGATCATGCCCTCGCGCTGCAGGCGCGCAAAGTTGGCTTTCATCGCGGTGACTTCCGTCGGTGCAATCACTTCAGAAATAGGCTTACCCAGCAGTTCGTGCGGCTCGTAACCAAGCAGCTCCGCAGCTTGCTTGTTGACATCCAAGTAGCGCAACGCCGGATCGATCAGGAACACGGCGTCATTGGTGCGATCAAACAAAGAACGATAGCGGCCCTCATTGCGGCGCGCCTGCGCCAAGCTGTCTCGCAATACCATGTTGCCGAGAAGAAAGATAAACACAGTGGAGATAAAGCTGATCAGTAATGGCGCCCATTCGGTATCCTGGGTCATCTGCATAAAGTAGCTAGGCAGGTACTTATACAGTGAAAGCGCAAAGATGCCCAAGTCCAGCAGCAAGGTTAACAACGCCATGGCAAAAGCAATACGCATGCTTAAGAGCAGGCGTGTAAGTACGATGAGCAGGAACTGTGGCACCAACCAAATAGCATTGGTATCGGACTCAATGAGCACCACAATAGTGGCCAATGCCCAAAATGCCCACAGCATCAGGTTGGTGGCAAAGAAAATTTTGCCTTGCCGCCCCACCAGTCCAATCAAAACAAGAAAGAAAATACTGAACAATTGCAACAGGCGTACAAAGGCAGGCGCCTCAAGCACGCGGCCGCTAAAGGCCCAGCCCAGGGGAATCATGACTGCCGCCATCACATACACCAACCAGAAGTAGCGCGGCCGCATCTCATCTGAGATGTCACCGCTCTGGCTGAGGTGCAGAAGATCGCGCAGCCGGCGCTTTGCCTGCATACCTAGGCCACCCCTACCCGGTTGCGGCCAGCCTGCTTGGCGCTGTACAAAGCGCCGTCGGCGCCAGCAAACAAATGATCCAGCGTTTCGGCTTGCCCTGCGCCTGCGGTGCTGGACACTACGCCTAAACTGACCTGCAGCTGCACCTGGGTATCATCCGCCAAACGCACATAGCTGCGATGAATGCGCTGGCGCAAACGCTCGGCCACCTGTTGGGCCACCTGCGACTCGGCGCCGGGCAGCAGCAGCATGAACTCATCGCCACCCCAGCGGCCAGCCGAATCATTGCGGCGCAGGCTGGTCTGCAGCAGGTTGCTAATGGTACGCAATGCCTCATCGCCAGCCAGGTGGCCGTGGGTGTCATTGATTGTTTTGAGATGATCCAGATCCATAAGTATCAAACTCAGCGGTTGCCCATCCGCCAAAGCACGTTGCCACTCCATTTCGGCACGTTCACTGATGGCACGGCGGTTGAGCAGGCCGGTGAGTTCATCAGTCATCGCCTGGGCTTCGGTCTCACGCAGGTTGCGCTCCAGTTGTTGGCGCAGATGCACTTCGTTGTCTATATCGCGGCCAACGGCCTGCACCTCGATCAGCACACCAGACTCATCAAAGATGCCGCGGTCAGCCCATTCCACCCAGCGCAACTGGCCATCCACACGGCGGTTCTGATTACGCGTAGCAATCGAAGGAACACCTGGGCCAATTCTGGCGATTTTTGCTGCCAGCGCTTCGCGACCCTCTGGCAACGTCTGGTCCCAAATCATACGTTTCCCCACCCCGGCGATCTGCAGACCAAAAAACCGCTCGTAGGCTTCATTGGCAAATGTGATCTGGCCTTGGGGAGTGTAACGGCAAATCATGTCAATCTGGTCTTGCAAAATGGCAAGGTACTGCTGTTCACTGCGGTGCAGGGCGCGCTCTACGCGTTGGCGTTGAATGGCGCCACCGAGGATACCGGCTGCCCCGCGCAAGGCATCTTCTTCCTCTGGAGACCAGGTGCGTTCGGTCTTAATCTCATCAAAGCTGATAAAGCCCCACCACTCTTTGCCCACGAAGATAGGCACCACCAGGATGGACTTAAGCCCTTGCGATTGCAAACGCCGCCGCTCAAGATCAGGTAGGTCGTTGACATTGGCTTTGAGAATTTGATGATTGGATAGCAAATCCACCCAGCGCAGCAAACCTGACTCGCGAAAATGAGTGGTCTTGAAACGGCCCAACTGCATAAACTCGGTCACGTTCTCATTCGCCCAGGCGTACAACTCATGCGCCATAAGGTCGCCGCCCGGATTGGTGGCATTCTCGAAGATACGCACCCGGTCTACGCCAGTGGCCTCCGCCAGGGATTGCACGATCTTGCTCATGCTCTCGGCGAACGAGCCGCCACGAAACAGACGCTCGGCCGCCACCGAGACAGTGGCCAGGATCGCCTCTCGGCGGCTGAGCCTGTCTTGCTCGATGGCTTGCTTAGCCTGCGCTGCACGCAGATCATCCAGACTCTCGCGCAGCGAGTCTTCGATGGCCTGGGCTTCGGCAAAGGCGCGGTTCAAGCCGCGCACATATACATAGGCCAACCCAACCGCAATCACAAAGAACAGGCTCTGGGCAATCCAATAAGGCTCAGCATCCAATACAAGGATGGCGGGGCGGGGGCTCTGCTGATGCAGACGCATAATGACAAAGTTGATTAGCACAGTGAGGGCAGCCAAGCCTGAGGCCAGTGAGCGATTGACCATCAGGCCAGCCATGAGCACTATGAGGATCTGTGCGAGAACGGCGACGCTGCGAATGCCATCACCCAGATAGACCGAGACGGTGATACACAACCAGATGAGCAGCAACATGCCCATACCCGCAGCCACCACCCGCCGACGGCGCAACAATATAAGTGAAATAATCTCAGCAATGAGGATGGCCGCAGTGACCAGATGGCTGGTGCGGTTTTCTGGGGCGAAGAGGAGGAAGGCGATAACAAACCCAGCTGTAGTGGGCACCAATACAACCAGAATAGAGAATAGAATTTCAGCCCGTCGTTGAAGGTCTGAATTCTCAAATGTGGGCAGGGCTAACCAGCGCTGAAAACGTCCTATCATCGCTAAGAGCAAATTTTAATATCATTTCCAGTTCTGCAAGGTCTTTTCGACGATTTCGGCTACTTTCTCAGGTTGCTCCAGCATCAGCATATGGCCCGCATCCGCCACGGTATGCTCCTCAGCCATAGGCAAAGCCGCCGCCAAGGCTGCCGATAGATGCGCCGGCACCATTTGATCCTCAGCCCCGCTGAGGATCACGGTGCGGCCGCGCCAGGCAGCCTTGGCGGCGCTGATGTCAAATTCAGTGCAGACCTTGAAGTCTTGATATAAGACATCGGCTGGCGTGTTCATCAACTGGCGCGTATAGGCTAGGCGCAGCGCATTGTGCGCCCGGCGAGCGAAGGACCATTGCACAATATTGCGCACCGCATCCTGCTGGCGGGCGGGCATGGAGAGCTTTTCAAGCAATTGGGGATTTACGCTAAATTTGGCCGCAGCCCCCAGCAGCACCACTCCGATGGTGCGCTGCGGTGCACGCTGCGCCATGTGCAGGGCAATCGCGGCGCCCATCGAATGTCCGCACAGCGCCACCTGCTCCAGGCCAAGCGTATCTACCCACTCCCACAAGCTATCGGCATAGGCTTGCAATGAGCCTTTGAGGTCAAGCAAGGAACTGTTGGCGTGGCCGGGCAAATCGGGGGCGAAGACCTGCCAGCCCGGCAAACGGCGAAGTTGATACGGCCAGCTGGCTGAGCTGCCAGCGGCTCCATGGATAAGCACCAGCGCGGGCATGCCTCTGGCACGCTGCGCCTGGCTTGTGTAGTACAGCTCCCCGCTTCTCGGCATCACGCCTCCCGAGATGCGATCTACTGCCCCTTCAGTCCCCTAGACCATCATTTCTTCTGAGTCACAAGGTATGTGCCTGCCCCAAGCATGGCACCCAGTGCGGCACACACAGGGATTGCCAGTAACACCATAGCAAACTGCTGCAAGGCAAAATCCGGAAAGCCGTGGCCGTGCAGCCCACCCTTGAAGAACATCAACCCCAAGGCGAACACGGGCACAGCGGCCAGCCACGCACCAGCCAGCAACGCGGCCAGAAATACGTCGCTGAGTGTAGACCAAAAGCTCCACAGGCGCAGCGCCAGCCACACACACAAATCGATGGCCAGCATCAACGGCAACACCACATGATGATCTTCAAACGGCAACCACAGCAGGAAGAAGATCAACCAGCCGGCCCCCACGGCACGCAAGACCTGTGGCGAGGTCAACGATGACATTACAGCTCCCCGCGCCGCAGACGGTCAGTGGCCTGCTCGGTGAGCGGCACCCACACGCGCAGGCGCGTGCCGCCCGCGGGAATCGTATCCCAGCGCAGAACACCGCTGATGAGATTGGTGCGCTCCTGCAAAATATCAAGGGCGGCGCCCGGCTGGCGCAGATGCCCATCATCCTGCACTTCAAACAAAGTGATGTTGCCCTCCAGCCGCGTGAGCTGCATGCGCACCGTACGCGCCTGCGCCTCACGCTGAGCTCGGTCCAACGCTTCGCTGGCGATGGAGAAGAGCACGCCCTGCTTGCCGCGATCCATGCGCCCATCTGACCCTTCGGGCGCATCCACCAGCACTTCGATGCCGTAGCTCTCTTGGGCGTGCTTGGCCAGGTCTTGCAGCGCTATCGCCAGGCCGCTGGATTCCAACGCCTGCGGGCGCAGCGTGAAGAGCATGTGACGCATCTCTTTGGTGGTACGGCGCGAGAGGTCTTCTACTTTGTAGAGTTCCTCACTGGCGGCCGCCGGGTCTTTGGGCATCAAGCGGCGCACCAGATTGATGCGCATGGCAATGGCGGCCACATTCTGAATGGGGCCGTCATGCAGGTTACGCGCCAACTGCTGGCGCGCCTGATTTTGAATGTGGGCGATGCGCTCTTTCTCTTCGGTGAGCGCTTCGTAGAGCTGCACGTTCTGCAACGCGCTCATCAACTGGCGTGCGATCATCGCCGCCAGCTCGCAGCGCTCGGCATCAAAGAACTCGGCTTCGGGGTGAGCAAAGAACAAAACGCCAAATACATCCAAGCCGGAGACGAGCGGCAGGGCGTACAAGCTCTTACTATTGTGCAGCCCAGCCAGCAGCTTGAACTCCGCATCGCTGGCCGGGTCGGCCACATGCAGCGGCTCGCCGAGCTGCTGCAACTCGGCCAATGCGCCTTGCTGCCCGGGCAGGCTACGGCCAATATCCTGGCCGGCCAGACCGCGGGCCGCCGCCACGCGCAGACCGTCGTCATCAAAAAGCAGCACGCCCCCCGCGGTGCGAGTGACATTCTCATTGCGATTGATGAAAAACTTAGTGCCCACATCCAGAGCATTCTCCAGCACCTGCTCAAAGACCAGGCTGGAATTCATCTGTTGGGTGATGGCAAAGAACGCCTGCGTGCGTTCACGCTCGCGGCGTGTCGCTTCACGGCGTTGGTAGTCTTCATTCTGATAGCGCTCGCTTAGGCCAAACTGCACCTGGCGGCCCCAGAAGCCAAGCAAGCTGCCCACCACTAGAAAAACCAGCGCTGGAAGCAGCAAGCGCAGCGGTATCTCGGCCAGCGGGACATCCACCGTGGCCAGGCCAGCAAAGGCCGCGGCAGTGAGCACGCCCACCGCTAACCCGCCGCCCAGGCCCAGCGCCCAGGCAGCGCTGACCACGGGGAAGATGCCCACCCAGGTCAGCGCACCCAGCACCGTGCGGCTGAAGTAAAAAATGGCGACCGCAAAGATAAAGTCGCCAGCAATGTCAAACACGTGCTGATGGCGCCCAATCTTGTTGCCCAGCCAGCGCATGGTTAACAGCGCATTCCACAAGCCGCCCAGCATTACCACAAGCGGAATGGTGATGACGCCAGCGCCGACCAGCGAGAGGTGCACGGCTAAGGCCAGTAAAAGCACCCAGCGGGAGAAGATCGCATAGCCGGCCACATCTGCACGCATGCAGGCATGATAACAGAGCGCGCCCCAGCTATAATCCCCACATGCCACGCCTGACCAAGATCTATACAAAGACCGGAGATGGCGGCACCACCGCGCTGGGCACCAAGCAGCGCGTGCCGAAGGACCACCCCCGCGTGCGCGCCTATGGTGCGGTCGATGAGCTTAATTCGTTCATCGGCATGGCGCTGTCCCAAGGCCTGTGCGAGAAGCTCAGCCAGGCGCTGCCTTCCATTCAGAACCAGCTCTTTCATTTAGGCAGCGACCTCTCCTTCCCGCCCGATGAAGCCGAAGAGTTCAAGGTGCCGCGCATTCAACAGCGCCATGTGGACGCGCTGGAAACCTTGATCGACGAAATGAACAGCGAGCTGGGCCCGCTGGAGAATTTCATCCTGCCCGGCGGCAGCCTGGGCGCGTCCACCTTGCAGGTGGCGCGCACAGTGTGCCGCCGCGCCGAACGCCGCCTGGTCACCTTGCAGCGCCAGGATGAAGTGCGCAGCGAGTCGGTCACCTACCTCAACCGGCTGTCTGACGCGTTATTCGTGATGGCTCGTTATGAGAATTTGCAGCGCGGTATCAGCGAGCCGCTGTGGAACAGTCGGGAATAGTGATTAGTGATTAGTGATTAGTGATTAGTGATTAGTGCAAACCCTGACTGCTATAACAGTGTCACCCTGCTAACGGCTTAAGGGCGATAGATCCTCACATACTCAATTCCATCCACAACTACCGTATACACCGGCTGCAAGTCAGCCAGCGCATCCAGCAAGTTCTGTGGCGTGTGGCGTTGCCATTGGTGCACATAGATGACTACGTAATCATGCGCCAGCAGGTCAGCCAGCTGCGCGTCGCCAAGCTCCAGCGCAATGGGAATATCATCCGCCTGATAAGGAAATTGAAAATTGAAGGCGTTGCTGTACCATGAGGCCACGCTGGCCTCCGCAATGTCTGGCTGACGGCTCAAGAACGTGGCCGCCTCATCCAGCCCTTCGCCCCAGCCCAGCATCATCGCTTGCGGGGCGGCTGTGCTGCCACCCAAGACCGGATTGTAGAAACTGAGGTAGTACGGAAACGCGCTGCCGGCCAGTGCTGCCTGTGCGCCGATTAGTGCTACAGCCACGGCGGCGCGCGGCCAGGCACCCGTGCGCCAGGCTTGCAGCGCCAGCGCCAGGCCCCAGCCCGCCAGCAGTATCAGCGCCGCGTAGGCTGGCAGCATGTAGCGGTCAAACTTCTTGCTGGCAATGCTCATTGCCAGCACAAACAGCAGCGCAAAGCCCAGCAGGCCCGCCACAGCTCCACGCGGCGAGGTCTGCTTGCGCCAAGCGATGACGAAACCCAGCGCGCACAGCAGGCCAAGCCAATCGATTGGCGTGGCACGCCACAGCAATGTATATAGATAGAAGTATGCCGAGCCTGCCCCCAGCTCACCCGTGGGATACAGCTGGCCATTGAAGAAGATCGGCCCGCTGTGTTCGCCGCTGGCCGTCTCGGCAGCATAGCTCCACATGCCGCTCAATGCCTCCAGCGGCGCTACCCACATCTTCGGCCACAGCACAACATAGATCGCCGCGGCGGCCAGCCCCCACACCACACATCCGAACAGCACACGGCGGCGGGCCGCCGGTTGCTGCCACAGCTGCCAGGCCGCCAAGGCCAGGATGCACGGGCCTAGCAGCAAAGTAGGTGATTTGGTCAGCCAGGCCAGGCCGGCCGCCAGGCCAGAGACCGCCGCGTGCCAATAATTGCCGTTGCGTTGGTGGGCGGCAAAGGCGGCCAACGAGAGCAGCACCAGCCCGGCCATCAGCCCATCCTGATGCAGCAGGCGTTGGTGGGCGATCATGAAGGGGTCCAGCGCCAGCACGGCCGCGGCCACGCTGGCCGGCCACACGCCCCACAGTTTAAAAAGGTAAACCAACAGCGCAGCGAATACGACGGTGTTGAAGATAACCATGGTCTGGCGAGCGGCGGCCAGCACTTGCACCGGGTTATAGCCCGCCTCACGAAAGGCGTTGCGTAGATGAAAATCGCTGATGAATTCAGGCGGGTTGCTGGCAAAGTCAGGCAACAAGCTGTTGATCGCCAGCACACCGGCCCAGCCAGTGGTCAGCCCGGGGTGGCCCGCGAGCCCTGTATCCTCCCAGCGGCCTTCTTCCACAGCCACCGCCAGATCAGCGGACTTGGTGAGCCAGAATACTTCATCGATGGTGACGTAGCGCCCCAGCCCAGGGATACGCACTGCGGCAAACAAAACAACCAGCGCAATCAACGCCAGCCAGTTCTTGTATTGCTTCAGAAATTGCATGAGCAGCATTATAGCTGTAGAGGTTGACCCCAAAAAACTGTCCAATGGCTTGACATCACTTGTAAAAATTTGCGGGGCAAATTATTATCATAGAACAATAGTTCTATGGTCGCTATCCTAAAAACCACCCACCGCAGTAAGACCGCTGTTGCTCTTATCGTGCAGCAGTACCGCAGCCTGGCGGGCAGCGCCTACAAGCCTGCCACCTTGCGTGAGTTCGCCCAGGCGCTCAGCCAGGCGCTGAAGCCGATCGGGCGCAGCGTGAGCTACCAGAGCATCAAGAATTGGCAAGACCGTTTGTACCTGCCAGATACGCTACTGATGATGCGCCTGGCCACGGTGGCGCGCTATGACTGGCGCGGCGAATTTGCCGCCGATATCCTGGCGGCGATGCACCCAGACGAATATGCACCGCTCACTGAAATTGGGCGCAAAGCCCTAAGCAACAGCGACGAAATCACACTCACAGGGGGACAACAGTATGGGGGAGAAAAAACAGCAAACCACATCAACGGGGAGCGTAGAGGTTGAGGTCACGCGCGTGGAACACTACGCCTGTGGCTGCACAACCACGCGCATCGAGGCCAGCCAACTGGAGCGCAAATGGCTGCTCACCTGCGGCGCTCACCAAGGACGCATTGCTAAAGTGGAAACAGTGATGGAGTTTCAGCTTGGCCCGGCAGATGTATCTAAGGTTGCCAACTGACCTGCACGCGGTCATACAGCTCACCGTGCTCCAGCACACGCACGGTGAGCTGTTCCACTTGCAGCACATCGCCAAGCTGCAGGGTAGCCTGCCCCAGGCGCATATCATGCGGAGTCTGGGGCAGCACTAGCATGGGGCCGTAGCCGCTGGCCACGCTGGCATCCACGATATAGACCAGCGCCCCCGGCTCCTCCATCGCGGCGTCAAAACCCAGTTGGCGGCGCGATTCCACCACCAGCAGACGGTTCTCATCCAGCGGGGTGACCAGCGCCTTCAGCCCGCCCGGCTGCTCGATGGCCATCAAGGTGAGCTCAACCGTTTGCCCGGGCGCCAGGCAATACACCTGCTCGTCATCCAACCAGCCCAGCATCCAGCGTTCAAAGGCGGTCAACTCCGGCGCGTGGCCAAAGATGTCACCCATCACGCTGAAGCCGCCGGTGTAAGGAAACATTTCGGTGTACTCGCCATAGGCGTACAGGTCAGGCAGGCCCAGGCTGTGACCAAACTCGTGATTGAGCCACAAGTAGCCCCAGTACATCAGATCGATGCCTGAGGTCATGCCATTGGGGATGATGACGCCATCGGCAGTCAGCCCCGAATCCAAAAAGCCGGTATAGGTAGGCCCAAATTGAATTTCGTACGCGTCAGGACTGTTGATCAGCACCACCGCATCCGCCTGTGAGAAATCCAGCACAGGATCGGCCAGGTTCACCGCCTCCTGCAGAAAGTTGAGATGCTCGTAGTAGCTGGTCAGGCTGGCGCCATACTGGGCCGAAGGCTGGCTGAGGCGCAGCCAGACAAAATGCGGCTGCAACTGCAGCTCGAAGCGGCCGTAGGACTGCACAGCAAAGAACTCCTCGGCTTGCGGCGAGAGCATAGCGAACATATCCTGCGGGCTGCGTGTGGCAGGCGCATCGGCAAAGTCGGCGAAGAGCACGATGGCCCTCACCGTGCCGAGCGATGGCAAGCGGTGCTCCGAGCGCGGAAAGCCAAAGCCCAGGTGCATGTCACTGGGACGCTGGCACTGCTGTACGGCGGGTGCGGTAGGGCTGGGCAGCACGGTGGGCGTGGGCGTTGCGCTGGGTTGCGGTGTATGGGTTGGCGCCGGGCTGGCCGTTGGCGCAGGCGGCACAACCGCCGGCGCGCAGGCCGCCAGCAGAACCAGCCAGCACGCAAGCCCAGTCAGGCGCGGCGCATTCATCACGGCATTATATATTCGCTGGCTTGGCTGCACGCTACGGCGCAGCTTGCACAGGCATGGCGAACCCCGTAGAATGAAAGTACTTTCGCCTATGTGGACCCTTACCGTGCGCTCGCCAGACAGCAAGCCGAGCGAATACCTGCTCAAACCCGGCATCAACAGCATCGGGCGACGGCAAGACAACGACATCCTGATCTCAGACGAGGCCGCTTCACGCTTGCACGCCCAGATTTTCTTAGATGAGAGCATGGACGCCCTTGCCATCCGTGATCTGGGCAGCCGCAACGGCACGTACATCAACCGCCGCCGCCTGACGGAAAGCTTTGACTTCAAGCTCAGCGCTAATGATGTAGTGCGCATCGGCCTGTATGAGCTGCTCATCACGCAGCAATCCCCCAGCCCGGAGCAAGAGATGGCGGCCAGCGGCCTACAGCCCTACAGCCGCGAGCTGCTGCTCGAATCCTTTGATAACCATGCCATGCTGCTCTACGAGGTCATCCAGCAGCTCAACAATGTGCTGGATGTAGATGTAGCCTTGAAAGAAGTCAGCCGCTTGCTCAAAGTGACTTTGGGCGCAGACAAGTGCGAAGTCATCCTGGCCGAAGACTTCTCGCGGCTGGAGGAGTTGGGCTTCCCACGCACCATCGCCCAAACCGCGATTGACCAACGCAGCGCTATCCTGCTGCCCAGCCAGGATCCGCAGACGCGCAGTCTGCTGGAGAACACCTCGCGCCAGTTCAGCCTGCACACCGTACTGTGCGTGCCGGTGATGAGCAACGACAAGCCGATCGCGCTCATCTACCTGTTCAAGACGCGCAAGAACACGCGCTACTTTGGCCAGCGCGATATGCAGCTGGCCGTGGCCGTCAGCCACTTGGCGGCGCTGACCATCGAACGCGTCAGCCTGATGGAACGCGTGCGTGAAGAGCAGCGCATCCGCCAGCTACTGCAGCGCTTCGTCGCCCCGGTCGAAGCCGAGTTCCTGCTGCGCAGCTACCTCAACACCGGCAACCTGCCGGCGCTCAGCGAACAGCGCCTGACAGTGCTGTTCGTAGATATTGCCGGGTCCAACGGGCTGGCCGAGCGCATGGGCGCCCGCGCCTTTGGCGAACTGCTGGAACGTTACTATCAAGACATTACCGATATCGTCTTCCAATACGGCGGCCTGCTGGACAAGTATCTGGGTGACGGCGTGATGGCCGTCTTCGGCATGAGCGGTAAGGGGCAGCCCGAAACACGCGCCGTGGAAGCCGCGCTGGAGATCCTGCGCCAGATCGAGGCACGCTACCGCACCGCCCAGCGCAACATTGATATTGGCATTGGCATCAACACCGGCAACACGCTGGCCGGCTACGTCAGCACCAAGGAGCGCGTCGAGCTCACCGTGGTGGGCGATGCCGTCAATGTCGCCGCCGGGCTGGAGACGCTGGCACGCCCCAACCGCATCCTGCTCGGCCCAGAGACGGCCATCGCCGTGCGCGGCCAGTTCAAGACCCAGGCGCTCGGCCCGCAGCAGATCAAAGACCGCAGCCACCTGGTAGACGTCACCGAAGTTTTGCTGCGCTAGCGCGGCGCGGTTAAACTTGGGGCATGTCTAGCACCCCGTCCACCATTCCCTTTCAAGACCAGTATCTAGACGCCCGCGCCGATTGCTGGGGCTGTGGGCGCAACAACGAGCACGGCCTGCACATCAAGAGCCATTGGGAAGGCGATGAGGCCGTGGCCCACTTCCTGCCGGAGGATTACTTCAGCGGGCACAAGGGCGTGCTCAACGGCGGCATCATCGCCACGCTGATGGATTGCCACAGCATCGGCCTGGCCATGGCCTATGCCCACCGCGAGGAAGGCCGCGACATTGGCAGCCAGCCGCTGATCACTTACGTGACCGGCTCGCTCAAGGTGGATTACCTACAGCCCACCCCGCTCAACGGCCAGCCGTTGGAGCTGCGTGCCGTCGTGGAGCGCACCGAGGGGCGCAAGACCTTCGTGCGCTGCCGCCTGCTGGCCGGCGGCGTGGAAACCGCCCGCGGCGAGGTGCTCGGCGTGCGCATCCCGGAGCCGCCGGAGACGCAAGCGTGAAGATCAGCTACTTCCCTACCTTTGAGCAATTTGCCGACAATTACCTGGCCACCTACTACGGCGGCGGGGTGCAAACCCTGCGCCGGGCTGCCAGCGGGCCGCTCATCATGTTGTTGGGCTCTCTCATTATTGTGGTCATCTTTGACCGCAGCAACAGCCTGTGGCTGCGCCTGCCTGCCGTGGTGGTGGGCCTGTACGTGTTCTGGCGTGGCCTGGCTACTACGCTTGGCCCCCTGTTCAACGTTTTTCTCGTCTATCTGCGCCGTGAGCAGCTGTTTGGCCCACAGGCGCCAGCCACCACAATGAGCTTACGGGGCAAGACCCTCTCGATCTCGCAGGGCGGCGAGAAGGTCAGCATCCCTGTAGACCACATCCAGTCGGTGCAGTACCGTGCCGAGAGCACCTGGCTGCTCACCCACAGCGACCAGATGCTCTACATCCCCCGTGAGGGGCTGGAGAGCGGCAACCACGATGCCTTTGTAGCTCGTTTGGAGAAGGCCTTAGCCGCCAAGGGCAGCAAAGCCTAACCGCTGCCCACCACGCCCAAGCGCAACGCGTCCCCAACGCAACCACACAGCCCCTAAAAAGTCAAACATTTGTACTAATTTTAGGGGGCATTTTTTGTTTGCACCTGCGCTTTACGGATGTTAAACTTTAATCTGCTTCGGGAAATACGCCCGTAGCAAATCCCCAGACCTCATAAAGGAGAGGACTATGGCGTATTCATTTACGAATTCCAAAGGCAACACGTACTACCTGCACTCCCGCTCCAAGCCGAACAAGAGCGGCGGCACGACCACCTTGTACTTTTTCGCCAAAGAAGTTAAGGAAGGTTCCGTGGATGCGGTGCCCGCTGGCTACGAAGTAGCCGAGATGAAGACCGGCCTGCCGGTACTGAAGAAGACCCAACCGGCCGCCTAAGGCCGGTTGCACTACAGGCAGTAACAAAAAGCGGCGCATGCGCCGCTTTTTGTTTGCCGTTTACAGGCGTTTGAGGATGAATTGGTGAGAGGTTCTGCCCTTGCGCTCCCAGATCAGCTGAAAGCGTGATTTCACTGGCGGCTCAAAGCCCTGCAGGTAGCGTTCAGGGTGGGTCTTGGCAAAGCGCCCGTCATCCTCGGCCAGCTCCAGCATCTGCATAAAGAAGCTGGGTTTATCGCTCACCACGCTCAGCTCGCCGCCCGGCGGCAGGGTGAGCGCCATCGCATCCAGAAACTGGGGAGTGAAGATGATGCGCTTGGCGTCTGCCGCTTTGAGCTGCGGGTCAGGAAAGTGCAAATACACCCGCCGCCAGCCGGCTGCGGGCAGCTTAGGCGCTAAGAGCTTGAAATCCGCCCGCAGCACCTTAAGGTTAGGCAGCGCCGCCTCAGCAGCTAGCCAGGCGGCCCGCTGGGCGGCACGGTTGGAGAGCTCGATGGCGAGGACATTAGCCTGCGGGTCGGCGGCGGCCAGGCTGCGGGCAAATTCGCCCGAACCCGCCCCGATCTCCACCTCTAGCGGCAGGTCATTGTGAAAAATCGCCTGCGAGGTCAGCATAGGGAACTGCTCAGGCTGCAAGGCCAACTGGCGTGGGTGCCACTCCAGCAGGTAGCGCTCGGCCAGCTCGGGCGGCAGCGGGCGCAGCTTCAGCCGCCCCAGGTAACGGCCACGCGCCACTTAGGAAAGGCTCCTTGCTGTCTCAGGACTGCAAACATTAGCCACTAGCCTAGGCTCC
>DAOMSJ010000002.1:110312-248135 GCA_035446285.1 Anaerolineales bacterium
AGGCTCCTTGCTGTCTCAGGACTGCAAACATTAGCCACTAGCCTAGGCTCCAGTTACGCTCCAGGTTGCGCAGCAGCGCCAAGAGCAAGGCGGAGACGGCCAGCAAGATCAGTGAGAGCGCTATGGCCACGCCGCGGTCACTCTCCAGCCCCACATAGATGGCCAGTGGCATGGTCTGCGTGCGCCCCATCAAATTGCCCGCAAACAGCAACGTGGCGCCAAATTCGCCCAGCGCACGCGCCAGGCACAGCAGCGCCCCACCGATGAGGCTGGTGCCGGCCGTGGGCACCATTACATAGCGGAAGAGCTGCCAATGGGTAGCACCCTCCGTGATGGCCGATTCTTCAAGCTGCTTATCCACGCTCATGAATCCCAGCCGCGCCGAGCGCACAAACAGCGGGGCGGCGACAAACAACTGGGCCAATACCACCGCCAGCGTGCTGAACGGCAGGCTGATGCCATAGGCCAGCAGGCTTTCGCCTAGCAGGCCGCGGCGGCCAAAGGCCAGCAACAGCGCCAGGCCGGCTACGGAGGGCGGCAGCACCAGCGGCAGATCGACGATCAGCTCGATGAGGGCGCGGCCACGCAGCTTCCAGCGCGCCAGGATGTAGGCCAGCGGCGTACCCACGATGACCGCCAGCATTGTCGAGACCGCGCTGGTGCTCAGGCTCAGGCGCAGCGCCGCCAGCGCCTGGGCCTGGCCCAGGCGGGCCAGTAGCTCGCCATCGAGCCCCTGCAGCAGCAGGGCCGCCACGGGCAGCCCCAGCAGCAGGGTCAGCACCAGGCCGGGCAGTATCAGCAGCCAATTGCTGGAGGCAGGGCGCCCGGGCTTCATTGCACCCCCCCCAGCGGGTCGGGCGGCAGGTGCCTCACGCTATCTTCCCAGCGCGGCGGCAGTTCAGCCTCGGCAGGCAGCGGCTCCAAAAAAAATGGAATTGGCCAAGTCTGGGCAGTCTTGCCCATGATTGAAACAATCATTGTTGTCGTAATCCTGTTGCGCGGCTTCATCAATCACTCCTGGGAGGCCGCATGCCATCAGCAGGCAGAGCAGCAGGGCGAACCAGGCAGGCTTCATGCGCACGAGTATAAACGGGCGCAGGCAATATAAAGCGGCATCATGTGTGATGCCGCTTTTTAGGCTTACATCAATGGGGTCTAGGAGGGGACAGGGGTTACGTCTTGCGCCTGAGGGCCTTTTGGCCCTGGACAACAACGAACTCAACTCACTGGCCTTCTTCCAAAGAGCGGTAGCCATCACCCACAATGGCGCTGAAGTACAAACACATCTTCGCCATTGTCTCGCGTGATGAAGCCAAAACCTTTGATGGCGTTAAACCACTTGACTTCGCCAGTTACGCGTTCAGCCATGTTCCGGAGCCTGCTTGCTCAAAGTTGCTAGAGGACCCCCCGACGATGTCTCGTCTATCAATGGAACGCCCAACTGTTTTGACAACTGCTAGCACTAAAAAATTCTAGCATGGCCAAAAGCTGGCTGTCAGTATCTGATGTGCAGCGTGTTCCCCACAACAAGGAGCGACCGCCTTCGCTTAACGTGACTTGGCCCCAGTTCTGACAAAAATGATAGTGAATAGCAAAGGTTGGCGTGCTAGGATTAGTTATCGGCTCCCTGGGCAAGGTTGGGGAATTTTTAGATTATGCCAAAGATTCTAGTTGTAGAGGACATGCCAGACAGCGCTGAGCTGGCAGCCCAGATTTTGCGTCGCTATGGGCATGAGGTTTTAGTGGCACCAACGGGGGAAGAAGGCCTGCGTTTGGCCCAAGAGCACAAACCTGATCTCATTGTGTATGACTACTGGCTGCCAGATATTGATGCGCGCAATTTCCTGGCGCGCCTGCGTGTCATTCCCGGCTTGGAAAGCACGCCGGTCTTGGCTTGCACGGCTACACCGCCCAGCACGATGAAACCAGGTTTGGGGGGGGATGGGTTCAGTGGCTTGCTTAACAAGCCCTACCGCGTGAGCAGCTTCATGCAGGCGGTGGATGACCAGTTGAACTAACCCTGCCGGCGGGATGACAAGACTGCAGCCCCCGCCACCACTCCAATCGCGATCACCAGCAAAAACAGCGCCACCTGAGGCAGTTCATTGCTTAGGGATTGTACGTAATCCACGCTGGCCTCCTGATTCGGAATAAGGGCGCTCAAAATAACAGTACAAATGTACACAGCCGGTATGCGCCGATTAAGGGTATTGTGTGCTGCGCTAGATAGTTAAACGGGGCTATGCCCCAGGTATTACGCTTACGATATACTGTACCGGCCACAAAGAGAACGGTTCGCCAATTGGCAAATTCAAAACAACTCCTTCGTGAAGAGCAAGTTGTCAGCGAAGCGATTCAAGGCGATCAGCAAGCCTTCGCCTTGCTTTACGACACATACATAGATAGCATCTTTCGCTTCATCTACATCCGGGTGGAGGACCAGCAAACGGCCGAAGACATCACCTCTGGAGTTTTTCTCAGGGCATGGGAAAAGCTGGGGAACTATCAGCAACGCGGGCTACCCTTCCGCGCCTGGCTGTTCCGCATTGCCCGCAACGCAGTCATCGATCACTACCGCACACGCAAGGAGGTGGCCCCGCTGGAGGCGGCCATCAACTCCACGGACAAGAATTCACACTCGGTCTCTGAGGGCGTAGCGATTAAATTAGAGGCAGAGAAGATTCTTGAGCTTATGGAGAGCCTGACCGAGGACCAGCGTAACGTGCTTACCCTCAAGCTCGTTCATGGATTAGACACAGAAGAAGTTGCAAAAGTGTTAGAAAAACGTCAGGGGGCCGTTAGGGCGCTGCAAATGCGGGGCTTGCAGACCTTGGCCAAGCTGATGGAGACATAGTGGCAAACCTGGATACTGCCCTGGAACGGGCACTCACACTGGTGCAAGAGGGCATGACCCCCGAAGAGGCACTGGAGCGCTACCCCCAATACCGCGCGGTGTTGGGGCCGATGCTGCAGGCTGCGCTGCAAGTGCGCAGCGCCCAGCCAACTGGGCTTAGCCTGGCGGCCAAAAACCGTGGCCGCGCCGAGTTGCAGGCACGCATGACCGCCCGGCCGCGTGCGTACGCGCCCCGTTTGAGTGTGCTACGTATGGCCGCTACGGCCGCCGTATGTGTATTCACCCTGATGACCGCCACCACGGCCATGGCGCAGAGCGCCCTGCCGGGCGATGTGCTGCACCCCGTCAAACTGTATAGCGAGCAGGTATGGCGCTCCCTCCACAGCAATCCTGTCCAGGCAGATCTGAGCCTGGCCCAGCGCCGCCTCGAAGAGCTGCTGGCGGTTGAAGGCGATGCAGACCGCGTGCCGGATGCCCTGAGCGCCTATGCCTCTTCCCTGGAAATTTTGCGCCGTGATTTGGAAGCCCTTCCAGACCGCGCGCTCTCCGCACAGACCGTGCTGCACGCTCAACGTGAACAGATGCAAACTGTGCTGGAAGCAGCAGGCTCCACGGTGGACGATTTCTTCACTATCCTGCCCACGGTAGAAAGCTTGATCACCAATAATCCAGTTCAAGTTCCGCTCTCCACGCCAACCGATGACGGTATTCAGCTGGTATCGCCGGTGGTGCCTGTCGCCCCCGCGGTGAGCGTATCGATCAATCCCCCCAGCGAGGAGCCAGCTTTTCTCCTTAGCGGCGATACCAGTGCCAAAGACCAAAGTCAAACAATCAGCTCTGATATAGAGCAGGCGCTCAAAGAACTCATCAGCACCACCATTATCACAATCGCTCCTGACAAATGAGCACCAAAGAACCTCAGCTGGCTCAGCTTCCGCTGAGCTGGCTGGCGCCCTGCGCACCCAATTGAGCATCGTGCGCACGTTCTCCCACGCCTCTGAACAAGGGAGTGTTTTGCTATTACCTCTCTGCTTGACACGATATAAGCGATAAGTACAATCCTGCTAAACAATTTCGAAAGCTCGAGATTGTCCTGGGCCAGCACGGCTAGGAAAAGGAGCCCGGCCCTTGCTTTTCATCGGAGAGGAGATTTTTCAGCATGGCAGAGAAGGAAAAGGGGACGGTCAAGTGGTTCAATAGCGCCAAGGGATACGGCTTTCTAGAGCGTGACTCAGGAGGAGACATCTTTGTCCACTTCAGCGCTATTGTGGCTGATGGCTTCCGAACCCTGAAAGAGGGCCAACGGGTGGAGTTTGTCGTTGGCGACAGCGATAAAGGCCCTCAAGCGCAAGACGTTGTGGTGATCGACTAAAACAACGGCAAAGCCCCGCAAATTGCGGGGCTTTTCTTTACCTTCACTAGGCGAATGTCTATTAGGGTTCGCGGTGACTACTGAAATCGTCGAACAGAATCTGCGTGCTCTGAATATCGAGGGTGCCGGCGATCAAGCCCACCTGTCCTGTCGTATAGGTATCATCGCTGGTTTCGGCCACAAATTCCCCATTTACATACAGGGCCAGGCGGCTTCCTGCGCAAATCGCAGTGATCACATTAGGTTCGCTGCCCTGGTGGATCGCCATGTGACGCATCATCAGCTCCTGCCCGATAAGACTAAAGCTGCCGCCGCTGCTCTTAGCAATGCCAAAATGCCCGTCACTGCTGATGATAAAGGCGTAAAAATCGCCACTTTGCCCCGTACCCTGCACACGGCAGAGCAGGCCAAAGAAGTTGTCGTCATCCCCGCCCACACGTGTAGCCGTAACCTGGATGCGGGTATCCGATACGATGCGGCCGGGCAGCGCCCACACGGCCGAATTTGGTTGGCTGTGCCCCAGCAAATAGCCGCCCTCTACGTATTGCGCCTGGGTTTCCGGGCCGCCATTGCTATACCAGCCGCTGGCAGGGTCTGAGAAATCATCGGCAAAGAGCAGGCCGGTATCACCCGCCTGGGCGTTAGCCTGCTGCTGCAGCTCTGCCAGTTCAGCGCGCACAATGGCGGCGTCTGCCGCAGTGGGCGCCAAGCCCAGATAGATCTGCAGATCAAAGCTGGCGGCGGTGAAGTTGCCCAAGCTGGTATGCAGGGCAGCACGGTTACGGTAGGCCTGGGCGTAGGTGGGCAGGATCTGGATGGCATGATTGAGATCGGCTAGGGCAGCCGCCACGTCGCCCTGCTGCGCCAGCAGCCACCCGCGGCTGACATAGGCTGAAGGCTGGGCCGGATCGACTTCGAGCGAACGGCTCAGGTCGGCCAGAGCTGGCTCCAGGTTGCCAGCTGCCTGATGGGTCAGCCCGCGCTGGCGTAACGCCTGGGCGTTATCAGGCACGGCCACCAACGCGGCATCCAAATAGGCCAGCGCCGTTTCCCAGTCTCCATTATTGGAAGCGTCTTGCGCACGGGCCAGCGCATCCTCAAAGCTGATCGGGGTTGGCGAAGGCTGCGGCTGTGACTCTGTAAGCGAACTGGCTCCCTGAGGCGCGCCGCCACTGGTAGGCAGGGTGCATGCCGTGAGCAGGCACAAGAGAGTTAAAAGATATGCACTCGTGCGCATGAGTATGTACTCTACTTTAAAACGACTGGTGCGGCAAGACGGGCAACAAAAAAGGGCAGCCCCTTGAAGGGGCTGCCCTTTTTGACGTAGCGGTACGTATGTCTACGGAGCGGGCGTAGCGCCGCGCACCACAACCTCAACCCAGAAGGGTAGATTGTAGTCGGGGCCAACGCCTACCTGCTGCGAACCATCGAAGCGCAGCAACCAGTCGCCATGGTAGGTGCCCGGGGTGGCCGGGGCAACAAGGTTGACGGTGAAGTTGGCATAGCCGCCCGCCGGCACACCATAGGTGATGGTGAGCGGAGAAGAACCATTCATGCGGTCACCGCTGCTGAAGAACAGCTCGTACTGACCGGCGCGCCAATCACAGGTGCCCACGTTTTGCAGGCGCCAGGTCTTGGCCATCGACTGACCGGGGTCTACGCGTGTGCCATCCGGGAAGGATTCGTCATACACATAGCGGGCTGCATAGCACGGCGGCGTGGAGGTGGAAGGCTCGCCGGTTGCCGTGGCGGTAGATTCCGGCGTGGCCGTGGCCACTTGCGGGGTCAGCGCGGCAGCCAGCGCGGTGAGCTGGGCGGCCTCCAATGTGACGGTGGGCGTGGTGGGAGCCGAGGTCGGCTCCTGGGTGGCGCTGGCCGTAGGCAGCGGCGTGTTGGTAGCGGCGCTGGCTACCGTGGCCTGGCCCAGCAAAGCATCCAGCGTCTGCTGGATCTGAGCATCGGCGGTCTGTGCCACCTTCTCGGTGGCCTGGGCCGGATCCTCATTGGAGCCCAGCGGCGCGGAGCGCACGCAGGCAAGGGCGCTCACCACCAGGGCAAAGGCCATCAAAAGCAGGGCATGATTTCGTGAAATTTTCATAGCGCGTTCCATTTGTCTTTTTAGAGTTACTGAGAGACTATACAAGAATCGTGCCAGCCGCGCCCTGAAATAACAACAAAAAAACGGGCGGCTGAATCAGCCGCCCGTTTTGAAATCGCAAGTGCTGCTTTAGGGTGCGTAGCAGGTGTTGGGCATCTGGCTGCCAGCACGCCAGCCACACAGGTCGAAGACGCCATTGATATTGCCGGAGAACTGCACCAGGCTGGGATTCATGGTGGCCGCCCAACCGCCCTTGTTGGTGGCCTGGGTGAAGTCACCCGCCACTTTGACGTGGCCGGGCATCATCGAGCCGGCCAGCTCATAGACGATGCTGTCCGGCGCGAGGGTTACTGTGCCGGTGATGACCTCACCCGAACGATGGAAGGAGATAACGCCATTGCGGATCATGCCAGAGCCACGGTCCACCACGCGCACATTCCACTCGCCCACCCAGATATAGACGGGGGTGGCGGTGGGAGCAAGCGTCTGCGCCACTGGCAGCGGCGGCTTGACCGCTTCAGGCAGGTCAGCAAAGCTGCTGTGGGTGGCATAGCCCAGCCACAGCCAGCACTCGCCAGACCCGTTGGGGTCGGCGATCACGGCGTAGTTGCCGCCGCTATAGGTCTTGAGCACTTCCACCTGGGTGCCAGCCGGCACCAGGCTGCGCCAGGTGTAGCCTGCGCCCGGGCCGGAACGGCAGTTGGTGTCTTGGGTGACGGTGAGCACGGCTGCGCTGCCCCCCGTTTGCGGAATGATCGCGGCGGTGGGCTCCAGTGTGGGCTGCTCGGTCGGCGCCATCGCGGTAGCTGTAGGCGTGTCTGCTGCGGGCTGGTTGGCGGCATCGGCCTCGGCCAGCAAGGCATCCGCCTGCTGCGTGCCGGCGATGCCCGTGGCCACGAGGCCGGAAACATCTGCGGGGGCACACGCCTGCAAAAGCAGCGCGAAGGCCGCCACCATGAATAGAGTCGATTTTTTCCCTGTCATTGTCTTCCTCCCGAACGTACCAAACCAAACACGGAAGCCCAATCTTACCCTGCGCTACAGGAAATCGGATTAGAAACAAAGCGAGGGGGGGCCTACGGCGCCACCTCGCTAAACACTAAACGCAAATCGATTACGGCGCCAAGCAGGTGCCGGGTTCGCTGGCGCCATCGCGCCAGCCGCAGAACGACCAGCTACCACCGATGGTTCCATTGAACTGGTTGTTGTTCAACAGGTAAGCTACCCAAGCACCGCTGCTGATACCAGAATTCCAGGTGCCATTGGCCTGCTGACCATCGGCGGATACTGTGCCGGTAAACACATAGGTATCCCCTATCCAGTCAGTACTGCCGCTGATGTTGTTGCCTGAAATCGAAAAAGTGATGCTGTTCGAGTACGTAGCGCCACCATTGCTGGTCTTGTTGGTCCACGTGCCTTCAAAGCTGGGCACCGGGGTCGGCGGGGCCGTCGGGGTCAGTGTGGCTGTAGGTGTGGGCGGTTGCGTGGCCGTGGGCAGGTCATAAGCTGTGAAATCGCTGGCCGTGGCGTAACGCAACCACAACCAGCAATCGCCTGCCGCGTTGGGGTTCTTGATGACAACATAGTCGGACGCTGAGAAGGTCTTGATGACTTCAACTTCCTGACCAGCGGTGATGGTAGTGATCAGCCGGTAGGCCACACTCGGGCCAGAGCGGCAGTTGGTGTCCTGCGTCACAGAGACGTAGGCCATACCCAGCGTAGGCACCAGGGTGCTGGTGGGCTCGCCGCTTTCCGCGGTGGCCTCACCCGAGGGCGTCTGGGTAGCCTGGCCGCCGTTGTTATCCGCCGCGGCCGTCTCCAACTGGCTGATCTGCAGGGTTTGGGCAATGCCCGTGGCAATAGCGGCTTCCGTGTCCTGGCCGCCACCACAGGCACCCAGCAACAAGGCCAACAGCACAATCGCAAACATGAAAACGTGTCTTTGCTGCTTCATTTTCTCTCTCCTCAAAAGACCAATATGTTTAGGGCCACTTGCAGGGGTTGGGGAAGCCACCCGAGCGAGTGCCGCAGAATTCCCAGGAGCCCTGATCCAGGTTGCCGATGAACTGCGGGGACCCCACAGCAGGGATGCGCGCTTGCCAGTTACCGCTACCGGTGCCACCAAAGCTGCCTGCGGCGGTCTGATGGCCGGGGTCGATGGTTCCGGTGAAGGAATAGGTGAAGTTGCCCGGGTTGGTGACGGCGCTGCAGGTGAGGCTCATACCATTCACAGAGCAGCTCATGGCGCCGGTGCGCTCCACGCCGCCGTGGAACACGCGGATGGTCCAGTTGCCTGACCAGTCATACGAGGGTGTGGGAGACGGCGTGATGGTGGGCGTGGGAGTGGGCGGCTGGGTGGCCGTAGGCAGGTTGAAGGCGCTGAAATCGCTGGTGTCTGCATAGCGCAGCCATAGCCAACAATCGCCGGCCCCAGCCGGATTGCGAACGACAACATAGTCAGACCCAGAGAAGGTCTTGAGCACTTCGACCTGTTGCCCCACGCTAACAGTGGCGATCAATTTGTAGTGCTGGCTTGGGCCGGAGCGGCAGTTGGTGTCCGTGGATACAGAGACCAGCGCAATCTCAGGCACATCGGTAGCTTCGGGCTGTGAGGTTTCCTCAACTGCAGGGGAAGCTTCGGCCGTATTACTGCCATTGTTGGCGGCAGCGGTCTCTAACTGGCTGATCTGCAACGTTTGGGCAATGCCAGTGGCAATGGCCTCATCATTGCTCTGGCCGCCACAAGCGGTCAGAGCAACGGCAACGATCAGCAAACAAGATATCAGAATCATACGGTGTTGCATTGAACAAGTCCTCCAAACGGTAGTGCAGTGCCGCGATAACTTCAAAACTATAACGATGAAAACGCTCAAAACCTTCCATTAATGGTACTGATTTTGGCGTATTTGTAAAACTCCTGTTGTTAAAGCAAATGCGCTGGCAGGCAGCGCATTTGCTTAGAGCGATAAGGCGTATTTATGCTTTGCGCTGCCAGAGGAACACGGCAGCGATCATGGCTACGATACCCACCAGCGACCAGCGCAGGTCATTATCCATGAAGCTGGGGAACAAGCTGGCGGTCAGGCCGAGGCCTTGCAGCAAAAACACAAAGCCCATCACGCCGAGGGCAATGGCAAACAGTTTGAGCAGCGACATGCTTATATCTTTCCTTGCGGAGGCGGAGGCGAAACCAGGGTGTCTTTGTCAAGAAAGTCACCGCGGCGGGTGGGCGTCAACATGGCCCATTCGCGCTTGCGGCGGTCATAGCATTCGTTGCATTCCCAGTTGCGGTGCGAGTCGCCGCCTTCGCGGGCAAAGCCTGCTTCCGGCTTGAACTGCTTGCAGCTGTAGCACTGACGCAGGCTGGCTTTGGTGTAGCCAGCGTTCTTCTCGGCAGCTTCATCGCCAATCGGCTGGGCGCGGTGCGGCAGGCCAACAACGGGATACCAGCCATCTGGCGTGCGGCCCACGTGTTTGCCGCTCACCAACACGGCCCCCAGGCTCCAGTTGCCTTCCTTGGCCAGCAAGGTGCGGGCTTCATATTTACCGTCTTTGAGGCGGTAGGCGTAAGCGGTGTTATCACTCAGCCGGAAGGCTCGAATGGCGCCTTCCGCCACCGCTTTTGCAAGCACTTCTTCGTAGGTCATTCAATAAGTCCTTAGTTCAGTGAATTGTTGCTTCATCTGATTATAGCCGCACAAACTAAAAGTAACCACAAAGCCACAAGAACACAAAGAAACTACTGTGCTTTAAATTCACTCGATTGCTTTTCCATCGTGCTTTGTAGAGAACGCTTTATAGCTGCGCCAGGCGAGCGCGCAAGCCTTGCACCGCTCGGGCGCGGTGGCTGAGCTGATTCTTGTCCTCAAAACTGAGCTCCGCCATGGTGCTGCCAGTGCCTTCGACTACAAAGATGGGGTCATAGCCAAAGCCGCCAGTGCCGCGTTCGTGGGGGACGATCTCGCCACGGCACTCCCCTTCGGCAAAATGAGCCGTGCCATCGGGAAAGGCCAGGCACACTACGGAGACGAAGCGCGCCGTCCACGGCTGCGGCTGGCCGAGGGCAGCGAGCTGCTGGAGCAGATACTGGCGCCGGTCAGCATCGTTGGCGCCCGGCTGCGGTGAATAGCGCGCCGAATGCACGCCGGGGGCGTCGTTCAACCCCGCTACCTCCAGCCCGCTGTCATCCGCCAGGGCGGGCAGCCCCGCGGCCTGGGCAAAGGCGCGTGCCTTGATGGCGGCATTATCTGCGTAGCTGCTGCCGGTCTCATCCGGCTCAAGGGCCAGGCCGAGTTCAGCGGGCGTGAGCAAGGGTACTTCGGGCAGGCTGGCCAGCAAAGCACGCAGCTCGCGCACTTTGCCGGCGTTGTTGGTGGCGATCAGCAGATCAGGCATGGCAGCATTGTAAACTGGCAGCCGGATTCAGAACAAAGACTCTAGGAAATAGTACCTAAACCGCACTAACAGGCGGACTCAGCTGAGTCACCCTGCATTTTCGGCAGGTAATTGACCGATTCTGCAATTTTTGTTATAATCTACAAAAGTTTTACAGAATCCTTTGCAATCACGGTCGCAAAGGATTCTTTTTGAATCGAGCGGCATTTTGGCTCGGGTAACTGGTTAGAAATGGCAAAAAGTAACCCTCTACGCATAAATGTCGGCTTTTTGGTGAAAGCCGATGCTGGTTACAGCCGCACCATCGAGTTCGATGTGGGCGAAATGGTGCTTTCGGATGACTTCACCGTCACCGATCTCAAGGGCAGCGTCACCTTTGGCCGCACCCCGCAGGGGCTGGTGGCTCAGGTGCTGCTCAGCGGCCACACCAAGGCTGACTGCGCTCGCTGCCTGGAACCCTTTGAACTGGCAATTGCCACCGATTTCACTGAACTTTACGCCTTTGACGAGCGTTCGGTCACCGATTCACAGCTGCTGGTGCCCCCCAGCCACCAAATTGACCTGGCCCCGCTGGCGCGCGAGTACCTGCTGCTGGACCTGCCCATCACCCCCCTGTGCCGCCCGGATTGCAAGGGCCTGTGCATCGAGTGCGGCGCCAACCGCAACGAGCACGATTGCGGCCACGCCCAGCACCCGGCCGAGCCAGACCCTTCGCCTGAAGAAACCCAAGACCCGCGTTTTGCAGCGTTAAAAGACCTGCTGGACCCAAAAGAGTAGCTCGGTAGTCCACGAGTTCTGCCGCAAGGAGGAGTTATGTCTTTTCAGTCCCACCCTGATGATGATTCGATAGAGCAGCCCGTACTGTTCGAAGATAACCCGCTCGAGGAGCTGAGCAACCACAGCAGCCCCGGCGGCTTTATGCCAGACGAGCTGCAGGACATTGAGCGCCTGCGCTGGCATTACATCAATGATGAAGATGCCGACGACGACAGCCTGGCCGCCCTGGGCACCACCGAGCCGGATGCCGACGCGGCGGAGGCCTACGAGCTGCCCGCCGATGAAGTCATTGATACTGTGGGCCTGTACCTCAAGGAAATGTCGGCTGTCCCGCTGCTCAACATGGAGCAGGAGGTCAGCCTGGCCAAGCGCATGGAAGCGGCCAAGAAAGCCATCAGCCAGCTCAAGAAGCTGCCCGCCAAAGACGGCAGGCGTGCCGCGCTGGAAGCGGTGGTGGAAGACGGCCGCCAGGCGCGTGACCATTTGATCCGCGCCAATACGCGCCTGGTGGTGAGCATCGCCAAGAAGTACATGAGCCGCGGCGTGCCCTTCCTCGACCTGATTCAGGAAGGCAACCTGGGCTTGATGAAGGCGGTGAGCAAGTTTGACCACCGCCGCGGCTTCCGCTTCTCAACCTATGCCACGTGGTGGATCCGCCAGACGATCACGCGTGCCATCGCCGACCAGGGGCGCACGATCCGCGTACCGGTGCACATGATCGATCGTATTCGCTTGCTGTACAAGACCGCCCACCAGCTGGAGCAGAAGAACGGCCAGCCACCCTCTTTGGATGAATTGGCCAAAGAAATGAAAGAAGACGTAGGTAAGATCGATTGGATGCTGCGCGTCAGCTGGCTGCCACTCTCGCTGGAGAGCCCGGTAGGCGACGAAGAAGATTCTGAGCTGGGCATGTTCGTGGAAGATGAGAACAGCCCCAGCCCCAGCCAGACGGCCTACAAGAACATGATGGAGCAAAAGGTGCACGAGGTGCTAGGTACACTCAGCCCGCGTGAAGCGCGCATCCTGCGCTTGCGCTTCGGTTTGGAGAATGGACGCTACTACACGCTGGAGGAAGTGGGCGAGAAGTTCGGCCTGACGCGTGAGCGCATTCGCCAGATCGAAGGCAAGGCGCTGCGCCGCCTGCGCCACCCACTGCGTGCCCGCCAACTACGCGATTACGTGCAGGGTAGTTGATAGTTGATAGTCAACAGTTGATAGTTGATAGTCAACAGTTGACAGTTGACAGAACTAAAAAAAGCCGCTCAGTAGAGCGGCTTTTTTGTTGGTTAGTTGTCATTGCGAGGAGTATTGCCGCTTGCGGCAAACGCACGAAGCAATCTGGGCTTAGTCCTTAGAACCAGGCAAGATGGCTTCGTGCGCAGCTCCTGTGGAGCATACTCCTCGCAATGTCAGGCAACTACGGATGCCTCCTCGGCCGCGCTGAAGCGCACGCCTCATTCGGATGATAAACACCCGTGCTCTTGACACATTCTGACTGGTCAATATAATTAGATATATATCTAATTAATTAGATGAGAACATGAGTACAGAAACCGAACTACTGGATTTTTTCAAAGCCCTGGCTGAGCCCAAGCGGCTCAAGATCGCCGGCATCCTGGCCCAGGGGCCGTGCGCGGTGGAAGAGCTGGCCAGCCTGCTGGAACTCAGCGAGCCGACGGTCTCCCACCACCTGGCGGTGCTCGGGCGCGCCGGGCTGGTGAGTGCGCGTGCCGAGGGGCACTACAGCATCTATGAACTGCGCAAGGACCGGCTTGAGAGCCTGGCCGAGCGCCTGCTGGCCAAAGAGACCCTGCCTGCTGTGGCGCATGACGTGGACATGCAAGCCTATGACCGCGCCGTGATGCGCAACTTCAGCGGGGCGGATGGCAAGCTCAAAGCGTTGCCGGCGCAACGCAAAAAGTTTGAGGTGATCTTGCGTCACGCCGCTACGCTGTTCAAGCCGGGCAAGCGCTATCCTGAAAAAGAGGTCAACAAAATCCTGGCGGCCCTGCATGAAGACACGGCCAGCCTGCGCCGTGGCCTGATCGAGATCCAGTTGATGCAGCGTGCCAATGGCGAATACTGGCTGGTTTCATAGACCTGATCATCTCGTGTCATCCTGAGCGGGTTTCTAAACCCGACCAGACCGCCGAACCCAGACCAGCGAAGGATCATTGCTGGCACATCTTCTATCTAAGGTAGATTTCATCCATACGCCTGCAAGGATCCCTCGCTACGCTCGGGATGCACACAAGAAATCGTTTTAGGACATTGCGAGAGCGGGCAGACTTTCTTTGCCCTAAAGGATTCCTCGGCTTGAAACCCTATATATTGCCAGAACTTAGTAGCCCGCCTCGGAATGACGGGGTGTCAGGAGTTTGTGCGATTGTTTTACGGTGGCAGTGAGGATCCCTAGCTACGCTCGGGATGCACGGGTTTCTGCTGAAAGCAGCATACATTTGCCGAATAAAAAAGGACACAAAAGAGTACTCTTTGTGTCCTTTGTGTCTTTGTGATTAAGGTTTCTGCGGCTTATGCCAGCGGTGAGGCGCCCATTGCCTCGGCGGCATCTTGGGAGTAGTAGGGATTTTCGCCTTCGCCGTGCTCGGTGACGTCCACCACTTCGGTGACTGCAGGCACGGCTTCCATGATGGCGCGCTCAATGCCCTGGCGCAGGGTGACGGCGGAGAGGCCGCAGCCCTGGCAGCCGCCGCCCATCTCCACGTGCGCCGCGGTGCCGCGCACATCGGTGAGCAGCACCCAGCCGCCGTGGCCGGCGACGCCGGGGTTGATGTACTCATTGATGACCTGCTGCACCTGAATGGCCAGCGGGTCGGTCCAGTCCGTGCGCACTCGGTCGGCGGGCGGCCCGAAGGGCGTGGGCGGGTATTCGATATTGAAGCCGGCAGCGTAACGCTGGTCGTCGTAATCGACGCGGCAGCCCTGCACCTTTTCGGCCACATCGGGGGCGAAGAGGAAATCAAACTCGCCGGCGGGCTGGACGATGTCATCCGGCGTGGCGGCTTGGCGATCCTGGAACTTGAACTCAGTCTGGTAGCCACCGCCGGGCAGTGTGCCACGGATGCCCACGCGCACGGCCAGGCCAGGCTTGCCACGTGTACGTATCAGCTCGGCGATCTTCTCGCTGGCTGCTTGAGTAATATCCAATACTTGAGTGCTGGCTTCAGTCATTTGTACCCTTTCGCACAAGTATACCTTGCAAGGATTAGTATCTGGTCGTGCTGCGGCACTCTATTCTTACCGCCGGCCAAAAAGTAATGATAGCCTTAGCGCCTAAGGATTTGTTTGCCTAAGGACTTGTTTGTAATGAAGCGAACGTACATACTGACATTGCTATGCTTCGCCGCAGCTTTCACAGCGTACCTGCTCCCGGTATCCATATGGGGCAAGATGGAGACCTCAGCAGCCTCGTATTTCAATCTACTGGCCGATGCGTTCTTGCACGGTCGCTTGTATTTGATCGACCCACCCGCCACGATCGATCTGACCCTGCACAACGGGCAGTGGTATGTCCCCTTCCCGCCGCTGCCAGCGCTGCTGATGCTGCCGTGGGTAGCCGCTTTCGGCGTGGAAACGCTCAATACCGTGATATTCACCGCCCTGTTCGGGGCAGCCAACGTAGCGCTGGTGTTCCTCATCCTCAGCGACCTGGCCGCCCGTGGCTGGACGCAACTCAATACAAACGGCAATCTGTGGCTCACGGCGCTATTCGGCGTGGGCAGCGTGCATTGGTACGTCTCGACCTTGGGCCAGGTGTGGTTCGCGGCGCAGATCTGCACGGTGACCTTTGTGGCGCTGGCCGTCTACGTAGCCTTGCGCGGCGGCCCCGCCTGGCTGGCCGGGCTGATGCTCGGCCTGGCAGTGGCCGCCCGCCCCAACGTAGCGCTCAGCTTCCCGCTGCTGCTGGGCATTGTACTGATGGATCGAAAGCCTTCCTTAGAAGGCTTTCGATCCATCAACCTGCGCTGGGGGATGCAGGCGGCGTTGCCCGTCTTGCTGGTGGCAGCCGCCCTGCTGGCCTACAACCAGGCACGCTTTGGCAACCCGCTGGATTTTGGCTACGAAAACGCCGTGGTCAACCCGCGCTTACAGGCCGATCTAGATACCTATGGCCAGTTCCACCCGCGCTACATCCTGCGCAACCTGCGCGCCATGCTGTTCTCATTGCCCGTGTGGGACGCTGAGGCACGCCGCCTGACGCCGGACGGCGACGGGCTCAGCCTGCTCATCACCACCCCTGCCCTCATATACTTGGCCTGGGCGCGCAAGCGCACGCCGCTGGTGGCTGGCGCCTGGGCGGCAGTGGGGCTGCTGGTGATACCGCTGCTGCTGTACTACAACACGGGCTGGTGGCAATTTGGCTACCGCTTCAGCCTCGATTTTATGATCCCGATAATAGTGCTGCTGGCCAGCGCCATACGCTCCCCACTGAGCCTACTGGCGCGCGGCCTTATCCTAGCCGGCGTGTTGGTGAACCTGTACGGCCTGGTGTGGTGGTACCGGCTGTAACGCGCAGTACGCTCAACCGTTCGTGAGAGTATGGCCACGCCTATCAAAGTAAAACTGATCTTCAACCATATTGCGGGAAACCAGCAGCAATCGGCGCAGCAATTGGCGGATGTGTTGCTGGCGATGCAGGCCAACAACATTCAGCCTGAGGTCTATCTCATCGAGCCTGAGGTGGACATACGCAAGATCGTGCGCCGCGCCGTGCACGACGGCACGCGCATCATCGTTGTGGCTGGCGGCGATGGCACGGTGGACAGCGTGGCACACCACATGGTGGGCACGCGCCTGCGCCTGGGCATTATCCCGATAGGCACACGCAACAACCTGGCGCTCAACCTGCACATCCCGTCCGAGATCCCTGCGGCGGTGGCCTTGCTGCGCAAAGGCAAGCCGCTGCGCATTGATGTGGGCAAGGCGCGCAGCGGCGGCAGCACGCGCTACTTCCTGGAGCTGGTGACCATCGGCTTGCTCTCAGACATGTACGAGATCACAGATGACTTGCAGCACGGCGATGTAACCCGCGTAGGGGAGTGGGTGAGCACCTTCATGGCCGCTGAACCCAGCCAGGCCAGGCTGCGGCTGGACCAGGCGCGCACGGTGGGCGCCAGCGGCCACATGGCGCTGGTGGCCAACATGCGCTACATCGGCCCGAACATGGAGATTGACCCGCGCGTCTCGCACCAGGACGGCAAGCTGGATGTCTTCGTCTTCTCTGACATGACCAAGCTGCATCTCATTTCATTTGCCCTGCGTTCGTTGGCGGGCAATGTAGACCAGGAATCGATCAAGCACTTTCGCGTCAAGCAACTTAAGCTAGACTCACAGCCAGCCATGAAGATCATGGCCGATGGGGTAGAGTTGGGCAGCGGGGCAGCACGCATTGAAGTGCTGCCCAAGGCGCTCACCGTGATCACCGGACGCAAAGCCCGCAGAAAGACATAGAGCTATTCATCGCATGCCCAGAAAGAAAACACCCACACCGCCGCCCCTCGTTGAAAGCTTGCAGGAACAAGTAGAGAGCCTGCAAGAGCAAGTACAGCCCAAAGCCACATCGCACAAGCGCCCCCTGCCCTACCGTATTGCCATTTTTGTGGCCTGCCTGGCGGGGTTGATCTATCTGCTCAGTTTTGCCCCCACGGAGCAGCGTGAGGTGCTGTGGCGCGCCCTAACCCTGCAGCGCAACCTAATCGTGCCCATGTTGGTGCTAGGCCTGCTGGCGCTCTCACTGCTGTGGGCGCGCGGGCAGGAGATCGATAACCGCGTGTTCTTGTTCTTCAATCTGCGCGGCCGCCGCCCGCGCTGGCTGGATATTGCCCTGGGCACCTTCAGCCAACTGGGCAACGGAGCGCTGGCGATCGGTCTGTCACTGTACCTGATGCGCTCCAACCCCAGCCTGTCTGGCCAGTTGGCGCTGGGCGTGCTGTCGCTTTCCATCATGGTGGAGCTGCTCAAGGCGCTGACCGACCGGGCACGCCCGTTCATCACCAATCCCAAAGCACGCGTAGTGGGCTGGCGTGAGCCGGGGCGCTCCTTCCCCAGCGGGCACACCTCGCAGATCTTCTTTTTGGCCACGCTGCTGTATCACCATTTTGAGCCCGGTCTCGGCATCGGCATCTTGCTCTACGCTGTGGCGGCGCTCGTGGGCTTCACGCGCATGTATGTGGGCGCGCACTACCCGCGCGATGTGATCGGCGGCGCACTGCTAGGCTTGATGTGGGGCACGCTGGCCAATTTGATCGACCCGTATTGGGTGCCGCTATTCACTTGGCTTGGATAGGTACTCACTAACTACAACTGCGATCCAACCCATTGATTGATCAATCCCTGGTTAATTGATTGCTCAGCACTCGTTGTATACTCAAAAAACTAAAATGACCAAACCCATTCTCGTGGCCGTTGCCTGGCCCTATGCCAACGCCGAAATTCATGTCGGTAATCTCACCGGCTCGTATTTGCCTGCCGATATCTTTGCGCGCTATCACCGCTTGAAGGGCAACCAGGTGCTGATGGTCTCCGGCTCAGATGCACACGGCACCCCCATCACGGTAAAGTCGGATGCCGAGGGCGTAAGCCCTGAGGCTGTCTACAAGCGCTATCACGCTGGTTTTCTAGAGCTGTTTCAGAAGCTGGGCTTGAATTACGACCTGTTCACCAGCACGCACACGCAAAACCACTTCGCCGTTTCGCAGGCGATGTTCCTGGCGCTGAAGAAGAACGGCTACCTGTACACCGAGAGGCAGCAGCAGTGGTTCTCTGCCAGCCTGGGCAAGTTCTTGCCTGACCGCTATGTAGAGGGCACCTGCTACATCTGTGGCTTCGATGGCGCACGTGGCGACCAGTGTGATAACTGTGGCAACGTGCTCGACTCCACGCAGCTGATCAACCCGCGCGCCAAAGAGGACGGCTCGACCCCTGAGCTGCGCGAGACCACGCACTACTTCCTGGACCTGGGCAAGCTGCAGGGGCCGGTGGTGCAGTTCCTCGAGGAGCGCCAGGGCTACTGGCGCCCCAACGTGGTCAACCGCTCGCTGGGCTGGATCCGTAGCGAAGGGCTGCATGGCCGCCCCATCACGCGCGACCTCGACTGGGGTATCCCCGTGCCCGAAGAAGGCTGGGACAGCAAACGCCTCTACGTGTGGTTCGAGGCCGTGATCGGGTACCTCTCGGCGGCCATCGAGTGGGCGGCCCTCAACGGCCAGCCCGAAGACTGGCACCGCTGGTGGACGGATGCGGCGGCGCGCGCCTACTACTTCATCGGCAAAGACAACATCGACTTTCACGCCATCATGTGGCCCGCTGAACTCATCGGCGTGGCCGATGAGTTCGCCCGCACCTACGAGGGCAGCGAGGGCAAGCCGCTCAACCTGCCGCATGATGTGCCGGCCAACGAATTCCTCAACATGGAAGACCGCAAGATCTCCGGCAGCCGCAACTGGGGCGTGTGGGGGCTGGACTTCCTGACGCGCTATGACGCGGACCCGCTGCGCTATTACCTTACCGTGACCATGCCCGAAACCAGTGACGCCAATTGGGACTGGGACGACTTTGTGCGCCGCAACAACAATGAGCTGGTGGCCACCTGGGGCAACCTGGCTAACCGCGTGCTCTCGTTCACCTATCGCCACTGGGAGGGCCAGGTGCCGCAGCCCGGCGCATTGCGCCCGGCAGACGAAGCCGTGCTGGCCACGGTGGAGGCTGGCTTCGAGAGTGTGGGCCAGTTCATCGAGAATGTGAAACTGCGCGCCGCACTGGGCGAAGCTATGCGCTTGTGTGGCGAGGTCAACCGCTATCTGGACGAACAGGCGCCATGGGCGCAAGTGAAGTCCGATAAAGATGCTGCCGGGCTGACGATTTACACCGCCCTGCGCGCCATCGATAACCTCAAGCTGTTGCTGGCGCCGTTCCAGCCGCACAGCGCCGAGGCGCTGCACAGCATGCTGGGCTACCATGCCCCGCTGTTCGGTGAGCAGTACACCGAGACGATCAGTGACGCCCTGGGCGAGCACGAGGTGCTGCGCTACCGCACTGCGGCCATCCCCGGCCACTGGCGCCCCAGCACGCTGGAGGGCGGCCGCCAACTGCGCCAGCCTGCGCCACTGTACAAGAAGCTGGAGCCCAGCATCGCCGACGAAGAACGGGCACGCTTGGGTGGGGCGACAAGCTAAACAAAAAAAGGAGCTTCCCTTGAGCGATCAACTATGGGGACTTATAAATCTCTTTCTTGGAGCAGCTCTTGCAGTTACTGTCAGGTGGTTCTCAGATAAGCGGGTCATACAACTTGAAGAGCAAAAGAGACGTTGGAGCATTAAAGATCGCGAGCACGCTTTTCGATTACAAACAAAATTAAGAAGACTTGAGCAAGCTGAGGAGTTAGTAGCTTCTTTGACTAGCAGCATGCACCTGCACCGAGACAAGGCATTCCTTGCAATACAAGACAGAAACCCACAAGGAGCTCTGCAGCAACTAAATTCTTACATTGACGAGATGTCTAGTCTTGAAAACAAAGATATCCACAGACTGCCAGCCCTTATAAGTTCGATAGACGATGATGTGCTAAACGATATATGGAAGCAGCTCTATGGACTTCAAGACTCAACAAAGATGGAGCTGGTAAACCTTGCGAGAGAGTTTGAAATTGTGACGACCGGAGCCGCGTCTGGGGTTCTAAACTCTCCAGACTGGGAAGAGATGTTCATCGAAAAGATTAAGGCCATGCTCAAGTTACATCATACGTCTATGGCCGCTTTTCTTTCGCGTGCAGATGATTTGCGTCTCGAATATAACTCGGATTTTTAAAAGTTGCTTCCTGTGGAGGCGCATCGAATCGCTCAGAAGTATACTCAACCTTCTGCTCCCACCACTATAACAATAGCCCGCCATATTGGCGGGCTATTGTCATGCTTCGTTTGAACTACTGTATCTAATTCAGCTCATTCAGTCTAATCACATCACAATATTGACCAGCTTGCCCTTCACCACGATCACCTGGCGCGGGGTCTTGCCTTCCAGCGCCCTGGCCACCGCTTCGCTGGCCAGGGCTTGCGCTTTGGCCTCCTCATCGCTGATGCCGGCGGGCACGGTGATGCGGTCTTTGAGCTTGCCATTGATCTGCACCACCAGCGTGATCTCATCCTCACGAGCGGCGGCCTCGTCCACCACAGGCCAGCTCTGCTTATGTACGGAGTAGGGCTTGCCCAGATGTGCCCACAGCTCCTCGGCCACGTGCGGGGTGACCGGTGCCATCAGGCGCAGGTAAATGTCCTTGGCCTCATCCCACTCGGGGCTACCCTCGACCTTGGCGCGCAGATCGGTCATGGTGTTGGCCAGCTCCATGTAGGCGGAGATGATGGTGTTGAACTCAAAGGTTTCCAAATCCCGCGAGACCTTCTGGATGGTCTGGTGCACCTTGCGGCGCAGCGCTTTGGCTGCGGCAGCATCTGGCTTGCCGCTGCCCTGCCCGCCTTCGGTGAACAAGGTCCAAACTTTGTGCATCCAGCGCACCACGCCCTGGATATTCTCGTCGCTCCAGGCGCCACCCTCGTTCCAGCGGTAGCCGAACATCAAGTAGGCGCGCACAGTGTCGGCACCGTAGAGGCGCACCTGCTCATCCGGGTCAATCACGTTGCCGCGTGATTTGCTCATGCGCTGGCCATCCGGCCCCAGGATCTGACCCTGGTTGCGCAACTGCAGCATTGGCTCGTGACCCTCGGTGACCCCGATGTCGCGCAGCGCTTTATGGAAGAAGCGCACGTACAGCAAGTGCATCACGGCATGCTCTGCGCCGCCGGTGTAGGTGTCTACTGGCATCCAGTAGTCATATTCGTTGGGATCGAAAGCGGCCTTGTCGTAGTGCGGGCTCAGGTAGCGCAGGAAATACCACGAGGAGCACATAAAGGTGTCCATCGTGTCGGTGTCTCGTTCGGCGGGGCCACCACACTTGGGACAGGCGGTGTGCTTCCAGGTGGGATGTAGCTTCAGAGGGCTTTCACCGGTGGGCGTCCACTCCACGTCTTCGGGCAACTCGACCGGCAGCTGGTCCTCGGGCACGGGTTGGGCGCCGCAGTCCTTGCAATACACAATCGGGATCGGCGCGCCCCAGTAGCGCTGGCGCGAGATCAACCAGTCACGGATGCGATAGCCCACCGTAGCCGTGCCGATCTGCTTCTGTTGCAAAAAGGCGATGGTGTCTGCAATGGCCTTATCCGCGGCTGTGCCCGTGAGCGGGCCGCTGTTGACCATGACACCATCAGCAGTGACGGCCTGGGTCATGCTGGCGCCGTCCAGGGTTTCGCCTTGCGGCTGCACCACGGGGCGCACCTCCAGGCCATATTTGCGAGCGAAGGCGAAGTCACGCGCATCGTGCGCCGGCACGGCCATGATGGCGCCGGTGCCGTAGGTCATCAGCACGTAGTCGGCGGTCCAGATCGGCACGCGCTCACCGCTGACCGGGTTGATGGCATAGCCGCCGGTGAACACGCCGGTCTTTTCTTTCTCAGTGGACTCGCGCTCAATATCGGTTTGGCGCGTCGCTTCGGCCACATAGGCTTCCACTTCAGCCTGCTTGTCCGGCGAGGTGACCTTGGCCACCAGCGGATGCTCCGGCGCCAGCACCATGAAGGTGGCGCCCCACAGCGTATCCGGCCGGGTGGTGAAGATGGTGAACTCGTCGCCACTTTCAGTCTTGAAGACTACCGTGGCGCCTTCAGAGCGGCCGATCCAGTTGGTCTGCAGTGTTTCGATCTGCTGCGGCCAATCCATATCCACAAAGTTCAGCAGCTCATCGGCATAGTTGGTGATGCGGAAGAACCACTGCTCCAAATTCTTCTTGATAACAGGCGTGCCACAGCGTTCGCACACGCGCTTTTCACCCACCACCTGCTCGCGTGCCAGGGTGGTGTTGTCTTTGGGGCACCAGTCCACCGCGGCCATCTTGCGATAGGCCAGGCCGTGCTTGTAGAACTGCAGGAAGAACCACTGCGTCCACTTGTAATATTCGGGGTCAGAGGAGACGGCTTCACGGCGCCAATCGAACATGGCGCCCATGCTGCGCAGTTGCTTGCGCATGTTCTCGATGTTGGCATAGGTCCACTTCTTGGGGTGGATGTTGCGCTGGATGGCAGCGTTCTCTGCGGGCAGGCCAAAGGCGTCGAAGCCCATGGGGAACATGACGTTGTGGCCGCGCATGCGCATGTAGCGCGCCCGCGCGTCTGACGGGGTCATGGCATACCAGTGGCCGATGTGCAAGTTGCCCGAGGGATACGGCAGCATGGTGAGCGCGTAATGCTTGGGGCGCGCCGGGTCAATATCGGCATGGTAGATGCCATCGGCTTCCCATTTCTGCTGCCATTTGGCCTCGATCTCGGCCGGGGTATACTTCTCTGCCATAAAACTCCTTGTTAGCTGTTAGCGTTTAGCTGAAGCCATAAGCCGTAAGCAAATAGCCACTCTCTAGTTGTTGTTTACCCATTGCCGCTTAAAACAAAAACTCTCGCCGCTCGATGCCTGTTTGCATCGGGACGAGAGCAAACTCCCGTGGTACCACCCGCTTTGCCTGCGCAGATTCTGCGCACGACCGCTCTTTCACGCTGTATCGGGCGTTCCCGTTGCCGCGCCGGAGAAGGCTGGCAGGCGAGTTCAGCTTGCTGTGTACGCGCGCCGGGTTTGCACCTGTTCACCCAACTCTCTGTATGAGCGTAAAGCGAAACCTACTACTCCTGCTCGGCGTGACCGGTTCACTGCTCACCGGTCACTATTCACTTGTCTTGCTAGTGGACCCAGAGGGATTCGAACCCTCGACCTCCTCAATGCCATTGAGGCGCGCTCCCAGCTGCGCCATGGGCCCATACGCATGGCTGCGCCATGCTTGTGGCGTATCCTGCTCGGCTTCGCCGAGCAACGGAACGCCAGCTTGATTTAAAGTGCCAGTGCAGTGCCAGCTATCGCACAGTGGACCTGGAGGGATTCGAACCCTCGACCTCATCAGTGCGATTGATGCGCGCTCCCAACTGCGCTACAGGCCCTAGCGTACAGAGGGAGCATTTTACTGCGCCACGAGGTGGCTGTCAAGAAAGCAATCCCGCCGCGCAGTATACTTGGCTTAATTCGCCACCCTTTCCCCAAGAGACGTATGACAATTAAACCCCCTGCTGCCGGCGCACAAAACATGCGCACTTTCTACATCATCTGGTTTGGCCAACTGGTTTCCCTGCTGGGGTCCGGCCTCACCGGTTTTGCCATGGGTGTGTATGTGTACCAGGAGACTGGCTCGATTACCTCCTTCGCCATGAGCATCCTGGCCTTCACTGTGCCTGGCGTGCTGTTCTCGCCCATTGCGGGCGCGTTGGTTGACCGCTTCCCGCGCCGCTGGATGATGATCCTGAGCGACTTTGGCGCCGGCCTGACCACCATCGCCATCCTGGCCCTGTTCCTGAGCGGCTCACTCGAGATCTGGCACATTTACGTAGCCAACTTTGTGGCCTCGCTGTTCGGCACCTTCCAGTGGCCGGCCTACTCCGCCGCCACCACGATGTTGGTGCCGCAGGAGCAGTTGGGCCGCGCCAGCGGCATGGTGCAGATGGCGGATGCCATCTCGCAGCTGGCCGCGCCGGCCATCGCCGGGGCGCTGTTCCTCACCTGGGGCATCCCCAACATCATCATGATCGATATCCTCACCTTCCTGTTCGCCGTGGGTACGCTGCTGTATGTGCGTATTCCTGAGCCCGTGCGCACGGAGCAAGAAGCGGCGACCAAGCCATCCATCATGTCCAGCGTTCGCACGGGCTTCAGCTACATTCGCCAACGCCCGGGCCTGTTCCAGTTGCTGATGTACTTCGCCGGCATCAACCTGTTCTTCACCATGCTGCAGCCGTTATGGACGCCGCTACTGCTCGACCTGGGCACACCCGCCCAAGCCGGCCTGGTCGGCTCCATCGTGGGCGCAGGCATGCTGGTGGGCACTTTTGTGATGAGCGCGTGGGGCGGCCCCAAGCAGCGCGTACTGGGCGTGCTGGGCACCGGCTTGTGGATGGGCGTAATACTGATATTCCTGTTGCTGCCTGCCAGCATGACGCTGATCGCCGTGACCGGCTTCTTCTCCATGCTGGTGCTGCCGATCATGAACGGCAGCAGCCAGGCGCTGTGGCAAAGCAAAACGGAGCCAGACTTGCAGGGCCGTGTGTTCTCCGTGCGGCGCATGCTGGCGCAATTCACCGCGCCGATTGCCATCCTGCTCTCCGGCCCGCTGGTGGACCGCGTCTTCGGCCCAGCCTTGATGCCGGGCGGCGTGCTGGCCGATACACTTATCGGCCAGCTGGTGGGCGTGGGGCCAGGCCGCGGCATGGCGTTGTTCTTCGCCGTGATCGGCCTGTTGGTGCTGGTAATCACAGTCATAGCGCTGGGCAGCCCGCGCCTACGCAAGGTGCAGGATGAAATTCCTGATGTGATCGTCAAGAGCCAGAGCGAAGAAGATTCGCTCAAAGAAGCGTTAGGTTCAAGCTAACAACAAAAAGCCCCGCAGCAGCGGGGCTTTTTGTTACAGCCAACGTGTGAGGGCGAAGACGATGGCGGCGATGAGCGCCGCACCGCCGATCTGCCGCGGCAGCAGCCCCAAGTGAACCTTGGCATGGAAGCTATAGTCTTTGTAGCCCGCCAACCCTTCTGTACCGGGGAAGACTGACCATTTGGGCGTAATCGTATTCAAGATGAGCCAATCGATGAACACCAGGTCGAACGTGGTGATCATCAACTGGATAAGCAAGGCGTGCAGGAAGAGGATGAGATACCCCACCTCAGCCTGCTGGGCAAAGCTATAGGTGGAATACAGTGTGCCACCGATCAAGATAGCCATCAGCGGAAACATGGCCTTCTTGGATTGCTCCTTCTCTTTGGCCGTCAGGCGCTTGGCCTTCGCCAGAATATCCGGCGGCACTTCACCCGGCACTAAAAAGACGCGTGGCTTGTTGATGGCGATGAATAGCACCACGCCAGTAAACAAGATGGTGAGCGCACCACCATCCAATATTAGTTTGCTCCAGTCAAGCATTGAATATCTCCTTGGCCGCAATTCTAAACTGGCAATAGAGATACCGATTACAAAAAAACTCACAATGGGGCGTTTTAAGCCAATAGCAACAGCACGATGGCGGCTGCCATGACTGCAAAGATGGCCTGGCCGGGCAGTGCCCGCAGGTGCGCCCGCCCGTGGAAGCTGTAATCCTTGTAGCCTGCAAAGCCTTCCGTGCCCGGGTACACAAGCTGCTTGGGCGTGATGGTGTTGAGCAGCAGCCAATCGATCACCACCAGGTCAAAAGTGCTCACTGTCAGGATCAGGATCAATGCATGCAAGAACAGCAAGCCAAAGCCGACCTCGCTCGCGCTGCCAAAGACGTAGGTGGAGTAAAACACCAGGCCCAGCAGGCCGAACGCCAATGGAATGGCTGCCCACAGTGACTGGCGTCGCTCAGCTTCTGTGCGCGGCGGCACCGCCGCCAGAATGTCTGGCGGTACATTCTTCTTCATAAGAAACCAGCGCGGCCGCTTGAGGCCAACGATGAGAATGATGCCGCTGATCACTAGGATGCCAACAAGGCTGTGCGTCAGAAGTAAAGATAAGTTCAACATGATGTCCTCTATAATTTAGGCAAGCCTAAATTATAGAGGCGTACTGTGAAGCCGTCAAGCAGGCAACGGGTAGACCTGCTCACCCGCAGGAATAGATAGCGCCAGCTGGTTCTCGGCGGGGGCATCGTAGCGTGGTGCGGCGGGGTCGTAGGCGCTGGCCGGGTTGTAGGCAAAGTTGAAATCAAGCACCAGCTTGCCGTGCTCTTCGCCCAGGTCTGCACCGTGGGGCGTATCCAGCAGCCAGCGCGTGCCGGCATAGGTGCGCCCGCTGCGGGCGCTGGCATCGGCAAACGGCAGGAGCAGGCCGCCGCCGTAGCCTTGTAAGGCAAACAGGCTCAGGCTTACCGTGCTGCCGGCGATAGGAAAGTGCACGCGGCCCACACGCTGCATATGTGCTGCGCCCACCTGGAAGCTTTCGGGCTGAACGTCAATATCTACATCCACACTGAAGCGCAACGCCGGGTCATAGGCATAGTAGGCCAGGTTGATAAAGTGGGCGCGCTGTGCGGCAGGCACGGGCGACTGCGGGTGACCGCCCAACAGTTCATTGCGCGCCGCCACCCAGTACTGCCAGCGCTGCTCGGCCGGAATGCGGCGATCACGCACCCCGGCATAAATGGCCTGCATTTTGCGGCCATAATCCACTTGATCCAATTCTTCCAATCGAAACATGCGTCTCCAAAGCCCCGAAGCTAAGTCTCAAGGCTATCATCAAATATAATCCACCCTACTAGTCAACCCTACGAATCGAGCCAGAACATGAGCAATCCCTTCTCCACCGAAAATCTTCTCCGCCGCCAGGCTCAGTTGGGCCAGGCGCTCAGCGCGGGCGGCTTCGATGCCGTGGCGCTCAACGCCGGGCCAAGCCAGGTCTACCTCAGCGGGCTGCACTTTCACCTGATGGAGCGCCCTGCAGTGCTACTGCTGGCCGCGGGCAAAACGCCGGTGATGGTGCTGCCTGATTTTGAGAAGGGCAAGCTGGCCGACTTAGGCTTTGCACTGGAGGCGGTAACCTACGGCGAGAATCCCGTTGAATGGCAAGCTGCCTTTGACAAGGCGGCTGCATTGATCGGGCCGGCCAAGAAAATAGGCGTGGAAGGGCTGCGCTTGCGCGTGATGGAGCTGCGTTACCTGGAAGCCGCCTTCCCCGGCGCCCAGTTCCCGATTGCTGAAGAATTAATCGCTGACATGCGCAAGCTAAAAGACGCCGGCGAAATTGCCGCCATGCAAAAAGCGGTTGAGATCGCTGAGGGCGGCCTGGAAGCCACGCTGCAGAAGATCAAGATCGGCATGAGCGAGAAGGAAATTTCCGGCATCCTGGTGCAGGAGCTGTATGCCTTGGGCAGCGACCCCGAGCTGCCCTTTGCCCCGATCGTGGCCGCGGCGGCTAACAGCGCCAACCCGCACGCCACTGCCAGCGATTACAAGATCAAAGCCGGCGACCTGCTGCTGATCGACTGGGGCGCCTCCTACAATGGCTACCTATCAGACCTCACACGCACCTTTGCGGTGGGCGAGATCAGCGAAGAGTTCAAGCGCATCTATGAGATCGTGAAGCTCGCCAACCAAGCCGGCCGCGAAGCCGCCGCCATCGGCGCCGCGTGCGCCGTGGTGGACGAGGCGGCGCGTGACGCCATCGAAGACAATGGTTACGGCCAGTACTTTACGCACCGCACCGGCCACGGCCTGGGCATGGAGGGCCACGAGGAGCCTTACATGCGCGGTGACAATAGGCTGCCGTTGGCCGAGGGCATGAGCTTCACTGTTGAGCCGGGCATCTACCTGGACGGCCGCGGCGGTGTGCGCATTGAAGATGATGTGGTGATGACGGCCGATGGCCCGCGCTCGCTGAGCACCTTCCCGCGCGAGCTGCGTGTCGTGGGATAGCCTAACCAGAACAGAAAATAAAAAGCAATCAGCAGATTGCTTTTTTGTTTAAATCAATATCAGCAAGTTAAATCATGTCATTCCGAGCAACAGCGAGGAATCCGTACTCGGCTGGTTTCTACTCCCTCGTGTCTGTAGGAAGCAGTGCACATCAACGGATTCCTCCTCAGCCTTCGGCTTCGTTCGGAATGACAACGTCCGCAACCTTTGACTGCAAAGCGGCTACAATCCCTCGCATGAAATTCCTCTTCCTGTTCATGGACGGTTGCGTCGGCACAAACCGCCGACGCGTTGGAGTTCTGCTCGGCTCACGCCGAGCTCAGAACTCCGTGGAGACCGGGATATGAAGTTCCTGTTCCTGTTCATGGATGGGATAGGTTTTGGGGAGAACGACCCAGCCACCAACCCCTTCGCCGCCGCCAAGACCCCTAACATTGACGCGTTACTGGGCGGCGCACGCCTGGTAGCCGGCAGCACTCCCCTCGAAACCGAGCGCGCCAGTCTGCTGGCCCTGGATGCCAATCTGGGCATGCCCGGCCTGCCGCAATCGGCCACGGGGCAGGCCGCCCTGCTCACTGGCAAGAATGTGCCTAAAATTGTAGGCGAGCATTACGGCCCCAAACCCAATAAACCTGTAGCAGCCGTCATCAACGAAGACAATCTGTTCAAGCAACTGAGCCAGCGCGGCTACCGCAGCACGCTACTGAATGCCTACCCGCCGATGTACTTCAAGGGTATCGAGAGCGGCAAACGCCTGCTCTCCGCTATCCCGCTGGCCGTTACCAGCGCCGGCATCGCCCTCAAGACGCACGAGGACATGCAGCACGGCGATGGCTTCTCTGCCGACTTCACCGGCGAGGGCTGGCGCTCGCAGCTCGGTTTTACCGATGCGCCGCTGCACACGCCGCCTCAGGCGGGCCGCCGCCTGGCCGAGGTCACGCGCAGCTACGATCTGGCCTTCTTCGAATTCTGGCCCAGCGACTATGCCGGCCACAAGCAAGACCACGAAGGCGCGGTGAGCCTGCTGGAGCATTTTGACCGCGTGATGGGCGGCCTGCTGGAAGCCTGGAACGATGATGAGGGTCTGGTGCTCATCACCTCAGACCACGGCAATATGGAAGACCTGACGCGCCGCACGCACACCAATAACCCGGTGCCTGCACTCGTCATTGGCGCACCGGCCTTGCGCCAGCAGTTCTGTGCGGGGCTGCACGACCTCAGCCAGGTCACCCCGGCCATTTTGCAGTTCTATCCGCCTAAGGATGCCCTCACAAACTAGCGGTATATTATAGTAATATACACACATGGTCGATTTTGCTGAGATCATCGGCTTTGAGTGGGATGACAACAACACAGCCAAAAATTGGCAGAATCACCAGGTGCTGCCCAGTGAGTGTGAAGAAGTGTTTTTCAATCTTCCACTGATTTTGGCGGATGACGAAGCGCATTCACAAAAAGAAACCCGTTTCTATGTGCTGGGCCAAACACAAAACCAGCGTCGCCTTTTTATTGCATTTACTGTTAGAAAGAAAAAGATACGGGTCATTTCAGCCAGAGACATGAGCAGGAAGGAGCGCAAAGTGTATGAGCAAGGCAATTCCTAAGTTCAAGAACGAAGATGAGGAACGCCAGTTCTGGAGCGACCACGATTCAACTGAGTATCTGGATTGGAAAAAGGCCGAGCGTGCTCTTTTCCCTAAGCTCAAGCCATCCACAAAATCCATTTCGCTGCGCTTGCCAGAAACCCTGCTGGATACACTGCGCCAGCTGGCGAATGAGCGCGATGTGCCGTATCAGTCCCTGATCAAGATCTATCTGCAAGAACGTATCGAGCAGGATATCAAAGCACGCCGTATCCCTGAAAATAAGTAGCTAACGCAAGGCCAGCCTATGGCCCCAGCTGACACCTTCCTTATTGGTACCCCCCACCCGCCCAGCCCGCTGGAGCGCTACCTGCCTCCCGTGCCGCGTGGGGTGGCTGGCGCGTGGCTGCAGCAGCACGCGGCGCCGGGCAGCTGGGTACTGGAGCCCTTTGGCGCCTCGCCCCACTGGGCAGTAGAAGCGGCCCGCGCCGGCTACCGCGTGCTGGTGGCGGCCAACAACCCCATCGCTCACTTTCTGATCGAGATGCACGCCCAGCCGCCCAGCGCCGAAGCCTTGACGGCGGCGCTGGCCATGCTGGGCGCGGCGCGCCGTGGCGGCGAACGCCTGGAGCCAGCCATCCTGGAGCTGTACCTCACCGAGTGCCCGGGCTGCAAGACGCAAATCCCAGCAGAGGCGTTCATCTGGGAACGCGAAGCCGAGGCGCCGCACGCCAAGCTGCTGCATTGCAAGCAATGTGGCACGGAAGGCGAGTTCCCTTGCGACGAGCACGACCAGGCGCGTGCCGCGGCACATCACATGAGCGGGCCAACATTGGCCCGCGCCCTGGAGCGCATCGCCGCCAAAGGCGACCCTGACCGCCAGCATGCCGAAGAAGCGCTGCAAGCCTATTTGCCGCGCGCCGCCTATGCGCTCATCACCATCATCAACCGCATGAGCAGCCTGGATGCAAGCGAAGACGAGCAACGCCTGCTGTCTGCGCTGCTGCTCAGCGCGTGCGACCGCGCCACCAAGCTGTGGGCGCACCCCAGTGGGCGGCTGCGTCCACGTCAGCTCAACGCCCCACCCCAGTTCCGCGAATACAACATCTGGTTCGAGATGGAACGCTCGATTGCGCTGTGGGCACAGGATAGCGAACCGCTGCCAGTGACCCTGTGGCCAGCAGCCCCACCCGAGAGCGGTGGCGTGTGCATCTACGAAGGCCGCATGCGTGACCTTGCCACCGAGATCCAAGACCTGCCGCTGGCGGCGGTGGTCACCAGCATTCCGCGCCCGGCGCCCGCGTTCTGGACCTTATGTGCATTGTGGGCTGGCTGGTTATGGGGGCGTGAGGCCATCGGCCCCTTTGTGCTGGTGCTGCGCCGCAAACGCTACGACTTTGCCTGGCACAGCGAAGCGCTGCACGCCGCGTTGGCAGCCGTGGCGGAGTGCATTACGGACAAGACGCCCGTGCTGGCGCTGCTGGCTGAAAGCGAGAGCGGCTTGCAGGCCGCCGTGGCGGTTGCCGCCAACCTGGCTGGCCTGCGTATCCACGGCATGGCCTATCGCCACGCAGCAGCTGAGATGCAGCTGCTGCTGCGCAAAGGCGCGCCACAAGCCGCCAGTGAAGCGCAGGCGGAGGCCGTGCGCCGCGCCGCGCAATACACGCTCAAGGAGCGCGGCCAACCCAGCGCCTATGAGTACTTGCAAGCCGCGGCGCTGAATCTGCTCAACAAGCAAGCGCAAATGGGGGTCAGCGCCGAGGTCAAAGAGCCGGGAGAGATCTTCACACACACACGCCGGCAGATCGAAACCTCACTGACCATGCACGGCGATTTTGTGCAGTACAACGGTAACGCAGACCACCCCGAGAGTGGCCTGTGGTGGCCGAAAGCCCCCGCCGCCGAGCGCACGGCGCTGGACGACCGGGTGGAGATGGCGGTGGTGCGCAGCCTGCTGCGCAGCGCGCCGCAAGATACGCTTGCGCACGACGGTGCGCTATGCACCATCTTCCCGGGCTTACTCACCCCGCACCCTGCCCTGGTGCAGGCCGTGTTGCACTCCTACGCGGTGGAGCAAGACGGGCTGTGGCAACTGGCGCCCGAAGACCAGCCGCGCCAACGCCGTGCCGATCTGGCCGAGATGCGTGCCGCGCTGCGCACGCTGGGGCAACGTCTGGGCTATGCGATAGATGAGAGTGAAGGCGCGCCGCTGCGCTGGCTGCGCAACGGCGAACCGGTATTCAACTTCTACGTGATTGCCTCGGCGCTGTTAAGTGAAGTGATGTTGCGCGCCGCCACCCCCGCGCATAACAGCCTGGTGGTGCTGCCCGGCCACCGCGCCCCCCTGGCGCTATTCAAACAGCAGCGCGATCCGCGGCTGGCGCAAGCCGTAGACGACGGCTGGCGCTTCCTCAAGTTCCGCGCCGTGCGCCGCCTACTAGCCGCCGAAGCGCTGACCGCCGAGAGCATCGCAGATGCGGCGCGTTTGGACCCACTCACTGTGGACGCACTGCAAGCTCCGCTGCTCTAGTTAAGGTGTTGGCGTCTCGGTAGGCGTTTCGGTCGGCGTTTCAGTGGGCACAGCCGTGTTGGTTGGCGTGGGCGTAGCCGAAGGCGTCAGCGTCATCGTCGGCGTAGCGGTAGGGATGGCCGTAGGCTCCGGCATATCGTTGTGGATCACAATCTCGTATTCGGCATAAGTACCCTGCGAGCTGAACATTTTCAGCCGCAGCGACATGGCGCCACGCGTCATCTCAAACAAAGGCAACGTGTAGATGCTTTGTTGTTGCGGGATGGGCGCATTGCCCTCGGCCAGCATTTCCCAATCGTGATCATCCGGATTGGTGCCACGCGCCCACTCCAGCACATAGCGCTCAAAGTTCTGCGTGGCATCGGCGCGCACCACCACTTGCAATTCGTGCTGGTTGAAGTGCTCACCGTCACGCGGGATGATGATATCCAGCAAGGGGCGCGGGTCAGTGTCGCGGCATTCCCGTTCAGGCGAAAAGTAGATAGGGTCATCAAAGCCGTTGGCCTCTGCCCATTCACGACCTTCGCCATTCTGGGTCAGCCACTTGATCGCCCAGGGGTCTTGCACGTTGAGGCCAAAGCGCTCCTCAGTGAAGCGGTTGCCACAGGCGCCAGAGGCTTCCAAGCCAGTCCAGGTATCCGCCAAGATGTCTTGCCACACATCGTTGTCGGCATCCGCAGGCGGCTGGTCCACAGCGAAATACTCGCGGCGATGGCTGTCGCAATACTGTGAGGGTTCTGCGCCAGAGATGGTGCAGATAACTTTCTCTTCGATGCCGCCGGGGAGTATAAAGCCGCTGGAATTGCCGCCCGTGAGATAGTTGACAGCTTGCTGGGTGAAATCGGCCCAGATGGGCGCCGCGCCGCTCAGGCCGCTGGTGCCTTCCATCTCGGTATTGTCCGGGTTGCCCACCCACACGCCGATGGCGATGTCAGGGGTGTAGCCCATCGTCCAGTTGTCACGGAAGTCATCCGTAGTGCCGGTTTTGACCGCGGCGGGGAACGGCAAGTTGAGCAGCGAATTGCTGCCAAACATGGGCGTGCGTGCCTGATTATCGGACAGGATGGAGCTGATGAGGAAGGCATGCTCCTCACGCAGGATTTGCTCGCCGCTAGGCTCAGGCACTTCAAAGATGACGTTGCCCTGGAAATCGGTGATGCGCGTGATAGCGACGGGGGTCACCTGGCGGCCCTGGTTGGCAAACACGGCGTAGGCGGTGGTGAGATCAAGCAGTTTGACCTCACCACCGCCCAGGGTGAGCGCCAGACCGTACTGGTCACTGTTGAGGTCAGTGATGCCCATGCGATGGGCAAAGGCCACCAGGCCTTCTTCCTCCGGCGTGTCCGGGTTGTCGTAGATGCCCACAAAATTGAGTGCTTTGACAGCAGGCACATTGAATGAGTTGGCCAGCGCAGAGCGCACCGTCACCGGGCCGTGGAAGCGGCGGTCATAGTTGAGTGGAATGTAAGGCGGGCGCGTGTCGCTGGCCAGGCCGGAGGGCGGGAACTCGGACTCCACGTCCCAGATCAAGGTTGACGCAGTCCAGCCCTTTTCGAAGGCTGCGGCGTAGGTGAGCGGCTTGATGGAAGAGCCGGGCTGACGCGGAGAAACGGCCATGTTGATCTGGCCATCGATCTCCTCGTTGTAAAAGTCTGCCGAGCCCACCATGGCGAGGATGTGCCCATCGGAGGGGCGAATGGCTACCAGCGCCCCGCTGCCCACGTTCTTGTCTTGCAGCGTGGCCACATGCTGGCTAAGCGTGCTTTGCGCCATATCCTGCAGCTCAGGGTTCAGCGTGGTGTAGACGGTGAAGCCGGAGCGGTAGATGGTTTGCGGATCGTATTGCGCTTCGAGCAATGAGCGGATGTAGTTCACCCAGTGCGGATAGCGCATCTCCACCCCCGGCTGGTGGAAGGTGTAATCCATCATTTGCAACCCGGCCGAGGCGGCCTCGTCGAGCGAGACGCACACGCGCTCCGGGCTGTTGCTGACGTAGATGCAATTGGCCTCGGCGCTTAGCGTATAGATGAGACGCAATACGGTTTGCTGGCGGCCGAGGGCAACTTCTCGGTTGGTGTAGACGTCATACACCGAGGGCGACTGTGGCAGACCGGCCAGGAACGAAGCCTGCGCCAGGGTGAGCTCGCTGGCAGTGGTGCCGAAGTAGGTCTCGGCGGCGGCTTCCACGCCGTAGGCCAGGTTGCCGAAGTAGATCTCGTTGAGGTAGAGCTCAAGAATTTCGTCTTTGGAATAACGGCGCGTGATCTCCGCCGCCAGAATGGCTTCGCGCACCTTACGCAGGTAGGTGCGCTGGGCGGCCTCCTCGGGCGAGAAGAGCAGCATGCGCGCCAACTGCTGCGTGATGGTCGAGGCGCCGGAGACGATCTCGCCATCGCTGCGATTTTGGAAATAGGCGCGCGCAATCGACATCACGTTGAAGCCAGGGTGGTTGTAAAACTCCTTGTCCTCAGCGGCAATGGTGGACGCCAGCATGAAGGGCGAAATCTCTTCCAGCGGCACATAGGTGCGACGGCCGGCATTGGGGTCCAGAATCTCGTAGAGCAGGTTGCCGTTGGCGTCCAAAATGCGCGTGGTCTCGAACTGTGAGCTGCGCGCGTGCAGATCCGCCACCGAAGGCAGCGTGGAGGCTATCGTGTAGTACTCATAGAAGGCAAAGGCCAGGCTGGCCATCGCCAGCAGGATGCCCGCAATACCGCCATACACCAGCACACGCGGCAGGCAACCCATGCGCCCCACGCGGCGCCACCACTGCGTGAAGCGCGCCCCCGCGCCGCCCTGGCTGGCCGTGGTGCGGGTGGTGGCGCCACTAGGCTGTGGGCGGCTGGGGCCGGTGTAAGCGGCGCGGCTGACGCGGGTGGCCTCTGGGTCTACCTCGGCCACGCGGCGCGGCAAGGGCATGCCGAACTCGTCCATGGCTGGGCGCGGCCCGGAGGGCGTGTGGCCCAGCGGCGGTGGGGCAGGAAAATCGGTAGGGCCGAGCGGCTCACCGAAGATGGTGGGCGCCTCGTCCGGCGGCAAGCTGGCAGGGCCAGCCGGCACGCCAGCGCGCATGGGCTGGCTGGGCTGCGTATCGCTCAGGTCAGGGGTGGTGGGCTGTGCGTCAGACGCCGAGAGGCGACGGAAGCGGTCGCTGGCGCCTTCGCCGCCATGCTGTTTCTCGGGCGGCGTTTGGGGATCGTCTGGCGTGCGGCCGGGCATGATGGGTTAGCTGGGGCGGCTAAGGAAGAGAGCCGTCCACACGCCTTTCATCAGGACTTCGTCTTTTTGATTTTTGAGCTCAAGCTGCAGGTTCACGGAGCCGCCGCCAATGCGCGGCAGTGCCTTGGTGACCAGCACATCCGTCTCCACGTGCACGGTATCACCAATGAAGATGGGCTTGATGAACTTCCATTCATTGATCTCGCGGAAGGCCATGATGGTGCCCTGCATGATGCCGGTCTGCACGATCAAGCCGGAGGCAAATGACAAGCCCAGCAAACCATGCGCCACACGCGCCCCAAAGGGCGTGGTCTGGCTGTATTCGGCGTCTACATGAATTTGGTTGTAGTCGCCCGTGAGGCCTGCAAACATCACAATGTCTGTTTCGGTAACGGTGCGGGCTGCCGTAGACAGCTTCTGGCCCACTTCAAAATCCTCAAAATACATGCCGTTCACATTGGTTGCAGGTGTGCTCATTAATATCCTCCGGGCGATGAAAAGTGCCCCGCGATTCTAGCATATGGCACATCACAGCACTTGCAGTGCGCTTTTGTTAAACTAGGCATGCTTAACCAACGAAACGACAGCGCTATGCGTTCCCTACTACGTGCAACTGCTCTTCTATCTATAGTGCTTGGCTTGCTGGGCTGCACCTACCCCACCAGCCCGCCGATGGCGGCTACTTTGCCGCCGCTGCCCAGCCCCAGCGCCACGGCCACGGAGCTGCCTCAGTTGCTGCCACATGCCCTGTATTTTCTGAGTGAGCGCGAAGGCAGCGCAGCGGTATGGAGATTGGCAGCCGATGGTGTCTCGCTGCAACAGATGACCGAGGCTGAGCAGGCGGTGGCCGAGTTTGATGTGGCGCCCAATGGCACGCTGGTCTATCGCATTGAGAACCGCATCTATCTGCATGGCGATGAGTCTCCAAAAATACTTGTAGACAACGCCAGCGCAGATAGCAGCAGCGCCGCTTTCGCTTACCTGGAAGCGGTGCGCGCCCCGCGTGTGGCGCCCAACGGCGCCACATTGGCCTATGCACAGGGCGGGCTGTGGCTGTTTGACCTCGCCAGCGGAAACGCGCTGCGCGTGCTTGAGAATCAAATTGAGCAGGACGGTGAGAGCATCACGCCAGTGGAGTTGTACAGCCCAGTGGCTTGGTCACCGTCTGGCTTGCAGTTGCTGGTCTCCATCGCCAGCCCAGAAGGCAGCGGCCTGGGCGTTTGGGATGCGAGCACCAGCAGCTTCGTGCGCTTGCAGGGCGAAGCGGTGTTGTGCTGCCAGGCTAGCTGGGCGCCAGACAACCAGAGCGTGCTACTAGCCAGTGTGGCCTTGGGGCTGGTGGAACCGGGTCTGTGGCGTTTTGATGTTGCAGCAACTGAGCCCACCGCCCTGATCGAGCCGCACACCGGCGAGGCTTATCACTTTGTGGGTTGGCCTCTGCAACTGCCCAACGGAGATTTGCAGTATTTCTATGCCAGCTCGGTAGACCTGCCAGAGAGCGACCTGCCACTGTACATGGTGCGCTCGGCAGCGGATGGCGCCGGCAGCCGCAGCCAGTTGCGTGACGATGCCTTCAGTATCCGTGAGGCGCTGTGGGCCGCCGACGGCAGCCTGGCGCTGGTGGTGCAGAACGCCACTGGCAGCGCCGGCCCGATCGTGCTGGCGCACAGCGATGGCCGCCCGCTGCAAGTGCTGGTGGACTTTGGCCGTGAGCTGCGCTGGGGCGAGTAGCGGATTCAATCAACAAAAAAAGAGCCAGCGCTTGCTGGCTCTTTTTTTATTCTGCGAGATTGCGATAAGCGCGGTTGAAATACACCAAGGGCGGGCGTTCGGCGCTATCAGGCAGCGCGCCAGCCGCCAGCACCTCACTGATGAAGATGGTGTGCGTGCCGGCATCGTGCGTCACGGCGACGCGGCAATCAAAATAGGCAATCGCCTCTTGCAGCAGCGGGCTGCCCGTTTCCAGCGCAAAGGTGTCTACGCCTTCAAAGCGATCCGTCTGTTCGTTCTCTCGGCCGGCAAAGCGGTTGGAAAGCTCGCTTTGCGCCGCCGAGAGGATGCTCACGCCGAAGCGGCCTGCCTGGCGCACAATTTCATGCGTGCGCGTGACCTTCTCCAGCGAGATCGAGACCAGTGGCGGCTCAAGAGAGAGTGAGGTGAATGAGTTCACGGTCATGCCGTGGCGCGTGCCCTGATGGGCCGCTGAAACGATGGTTACGCCCGTGGTCCAGAAGCGCAGCACATCACGAAGTTGGGTGGGGTTTGGGCGCGAAATAGCGCCGGGATGGCTCTGTTGTTGCATACAGGCATTGTAACCCTGCCACCAGGCCGCTTGGTGCAAATGGCGTGCCAGGCGCAAACCGCTATTGGTGCGCCGTCAGATTCGGGGTAGCATAATTCTCCATGTTGCATGATGAGCTTCCGCCTGAAGGCCAACCTGTAGAGCAGCCCGCGGCTCGCCGCCCGCGGGTGCGCCGTGCCAGCATGAATCTGCTCGGCCAGCTCAGTTCCATTTTGGCCGTGGGAGCGGTGCTGGCCACGCTGTTTACTGCCTTTACACCGCTGGGCCTGCTGCCCGCCGGGCTGACTGAATGGGTGGCAGCGCAGTTCAACAGCAGCAACGCCGCCAACAGCAACTTCCCTACGCCCACCCCGCGGCCACGCCCCATCATCGGCATTGTGGCCGGGCACTGGGGCAACGACTCGGGCGCGGTGTGTGTTGACGGTTTCACCGAAGTGGAAGCCAACTTAGATGTGGCTACGCGCGTACAAGAGAAACTGACGCGAGCCGGCTTTGACGTTGACCTGCTGCAGGAGTATGACGACAAGCTGCCGGGCTACAACGCCCTGGTGCTGGTCTCGGTCCATGCCGATACCTGTGAGTACATTGATGACAACGCCACGGGCTTCAAAGTGGCTTCCTCACTGGCCAGCACTGCGCCGGAGAAGGCGCAGCGCCTGGTCGCCTGCCTGAGCAACCGCTACCAGGCGGCTACGGGCTTGCGCTATCACCCTAGCAGCATCACGGCGCACATGAGCAACTATCACACCTTCAATGAAATTCACCACAACACCACGGCCGCCATTATCGAGACGGGCTTCTTGAATCTCGACCGCCAGATCCTGACGCAAAATTCGGACCTGGTGGCGGAGGGCATTGCGCAAGGTGTGCTGTGCTACATCTACAATGAAAGCGCCACCACGCCGGAGGGCACCAACTAAGATGGCAGCGGCGGCCTGGCACACCCTGTGTGTGGAAGCACGCGCCGCGCTGGCCGCCGGCCACAAGCCCGAGGCGCGCCGCCTGGCGCGCCAAGCTGCCAAGCTGGCCCCGCAGCAGGAAGAACCCTGGCTGCTGCTGGCTGCCATGGCCACCCCAGTGGCCAGCTTGGCCTATTTGAAAGAAGCGTTGCGTGCCAACCCGCGCTCCACGCGCGCACGCAAGGCCATGCGCTGGGCCGAAGAACGCCAGGTAGGTACGCCCGCGCAGCATGCCGCTGCGGCAGCTCCCACGGCCGCACCGCGCTGGGCCAGCCTGGCGCTGATGGCGCTGGCCGGGCTCACCGTGGCCTTTGCCCTCTTCGCCTGGCTGCGCCCGCCGGGAGTGGATGACGGCCTGCGCTTCGTCAGCGCGGCGGCGGCCAACAGCATCGACAGCCTGCTGGCCACCTCTACCCCAACAGAAACCAGCACGCCCACCGCCAGCAGCACGCCTACGGCAACCTATACCCCCACGCACACCGCCTCGCCCACGGCAACGCTGACGCCTACGCCCACGCTGACCCCCAGCCCCACACCCACCGTGACGCTGGGGGCAGACACCAGCAATCTGGAAAAGCACTTTGTCGAAGTGCCGCGCGGTGTTGGCCCCAACGAACGCTGGATCGATGTCAACCTGACCAACCAAACGCTGGAAGCCTATGAAGGCAGCGTGCTCATCCGCAGCTTTGTGATCTCCAGCGGGCGGCCGGCCACGCCTACGGTCACTGGCACCTTCAAGATCTGGATCAAGGTACGCATCCAGGATATGTCCGGGCCGGGCTATTACATTCGCGATGTGCCCTGGGTGATGTATTTCTACGGAGACTACGGCATCCACGGCACCTGGTGGCACAACAACTTCGGCACGCCGATGAGCGCGGGCTGCGTCAACATGACCACCGAAGACGCCCAGTGGATGTTCAATTGGGCCAGCGTGGGCACCACAGTTCAGGTGCACTACTAGTAAAAAGTGCATTTACTAGCGCTTTTTTATAAATCGCTAACAGTGCCGGCTGCACCGATTGAGTAAGATAAGGCATGGCAAACCACGCACTGTTCAGCGGCTTGGTCGTAGACGAGTTCGACCAGCCCGTAGACACCACTCACATAGGCCAGGAAGCCTTTTATATCGTCAATGATCAGGGGTTCATGCGCCACATCGCATCCGAGGATGTGGACCGCGCTGTGCTGCGCCAGATGGGCGAAATGCTTGCCGGGCACGAAGAAGAGCTGAGCAAGCAAGCGGCGCAGATGATGGGCCAGGATGACATTTTCACCCAGGCCGCCATTCTCAATCAGCTAAAGAATGTGGATGAGCAATTTGACCAGGTGCTGGCTCAGGGGCTGCCTGAGGCCAGCCGCACCTACCTGGGCATGAGCGGCTTCAAAGTCCGCATCAATCTGCATGGCGAGGTGCTGGAAGTGATCCAGCCTGGCCAAATTGCTTCAGAAGACGAAGATTAGGGCAGACGAATAATGAACTGGTAGCTGAACCAGGCAGCCGGGAGAGCGGCCAGCCAGGGCAGCACGCTGCCCGCCAGGCGCAGGCCGTCAGCGGCCAGCTGGGGCACTTCCACGGCGAAGTATTCCAATCCATAAGCGGCGCCGGCAAATAGGCCAAACACCAACGACCAAACGACACCTGCGATCACCGCGGCGCCAAACAGGCTGACAAATATATCCATGGCCTGCAGGCCGCTAGCGTGCTCAGATGTGTGGCTTTCTCCAACAGACATGCATTCCTCCAAGAATAGGGTGTAGGGGCATTATAGCCGCAACCACGGCTTGACAGCAGCAAACTTGAACCTGTGCAACTTTGCACGAAAGTACGGGTATAATTTTGCCTCGTTAGTTTAGACTTATAAAAAAGCAAGGATAGAAGATGCCTAAGAGAACTTATCAGCCCAAGAAGCGCCGCCGCGTGCGCGTGCATGGTTTCCGCAAGCGCATGTCTAGCTCCTCGGGACAGGATGTTTTGAAGCGCCGCCGTCTGAAAGGCCGCAAGACATTGACGGTGAAAGCCAATAACCACGTCAAGAAGGTTAACTGGAACGCATAGGCGCGTAACCCGCCTATCTTCCACCGCCTGACGGCGAGAGCAGGCCTTTGACCATCGGTGAAGCGAGGATTCCGCCTCAGCAGACCAGCCGATTTCAAACGGGTGCGGCGACTGGGAAAGTCATACCCGCACCCGTTTGTTGTGCTTGTAGTTCTGGCAAATGACATTAACAAGGTGCGCGTGGGTGTAGCCGCCGGGCGCAGCGTGGGCGGCGCGGTGCAACGCAACCGCGCCAAGCGCCTGCTGCGTGCCGCGGCCCAGCCGCTGCTGGAGCGCATCGCGCCAGGCCATGACCTGGTGCTGATCGCACGGGCTGCCATCCTTGCTTCTGGCAGCCCTGAAGTGCAGAATAGTCTTGAACGTCAACTGCGACGAGCGAAACTGATATGAGTACTCACCTGACGCACGACCATGCCGAAATCCACGAGCAGCCCGATCCGGCGCTGCGCGATCTGCCGCGCACGCTGGAAAACCTGCCGCGCTTCCTGTTGTTGATTCCCATTCGCATCTATCAGGCCACCTGGTCACGCACCCTGCCGGCCAACACCTGCATGTTCTACCCCACCTGCTCTCATTACACGTACCAAGCCATTTATAAATACGGCGCGCTCAAAGGCCTCAGCCTTGGCATCCACCGCGTGCTGCGTTGCAACCCATTCAACAAAAACACCGGGTACGACCCGGTGCCATAAATGGAAGAGGAATGAAGAAAAACACCGTACTTAAACTTGCATTGCTGGGCTTGCTCAGCCTGGCGCTCAGCGCCTGCGGTACTGTGCCGCCGCTTTCCTGGCCCGGCATCGAGGTGAATGAGGCCGACGGCCACGTCTACCTGGCCTACCAGAACAAGGTGACTGCCCTGAATGCTGAGAGTGGCACCCCAGTGTGGGAATTCCCCACCGAGAACAACAAAAACTTCTCCACCTTTGCTGACCCCGTGTTGGCCAATGGCCAACTGTACTTCGGCGGCTACGATGCTGTGTTCTATGCACTGAACCCCGCCAACGGCAGCCAGGCCTGGTCACTGGCAGAGGCAGACAGCAAGTACATCGCCAGCCCTATAGTGGATGGCGAGCGCATCTACGCTGCCAACGCTGACCACAATCTCTACGCCATGGACACTGAAGGAACCCTGCTGTGGACCTTCGCCACCAGCCACCCGCAATGGGGCACGGCTGCCCTGGCCGACGGTGTGGTGTATGTCAGCTCGCTCAACCACTTCGTGTACGCGCTGGACGCCAACAGCGGCGAAGAGCTGTGGGCTGCTGACACCGGCGGCACGCTGGTGTCAGGCCCGCTGCTGAGCGAAGGTGTGCTGTACACGGGCACCTTCAATAGCGAAGTAGTGGCCGTGGATACGGATGGCGGCGACGTGCTGTGGCGCTTCACCACCGATGGCTGGGTGTGGGGCGCGCCTGCGCTGCACGACGGCCAGCTGCTGGTGGGTGACCTGAGCGGCATCCTCTACGCGTTGGATCCGGCCAGCGGCGCCGAGCTGTGGCGCCTGGAGACCGGCGGCTCGATCACTGGCACCCCGCTGGTGTTTAACGAGCGCATTTATGTCATCAACGAAGCTGGCCGCGTGCTCTCCATTGGCCTGGATGGCAACATCCTCTGGAACCAGGACTTCGGCACCGAGCTGTACGGCTCGGCCGTGGCCGCGGGCGACCTGATCCTGGTTGCCCAGCACAACAATACAACGACACTGATTGCCCTGAACGACAGCGGCACGCGTGTTTGGCAATTCCCCCAGCAGTAACAAAGGACAGCCATGCTAGATATCATCATCGTCCCGTTTACCAACGTTCTTGTCTTTTTGTATGACATCCTTGGCAATAACTTCGGCCTGGCGATCATCGTCTTCACGCTGTTGATCAAGCTGCTCACCTACCCGCTCTCGGTTTCGCAACTCAAGAGCGCGCGTATGACGCAGGAGCTGCAAAGCGACCCGCGCTGGAAGCAGATCCAGGCCAAGTACAAAGACAACCGTGAGAAGCTGGCCCAGGAGCAAATGAAGTTCTATCAGGAGAAGGGCATCAGCCCATTCAGCTCCTGCCTGCCTTCGTTAATCCAGTTCCCGCTGCTCATCGCCATGTACTGGTCCATTCAGCGCTCGCTGGCCGCCACTCCGCTGGCCCTGCTGGAGTTTGCGCGTGGCATTGCCCTGCCCAACGCGGCAGAACTGATGCCGCTGAACAGCACTTTCCTGTGGATGGACCTGTCCCAGCCTGAGCGCCTGCATCTCGATTTCCTGCCCTTTGCCATCCCCGTGCTGACCATCGTCGTGGTGATCACTACATGGTTGCAGAGTAAGATGATGACCCCGGCAACGGCAGACGCGAACGACCAGAGCGCCCAGATGGCTCGCTCGATGAGCCTGACCATGCCCTTGATGATGGGCTATATCTCGATGGTGTTCCCCTCCGGCCTGTCGATCTACTACGCAGTGAGCAACATCTTTGGCATTGCCCAGGCCTGGCTGATGCGCCGCCGCCCTGCAAACGCTGCCACCACCACTAAGTAAAGTAGAATTCAGGTAGGTAACTGAATGGAACATCGCACAAATCTTGAAGTCATTGCCCCTACGGTGCATGAAGCCATCGAAAAGGGCTTGGCAGAGCTTGGCCTGGAAGACACCCAGGTAGACGTAGAAGTCTTGGATGAAGGCGGCACAGGCTTTTTGGGCCTGGGCGGCCGCCAAGCGCGCGTGCGTCTCATCGTGCGTGAAGGGTTGGCCAAGCCGAGCGCTGCTGCCAGCAGCCGCGCGCCCGCAGGCGGCCCGCGCCTGCGCCAAAGCCCGGCAGCTGGCAACGAGCCCTTCACTGCCGAAGAAGCCGAGAATGCGATTGCCATCACGCGTGCCACCGTGCTGACCCTGCTGGAGCACATGAGTGTGAATGCGGATGTCAGCGTCAGCCTGGGCGAGCCGGATGACCCGGAGCAAGCCGCCCCGCTGCTGGTGGACGTTCAGGGAGATGATCTGAGCTTCCTCATCGGGCGCCAGGCGGAAACCCTCTCGGCATTGCAGCTGATTGCCCGCTTGATCGTGGGCAAAGAGATCGGCCGCGCCGCGCACATCATCGTTGATGTGGCCGGCTACCGCCAACGCCGCGATGACAATCTGCGCAAGCTGGCCCAGAAGATGGCCAAGCAGGCCGTCACCTCTGGCCGCCGCCAGACCCTGGAGCCCATGTCTGCCTCCGAACGCCGCATCATCCACCTGGAGTTGCGCGAGAGCGACGAGGTGACCACGGAGAGCATAGGCGAGGAACCGCGCCGCAAAGTGGTGATCATTCCGCGCTAGCGGAAGTAGTGACAGAGAATCGAAGGAGCCTGACAGATGTCAGGCTCTTTTTTGTTGCTACTGTGGTGGCTCAGCGGGCAGTACAACTGCCCGCCCCACGTTAACAACTGAATAGACTTATTCGTTTTTCCACTGCAGGCGCACTTGCGTTCCTTCACCCAGTTTGGAATGAATGGTAAGCTGCGCACCGATGAGTGCAGCACGTTCGTTCATACTGGCCAGGCCAAAGTGCTGCGCCCGCAGCAGATCCGGCAGGCTGGGCCCCTGAACATCAAAGCCCTTGCCGTCATCCTCCACCAACACATCAATGCGCTCCGGCTCAAGCACACCGCTGATGTTGATGAACTGCGGCTGGCCGTGGCGGATGGCATTCTCCACGGCCTGCTGCACAATACGGTAAGCGTGCTCTGCCACATGCCCGTCGTACATATGGTTGCTTTCTGGGAGCATCAGCGAAATCTGTACCTGACCGCCTAGGCGCAAGGTTATCGTATCGGCGAGTTCAGTTAATGCTCGGTACAGACCAAAGTCCAACATGGCGGGGCGCAATCGGTAAATTAGCTGGCGCACTGTGTCGCTGAGTTCCTGGTGGCGTTCATGCAAGGGGGTTTCCTGGCCCTGGCCTTGTTGGGCCAGCGCTACGAGTTCATTGATGCCTGCCAGCACATCATCATGCAGTTCACGCGCCAGGAAGGCACTGCGGTCTTCCTGTTGGTCAATATCGCGTTGGTGCAATGCGTGCAACCGATCGGCCTGTTGAATGTTCACCAGGGCAATGGCAGTCTGGTCAGCCAGCGAGCGCAGCAAGCGCTCCTCAAGGTAGGAGTAATAGTCATCAGGGTCTTTGCGCCCCAGCAGCCACAAGCCTAGCGTCTGGTTACCAGCACGCACGGGGAGGCTCATTTGCACCCAGGCAGGCACGCCGTCTTCGTCCAGCGGGCGCGTGCCCAGGGAAAGCAGACGCTGCTGAACAGCTTCAGAGGGCAGGTCTGTGAACTCAATCCCTTGACGATAGATCAGCTGCCGCTCTTTGGAGCGTGCTTGAAAATGAAACAAAGCAGACTGGCGCACCAAGAGGCCTGGCAGCACCTGCTCCTCAAGGGTTCTGCCGAGATGATGGCGGGTAAGACTGGTGGAGATCAGGTTGGCAAAGCCCTGCAACATGTTCTCAGGCGGTTGCGGGATCTTGAGCACGGTGCGCTCCACAAAACGCTGAAAGCGCTCAAAGGCAAAGATGTTAAAAAGCGAGACGATGAGGCCGGTGGCCAGGATAGCAATCGCAATTTCCTGCGGATTCTCCAGGCGTGGAGCAAACAACGAAACCAGAATGAGCGTGCCGGTAAATAGCAGCACCAGGAACAGGTACACCGAAATCAGGCGGTTGGCGCGCAGTTCCATCCCACCCAGTTGGCGGCGGTACACAACATACAAATAGGCGCCTGGATAGGCCACCAGCGAGAACACGCTGCCGTGGCTCAGCAAGGGCAGCCTGTCCTGGGCAGTTGCCAGACCCAGCATCAGCGTAGGAATCAAGGCAATTGCAAATGAGCCCAGCAGAAAGCCCACCTCGCGGCGCTCCGCCCGGTTGGCAAAGAAACGCACCAGCAGCATCAGCAGGCTGCCCACCACGGCAACGAACAGGGCATACCCAAACCAGTTAGGGTCAAGACGGCCAAGGGCCTGCAAGATGGCAAAACCAATCCCGATGGCATACAGCGCAGCCCACACCAAACGAGGCAGGCGCGGGAACGGCCGCGGAAAGTTCCAGTGCAGATGCAGATATACAGGCAGGGATAACCAGATACCCGTGCGGAACACTACTGGGCTAAAGAAGACTACGTAGCGTGAAAGTGAGCCGGCCATCAGCCACACGGCAGTGACGTAGCAGAACACGACCAGAAGGCGCCAACGCACATCCTGCGGGCGCACATGGAAGTAAATAATGGCGCCGGCAAACCAGAACACGTAGCTCAGCCACCAGGTGTTGATGAGCCGCCCCGTGAATTCGGGCAGGTTGAACCCGGGCACGGTGAGCTGAAGCTGGCGCTCCTCTCCGTTGGTGCGGACACGCAGGTCCAATACATCGCCGGGGTGTACGTCAAAAAACCAGGGGGTGGACAGGTTGCTGCGGTACTCGTGCTGTGTGACTCCATTGGCTTCAAGAAGCAGATCGCCCAACTCCAGTGCGCGTGAGGCCTCAGGAGTAAATACATCCACTATCTCGCCGCTTGGATCGTATTGGAAACCAATATAGGGAATGGAAAAGAAGCGTGCATAAGTAAACAGCAACAAAACAAACAGCACCAGGGCCGGCAGGATGAACTGCCTAAGGGGGTGAGCGGATTGATTGCTGTTCATAACCTTACGGTGTTTACGCAGGGAGGTGATGCCTATCGAGCACCAACACTGACGCCCGTATCAAAACCCACCATTTGTTCGCATTTGAAAGGAAACTACGATGTCTATGCAAGCATTTTACACAAACATTGCCGCCCCCACAGTGGCAGAACAACTGCAGAGCCTGCTGCGCATCACCAAAGCCAGCCTGGAGCAGGTACAGGCTGTGCGCAGCGAGCTGGCCTGGGATGCCTGGGCCGAGGCCAAGTAAGTGAAACTCAGGGCCGGCCACATAGTGGCCGGCCCTGACCTCATCGTTGACAATCAAGGGAGTTTTCATGGGCACAACCTATCATGCTGCTGTTCAGCTACTGCTGGAACAACCCGCCGTCACGCAATGGCCGCTCTTGCAGCGCACCCTCAAAATGGCGGACGGCAAGCCACCCGTGGCCTGGGATTTCCCGATTGCCGGCTGCCTGGCCGCTGGCAGCCAGGAAAGTGCGGCGATACCCGCGGTGGCCGCCATCACCTGCGCGCACATTGCCATCATCCTCATCGACGACATTCTGGACGAAGATCCGCGCGGTGAGTACCACCAGCTAGGCGCCGGGCGTACGGCTAACCTGGCCACCGGCCTGACCAGCCTGGGCCAGCAAGTGCTGGACCGTTACCCCTGCGCGCACCCCACGCTGAGCGCCACGCTGTATGCGCGCCTGATGGGCAGCACCGCCTATGGCCAAGACCTGGATGTGCAAAACACCCATACCGAAGAAGGCTACTGGCTAGTTGCCAAGGCTAAGAGCTCGCCCTATTTTTCAACCGCGCTCAGCCTGGGCGGGCTGTACGGCGGCGCAGATGCCAAGCTCACGGCCGCGCTAGGCGAGTTTGGCGCCCTGTTTGGGGAAGTGATGCAAATTCACGATGACCTTAATGATTGCCTGGCGGAGCCCGCCAATGTGGATTGGCTGCAAGGACGCGCCCCGCTGCCGCTGCTGTTTGCCGAGCTGGCGCCGCACCCGCAGCAGCAACGCTTTATGGAGCTACGCAGCCAGGTCGAAGACCCGGCTGCATTGCGCGAGGCACAGCAGATCCTGGTGCGCAGTGGCGCCATCAGCTATTGTGTGAATGAATTGATTACACGGCAGCACAAGCTGGAAGCGCTGATCGCCACCCTGCCATTGGCAAACCCCACGCCCCTGCATCAGATCCTGGCGCATGCGATTGCGCCCGTCGAGCACTTGTTTGCTTCAGTTGGCGCGGCGAGCTAAAGCTCGTACAGATCATCCAGCGGGGTAATCAGGCCGAGCTCACATGCTTTCAAGATAGCGGCGGTCATGTTGTTGACACGCAAACGCTTGTAGCTGCTGGAGAGCAGGTTGCGCACCGTAGATGGGGCGATGTTGAGATTGCCGGCCAGCTCATCGGTGGGCATTCCAGGGTTGGCCGCACACATGGAGAGCACCTCGCGCTGGCGGTCGGTGAGCATATCAATGTCATCTGCGCTACCGTTCTTCTGAGCCAGTGACTCCACCGTCTGCTCGGAAAGGTACATGCCCCCGCTGGCGATCGAGGTGATGATCTCCCCTAGGCGCCGCGACGCGGCTGCATCCGTCTTCACGATGTAGCCGCGTGCGCCAGCCTCCATCACAGAGCGGATCAAGGTGGGGTGACGATGGCCGGAGATGACCAATACGCCCATCTGCGGATACTGTTTGCGCAAGTTGGGCAGAACGTTGAAAAGCGGATACGGCGCGGTGCTGCCTTCGGCGGCTGGGGCAACGACATCCAATATCAGCACATCGATCTCATGCTCTTGCAGCAGCTTGGTGAGTTGCTCGCCATTGCGTGCCGTGGCTACCAGCTTGATGTTGGGGTAACGAGACAAGCGATAGGTGTAGCCATCCACTGTAGTGTAATGATCTTCCAATATGCCAACGCGTACCGCGTGCTCGTTTATGTCTTCAGCGCTCATTCTGTGCCCGCCTCCACAGCGTCAATGAGTAAGTACAAATGTCTATGTTTAGAGTACTCGTGACCATTCAAATATATTACAGAACCCCGTATAACCTTACAAGCTCAGCAATTAATTTGCATAGCTAGTGCCATCAGCCTGAGGGGAAGGGCTGATGGCATTGTTCTTTTAATGCACGATGGACCTCGGCGTTTCTTCATATAACGATTGCCGCCCTCAAAGCATTATAACGAGCTTTAAAAACTCAGCGTGATAAAATGCCCCTAGCCAGCAAAGTTGCGCCCCTATAGCTCAGTGGATAGAGCGCTGCCCTCCGGAGGCAGAAGCCTGCGTTCGAATCGCAGTAGGGGCATTGCTGGAGAGGGAATGTGCCCAAAAGGGCACATTCCCTCTCCAGCTTTAGGGAGTTCCTATTCGGCTTCTCCGCTCTTCCAAATTTCCACTCGATTGAAATTCATCCTTCGCACGAGGATAGAAACACTCTGGCGTTTGCAATACACTCTGGCCATGATCATCAGAGAAGCCATCATCCAGCCCAAGGATCCCAGCGGATTCCTTAAGCGTCTATTTCACCACTATCAACTGCATATCCCGGCTGAGTATGATGCCCAGCAAGGCTGGATCCAGTTCAAGCGCGGGCGCTGCGAAGCCCGCGTCGAAGGCGCCAGCCTGCACCTGCAACTCATCACGCCTAACTGGCTGGGGCTGTGGGTGCTGACCCGTTCGCTGAACCGCCATGTGGCCTTGTTCGGCCAGCGCGAGGAGCTCACCCTGCGCTGGGCAAAACCCAGCAAATAAAAAAGAGCCGGCAAATGCCGGCCCTTTTTTCTTCTATAACAGGCTACGGGCGTGGGCCAAAGCCCCACTTCGCCAGGATGGCCTGGCCCTCTGGGCTGAGCACAAAGTCAACAAAGGCCTGGGCCACATCCCTAGCCGGCGCATCTTTCACCACGGCGATGGGGTAGCTGGCGATCACGTTCATCTCATCCGGAATGGTGATTTGCAGCACGCTGCTGGCAATATCCGGCGTGACGTCGGAGGTGTAGACGATGCCCGCATCCGCCTCGCCCAGCGAGACCTTGGTGGCCACTTGGCGCACGTTAGGCTCCTCGGACACCAGGTTGGCGAACACGGCCGCCTGCCAGGCCGCATTGCCCATCAGGGCGATGGCCTGGTTACTGTAGTCGCGCACCGGCACATCCGGGGCGGCCAGCACCAGCGCAACGCCCTCGTTGCCCAGGTCGGTATAGGTCTCAAGCCCGGCCGGGTTATCTGAGGGCACGATGATGGTGAGACGATTGGTGAGGAATGCGGCGGGCTCGCCCTCAATGCGTTGTGCATCCACAGCCACGTTCATCTGTGTGAAGTTGGCTGAAGCGAACACATCCGCCGGGGCGCCTTCCACGATTTGCGTAGCCAATGAAGAGGAGCTGGCATAGTTGGGCAGCACCTCTACATTCGGATTGGCCAGCTCGAAAGCATCGGCCAATTCGTTGAATGCATCGGTGAGTGAGCTGGCCGCCATCACCACAAGTTCTGTGGTGGCTAGGGGTACTTCGGTTGCGGGCACCACTTCGGCGGTGGGTTCACGCGGGGTAGCGGTAGCCACCGATGCCGGTGCGGCACAGGCGCTGATGAGCAGCGCCAGTGCCAGAATAGGCAACAACAAAATGCGTTGACCTTTCATCCGTCTCCTTTGGGGGCTAAATAGAAGGGGAAATCTCCACCAGGCGCTCCTGGCAGTGGTCCAGCCAGGCGATGACTGCCTGCAATTGGCCGATCACAAAATCGAGCACCAGCGCTTCCATATCTGGGGCGGCCTGGTGGGCGGCTTGCAGTTGGCCCAGCTGCTTCTCGCACACACCGCGCTGCGCGTCTACCAACGCTTGCGTGGGGCGGCCGAGCATGCGCGCCACATACAGGCGACTGATGAACTGCACGCGCACCTGGCGCACACTGGCGGAGAGCTGCGGTGCCTCCAGCCAGGCATCCAGCCGCCTGCGCCCGGCGGCGCTCAAACTGTATTCACGGCGCGGCGGGGCATCACCACTTTGCACAGTCTTGCCGCGGATCAAGCCATCGGCTTCGAGGCGCTTGAGCACCGCGTAGAGCTGGCTGGTGCTTAGCGTCCACACCCGGCCAAGATCGGCCTTGGATTGAAAGCGCGCCAGCAGCTGGTAGCCGTGTTGTGGCTCTGCGGCCAGAATGCCGAGGATGGTCTCGTCTGGTACTGGAATAGCCATGCGCGGCAGTATAGCACGACTCTATTCCATGATGGAATAGGAAAAGAAAAGTGAGCAGTGAATAGTGAGAGGTACACAGGAAACCCCTGCTCACTATTCCCTTATCACTGCTCACTGGCCTGCATTTTCAGTACAAACGACACCCCGAGCAGTGGTCAGTGCTCACTGCTCACCCATTGGCAAAGCGCACTATAATGGCTCAAATTTACTGAACTTTTAGCTCTTTCCGGAGGAAACACTATGGCACGTATCGCAATTAACGGTCTGGGACGCATCGGCCGCGCCGCTCTGCGCCTGGCCCTGGAGGACGACAATCTGGAACTGGTGGCGGTCAACGACATTGCCTCACCCGAGAACATCGCCTACCTCATCAAATATGACACCGTGTATGGCCGCTTTGGCGAGGATGTGCGCGCCGAGGGCAATACTCTGCATGTCGACAACAACAGCTTCAAATTCCTGAGCGAGAAAGACCCTGCCGCCCTGCCCTGGAAGGACCTGGGCGTAGATATTGTGATCGAGAGCACCGGCCGCTTCACGGAAAAGGCCGACGCCATGAAGCACATCGAAGCTGGCGCCAAATACGTGATCATCTCCGCCCCCACCAAGAGCACGGATGTGCCCACGGTGGTGTTTGGCGTCAATACCTCAGACGAAGATGCCACCATCATCTCCTGCGCCAGCTGCACCACCAATTCGCTCAGCCCGGTGGTTGAGGTGATCGGCCGCCACCTGGGCATCCAAAAAGCCATTATGACCACTGTGCACGGCTACACCGCCGGCCAGGGCCTGGTAGACGGCCCCGGCGGCAAGGGCGGCGATTTCCGCCGCGGCCGCGCCGCCGCCGCCAACATCGTGCCCTCCACCACTGGGGCGGCCAAGGCCACTACGTTGGCGCTGCCCCAGTACAAGGGCAAGTTTGACGGCGTGGCGCTGCGCGTGCCCGTGCCGGTTGGCTCGGTGTCCGATATTGTGATGCTGACCGAGAAGAACACCAGCGCCGAGGAGATCAACAAGATCCTCACCGACGAATCCAATGGCCGTTACAAGGGCATCATCCGCGTCACCAATGATGAAATTGTCTCCTCCGATATCGTGGGTGACCCGCATGCCTGCATCATCGATATGAAAATGACCAAGGTGGTGGACGGCAACCTGATCAAGATCTTCGCCTGGTACGACAATGAGTGGGGCTACACCAATCAGATGATTCGCAAGGCCCGCGAGATCGCTGGCACGCTCAAGTAGCCGCCGTCTTTGCAAGAGCGGCATAGCCGCACGAAGCAATCCCCAGGCAGAGTTACAAAAGCCACATCGGGGATTGCTTCGCTCGTTTCACTCGCTCGCAAAGACAAAGGGAACGCAACAAAAAAAGCGCCGCAATTGCGGCGCTTTTTTGTACGCAAGCTGTCTTTGCGAGAGCGGTCGCACGAAGCAATGACAGGAAGAAGCTGGGTTAGCCGCCTTGCATCAGGCGCAGCAGCTCGACCACCGTCCAGCCGCCGCCTGCAATCAGGGCGCCGAAGTAGATGATAGTGGCAATGTTCATCAAGTGGCCAAACAAGATACTCAAGCCATCTTTTTGGATACTGCCAATCGCAAAGAAGATCAGGGCGATTGCCGGCAGCGTGTTGCTGAAGGGCACAAAGCCAAACGGCACCATCAGCAGCAGGGCCGCCAGAATATAGCCCAGCTTGTTCAGCAGCGCCGCGCCCGTGGCCAGCCAGGGAATGCGTCCAGGCTTGCTGATCTTTTCCAGGCGACGCAGCCAGGTCAGCGCGCCGTTCATGCCCTTGACCAGCTTCTCGCTGGAGATAGGGCGCTCCTGGATCTGCTTGGGCATGTACAGCTTGTTGCTGAACAACAGAGACACGCCGATCAGCAAGATACCGCTGCCAAACACCGTGCTCACACCAGGGATGGATACGGGGATGAGGAAGATGAGCGACAAGAAGATGGTGATGAGCATCAGGCTATCAGCGCCGATGATGTCCATGATCTTGGCCAAGGTTACGTGGCCGGGGGGAATGGTCTTGATAATGCCTTCGAGCTTCTCAACCAGGGATTCATGTTCACTTGATAGTGAGTCAGTCATACGCGCGCAAAATACCCTTTCTGCATCCGGGTCTTCACATGGGTGTGGGGGGAACTGCCGAGTGAAGCGCCCCCATTTTACCTACAGATACGCAGCCATTGCCATTGCAACTTTGTTTGTGATAATATTAACAAACGAACATGAATACGCCTACTGCCCTACTCCGTATCAGCGGCTTGTCCAAAAGCTATGAGGAAGCGGGGCAACGCCGCCCAATCCTGCGCAACGTAGACCTTGAAATTCAGCCAGGTGAGTTTGTGGCCCTGTTGGGCTCCTCCGGCAGCGGTAAGAGCACCTTCCTCAACCTGATCAGCGGTATTGACCTGGCCGATGTGGGAGAGATCTGGATGCAGGGGCAGAATCTTGTGGCCATGAACGAGGCCGAGCGCACGCTTTTTCGCCGCAATCATATTGGCTTCGTCTTCCAATTCTTCAACCTGCTGCCCACGCTCACTGTGTTGGAGAACGTCACTTTGCCGGCTGAGCTGCGCGGCATCCCCCTGAAGCAAGCGCAAGCCCGCGCGGCCGAACTGTTGGCCCAGGTGGGCCTGGCCGGGCGCGAAAGCACCTTCCCAGACCGGCTCTCCGGCGGTGAGCAGCAGCGTGTGGCGATTGCCCGCGCCCTCTCGCATGACCCGCTGCTGGTGCTGGCCGATGAGCCCACCGGCAACCTGGACGAAGAGACCGGCACGCACATCATGGCGCTGTTGGAGCAGCTCACACGCCAGGCTGGCAAGAACCTGGTGATGGCCACCCACAATCTGGAGAATGCCCGCCTGGCGGACCGCGTGCTGCGCATGCATGAGGGCAAGCTGGTCAGCGAGCCAGCCCAGCGATGAAACCCCCGGCATTGGCGCCCAGCCTGATCAAGGTTGGCGGGCGCTATCTGCTCACGCATCCTTTGCAAAGTCTGCTCATGCTGGTGGGCATCGCCCTCGGCGTGGGCGTGGCGGTGAGCGTGGATATAGCCAACGCCAGCGCGGCGCAAGCCTTTGAGCTCAGCACCGAAGCCGTGGCCGGCAAAGCCACCCATTACATCTCAGCCGGGCCGCTGGGGCTTGACGAGCAGACCTACACAACGTTGCGCAGCGCCGGCCTCGAGTTGCCCATGGCGCCCGTGGTCAGCCAACTGGTCACCTCGCCGCAATTGGGCAACGCCCCGTTGCAACTGATGGGCATCGACCCCTTCGCCGAGCAACCTTTCCGCAGCTACATCGCTGGTGACAACGAAGACTTGCCCAGCGCAGCCTTGGGGGCTTTCTATGCGATCCCGGGCGCGGTGCTGCTATCCAGCGAGATGGCGGCGCAGTACGGCCTGGCCGAAGGCGATACGCTGGAGCTCAACATCAATGGCATCATGCTGCCCGCTGTGGTGGCCGGGCTGCTACAGCCGCGTGACACGCTGAGCGCGCAGGCCTTGCAGGGCCTCATCCTGGCGGATATTTCCACCGTGCAAGAATTCAGCGGGCGGCTGGGCCGCCTGGAGCGCATTGACCTCATCCTGCCCAGTCAGGACCGCGCAGCGATCATCGCCGAGCTGGAAGCACGCCTGCCTGAAGGCGCCGTGCTGCTGCAATCGGAGAGCCGCAACCAATCCGTGGAGCAAATGACCACGGCCTTCCGCACCAACATCACCGCCCTCAGTCTGCTCGGCCTGGTGGTGGGTGTGTTCCTCATCTACAACACCGTCACTTTCTCAGTCGTGCAGCGCCGCCAATCCTTTGGCACGCTGCGCGCCCTGGGCGTGAGCAGCCGCGAGATCTTTGCCATCGTGCTGGGCGAGGCCTTGCTGGTGGGCGTGATTGGCTCACTGGTGGGCCTGGCGCTCGGTATCGTGATGGGGCGCGGCTCGGTGGCTCTGGTCTCTCAGACCATCAATGACGTCTTCTACACCATGACGGTGCGCGAGGTCAGCTTGCCCACGCAGAGCCTGCTCAAAGGCGCACTGCTGGGCATGGCGGCCACCTTTGTGGCGGCCATCATCCCGGCGTGGGAGGCAGCCAAATCGCCGCCGCGTCGCACGCTGTCACGCTCACAGCTCGAGAGCGTCTCGCGCCGCACGCTGGCGCAAGCCAGTGTGGCGGGAGCACTGCTGGCGATAGCCTCGGCATTGGCGCTGGCGCGGCTCAATTTGCAGCTCATTCCCAGCTTTGGCGCTATGTTTGGCGTGGTCATCGGTGCGGCGCTGGTAGCGCCTTTCATCATGCAGGTGAGCATGCCTCTGCTGGCACGCGTGCTGGCGCCGCTCATCGGCCCACTGGGCCGCCTGGCGCCGCGCGAAGTCTCTGCCTCGGCCAGCCGCACCTCGCCCGCCATGGCGGCGCTGATGGTGGCGGTGGCCGTCACCATCGGCGGCAGCCTGATGGTGAGCAGCTTCCGCGCCAGCGTGGTGGACTGGATGGAAGTCATCCTGCGTGATGACATTTACGGGTCTGTAGCGGGTGCCAGCATCACCGAACCGCAAGAAGCGATTGAGCCCGATGCCCTGCGCCGCCTCGAAAGCTGGCCGGGCATCACCTCGGCGCGCTATCTGCGCAACGTGATGGTGGATTCGCCCCACGGCCCATTGATGGTCGCCGCTAACAACAACCCCGACGATGGCGAAGAGCAGGTCTACTTCGCCGCCGAGGGCAGCGGTGAAGAAGTCTGGCAGGCCGTGCAAGACGGCGCGGTGCTGCTCTCTGAGCCGCTGGCCAACCGCCTGGAGCTCGGCCTGGGCGACAGCATAACGCTCTACACGCCGCACGGGCCGCAAGACTTTGAGATCGCCGCCATCTTCAGCGATTACACCTCCAGCCGCGGCAACATCACCATGTGGCTGGAGAACTACCGTGAGATCTGGGGCGACCAGAGCGTGACCGCCTTCTCAGTAGAAGTGGCCGAGGGTACAGACGTGGATGCCCTGGTGAGCGAGTTGCAAGGCGAGCTCAGCCCTGAGCAATTGCTGCACATCCGCTCCAACAGCACCCTGCGTGCCGAGAGTTTGAGCGTGTTTGACCGCACCTTCCTGATCAGCAGCGCCTTGCACATCATCACCACCAATGTGGCCTTTGTGGGTGTGCTCTCTGCCATGCTCTCGTTGCAACTGGAGAAGCAGCGCCAGATGGGCATCCTTAAAGCTATCGGGCTGACCGTGCGCCAGATCTGGTCGCTGACCCTGCTGGAAACCGGGCTCATCGGAGCGCTCTCCGGCCTTCTGGCCTTGCCGCTGGGCTACATCATCGCCCAGGTATTGCTCGGCCTGATCAACCGCCGCTCTTTCGGGTGGACGCTGCGCATGCACTTTGAAACTGAGCCCTTTATTGAAGCTTTGCTGGTAGCTATTGCGGCGGCGCTGTTGGCGGGGCTGTACCCCGCCTGGCGCGCCAGCCGCCGCAGCGCTGCTGACGCCATGAGGTTTGACTGATGCGCCGAATTGCCATTGCCCTCTTGGCCCTCTTGGCCCTGGCAGCCGTTGCCTACCTGGCCTTTGTTCCGCCGGCGCGCTCACAGACCCTGAACGCTTCCGTGCAAAGCACGCCGCCACAGATCATCGAAGGCTTTGCGCGCGCCGATGGCGTGCGCGCTTTCAGCTTCCCGCAAGACTTTGGCCCGCACCCCGACTTTCAAACCGAGTGGTGGTACTACACCGGCAACCTGGAAACCGCCGACGGCCGCCATTTCGGTTACCAGCTCACCTTCTTCCGCCGCGGCATTCTGCCGCCAGACCAGTTGCCTGCCCGCAGCAGTGAGTGGGCGGCCAGCCAGCTCTACATGGCGCACTTCACCGTCACGGATGTGGAGGCCAGCACCTTCTACAGCCACGAGCGCTTCTCCCGCGGCGCGGCCGGGCTGGCCGGCGCACAGGGTGAGCCGTATGCGGTGTGGCTGGAAGATTGGCGCGCGGAGGCCAGCGGGCCGGGCACCTTCACCCTGCACGCCGAGGCCGAGGGCCTCGTGCTGGAGCTGAGCCTGCAAGACGCCAAAGGGCCTATCCTGCAGGGCGACCGCGGCTACAGCCGCAAGGGCGATGAGCCCGGCAATGCCTCCTACTATTACAGCCAGACACGCCTGGTCACTGAGGGCAGCCTGCAGATCGGCGATGAGCGTTTTGAATTGAGCGGATTAAGCTGGAAGGACCACGAGTTCAGCACATCGGTCTTGACCAGTGAGATCGCCGGCTGGGACTGGTTCTCCATCCAACTGGATAGCGGCTATGAGCTGATGGTCTACCAACTGCGCCGTGCCGATGGCAGTATTGCCCCGCGCTCCAGCGGCACACTGGTGGCGCCGGATGGCAGCACCACACAGCTCTTCGCCGAGGATTTTGTGCTCACGCCACTCTCCACCTGGCGCAGCCCGCACTCAGGCGCCGAATACCCGGCCAGTTGGTCGCTCAGTCTGCCGGCGCATAACCTTACGCTGGAGATCACGCCCTTCCTGCGTGACCAGGAGCTCAATCACACCTTCACCTACTGGGAAGGCGCCATCGAGATTGCTGGCAGCCAGAATGGGCAGGCGGTAGCTGGTTCTGGCTACGTTGAGCTCACCGGTTACGCCGAGCCATTCAATGGTGAGTTCTAGCTGGCTATAATACGCACGATGCTCAAGTTGCCCAAACTGCTCATGCTTGCCGGCCTGCTGGCTGCCGCGCTGGCGGCCTGTCTGCCGCAGCCACAGCGCTTCACCCTCACCGCCCATGACATGCTCTGGAGCCTGCACGAGATTGATATCCGTGCCGGCCAGCCCGTGGAGCTCACCCTGCGCAACGAGGGTGCGCTGGACCATGTATTCCAGATCGATGATCTGGATGTACAGGTGCTGCTCTCCCCCGGGGATGTAGAGATCATCACCTTTACCATCAAGCAGCCCGGCGTGATTACCTTCATCTGCAGCATCCCCGGCCATGAAGAAGCCGGGATGCTGGGCCAGATCGTGGTCAGCGAATAGCGGTATTTGTTATCTATTTTTCATACCCTGAGGGTAGAATCCCTCTACACCCACAAGATTGCAGCTTACAGGGGCCAAAAAGACGCACAAGGCTTTGTGCCGAATTTGGCTCTGTGCAGCTTGTGAGCGACTAAACGGAGACGTATGACCACAAAAGGACCCTACAAGCTGCTGACGCGCGGACGTGGCCGCGGCGGACGCTCAAACATCCTGGCCTACATCCTGGGGGCGCTGGCCCTGGTGATGGTGGTAGGCGGCTGCTACACCACCTACAGCTGGTACTCCGGCGGTGGCATTGGCGGCATTTTCCCCAGCGACACCCCCACCCCCACCACCACGCTGACCCCCAGCCTGACCCCGACGATCACCGAAACACCCACCGAGACAGCCATCCCCAGCTCACCCACCGCTTCGGCCCCCTTCCTATACCAGGTGGCCCCGGGTGACACCATCTCCAGCATTGCTGACCAGTTTGGGGTGGAGTACATCGTGATCATGATCTTGAATGGCCTCAATAACAGCAGCGTGATCCAAGTGGGCCAGGAGTTAATCATTCCTGACCCCAATATGGAATTCCCTGAGCCCACGCCCCTGCCGGAGAACCTGCGCCGCGGTGATGAAATCCAATACTTGGTGCTGCCGGGCGACTCGCTGGCTCTGATCGCCGAACGCTACCTGAGCACGGTGGACGACATCCTGACCCAGAACGGGCTGGATAACGCCAATAACATCTTCGTGGGCCAACTGCTCACCATCCGCGTGATGCTAATCACGCCCACGCCCGGCCCTTCACCGACGCCGCAGGGCACCAGCGGCCCCATTCCCACGGTGACGCCTTCACCCACGGTCACCCCGTAGCCTGAGTTCACCAAAATAAAGAGCCCGCTGCAATGCAGCGGGCTCTTTTTTGTTTTCTGTGTTGGGGCTAGTTCTTGTTCACAACCACAAACACCATCGGTTTGCGGCGGGTGAGGCCAAAGAAATGGTCTCGCAGCTTGCTTTCGAGCTGTTGCTGCATATCCCCATTGGATTCAGCCAGGGTCTTCTCGATCTTCTGGCGCGTATCGTTGATGAACTCTTCATCGTGGTGGTAGACAAAGCCGCGCGAGATGATTTCGGGGTCACGCAGCAATTTGCCGCTCTGGCGATTGATGCTGATGTTGACCAGCACAAACCCCTCGCGCGAGAGCACATCACGCTCACGCATGACCGCCGGGCCGATGTCGCCCACACTGGAGCCATCCACAAAGACGTGGCCGCCGGGGATGCGCTCGGCCAGGAACATCTTGCCAGCGCTGAACTGGATCACCTGGCCATTTTCCACAATGGCGACATTATCTTCGGAGTAACCCAAGCTCTCCGCAATGGCGGCGTGCTGGTGCAGATGGCGCAGCTCGCCGTGCACCGGAATCAGGTACTTGGGCTTGATGAGGTTCAGCATGAACTTCATCTCTTCCTGGCTGGCATGGCCAGACACATGCACCGCTTCCACGGGGTCATAGACCACATGGGCGCCGCGTTGGAAGAGCTTGTTGATGGTGCGCGAAACGCTTTCCTCATTGCCCGGAATGGGATGCGAGGAGAGCACCACCGTATCCGTGGGCAGCAGGTCAAACTGGCGATTGGTACCGGTAGCCAGGCGCCCAACGATGGAGGAAGGCTCACCCTGTGAGCCAGTGCACATCAGCACAACTTCGTGCTGGGGCAGCTTGAGGGCCTCATCGATGGGCACCAGCAGCTCGTCCGGCAGATCCAGGTAGCCGAGCTGCTTGGCCATCTTGGCGTTCTCACGCATGCTGGTGCCCACGAAGGCCATCTTGCGCCCGTGGCGCAAGGCGGCCTCGCCCACTTGCTGAATGCGCGAAATCAGCGAGGCAAACGTGGCCACCAGGATGCGGCCCTTGGCCTCACGGAACACTTTGTCAAATGCAGGCTCGATGACGCGCTCAGAGGGCGTCCAACCGGCACGGTCCGCATTGGTGGAATCACCCAGCATGGCCAGCACGCCGCGGCCGGCAAATTCGGCCAGCTTGGCGTAGTCCGTGGGCCAGTTGTCCACCGGCGTGTGATCCAGCTTGTAGTCGCCGGTGTGCACCACCAGGCCAGCCGGCGTGGTGATGCCGAGGGCGACACAATCGGGGATGGAGTGGCACACGTGGCAAAACTCCACCTTGAACACACCGATCTGCACCGTGTCACCGGCATTGACCTCGTGCACCTTCACCTTGCCAGACTGCCCACCACGCGCCAGCTTGACTTCCAGCAGGCCCTTGGTGAGCGGGGTGGCGTAGATCGGCGCGTTGATCTGCTCCACTACATGGTGAATGGCGCCTGTGTGGTCTTCATGCCCGTGGGTGATGACAATGCCTTTGACCTTATGTTTCTTATCCATCAGGTACTTGAAATCAGGGATGATGTAATCGATCCCCAGCATGTCTGATTCCGGGAACATGATGCCGGTGTCCACGATCAGGATTTCGTCTCCGAACTCGAAGACGGTCATGTTCTTGCCAATTTCGCCCAAGCCGCCAAGCGGAATGATGCGCAGCGCGCCGCGGCGCGCGTTGGCTTGATTTTTCTTGCTCATTTGTTAAATAACCTTTCGCAGAACCGTACGCGGGCGAAGTATCGCCAGGCGCGCAACGGCCCTGCCCTTTCTCTTGTTCAATTGGTGTTGCTTGAAACGCGTACTACAAAAAATAACCCCGACACGTGGTCCACGGCCGGGGTAATGATCTCATCAGGTACTGCTAGTTGTTAGCAAAGCCAGAAAAGGCCAAAAATGCGAGGCCGACAATTTCAAATAACTAAGTAATTATAGCACCTGGCAGCCTGTGCGTACAAGCGGGCAGATGAGGTGCACATGAGATGAAGTCAAACAATAAAAAGCGGCCCCGCACGTTGTGCGGGGCCGCTTGAGCCTGTGCGTAAGTCTTGTGTGTAGCCTACTAGGCCGCGTAGCGGTCTAGTACTCCGGCATGTGGCCGCCGCCAGGGGCGGGAGCCGCATGCTCTTCGGGCTTGTCAGTGATGAGCGCCTCAGTGGTGAGGATCATGGCTGCGATGGAAGCAGCATTTTCGAGCGCGCCACGCGTTACCTTGGCGGGGTCGATCCAGCCCTTCTCAACCATGTCCACAAAGTCTTCGGCCAGCACATCGAAACCGATGGTCTTGCTCTTGGTCTCTTCGTGTTTGCGCAGCACACCGTCTACGATGACAGAGCCATCCTGGCCAGCGTTCTGGGCGATGCGGCGCATGGGCTGCTCGAGCGCACGGCGCACGATACCCACGCCAACCTTCTCGTCTTCGCCGCTGATCTTCAGCTTGTCAAGCACGCTGCGGGCGTTCAGCAGAGCGACACCACCACCCGGCACGATGCCTTCTTCAATAGCGGCACGCGTAGCGGAGACAGCGTCTTCCACGCGGTGCTTCTTTTCCTTCAGCTCGGTCTCGGTAGCGGCGCCAACACGAATGATGGCAACGCCGCCGGAGAGCTTGGCCAGACGCTCGTCCAACTTCTCACGGTCGTAGTCGCTGGTGCTGTTTTCTTTCTCGACGCGGATCTCTTCGATGCGACCCTTGATGGCCTTCTCGTCACCCTTGCCGCCAACGACGGTGGTGTTGTCCTTGTCAGATACCACCTTCTCGGCCTGGCCGAGGTCTTCGAGGGTAGCGGATTCCAGCTTGCGGCCCACTTCCTCAGAGATGACGGTGGCGCCGGTCAGCACGGCGATGTCCTGCAGCATGGCCTTGCGGCGGTCACCAAAGCCGGGGGCTTTGACGGCCAGCACGTTGAGCATGCCGCGCAGCTTGTTCAGCACCAGGGTGGCCAGCGCTTCGCCGTCCACATCCTCAGCGATGATGACCAGGTTGCGCTTGCCAGTCTGCACCAGCTTCTCCAGCAGGGGCACCATGTCCTGGGCGGCGCTGATCTTCTTATCGTGGATCAGCAACTGAGCGTCCTCGATGACAGCTTCCATCGTCTCCGGGTTGGTGACGAAGTAAGCGGAGAGGTAACCGCGGTCAAACTGCATACCTTCAACGTACTCGGTCTCGAACTGCAGACCCTGGGAGTCTTCCACGGTGATGACGCCGTCGTTGCCGACCTTGTCGAACACTTCAGAGATGAGCTCACCGATGGTGCGGTCCTGAGCAGAGACGGAGGCCACGTTAGCGATGTCGGCCTTGGTCTTGATCTCGATGGCTTGCTTCTTGATTTCGTCCGAGACGGCCTTGGTGGCAGCCTCAATGCCGCGCTTGAGCAGCATGGGGTTGGCGCCCGCAGCCAGGTTCTTCATGCCGTCGGTGACGATGGCATGCGCCAGCAGGGTGCTGGTGGTGGTGCCGTCACCGGCGATGTCGTTGGTCTTGGATGCAGCTTCCTTGAGCAATTGAGCGCCCATGTTCTCAAACGGGTTCTCCAGCTCAATTTCCTTGGCCACGGTCACACCGTCATGCGTGACGGTGGGCGCGCCGAACTTACGGTCCAGCGCCACGTTGCGGCCCTTGGGGCCGAGGGTGGTAACTACAGCCTCGGCCACGGCATCCACACCGCGCAGCAGGTGGCGACGTGCTTCTTCAGAAAAGACGAGTTGCTTTGCCATAAATCTGATTCTCCTGAATTAATTCGTAGTATGAGGCAGCGAAACTAGCCTACGATGGCCAGCAGGTCAGACTGGCGCAAGATCATCAGCTTCTTGCCTTCAACCTTGATCTCGGTGCCGGCGTACTTGGCAAACAGCACGGTGTCGCCAACGCTAACTTCCATCGGGATCACCTTGCCGCTCTCATCGCGCCCACCCGGGCCGGCAGCAAGAATCTTGCCGCGCTGGGGCTTTTCCTTGGCGGTCTCGGGCAGCACAATGCCGCCCGCGGTGATTTCCTCGTCCTCAATGGGCTCCACCAAGACGCGGTCGGCGAGCGGTTTGAGATTCTGAGCCATACAATGCCTCCTAAAACAGTTAGAAAAAAGTTTTGTTGTTGATTTGTGGGAGTTCTAAACTCACCACGGTTAGCACTCTATTGGAATGAGTGCTAAAAGCGGGCGAATCATACCAGCTTCAACAAGCCAGTCAAGAGCTATGGACGCAATTTTTGGGATTTCTGAGAAATCTCTGATGTTGAAGTGGAGCTGACCGCCCCGCCTAGCCTAAGGCGTGGGGGTGGCTTGCGGCTGCGGTGTAGCAGTGGGCTGCGAGCTTGAGCGTGCTGCCAGGTTGGCGCACACCTGAGTGCTCTCATTGACGATACCCATCACCACCGGGTCAGTGGGATACGAGGCACGCAGCGCCTCCAGCACCGGGAAGGCATCACCGCACTGGTCGAGCGCAGCCAACACGGAGCCCAGCGTGTAGTAGTACGGCAGCGTGGCGTCATTGAGAGACATGCCGGTTACAGCCACGCCTTCTTCCGGATTGCCTTCGGCTGAGCAACCGTTGACGGCACACAGCAGCACGGGGATCGAGCCTTCGTAGTTGCGCGAGCGAAAGCGCACAATACCCAGCTGGCCGTACCAATCCGGGTTGGTGGGGTCGAGCTCGATGGCGCGTTCGGCATTCAGGGCGGCGGCATAGAACTCACCATCACGCGAGTAGGTCTTGGCGATGGCGATGTACGGCAGCGGGTCGCTGATGCCCAAGACGCTGTTGATGGTGGCGGCGCGGTCAAAGTATTCCAACGCCTGGTCGTGCAGCCCCAGTTGACGATAGTTCTGCCCGATGGAGATGTACAGGAAGGTCATGTTGGGAGCCAGCTCGGCGGCCATTTTGTATTGGTCAATCGCTGCGGAATACTCAGCGCTGGCTTCCAGTACATAGGCATACACGCGGCGCGTATCCATGGAGTTGGGATCCAGGGCCACGGCCATCTGGGCGCGCTGCAGCGCCTGGTCATATTGTTGCTGGTCAACCAGAATCTCGGCCTGGTAGGCCTGGGCAAGCACGTTGCGGTTGTCCATCTGCACCGCCAGGATGGCGGCCGTGCTGGCCTCAGAGACGAAGGCCTGGCGCTCGGCGGCGTTGCTGGCGGAGCTGCCGCTCCAGTTATATACGAAGGCCTTCACCGCATTGGCCATGCTGTCTTGCGGCATGAGCGCAATGGCGTTGTCAATGCTCTCGCGCGCCTCGGCCATACGCGTGCGGCGGCGGTCCTGGGTCAGCAGGCTGGCGGAGTAGGTTTGGATACGCGCCAACTCGGTCCAACCCACGTAGTCACTCGGGTTGGCGGTGAGTGCGTCTTTGTAGGCGCTGATGGCCGCATCCAGGTTGCCGGCGTTGAAGAAGGCGGTGCCCTCTTCACGGTAGGAGGTGGCGCTGCGCGTGGCGGTGGGTGTGGCCATGAACAGCGGCTGAATATCACCCGATTGGATGCCGCGCAAGGCGGTAACTCCCATGATGATCAAGGCGCCCCATAACAGCAGGCGCCAGGGGTTGGATTGGCGCCCCGGGTTGTGGAACAGGTAGCGGCGGCTGGGGACGCGCATGCTAGCCGCCCCCCGAGCAGATGGTGATCATCTCGTTGGCGTTGGACACCGCGATCAAATCTTCGGGAACGGCGGCAATCAAGCCTTGAGCAATCGGCAGTGCTTCGGGGCAACGCCCCTCACGGGCCAGTGAAAGACCATACATATAGTAGAAAGCAGCCACCTGCCCATACTGCAAGGGCAAGCCCTGTACCGGCACACCGTTCTCAGTGACGCCGCCACGAATGGCCAAGGTGAACGCTTCGATGGCTTCGACCGGCTGACGATTACGGTAATAGGCCACGCCCAGGTTGCCGTGGCGGATGGGGTTGCCGGGTTCCTCAGAGACGGCCTGCAACATGGCCTGCACCGCGCGGCCGAACTCACCCGTAGTGATGTAAATGAGGCCGATCTGCGTATTCGGAATGGGGTCAACGGGATTGAGCGAATCAGCGATCACGAATTGCTCAATGGCCTCATCGTAGCGCTCCATGGCACGGTAAGTGCGCCCCAGCGCCAGGTGCAGGCCGGCAATGCGGTCATTGATGGCCATGGCCTGCTGATACTCAAAGGCAGCTTCTTCGTAGTTGGCGGTGGTTTCCAATACATAGCCGCGCGCGCGGCGCACTTCAAGCAAGGTGCTGTCCAGCTCCAGCGCGGTGCGTGATTCCTCACCGGCCTGCTCGTACTCTTGCATATCCGCCAAATGCTCAGCATAGAAGGCGTGCGCCAGCGCGCTGTTGGGGTCGAGCTGCAGGGCGCGGCGCAGGGAGGCTTCGGCGCCGGCGCGGTCACCGAGGTAGTTGAGGGTCCAGCCTAATATGGCATGCCCGGTGGGGTTATCCGGACTGAGCAACAGCGCGTTGGAAGCAGAGGTCTGGGCGGCTTCATAGCGGCCGGAGAGCACCTCCACGCGGGCCAGCTCCAAGTATATGGAGGGGTTGCCTGGCGAGAGCATGATGGCCTGCTGATAGCCTTCAATGGAGTTGATCAAGTTACCCTCAGCAAAGGCGTCTCTGGCCGCGCTGAGGAGAGATTCAGGGTCACGCGTGGGTGTTGCCGTAGCCGCGGTGGGCAACGGGATCGTGGGAATCACATAATTATTGAAGTAAATACCTGCCAGGATGAGCATCACCAGCAAGCCTATGAACGCCGGGTTTGAACGGCGCTTGTTGCGCTGGCGCTGCATATGCCAGCGTGAACCACGCAGATACATGCAGGGATTTTACCTGTTGTGGGTTAAGCGGTTAGTGAGAAGGGAAGGAGAAAGGTGAGCAGTGGAATCAGTGAGCAGTGAGGAGTGAAGAGTGAGCAGGAAAGGCAGAGGTATTTTCCTGCTTACCCTTCACTGATTACTGCTCTCATCTAGCAGCTTCTGATCCTCTGCGCTCAACTCCGCCTTGGCGAGCAGATCAGGCCGGCGTTGCGCCGTGCGGCGCAGCGCCTGCTGGCGGCGCCAGCGGGCAATGCGCGCATGGTCGCCTGAGAGCAACTCGGGCGGCACACCCCAGCCGCGGAACTCAGCGGGGCGCGTGTAGTGCGGCCCTTCGAGCAGGCCGGTGGCGTGCGAATCCGTGAGGGCGCCATCAGCCTGGCCGAGCACACCGGAGAGATTACGCGCCACGGCGTCGATGAGCATCAGGGCGGGCAGCTCGCCGCCGGTGAGCACAAAATCACCGATAGAGATCTCATCCGTGGCCAGGTGCTGACGCACGCGTTCGTCTACGCCTTCGTAGCGGCCGCAGATCAGCGCCAGGCGCGGGTGCAGCGCCAGCTCCTGCGCCACCGCCTGCGTGAAGACGCGGCCCTGCGGGCTGAGCAGGATGATTGGGGCAGCCGGTGGTGTGCCCAGCACCGACTCGACCGCGGCAAAGATAGGCTCAGGCTTCATCACCATGCCGCCGCCGCCGCCGAAGGGCGTGTCGTCGGTGATCTGATGCTTATCCGTGGCATAGTCACGAATGTTGTGAACGTCCACCGAGAGCAGGTTGGCCTGCTGGGCGCGGCCGAGGATACTGGCATTGAGATAGCTGGGAAAGAGCTCGGGAAACAGGGTGAAGACGTCTACTTGCATCGAGAAGATTATAAGAGTTTAAGCGAGGCCACCCTCACCCTGCCCCTCTCCCTTAGGGAGAGGGGGGAACGCAGGTCAACTCTGTGGAAAAATCAACGGGTGAGGGCTTGTGCGGCCAGGGCCAGCCAATCACCGCTGCGCTGCTCAGCCACAATCGCAAAACCGGCGGCCTGCAACGCGGCGCGTAGCTGCGGCTCCTGGTCGTTCAGAATGCCCGACAGAATCAGTGTGCCGCCCGGTGCAACCAGGCGGCCCATGCCAGCGGCCAGCAAGCGCACCAACACGGGAGCAAGGATGTTGGCCAGCACTACATCCGCCTGCTGCAGGCTGTATTGGCCAGCCAGCAGCTCGTCTACGGAGCCAAGCCCGATTTCAATGTCTACGTTGTTGAGCGCGGCGTTCTGGCGAGCGTTATCCATGGATTGCGGGTCAATGTCCACGCCCACCGCCTGCCCTGCCCCCAGCTTCTTTGCGGCGATGGCCAGGATGGCCGAGCCGCAGCCAATATCCATGACGGTATTGCCCGGCTGCACATATTGCTCCACCAGCAGCAGGCACAGCTGCGTGGTGGGATGCACCCCGGTGCCGAAAGCCATACCGGGTTCGATGCGCACCATGGCGCGGCCGTCGGCAGCAGCATCGTCTACCAACCAGGCGGGCATGATGCGCAAGCGCTCACCGATAGTGAAGGGCTTGTAATGCTGCTTCCACGCTTCCATCCAGTTCTGCTCCTGCACGGGCTCGTAGTGCGGCTCGGGCAAAGGTTGGATGAGGGCCAGGTAGCGTAGCGCCTGCTCGATCTGGGCACGGCGTTCTTCAAGTTGCTCGTCATTGGGAATGTAGCCAAGCACACGCAGATCACCCACCACCCTGCCCTCGTCCTCATCATTGGCCTGGATGGCGGTGCTTTCAATGACAATGCCACCGGGGATGTAGCGCGCCAAAGCCTCAGACACAGCTTCAGCCTGTTCGGGGTCAACTTCCAGCGCAATGCGCAACCAGGAGGCCGTCATCTCTATTGCACTTCTTCCAACCAGTGCAAGAACAAGGAATACACCTCACGCACCGTGAAGACCACGCGGGCGATGCTGGAACGATAGCGGCTGGTGGGGGTGGGCGAAGAAAACCCTTCCAACCCGATCTCAACGGATAAGAGTTGGATGCGGTACATGTGCAACGGATCGCTGACCAGCAAGGCGCTGGTAAAGCCCAGGGATTGCATGAGCTTTTGCGCTTCGATAAGATTCTCTTCAGTATCTGTTGAGTTGGTCTCAACATAAATGGCCGAGGCGGGCACCCCACGCTGAAGGGCGTAGTCACGCGCAATCTCCGAATCGGCGATCTGCGGATTGCGGCCATAGCCGCCGGTGAAGATGATGTTGTGAACGTAGCCCTGCAAGTAGAGCTCGATGGCGTGGTTGATGCGCTCGGCAAACACCGGCGAGGGCCGGTTGCGCCAGGCCGCCGCGCCCAGCACGATGGCTACATCGGCGGGCTGAGTTTCATCGATATGGGCATATTGGCGAATGCGCAAGGCGGCCATGCCGCCAGCATGCAGGCCCACCAGCAGGGCCAGCGCGAGGACGATGAGAAGAATGCGCCGAAACATTCGGTGATTCTATCGCTGCGTGCAGGTTTTTGCTTGCTAACTGTGCAACTCTGGTGTGAACGCGTCCTCGATCTTAATCTCGAACACTGCGGCCAGCGCAAACGCCAACTCCAAGCTTGGATTGTACTTGCCGGTCTCTATGGCGTTGATGGTCTGGCGTGAAACGTTAACACGCTGGGCAAGCTCGGCCTGCGACCAGTTGTGTTCAGCACGCAATACTTTCAGGCGGTTTTTCATTTGTAGTGGCGCTTGGTCCATAAATACGCGCCCAACCACATCCCTTCCAGGATGAGCAGAAACACTCCTGGCTGGAAAATTAATGGGCGGCCAATTTGAGCCAAACCAATCTGGATGAAGACCAAAACGGACAACGCGCCAAAGGCAATTGCCAGAGCTTCAAGATGAATCTGACGTTGCAGTTCATCCATTTTGCGAATTGAGCGTATCAGGCTGCTCACAACCAGCAATCCAGTAACGGCCGGCAACACTACCGACACAGCAATCCAAGGCCCCGTAGGGTCGGCAAACAGAATCCAGAACACGGTGGCCACTGAGAAAAGAATAGCTACCTGGCTCATTTGCTTTGAGTTTGTAGAAGAATGGTTGTCCATGAAAGCCTCCTTCACCCAATATACAGGAAACTTTACATTATGTCAAGTAAATTTGACAATTTGTCGCGTTGCCTTTCTATTAGCCTCCCAGCGCGTCTTTGAGCCTGTCCAGGAAGCCGCTTTCACGCGGCTGCACCTCGGTGCCCATGGTGGCGGCCAGCTGCTCAAAGAGCTGGCGCTGCTCGGCGCTGAGCTTGGTGGGCACGGCAACATTGACCATGACCAACTGGTCGCCGCGGCCACCGCCACGCAGATGCGGCACGCCCTTGCTGCGCATACGCAACACTTTGCCGGGCTGGATGCCGGCTGGCACACTGAGCACGGCCGGGCCGTCCACCGTGGGCACCTCCACATCCGCCCCTAAGGTGGCCTGGGCGATGTTGATATCCAGGTCCAGCAGGATGTTGTTCTCCTGGCGCTGGAAGAATTTGTGATTGCGCACATTGAGGGCCACATACAGATCGCCCTGCGGGCCGCCGTTCATGCCGGGCTGGCCTTCGCCATTCAGGCGCACCTGGTTGCCGCTGTCCACGCCCGCCGGGATCTTGACCTCACGGCGCACCTGTTTGCGCTCCAGGCCGCTGCCGGTGCACACCGTGCAGGCCTTGTCAAACAGCTCACCGCTGCCACGGCAGTCTGGGCAGGTGGTGACCTGGATCATGTTTCCCAGCAAAGTGGCACGCGCCCGGCGCACCTCCCCTGCCCCACCACAGGTGGTGCAAGTATGTGTCTTGCTGCCCGGTTCGGCGCCATTGCCGCTGCAATGGTGGCAGACCTCATCACGCGTATATTCGATGGTCTTGTCAACTCCAAAGACCGCTTCCTCAAAATCGAGGGTGAGGTTGTATTGCAGGTCTGCGCCGCGGGCGGGCGCATTGCGGTCACGTGTGCGGCGGCCACCGCCGCCGAACGGAAAGCCGAACATCTCACCGAACAGATCACTGAGATCGATATTGGTGAAGTCTGGCATACCGCCGAAGCCATCCATGCCAGCATGGCCGTAGCGATCATACGCGCCGCGCTTTTGGTCATCCGATAGCACGGCGTAGGCTTCGTTCAGCTCTTTGAATTTTTCTTCAGCCCCCGGGTCTTTGTTGACATCGGGGTGGTATTGGCGCGCCAAACGGCGGAAGGCGCTTTTCAGCTCTTCCGCCGTGGCATTACGGGCAACGCCAAGGATCTCGTAATAGTCTTTTTTAGTAGCCACGGATTAGTGATTAGTAATCAGTAACCAGTGAGCAGATCGCAGATGGCAGGAAACATCCTGCTCACCCATCCCTGCTCACCGTTCACTGGACCTAAGCCTCTTTAAATTCCCCATCCACAACGTCTTCGCCGCCAGCAGGGCCGCCATCCGCATCGCCGCCGGAGCCAGCCTCAGGGCCACCAGCCGCAGCACCGCCCTGGTAGGCTTCGCCGCCAATCTTCTGCAGGCGTTCCATCAGGGCTTCGGTGGCAGCCTTCATCGCGGCGGCATCTTCGCCGCCCAAGCTGGCACGCGTCTTGGCGATCAGGTCTTCAACTTCCTGCTTGCTGGCCGCCGGCACCTTGTCGCCAAGATCTTTGAGGGTCTTCTCCGCGGTGTAGACCGCGCTGTCCGCCGTGTTGTGAGCTTCCACCAACTCTTTGCGCTTGTCATCCTCCGCCTTGTGAGACTCGGCGTCCTTGCGCATGCGCTCCACCTCAGCATCTGAGAGGCCGGAGGAGGCGGTGATGGTGATGTGCTGGGTCTTGCCGGTGGCCTTGTCAGCCGCGGCCACGTTGATGATGCCGTTGGCATCAATATCAAAGGTGACTTCAATCTGCGGTACGCCACGCGGCGCGGGGGGAATACCATCCAGAATGAACTTGCCCAGCGACTTGTTGTCTACCGCCATGGGGCGTTCACCCTGCAGTACGTTGATCTCTACCTGGTTCTGGTTGTCGGCCGCGGTGGAGAAGGGCTGCGCCTTGCGGGTCGGGATGGTGGTATTGCGCTCGATCATCGGCGTAGCCACACCGCCCAGCGTCTCGATGGACAGGGTCAGCGGAGTCACGTCGAGCAGCAGGATATCTTTGACATCGCCGCCCAGCACGCCAGCCTGGATGGCGGCGCCCACGGCAACCACTTCATCCGGATTGACGCCCTTGTGCGGGTCTTTGCCGAACAGCTTCTTCACGGCCTCCTGCACGGCAGGCATGCGCGTCATACCGCCCACCAGCACCACTTCATTGATGTCGCCGGGCTTGAGGTCAGCATCCTTCAAGGCCTGGCGCACGGGCACCAGGGTGCGCTCTACCAGATCCTCGGTGAGCTGCTCCAACTTGGCGCGCGTCAGCTTGGTCACCAGGTGCTTGGGGCCAGCCGCATCGGCGGTGATGTAGGGCAGGTTGATCTCAGTCTGCTGCAGGGAGGACAGCTCGATCTTGGCCTTCTCTGCGGCTTCCTTCAAGCGCTGCAGGGACTGGCGGTCCTGGCGCAGGTCAATGCCATTATCGCGCTGGAACTCCTCTGCCAGCCAGTTGATGATGCGCTGGTCAAAGTCATCACCACCCAGGAAGGTGTCACCACTGGTGGAACGCACCTGGAAGACGCCATCACCCACATCGAGGATGGAGATATCGAAGGTGCCACCACCGAGGTCATACACGGCGATGATCTCATTCTTCTGCTTGTCGAGACCGTAGGCCAGCGAAGAGGCAGTAGGCTCGTTGATGATACGCAGCACTTCCAGCCCGGCGATCTTGCCAGCATCCTTGGTGGCGTTGCGCTGGGCATCGTTGAAGTAGGCCGGCACGGTGATGACGGCCTGGGTTACCGGCTCGCCGAGGTAGGCTTCCGCATCCGCCTTGATCTTGGCCAAGATCATGGCCGAGACTTCGGGCGGGCTGTAGCGCTTGTCGGCCATCTCCACTTCGATGCCGCCATTGCTGGCCTGGTGAATCTTATAGGGCACAACTTCGAGCGCCTTTGACGTCTCGGCGTCATCGAACTTGCGGCCCATGAAGCGCTTGATGGAGTAGATGGTGTTCTCCGGGTTCACCACGGCCTGGTTGCGTGCCGGACGGCCGACGAGACGTTCGCCATTCTTGTTGATAGCCACCACGGAGGGAACGACGCGCTCACCTTCCGCAGTGGGGATGACGACCGGCTCGCCGCCTTCCATCACAGCGCCCACCGAGTTGGTGGTGCCGAGGTCAATACCGATGATCTTTGCCATTTCTTATCTCCTCAAATAATTGCAGTTGTTATTGTGCTACCTTCACCACGGCGGGGCGCAGCACGCGCTCGCCGAGGGTGTATCCGGTGCGCAGGACTTCGCTCACCGTGCCACTGGCATAGTCTGAGTTTTGCTCCTGCGCCACGGCTTCGTGCAGGTTTGCGTCAAAGGGCTGGCCCAGCGGGTCTACGCGGGTCACGCCTTCGGCATCCAGGAAGCTGAGCAGCTTGCGGTAGATCAGCTCAATGCCCTGGCCCCAGTCTGCGGCGGCTTCAGGTTGGTTCTTGAAGGCCAGCTCCAGGTCATCCACAATTTCCAGGTAGCGCTTGATGACGCGGCCGCGAATCTCGATTTCCTGTGCTTCCTGGTCACGCGCCATGCGCTTCTTGTAGTTGGCAAACTCGGCCTGGGCGCGCTGCCAGCCTTCCATATTCTCGGCGGCTTTGGCGTGCGCGGCCTGCAACTCCTGCTGCAGGCCCAAGTCGGCTGCGTCTGTTGCGCTGGTCTGCGCGTCTTCGGGTGTATGTGTTGTTTCGTCCATCGTTCTTTCGTCAATCCTGGGTGTTCATAGTTTCAGCCATCATGCCGCTGAGCAAGCCAGCCACATAATCCACGGTGGAGACGGCGCGGCCATAGGCCATGCGTATCGGCCCAAGCACGCCAAGGTAACCGCTGGCGGCGTTGGGCGTGCCGTAGCGCGCCAGCACTAGCGAGAAGTCATTGAGCTCTTCCCAGCGGCCTTCACCGCCGATGAGCACTTGCACACCGCCGATCTCGCTGTTCATGAGAGTCTGCGCCAGCAGGTCGGCCAGCATGGGGCGCTCTTCAAACACGCGCAGGGCGCGCTGGGCGGCGTCCGCATCGCTGAACTCGGGTTGGGCCAAGACATTGGTCAGGCCGTCCTGTAGCACTTCACCGGTGAGCGGGCTCTGCGTATTCTGCAGCTCGGCCTGCACCAGCTTGAAGATCTCGCCGGCCAGTTCGCCCATGGCGGGCGCGGGCGCCTGCATGGTATCCAGCGTCACGCCGCGCAGGTGCTGGTTGAGCTTATCCGCCGTGCTGCTCAGACGCTCCTGGTCCATGGCATCTTTGAGCGCCAGCATTTGCTGGCGCACCAGGCCGTTCTCCAGCACCAGCACCATGAGCACCTGGCGGCCGGTGGTGAGAATGAGCTCCAAGTGCTTGAAGCGCGCCGATTGTGTCTGCGGGGCGGTGATGAGCGAGGCGGCGCGCGATTGGTTGGCCAGCACCGAGGCGGCCAGCTTCATCCACTGCTGCGTCTCGTGGCGCGCCTGGTAGAACTGGTGGCTGATGGTATGGCGCAGCGAAGCCGGCAGCTCCTGGCGCGCCATCAGCTCACCCACGAAGAAACGAAAGCCTTCCTCAGTGGGCACACGGCCGGCAGAGGTGTGCGGCTGACGCAGGTAGCCGGCTTCGGTAAGCTCGGCCATCTCGTTGCGAATGGTGGCCGAGCTAAAATCCAGCGCGTACTGATCCATTAGGCGCTTGGAGCCGACCGGCTGGGTGCTTTCAACGAAATCCTGAACGATGAGGCCCAGGATGAGCTTTTGGCGCTCGCTAAGTGGTTGAACGGTCATGTTCTGGCATTTTTTTAGCACTCTCACATCGAGAGTGCTAAAGCACACTATTCCTCATTTTAACAAGCGTAAACAGGGCAGTCAAGAAAATGACTGTCCTGTGGGCGTTTCTTACAAAGGTCTAAGATGGACGAAAGGCTTACTGATTGACCGAGTCAAAGGCCTGCTGCACATAAATGGAGTTGGGGTTAGCCTCACGCGCCAGGTTGAACTGCTCCAACATGCCGGCGCGGTCACCCTGTTTCTGCAGCATCCAGCCCTTCCACAGCAGCACATCTTCAGAGTTGGGCGTGATCACCAGCGCGTAGTCAACGAGCTGCTGCATATCGTCCAGCCGATTGGTGTGATAGTAGGCCCAGAAGGGGCCGAACTGGTAGCGCAGCATACGCATGGGCAGGCCGATCACGCGCGCCTGGTCAAAGGCCACAGCAGCGTTGCCGTAATCCGCCAGGTAGACCTGGTTCATGCCCAGGTTGAACCAGGCGTAAGCATTGTCTGGTTGCTGCTCCACTTCCAGCTGTGAAGCCAGCAGGGCGTTCTGGCGATTGACACGCGCATCCCAATCCTCACCCAGGATGGCCTCTACCGTAGCGGCCTGCTCCGGGCGGAAGACGAGGTTGTAGACGCGGTTGAAATGCTGCCACCACATATCAAATTCTTCGTAGCCCATGCGCTGGTCAGGCCCGTTGTAGCTGTCCTGAAAAATAAACTCACCGGCCGCATCGTCATAGCCAGTGACCAGGGCGTAGTGCCCATTCCAGTAATCATCATTGAAGAGGTAATCGATCTCAATGACATGGCCCTTTTCCACCATCACGGGAATGCCGGCGGCCAGTAGTTGTTTGATCATTTCGAGGCTGCCGTTGACGCGGAACAGGGTGTTCAGCGCGCCCACGTTGACGCGCACGTAATAATCCAGCTCATCCACATTCACATTGCGGTCTGCTGAGACGGGCTTGATGACATCCGAGATGGTGTATTGATCGCCACCCCAGCCATAGAAGCGCAAGTACATCGCCAGCGTGGCCGGGCCGCAGTTGTTTGGCCCCTGAGTGATGTGCGCCGGGGGCGGCAGCACCATCAACGCAGGCAGCGGCGTGGGGCTGGCTTGCGGGGTGGCCGTGGGCGGCGCCGGCGTGTGCGTTGGCAAAACCTGCTGGCTGCTGATGGCCACTTGCGGCGGCGGCAGCTCACCAACAGGATTCAGGCGGCTGCGCACAAAGACCTGCGCCAGGTCCAGGCGCCACTCCAGCCGTTCTTTGACGGCTGGGATCTGATACACAAGCACGGCCAGCAACACCAGGCCGAGCAAGACAAAAGCAATGTTACGAATACGCATTGGATGATTGTATCCAGCCTTGCTGAGTACAAACTAAGTGTTCGCATGCACCAGCGGAGCTTTCGTTGGGCACGCGGAAGGGGATAGCACGCGTAAGGCGATGCTGACCCTCGGCGACATGACCACCGGCGACACGAGTGTCACCACGGTGGGGAGTTCACCGTCACGCCGCTGGAGGTAAACCCGTACCCGCTAGCCTCAGCGCCGGTGGACTATGCCGATTACACCGTCACGCTGGAGTTATACGCAGACTGAGCCAAGCCAACACAGCAAACCAAAAGACGCCCCTCACATGTGCGCTAATCCAACCGGCTTGATTTCACATCACGTTCAATCTCGTTGGAAATACGCACTAAACCCTCCTCAATCTGAAGAGAAAGTGCATCTAGATGACTAAAGTCGGGATTCTCGATCAACACAGTTTCGAGAATAGAGTATTTAGGCATCTCTGTTCTGCCTGCGTTCCACTCCTTATCTTTGAAGAAATTCCAGTACTTCTTTTGTACTGGAGCCGTCTGTCCTAGAAGCCAAATTTCAAAGTGAACTTTCTGGTGATTCAACACCAGCCCCATCTTTAGCTTCCTCTCCTTCAGGAAGGAATTTGAATAGTAAAAATAGGTATAGTCCATATACCCTTGCAAAAGGCTTCCAAAGGAATATTTATCGGAAAGATTTTTAGCAAGGGTGTTGCCCAGGCTCATTACATACTTGACCAACCCCGCGTAGGCTATCGGGATATCCCCCTTCTCCATCTCCTTTTTGTAGATCTCGACATAGTGATTTAGGTCTTTCATTTAGGTAAGTCCTTGTTCAATTTGACTGGATCACAGCCAGTTTAATGGTGAATTGCTTGTCTCAAGATGTGCCATGGACAGAGCTACGCGGCTGTCTCACCGAAAATAGCTATAATCTTTTCCACATGAAATACCACATCTGGACCGAAGGCTGCCAAATGAACGTGGCCGATTCGCAGCGCGTGGCTTCTGCGCTGGAGCAGCTGGGTTACCAGGCCACGCCGGTGATCGAAGAGGCACAGGTCATCGTGCTCAACACCTGCGTGGTGCGCCAGAGCGCCGAAGACAAGGCCATGGGCCGCGTCACCTCGCTCAAGCCGCTCAAGCAAGCCCGTCCGGAGGTCACCATCAACCTGATGGGCTGCATGGTGGGGGTTAAGGGCCAGGACAAGCTGCGCGAGGCGCTGCCCTTTGTGGATGTGTTCTCGCCGCCCTCTGACCCCGGCCCGCTGGTGGCCCACCTCACGCAGGATGACAGCCGCTTCATTGAGCTGCATGACACGCAACAGCGCTTCGAGCTGATGGACGGCAACCTGGTGCTGCCCGCCGAGGAGCGCGGCAGCCTGGTGAGCGCGCACGTGCCCGTGGTGTATGGCTGCTCGCACGCCTGCACTTTTTGCATCATCCCCTACCGCCGCGGCGTAGAACGCAGCCGCCCACTGGGCGAGATTGTGGCCGAGATCCGTTCCCTTGCGGCGCAAGGCGTAAAAGAAGTGACCCTGCTGGGCCAGATCGTGGACCGCTACGGCAAAGACGTGACGGATGGCCCCACCCTGCCCGCCCTGCTGCGCCAGGTCAGCGACGTGGAGGGCATCGAGCGCATCCGCTTCCTGACCTCGCACCCCAACTGGATGAGCGATGAGCTGCTGGAAACGGTGTCCAGCCTGCCCAAAGTAATGCCGCACATTGAAGTGCCGGTGCAAGCCGGGCATGACGAAGTGCTGGCCAACATGAAGCGCGGCTACACCGTGGCTGAGTACCGCGCCCTGGTGCAGCGTATCCGCCGCATCATTCCGAATGTCTCTATCGCTACTGACATCATCGTCGGCTTTCCCGGCGAGACCGAAGCGCAGTTCGAGGGCACGCGCCAGCTGCTGGCCGAGCTCAAGCTGGACGTAGCGCACCTGGCACGCTACTCCACGCGCGAGGGCACCGTGGCCGCCCGCCGCATGCTGGATGACGTACCCGAGGATGAAAAGATGCGCCGCCTGAAGGTGCTCGACAGCCAGCAAGAGGCCATCCTCACGGAGATCAACGCCCGCTATATGGGCGAGACGGTACCTGTGCTATTCGAGGAAGACGTGCGCGGCCGCTGGAAGGGGCGCACGGAAACCAACAAGCTGGTCTTTGTGCAGAGCGAGCGCAGCCTGCAAGGGCAGCTGCTGCCGGTGCAGATCACCTGGACCGGGCCGTGGTCCATGCAAGGCCGCCTGCTGCCAGACCCGGCAGCCCTGCCGATCCTTGTTGAGCAGATCTCGGTTTCGTAGTTAGCTAAAAATATCACCACAAAAACACAAAGTTTTAGTTCTCGTCATTCTGAGCGCAACAGCCGAAGGCTAGGAATCCTTTAGGCCACTTTAAAGGTATATATTTTTGAAATGATCTAAAGGATTCCTCCTCGCGGCTATGCCGCTCGTTCGGAATGACAAGAAAGTGCAGCGTCGGGGTTGGGGCGCGATTTTTGTCATTGCGAGGAGTATTGCCGCTTGCGGCAAACGGACGAAGCAATCTGGCTTTTTGCAACCATTAGGGGCGAAGCATGCTTCGCCGTGTTTTTGTGCTTTGGTGGTTTGGCTTTTTAACGCGCAAGCGGGCGCCTCGCCGCGCCCGCTTGCCAACAAAGAGGAGGAGAGAAGTGGCAGAGTCCACTGGCTCCTACGCTCTAGGACGCACAGTGGGTGCAGCTTCTTACCTACCTATCCCAACGAATTTGGCTAGTTCGCCGTTACCGCCTTTCCTGACGGGTGGCCCTCTTCCACGCTCATCACCGCCGGCAGGAAAAAGCCTGCCACGCCGATGAGCACACACACCAGCCCACCTGCCATATACCAGGTTTGCACGCCAAACTGGTCCGATAACGGGCCAGCCAGCATCAAGCTAAAGGGAGATGCGGCCGTAGCCACGCTGCCGATCAGCGTGAACACGCGCCCTTGCATCCCCGGCTCCACGGCGGTCTGGAAGATAGCTCCCAGCGAGCCGTTGGTGATCGGCACCGCCAACCCCACGCCAAACATGCTGGCCACCGCCCACAGCAAGCCCGTGGGCGGCACAACGCCAACCAGGAATGAGAACAAGCCAATGCCCATAATGCCCACTAGCACAGTAGCCACCTGGCGCTTGAAGCCACCCCAGGCGCCCAGCAGCAAGCCGCCGGCGATCACGCCGACGCTGAACACCGCATCAAATAGCGCCAGGTCTTTCACCCCGCCATTGAAATACTTGGTGATCAGCAAGGGGGTCAGTGCACCGGCTGGTGTGAGCATGAAGTTGATGGCAGTGGCCATCAGCAAGATGATCAGCAGGCCGCGCCACAGGAAGACATAGCGCAAACCGGCGCGGAAGTCCTCCCAAAAACTGGTGGGCGCCGCATCGGGGGATGCCTTGGGCGGCTGGGGAACTTGGAAGAAGAACAGCGGCAGCACCGCCAGCATGGCGGTGACCACATCCACCGCCAGCACGCCCTGCATGGGCAAGAGCTCCAACAGCAGCGCGCCCAGCGGAGCCGAGACCACGTTCAGGCCACCACCCAGCATCTGGTTGATGCCCTGAATACGCCCCAGATGACGCTTAGGCACCATCAACGAGGTAGAGGCCGCCATGGCCGGGCCATGGAAGCTGCCGCCCAGCGAGCGCAGGAACATGAGCGCATAGATGTGCCAGATCTGCACAAGTTCAAAGGCGAACAAGGCGGCCAGAATCAGCGTGCACACGGCGATGCTCGTGTCAGCCAGCATCATGATGCGGCGACGGTTGCCACGGTCCACGAACGAGCCGGCCAACGGGCCGATGAGGATGCTGGGCAGCAGCGCCACCAGGGTGGCGGTGGTCAGCACGGTGGCCGAGCCGGTCTGCTTGGTGAGATACCAAACCAGGGCGAACTGCACCAACTGGCTGCCCAGCAGCGAGAAGGCCTGCCCCGTCCAAATAGTGAAGAACCGGCGCTGCCAGTTTTGTTGCTCTAACGGATCAACTTCAGAGGTCATAGATCTCCTCAAAAAAATACAAAGACGCATTACGCCTTAGTGGGTACTGCCGGCTGCGGGCGGCCTTTTTCCAGATCACGCACCGCGGGAATAAGAAAACCAAATAAACCCATCAGTGCAGACAGCACGCCGGCCACTTGATACCACAATGGCACACCGTAGCTGTCCACCAGCGGGCCAGCCAACAACAGGCCCAGCGGAGCCATGGCGCTGGCCAGGCTGATCACCAGTGAGAACACGCGGCCCTGACGCGCTGGGTCGACCGTGGCCTGCATCACCGCCCAGAACGAGCCGTTGGAAAGCGGCAGCATCATGCCCGCCATCAGTACGAACGCCACGCCGAGCGTGAAGCCACTGGGTGGCAGCAGGCCAAGCAGGGTAAGAGCAATGCCCAACCCCAGCAGGCCGAGCTGCGAAGTGTAAATACGGCGTTTGAAGCCGCCCCACACGCCCAGCAACGCACCGCCCAGGACAATGCCCAGGCCCCATGCGCCCTGCAGCCAGCCAAATTCGGCCGCCCCTTGCTGAAAGTGCTTGGTGACCAATAATGGGAATAATGAAATCGCCGGGCTGAACAAAAGATTGATGAGCATGGACATGACCAATAGCATCATCAGCCCTGGCCAGCTCCACACATAGGAGAAGCCCTCACGGAAAGCCGCCCAGAAGCCCTGCCTGCCCGTGGCGCCGTCTGCTGCCTTGGCCGGCTGCGGGATGGCCAGCGGCAGCACCAGCATAATGGCGATGGCCGCCGTCACCACATCGATGGCCAGCAGTCCCTGTGTTGGCAGGAACTCCAGCAACAGCGCCCCCAAGGGTGCGGCCACCACGCTCAGGCCGCCATTCAATACTTGGTTCACGCCTTGAATGCGCGGCAGGTGTTCCTTGGGAACCATGAGCGAGGTTGAAGCGCTAAAGGCCGGGCTGTGGAAGCTGCCGCCCAAGGAGCGCACCGCCATCAGGACATAGATATGCCAGATCTGCACGGCACCGGTAGCGAACAAGAGCGCCAGCACCACCGTGGCCAGCGCAATCGCCCCGTCGGCCAGGATCATGATGCGCTTGCGCTCACCGCGGTCCACGATGGACCCAGCCAGCGGGCCCAGCAGGATGTTGGGCAACAGGGCCACCAGTGTAGCGGTGGCCAGCACGGTAGCCGAGCCGGTTTCACGCGTCAGGTACCAGACCAGAGCGAACTGCACCAATTGGCTGCCGAGCAAAGAAAGGGCTTGCCCGATCCACATTTGGAAGAAGGGGCGCTGCCAGCGCGGGGACACTATTTGTGAGGGCTGCATCAGGAAAATTGCACCTTAGAAAAGAAATCTGAAACGAGAGAGGAAAGAAATGAACATTTTTTGCTCCTTATATACGAATAATAAACATGTATTTTGATTTTGTCAATAGGAATATCACAATTTCTAAGGTTTGGTGCAAATTTCTTGAATTTCTGGAAAATCGCTTACACTTTAGCATGGAAACCACACAAATATCCCCTCTGCACGTAGAAATCAAGGGGTCTGGCACCCCGGTGTTACTCATCCATGGCTTTCCCTTCACCAGCCGCATGTGGAAACCGCAGCTCGATGGGCTCTCTCATGCCGGCCAGATCCTGGCGCCTGACCTGCCCGGCTTCGGCGCTTCCCCGGCGGCCGAGCCACCCTTCGGCGTAGACCAGCTAGCCCAAGCCTGCATGCATACGCTGGATACCCAAGGTATCACCGGCCCGGCCGTCATCGGCGGGCTCTCGATGGGAGGCTATATTGCCCTTGCGATCGCGCGCCTCTACCCCGAACGGCTGCGCGGCCTGATGCTGCTCTCTACCCGCGCCGGCGCCGACAGCGCCGAGGCTAAAGCCAACCGCGACAAGAGCATTGCCACCGCCCAGGAGCAAGGCCCTACCCCGGCCGGCGAAGGCATGTTCCCCAAGCTGCTGGCCCCCGCCAACTACGAAGCCCAGCCCGAAACCGCTGCGGAGCTCAAGACCATCATGGCCAGCGCTACCACGGCTGGCGTGGTGATGGCGCTGAGCGCTATGCGAGACCGCCCAGACTCCACCCCCACCCTGGGCCAGATCAGCGTGCCTACATTGATCGTGCACGGCGAGGACGACCAGGTGATCCCCAAGAGTGAGGCCGAGGCGATGGCCGCCGCCATCCCCAACAGCCAGCTGCACATCATCGCCAACGCGGGGCATGTGCCCAATTTGGAGCAGGCGGCTGAGTTCAACGCCGCGCTCGAGGGTTTCATCCGCAGCGTATAAGCCGAGGCTAAACGATATAATCCCGCCATGCTGCGCAGCAATCGCATGGAGCCGGTGGATTATGTTGCCATTGGCCACATCACCCTAGATGACACTCCGGAAGGGCCGCGCATCGGCGGCTCGGCCGCTTATGCCGCCTTGACCGCGCAGGCCTTTGGCCTGCGCGCCGGCATCGTCACCGCGTGGGGCGAGGAGCTGCCCGCCGACGCGCTGGCGGGTGTAGCCATCCACAACATCGGCGCTCAGCACAGCACGCGCTTCGAGAACAGCTATGTAGACGGGGCACGCACCCAGCGCATTTCGCAGTTGGCGCCAGAGCTGGACTACTACTACATTCCCGAAGCCTGGCGCAGCACGCCCATCGTGCACCTGGCGCCGGTTGCGCAAGAAGTCTCCCCACGCATCCTGAGCTATTTCTCTGATTCCACGCGCTGCGCCACGCCGCAAGGCTGGCTGCGCGAGTGGGATGCCGATGGCCGCATCCAGCCGGCCGATTGGCTTGAAGCCGAGCTGACCCTCAGCCGCCTGGATGCTTGTATTCTAGGACTAGAAGATGTGGGCGGCGACCTGACCCGTGTCGACAGCATGGCGGCGCTGTGCCCCGTGCTTGTGGTGACCGACGGCAAAGCCGGGGCTCATCTGTACTCGCAGGGCGAAATCACGCACATTCCGGCCGTGCCAGCAGATGAAGTTGACCCGACGGGGGCTGGCGATGTGTTCGCTGCCACTTTCTTTTTGCAACTGCACCGCAGCGGAGATGCACACCTGGCCGGCCACCTGGCCGCCCGGGTAGCCGCCCACGCCGTTACGCGCGTGGGCCTGGCGGGTATCCCCACACGCGATGAACTCTTTGATCTCTTAGCGGAGGCTGCGGCTTAATGGCGCGTATCTACACACTGGTCAATCAAAAAGGTGGCGTGGGCAAAACCACCACCAGCATCAACCTCGGCGCGTATTTAGCACACTTTGGACAGCGCGTGCTGCTGGTGGACCTAGACCCGCAAGCCAACGCTACATCTTGCCTGGGTATTGACAAGACCACTGTGAAGAGCGGTACCTACGAAGCCATCATGGGCTTGCGCAGCGCCGCCGAGAGCATCCTGGTAAGCCCGGAGCTCAAGCTCTCGCTGCTGCCCGCCTCGCCGGCGCTGGCCGGCGCCGAGGTCGAACTGGTCAATGAGCTGGCCCGCGAGAACCGCTTGCGCGAAGCGCTGGCGCCCCTCAAAGACAAGTACGACTATATCTTGATTGACTGCCCGCCGTCCTTGGGCCTGCTAACCCTCAACGGAATGGTGGCGGCGCAAGACGGCATCATCATCCCCGTGCAATGCGAATACCTGGCCCTGGAAGGCTTGAGCATGCTGCTCAGCACCATCGAGCGCGTGCGCAAAGCCTTGTTCCCGGGGCTGAAGCTGCGCGGCGTATTGCTCACGATGTATGACAACCGCACGCGCCTCTCAGATGAAGTGGTCTCGCAAGTGCGCAGCCATTTCAAGAACGAGGCGTTCAAGGCCATCATCCCGCGCAACATTCGCCTGGCCGAGGCGCCCTCGCACGGCCTGCCCATCATTGCCTATTTCCCCAACTCGCCGGGCGCCGAGGCGCACCGCGAGCTGGCGCTCGAAGTCTTGGAAGGAGACGGCGTGAACGTTGCCGTGACTGCGTGATATGAAGAAATCTCGCTTGGGCCGCGGGCTCGACTCGCTCATTCCGTCTGAAAGCGCCATCAAGCCGAGCGATGTGCAGCAGGTGGCGGTGGACGCCATCACGCCCAACCCGCACCAACCGCGCACGCACTTCGCCAAAGAGCAACTGGCCGAGCTGGCCGAATCGATTCGCACCTATGGCGTCATTCAGCCGCTGATCGTCAAAGAAGCCGGCGGCGGGCGCTACATCCTCATCGCCGGTGAGCGCCGCCTGCAAGCCTCCAAGCTGGCCGGGCTGGCCACCGTGCCGGTGGTCAGCCGTGAGGCCAGCGACCAGGATCTGGTAGAGCTGGCGCTGGTGGAGAACGTGCAGCGCGAGGACCTCAGCCCGCTGGAAACCGCCGAAGCCTACGAGCACATGCACACCGCCTTCAAAATGTCGCATGAGGAGATTGCCCGCCGCGTGGGCAAGAGCCGCGTCGCCATCACCAACACGCTGGGCCTGCTGGAGCTCAGCGAGGCGGTGAAGAAAGCCCTGCTGAACGACGAGATCAGCGAAGGTCACGCCCGCGCCCTCAAGGCGCTGGAGAGCGCCCAGGCGCAGAGCGCGGCGCTGCGCACGGTGACCGAGCAGGGCCTGAGCGTGCGCCAGACCGAAGAGCTGGTGCGCAAGCTGCGCGGTGTGAAGCCCAAGAAGGCCAGCAAGGGCGGGCAGAGCGCAGAGATCCGTGATCTGCAAGACGAGCTGCGCAGCGCGCTGGGCACCAAAGTGAACTTACAACACAGCCGCAAAGGTGGTCGTATCACTGTGTTTTATTATTCTGACGAAGAGCTGGATAGCTTGGTCACGCGCTTGATGCGCAAGCGCGGGTAACGCGCACACTTATTGTCATTGCGAGCTTTGCAAAAAAAACAGGCTCAGGATTAGCGCACATAGCTAGCTCAAGAATCATGTAGAAGATGTGTGAGCAAGGATCCTTCGCTGTGGTTGCCTCGGCGTTCAGGTGCTGGCTTGCCTACCCGCTCACGATGACACGGGTTGATGGCATGGGGGGGGGGCGCGCAGGAATCCGAACACCACATACTTTGTCATTGCTTCGTCGGCCGCACATAGTGCGGCCTTACACAACAGCCGCATAACTGCGGCTGTTGTCTCGCAATGACAGCACGCGAGCACCGCCACTCCTGCTTTTCTTCGTGCTCTTTGTGCCTTGGTGGTTTGCTTTGGCTTTAAGCTAAGCGCTAACAGCTAACCGCTGGTTCTAGCGCTGATTGCTCAGGAAGCGCTCGTGTTCAGCCAGCGAGTCACGCGCCATTTCCAACACGGCTTGCAAATTGCGCTCAGACTGGTCACGCAAGTGCTGCAGAGTATCCTGTACCTCGCGCAATGAATCTTCTATTGTAGTAATTTGCTCCACTAGTTTCTCGCGCTGGCGAGTCTCCTCGCGTAGCTGCTCTTCATTGGTGAGGGTGAAGCTGGCCCAGCGCTTCTGCGCATCGGCCTGGAAGGTGGACCATTCCTGGCGGAAGCGCTGCTCGCCCAGGCGTTGAATCTCGCTTAGCTCATTCACGCGGCGGTTGATCTTCTCGACCAGCTCATCGAAGGAGCGTTGCGCACGCTTGACGGTCAGATCAGTCGTTTCAAGTTCCTTCAGATGACGCACCAGGGTGTTGGATTGCTGCTCCACCACCTCAAAGCGCTTGCCCCATTCCTTCATGGTGCGCTTGCGGTCTTCTTCCTGCATGGCGGCCTGCTCAAGGAAGCCTTGCTGCGCCTGCTTGCGCTCTTCCTCTGTCTCGAACATCTCATCGACGCGCTTGTCCACCTTGCGCTGCCCATCCAGAATGAGCTCGGTGCGCTTGGTTGCGGTATCCAGGCGGCTGATGAGCGCGGCCACCTCGGCGTGCATTTCCGTCAGACGTTTGATATCCTGTTGGCTGTTCTTCTCGATATTGGTAACGATCTTGGCGCGCTTTTCTTCGCCGCGCTCCACCTCAACCACCACTTCTTGCAGGCGGTCTACGTTGCCGCCCAGTGTGAGCAGGGTCTGGCTGTGCTCATTGACGCTCTTGCGCACAGCTTGCAGATCGGCCATCTCCTTACGGAAATCATCCAGCACTTTGGAGATACCCTTTTGTTCCTGGGCCAGGGATTTGTCCTGGGACTTGCGCTGGCTGGAAAGCTCGTGCAGCTGGTCCTTGATTTCTTTATTGATGGCAGTCTGTGCATTGAGCCCCGTTTCCAGCTCGGCCACCTGATCGGCCAGGGATTTCACTTTGGCTTTGCTTTCGGCGCGCGAGGTGGTGGTCTTTTGGGAACGCACCAGGCTGCGCTCAAGCGTATCCAGGCGCTTCTTAAGCTCTTCGTTCTCGGTTATGGCTTTGCGGCGCTCTGCATCCAGCCACGCCACCTTCTTTTCAAGCTGCTCTTTTTCCATAGAGGTTGATTATAGCGAAAAGTGCTATTGGAATACTTGAGGGAACATGAGTACCAGGCGCTGTACTGGCGCCAGGAAGGAGGGCAGCAGCCCGTAGCCCAGCAGGGTGACCAGCCAGATGAGAGAAAACACCCACACATACGGGTTGGCCATATCCGGGCGCTGACTGAACGGCAGGCGTTCCACGGGGCCAACCGGAGCGCGTGGCTCTGGCGCGGCCGTGAGCCAGGCGTGCAACAGGCGCAAGCCGCCGGCCAATAGCCCCAGGCTGCCCAAGAATGAAAGGATAAGTAGGCCCACAGATTGCTGCCCCACCCCATGCCAAATGGCGAGATGGGCGGCGAAGGGGCCGAGCAGCGGCAGGCCAGCCAGGGCTACCAAGGCGGCCACGGCAGTGAGCGCCAGCAAGGGGTGGCGGCGCAGGGCTGGGCCCAGCTCTTCCAACTGTAAGCTGGGCGTGTGGCGGTGCAACACGGCCAGGCTGGCGGCCAGCGCCCACAGCACCCAGGCCTGCGGCAGCAAAAGGGCAAAGAAGGTTTGCAAACCCACAGCGCCACCGAGGCCAATCGCCTGCAGCAGGCCACCGGTAGCCAGCATACCGGCGAAGGCCATCATGCGGCCAAGATGGCGCTGCTGTGAGGCCCACACGCCGCCAAGGAATACACCCAGGCTGCCCATGGCGAGCAACAGCTGGAAAATGGCGGGATTATCGCGCAACCAAACGTAACGCTCCACAAAGCTGAGCAGGAAGATGAGCGCTACGGCGCGTAGGAAGAACGTGAGGAAGCCGAGCACATACGGCGCGGTTTCCTGCGCCAACATGGGCACCCAGGAATGGAAAGGAAACAACGCCAATAGGAAGCTAAAACCGAGCGCCATCAGCAAGCCGGCGCGCAACACCAGCTCAAAGTTGCCGGGGTTGCCCTCCACGCCAGTGAGCAGCCAACCGGTGAACAGGATACAGGGCACCGAGAACAGCAAAAAGATCAGGGCGCGTTGCATGCCGCGGCCGGGCTGTGTGCCAGGCGGTACGAGAAGTGGCACCCACACCAGGAAAGCGGCCGCCAGGAACAGGGCCGCATACAAGAAGGGTTGCACGGCCAGCGCGGCCATGAACAGGCCCACGGCGATGAGCGACAAACCAGGAAACAGCTGGCCGGGCCGCGTGAGGAAAGCGCCGAGCAGCCAAAGGGTTTGGGCGAGATAAATGAAAGTGAGCAGCAAGCGCTGCGTCTCGGCCAGGGTGAAGTTGCGGCCCAGGAAGGTGAGCGTAGGCGCAATCTCAATAGAAATCGAGCCGAGTTGCAAGACCACATCAATGGGGAACTGCCAGGCGATCCAGGTGAGGATGAAGCTCAGGCCGATGGCGAGATACAGCGGCGTGTCATCCTTGCGGCGGTAGAGCAGCAAGGCAGCGCCCACGGCGATGGGCAGCAGGATCCACAGGAAGGCCGAGCTCATTCTTCAGTCTCCAGCGTGGGCGCAGTGAGCAGATAGGCACACACCAGCGCAATGCCCAGGTTCACCGCGGTCAGCAAGCCAGTGACCAGCGTAGAGCCCTCCACCACGGCGTAAAGAATTTCAAATCCGCTAAAGAGCGTGAGCAGCCCCAGCGCGGTGCGGAAGAAACCGTTGCGCAAGGCCAACTGCATCAGGCCCATGCCCAGCAGCAGCAAACCACCCCAGGCTTGGTAGATACCAAAAGCACGCGACCATTCCGTGAGCCGCGGTGCAGCGCCCAGCACCATGAGGATGACCAGGCCCGCCGCCAACAAGCGGAAGACACGGCCGGATGGCACGTTGCCTTCTGGCGTAGTGAGCTGCGGCAGGTTGAGGCGTGTCAGGCCGAGCACCGAAGCGGCAATCCAGCCGGTGACCAACTTAACCACGGCCAACTCAGCAGGCCAGGCCTGCAGCAAGAGCACGAAGGCCCACACGTACTGCAAGCCAAGCGCGGCCACCGCCCAACGCCAGTCTTGATTGACAAGCACATATAGTGATGTGATGAGTAAGAGAAGCACAGCGAGCGTGCCGACAAAATCTGCCATCAGCCCGCCAAGCCTCCTTGCGAGAAAATTGAAATCAGCAGCGCAATAAATAACAGTGCCCACAGCAAGCCCGCCTCGCCTTCCAGCAGGCTGCTGAGCAGGCGCAGCACGGCGGCCAGCGCGGCGGAGAGGCCAGCGGCGATCTGACGCGGTGCGGGCAGGCGCCACTGCGGCAAGCGCATACGCTGGCGGAAATGCGGGGGCAGCAATTGCCGCCCGCTGCGGCGCAGGTAGATGCGCCCAGCCCAGGTCGCCGCCAGCAAAGCCAGCACGACGATCGCCGGCCACCAGGCGGCGCTGTTGCCGCCAAAGGGCAGCGGCAATATCAGGCCAGCGATCACAAACATCGCCAGGGGCAGCACGGCGCCGATACTTTCGACGGCCAGGGTCCAGGGTTCATCCGGTGCGGGCGGTTCGCTGGGGGCGCCGGCGCGCTGCACAATGCCGAGCAGCAGCAAGGCGTGCAAGGGCAGCGCCGCAAACAGCAGCGGGCTGAGTGGTGCGCTATACAAAGCCGAGGTGCCCTGAGCGGCGGTGAACCACAATCCGCTGAACAGCAGCGCACCCACTAGCATGAACGGGCGGCGCAGCTGAGGGTAATGGCCGATGAGGCGCGCCAGCGTTTCCGCATACAGCAGCAGCAAACCAAAACCGAGAACGGCGTTGGTGGCCCCGGCGATGGCGGCGGCCAAGGCCAGTGCGACGGTACTGCGCTGCATGTGCTGCAGCGGTGCGTTGGGAGCCAAGGCGAGGACAGCCCAGCGTAAGGCCGCGGCGAGTAGGAGGACAAGACTGAGGTGCAACGCGATGCCGGAGAAAGGCTGGATAAAACGCAGCAAGACAAAGCCAGCCGCCAGGGGTGCATAGCGCAGCATTGTGGTGAAGGCTGGCATGGGTTGGCGCGTGCCCACACGCGGGCCAGCCGCCAAGGCCAGGCGCAGGCCGCCAGCCACGCTGAGCAACAGCGAAGCCAGGCTGGCATACGAAGCGGGTGTAGCCCAGGCGGCCAGCACCAGCAGCACGCTGCCCAAAGACAGCGCAAATTGCTCCAGCAGCACCGCGCGCCCCTCGTCTGGGGCAAAGGCGCTGTGCTGCGCAAAGATCATGATGTCCAGCAGCAGCAGCGTGAGCGCCACGGCCAGCAGGTCAGCGGCGGCCACTGCCAGCAGGCCTGCGGCGGCCAGCGCCAGCGAGGGCATCCAGATCGGCCAGCTTACGTCAGAGGCGCGGCGCACGCTGCGCAGCAAGCTGGCCAACAGAAGGATGAGCAGAGTGAATGACAGCGACCAGGAGAATCCGTCGAGGCCGAAGCTCAGCGGGAATTGCAAACCATCGCTGAGCACCCAACCCGGAAAGTGAGCCGCCTGCGGCAAACTGAAACGCAAGCCGAGCGTGAGCAATGCCGCCAACAGGGCGCCGGCGGTGGCTACGAACCAGTACGATTTGAACGCCGGGCGCCAGCGCTGCAAGGCGACCAGGGCCAGCAGGGTGATGACCAGCAGCAGGCTGGGCAGCAAGACCCACATCAGGCATCGCCTCCGCCGGAGCCGAAGAACATCTCGCCGCTCTCCCGGATGGCGAAGAGGGCCAACAGGTCAAGATCCACGGGCAGGGCTGGCGTGGTGCGTGTGTCGTAGCCCTGCTCGGTGACGGCCTTCTCGCGAATCGAGCGGTACAGCTCGCCGCGCTGCTCTGAGGGCACCTGCAAATCCGCAATGGTTTCGGCGCCCAGCAGCAAATCACCCGTGGTGTAAAAGAAGGTGATGCGCTTCCATTCGCCAGCGGGCAAAGGGCGCGGCAGGCTGTAGAGGCTGCCGATCTGTATTTTGAAGTATTCGTTCATCCCGCGCGGATGGTCGGGCTCGTCTTTGAACAAATCCTTACGCAGCACCATTTCGTAGCCGTTGAGCGGCGCGGTGTATTCGATGCACCATTTACGGCTGCCAAAGCTGGCGGGCTGGTAGAAGGCCAGATGGTCGGCGGCGATGATCTGCGGGCCGCTGACGAGCGGGATGCGATACCAGCCGAGGGTGCGAGCGATGTCGAGATCGCGCGGGTTGGGCAGGATGCAGACGAGGATGAGATCGTTGGGTAATGGGCGTTGAGGCATACGCGATTGGGTGGCTGTATTGTAGCCGCCTGTTGAGGGTGGTTTTGCCCCGCCTGTGTCATTCCGGGTGTTAGCCGAAGGCTAGGAATCCATAGGGCAATACAGGAGTAGCTGGTTTGTTGATGGCCTAAAGGATTCTTCCGCAGAAATGCACTGCGGCTGCACTGCTCGTTCGGAATGACAAGAGTTTATGGTGTGGCCGCAGGGATCCCTCGCTGCGCTCGGGATACAAGTACTAAGCACAGATTGCTTCGTGCGCAGGCAAGCCTGCGCCTCGCAATGACAAAACTCCGTGTCATTCCGAGCGGTTAGGCAGTACTGCACCAGACCGCCGAACCCGCATCAGCGAGGAATCCTTGCTGGCACTTCTTCCAGGTAGCTGCTGTTTTCAGATAAGCGGAACGTTGCACCAGAACTTAACGGATTCTTCCGCAGGAATGCACTGCGACTCCTCGCGGCTACGCCGCTCGTTCGGAATGACAGGAATTAAGCATGTGGCCGCAGGAATCCCTCGTTGCACTCGGGATACACAGATTGCTTCGTGCGCAGGCAAGCCTGCGCCTCGCAATGACGGGTTGGCTTAGGCTTACAGCTAATCGCTAACAGCTATAAGCTACTTAGCTTTTTTTGACCGGCTCGTCTGGGTTGTTGCGCAGAATATACAGCGGGCGGCCGCGCACTTCGTCGTACAGGCGGCCGATGTATTCGCCAACAATACCGAGCGAGATGAGCTGTACGCCGCCGAAGAACAGGACGGCGATGAGGGCGGTGGCCTGGCCGGTGAAGGCCTGGCTGCCCATCAAGCGCGTGACAATGACAACAGGAATGGCCAGCAAAGCCACAGCGGCGGAGAGGAAACCAAAATAGGTAGACACCTGTAGAGGGAAGAACGAAAAGCCGGTGATGGCAGTGAGCGCCAGCTTGATCATGCGGCCAAGCGTGTAGTTGGTCTCGCCAGCAAAGCGGGCGGCACGGTCATACGAAACACCGATCTGGCGGAAGCCGACCCAGGCCGACATGCCGCGCAGGAAGCGATGGTGCTCGCGCATGCGGTTGAGCACATCTACCACTTTGCGATCCATGAGGCGGAAGTCGCCAGTGTCGAGCGGAATCTCGATATCGGTGATGCGGTTGATAAGGCGATAGAAGGCAGAGGCAGTGAACTTCTTGAAGAAGCTCTCGCCGTCACGCTGGCGGCGCACGGCGTAGACCACCTCGAAGCCCTCGTGCCATTTTTCGATGAGCTGTGGGATGACCTCCGGCGGGTCTTGCAAATCCGCGTCAATCAAAATGATGGCCGTGCCGCGGGCATAGTCCATGCCAGCGGTGACAGCGATCTGGTGGCCGAAGTTGCGGGCGAACAGGATCGGGCGAATGTTCTCCGCTTTGGTGGCGTGCTCAAGCAGGATCTCAGCGGTGTTATCACGCGAGCCATCATCCACCATGATGAGCTCCCAGGGCTGGCCGAGCGCGTCCATCACCGCGGTAGTGCGGGCAATGAACTCCGGTAGGCTCTCTGATTCGTTGAACAAGGGTACAACGACGGAATAGGTGGGAACCGTAGCCATATAATAGTTGTTTATGGAGAAGGGCAATCAACCCTTAGTGATGGAGTTTATCATTAATGGCAAGAGGCTAGCGCTTGCCTTAAGCTACTACGAATCTGAGACTATCATGATTGAAGCCACTAGCCTTAGTGACGGATGGAAAGGCTATCTTCCTGGCCATAGTTTTATAACCTTAAAGGGACAAACCGAGGATGGGGAAACAATAGAAGGCAAATATCACTGCGTTGACATCTCGCCAGATAGAGTTGCAATATTAAGGAGCATTGAACTATGGGATTAAATCTGAAGAGATTCTCAATCTCGCTTAAAAATTCGATCAGTAGCCGACTCAGCCTAATTCTATCCATAATACTTTTCAGTATTCTGGCTCTTATAATTTATTGGAGTTCTAACAGCGTGGAAGTTGCAGCAACTTCCTTTGCCGCCCTCAGCAGCCTTTTCAGCCTGGTTCAGATAACCGAAATACAGAAGCAAAGAGAGGCTTCAGAGCGCCCCTACATTCATGCCTACTTTGACGACGAGTACACCGGAATGCTCGTATTCAAGGTCGTGAATACTGGGAGTGCCCCAGCTTTGGATGTCAAAATCACCTTTGATCCATCCCCACGTGATTATGCTAATAGGAAGTTGTCGACCATCTCTATTTTCTCAAACCCCATTAGCTTCATTCCCCCAGGGAAAGAATATAGACAGTTAGTTATCCAAGGTTTTAATTTTTTCAAAAAACAAAGACGGCGGAAGTTTGCAGTAAAGACTACTTATTACTCTGTGAGCGGGAAGAAGTATCAGGAGAATACTGTCCACGATCTTTCATTCCTCAAGCACGCCAATCTTGCCCCCAAACAAACTGATGGCTACTTGAAGGACTTAGCGGAAGAACATAAAAAAATAACCCGTGAACTCGCTAGCATTAAGAGCAAGCTAGGCTAAAACTCCCTAGTCAAGACTGATCCAAGTGCCAGTCTCGCCACGCAGGGCACGGGCAATATTGGCCGGGTCTGTGATGAGGGCGTGCTTGCCCCCCGCTTCCACAAAGCGCATGGCCGCCTGAATCTTGGGCAGCATGCTGCCGGGGGCGAAGTGGCCTTCTTCTATATATTGTTTGGCCTCGGCCACGGTCATACGTTCGAGGGCGCGCTGCTGTGGCGTGTTGTAGTGCAGCATCACCTGCTCCACGCCGGTGGAGATGAGCAGCAGCTCGGCGTCGATCTCGCCGGCCAGCAGGCTGGAGGCGAAGTCTTTGTCGATGACAGCGGCCACGCCTTTGAGCTCCCCACCCTCTTTCACGACGGGGATGCCGCCGCCGCCGCAGGCCACCACCATGAAGCCGCTTTCGATGAGCTGCTGGATGGCGGGCGCCTCGACGATCTCCTGCGGTTGCGGTGAAGCGACGACCTCGCGCCAGCCGCGGCCAGAGTCTTCGACGACGTGTTTGCCCTGGGCGCGTAGTTGCTGCGCGGTTTGCTCGTCCACAAAGGAGCCGATGGGCTTGGTGGGGTTAGCGAAGGCCGGGTCGGCCGCATCCACCAAACATTGTGTGACCACTGTGGCAGCGTGCTTGGTAATGCCGCGTTGGGCGAAGACATTATTGAGCGCTTTCTGGAACATGTAGCCAATCCAGCCTTGCGTCTCGGCCCCGCAGTAATCCAGTGGCACGGGCGGCAGTTCGGCAGCGGCCAACTCCGAGCGGCGTAGGGCAAAGCCGACCTGTGGGCCGTTGCCGTGGGTGACGACGACATCCCAGCCAGCCTGGATCATTTCGGCCACATAGCCCATCGTCTGGCTGGCGGCGGTGTATTGGTCAGCAATGCTTTCTTTGCCCTTTTGTTGAATAAGGGCGTTGCCGCCAACGGCGACGACTGCGATTTTTTTGGTCATAGTTGTCTTATCCCTAACGAATCATTTAATGCAAAAGACTTTTCTTTACTGATGTGACACATCTACAAAATGCTTTCATTTGATATTGTTTTCTTTGCAGGGGCAGCTGCCCCTGCACCCCGCTGGGGGAACCAAAGTTGGTTCCCCCAGTCCCCCTCCGCAAACGTTGAAGTAACGTTGCATGCAAACCTGACTCCTCTGCGACCCGCGTCGCTGAAGAAGCAACTATTTTCAAGAGGAAAGTTTGCAGAATACAAAGCCTGGCAAAAGCTATTCGCCGTTCACCAGGCGCGTGGCGGCCTGGTTGTGCTGCTCGACCAAGACGGGAAGGTCGGCCGTTTGCAGTTGGCCTTCCTTCACGATGAAGCGGCCGCCCACCACGGTGTAATCGGCCTGCACGGGGGCGCAGAAGACGAGGGCGGCCAGCGGGTCATGCAGGCCGCCGGCAAAGCCGAGCTGGTGCAGATTCACGGCGAAGAAATCGGCGCACTTGCCGACTTCGAGTGAGCCGATGTCATTGCGGCCGAGCACAGCGGCGCCGCCGCGCGTGGCCAGCTCCAGGGCAGTGCGGGCGGTCATCAGCGGCGGGGCATCCTCGCCGGAGAGCGAGGCGCCGCGCTGCCCGGCGTCGAGCCGCGCCAGCAGCATAGCCTGGCGCACCTCGGCCAGGAGGTGCGAGCTGTCGTTGCTGGCCGAGCCATCCACACCCAGGCCGACGCGCACGCCGGCGTTGAGCATCTTGAGCACCGGCGGGATACCGGAGGCCAGGCGCATGTTGGAGGATGGGCAGTGCGCTACGCCGCAGTTGTGCTGGGCGTACTGGGCAATCTCAGCATCGTTGACATGCACGGAATGGGCATACCAAACATCCGGCCCGAGCCAATCCATCGTTTCCATCCAGGCCACCGGGCGCATACCATAGTGCTGCTGCGTGTATTGCTCTTCATCCTGCGTCTCAGCCAAGTGCGTGTGCATGTGCACGCCGTAGTGGCGCGCCAGCTTGGCCGTCTCGCGCATCAGGTCAGGCGAGACGTTGAACGGCGAACACGGCGCCAGCACCACTTGAATCAGCGCGCCGGGCTTGGCGTCGTGATAGGTCTCGACCAGGCGGCGGCTCTCGGCCAGCACCTGGGCGTCTGTTTCGACCACGCTGTCGGGCGGCAGGCCGCCCTGGCTCTCGCCGAGGGTCATCGAGCCGCGCGAGGCTTGCAGGCGCAGGCCCATTTGCAGGGCGGCCTCGATCTGGTCATCCAGGCGCGCACCGTTGGGATAGATGTAGAGATGGTCGGAGGCGGTGGTGCAACCCGAGAGCGCCAGCTCGGCCAGCGCGGTGCGCGTGGCGACTTTCACATCCTCAGGTGTGAGGCGTGCCCAAATGGGATACAGTGTGGTGAGCCAGTTGAACAGATTGACGTTCTGGGCGGCGGGCACGGCGCGCGTGAGGATCTGCACGAAGTGATGGTGCGTATTGACCAGGCCGGGCAGCAGCACATGGCCGCGCAGATCCAGCACCTCGTCTGCGCTTTGGGGCAGCTCGGCGCTGGGCCCCACGTGTTCAATGAAGCCATCACGGATGAAGAGGCCACCGTCTTGAATTTCGCGGCGTTGCTCATCCATCGTGGCCATCAGGGTGGCATTGTGTACAAGGAGTGTGCTCATAGGGAAGTAATGATACGCCATCGTGCGCCAATGCCCAACGCGGCCATTGCTTGACAAAGCTATAGGGCGTTTGTTAGGATTGTGTATAAGTGATTGATTTCACTTGCTAGTCCCATCGTCATCGTTTGGCAACAGGCCGCCACGACGTTCAAACTGACGTAATGTGCCCCCATGGGGCGCTTTCCGCCGAGTACGCCGAGCGGCCTTCGTTTTAATTTGCGCCTGTGCAAACCGGGCGTAAACCTCACATAGGGAATAGGATTTTGAAACCTTCCGGCTTATTTAGTTGTAGGCTAAATGGGACGGGCAACCCTGCGAGCTACTCTGTGAGTTACTCTGCGAGTTATATATGCTGACACCTTTTCTTCTCTTACTTTTGTTGAGTGGCCCGGCGCTGTGGCTGCTGCGCCCGCAACGCTGGGCACACGGCGGCTGGCTGGCGGCGTTCAGCCCGGCGCTGGTCACCGGCTGGCTGCTGGCGCAACTGGGGCGCGTAGGGCAAGGCCAGATCCTGACCGAGCAACGTGTGTGGTCAGACGCGTTTGGCCTGGCGCTGGATCTGCGCCTGGATGGGCTGGGCTTGTTCTTTGGCCTCATCGTAGCGGGCATCGGCACGGCGATTGCCGTGTATGCCGGCTACTACTTTGAGAAGAACTCACGCCTGGGCTATTTTTACGCACTGCTATTTACGTTCATGACCAGCATGCTGGGGCTGGTGTGGGCAGATAACCTGCTGGCCTTGTTCGTTTTTTGGGAAGGCACCAGCATCACCAGCTATTTGCTGATCTCCTTCAAGCTGACTGACAAGAATGCACTGGAAGGCGCGCGCCGCGCGTTCGTGGTGACCGGCATGGGCGCGCTGGCGATGCTGGGCGGCTTCGTGCTGCTGGGCCAGATGGCCGGCACCTATTCGATCAGCGGGCTGCTGGCGCTGCCCGCCGCCACGCTGACGCAGCACGCGCTGTTCACGCCGATGCTGATACTGGTGCTGTTGGGCGCATTTACAAAATCAGCCCAGTTCCCATTTCACTTCTGGCTGCCCGGCGCCATGGCTGCCCCTACGCCGGCCAGCGCCTATTTGCATTCAGCCACCATGGTGAAGGCGGGCGTGTATCTGCTGGCGCGGCTGCATCCGGCCTTCGCCGAGAGCCCGCTGTGGTTCTGGGCGCTGTTGGTGGTGGGCGGGCTGACCATGCTGGTGGGCGCGCTGGTCGCACTGCGCCACTATGACCTCAAAGCCATTCTGGCCTACGCCACGGTCAGCCAACTGGGCGTGCTGGTGCTGCTGCTGGCCTTCAATACGAAGGTGGCCGTCACCGCGGCAGTGGTGGGCATTTTGGCGCATGCGCTATACAAAGGCCCGTTGTTCATGGTGGCGGGCATCGTAGACCACGCCACGGGCACGCGCGATATTCGCAAGCTGGCCGGGCTGGCGCGCAGCCTGCCGCTGGTGGGCGCGGCAGCAATCCTGGCGGGCATCTCGATGGCCGGTATCATCCCTACCTTTGGCTTTGTGGCCAAAGAGTTGCTGCTGGAGAATTTCTTTACCCTTATCGAAGCCGGGCAGGGACAGTTGGGCTGGGCCGGCCTGGTGGCGGTGGTGATCACCGGGGCGCTGTTTGTGGCCTATAGCCTCATCCTGCTGTGGGAGGCGTTCCTGCGGCGCAGCTCGCCGCTGAAGCAGGCCACGGTGCACCACGCGCCCTCGGCGGCGTTTGTGCTGCCGGTGCTGGCGCTCACCCTAGTGGGCGCGCTGATCCCGTTCTTCTTCTCAGCCATCGAAGGCGCGCTGTTCGGCTCGGCGGGCAGCGCCATCCTGGGCGCGGCGCTGGAGCCGTACCTGGCGCTGTGGCACGGCTGGACGCCGATCTTCCTGACCAGCTTGCTGGCGATTGCCCTGGGTGTTGTGATCTTCACGCAGCGCGAGGGTATCCGCAAGCTGTTCGCAAAAGCGCCCGAGTTCAAAGGGCAAACGGTGTTTGACGGCACCGTGGACGCGCTGTACCGCCTGGCACGCTGGACTACACGCACGGTGCAAGGCTCCAGCTTCCCGACACAGATCAGCATTCCCCTGCTGGCTTCGGCGGGCTTTGTGGCCTACGCCTTGAGCCGCGATTTTGTGGCTGACCTGCGCGTGGATTGGGCCACCATCCCCACGTTCTATGAAGTGGCCTTGCCGCTGCTGGTGGTAGTGGCCGCGCTAGCGATCGCGCGGGCGCAAAGCCGCCTGAGCGCCATCATCAGCCTCGGTCTGGTGGGCAGCGTGGTGATGCTCATCTATGTCTTCTTCTCGGCGCCCGACCTGGCGTTGACGCAGTTCCTGGTCGAAATACTTACCTTGGTGTTACTGCTATTCGTCTTTTATCGCATCCCCCATCATGCGTATCCCAAACAACCCAAACCGCGTTCGTTCAAGTACCTGCTGGTGAGCCTGGCGGTGGGCGCGTGGGGCTTCGGCATGGCGCTGTTGGCCGCCGGCAAACCGCTGGCACAGACGATCAGCAGCTACTTCTCGCTGAACGCTACCGCGGCGCACGGCGGCAACATCGTGAATGTGATCCTGGTGGATTTCCGCGGCTTCGATACGCTGGGCGAGATCAGCGTGATGGTGGTGGCGGCGCTGGGCGGCTATGCCCTGCTGCGCTCCTCACGCATGCGGCCCATTCCGCCTGACAAAAAATACAAGGAGCGCGGCGATGCCTGAGTTATATCTTGCCCTGCTTGACCGTATCCTGACCCCCGTGCTGCTGATGCTGGCCGTCATCTTTCTGCTGGCAGGGCACAACGCGCCCGGCGGCGGCTTCATTGCCGGCCTGGTGGTGGCCACGGCCTTCCTGATGCAAATCATGGCGCGCGGCGATGCGTTTGTGCGCCGCCTCATCGGCCCGTACTTGCAGCCGCTGATGGGCACCGGCTTGCTGATCGCCGTGCTATCGGCGCTGGTGGGCATGGGCAACTATGCGCTGTTCTTTGAAGGCGTGTGGTGGAAGTGGAACCTGGGCGACTTTGTGCTGGAGTTTGGCACACCGACCCTGTTCGACATCGGCGTGTTCCTGGTGGTGAGCGCCTTCGTGACCTCGTATCTATTGGAGCTCAGCCGCCCGGTCAAAGAAGGAGGCCGTAAATGATCGCCTTAGTATTCGCCGGGTTGGTGGCGGTGCTGATGGCCAGCGCGACGTACCTGTTGCTGCAACGCAACCCGGTGCGCATGGTGATCGGTTTGGGCCTGTTCACGCACGCGGTCAATTTGCTCATTTTTGGCACCGGTGTGAGTGAGCGCGGCCTGCCGCCCATCATCGTGGATAAAGCGGCCTTCACTGGCGACATCAGCCAGTTTGTGGACCCGTTGCCGCAGGCGCTGATCCTGACGGCGATCGTAATCAGTTTCGGCATTGTGGCTTTCATGATCGCGCTGCTGCACCGGCGCAATTCGCTGGAAGCGATCGACGAAAGCTGCACCGACCGCAGCGATGACCCCTTTGCGATGGAACCCGCCCACACGCTGGAGCATGTGGACGAAGATTACGAGTGGCTGGAAGATGTCGTGCTGCTCAACGAGCTTAACCCACCCAAACGGAGCCGCCGATGAACCTGTTCGCTAATTGGCTGGCCGCCCCGGTGGTCCTCCCGCTGCTGTTTGCCGCCATCTCGCTGCTGGCAGCCACGCGGGTGAACCTGCGCCAGATACGCTTCCAGCGCACCATGGCGCTGGTGGCCAGCGTGCTCAACTTTGCGGTGGCGCTGTTGCTGCTGCGCACCACGGCCATCGAGGGACAGCGCATCGTACTGTACGCCGGTGCGTGGCAGGCGCCCTTCGGCATCACGCTGGTGGCGGATGCACTGAGCGCCATCATGCTCACGCTGACCGGGCTGCTGATGCTGGCAATCGTGGTGTACTCCATCGGCACGCTGGACGAGCGTCAGGGCATGAATTTCTTCCCGCTGCTGCTCTTCCTGCTGATGGGCGTCAACGGCGCCTTCCTGGCCGGCGACCTGTTCAATCTCTACGTATTCTTTGAAGTCTTGCTGATGGCGAGCTTCGTATTGCTCAGCCTGGGCGGGCGCCCCAATCAAGTCAACGGCGGTTTGCGCTACGTGGTGCTCAACCTCATCGCCTCGACCGTGTTCCTGACCACGGCGGGTGTGATGTACGGCACGCTGGGCACGCTGAACCTGGCGCACCTGGCCGAACGCATGGCGCTGGCGCCGGAGTCTTTGCGCATTGTGCTGGCCGGCATGCTGTTGGTGGCGTATGGCAGCAAAGCGGGCTTGTTCCCGCTGTTCTTCTGGCTGCCGGCCAGTTATCACACACCCCACCCGGCGGTGACGGCCATCTTCGGCGGCTTGCTCACCAAAGTGGGCATCTACGCGCTGTTCCGCATCTTCCCACTGCTATTCCCTGACCTGCTGGCCCATTGGCAACCGTTCATTCTGGCGGTTGCGGCGCTGACCATGCTGACGGGTGTGTTCGGGGCAATGGCAGTCAAGACCATCCGGCGCGTGTTGAGTTTTCACGTCATCAGCCAAGTCGGTTACATGGCGATGGGCCTCGGCCTGGCCGCCAGCGGCAACCAGCTGGCGATCGGCTTTGGCATGGCGGCAGGCATCTTCTACATCGTGCATCACATGATCGTGAAGACGGCGCTGCTGCTGGCGGGTGGCGCAGCCGAACTGACCATGGGCACCGGCAAGCTGGAAGCCGGGCACCTGGGTGGCCTGGTCAAGCGCTGGCCATACCTGGCGGTAATCTTCTTCGTAGCCGCCTTTTCACTGGCTGGCATTCCGCCATCCAGCGGCTTTGTAAGCAAGCTGGGCCTGCTGCAAGCGGCCATGGATTCGGGGCAGTGGATGATCGCCGGGGTGAGCCTGGTGGTGAGCCTGCTGACGCTGATGAGCATGGTGCGCTTGTGGCAGCGCGGCTTCGCTGGGCCAGTGGAAGCCACCACGATGCCGTGGCGCAAGCCGCAGCGCTGGCTGACAGCGGCGCCGATCACGGTGCTGGTGCTGGTCAGTTTAGCTGTGGGCATCTTCAGTGCGCCGGTGTTTGGCTGGGCGCAAGTGGCCGCCGAGCAGGTGCTGGACCGTGCCGGCTACATCCAGGCGGTGGCGCCGACGGATGTCATTGCCCCGCTGGGCGCGGAGCACTAGCAGGAGGACGTATGCCAACGAAATATGAAAACGAACAAATCGTTACCCTGCTGATCGTCAATGTGGGGCTGGCCATCTTCTGGTATGTGTTCTTCCCGCTGTATGGCACGGCTGACCTGTTCATCGGTTTCGTTATAGGCACGCTGGCGCTGTCGGTTTTTCACCGTGGCTATGGCAAACGCATCTGGTGGCTGTTGTCCTTCCTGTTGTTCATGGTCTGGGAGATTGTGTTAAGCAACGCCAAGCTAACGCGTTGGATCCTGAGCCCGCGGCTGGAGTTTCACCCGGGCATTGTGGCCGTGCCGCTGACGCTGGATACTGATTTTGAGATCACCGTGCTGGTGACGATGATCACGCTCACCCCAGGCACCACGAGCATTGACCTGCGCAAAGACCATAAGGGCCGCTACGTGGTTTGCATCCATAGCTTCTTTGTGAAGGACGCCGATTCGTTCCGGCACGAGATCAAGGATATGTTTGAGCGTCGCCTGGCGCTGGTAACCCGCGGAGGCTGGGAACATGAACTGGTTTGATGCTGGCATTGATATCCTGCTGGTGATGCTGACGCTGTCCTTTCTGTTGGGTTCGCTGCGCCTGATCAAAGGGCCGGACGTGCCCAACCGCGCCCTGGCGTTTGACCTCATCACCCTGCAGGCAGTGGGCATTGTGGCCCTGATCGCCATTCGCCATGATGCGCCGATGCTGCTGGATATTGCCATGGTGGCGGCGGTGCTGGGCTTTGTGGGCACGGTGCTGGTGGCGCGCTATCTTGAACAAGCGCGTGACGGCGAATAAGGAGCACACATGGAAACACGTGAGATCATCGTATTGATCGTTGCCAGCATCGGAGCGCTGATCATGCTGATCAGCAGCATTGGCGTGCTGACCCTGCCGGATGTGTTCATGCGCATGCACGCCTTTGGCAAGGCAGGCACGATGGGCATCAGCGGGTTGATCCTGGCGGCGGGTTTGTTCTACCCCAATTACCTGGCGCGCATGGTGGCCCTGGTGATCCTGTTCTTTGTCACCGGGCCGATCGCCGCCACAGCGCTCTCGCGGGCGGCCTACAAAGTGGCTACGCCAGCGGCCAAGGAAGCCATGCTGGAGTTCAACGAAATGGAAAACGGGAGGCAGCGCACCAAGCGCAAACCCGCCAAGAAAAAAGCCGCTGGATAGCGGCTTTTTTTATTGGGCAGCGGTAAGTGTATTTTGCAGCAGCATGGCGATGGTCATCGGGCCAACGCCGCCGGGCACCGGCGTGATGGCGCGGGCGCGCTGAGCCAGCTCAGCGTAGGCCACATCGCCGACGATGCGGCTGCCGCTTTTGGCGGCCGGGTCGCTGATGCGATTGACGCCGACATCGATGACGGTGGCGCCGGGCTTGATCCAATCGCCGCGCACCAGCTCGGGCACGCCCACGGCGGCAACGAGGATATCGGCGCTGCGGCACACGGCAGGCAGATCACGCGTGCGCGAGTGGGCGATAGTGACGGTGGCATCGGCGCGCACCAGTTGCAGCGAGAGCGGCATGCCGACGATGTTGGAGCGCCCCAGCACCACCGCGTTGGCGCCGACGACAGGCACATTGGCCACGCGCAGAATGTGCATCACACCGGCGGGTGTGCAGGGCAGGAAGCGCAGCTGGCGGCCCTTCTGCGCCAGCAAGCCGACATTCTCAGGATGCAGGCAATCGACATCTTTATGCACCGAGATGGCGGCGATGACGGCGGCAGAATCGATATGCGGCGGCAGCGGCATCTGCACCAGGATGCCGTGCACATCGGCACGCTGGTTGAGCTCGGCCACAAGAGCAAGCAGCTCGGCCTGGCTGGTGCTGGCAGGCAGCTCAAAGCCGAAGGAGCGCATGCCCACCTCCTGGCAGGCCTTGTGCTTGTTGCGCACGTAGATGGCCGAGGCGGGGTCATCGCCCACCAAGACGGTGGCGAGCCCGGGCTGCGGCCCGCCGGTGGCGATGAGCGCCTCCACCTGGGCGGCAATTTCGGCACGAGCCTCTGCGGCGATGGCTTTGCCATCGAGTCTGATTGCGGTCATGCCGAGATTATACGAGGCATGAGCGCTGGCCCGGCGACAGTGCTGTAGGTCAAGTCGCTTGTGTCGCTTAGGTCAGTCAGGTCGATCAGGTCACTTAGGTCACTGTTGTCGGTTGCTGGCTGCCGCCAAAGTCATACGCAGAAAGATGCCATAGTTTTGACGCTAGGCGCGGATTTGGCGGGCGGTGTCAAGGGGGTGGATAAAAAAGAGCACCGCAATTGCGGCGCTCTTTGTCTTTTAGCCAATCTTGGTACTGAGTGACCAGAGGTTTCCGAAGGGGTCTGTAAAAGTGCCGCGGCGGTCCGCCTCGCCCTCGTTCTGCAGGGGCGGGTGAACCTCCACGCCGCCGGCGGCCAGGCTGCTGGCGAAGGCAGCATCCACATCGGCCAGGTAGAGGTGCAAGATGCTCTTGACGGCCGGGTACTGCTCGTTGGCATCGCAGAGCATGAGTACACTGTCGCCTACCTGCATCTCAGCGTGCCTGACGCGGCCTTCGTGCTCAAAGGACTGGATGCGGGTGGCGCCCAGCGCCTTCTCGAGGAATTCCATCAGCCCATTGGCGCTGGACACGATGAGATAGGGCGAGAGGTCGTTGTAGTTGGCGGGCTTGTAGCTCACGGCAATCCCCTTTATACGTCCAGGTTCTGGACTTCCTTGGCGTGGGTTTGGATAAAGCGCTTGCGCGGAGCCACTTCATCCCCCATCAACATGGAGAAGACGCGGTCAGCCTCAGCAGCGTCTTCGATGGTGACTTTGAGCAGGCTGCGCGTCTCGGGGTCCATCGTTGTGGTCCACAGTTGATCAGGGTTCATTTCACCCAGACCTTTATAGCGCTGCACGCCAGCCTTTTCGGCTTTAGCGCCGAGCTCTTTGAGGATGGTGCTGCGCTCACGGTCTGAGAAGGCCCATTGCACTTCTTTGCCGCTGGTCACGGAGAACAGCGGCGGTTGGGCGATGTAGAGATAGCCCTCAGTAATGAGCGGCTCCATATAGCGGAAGAAGAAAGTGAGCAACAGGGTGCGGATATGGCTGCCGTCCACATCAGCATCGGTCATGATGATGACGTGGTGGTAGCGCAGGCCTTCAAGACTAAAGTTCTCACCGATGCCGGTGCCGAGGGCGGAGATGAGCGCCTTGACTTCGTTGTTGCCGAGGATCTTGTCGAGGCGGGCACGCTCGGTGTTGAGGATCTTGCCACGCAAGGGCAGGATGGCCTGGAAGTGGCGATCACGGCCTTGCTTGGCGGAACCACCGGCCGAGTCACCCTCTACGATGTAGAGCTCGCTCTTTTCGGGGGCACGCTCGGAGCAGTCGGCCAACTTGCCGGGCAGGGTCATGCTCTCCAGGGCCGACTTGCGGATGACGAGGTCACGCGCTTTGCGGGCAGCGTCACGGGCGCGGGCCGAGGTGAGACACTTGGCGACGATGGCGCGCGCGCCGGAGGGGTTCTGCTCGAGGAACTCGGCAAAGTGCTCGTTGACCACCTGGGCAACGTACGTTTGCACCTCAGGGTTCATGAGCTTGACCTTGGTCTGGCTCTCGAACTGCGGGTCTGGCACTTTGACGCTGACGATGGCGGTGAGTCCCTCGCGGGTGTCATCACCGCTGAAGTTGGCATCGCTGTCTTTTAGCAAGCTGTTCTTGCGGGCGTAGTCGTTGATGGTGCGGGTGATGGCCGAGCGCAGGCCGGTCATATGGGTACCGCCGTCCACCGTGTTGATGGTGTTGGCGAAGGCCATGACCGATTCGGTGTAGGCATCGGTGAACTGGATGGCGACATCCACGATGACGCCGTCCACCTCCTGCTCCCGGTGGAACGCCGGGTGCAAGGCCTGGCGCTCACGGTTGAGGTAGCGCACGAAGGAGGTGATACCGCCCTCGAAGTAGAAGGTCATCTGGCGGTTGTCACGCTCATCGAGCAGCTTGATGGTGATGCCCTTGGTGACGAAGGCCATCTCACGGAAGCGCTGCATGAGCGTCTCGAAGCGGTAGTCCAGGTCACCCTTGAACAAGATGGGGTCGAATTTAAAGGTGATGCGCGTGCCGGTACCCTCGCCGGGTTTGAGCTTGCGCACCACTTTGACGGGGCCGGTGGGGATGCCACGCTCGTAGCGCTGCTTGTGGATGGCGCCGTCACGGCTGATCTCCGCTTCGCACCACTCGGAGACGGCGTTGACAGCGGAGACGCCCACGCCGTGCAGACCGCCGGAGACTTTATAAGCGCCGCCGCCGAACTTGCCGCCGGCGTGGAGCATGGTCATGACCACTTCCAAGGCGGATTTCTTGGCAGTCTTGTGCTGGTCTACCGGGATGCCGCGGCCGTTGTCGGCCACGGTGACGCTGCTGTCTTTGTGGATGGTGACCTCAATGCGGTCACACACGCCAGCCATGGCTTCGTCTATCGAGTTATCCACCACCTCGTAGACGATGTGGTGCAGGGCTTTGATATCGGTACCGCCGATGTACATGCCGGGGCGGCGGCGTACGGCCTCCAGCCCCTCGAGGACCTGGATATTTTCAGCTTGATAGGATTTGGCTTCAGATGCTGCCACTCACGCCTCCACAAAAAAGGTGTCTTAGGATAAATGCCCTGCGGATTTCGTGCTTTTAATTTGTATCGTCAATCGGCAGGGTAGACCCGTCCAAGCCCCCTAACGGGTGAATGAGCCAGTTACGACAGGCCAGTATGACCTGTATGTTCTATTTTACCATGTTGGGCAACGGGTTGCCGGGCGGCGCGGTGGGGCCGCCAGTTAGTTTTTCATTAGTTGAGCAATTTATTGCAACTTGACCCGAATTTGCGGGATATGTACAATGAGTATCCGCAATCTCTTTTTTATTCTTTGCTAATGAAGAATATGAGAAAGCTATGTCCTAGAGGTGCGCAAGAGTTTTGGTGCGCACCTCTATACATAAGAATACAAAGATGGAGGTGTAACCCAGATAACGACATTGAAACCCACCCTGTTTTGCTTTCCTAGGAAAACAAAGTACTTCACAACCACTCTATTGGAGGAGTAAGAATGTCGAAGCGTTTCTTGGCTTTGATCGCCATCCTGGTAGCTGGCCTGGTGCTGGTTGCCTGCGGCGGCGGTGGAGCCTCCACTGCTTTTGAATGTACGGACGAAATCGGTTGTGTGGAAGTAGCCGCGGGTGCCCCCATCCGCATTGCTTCCGCCCTGGTGATCTCCGGTGCTAACGCCGACCTGGGTCTGGACTCCCAGCACGGTGTCGAAATCGCCATTGAGTTCAAGGGCGATGTGCTCGGCCACGCGGTTGAGCTGCAGGCTGAAGATGACGGCTGCTCCGCTGAAGGCGGTCAGACCGCTGGTCAGAAGATTGTGTCTGACCCCAGCATTGTCGCCATCATCGGTACCAGCTGCTCCGGCGCTGGTGTACCCCTGGCCCAGATTGCCTCTGACGCCGGTTACGCCGTTGTTTCCCCGTCCAACACGTCCCCGGCTCTGACCGACCCGGACGGCGCCTGGAAGCCTGGTTACCTGCGCACTGCCCACAACGACAACGTTCAGGGCGCTGCCATGGCTGACTATGTGTACAACACCCTGGAGCTGACCACGGCCGCCGCCATTCATGACGGTGACCCGTACACCGAGGGTCTGGCCAACGCGTTCCGCGTGGCCTTCGAGGAAATGGGCGGCACGATGGTTGCCTTCACCGCTGTGAACGTGGGTGACACGGACATGCGCCCGGTGCTGACCTCCATCGCTGCTAGCGCTGGTGGTGCTCCTGAGTTCCTGTTCTTCCCGGTCTTCACCGCTGAGTGCGCCCACCTGGCCACCCAGTCCCTGGAAGTGGCTGGCCTGGAGAACACGGCCCGTGGCGCTGCTGACGGCTGCTTCTCCGCCGCCGCTGCTGAGGCCATTGGTTCCTCCACCGCCAACCTGTACATCTCCGGCCCGGATCTGGCCTTCTCTGGCGACACTTACACTCGCTTCGCTGAGGCCTACCAGACCAACTACGGTTCCGCCCCGATCTCCGTCTTCCATGCTCACGCTTTCGACGCCACCAACATGGTGTTCGCCTGCATCGAGCAGGTTGCCAAGGAGAGCGACGGCTCCCTGTTGATCGGCCGCCAGGACATACGTGACTGCTTGTATGCCACCGAGAACTTCACTGGCATCACCGGCAACCTCACCTGCAATGAGTACGGTGACTGTGCTGACGCCAAGATCGCTGTGTACGAGATCCAGGATGGCGACTATGTTGCCATCTGGCCGTAAGCTGCAACGTTCTTAGCAGAACATTGCTTTACAAAAGGCCCAGGGCGCAAGCCCTGGGCCTCTAGCACTACGCCGGAGCATACGCATGAGAGACCGCCTTGCAAAACTCAACTTGATCGACCTGTTCTTATGGGTTGCGCGCGCTGCCATTCTGGCCGTGATTTTGGTGGGCACGATCAAGACCATCATCAGCAACCCTTACTCCCTTCGTAACTGGGAAGACTTCATTATCTTTGGCATTGCGCAAGGCAGCATGTATGCGCTGATCGCCATTGGTTACACGCTGGTATACGGCGTGCTGCAAATGATCAACTTTGCGCACGGCGAATTTTTTATGTCAGGCATCTTCGCTTCCACCTCGGCGGTGGCCATTCCCCTGGCCAACGCAGGCTACCTGGCCTCCCACCCCATTCCGAGCCTGTTGCTGATTGCACTGACCTCTATTCTTATCTCGGTGGGAATTTCGCTGCTGACGGAACGCATTGCGTACCGCCCGCTGCGGTATGCACCGCGCCTGATGCCGCTGATCACAGCGATCGGTGCTTCCTTCTTTTGGCAATACTACTTCCGCGGCCTGTTTGGCTCACAAGTTATTCCCTTCCCTGACATTCCGCAGTTGCAGGGCAGTCTGCCCTTTCTGCATACCCAAGTGCTGAAAACGCACGTCCTGGTGATCTTTGTGACCATGGTGGTATTGGTGGCGCTGAACTTCTTCATTAGCAGCACCCGCCCGGGCAAGGCGATCCGCGCCGTGGCCGAGAACAAAGATGTGGCGGCGCTGATGGGCATCAACGTAGACCGCACAATCAGCCTGACCTTTGCCACTGGCGCCGCAATGGCGGGTGTGGCAGGCATGCTGTATGCGCTGGTGTTCCAGCAAGTGCACTTCTTCATGGGCTTCATTCCCGGCATCAAGGCCTTTACGGCAGCGGTGCTGGGCGGTATTGGCAGCATCCCCGGCGCGGCCGTGGGCGGCTTGTTCCTGGGCCTGTTTGAATCGCTTGGCCCCAGCCTGTTCCTGCAAAGCCTGGGCATTCCGGCCTTCAACCAGCTCAAGGATGTGATCGCCTTCACCATGCTGGTGCTGGTGCTCATCTTCCGCCCGCAAGGTATTGTGGGTGAGCGTCTGAAAGAAAAGAAAGCGTAGAGGTTGCGATGAGTTTCCTTACTGACCTCGACCTGCGTAAGACTGCAATGAAATGGCTGGTGGCCAGCCTGATCACGTTGAGCGTGAGTGCCATCGGCATGGTAGAGCTGTTCGGCGAGCGCTTTGTGATCACCGGCCTGTTCACCATGGCGCAAATCTTGTTCCTTGGCCCCACGGCGGCGTTTGCTTACCGCGCCGTGCAAGAGACGCCCCAAGCCAAAAGATGGCTGGGCCTGCTCAAGGCGCTGCTGATCGGCCTGGGCGTTGGCCTGGTGATGGTAGCGTTGGTGTGGCTGGCACAGAACATGGATGTGCGCAGTGTTTTTATCAACGTATCCCCCAAGCTGATCAACATTCTGACTTTTAGTGGCAGCGGCAGCCTGACCTTGCTGCTGGCCCTTACGGGCGCCGGCCTGGCAGGCGGCGCACTGGCCCTGGTGCCGACGAACGTGCGTACGGCCTTGCTGGCTGGCGGCGGTCTGACGGTGCTGATCGGCCTGCTGTCTGAGATCCTGTCTGAGCGCCTGCGCACCCTGTTCAGCAGCCAGCTGAGCAGCGCCATCTTTGCCTCCAAGGCGCTGCAACTGGTGCCAGCCATTGTGCTGTTTGTGCTGATTACGGCGTTCGTGTACCTGCGCTCCGCGGGCCGCATCAAGCCTGTGGGCATTCGCCTGCCGGCCGGACGCGAGACCCTGGTGCGCACGGCGCTGATCAGCGGCTTCCTGCTGGTGCTGCCGATGCTGCTGGGCAGCTACCTCACGGAAGTGACCAACAACATCGGTCTGTACTTCCTGATGGGCCTGGGCCTCAACATCGTGGTGGGTCTGGCCGGCTTGCTTGACCTGGGCTATGTGGCCTTTTTCGCCATCGGTGCGTATACGATGGCGGCGCTGACCTCCACGGGCTCGCTGGGCCTGGCAGGGCTGTCCTTCTGGGTGGCGCTGCCAATCTGTGTGGCCGTGGCCGCTACGGCGGGCTTCATCCTGGGTATGCCGGTGCTGCGCATGCGTGGCGACTACCTGGCCATCGTGACCCTGGGCTTCGGTGAGATCATCCGCATCCTGGCGCTGTCTGACCTGATGAAGCCGTACATCGGCGGTGCGCAGGGCATCCTGAACATCCCCAAGCCGATGGTGGGTGAGCTGGCGCTCATCCGCCCCGAGCACATGTACTATGTCATCCTTATCGGCGTAGCGGTGGCGATGTTCATGTCCATCCGTGTACGCGAATCGCAGATCGGCCGCCGCTGGATGGCCATGCGCGAAGACGAAGATGTAGCCGAGGCGATGGGCATCAACCTGGTGAGCACCAAGCTGCTGGCCTTTACCATCGGCGCCGGTTTCTCTGGTCTGGCGGGCGCAATCTTCGCCTCCAAGCTGGGTTCGATCTTCCCACACAGTTTCAATCTGCTTATCTCCATCAACGTGCTGAGCCTGATCATCGTGGGCGGCCTGGGCAGCATTCCGGGCACGCTGGTGGGCGCCATCATCCTGGTGGGCCTGCCAGAACTGTTGCGTGAGTTCGCTGAGTTCCGCTGGTTGGCCTATGGCGTATTGCTGGTGGTGATGATGCTCAACCGGCCGGAAGGCTTTATCCCCTCAGAGTCCATTCGGCGCGAGCTGCACAGCGGCGATGAAGCTGAGCAGGCAGGCTAGCCAGTTGGCGAGGAACGGACGACAACCATGACAAACATCCTGTCTGCAAAAAACGTATCCAAGGTCTTTGGCGGCCTGGTGGCGGTGAATGACCTGAGCCTTGAGGTGAAAGAGCAGAGCATCAGCTCTGTGATCGGCCCCAACGGCGCGGGCAAGACCACCTTCTTCAACTGCGTGACCGGCTTCTACAAGATCAACAAAGGCGAAATCCTGTTTGAGGGCCAGCCGACACACAACCTGCGCCCTGACCAGGTGACCCATGCGGGTATGGCGCGCACGTACCAGAACATCCGCCTGTTTGCTAACATGACCTCGCTGGAGAACATCCTGGTGGGCCAGGACCTGCATCTGTATGCCACCATCTTTGATGCGATTGCGCACACGCCGCGCTTCAAGAAGCAAGAGCAGGAAGTGCTGGAAGAAGCGCAACGCCTGCTGAACTTTGTGGGCCTGAAAGGCCTGGGCGACACGCTGGCACGCAACCTGCCTTACGGCGCACAACGCCGCCTGGAGATTGCGCGTGCGCTGGCCACCAAGCCGAAGATGCTGCTGCTGGACGAGCCGACGGCGGGCATGAACCCGAACGAGACGGCGGACCTGACCAAGTTCATCCGCGATCTGCGTGACACGCTGGGCATCACCGTACTGATGATCGAGCACGACATGCGCGTGGTGATGGGCATCAGTGAGCAGATCACGGTGCTGGACTACGGCGCCAAGATCGCCGAAGGGAAGCCCAAAGACATCCAAAGCGACCCGCGCGTGATCGAGGCGTACCTTGGCAGCGGTGCGGCCTCTGGCCTGAAGACCGCCAAGGCGAAATAAGGAGCAGCCCCTATGGCCATGCTTGAAGTTAACAACATTCACACTTTCTACGGCAACATTGAAGCCTTGAAGGGCATCTCGCTGCATGTGGATCAGGGCGAGATTGTGACCCTGATCGGCGGCAATGGCGCCGGCAAGACCACCACCCTGCGCACGATCAGCGGCTTGCTGAAACCGCGCCAGGGCACGGTCACGCTGAACGGCGAAGACCTGAGCAAATACCCCGCGCACCAACTGGTGTACAAGGGTATCTCGATGGTGCCGGAAGGCCGCGGCGTGTTCGCCAAGCTGACGGTGGAAGAGAACATTGAAATGGGCGCCTACATCGACAAAGATAAGGCGCGCATTGAGCGCAACAAAGAAGGCGCCTTCACTCGCTTTCCGCGCCTGAAAGAGCGCCGCAAGCAGGTGGCCGGCACGCTCTCCGGCGGGGAGCAGCAAATGCTGGCCATCGCACGCGCGCTGATGGCGCAGCCCAAGCTGCTGCTGCTGGACGAGCCTTCGATGGGTCTGGCGCCGATCCTGGTGGACGGCATCTTCGACACCATCAAGGAGATCAACAAGGAAGGCACCACGGTGCTGCTGGTGGAGCAGAACGCCAGCATGGCGCTGGCGATCGCCCACCGCGGCTACGTGCTGCAGACCGGCGAGATCGTGCTGAGCGACAAGGCCGACAAGTTGGCCAAGAACGAGACGGTGCAGAAGGCTTACCTGGGTATTGACTAAGTACGCAGCCTGCGGCTGCGTTTAAGCGAGATGGGGGATTGCTTCGTGCGCCAGGCAAGCCTGCGCCTCGCAATGACAAATCAGTATTGCTTGGCCGCGAAGGCGGCTGGCATTGACGATGTAAAAAAGAGCGCAGCCATATGGCTGCGCTCTTTTTATACGCGCTTGGAATGTTAGGACGTGGCTATCTTGAGATAGTCACGCGGCTCGGCGGCCTGGGTGGACAGGCCGAGCAGGGTGGCAAGCTCAATGATGAGCTTGGCCTTGGCATCCGCATCTCGCTGGCTCCAGGTGCGGCTCTTGATCTCAACGAAACTGCCCAGGGCGGGCTTGTCCATGCGGTCTACGTTGACGTAGAAATCGGTGTCGCGGAAACGCACCAGCCAGCGGCGGCGATCCTTCTCGACCTCGATTTCACGCTCCGGCTGGAAGTATTCACGGTAGAAGCGCAGGCTTTGGTCTGCGGGCGCCAAGTAGCGGCTGCGCGAGAGCACCACCTCGCTGGGCAAATCACGCTCGTGCGAGTCACCGATGAGGGTCAGGCGGTAACGGGAGTTATCCGGCTGGCCACTATCCTCGAGGAAGACATCTTCACGGTAGCGCAGGATGTACTTCTCATGCGAGGGGAAGATGAAGTAGCTGTCGTACTCGTGATAGTGGCGCTTGTAGACGATCGTGATCTCAGGATGTTGCAGGGCGGCCACCACGGCTTCGGGGTCTTCCACCGGGACTTTGAGTTGGGCCTCGAAGCTCTCTTCCTGTGTGGCGCCACCGATGGCGATGAGCTTGGTGAGCACCGACTTCTCACGAGCAATGAGGAACTTATCGATCTTCTTGGCCAGCTCGCCAGCCTGCTCGAGCAGCGCAGTCTCATCCAGCGTGGTGAGCTGCTTGCTCTGCATGAGCCACTTGCCGTTGACCATCACATCGGTCACATCTGTGGACTTGGCGGCGTAGACGATCTGCGAATAGGTGCTATTGGGGTCTCGGCTGAAGTGCGGCGAGGCATGCAGGGTGTCAATATCCACCAGGATGAGGTCAGCACGCTTACCCGGCTCCAGCGAGCCGGTGATGTCGCCGATGTGCATGGCCTGCGCCCCGAGGCGGGTAGCCATGAGCAGCGCGGTCTGGGCGGGCAGCACGGTGGGATCACTCTCGCGCAGCTTGGCGAGGAAAGCGGCCAGGCGCACTTCCTCGAACATGTCGAGGTCGTTGTTGGAGGCTGGGCCATCCGTGCCGATGCCGACGTTGAGGCCGGCACGCAGCATCTCGTTGACTGGCGCAGCGCCGGAGGCGAGCTTCATGTTGGACGAAGGGTTGTGCGAGACGCCCACGTTGTAGTGGGCAAAGGTGTTGATCTCACCCTGATCGAGGTGTACACAGTGGGCGGCGAGCACCTTGGCATCAAAGAGATTCTGCTTCTTCACGTAAGGCACCACCGGCATGCCCCATTCTTTGCGGGCATTCTCAACCTCGAAGGAGGTCTCAGCGATGTGGGTGTGCAGCGGCACGTCAAACTCCACCGCCAGGGCGGCAGAGGCCCGCAAAAGCTCCTCGGTGCTGCTGTAGGGTGCGTGCGGTGAAACGGCGGGCACGATGAGCGGGTGGCCCTTCCACTTTTGGATGAACTCACGCGTGTAGGCCAGCGATTCTTCGTAGAACTTGGCATCCGGCGTGGGGAACTTCATGATGGTCTGCCCGCACACCGCACGCATACCGGCCGCGGCGGCCGCCTCGGCCACGGTGGACTCGTAGTAGTACATGTCTGCGAAGCTGGTGATGCCAGAGCGGATGTATTCGGCGCAACCGATGGAGGTGCCGAGGTGCACAAAATCTGGTGTGACGAATTCGCGCTCGACGGGGATCATGTAGCCCATCAGCCACACATCCAGGCGCAGGTCATCGGCCAGGCCGCGCAGCAGGGTCATGGGCACATGCGTATGTGCGTTGACCAGGCCGGGCATCACCACTTTGCCGCGGCAATCCAGTTTGTCTGCGGATTCGTATCTTTTCAGGATCTCATCTTCCGGCCCGGCGGCCAGAATGCTGTCACCGAGGATGGCGACGGCGCCCTTGGGGAATTGGTGCATCTCCTCATTCATGGTGAGGACGTGGGCGTTGGTAAGAATTAAGTCTGCTTTAGTAGCCAATCATTTCCCTTTCGATAGTCTTGCCAAGCAAGGCAAGCAAATAAGTGCTTGAAATTAAATTGGCCTAGTTTACCTCATCCAGCAGCTTGCGCCGCAGGAAAGACAGCGCCAGGCTGGTGGCCCAGCCAGCGGCCTGGGTGGTGTGGCCGCCGTAGGGGAAGGCGACATGATGTGGAATTTTGAGGCCGGTGATAAAGATCTCCAGCTCGTGGCCGCCGTCTTTGGCGGCGCGCAGCTCGACCGCCAGCACCAGGTCGGCGCGCACTTTGGAGGCGTATTCGGTGGCAGCCAGCTTGAGCGGCTCGGTACGCAGGGTGGCGTGCAGCACCTCGCCACCGACGAAGGCATTGCCCTCGCCAGTGAAGGCTTTGACGAGGGCGCCGTTGAGCCCCTTCTCCAGCACGGCGATGGTTTGCTTGCGGTGGGCCACTTCACGCAACACGGCGCGGGCGAGCGTCTCTTCGTCTATACCGTGCACCCAGTCGCCGAGGCGCTCGCGCACCTCGGCCTCGAGCGCATCCAGCATCTCGGCGGCCTGCTCGGGACTCTCGGCTTTGGCGGTCAGGCGCACGTCTACACTGCCGGCATGGGCGGCCAGGCCCACGGTGGGATTGGTCTGGCGCTCCAGGTCAGCCAGGTGCTGGTCAATTTGCGATTCGGGCACGCCAGCGGTGTGCAGCACGCGGGCACGGATGACCCCAGTGAGGCCAAAGTGCTCTTTGAAGTAGGGCAGGATACCGTGCTCATAGAGATAGCGCATTTCGCTGGGCACGCCGGGTACGGCGATGACGACTTTGCCGTTGTGTTCCACCAGCACGCCGGGGGCGCTGCCCACGGCGTTCTCCAGGCTGCGGCCACCCACGGGCAGCTCCGCCTGGCGCTTGTTGTTCTCGCTGGGGGTGCGCTTCATGCGCGCAAAGCGTGCTTCGATCTGCTGCCACAGCTCAGGGCGGAATTCGAGGCCAACGCCGAGGGCGCGGGCAATGCCCTCACGGGTGACATCGTCCACCGTGGGGCCGAGGCCGCCGGTGCACAGCAGGATGTCAGAGCGGCCGAGGCCGAGGGTCACGGCATCGGCGATGCGCTGCTCGTTGTCGCCCACGGTGGATGTGTAATACAGGTCAATGCCCGCGTCACGCAGTTGGCGCGCCAGGTATTGGGTGTTGGTGTCGGTGATCTCACCGAGCAGCAGCTCGGTGCCGATGGTAAGGATCTCTGCGGATGGCATGATTAGTGTTGTGTCCCAAGTCGAAAGTTAGCCCAACCGCCATTGCGAAGGAAGCCGCATGTCAATGCGGCTGACTGAAGCAATCCCCAGGTTGGAATTGCAAACACGCTCGGAGATTGCTTCGTGCGCAGGCAAGCCTGCGCCTCGCAAAGACGACGCGAACGTGATTGTCGCGCCCAGGAGGGGCTAGATGACATTGTATTCCTTCAACGATTCACTGCTGAAGCGGTCTAAGCCGAGCATAGACACATCTACCGAAGCAGCCGCCCCATCCAGCATGATCTCGGCCATCAGCTTGCCGGCAATTGGGCCGTGCATGAAGCCGTGGCCGGAGAAGCCCGCCACGAGGTAGAAGCCTTCTACAGGCGTTGCGCCAAAGATGGGGTGCGCATCCGGCGTGACCTCGTACAGCCCCGCCCAGTGGCTGGCCAGGCCGGCCTGCTCCAGCAGCGGCAGGCGTGCTACGCCATTCTCCATGTGCACCAGCTCCCACTCGGGGTCCACGTTCTGGTCAAAGCCGGGGGCCTGGTCAGGATTGGACATGCCGGTAAGCAAGCCTTCGCCCTCACGATGGAAATACAGTGACTTGGCAAAATCGATCACAAAGGGGAAATCGGCCGGGATGCCGGGTAGCGGTGTAGTGGTGACGATCTGGCGGCGCACCGGAATGATGGGAATGTGTACCCCGGCCATCCTGCCGATGGGTGCGGCCCACGGGCCAGCGGCGTTGAGCACCAACGGGGCGGCAATGCTGCCCTGGTTGGTGTGCACGCCAGTGATGGCGCCGCCTTCCACTTGCAGGCCGGTGACCTCGATATTGCCGAGGCAGGTAGCGCCCAGCTTGGTGGCGGCGTTGATGTAGCCCATCACCACGCTGTTAGGGTCGCACAGGCCATCGGCGGCGTTGTAGGTGCCCTTGAGCACATCATCCAGGTTCATTTGCGGCAAGCGGGCACGGATCTCATCGCCGGAGAGCCATTGGGTGTCTACACCCAGGCTGTTTTGCAGAGCCACGTTTTTTTCGAAAACGGCGATATCGGCGTCGTTGGTGAGCAGGAATAGGTAGCCACACTTGCGGTAATCCACCTCCTGGCCGATCTCCTCCGGAAAGCGCTCCAGCATGGGCAGGCTGGCGAGGCTGAGGCGAATGTTGACCTCAGTGCCGAACTGGTAGCGCACGCCGCCGGCGCAGCGCCCGGTAGCGCCCTGCCCGAAGAATTCATCTTTCTCGAGCAGCACCACATCTTTGACGCCGCGCTGGGCGAGGTGATAGGCCGCCGAGGCGCCCATGACGCCGCCGCCGATGATGACCACTGAAGCTGTTTTGGGAAGGCTCAACGATATCTCCTTGTTACCAGGCTACTTGGGTGCCAATGCCCAGTTTGTGGGCATTGGCAACGGCGACGCGGGCAGCCATGGCATCTTGCACAGCCACGCCCACGGATTTAAAGAAGGTGATCTGCTCGGCGGAGCTACGCCCAGGCGCCTGGCCGTTGAGCACCGCGCCGATCTCATGAATATTGTCAGCGGCGAGCAGCCCCTGTTGCAGGGTCATGGCGATCTCGCCGCTCTCGGCTTGCGTGGCCGAGCGGCTGTCTACGGTGACGTGAGCACGCGCCACCAGCTCGCTGGGCACCTCGATGGCATCGGCCGTGTAAGAGCCCGCCGCGTTGATGTGCGTGCCGGGGCGCACATCGGCAGCGGCGAAGACGGGTGTAGGGCTGGTGGTGGCGGTACTGATAATGTCGGCGTTGGCGGCCGCCTCTTGCGGGCTGGCGGCGGCACGCAGGTCTTTGGGAATGCGCCCCACCCCGGCCATCTCAGTGATGAAAGCAGCGGCCTGCTCGGCGTTGGGTGAGTAGACCCACGCGGTTTCAATGTCACGCACTTCGCAGGCAGCGGCCAGCTGGGTGCGGGCTTGAACGCCAGCGCCAAAGACCGCCACCGTGCGCGCATCGGGGCGGGCAAGCACATCGGTGGCGGCGCCGCAGCCGGCGCCGGTGCGGATGGCGGTGACGGCGGCGCCCTCCAGGATGGCTTGCAGTGCGCCGGTTTCGGGGTCGAAGGCGAGCACCACGGCGTTGATGAGCGGCAGGCCGCGCGCCGGATTCTTGTTGAACAGCGAAACCAGCTTGACGGCCAAGGCCTGCTCCTGGGCCGAGGCGCCATCCACGAAGGCGGGCATGAGGATGCTCAGGCCCTCGTGCGGGGCTACGGTCAAGCGTGAGCGCAGCGGCACCTCGGCGGCGCCGCCAGACAGCGCGGCGTAGGCCTGCTTCATGGCGGCGATGCACTCGTGCATTGGCAGCGCCTGGCGGACTTCGTTAGCGGTAAGGATCAGCATGGAGCAATTCTAAACCAGTCATGTATGACACCTCACCCCACTGAGTTAAATATTGGCGCACCCTTACCTTCCCTCCTCCCAAAGGAGAGGGAGACGAATGCAACACTACAACCAAAATTCAACAGGCGAGGGAAACGGGCGCAGAACAAGCCTCAGAGCTATAATCGCTCACCAGGCCCGATGGGCCGAGGAGTCACGCTGAGCGAGGAACAACCCACCCACAAATTGGATACGCCGCAGGACAGCAGCCACAGCCAACTGCAGCAGGGAGAAGTGCTGCAGGAGCGCTACGAGATCCAAGAGATCGTAGGCATTGGCGGCATGGGGTCAGTGTATCGCGCCCGTGATAAGAACTTCAAAGCCATCCGCCTGGTAGCCATCAAGGAGATGATCAGCCAGGTGACCGACCCCCTGGTACGCAAGAACATCTTCCAGATCTTTGAGCGCGAAGCCAATATCCTCGCCACGCTGCGCCACCCCTCCATTCCACGCATTTACGATTACTTCACCATTGGCGAGCGCGCCTACCTGGTGCTGGAGTTCATTCACGGCAAGAACCTGGAGCAATTGCTGGCCGAGAGCAACAACTTCTTCCCTGAGGAGCAAGTGCTGGCCTGGGCGGTGGAGCTGTGTGATGTGCTGGATTATCTGCACAGCCACAAGCCAGAACCGATCATCTTCCGTGACATTAAGCCCTCCAACATCATGAGTACGCTGCAGAACCACATCGCCCTGGTGGATTTTGGCATCGCCAAGGTATTTGAATCTGGCCAGAAGAATACGATGGTGGGAACGCAGGGCTACTCCCCGCCCGATCAGTACCGCGGCGAGGCGACGCCCAAGGTGGATATTTACGCGCTGGGCGCTACGTTGCACCACCTGCTGACGCTGCGCGATCCGCAGATGGAGGCGCCCTTCTCATTTGGCGAGCGCCAGATCAGCGAGATCAACCCCAACGTCAGCCGCGAGATGGCGGCGGTGGTGGAGCGCGCCCTGGAGTACAAGCCAGAGGACCGCTACGACAGCGCCATTGAAATGAAAGAAGCGCTGATCAACGTGGCGCGCAAGACCGGCACGCTGCTCAACCTGAGCATCCCCACCGCGGTGAGCGGCAGCATGCCCAGCCGCGGCGTGGGCGTAAAGCCACTGTGGAGCTTTGAAGCTGAAGACGAGCTGCGCAGCTCGGCAGCGTATCATGATGGCACGCTGTACATCGGCTGCTACGACAACAACCTGTATGCGCTGGACGCCTCCAACGGTGAGTTCAAGTGGAAGTACCCCACCGACGGCGGCATCACCAGCAAGCCAGCCATCTTTGACAACAACATTTACTTCGGCTCAGAAGACCGCCGTTTGCACGTCATCTCGACCCGCTCCGGCAAGGTGGTGTGGACGCACTACACTGAGGGCGCGGTGCGCTCCTCGCCGCGCATTGCTGAAGGGCACGTCTTCATCGGCTCAGATGATGGCAGCCTGCATGCGGTGAGCCTGAGCAGCGGGCGGCTGGCCTGGCGCTCAGAGGTGGGCTCGCCGGTGCGCTCCACCCCGTGGGTGGGCAACGAGCATGTGTACTTTGGCTCCGAAGCGGGCGATTTTACCGCCACCGATTTCCGCGGCGACCCGCGCTGGCGCTTCAAGGCCAAGCGCGCCATCACCTCTTCGCCGGTGCTGCAGGACGGCGTGGTGTATTTCAACTCCATGGACGGCACGCTCTACGCGCTGGACGCCAACTCCGGCTGGGCTGTGTGGCGCTTCCGCCTCGGCAAGGGCAGCATCTGCACCCCGGCCATCGCCGGCAATGTGCTCTACACCGGCGCCGCCGACCATATCATCTACGCCATTGACACGCGCTCGGCCAAGGAGTTGTGGCGCTATACCACCGAGCACCAGGTCAACGGCTCGCCCATCGTGCATCGTGATGCAGTATATTGCGGCTCCGTGGATGGCAGCCTGTATTGCCTGGATGCGGCCAGCGGGCGTTTGCGCTGGCGCTACCAGACGGAGGCGCCCATCACCGGCACCCCGGTGGCGTATGACGATATGATCTTCATCGGCTCTACCGACAAGAAAGTGTATGCCTTCCTGGCATAGCGCTACGCAGAAAGAGCAGCCCCATGAATTTCTTCAAGAAACTTTTCGGCAAGAAAAAGGCATCCGGCCCGCTGCCGAGCAACGCCGCCACGGCCCCGCTGAGCGAAGCCCAGGTGTGGGAACTGGCCAATGGCGAGCGCTCGGGCAAGTACATACACCTGATCTCGGGCAGCGCACTGGACCTGGGGCAGCGCCGTGAGAACAACGAAGACAGCCTGCTGTGCCTTAACGGCACACTGGGCAGCGCTAACTCTGGCCTGCCGCTGGGGCTGTATGTCATCGCCGATGGCATGGGCGGCCACCGCAACGGTGAAGTGGCCAGCGAAGTGGCCGTGCGCTCGTTGGGCAATTATCTGGTGCAGCGCTTGTACAAGCCGCTGTTTGGGCCAGACCCGCAGCCGACCGAAGAATCCTTGCGCGAGATGATGGAAGACGCCGTGAACGAAGCGCACCGCGCCGTGCGACGTGCCGCGCCGGGCGGCGGCTGCACGCTGACGGCCGCCTTGGTGCTGGGCAACCAGCTGGTGATCGCCCATATGGGTGACAGCCGCGCCTACCTGGTGCACCGAGACGGGCGCATGGAGCAGCTCACCAAGGACCACACGCTGGTCAAGCGTCTGCAGGAGATGGGCCAGCTGAGCGACGAAGAGGCGGCCGATCACCCGCAGAAATCCATGCTGTACCGCGCTCTGGGCCAGGGCGATGTAGTGCAAGCCGATTTTTACACCGGCACGCTTTCCACGAACGCATTCCTGCTGGTGTGCTCGGATGGTTTGTGGGGCTTTGTAGACGAAGATGACATCCAGACCATCGTGAATGCCACCGCCAGCCCATACCTGGCCTGCATGCACATGGTGGAAGCCGCCAACGCGGCTGGCGGGCCAGACAACATCTCGGTAGTGCTGGCGCGGCTGGTGCACTAAAGGAACAGATATCGATAGTGCTTGGCGCTATCGATATCTGTTCTAATACCTATGACCATCGTAGGGGTTGAAGGCTACACTAAGATAAGACCACGCATGGCTACCAGCTATCTTGATAATTACTACGCCCGCCTGGGTATTGCGCGTGACGCCAGCCAGGATGAGATTCAGCGGGCCTACCGCCGCGCCGCTCGCCAGTTCCATCCGGATACCAACAAGCACACCGGCGCCAATGAGCTGTTCCTGCTGGTGCAGGAAGCCTTCGATACGCTGCAAGACCCGCAGAAGCGGCGTGAGTATGACGCCACCTTGCCGGAAGACATTGATGCGCCGCCCGCGTTGATGGTGAACGCTCTGTACAGCCGCCCGCAGATCACGCCCAATGAACCCGGCCAGGTCATCTACGTCTTGCTGGACCTCAAGCCCAGCGCCAGCGAAGAAGAGCGCCGGCGCAAGCCGCCGCTCAACGTGGCGCTGGTGCTGGACACCTCCACCTCGATGGCGGGCACGCGCCTGGGCCAGGTGATCCGCGCCGCCAGCCAGTTTGTCTCGCAACTCTCCGAGCACGATGTGCTCTCGCTGGTCACCTTCAACGACCGCGCCCAGGTAGTGATCCCGGCCCAGCCTGGCATGGACATCCAGCGGCTCATCTCGCGCATCAGCACCCTGCAGACGAGTGGCGGCACCGAGATCTATCAGGGGCTCAAAGCCGGGCTGCACGAAGTGCTGCGCCACCAGCGCCCCAGCGCCATCAACCATATTGTGCTGATCACTGACGGGCGCACCTATGGCGACGAAGAGGACTGCCTGCGCCTGGCCAGTGATGCCGCCAAGCTGGGCATCCCCATCAGCGCCATTGGCATTGGCCATGAGTGGAACGAAGAGTTTATAGACCAGTTGGTTTCCAAGGCGGGCGGCAGCAGCCTGTATGCTGACAAGAGCACCGAGATCCACACGCTGCTGGAGAACCGCCTGCAAACCCTGAGCCTGAGCTATGCCAACAATGTCAAGCTCAATTACGAGAATGGCTTTGGCAGCAAGCTCAACTATGTATTCCGCCTTTCACCGGATGTGGGGCCGGTGGCCGTGGAGCCGCCCGTCTTTTTGGGCAACGTACCGCAAAACGACAGCCTGAGCCTGCTGTTGGAGTTTGAGCTGGATACACGCGGCACGCATGCGGGCAACTTTATGCTGGCCGAAGGACGCCTGAGCCTGGATGTGCCCACGCGCCCCACGCCGTCAAACTCAGCGCGCTTCCGCCTGATGCGCCCGGTGGCCGAGAACACCCAACCGGAGGCGCCGCCCTCCAGCCTCATCGGGGCGATCGGCAAGCTCTCGCTGTACCGCATGCAGGAGCGCGCCCGCGAGGACATGGAGCACGGCGACCCGCAGGGCGCGGCCAAGCGCATGCGCATGCTGGCTACGCGGCTGCTCTCGCAAGGCCAGCGCAGCCTGGCGCGCACCGTGCTGCTGGCCGCCGATGATATTAAGGATGGCGCGGCCATGGGTGCGAAGGAAGGAAAACAGATAAAATACGGCACACGCGCCCTGATTGACGATACCGAAGGGCGCGAGAAACGAGGCGCACGGTGATCGTCGTTTGCAAAGGTTGTGGCAAAAATCAGGAGCAGGATGATCTGTTCTGCCCGGATTGTGGCGCCAAGCTCATCTCGGATGAAGGCTTGCGCACCATGCCCATGGATGGCCCGCTCGGCGGGCTGACCACCACGCGCCTGCAAACCAGCGAGGCGCTGATGCGCCCCAGCGGCCCGGCACGCCTGAATCTGCACATCATCCGCAGCGGCCAGATTTTGCCGCTGGAGGGCCCCGGAGAATTCGTTGTCGGCCGTGTTAGCTCCGGCCAATCCATCCTGCCGGATGTTGACCTGGAGCCGTATGCGGCCTACGAATCGGGCGTTTCTCGCCTGCATGCACGCATCCGCATCCAGAACGACGAGATCTCCATCATGGACCTGGGCTCGGCCAACGGCACACGCCTGAACAACGAGAAGCTCTCGCCGCACCAGCCCTATTCGATTCATCACAAAGATGTGCTGCGCTTTGGGCGCATGAGCATCCAAGCCCTCACTGGTGACTAAGGAGCCTGCATGCCGCACACGGTATTGATCCACCTACATAATGAAGACCCCGTGGTGGGCGAGATCGAAGACATGCCCAACCCGGCTGATACGGTTTTGCGTGTGCAAAACCCGCGCAGGCGTGATGGCAAGGATCTGCACTACCTGCAGAGTGATGTGACCACTGTATTTTGGTCGTGGGGCCGCATCAACTTTTTGGAAGTTCTGCCGACTGGCGGAGAAGACGAGATCATTGGTTTCGTGAGGGAATAACCTAAATCCACGGATAAACACAGATGCAAAAACAGATGTATCAGATTTATCGGTTTGAATATCTGCGTTCATCTGTGGATAATGCAATTTCTGACTATGACTGAATCTCAATTTACCAACAAACGTATTCTGGTGGTGGATGATGAGGAGCGCATTGTGCGCTTCATTCGCCTCAACCTGGAGCAGGATGGCTTTCAAGTGGAAGAAGCTTTTTCCGGCAAGAAGGCAATGGATAAGCTACGCCAAAGCCTGCCCGACATGGTGCTGCTGGATGTGATGCTGCCAGATATTGACGGCTTTGAGGTACTGCGCCTGATCCGCGAGAACAATGATGTGCCCGTGATCATGCTGACCGCCAAGTCTGAGGAAGATGACCGCGTGCGCGGCCTGGAGCTGGGCGCGGATGATTACGTGACCAAGCCGTTCAGCCCGCGCGAGCTGGTGAGCCGCGTGCGCGCCGTACTGCGCCGCACCGAGGCGCAGCGCGGCAGCGAGGGCATCATCCAGGTGGATGAGCGCCTCAAGCTGGATTTTGACCGCCGCGAGGTGTGGGTGGATGGCAAGCTGGTCAAGCTGCGCCCCACCGAGTATCGCCTGCTCTATCACCTGGTGCAGAACGCTGGCTGGGTGGTGACGCACGACCAGATCCTGGCCAAGGTGTGGGGCTATGAATACCGCGATGAGCCGCATTATGTGCGCTTATATGTGAATTACCTGCGTGAAAAGATCGAAAAGGACCCGGCGCAGCCCAAGTACATTCTCACCGAGCGCGGTGTGGGCTACCGCTTTGTGGACTTTAAGCGTGAGCAGCAAGACGCCGCCAAAGAATCCAGCAAAGAACCGAAAGACAGCAAAAAGAGCAAGAAGTAAATTCTGCCGGCTGCTCAGTTTTCAACGTAGCGCCGAGTTTCGTTACTCAACCGAGTAGAAAGCCCGCTGACAGCGGGCTTTTTTTGATGCCTAGTTGTTCTTGGCGATGTGCTTATCCATCTCGTCGGCCAGGGCCACGAGATAGTGCCAGTTGTAGATACCGTACTTGTGGCCGTCTTCCCATTCAATGTTGATAGCGTAGTTGCCCACCGCTTCGATACCCACCAGGCGGGTGGTGCTGGCGTTCATCAACGGAATGATGAATACGCCGGGATCTGGCTCCGGCTTCATGTTCTCATGGCCGCCGCGGCACTGGGCGCACGGGCAGGCATTGCGCAGCAGATCGAAGGGATAGCTGACCACGCGGCCGTTGCTCCATTCGATGGTGAGGCGCGCATTGGCGCGGTTGGCAGTAATGGACTTGGGAGTGGGTTCAATTTCAGGCATGGTTCTGTAATAGTAATTGGTAAGTTGTAAATACAGATTGGAGATTCGAGATTTAATCTCTACTCTCCAATCTCTGTTTCCTCTATTTAGTCGCTAACCACCACTTCAAGATACGTTCCCGCCGCCCAACCCGCTCGGGCTGCGTCCACCGGGGTGACGATGTACCACCAGATCAGGCCGTCCACCTCGCGCGGGCCATCACGCACCACGAAGACTTCAGCGTCATAGGCCAGGAACTGGATGGTGGTGGCCAGGCCGGGTGCGTTGCGGATGTTGAGGCCGCGCCCCTCGGTGCCGATGATCTGCACAAAGGCGCCCACGCCCATCTGGCCACTGGCTGGCGGCTCAAAGGACGGCGTGGGGGTGGAGGTGGGTACCAGCGTGGCGGTGGGGGCTGGGGTGTTGGTGGGGCCAGGAATCCAAGTCAGCGCGGCAGCACGGTCTTCGACCGTGCTGGCCGGCAGGTACGCCAACATAGCGAACACTGCCGCGCCACCCAACAGCACCGCCAAACCTAATGCGGCCAGCAGCACATGAGGTGTGGCATAGCGCTTAATGCGCTGAAGGAAACCCTGTGATTCCACGGGGTTAAGGATACTACGCGAAGGGCGTAGTTGCAGGAGTGCTGCTGAGGTAGCCGTCTGATGCCGCGGGCTTAAGCTCGCTGGCTACTGCCCCCAGATCAAAGGAATGCTGTATTCGAAGACACAGCGGAAGCCGCGGTTGAAACCCGCCGAACCGGGTTCGTGCCCCAGCCGTGAATAGGCCAGGCTGTACACCGGCGGGTCAAACCAGGCGGCGCCACGCAACACCACGCGGGCTTCATCAAACCAGTCATCCACCCATTCGCGCACATTGCCGCCCATATCCATCACCCCGTAGGGGCTGCTACCGCCGGTGAAGCTGCCTACGGCAGCGGTAGTGGCCGTAGCAGCATAGCGGCCCACCTGGGCACGCACATCAAAATCATCGGTTTCGCCCCAGGCAAAGCTGTTGCCATAGGGGCCGCGGGCGGCCTTCTCCCATTCCAGCTCGTGCGGCAAACGGCCGCCAGCCCACTCGCAGAACTCTTGTGCTTCGTACCAGGTGACATACACCACCGGGTGGTCAGCATATTCCTTGAGATAGAAAAAGGGATTGCGCTCTGGGCCAACGGGGTAAACACAGGCGCCCACATTGACGCATTTGCGGTACTGGGCATTGGTGACCTGCGTGCGTGAGATCCAGTAGCCCGGCAGGCTGGTGTGCATGGTGGTTTGGGCGCTAATACTGGTGGGGGTGTTGTTGGGGTGCTGCCCGGCAGTGAATTCGCCACCAGGAACAAACACCTCCAACTGTTCGCTACGCGGATTTAAGCGAATATACGACCTGCACGAAGGCAGCAGGCCAATCAAGGCGCAAGCGATGGCAATTGTTGCCCATTTTTTAACCCACACGAACAAACTTGCTCCTGGCTGATTTGCAGTCTATGCGGATTGGCACGGCTTGTCAATCATCTGAAATTCCTAGCCAGAATCATTGAGGGCGTACGATAGAATCAGGCAGCTATGGCAGAAAAAGCATTGCTCAATAAACGCTACCAGCTGCAGGATTTTCTGGAAAAAGGCGGCATGGCCAGCGTGTACCGCGGCCGTGACCTGATGCTGGAGCGCGATGTGGCCATCAAGGTGCTGCGCGAAGAGTATTCCAAGGATGCCGGCTTCCGTGAGCGCTTCCGCCAGGAGGCCAAGGCAGCCGCCAACCTGAGCCACAGCAATATCGTCACCGTGTACGACTTTGGTTACGATGAGGAGCATCTCTTCATTGTGATGGAGTACGTGCCCGGCACCGACCTGAACACGCTCATCAAGCAGAAACGTATCTATTCGCTGGAGGAGGGCATTCCTCTGGTGATTCAGGCCTGCAAGGGCTTGGGCTATGCCCACCGGGCCGGGCTGGTGCACTGTGACATTAAGCCGCACAATTTTCTGGTGACGCCAGATGGCCGCGTCAAAGTGACCGATTTTGGTATCGCCCGGGCGCTGGCCTCGATCAATCCGCGTGAAGAGCAGGAAGTAGTGTGGGGTTCGCCACAATACTTCTCGCCCGAGCAGGCAGCCGGCAGTGCCCCCTCCCCGGCCTCCGACGTGTACAGCATGGGCGTGATCATGTACCTGATGTTCACCGGCCAGCTGCCCTTCACCAGCAAGACCCCGGCCGAACTGGGCCAGCAACACCGTTATGAGCAGCCTGTGCCGCCCAACCAGCTCAACCCCAACATTCCGCCAGCACTAAACGAGATCATGATGAAAGTGCTCTCCAAGGAGCCCTCGGCGCGCTACCGCGCCGCAGACCAACTCGGCCGCGTGCTGCTGACCTTCGCCGCGCCGCAAGTGGCGGCCGACCGCGCCCAGGATGCCCCCACCATCAGCCTGCCCGCCGCTGAGCTGGAGAACGCCGCACCCGAAGGCAAAACCGACTGGGTGGCGGTGCTGCTGGGCTTGCTGGCGGCTGTGGCCGTGGGCGGCCTGCTGCCCTTCTGGATGTGGGTGTATTTGGTCTATAACCCACCGTTGCAGTAAGGGGCGTTAGGCAGCCGCGCCAAACCAACGCAGCCACACTATGCACTCTTTAAAGGGCAGTATTGCCAAACCCATCGCGTTGATCTTTGCTATTGCGGCAATTGCGATTGTATGCATGGTCTATCCATTCCTGACGGGTGGATACGACCGCCTGGCGGTCCCCCTCTCGACAATGGTGCAGGTCTTTGGGGTCGTCGGGCTGGCGCTCGTGCCGGGCGGCCTGCTGTGGTTGGCTAAGCCGAAGTTTGGGTTCGCACTCTCCGTATGGAGTAGCGCAGTAGCTACCTGTATCGCGCTCGTTTTAGCTTTGTTCGCCACCCTCAGCGTGGGCAACGCGTTTGGGATCCTGACGCTTGCCGCTTGGGCCTATACGCTCATTCAGTTGATACCGGAATTGAAGCGTCTGAAACACGCCGAGAACAGCGGGTTTCGTCCCGTGCCGCTGTACCTTGTGTGTCTTCCCGTGCTGGTGCTGGCTGCTCAGCTGGTTCTGGCAGGGCCGATGACGCAGGCGAGCAGAGACCGCGCCATTGCAAACGCCAGCCTGTTCATCGAAGACATCGAGCAGTATTACGCCAGCCATGGCCGGTATCCGCTCTCGCTCCAGGCGCAGAACAGGGATTACTATCCAAATATCGTGGGGGTCGAACGGTATATCTATGTGCCGCAGGGCGATTCGTACAATCTCTCGTTCGAACAGCCAAGATTCCTGCTCGACCGCTTCGGCACACGCGAATGGGTCGTCTACAATCCGCGTGACGAGCATCGCGTTTTTAGCCACACAGCGTGGCTGCTTGCACCGCCCGAGGTGGTGGAGCCGAGCCAAGGCTGGTACGCCGTCCACGATAGCGCCCAGCCGCACTGGAGGTACTTCTGGTTTGATTGATCAACAAAACCAAGCCCAAGAGTACTTTTCGGGTGGGCTTAGGCTGGGTCAGCCTCAAAAAAGTGCAGGGCTTTACCTCAGTTATAATTTTCCAATGGCTTTGAAGCCACTGATTGCTCCATCCATCCTAAGCGCAGATTTCGGCCACCTGGCCGAGCAGATCAGCCAAGCCGAGCAGGCTGGGGCTGATTGGCTGCATATTGACGTAATGGACGGGCATTTTGTGCCGCCCATTACCATGGGCCAGATCGTCACCCAGGTGTGCCGCACGCACAGCCAGCTGCCGCTGGATGTGCACCTGATGGTCGAAGCGCCGGACGGTATGCTGGCCTCCTTCGCACAAGCCGGCGCCGACCATCTTCACATTCATGTGGAAGCCAGCCCAGACCCGGCGGCCAGTCTGCGCGCCATCCGTGCGCTGGGCTGCAAAGCCGGTCTGGCGCTCAACCCGTCCACCCCCGTAGAGAAGGTGCTGCCCTACTTGGCGGAGGCTGACATCGTGCTGGTGATGAGCGTCAACCCGGGCCGCAGCGGCCAGGCCTTCATTCCCGAGAGCCTCTCGAAAATTCGCACTCTGCGCCAGGCGATTGAAAACGCCGGGCTGGACACCCTCATTGAGCTGGACGGCGGCATTGACGCCAACACCCTGCCGGGTTGTTTTGCCGCCGGCGGCTCAGCCTTTGTGGCCGGCAGTGCAGTCTTCTCCCACCCCGATGGGATTGCGGCGGGCCTGCGTGCCCTGCGCAATGCCCAGCTCGTATCCCAGAACTAGGACAACCTATGACGGCAAATGACCCCCACGGCAGCATTCATGTCTCCCCACGAGCCATTGCCACGATTGCCTACCAGGCGGCCGTACAGTCGTACGGCGTGGTGGGCCTGGCCGCCAAGAATTTCCTGGATGGGGTGAGCCACTTCATCGTCAAGGACCCCACGCACGGCATCGAGGTCAGCTACGAAGACGATGCCATCCACATCGATGTTTACATCGTGGTGGAATACGGCACCAACATCAAGACCATCGCCTCCAGCGTGGCGCAGACCGTGCGCTTCAGTGTGGAGAAGGCGCTGGGCTTGCCCATTCAACACGTCAACGTGCACATTCAGGGTCTGCGCATCAGCGCCGGCTAAAAAATCCAGCAGAGAAGCAGGTCTTATCATGTCAGAAACCATGCAAGAACGCGCCCACCGCGCCAACATCCTCCAGCAGCGCCCTGTTGACGGCAATGGCGTGCGCAGCCTGGCCCTGGCGGGCTTTGGCTGGCTGGAGGCTAACAAGCAGTCAGTCAACGCGCTCAATGTCTTCCCTGTACCGGATGGCGATACGGGCACCAACATGGTGCTGACGATGAAATCGGCCATCGAAGAAATGCAGAAGAACACCGACCCGAAGGCCGGCAAGGTACTGGAAGCGATTGCGCGCGGCGCTCTGCTGGGCGCACGCGGCAACTCCGGCGTGATCCTTTCGCAACTATGGCGTGGCTTTGCGCGCGCCGCCGAAGGCAAAGACCTGCTGACCGCCGAGGACTTGGCACGCGGCTTCAGCGAATCGCGCGACACGGCCTACAAGGGCGTGGTGCGCCCGGTGGAAGGCACTATCCTCACAGTATCCAAAGACATGGCCACCGCGGCCGAAGAAACGATTGCCAGCGGTGTAAAAGACCCCATTGCCCTGTTGGAAGCGGTGCTCAAAGCGGCGGATGCCTCCGTGCGGCGCACGCCGGAGCTGCTGCCGATCTTGAAGGAAGCCGGCGTGGTCGACTCGGGCGGCAAGGGTCTGTACTTCCTCATTGAAGGCATGCTGCGCTGGGTGCGCGGCCAGCAGGTGCGCAACGCCGAGAGCATCATCGCCCCGATTGCGGCGCTCAACCTGGAGAATTCACTGGAGGCCGTTGAAGAAGGCCAGGACTACGAAGTGGTGGTGGACTTCCGCCCCAATGGCCAGCTGGCGCTGCAAGAGTTTTACGCCGAGCTGGAGAAGATGGGCACCTCCATTCAAGTGGGCGAAGGTGAAGGCATGTACCGTATGCACATTCACGTACCTACCGAGAAGCGTTACGAACCGATCGACTACATCATGGGCATTGGCACTGTTACCAACGTAGCCATTGAGAATCTCATGGCGCAGATGGATGACATCAGCGCCCAAGCCAAGGGCCGCGGCCAATACACCGTGCGCCCGATTGCGGCGGGCCAGATCGCCGTGGTGGCGGTTGCCCCCGGCGCCGGGATTGCGCGCCACTTTGCCGACCTGGGCGTGGCGGCCATCATTGAAGGCGGCCAGACCATGAACCCCAGCACGGCAGACATTCTCAAATCCTTCGAGAACCTGCCAACCGATAAGGTCATCATTCTGCCCAACAACAAGAACATCGCCCTGGCGGCGCAATCGGCCGCCGAGCTGACCGTGAAGGAAGCCATCGTGCTGCCCACCAGCACCGTACCGCAGGGCATCGCCGCCATGCTGGTGTGGGATCCCTCCGGCGAGCTGAGCGCGGTGGCGGAAGCCATGGGCAAGGCCAGCAATGGCGTGCAAACCGGCGAGGTGACCACGGCCACGCGCAGTGTGGAGATCGATGGTGTGAAAGTGAAAGACGGCCAGATCATTGGCCTGCACAATGGCAAGCTCAAGGTCGCCGCGGGCGATGTGGAGCAGGCCAGCCTGGAATTGCTGAAAGAGATGCAGTTCGACACCATGGAAGTGCTATCCATCTACTACGGAGAAGAAGTAGAGGAACAGGTGGCCGAATCGGTGGCCAACACCATCCGCCAGACCTACCCTGACCAGGAAATTGAAGTGCAGCACGGCGGGCAACCGCACTACCAGTTCATTTTTGCAGCGGAATAACACACACACCTGGCATGTCCGTCGCCATTATTACTGACAGCACCGTCTCGTTCCCCAGCCCGGTCTTCGCCGGGCGGGAGCTTGTGCATATCCTTTCGCCGCGCTGGCAGCCTGAGCTGCCCGCGGGCGTGGAGCGCCTGAAGGCTAGCGACCTGCCCGCCACCCTGCGCGGCACTTCGCCTGCCCCGCAGTTAAAGGCGCCACGCGCCGCTGACTTTGAAGCCCTCTACCGCCAATTGGGTCAAAGCCATGAGGGGGTATTGGTAATCCTGCACTCCAATCACTTCAGCCCCATTGAGGAAGAAGCCCAGGCAGCCTCTGGCAGCGTCCACGGCAAGGTGGCCGTGCGCGTGGTGGACAGCCTCAACGTATCGTTGGGGCTGGGCCTGCTGGTGCAGGCGGCGGCGCAAGCCAGCGCCAACGGCATGGCGCTGGCCGAGCTGGAGCTGTATGTGCGCGGGCTGCTGCCACGCGTGTTTGGCATGCTGTGCGTACCCGGCTTGAGCTACCTGGAGCGCGGCGGCCACCTGAACCACAGCCAGGCGGTGGTGGGTGAGTATCTGGAGATCCTGCAAGTCTTCACGCTGGACAATGGGCAACTGGTGCCCACCCAGAAAGCACGCAACACGCGCCAACTTGTGGACGTGATGTACGAGTTCTTGAGCGAATTCACCGATTTGCAGCACATCGCTTTACTGCAGGGTGCCCCCGCTTTTGAGGCGGAGACGCGTGCATTGCGTGAGCGCCTGGCTGAAGAAGGCGTCACCACCCCGATCAGTGAGCAGATCATCAATGCGCCGCTGGCCAGCCATATTGGGCCACGTTCGCTGGGGCTTTTTGCGATTAGGGTTAGAGATTAGAGATTGGTAATTAGCAATCTCCAATCTATAGCTAAAGACGCTAACTGATCAGCAACTGAATCTCCCGTCTCCAATCTCTATTTACCATTTACTACTTACCAGTACAACATCTTCTGCAGTTAGAATCTCATTCATGCACCCTGCTCTCAGCACCCTGAGGAAGTATTTTCGTCTCGAAGCTGAGCGCGGCTACGACAACCGCGCCGTGCTGGGTGGGCTGGAAAAGATGCTGCCTCTGTGGGGCAGCAATGCACGCGCCGAAGGGCTGGACGAGGCCCTGGTTTTGGCGTTGACCCAGCAGCTCAAGAACTATGATGTGCTGGAACCGGCGCAGCGCGCTGCGGCGCTCAAGGCGGCCTGGGCGATAGCCCAGGGCAAGCCTGCGCCGCGCGCAGCAGTTGCTAAAAAGACAAGCCAACAGCCAACAGCAACCACAAAGACACAAAGCACACAAAGAAAGACTGCCTCAGATACTCAGGCAGACAAACCCGCTACACAATCCACCCCGGCCAAGCGTGCTGTGCGCAATACCGCCAAGGCCGCTGCCAGCGATGAGGCAGCTAAACCTGTGGCGCGCAGCGCCACGCGGCGTAGCAAGCCGACGGCACGCCGCGCCAAGATCGAAGGCGAGCCGGCCGCCCTGGAGGCCAGCACCACCGTGCTGACCGGCGTGGGGCCGGTGAATGCCGAGCGACTGGAGAAGCTGGGTATTTACACCCTGGGCGACATGCTGTATCACTTTCCGCGGCGCTACGACGATTACAGCCAATTGCTGCCGATACGTGAGCTGCGCTACGGCCAGGTGGTCACGGTGATTGGCACGGTGAAGAGCAAAAGCCGCCACGGGCGGCCCTATGGCGGCAAGCAAGTCTTCGAGATCGTGGTGGATGATGGCACGGCGGCATTACGGGCGATCTGGTTTAACCAGCCGTGGATGTACAAGAATTTCCGTGAGGGCGACGACGTGGTGCTCTCCGGCAAGATAGACCAATACCTCGGCCGCCTGACTCTCAGCAGCCCCGAATGGGAGCTGGTGGAGGATGAAGACGCCGCTGCGGATACGCAACACACCAACCGCATCGTACCGGTGTATCCGCTCACCGCAGATATCCGCCAGCGTTGGTTGCGCGGCCTGATGAAGAAAGTGGTGAGCTACTGGGCGCCGCGCCTGCCCGACATGCTGCCCGCCGACCTGCTAGCCAGCGCTGACTTGCTGCCCTATGCGGAGGCACTGCAGCAAGTGCATTTTCCCGATTCGCAAGAGCAACTGGAGGCCGCCAAGCTGCGCCTGGCCTTCAACGAGCTATTCCTGCTGCAACTGGCCGTGCTGATCCAAAAACGCATTTGGCAGGGCGAGCGTGCCACGGCTTTTATGCCGGCGGCGGGTTGGCTGGAGGCGCAGACGGCGCGCTTACCCTTTGCGCTCACTGCAGCGCAGCACAGCGCCCTGGCCGACCTGCTGGCCGATATGGCCAGCGGCCGCCCGATGAACCGCTTGCTGCAAGGTGACGTGGGCTCCGGCAAGACGGTGGTGGCGGCGCTGTGCGCGGCGCTGGTGGCGGCGCACGGGGCGCAGGCGGCCATCATGGCGCCCACCAGCATCCTGGCCGAGCAGCACTACGCCAGCCTGAGCAAGCTGCTGGCCAGCGAAGGTGGGCCGCTGGCGCCCGGTGAAATGCGCCTGATGATCGGCGCCACCAGCAAGGCCGAGAAGGACGAGATCAAAGCCGGGCTGGCCGATGGGCGCATCAAGCTCATCATCGGTACGCACACGCTCATCGAAGACCCGGTGGTGTTCGATGCGCTGGAGCTCATCGTCATCGATGAGCAGCACCGCTTCGGCGTGGGCCAGCGCGCCGCCCTGCGCAACAAGGGCGCCAATCCGCACCTGCTGGTGATGAGCGCCACGCCCATTCCGCGCTCACTGGCGCTGACGCTGTACGGCGACCTCGACGTGAGTGTGATCGGCGAGCTGCCGCCGGGCCGCCAACAGGTCAGCACGTATATAGTGCCGCCGCGCCAGATCGAACGGGCGCATAGCCTGGTGCGCAAAGAAGTGGCTGCCGGGCGGCAGGCGTTTATCATCTACCCGCTCATCGAAGAGAACGAGAATTCGCAGGCCAAGGCGGCGGTAGCTGAGCACGCCCGCCTGAGCAAAGACGTCTTTCCGCAACTAAAATTAGGCTTGCTGCATGGCCGCATGAGCGCCGAAGACAAGGATGCGGTGATGAGCGCCTTCCGTGACCGCCAGTTGGATGCACTGGTCTCCACCACCGTAATTGAGGTAGGCGTAGACGTGCCCAACGCCACGGTGATGCTCATCGAAGGCGCCAACCGCTTCGGCCTGGCGCAGCTGCACCAACTGCGCGGCCGTGTGGGCCGCGGCAGCGAGCAGGCCTACTGCATCCTGGTGCCGGACAGCGAAGATGCCCTGGAGAACGAGCGCCTGACGGCGCTGGCAGGCACGCATGATGGCTTCAAGCTGGCCGAGATCGACCTGCAGCAGCGCGGCCCCGGGCAGTTCATGGGCATGGCGCAGGCCGGCTTCGGCGACCTGCAGCTCACACTGCTGACGGATACACGACTGATCGACAAGGCCCGCCGCCAGGCGCAGGCCCTGCTGGAGGCTGACCCCGAGCTCAGCCAGCCAGACCACAAACCAATCGCCGCCGCGCTGATCCATTACACGCGTGACGGCAAGGGAGATTTGAGCTGATGATTCGTGCATTGTTCCCCGCTACGTTTGACCCCATCCACAACGGGCATATTGATATTGCCTTGCGCGCTAGCAAGCTGTTTGATGAGATCGTGGTGGCGGTGTACGAGCTGCCGCAGAAGAATCTGCTGCTCTCCACTGATACGCGCGTGGAGCTGGTGAAGGAAACCTTCAAGGACGAAAAGAAGATCGTCGTCACCACCTACTCCGGCCTGACGGTGGACTACTGCCACCAGATCGGAGCGCAAGTGATCGTGCGTGGGCTGCGTGTGTTCTCAGACTTTGAGTACGAGTTCCGCATGGCCCTGGCTAACCGCCAACTGGCGCCGGACCTGGAGACAATCTCGCTGATCACTAGCAAGGAGCACAGCTTCCTGTCCTCCACCACGGTGCGCGAAGTCGCCTCGCTGGGCGGCGATGTAGCCAGCATGGTGCCGCCGCATGTGAAGCAGGCGCTGGCCGAGCGCATCGAGGAGATGGCGGCCAACGGCGAGCCCAAGTATCCGGCGACGCCGCTGCGGGACTGATGCGCTGCTTTCGCAGCGCGAGCACGGCGAAGCTGAGGCAGCGTTCGTTCGGAATGTCACGCTAGACGTGATGTGTCATCCTGAGCGGGTGGCTACAGGTACACCAGACCGCCGAAGTCGGCTCAGCGAAGGATCCTTACTGACGTATTTCTTCAGTGCGCGAATTTTTGAAACACAACCAACAAGGATACTTCGCAGGCGCAAGCGGCAAGCCGCTTGCTGGCTCAGAATGACACACCGAAATTCAGGCATACCCATTACCTCGCAATGAGCAAGATTACTTTTTGGCACTCCCTGCAAGTTGCCTAAATGGAGATTTACAGATAAGCTAGGCTCAGATCTTGCATCTGCACGCTAGAAGGCAAGAACCAACCTATGGATATTCTTCAACTCGTAGACAAGCTGGAAGAGCTCTTTAATGAGAGCCGCCCCCTGCCGCTGACCAATAACGTCATTGTGGATGAAGACCGCATGCTGGATCTGATCGACCAGATGCGTGTGGCCATCCCGGATGAGGTCAAGAAGGCCCAGAAGCTGATCGCCGAGCGCGACCGCACCATGGCCCAGGCGCAAGAGGAGGCCCAGCGCACCCTGCAACTGGCGCGTGAGAAGAGCGACGGCCTGGTGGAGCGTGACGCGGTGGTCAGCGCCGCTGAAAGCCGCGCCGAGCAGATCCTGCAGCAGGCGCACCTGGACGCCGAGGCCACCCGCCAGGAAGCCGATGACTATGTCATCGAGACGCTCACCAGCCTGGAGATGGAGCTGGAGCGCGTGCTCAACCAGGTGCGCAACGGCATTCGCGCGGTGATGCAGCAGCAGGAAGAGAAGCGCGCCGAGATGCAGGCGCGCCAAGGCGGCGGCCAGGCCCCGCTCGGCTAGACAAGCACATTTGAGAATCAAAACGCCCGTGAACTCACGGGCGTTTTTTATTGGTAGGTCAGCTGCATTTGGAAGATGAGCCAATACGGATTCTTCCCTAAGCTGGGGTCGGCGATTCTGATGTGAAAGTAAAGACCCGGTCAGAATGACACGGATACTACTTCCGCAGATGTATTCGATAATACCTAACTCTCGGCCAGCACGATGATTTTGTCGCCATCACCGAAGATGACGGATTCAGATTTGGGCGGGTTGGTGCGCACGCCATAGGCCTTGGCTGGGTAATTGGCATCGGCACGCATGCGGTAACCGATGGCGGTTTCGCCGCGGCGGCGGGCGGCCTCCACCACGGTGTAGAAGTTCACCGGGCGGCCCTTCTCCACATACAGCTCCACCGGCTTGAGGTAGATCTCAGCACCCTCAGGGTCAAAGATATCCTCAAAGACTGCGTAGAGGTCTGCATTCTCGGCAAACTGCGCCATCATCAGGCTGATGAGCTGCTCGCTGACGATGAAATCATCCACGCGGGTGACCTGGGCCAGCTCACGGTTACGCAGGTCCAGCATCTCGCTCACGATGGAGAAGGGCGTCTGGTCGTGATGGAAAATATCGCGCAGGTGCAACAGGGTCACCAGGGTCATGGCATCCGCCTGCTGCACGCCGCGCTCCACATAGGCCAGCACGATGACGTGGTCGTAGTCATCCACACGCAGCGCGTCCAGCAAGCCGCGGTCCGTGGCATCGCCTTGCATCACCACCAGCTGCAAGTTCTGCAGGCCGGCAGCCTGCACGCGGATGCCCTCGGCAGCCGCCTCGCTGATGTCGGCCACCACGCGCAACTCGGAGCCGCGCGTGACATAGTGATCAAGCTCGCGCATCATGGTGAAACCATTCTGGTTCCAGCCCAGGATCAGGATGCGCACGGGTTGCGCCGGCGGCGGCTGCACATCCGTGCGGATAAGCTGAGAGTGAATTTCGATGTCGCTGGTGTCGGTGAGGCGCAGGGTGTCATCATCTGAAGACAGGGCAAAGAAGTGGTCACCCGCCTCGATCACCGTATCCATTGCTGGATTCAATAAAATCTCGCCCTGCGCTTTACGCAGGCCCATCACAGCGGAGTGCTCGTAGGCCAGCACAGCTTCGCCATAGGTTCTGCCTACCAACTTGGGCTCTTCTTTAAAGTAGATTTCGTCACCGTCAAAGTTCATCAGCTCGGTGTACACCACGGAGAGACCGGATTGGTGATTGGCTTGCGCCACCAGGCGTGAGATCAGGTCACCGATCAGCACCACTTGCAATTTGTCTTGCGCGCTAACCAGGGTGAGTACGTTCAGATTGCGCGCATTACGGACTTGGGTGCTGATGGAGTACGGCTCCTCACGGCGGTCTGCGGCGTTGGTGATGGCCAATACGGATTTGATGACCTCCGCATCCGGGTCAGCCGTGTCGGGCGGCAAAATGATGATGGCCTTGCTGGTTTGCGGGTTGGCAATGTTGATATCCGTGGGGTCACTGGGGCGGCCCGTGCGGCAGATGATACGCGTTTTGCTGCCGCGCAGATCTACGCGCTCACGGATCTCGTCTTCCATTTCCACTTTGTCATGGTCGGCCAGCACCACGATGCAAGCGCGCTTTTGATTTTGGTTGGCGATGACCAGCTCATTGAGAATAGTGAATATCTGTGGCGACCAGCCCAGGATGAGCGTGTGCCCAAATTCGAGCACGCGTGAGCGGCCTTTGCGCATCTCTTCGATGCGGCGCTCGATGCCATTGTTGAGCACGCCGATCAGCGCGCTGACGATGAACAGGCCGCCCAGGGTCACCATGAGCATCACGGCGCGGAAGCCCAGCCCGGTATCGCCACCCAGCGTGCCGGAATCGAGGGCGCGCATCATGCTCTGCCAGGCCGCCTCGGCAAAGCTGAAGGGCTCCATGGCCTCATCGGGCGATAGGCCGGCAATGGTCAGGATGGCTGCGGCCAGCAGCACAACCAATAAGGAAGCAGCAAACAGCACGCCCACCAGTGCGGGCGTGCCCAGAGACATCAGGTTATCAAAGCGGTACCGCAGACGGTCGCCAAAAGATGGCTTCATAGCACTCCTCGGGTGCCGGTAAGTTCAGGGGATTATATAGGCAGCGCCTACTTCGCTCCACGCTCTGGGCGGGTAAAAATCAGGTCTTGCACCCAGTCGTTGAGCCAGGGGAACAGCTCAGAGAACAGCACCACCAGGTGATAGACCCACGGCTGCACCACGCTGCGCCGCGGGCAGCGCACCAGGCTGCGCACGGTCTGCGCCACCTGCTGGGGCGTGAGCACCAGCAGGCTGGGCGTGCTCAGGCGCGATTTGCGCTGCATGCCCGTGTGGCTGCCGAACTCGGTGGAGACGCCGCCCGGGTACATCACCGAGACTTTGATACCGAAGATGCCCACCTCGCGGCGCAACGCATCGCTGAAACCGCGCAGGCCATACTTGGTGGCGGCGTACACGCTGTAGGTGGGCGTGGCCATCAGGCCGGCCAGCGAGCTCATGTTAATGATGTGGCCACGGCGCCGGGCGATCATGTGGGGCAGCACGGCGCGGGAAGCCAGGATGGCGCCAGTCAGGTTGACCTGCACCTGCGGCACGATGTCCTCTTGCGGGTCAAGCTCATCCAGCCACTTGGTGCGGCCAAAGCCCGCATTGTTGAAGAGCACATCGATCTGGCCGTAGGCGGCCAGGGATTGCGTGACCATGCTCTCGATCTCGGCGGGGTTGCCGAGATCAGCGCGCACGGCCAGGGCTTCACGGCCGGCCGCCTCGATCTCGGCTTGGAGCGCCTGCAGGCGCTCCAAGCGGCGCGCCGCCAACACCACGCGGTAGCCATCGGCGGCCAGCAAGCGAGCCGTGGCCTCGCCTATGCCAGAGGAAGCCCCAGTGATCAGGGCTACAGGTTTTGACTGGCTCAAGGCTGGATCAACACGGGAATACTATTGAGATGCAGCAGGCCGCCATCACGCATGGACTCGGCATACAGCACAATGCGGCCGGGGGTTGTAGCGGCGACCGACCAGGTGAGCGTGCCGCTGAACGGGCCGGGCTGCCCAATGTCTGGCGCGTCGATGGTGGCGTAGGTGCTGGCGAGCACATTGTTGCTGTCGCCACAAATGGCATGCGGCTCACCGCCGCCCTCCCCTGCCCCGCACAGCATCAAACCGAGATTGGATTCAAAGTAATACTCCGAGAAGCCGCTCACGGTGAACGTGCCGCCGCTGATGGCGCTGTTGGGCAGCGGGAATTGAATATCAATGTTCTCGCCAGCCACAGGCTGCGGCAGCAGCACGGCGCTGCCCGAAGGCAGCAACGTCACCTCCACGCTGGTGAGGTGCAGGATGCCGCCATCCATGGCGCTGTGTTCCATCACCGCCACGCGACCCGCCTGCTCATAGGGCACCGAGAAACTCAGCTCGGCAGAGAAGGGGCCGGGATTGCCAACATCGGCGGCAATGGTGGTGGGTTGCAGCGCGAGCTGGTTGCCAGCTTCATCGTAGATAGCGATCACCAAGGTCTGCTCAAAGGTGGGGCGAGATTGCCCGCTCACCGTGACCGGAGAAACGAGTTGTGACGCGAAGTCGGGGCTGCCGAGCAGAATGGCTTCGAGCGCTACCTGGCCATCGCTGGCCTGCGTTGGCGCAGCTTGCGGAGGCGCTGTTTCCTGACTGGGTGCGGTTGCGCTGGGCAGCACTACATCAATCGTAGTGGCGGTAGGCTGTGCGGGCGTTCCCGGCAGATTGCAAGCCGCTAGGGCCAGCGAGGCGAAGGCACACAGCACTGCGTGTATTGGCTTCATCGAATAATTATCACATTGAATTCTTGGAGTTGTAGTGAGACAAGCCTACCCCACGGGCACAGCAGGTCACGCTTTTTTTACGAACCGTATCATTCTGACCGGGTTTGTACATGTACACTCGAATCGCCAAGCTCAGACCAGGGGAAGAATCCTTGCTTGCACATTTTCTAGGTTGAGTTGTTTTATGCGACAGTAAGGATGCCTCGCTTACAACGAACCTTAATCACTTGGTTGAAGGTTCGAGCCCTATATATCCACGCACTTCATCCACCAAGAATACCGAGCCGGCCACCAGTACCAAGCCATCCCGCGGGCAGGCGGCGCGCGCTGCCTGCAAGGCTGCCGCTGGCTGCGGCTGCGCCGTGGCGGGCAGGCCGAAGGCCAGCACGCGCTCGGCCAGCTCCCCGGCGGGCATGGCGCGCAGCCGGGCCGACTGGGTGGCCTAAACCATTTGGATACGCT
>DAOMSJ010000003.1:0-13816 GCA_035446285.1 Anaerolineales bacterium
GCCAAATGGCAAATGGCGCGCGCAAATCGTGCTCAATGGCGGCAGACTCAGTGTGACAGCAGCCACCCGAAGTGAGGCTCAAGAATGGCTCAGAGCAACCAGGAACCAGATCGAGTCCGGACTGACTCTCAAAGGCGCAAAAACGACGTACGGAGAATTCTTGACCGAATGGCTAACGACTTCCAAGCAACGCCTAACTATTGGCACTCACTACAGCTACTCACAGCTTGCCAAGAAATACATCCTTCCGGCTCTTGGAAAGATCAAGTTGCGTGATCTAAACCCGAGCGGCATCCAGCACTTCTACAATCAAAAGGTGGCGGAGGGCGTGGGCCTGCGCACTATACAGAAAACCCACGTCGTACTCCATGCTTCGCTCAATGCCGCTTTGAAAATGGGGCTAATTGGTCGCAATCCGGATGATGCAACGCAACCGCCCAAGCCAACCCACAAAGAAATGCGCTTTCTCAACCAAGACGAGGTGAGAAGACTGCTGGAAACAGCTAAGCAGATCGATGATCGGCATTACGCCTTGTACTTCATCGCTATCGTGACAGGCATGCGCCAGGGCGAACTGCTAGGCCTCAATTGGGAGAACGTTGACTTGGAGAAGGGGATACTCAATGTCAAATTCAGCTTGACCCGCTTGCCTGGCGGCAGTCTCAAAATGCAAAAGCCCAAGACCAAGTCATCAGTGCGATCTGTAAAACTTGGCAAAGATTCCATTGCCGTTTTGAAAGCGCATAAGGCGCGATTGAAGCGGGAAAAGGAAAAGTCAAACGGATTCTGGCAAGAGACCGGCCACGTGTTCACTTCATCAATCGGCACGCCAATCGATCCGACCAACCTAACCCGTCAGTTCAGTAACTTGCTCAAAGAGGCTGGACTAAGCAAAGTGCGCTTCCATGACTTGCGGCACACGGCCGCATCCCTCATGCTCAACAATGGAGTGGACGTGCTGGTTGCATCACGACGTCTAGGACACGCCAAACCAAGCATCACTTTGGACGTGTATGGCCATCTCATCCCGTCAGTTCAAGCAGAAGCGGCAGACGTGATGGATGGCTTAGTAGTAAGCTAAAAAGATTGCACCAACATTGCACCCGAAATCCCCGAACTCACCTAAGTCCAACAAAAATCCCCCGATTTACGGGGGAAACGAGGTGGCGAGGGTGAGATTCGAACTCACGACCAAGGGCTTATGAGTCCCCTGCTCTACCACTGAGCTACCTCGCCAGATTAACTGCGGGGGCGAGTTTACTATGCGCGATAGTGATTGTCAACACAAGGCCGCGCTACTGTCCGCTCACCATGTCAAGAACAATCTCCACCTTGTCACTCGGCTGGCCGTTGGTGAGCACCAGAAACTTGGTGGTGTTGCGGAACCAGAGTTTGCCCTGGGCATCATGGATCTGGGCTTGCAGCGCGTAGGTGTGGTTATCAATGATGTCTGCCGGGTCATAAGCGATCGTGAACGGCAGCGGAACCTGCGTAACGGGCTGGCTGCTGTACGCGCCCAGCGTCACCGCGGGGGCATCCGCCAAGGAAATGTCCACCAGCTCCACCGTGAGCATGGCTCCTTGCGGCAAGGCGATACGCTGCAAGTACGTAACGGTGCCAGAGATGCTGGCAGAATCCGCCACGCTGCCCGCACACGCGGTAAGCACGGTGGCTACAAGACCAATAATCACTATTGTGGCTGTTCGCATCAATCCTCCGTAAGGACAGTATGTACAGCGCTGCGGCCAGTGAAGCTTGCAGTGCTGTTATGGAATGTGGGGATATAGTGCCAGGGCGGCTGCGATCAGCTCGGCATCATCCGGCAATAGCAGCCAGACCACTTCGGCGCCGTTGGTCAGCAGGCAGGCGGCCTGGCCGTTGGCCTGCCAGCAGCGGCCGCGGCCCAACTCGCCCGGCGCGCCGCCAAAGCGCAAGGAGAGATACTGTTGCACGCCAGCATGCAGCTCCTGACCCTCGGCGGCGTCATCGGCCAGCCAGTGCTGCGCCATGGCAAAGGCGCCATCGCGGGCGCGCCAGTAGACCTGCACAGTATCGCCGCCCCAGCCTGTGGCCGCGCTCACCGCACTCTCTTCGGGAATGCGCGTGGCCGTATCCGCGCCGGCCGCCAATACCAGCCGCGTCAGCCACTCGCCCAGTTCGCCGCGGCCCTGCATCACCCATTCATCGCCAAGCACTGTCGCTAAATCGACGGTCTGCACGCTGAGGGCAGCTTCGCCAGCTGCGTACTTCTCCGGGTGCAGGATTTGCTCCGTGGTACTGGGCAGGCTGTTGTAGGCCGCGTCGACCTGCTCCCAGCCGCCAGCAGCAAACAGAGTGCGCACAAAGCTGGCCCCGGTTTCGGCGGTAAAGCGCAAATCGAGCACAGCAAAATCTGTGGGCGGTTGCGTTTGAATACGCGCGTAATTGGGCGCGGGCAAGCTGGCCGGGTCAAAGGCGGCCGCGCAGCGCGCAGTAAGCCACTCCTCACCGGTCAGGTTAGCATCCCCCTGCCACAAGGCTTTGGCGGCGCGGCAGGCATCGGTAAACAGGTTGCATGGCTGGTGTGCTTGTGGCGCCAGCCTATCCAGCACAACGCTGCGCGCATATGCATAAGTCAACGCATCAGTCAGTTGCGAGCCAAGCAAGTATACTTGCCGCTGTTCGGCGTTGTAAGCGGCTCCATAAGCATCCAGTTGCTGGTTGAGTACGTAGTCTCCCAAGCTGGCAGAGGCTGGCAACAAGCCCAGCGCCTGCAACATACGCTCCGTCCTTTGTTCCTCATCCGCATTGACCGTCACCAGGCGGCCAATCTCGGCGGCGGCGGCGTCTTCACGGACTAAGTAGGCCAGCAAAGGTGGGCTGGGCGAAAAGCCGCGCACATCGCCCACCTGCCCTGCGATAGTTTGCAGCAATGCCTCAGCATCCGGCTGCAGCGTGGCGAGCGGCCCAGGCTCAGGGGTGACACCTACGCCTGAATCGCCACCCGGGGTTGCGGTCCACACCGGCGGCAACGTACGGAAGGGCACGTTGGTGGCGGTGAACTGCGGGTCTGGCGCGCCGCCGCCAAGCAAGCCGCGGCCCAGCCACAGCATTGCCAATAACGCGATCAGCACCAGGCCGATCAGCACGGGGCGCAGAGACGATGTGCGCTTGGGCGGGGCCTCGGCTTGCTCAGAGCGCAGGTTATCTTCGAGCGATGCAGGTTCGGCGAAGGCGGGGGCAATAGCGGGCGGCGAAGGCTCAGGGGTCGGCTCCGGCAGCGGCTCCTCGCCACGCAGCACACGCAGGCGGTCGCGGGCACGCTCAAAGTCTGGCTGCGCTTTCAACGCCTGCAGCAGCGCATACTGCCTGCGCTGCGGGTCATCCAATACAAAACTGAGCAGATACCAGGCCTGCGCATTGCCCGGCTCAGCACGCAAAAGCTCTACCAGTTGGCTGCGCGCCGCATCCGCCTTGCCGGCACGGATAAGGTCAGCAATTTTCTTCAAGGGAGAGGCCGCAGCGTTCATGCGGGGATTATATACGCTGGCTACACAAAGAAAAATAGCCAGGGTACTGGCTATTCATCATCCAAGTCTTCTTCGTCTTCCTCTTCGAGGTCGTCATCGCCGTCCTCGTCTTCGTCCTCATCCGGGGCGAAGCCGGCCTCTTCCCACTCTTCCTCGAGGGCCTCGTTGTCATCCCAGGCGTCCTCTGCAGACACCTCCCCAGCGGCGGCGTAGGTGAGACAGCCTTCATCTGAATCGAGTTCAACGGCCGCGGCGGCACAGTAGCCTTCGTCAAGAAAAACGCAATCCACGTAGTGACAGCGAATTCGGGGCATGTCTACGCCTAGGCAGTTTGCATGTCGTTACGCAGGCGCATGATGGAAACCACCAGCATGGCCACCAGAATAACGGCAGAGATCACACAGAACGGGCAGATCGCATGAATGACATACAGCTCAAGATAGGTCAAGTACACGGAATAGAGCACGCCAATCAGCGAAAGGCCAAAGACGATGAGGCTGCCATTGATGGCAAAGAAATCACTGCGCTCTTCGAGCAGCAGCACGATCAGCATCACCAGGTAGGCGCCGCCGCCAATGGCGGCAATGGGAATGCCCCACAATGAAGCGTAGGGGCTGGTATTGACGATGGCGCAACCGCCACCCACAGCACACACGCCATCCTCGATCAACTTCACATAGGTGAGGTAGGCTGCATCCAAAATTCCCAGGATGCTCAACACGATCAAGATCTTTCTAAGCAAGCTATGCCTCCACTAGAGCGGCCACACATCTACCCATGAACGTGCACGGATTTTTTTGATGCCCGCTGGCACCTGCAACAACGCCTGCGCTTGAACGAGCGAATAAAGATTACCTGAACCCTGATGGCCTGTCAAATAAATCTGCCATTCGCGCGGATGAGAGTGTATTAATACGCGCAGATAACTTTCGCGGCCATCCGACTCGATGGTTTCCATGACGCGCGCCCGCGCCACGCGGCGCTGCCACCCCACCACCCCGCTCATCTTATACAGCGCCGGGCGCAAAAATACTTCGAAGCCCACAAAGGCCGAGGCTGGGTTACCCGGCAGCCCCACAAACGGCAGGCCGCGGTACTCGCCAAACGTGAAGGGCTTCCCCGGGCGCATGTTGACCTTCCAGGCGTCAATGCGGCCATCGCTCTGCACCGCCTCGCGCACAAAGTCATACGAACCCACGCTCACGCCGGCGGTGGAAAGAATCAAATCAGCTCCTGACTGCTGCGCGCCTTCGAGATACGCCTTTACATCCGCCCGCGTGTCCTTGGCCGTGCCCAACAGGATCGGCTCAGCGCCAGCGCTGGCCACCAGGCCACTCAACGTGAACGAGTTGGTTTCATAGATCTTGCCGGGTTGCAATTTTTCACCGGGGGGCAGCAGCTCATCGCCAGACGAGAAGATGGCCACGCGCGGCTTGCGATACACGCTGAGCTCAGCCAAGCCCAGCATGGCGCACAGGGCAATCTCCTGCGGGCGCAGCGGCACGCCCGCCGCCAGCAACTCTTGCCCGCTGGCAAAATCCTGGCCCGCCGGGCGCACATAAGCCCCCGCCCCGCCCGAGGCGAAGATTTGGACCACGGCTGGCAGGGCGCTGGCCTGCACCTGTGCATCCGTGTCTTCCACCGGCACTACGGCATCGGCGCCGGCAGGCATGGCGGCGCCAGTCATGATGCGCATGGTCTGCCCGGGCTGCAGCGTAGTGCTGGCCGATTTGCCCGCGGGAATGTCGCCAGCCACCAGCAAGCTCTTGGGTTTCTGGCGGCTGGCGCCGTGCACATCGGCAGAGCGCACGGCGAAGCCATCCATGCTGGAGTTGTCAAAGCGCGGCGAATCAAACGGCGCGCTAACCGGCTCCGCCAGCACGCGGCCCGCCGCTTCAGCCAACGGCACGCGCTCCGTGCTGGTGACGGGCAACGAGGCCAGCAATTTTTCCAATGCTTCTTGTACGGAGATCATTTACGTTCCCTCAGCCAATCATCCGGGGCGCACGCGCCGCGCTTCGAGTACATTGGGTAACGTTTCAACACGCGTAAGCACACGGCTTAGTTGTGCAATGTTATCTACATTCAACACTAGGTCAAAAGTGGCCTCATTGCGATCCACTTCCACTTTAACCTGGCTCATGCTCACGCCTTCATCTGCGATGAGGGTCGAGACATCGCGCATCAACCCGTCACGGTCGTAGGCCAAGATGCGCACCGCCACCGGATAGGTGGATTTGGGCGCCCCCCACGAGACCTGCACCAGGCGCTCGCGGTCACGCGCCCGCAGAATATTGGGGCAATCACGGCGGTGTATGGTTGCGCCGCGGCCGCGGGTGATATAGCCCACGATCGGGTCGCCCGGCACCGGCTTGCAGCACTTGGCCAGGGTGGTGAGCAGCCCCTTGAGCCCCAGCACGCTGACGCTGTCACCGCTGGTGAAGGGCGTCTGGCGACCCGGCGGCAGCGGCTCCATCTTCTGCTCGCGCTCGGTGCCCAGGTTGAGCTTGGCGGTGACGCGGCCCACCGAGATATCGCCCGTGCCGATCGCCTCGTAGAGATCATCTTCTTCCTTGAAGCCCAGCTCCAGCACTACAGGCTCCAGGTCCACCTCAGGCAGGCTGAGGCGGCGCAGCTCGCGCTCCAGTTGGCTACGGCCCATGCTGACATTGAGCTCACGGTCCTGGCGCTTGAACCAATGGCGCACCTTGGCACGCGCCCGCTCCGTATTGAGCAGGCGCAGGTTGGTGTTGAGCCAGTCACGGCTGGGGCCGCCGCGCTTGGTGGTCAGGATCTCCACCTGGTCACCCGTGCGCAATCTGTAATCCAGCGAGACCAGCTTGCCGTTCACTTTGGCACCGCGGCAACGGTGGCCTACGTCTGTGTGCACATGGTAGGCAAAGTCAATGGCGGTTGCACCACTAGGCATATCAATGATGTCGCCACGCGGCGTAAAGGCATACACGCGGTCACTGAAGACATCCGTCTTCATCGTATCCACGAACTGGCCGGCGTCGTCCACCTCGTGCATCCAATCCATCAGCGAACGCAGCCAGACGACGCGGCGCTCATAGTCCTTGTCCTGCGGAGTGCCCTCTTTGTAGCGCCAGTGGGCCGCAATGCCCAACTCGGCGCTCTCGTGCATCTGGTGCGTGCGAATTTGAATTTCAAGCGGGCGGCCGTCTTCATAAATGACGGCGGTATGCAGCGATTGGTAGAAGTTGTCTTTGGGCGCGGCGATGTAATCGTCAAACTCGCCCGGCACTGGGCGGAACTTGGAGTGAATGATGCCGAGCACCTGGTAACAGGTGGCCACATCATCCACGATGATACGGGCGGCGCGCACATCGGTCAGTGCCTCGAAGGGCACCCCTTTGCGGCGCATCTTGTTGTAGATGGAATAGATGTGCTTGGGGCGGCCGGAGACCTCAGCCTCAATGCCCTCTTGCGCCAACATGCTGCGCAGACGTTTTTCGATATCTTGCAGGGTCTTCTCGCGCTCCGAGCGGCGCTCGGCAATATTGGCGGCGATCTGCTTATAGGTTTGCGGCTCCGAATGGCGGAAAGCCAGGTCTTCCAGCTCCCACTTGAGCTGCCAGATGCCCAGGCGATTAGCCAGCGGGGCAAAAATATCCAGGGTCTGCTTGGCAATGCGCTGGCGCTTCTCCTCTGGCAGGTAGCCGAGGGTGCGCATGTTGTGCAGGCGGTCAGCCAGTTTGATCAACACTACGCGCACATCCTCACCCATCGCCAGGAAGGTCTTGCGCAGCGTCTCGGAGGCCATGTCTGCGCCGCGGCTGCGGTCTTCCTCGATGCCGTCTTCACCTTCCACCTCGCGCCCATGGCGGCGGCCGCGGTTGGGCCCCCCTGTGATGCGCGAGACGCGCGGCAACTGGCTCAGCTTGGTGACGCCTGAGACCAGCTTGGCAACATCTTCGCCAAACTCGGCTTGAATATCCTTGAGGGTGACTGAGGTGTCTTCTACGGTATCGTGCAGCAGCCCGGCCGCCACCAGCACAGCCGGCACCTCCAGCTCAGACAGGATTGCGGCCACGGCTACGCAATGGTTCATGTAGGGCTCGCCGGAGGCGCGCGTCTGCCCCTCATGCGCCTTGGCCGCGAAGCGATAGGCTCGCTGAATGAGTTCAAGGTCAGCCGGGGTATAGCGGCTGGGCAAAACTTCAACTAACGCGTCAAGTTCCATAGCGTATGTTTGAGTATAACCATGCCAAACGAAGCAAAGCAAGAAGGAAGCTCATCTCCGTGCTGCAATTGAGCTGCCCAAGCCGAATAAGAGCACAGGGGCTTGTGTATAATCCTCTCTCAAGAGGAGCTTCACATGCCTGTAAACCCCCGCCCGTTTGAGAACAAAGTAGCCGTCGTCACTGGTGGTTCACGCGGAATTGGCCGTGCCATCGCCATTGAGCTTGGTGCGCGTGGCGCGTCTGTTGTGGTCAACTACAACAGCAACGGCAAGGCCGCCCAGGACGTAGTGATGGAGATCGTCAAAGCGGGTGGCAGCGCCGCCGCCTTCCCCGGTGATGTCGCCAAGGTGGAGGATGCCAACAACCTGATCAAGGCCGCCGTGGAGAAGTACGGTAAGGTGGATATCCTCATCAACAACGCTGGCATCACGCGTGACATGCTCATCATGATGATGAGCGAAGAGTCCTGGGATGCAGTGATGGACACCAACCTCAAAGGCACCTTCAACTGCTCCAAGGCTGCCGTGCGCTATATGATGAAGGCGCGCTACGGCCGCATCATCAACATCTCCTCCATCTCCGGCCAGATCGGCAACGCCGGCCAGACCAACTACTCAGCCTCCAAGGCCGGCCAGATCGGCTTCACCAAGGCGCTCGCCCGCGAGGTGGCCGCCCGCAACATCACCGTCAACGCCGTAGCCGCTGGCTACGTTGAAACTGAGATCTGGGAGGGTGTGCCCGAGGAAGCCCGCACCGCCCTGCTCGGCATGATCCCGCTTGGCCGCAAGGGCGAAACACAAGACATCGCCAGTGCGGTAGCCTTCCTCGCCTCCGATGAAGCCAGCTACATCACCGGCCAGACCCTGGCCGTGGATGGTGGCATGGCGATGGCATAAAACAATGACAACTGAACTGCGCCCCCCCGGCCTCACCACCGTAGCTCCTGAAGTGCTGCTCTCGATCGCTCGCCTGACCGCGCTGCAAGTGGATGGCGTCTTCGCCATGGCGCGCGCCCCGCGCCGCGGCAAAGAAGAGCACGCCACCGAAGGCGTGCGCGCCAGCATCTTCGGCGAGGAAGTGGATCTGGACCTCTACCTAGTGCTGCACAAAGACACCAACGTGCGCCAGGTAGCGCGCAGCGTGCAGGACCAGGTGCACCGCGCCATCACTGAGATGGTGGGCATGCAACCCGGTAGCATTAACGTGCATATCGAAGACATTTACTACCCAGAAGCCTAACGATGAAACCGCGCACTCGGGCGCGCAGCCTGGCCCTACAGGCGCTTTACGAACTTGACCTCACCACCCACCCCCAAGGCATCGTCTTTGAAGGGCGGGCGGCTGACTATGAGCTGGATGACGAGCTGGAGGATTTTGCTCGTCGTTTGGTCATTGGCGTCATCCCCATCCGCAAAGAGCTTGATCTCTACATTGCCCAGCACGCTCCCGAATGGCCGATCGACCAGATATCGGTGATTGACCGCAACTTGATCCGCATGGCCACCTGGGAATTCGCCGTGAGCGGCGAGACCCCCGTCAAGGTAGCCATCAACGAAGCAGTGGAGCTGGCCAAGCGCTATGGCTCAGACAGCTCACCGCGCTTCGTCAACGGCGTGCTGGGCAGCCTGGCGGAGCGCAGTGATGAGATCAAGCAAGCCCTGGGGCAACTCAACCAAAACTAGGGCATTATTGTCAGCATGCAATTCCTTGGCATCAGCCCCACCGAGCTTGTCTTTATCGTCATTATTCTCTTCCTGGTGCTCGGCCCACAGGATCTCGTCAAAGTTGGCTCCACCCTGGGCCGCACCATTCGCAAAGCGCGCCAGTCTGGCGCCTGGCAGACCTTCACAGATGCCACCCGCCAGCTGCGCGAGCTCCCGCAAACGCTGGCGCGCCAGGCAGGCGTAGACGAGCTGGAAATGATGGGCCGCGAGATCGGCGCCGAGCTTAAGGAACAGCGCGAGAAGATCGAAGAGCTTGACCGCCAATTCGTAGCCTGGACACGTACGCCGCAAGAGCGTACGCCAGAAACGCCTACACCGTCGAGCCCCGACGACGGCGCAGCCCCGGCGCGCACCCCACTTGAATCCGAGACCAAGCGCAGCAAGCCCAGTGAGGGTTCGTAGTGCGCCAGCTCCTCGCCCGCCTGTGGCGAGCGCTCACCGCGCCCTTGCGCTGGCTGCTGCGCCCGCTGCAGCCCTTCTTTGCCGAAGACCCGCAAGACACCCCGCTGGCCGAGACCGTTCAGAAGGCGATTGCCAACCCAGCAGACGTACTGGCGCATCTGGCTGCACTGCGCGGCCACCTGATGCGCTCAGTGCTGGTGCTGCTGTTGGCTTCATTCGTGGCCTTTGAATTCGCACCCATCATCCTCGATTGGCTGGCGGCTCCCGTGGGTGGCCTCAAGGCACTCGAAGCCGTAGACGTAACCGAGCCTGTGGGCGTGGTGATGCGCGTGACCTTCTTCACCGCCTTCGCCGCCAGCCTGCCCTACATCGCCTTTGAGATGCTGCGCTTCGTCGCCCCAGGGCTGACGCGGCGCGCCCGCCTGGTTGGCTTGTTTGCCATTCCCATGGTGTTGGTGCTGTTTGCCTTTGGCGTGGCATTCACCTATTACGTTTTGTTGCCGCCAGCCGTTACCTTTCTTGTCAACTTTATGGATATCCCCACCCAGATCCGCCCATCCTCCTATGTGGCCTTTGCCACCGGGCTCATGTTTTGGATTGGCATTGCTTTTGAGCTGCCGCTGGTGTCTTTCGTGCTGGCCGCTATCGGGTTGCTGCCAGCACGCTGGCTGAGTTCCAATTGGCGCATTGCCGTAGTGGTGCTGGCCGTGCTGGCCGCGGCCATCACGCCGACGGTGGATCCCATCAATATGTTACTGGTGTGGGCGCCCCTTGTTGCCATATACTTTATAAGCGTCGCTACCGCGTCTCTGGCCCAACGCCAGCGTGCGCGCCGCCTGGCTCGATAATATGAAACGTATTCTTCTCCTTCTCTGTGGATTGTTCTTAGCCGCCTGCGGTGGCCAAGAAACTGCTGCACCGATTACCGACTACACTCCGCCGGCCTCCGTGCAGGTGGTGCTCAACGTGCTGGTGCCTGAGGGCACTCCCACGGGTGAGCCGGTGCAGCTGCACGTTGTAGATGCTGTCACTGGGGTGAGCTTCAACCGCCGCCAGGTCAGCATGAATTCCAGCGGCAGCAACAGCTACGCCATCACGCTTTCCGTGCCGCCCAACACCCTGCTCACTTACCAGTACAGCCGCCAAAGCGCGGCGGGTAGCGTGGACGAAGTCAGCGCCACCGGGCAGCCAATTCTGTATCGCAGCTTCCTGGTCACCGGGGCTGGTCATGTAGCGCATGACCTCATCGCCGCCTGGGCTGACCAGCCCACCGAGCTGCCTCATGGGCAGATCGATGGCCGTGTCACCAGCGCCGTCAACGGCGACCCGCTGGCAGGCATCGAGGTGCGCGCCTCAGGGCTGAGCACCACCACAGACAGCGAAGGCCGCTTCCGCTTCGATGGACTGACGCAAGGCCTGCACAACATGGTACTGACCGACCCACAAGGCCAGCAGCAAAGTTTCCAACAGGGCGCGTTGGTGGCGGCCGGGTCACAGACCCCTGCCGAGATCCAGTTGCAGCCTGCGCAGATGGCTAGCGTGACCTTCATCCTGATCCCCAGCGAGACCAGCCCTGGCGGCATCCCCGTCTTCATGCTCGGCAATATGGGCGAGCTGACGCAAAAGCCGCTGCTGACTGCGCACGATGGCGGCTACTCCATCACAGTACAGCTGCCCACCGGGACAGACCTGCGCTACAAATACACCCTGGGCGATGGCCTGTGGAATGCCGAACACGCCGCGGATGGCGGCTTCATCTTACGCCAGCTGATCGTTCCTGATGGCACTACGCAGCTTACCGTGCGCGACCATATGCAAGTGTGGACCGCCGGCAGCAGCGCACCGATCTGGTTTGACCTCGCCGCGCCGCCAGACAGCGGCTCGGTCTATTTGCAGTTCAAGCTGCTGGATTGGGCCACCGCGCTGCCGATGTGGAACCTGGGGGATGGGCAGTATGCCTATGTGCTCTACAGCCCCACCAACTTTGCTGAGCCGTTGGAATATCGCTATTGCCGGGATGAACGTTGCGAGCAAGGCGAAGTGGATGCGCCCACGCGCAGCGTAATTGGCAACCAAAACGAAATGCAACACAGTCAAGACAGCCTTGTCGGCTGGCCGTGACATTCCATACTAACCAAGCATTTAACAAATCAAATAAAAAGCTTATAGCCGTACGCTATAATTCATTCTGAGCAGCATAAAAAATGACTGACAACTATTCAAACGAGCAGTTCAACGGGGAAGGCGCCGGACCTTCAAAGGGGCTCATCATTGGCCTTGGGGTGCTGGCCGTATTGTTCGTTGCCGCGCTGGTGGCAGCCGTGTACTTTCTGCTGCAGCCTGGCGCGCCCACCGAAACCATCCGTGACATTGTCATCATCCTCGTAGCGTTTGAATTCATGGTCATTGGTCTGGCGCTGGTAATTCTGCTGATCCAACTGGCCCAGTTGCTTAACCTGCTGCAGAACGAAGTACGCCCCATCATTGACTCCGCCAGCGAGGCAGCCAATACGCTGCGCGGAACAGCTCGCTTCTTGAGCGAGAACTTGGTGGAGCCTGTCGTTAAGGTGAATGCGGGCTTGGCGGCAGCCCGCCGGGCATTGGATATGCTTACCCCCGGCCGCCGTAAGTGAACTTGATAAAGGAGAAACATCATGTCTGACCGAAGTAGTAGTGAATTTAGCGGCTTCTTGTCCGGCTTGCTGGTAGGCGGTTTGGTCGGCGCGGCTGTTGCCCTGCTCACCGCCCCGCACTCCGGCGAGGAAACCCGCCGCATCATCCGTGACCGCAGCATTGAGCTGCGCGACACCGCCAGCGAGAGCCTGGAGGCCGCCGCGGCTGACGCACGTGCGCGTGCCGATGAGCTGACCAAGATGGCCAAGGAACGTGCCGAGGAAGTCTCCAAGTACGCCAAGGACCAAACGGCGGGTCTGCGCAAGAGCGCCGAAGACTTGAAGGCGCGTGGCGAAGCCGCCATCGAGGCCGCCAAGAAGTCCCCTAAGTAGTCTTTGCTGCACAAAGAAAAAAGACCCGGCGTTGCCGGGTCTTTTGATTCTTGTACTCGATTTTGTCCTTCCGACGAGGCCGCAGGCTGAGGAGGAATCCTTTAGGCCATTGCACGTCTTGGCCTGAATTGGTGCGTACCCGAAGTTTGATTGCTAACTCACACGTCCATATTCGGCAGGCTATCCAGCAGATCGCCTGCCAGCACAGCCGCGCGGCCGTGGGCAGCCGCGGCGCGTAAACCTGCCTGGCCGTGCAGCCACACGCCGCAACAGGCCGCCTCGAAGGCGGGCGTACCCTGGGCGCGTAGGCCAGCGATCAGGCCAGCCAGCACATCGCCGCTGCCAGCACGCGCCAAAGCAGGCGAGGCCAGCGGCAATAGGGCGGTGCGCCCGTCTGGCGCGGCTACCACGGTGAAGGCGCCTTTGAGCACCACCACCTGATGCCAGGTGCGCGCATACTCCTCGGCGATCTCGATGCGCGCACGCTGGATCTCCTCTGTGCTTAGCCCGGTGAGCACCGCCATCTCGCCGGGATGCGGAGTGAGCACCGCATCCAGTGTGAACCGCCGGAACCAATCTTCGTAGGCCGCCATAAGGTTTAGGCCGTCAGCATCCACCACAACCGGCGGGAGTTTTTCTTTCAGCAGCTTGCCAACAAACTCGCCGGTAGCTGGAGAGAGACCCAAGCCGGGGCCAAGCAGAACTGCACTCAATTGTGGCAACAACTCTTTTATCGGCTTGAGCGCATTCTCCGCAATCCAGCCCTCCTGGGCTGCCAAGGGCAGCCAGGTAGCCTCGGGCAGATGGCCAGCCAGCAAGGGCTGCACCGTCTTGGGCACCGCCATCTGCACCAGGCCCGCACCGGCGCGGTAGCCAGCGCGCCCGGCCAGCAGCGCGGCGCCAGGGTACTGCAGCGAGCCAGCCACCACCAGCAGGCGGCCAAAGGTGCCCTTGTGCGCGCCCAGCGGGCG
>DAOMSJ010000003.1:13873-69134 GCA_035446285.1 Anaerolineales bacterium
TGGTGACGCCAATGTCAGCGATCACCAACTCGCCCAGGTAGCCAAAAGCGGGCAAGGTGAGCATGCCGTATTTGACGGCGCCCATGCACACGGTGAGATCGGCTGAGAGCGCTTGCGGCGCCACTTCGCCGGTATCGCAATCCATGCCTGAAGGGCAATCCACGGCCACGATGAAGGGCTTAGGCTGTGTAATTTCAACGTTCGCTTTGATGGCGGCCATCACACGCGCCAGCGGCTCACGCACCGGCGTGCGCACGCCGGTGCCGAGAATGCCGTCCAGCACGCAGCCGAAGCCGCGCAGCCACTCGGCGTGCTCATCCAAAGTCTGGTGATTGTCAAAATCCAGGCTGCGGATCGTTGCACCAGCCTTGCGGGCGCGCTTTACGTACTCATCATGGCTGAAGCGCTTGCCAAGCAGCAACGCGCCGGTTTTCCACCCTGCCACACCCAAGGCGGCCAGAGCTACCAACGCATCACTGCCGTTGTTGCCCGCGCCCACCAGGGCCACAACCGATTTCTCCCCCCTGTGGCTATGCGCAAACACAGCTTCGGCCAGGCCTCGGCCGGCATTTTCCAGCATTTGCGCGTAACTCAGGCCGAGTTCATCAGCAGCCTGTTCGATGGCGCGCATTTCTGCAACACTAACCAGTTTTGACATATGAAAAGGAGTTTCCCCTAGCAGGAGGTTACGCACGCAGGCGTAGACCCAAACAATATACAGCGCTGTTCATAGTACAGCCTATTGTGCCGCAGTTTTCTGTGAGGGATGACGAAACAACAGCACACCAAAACCAATGCCAAACAATGCATACACTGCCGCCACTGCCCACAAGATGCCCGCAGCATGTCCATCGGCGACATGGCGCAGGAGGGCCAGCCCAGCGATCACAAAGTGGCTGAGGTTGGTCACCAGCGCCGGACGGTTGTAAATGCCGCCGATAACGCTGTCTTTGAGCATCCAGTTCAACATGGCCAGCGCGAAATACAGCGCGCCAAGCACCTGCCCTATCAGCAGTACAGCAGGTTCAGCGCTGACATCAAACAGCCCAGCAAGCAGCTCCGGGGCAAAGGTCAGGGCAATACCGGCCAGCCCCATCAACACGGCGCTGGCAGTCATCAGAAATCGAGAGAACATCGCTTTACTTGGCCTTCAGGGTTTCAACGATCTTGGCAATACGGCGCAGACGCGTGTCCTCGGCTTTGGCGCTCTCCACCTGGCGCACAAACTCCTTCTTGGCCGAGGGCGCGCTGGCGTCATACGCTGCTTGCACCCCGGCTTTCTTGAGCGCGGCGGCCAGATCCTTGGGCAGCTCAACCGTGCGTGGGGCGCTATCCACCACAAGGGTGACGTCTACCTTGTCGCCACCTTTGAGGCCGCTGGCTTCACGGTGAGCGGCGCTGAACGGGATCAGGCTTTGCCCGCCCATCGCTCCGACGGTGCTGGTGTAGCTGTAGCCCGCCACCGTCACCTTGACGGCCGGCCGCTTGCCTGCGCCCAAGGCTTCCAGCACCTCAGGTGGCACAGGGATGCCGGTGTTGTTACCTGTTTGCCGGATGGTGGTCTTATATTTCATCGCCCCTCCAAGCCGTAGCGCTTGGCAGCACGCTCACGCGCACGCTGGGCGATCACATCGCGGTCACGCGGCGGCGCGCTGGTCTCCAGGCTGCCCAGCAACTTATGGGTAGCCGCAGCCACTTCTTGAATCGCCAGCTCGAAAGCCGCCTGGTTCGCTTTGGATGGCTTGGTGAAGCCAGACACTTTGCGCACAAACTGCAGGGCGGCGGCGTGCACTTCATCTTGCGTGGTGGGTGGTTCAAAGTTGTAGAGCACTCGGATATTGCGGCACATACGAACCTCCGGTTTGACGTAAGTATATCGGCTGAGGCGGGATGGCGATTGGCAGATACTAAAAGGAGTTTCTACTCTTTGGCATAGCCAAGCAGAAACTCCTAAAGCTCTCGCCGTGAGGCAAGACGTGGTGCGCTGGGTGGGAATCGAACCCACACGCCTTGCGGCACATGGCCCTCAACCATGCCTGTCTACCAGTTCCAGCACCAGCGCAAGACGCAGTATTATAATGCGCTCATCCTGCTCGTCAAGCAGATGTACTCATTGAGCCAAGCGCTCACTACCCATTCCGTCAACTGAGGAGATATATGCGCATTGTTTTAGATGCCATGGGCAGCGATAACCACCCTGCCCCTGAAGTAGAAGCCGCGGTGGAGTACGCCCGCCAATACGGGGAGACCCTGTACCTGGTGGGCGATGAACCCCGTCTGCGCCAACTGCTGGGCAGCCGCACGCAGGGCATTGAGCTGGTGCACGCACCAGATGTGTTCGAAATGACAGACCACATTTCCCACGGCTCGCTACGCAAGATGCAGAACAGCATGGGTGTAGGTATGGACCTTATCAAAGACGGCAAGGCCGATGCTTTCGTCTCCGCTGGCAACACCGGCGGCCAGATGGCCATTGCCCTGGCACGCCTGGGCCGCCTGCGCGGCGTCAAGCGCCCGGCACTCACCGTCTTCTTTCCCGTCAAGGGTGGGCGTTGTGCTGTGCTGGACATTGGCGCCAACGCCGAGTGCAAGCCGGAGTACCTGGTGCAGTTTGCGCTGCTGGGCTCTGTATATGTAGAGAAGGTGCTGGGTGTGAAGAACCCGCGCATTGGCCTGCTCTCCAACGGCGAAGAGGCTGGCAAGGGCAACGAGCTGGTTAAGGCTACCCACCCCCTGCTGGAAAGCAGCGGCCTGAACTTTATCGGCAATGTGGAGGGCAAGGAGCTGTTCGGTGGCGAGGCCGATGTAGTGGTGACGGATGGCTTCACCGGCAACGTGGTGATGAAGTCTGCCGAGGCGGTGGCCAAGCTCATCACTGATCGCCTGCGTGAGGAGATCACCTCCTCGCTCATTACCAAGATCGGCGGCCTGTTGGCGCGCCCCGCCTTCCGCGGCCTGCGCAAAGAGCTGGACCCGGCCGAGGTGGGCGCCGCGCCTATGCTGGGCATCAATGGCCTGGTGTTTGTGGCGCACGGCCGCTCGGATGCACGCGCGCTGTTGAGCGCCATGCGCCTGGCACGCCACTCGGTTGAAGTGAACTTGCTGTCTTCGCTGAGCGAAGCCATCGAGACGGGGCTGGGCAGCCTGCCCAGCGGGAACGACTAAGATGCGCCTAATCACCAACGAAGCCCTGTATAAACGCAACTCCCGCGTGGCCCTGGTGGCCAATCTGGCTGGCATGTTTATGCTGGTCATTTCGGTCTATCTGCTCTTCAATTCAGAGGCCAATTTCGGGTTGTATCTGCTCTTCCTCACCGGCGGCATGATCTTCACCCAGGTGGGCACATATTTCAACCGCTGGAACAAGCGCCCGGACCGCCAGTTGCATCAGGCGCTTAAGTCGCTGGATGACAATTACACACTGTACAACTTCACCAGCCCGGTGTCGCATCTGCTGGTGGGGCCAAGCGGCTTATGGATCTTGCTGCCGCGCCACACCAGCGGCACGATCACGTATGACGCCAAGCGCCGCCGCTGGAAGGCCAGCGGGGTGCCGCTGCTCAAACGCCTGGCCCAGGAAGGCATCGGTAACCCGTTGAGCGAAGCCACCATTGAGGCTGAAGTGCTCGACCGCTGGCTCTCCAAGCACCTCAAAGACCAGTCGGTGATGGTGTCTGCGGCGCTGGTGTTCCTTGACCCTGCGGCCGATGTGCAGGTGGGCAACGCCGCATTGCCCACAGTGACCGCTAAAAAGCTCAAACAACTGGTGATCAAGCCCGCCGAAGGCCCCGCCATCGGCGTGCAGCGCGCCAAACAGCTCAGCTATTTGTTCGAGAACGCCAAACAGAAGGCACGCTAATGGAATGGCGGCAATCGCCGCACCCTGATAGAGTTAGGTATCTCAAATCCTGAGGAGGATTTATGGCAACAACCAAACGCAAGACCACTAAGACCGCCAGCAAGCGCACCGCGGCGGCCGCAAGTAACGGGCCGGATATGGCCACAATTGGCCGCTATATGTTCCTGGGTGGCGCCGCCCTGGCTGTGATTGCAGGCATCCTGTTCGCCCTGCCCAGCTTCTATGCCGCCAGCATCCAGAGCGTGGTGGTGTATCTACTGACCGTGCTGGCCCTGGTGGGCGGCTGGCTGCACATCAGCAAAGAGTCCCAGAACGGTTTCTTCATCCTGGCGCTGGCTCTGCAAACTTTTAGCAGCACCCTGGGCTTCGTACCCGTCGTTGGCAGCTACATCACCAGCGTCTTGGGCGCCCTGGCCATGTTTGTGGTGATCGCCGCCATTTCTGTGGCTGTGCGCACCGTGGTGGACTGGTTCCGCTCCTAAATTTGTTTCAGGCCTCATTTGCAAGCACACAAAAACACCCAGCCATAATGGCTGGGTGTTTTTATGCCTAACTTTTTTGTTAGGATAACAGCTCAGCAAACACAGGCGTTCTAGCCTGTAAGAAGCACTGGAGGCGCATTCATGCTACGCTAGTGTTTCACACCCACTACTCCTCTAGTGAAGGGAACAACAGCAATGGATCGAAACGAACTGGCACGTTGGTCTTTTATAGGTGGCTTGGTACTGGCGGTGATTATTGCGCTGGTGACTCCGTTGCATTCGGCTTTTTTGTGGCTGATGATCCTGCTTGGGCTGTATGCCGGATATGAATTCATTGGTGAGGATATTGAGCACCATTTCTTTCTGGTGGCAATTGGCTTGGTCTTCTTCAGCCAAACCTTGTCTGAGCTGCCCACCATTGGCGAGCCGCTGACCGCCCTGCTGGTGAGCGTCTCTACCTTCTTCGGCGTGATGATCGTGGCGCTGGTGGTGCGCAACATCATCGGCTGGATCTCGGTGGCCAAGCCCAGCAAGCGCGTCTAAGCAAGACCCCATCAAACACAAAAACGCCCTGCCGGATGGCAGGGCGTTTTCGTTTGTGTGCGTCTGCTACCTAGCCGAGCAGCGACCAGCGACCCCAGGCGACAAATGCAGCCAAGGCCAGCAGGAAGAGATTGAAACCGATATTCTGATACTCCTTGCGCGGCAAGTGAAACAGCGCCGCCAGCAGCATCATTACTGCCAGCAAACCAGCCGCCACAGGTGTGAGCCAGGGCAAGATGCCGGTGAGCACAGGCAGCACTACGCCCAGCGCCCCGGCGATCTCAGCCAGGCCGATGAAAGTGAGCAACTGCTTAGGTACAGCTTTGATCCAGGCCATCTGAGGCTGAGCCAGCGCCTTTTCCGCCCCGAAAGCGTGCATATAGCCCGCTCCCAGGAAGGCCAGCGCCAACAAGCCTTGAACTACCCAGAGAATGCTATTCACAGACTACCAGCCCAAACCAGCGTCAATGGAGAGCGCACCGGCGCCAGTGAAGGCTAGCGCCAAAGCCGCCACGCCAAGAATGAACTCAAACTCCCAGCCGCCAGAGAACTTGGTCTTGAGCATGTCAATCTTGACGGTCTTGGTGGCTACCGCCATGGTGAAGGCCAGGGCCAGGCCGATGACACGCGTTCCCAGGCCGAGCACCAGCAGCGCGGGGCCAACGGTCTCGAGCAGAGCCACGACCCAGGCCATAACGCCCGCCAGCGGGATGTTGGCCTGCTTGAAGAAGCCGACCACCTGGCTCACGTCCTTGATCTTGGGCAGACCATGAGCTAGGAACACGATGGCTACGCCTACGCGCAGCAACAACAGACCCCAGTCGGGGGACAACAATGAAACCAAAACTTCCATGAATCTCCTTGAATTAACTACAGATGTAAAGTATCCTACAGATGATAATAAGAAGCGTGAAATCGTCAACCAACAATCCAAGGAAAATGTCAACTAAACGACAAAAGACCGAAAATGTTAATTACTGAAGAAAAATCCGTAAATGCTGAAGATCCGCGCGTCGTGCGCACACGGCGGCTGCTGGTTGACTCGCTCAACGAGCTGATGGGCGAGAAGAGCTTCAACTCCATCACCGTCAGCGAGATCGCTAACCGCGCCACGCTTAACCGCGTCACCTTCTACGCCCATTTTCAGGATAAGTATGCGCTGCTGGAATACGACCTGAGCAACCGCGTGCAGTCACAGCTTGAAGCCACGCTGGGCAAGAACCCGCAGCTCAGCGAAGAGGCGCTGCGCTCTCTGCTCGAGATCGTGTGCAGCTTCCTGGAAAATGCTGAGCGCCATTGCCCCCCACCGCGCGGGCAGATGCAAGGCCTGATGGAAAAGCTGCTGAAGCAGCACATCTACGAGGTCTTGCTGCACGGTTTGCAACAGCACCCGGAGTGCAAAGCCAAGGGCAATAAGAAAGGCGCGCCCAGCGTGCAGCAAACCGCCATGGTGACAGCCTGGGCCATCTACGGTGCAGCGATGCAATGGAGCCAGCAAGACAAGCGCCAGCCCGTAAGCGAGTTCACGCGCGAAATCCTGCCGCTCATCACCACCAACCTTTCCCCTTATCTGGAATCGAGCGCCAGCAAGGCGTCTCCGCAACGCGTGGCGGCCGGGCGCGGCCCCTCAGCATTGCTGGGCGCCTCCTTCCGCCTCGCTTTCTCATTCTCCTAACCCAACAAGAGGACTCATGGAAGCAAAACTCAACGAACTGAAGAACCGCCTCGCTGAAGTCTCTGACCTCAACGCTGCCGCTGCCGTACTGAGCTGGGACCAGGCCACCTACATGCCTGCCGGCGGCGCCGACGCACGCGGCCGCCAGATGGCCACGCTGAGCAGCCTGGCCCAGACCAAGTTCACTGACCCTGAGGTGGGCCGCCTGCTGGAAGCGCTGGAGCCGTGGGCCGCGCAACAAGCGGCGGATTCGGATGATGCCGCGCTGGTACGCGTCACACGCAAGGACTATGACAAGCAGGTCAAAGTGTCTGCAGACTGGGTATCGCGTGCCAATCTGCACATTGCCAAAAGCTATCAGGCCTGGACCGAAGCTCGCCCCGCCAATGACTTCAAAGCCGTTCAGGATTACCTTAAGACTACGCTGGATCTCAGCCGCGAGTATGCCAACTTCTTCCCCGGCTACGAACACATTGCCGACCCGCTGATCGACGGACCGGATAGCGGCATGAAGGCCTCCAGCATTCGCAGCGTGTTCAGCGAACTGCGCGAGCAACTGGTGCCCATCGTCCAGGCCATCACCTCACAGGCTGAGGCCGACAACAGCGCCTTGCGCCAGAGCTACCCAGACAAAGAGCAACTCGATTTCGGTCTGGCCGTCATCAAGGATTTTGGCTTCGATTTCAACCGCGGCCGCCAGGATATGACCCATCACCCGTTCTGCACCACCTTCTCCATCAGTGACGTGCGCATCACCACGCGCATCAAGGAGAATGATCTGGGCGATGCCTTGTTCAGCACCCTGCACGAAGCCGGGCACGCCATGTATGAGCAGGGCATCAACCCCGCCTATGAAGCCACCCCGCTGGCCGGCGGGACCTCCTCCGGCGTACACGAGAGCCAATCACGCACCTGGGAGAACATCGTCGGGCGCAGCCGCGGCTTCTGGGAGCACTATTATCCCAAGCTGCAGAGCAGCTTCCCCAGCCAGCTCAAAGGTGTCGACCTTGACACCTTCTACCGTGCGATCAACAAAGTGGAGCGCTCACTCATCCGTACGGATGCCGATGAGGTGACCTACAACCTGCACGTGATGCTGCGCTTTGACCTGGAGCTGGAGCTACTGGAAGGCACGCTGGAGATCAAAGACCTGCCCGAAGCCTGGCACGCGCGCTACAAGAGCGACCTGGGCATCCAGGCGCCCAGCGATGTAGACGGTGTCTTGCAGGACGTGCACTGGTACGCTGGCTTCATCGGTGGCTCCTTCCAGGGCTACACCCTGGGCAACATCATGAGCGCGTTGTTTTACGACACAGCTCTGAAAGCACACCCCAGCATTCCGCAGGAGATTGCCAGCGGCCAGTTTGGCACGCTGCACACCTGGCTACGTGAGAACATATACCAGTACGGCTCCAAGTACGAGCCGGATGAGCTGATCGAGCGTGTTACTAGCGGGCCGCTGCGCATTCAGCCCTATATCCAGTACCTCAAAAATAAGTACGGGGAGCTCTATACGCTTTAGAGTGCGCCCGGTTCTCTTCCGTCAGAGGGCGGTCTGCATAGCAGACCGCCCTCTTTGTTTGCAGAGCAACGAATAGGCTATACTCTGCTGACTTGCCCAACAAAACCTCAACGGCCTGTGCTCTGTTCTGCACAGGCCGCATTTTATGCACGCTGAAAGTCAATGAAGAATCCTTTGCAACAACTCAATGCACTTGGCCCGAAGTTTCTGCGACTGTGGCAAGCCTCGTTTGCCTCCAACCTGGCGGATGGTGTGTGGCTGTCGGCCGGGCCGCTGCTGGCCGCCTCGCTCACGCGTGATCCGCTACTCATCTCTGGCCTGGTCATTGCCCAGCGTCTGCCCTGGTTGCTGTTCTCGCTGCCCAGCGGCGCCATCGTAGACCGCCTGGACCGCAAGCGCATCATGTCGATCGGCAATGCCATTCGCGGCCTGCTCATCCTGGCGCTGGGCTTCAGCGCCTATTACAACGTGCTCACCATCTACGGCATGTTTGTGTTCTTCTTCTTGCTTGGAACGGTAGAACCCTTTGTAGACAATGCTTCATTTGCCATCCTGCCGCGCGTAGTGAGCAAAGAGCACCTGGAGCGCGCCAACGGGCGACTGTTTGCCACTACTACCGTGGCAAACGAACTGGTTGGCCCGCCAGCAGGCAGCTTTATCTTCACGCTGTTCCCGCCGCTGGCCTTTCTCATCAGCGGGTTGGCCTACGGCACAGGATCGGCGTTGATGGGCACGTTGGAAGGCGAGTATCGCGCCCGCCGCAGCCCGGGCGCTGCTACGCGAATGCTGGCCGAAATTTGGGAAGGCTTCCGCTGGTTCTGGGGCAGCCGCATGCTGCGCGCCTTGGCTTTCCTGGTCACGCTGCAAAACCTGGTCTTCACCGCAGGCTATTCGCTGCTGGTGCTGTATGCGCAGGACCGTCTCGGCCTGAGCGAAGTTGGCTATGGCCTGCTGATCTCGGCGGGTGCGCTGGGCGGACTGCTGGGCGCCCTGGCGGCCGACAGCGCCGGCAAGCGCTACGGCACGGGACGCATCATTGTGCTCTCCATCGTGATGACCGGCCTTGCGTTCCTTGTGCTTGGCGTTACGTATCAGACACCGGTAGCCGCGCTGATGCTGGCCTTGAACTCTTTCTCCGTCACACTCAGCGTGACACTCATTCTGGCTCTGCGCCAGACGCTGATTCCTGATGACTTGCTCGGACGCGTCACCAGCGTATATCGCTTCCTGGTGATCGGCGCCGCACCGCTTGGCAGCCTGGCGGGCGGCCTGCTGGCACGCCAGTATGGCTTGGGCACACCCTATTGGCTGGGCGGCATTCTCATTCTGGTGGCTACGCTGGCAACCGCCCCATTGGTGAACAACAAGGCTGTTGAGGCGGCCAAAGCCACGCTGCCGACCGAGGAAACTAAAACCTAAGCGTAAGATGAGTGCACAAGGGGCTTGTGCTGAGGGGGATAGAATCTGCTTATGAAACGACACATCATTCTCCCCCTGCTGTTGCTGGCATTGGCTCTGAGCGCCTGCGGCATTTCTGAAGCCGATATACAGCTTACCGTAGTAGCAGCTGAGACCAATGCCGTTTCAACTGCTTACGTGCAACTCACTGAATATGCGCTCGCCAATCCCTCTGCCACACCCACACTGCTGCCCACGGCTACACTGATGCCCACGCTGGCACTCACGCCAACCACCATCGGTGGCACAGGCATGGGTACTGGCACCGGGACCGGAACAACAACCAGCTGTGGCGGCATGACCTTTGTGTCTGATGTCACTGTGCCTGATGGCGAAGAGATTGCTGCCGGCACCGCCTTCACCAAGACCTGGTCCCTACAGAACTCCGGCACCTGTGAGTGGACTACCGCCTTCCAACTGATCTTCAGCCATGGTGAGCAGATGGGCGGCCCCAGCAGCAACCCGCTGCCCGCCGCCATTGCCGTGGGCAGCAACGGCAACGTTTCGGTGTCATTGGTAGCCCCCAGCAGCGCGGGTGAATACGTGGGCCACTGGGCGCTGGTAGATGCCAGCGGCGCGGCCTTCGGCTATCTCTACGTTGAGATCAAAGTTCCCTAACCTGTCTACTTTGTAAAAAACCGCCTGGTTTGCCAGGCGGTTTTTCAGACTGTTACAATTTTTCACTCATGAAGCAAAGTCTCATTGCTCTTTTGCTGGCCGCTGTGCTTAGCGCCTGCGGCCCAAGCCCCAGCGAAGGTGAAGCTACCCTGGCCGCCGCTGAAGTGCGCGCCATTGCCACCTTTGCCGGCCAGCTCACCCAGGCAGCCGCGGCCAACCCAACCGCCACCCCCAGCCCCACGCCTGAGCCCACCGCTACCTTGCAACCCAGCCAAGAAGCCACTGTGCAGGTGAGCGTGACCTTTACGGCGGCCACTGCGGATAGCTGCAATCTGATGAGCTTCCGTGAAGATGTCACCATCCCGGATGGCGAAATCATCACCGGCGGCGCCACTTTCACCAAGATATGGTCTGTTGAGAATGTAGGCACCTGCAACTGGTCACCCGCTTACCGCATGCTGTTCAGCCACGGTGACCGTATGGATGGCGCGCGCGATTCGCAGCTCTCGCAGACCATCCTGGCCGGCAACGTAGGCAACATTGCCCTCAGCCTGCGGGCGCCAACGGCACCGGGCGAGTACACCGGCTGGTGGACGCTGGCCAACCCGGCGGGTGAGGGCTTCGGCCACCTCTCCATAGTTATCATCGTTCCTTAAGGCAAAAAGCGGCTGAACACTCAGCCGCTTTTTTATTCCGCATCGGGGCGCGGCGTAATGTCGATTGCTTCACGTATCAATGAGAGTACACCCGGCAACGTGGCGTCTTCCACACTGTAGATCTTGACGTGGCGAGCGCGCTTGCCCGTGCCTTCCAGCAAGGCTTCGGGGTCCTCCAGATCTACGCCACGCGGGAAACCCAGGTTGACATAGGTATTCTGCAAGATGATCACGCACATCAGGTGCTTATAGGTCTCAGCGTAGCCGTAGCCGATGAGATGAGCCGAAAAATCCAGCTGCTCGATCACATCCGGGGCCAGATCCATGATCTGGGCGCGCAGCTCAAGGGCAATGGCCTGCAATGAATCCGGGAACTGGGCCAGAAATTGCGAGAGCATGGATTCGTGGTCTGAGTTGGTCATCACAGCTCCACTTCAGGCTGCCCCAGCAGCCTGCGCGCGTCATTCATATGATGCATATTGTGATACAGCGTAAAGAAGAGCAACTCACGGATGGTGAACTTGCCCAGCAGCGGGTGCGGCACGCGCGCCTTATCAAGGTCGGCATCTTCCCAGCTGGCCGCAGCGGCCGCCAACTTGGCGGCTGACTGCTGCCAGCGCTGCAGAATGGCCTGCCGCGTGGCTGCCTTGTCTTGCACCGGCTCAGGGAGCTCGGGCAAATATTGCGCGGGCGATTCGCCGCCAGCCGCCAGCGCTTGCTTGTAGGCACTCACCAATTCATCGTAGCTGCGGCTCTCGGCTGCGCCCCACACCAACCCGGAAAATGCCTGCGGCACTTTCAGGCCCAGCGTGGCCGCGCGCACTGACTTGCTGAGGTGCGCCAGATTTTCAGCAGGCGACCATACCTTGGGTGGATGCGCGAAGAAAGTGTGTTCTTCGATGGAGGCGAAGTACTCAGAGATGAGCTGGTTGGTGCGCTCCAGCTCGACCAGAATCTCGGGCAGCGAGTGTGGTTTCATGGGCTGAATCATAACTCTATATACATCTTAAGCCGCAATTGCCATCTGCAAGGTATATAATGCCGCAAGACGTTGCAAAGGAGAAAGCATGGCAAAAAACTCTTCCAAGGTACGCGTTGCAATTATTGGTGTGGGTAACTGCGCCAATTCTCTTGTGCAAGGCGTGCAGTACTACCAAAATGCAGCCGACACGGACGAAGTGCCCGGCTTGATGCATGTAAACCTGGGTGGGTATCACGTTAGCGATATTGAATTTTCTGCCGCGTTTGACGTAGTAGCCACCAAGGTCGGCAAAGACCTTAGCGAAGCCATCTGGGCTTACCCCAACAACACCATCAAGTTTGCCGACGTGCCCCACCTGGGTATAGAAGTGCAGCGCGGCATGACCCATGATGGCCTGGGTAAGTACCTGCGTGAAGTAGTGGAGAAGGCCCCCGGCGCCACTGCCGACATCGTCAAGGTGTTGAAGGACACCGGCACGGATGTGGTGGTGAGCTACCTGCCCGTGGGGTCTGAAATGGCCACCAAATGGTACGTGGAGCAGATCTTGGAAGCCGGTGTTGGCTTTGTGAACTGCATCCCCGTGTTCATTGCCAGCCAAGGCTACTGGGCTGACCGCTTCACCGAGCGCAACCTGCCCATCATTGGCGATGACATCAAGAGCCAGGTGGGCGCTACCATCACCCACCGCGCCCTGACCCGCCTGTTCGTGGAGCGCGGCGTGCACCTGGATCGCACCTACCAGCTGAACTTTGGCGGCAATATGGATTTCTACAATATGCTGGAGCGTGAGCGCCTCGAGTCCAAGAAGATCTCCAAGACTGGCGCCGTCACCAGCATGCTGCCCTATGAGCTTGACGGTGGCGATGTGCACGTTGGCCCCAGCGACTATGTGCCCTGGCTCACCGACCGCAAGTGGTGCCACATCCGCATGGAAGGCCGCGCCTTCGGTGATGTGCCGCTGCAGATGGAAGTGAAGCTGGAAGTGTGGGACTCGCCCAACTCCGCTGGCGTGGTGATTGACGCAGTGCGCTGCGCCAAGCTGGCCATGGACCGCGGCGTGGGCGGCCCGCTGATCGCTCCGTCTTCCTATTTTATGAAGACCCCTCCGCAGCAGTTCACCGATGACCTGGCTCGCACCAACACCGAGAAGTTCATCGCTGGTGAAGCCATCACGGCCTAGCCTGCAACATTCAACAAAAAAGCGGCCTGTGCATGTGCACAGGCCGCTTGTATTTGAAGCCTAGCTCAGCAGTAGCGCCACTGCGCGCCCCAGCCACACGGCCAACAGTCCCGCTGCGTTGCTGAGAAGCACATACCACCCAGCCGCAGCCCAACTGCCGCTTGCCAGCAGCGTGAACAACTCAAGCCCGAACGCCGAAAAGGTTGTGTAGCCACCTAAGATGCCGGTGATGAAGAACAGGCTGTGCGGGCCAAGCAAGCCGCGCCCGCTGAGTAGGAAATAGGCAAGGCCAATTAGAAAACAACCAGTGAGATTGACAAACAGCGTGCCGTAGGGGAAGCTGGCTGGCTTCACCCACTCTTGCACCTGCACGCCAAGCGTATAACGCAAGATGGCACCAAGCGCTCCACCTAGGCCGACCAAAACGATACTATTCATGGCACATGCTCCTTTCATGCTAGGAGTCATCAGCCAGAACGGCAGTTTGCACAGGCGCTGCTTGTGCGGGGCGAACTCCATCGCCTAGCGAAATTCTACTCTCGTGTTTGGTCAGCATGTCAATTTATAATCCCCAGCCATGAAAGCACTTGTTACAGGAGCCACTGGCTTCATCGGCGGCCACATTGCCCAAGCCGCCTTGGCGCAGGGTTGGCAGGTGCGCGGCCTGCGCCGTACCGCTGGCCGCACCGGCCATCTCAGCCCAGACAGCCCGATGGAATGGGTGGAGGGCGACCTCAACGACGCGGACAGCTTGCAGCGCGCCTGTAGCGGCGTGGAGGTGCTGTTCCACGCCGCGGCCTACTACCCACGGCGTGAGCGCACGCTGAGCATGGCCGAGCATTTGCAAGCCGCCGAAGCCGAGATGCGCGGCGTGCTGGCGGCAGCCAAGGCCGCAGGTGTGCGCCGGCTGGTCTACACCTCTACGCTGAGCTGCATTGGCAACCTGCCGCCCGGCGCCGGCCGCCTGGCCGACGAGCGCGATGTGTATCAACTCGGCCAGTTCCCTGAAAGTGTGTATTACGAAACCAAGATCGTGATGGAGCGCCTGGCGCTGGCCGCCAATGCGCCCGATCTTGAAGTGGTGGTCACCAACCCCACCGCCGTGTTTGGGCCTGGCGATCTCAACCATACCTTGGGCATGCTGCTCATCCTCATCGCCAAAGGCTATGCTTTCCTGTGGCTGCCTGCGCCGGTCAACGTTGTGGATGTGCGCGATGTGGCCACGGCGCACATGCAAGCGGCGCTCAAGGGCCGCCCGGGCGAGCGCTATATCCTTGGCGGGCATAATACCAATCTGCGCGAAGCCATCACTTTGGCAGCCAAGGAAGCCGGGCGCAAGCCACCCTGGCTGCCGCTGCCCTTGTGGGTGGTGAAGCCAATTGTGTGGCTGGGCGACCGCTTCCCGGCCATCCCGCTGCCAGCCAACCACATGCGCAGCATCCACCTGTGGCAGCCCTACAACACCGCCAAAGCTGAAAACGAACTTGGCCTGCAGGCGCGGCCTTTTGACGAAACCGTACGTGACTCGCTGGCCTGGTTCGTAGCCCAGGGCGACCTATAGCATGTCCACCTCACTGTTGTTTGCCATCGTGGCCGGCTATCTGCTCGGCTCGATACCGTTTACACACATCATTGCCAGCCGGGTCGGCGGCGTGCGTTTGGCCGCGGTAGGCAGCGGCAACGTGGGCACGCGCAACCTCACGCGCGAGCTAGGCCTGCGCTGGGGCTTGCTGGGCGGCGTGCTGGATTTCAGCAAAGGGCTGGCTGCTATGGCGCTGGGGCACAACCTGGCGGGCAACAGCCCGCTATGGTTTCTGGCTGGCACGGCGGCCGTCATCGGCCATAACTGGCCGGTGTGGCTGCGCTTCCGCGGTGGCAAGGGTTTGGCCACCAGCTTGGGAGCCAGCGCCTGGGTGGCCTTGTGGCCGGAATTGCTTATCACTGTAGCTATAGGCTGGGTGGCTATGCGCATCACGCGCAATATATCGCCCACGGCTGTAATTGGCTTCGTTGTACTGCTTGTCAGCCTACAACTTACTGGCAGGCCAGCCAATCACAGCTATTTTGTACTCAGCCTGGTGATGGTGGTAGGGCTGGCCGCTCTAAGCGGTAACAACCTCACCACAAAGGCACAAAGGACACAAAGTTCTTAAAGGGCAAGTGGCTTCTTTGTGCTCATTGTGGCTTTGTGGTTAACTTAGCTGTACTACGTTGAAAGGAAACCTGAATGCTGAAACTTCTTCGCTCTGATCTCAAATCCTACTGGGTGCGCTGGCTGTTCGCTGCCATCATGGTCACCTTCGGCCTGCAGGAGCTGCGCGTCCTGTTCGTTGGCTTTGTAGGCTACCTGCGCGATTCAACCGGCATGAGTTCGCTGAGCCTGGCGCCGATCGCCGTGGGCGTGTTCGCCCTGGCGTTTTTGGCCGGGCCGCTCAATCGTTTCCTCGGTACGCGCACTACCCTGTGGCTGACCGCAGGTGGCCTGGCCGTGGTGCGCGTGCTGGAGCAGTTCGCCCAGACCGCCACACTCGACCTGTATCTTTCTGCGGCGGCCACCGCCCTGTTCCTGATGTGGATTCCGCTCGCCGTGGGCATCTCGCGCTCCCGCGGCGGCAACATCCCCGTGCACCTGAGCCTGGGCTGGCTGCTGGGCCTGGCGCTGGATACTGGATTGCAGGTCGCCTATCGCACGCTGGACCTGCCCTGGCAGCCCGGCGTGTTCCCGCTGGTGCTGGTAGCTGTGCTGGCGGGCTTGCTGCTGTGGACGTTAAGCAAGCTTGTGGCCGATGCGCCCGCCGCCACCGATGGGAGTTGGGGCAGCTCCACCGCCCTGCTGGCGGTTGGCCCCTGGCTGTTCCTGCAGTTGATGCTGTTCCAAAACACCGCCCTGCTCTCCTCCCTGAGTGGCTGGAGCACCCCCGTGGCTGGCGCTGCGCTCATCCTGGGCAATGCCGTGGGCCTGTGGCACATTGCCAAGCTGGCTCCGCGCCGCACCTGGCTCAATGCCCTGTTGTACGGCGCGTTTGTGCTGGCGCAGATCTATCTTGCCTTCAATCAGCCGCTGATGCCCGGCTTGTTCCTGGTGCTGGGCCAGATCTTCAGCCTGACGCTGGGCTACTTCATCTTCACTGTAGCTGCAGCTACAGCGGGCAAGCCCGGCTTGCTGCGCAGCACCCTGTTCACCGGCATCGGCAGTATTTTCTTTGTGCTGCTAACCTTTATTTACTACGCTTCCTACGACATTGATTTCGGTCTGCGCTCAGGTGCGCTGCCGCCTATTGCCGCGGTGCTGACCGCCGTCTTCATTTTGATCGCCGTGCGCAGCAAGGCCGATAAGGCCAAGGAAACCAGCGCACCGTACACGCCGGTAGCGTTGGCGGCGGCACTGCTGGTTGTGCCGCTGTTGCTCAGCCTGGCATGGCATGCTCCCGCCGCCCAGTCGAGCGAGAGCAACACGCTGCGCGTGATCAACTACAACCTGCACGATGCCGTGAACACAGACGGCCGCGTGGACCCTGAAGCGCTGGCGCGCGTTATCGAAGACAGCGGCGCCGATGTAGTGGGCCTGCAGGAGATCTCGCGCGGTTGGCTGATCTGGGGCGGCATGGACATGCTGGAGTGGCTGGCACAGCGCCTGGATATGCAATACATCTGGGGGCCGACGGCCGACGCGCAATGGGGCAACGCCATCCTGACCAGCCTGCCCATCGTGGAATACACCAACAACCCGCTGCCGCCAGAGGAAGTGCTCTTGCTGCGCGGGTACCTCTATGCTGAGATCGAGGTCAACGGCCAGATCCTGACCGTGATCGACACACACTTCAGCGAGAAGGCTGGGCAGGACGATATTCGTGCCCAGCAAGCCTCGGTGCTGGTGGATATCGCCGCGGGGCGGCCTGCCACTATCATCATGGGTGACCTGAACTCGCTGCCGGACTCGCTGGCACTGGAGGTCATGCTGGGTGCAGGCTTTGTGGATATCTCTCGCGAGAGTGGTGTGGCTAACACCTTCACCTATCCCTCGTTTGCGGCTGACCATCAAATTGACTACATCTTCATGTCGCCCGACCTGAGCTTTAGTGAGTTTGCCATTCCGCTCACCACGGCCTCAGACCACCTGCCCCTTTCGGCAACCATCACCCTGCCGTAGTCAATCACATCAATAAAAGAAGCCCGCCTAGGCGGGCTTCTTTTTATTTCTGCCGAAATGATTTCTGAATAGCAAACTCAAAAAGCAGCTTAGCGCGCTTAGAATAAAGGTCACTCCACTACTCACAGCGAGGAAGCAGCATGCAGCTCATCCAAATCGGTACCAACGGCCCCAAAGTGGCCCCCATCGGCATTGGCACCTGGGCCTGGGGCGATACTCTATTTTGGAGTTATGGCAAAGACTATGGCGAGTCTGAACTCAAGGCCGCCTACGACGTAAGCCTCGCTGCCGGATTGAGCTTCATCGACACCGCAGAAGTGTATGGCATGGGCCGCTCCGAAAGCCTGGTGGGCAGCTTTGGCGCCAACAACACTGCCGAAACCTTCATCGCCACTAAGTTCTTCCCCTACCCTTGGCGCATTCTGCGCAGCAGTATGCAGGGTGCTATTCGCGGCAGCCTGAAACGCCTCGGCGTGCCAGCTATCAACCTGTACCAAGTACACTGGCCGATCCCGCCGCGCAGCCTGAGCACGTGGCTACACGCAATGGCCGACGCGTTGGAAGCCGGCTTGGTGAAGCAAATTGGTGGCTCCAACCTTGGACCGCGTCACATCGAAATGGCCGTGAAGGTGCTGGAGAGCCGCGGCTTGCGGCTGGCCAGCAACCAGTTCTCGTACAGCTTGCTGGCGCGCCAACCCGAAAGCAATGGCTTGATCCAGTTGTGCAAAGATCACGGCATCACCGTGATCGCCTATAGCCCGCTGGCGCAGGGCTTGCTGACCGGCAAATACGGGCCAAAGAACCCGCCCAGTGATATTGGCCGCCGCGTGATCAATGGCGGCAACCTGAGCAAGCTGCCGCCCCTGCTGGCAGAGATGCAGCGTATTGCCAGCGCCTACGGCGACAAGCCTGTCTCTCAGGTGGCGCTGAACTGGTGCGTGGCCAAGGGCGCGCTGGCCATCCCCGGCGCCAAGAATGCCAAGCAGGCCGAGCTCAACGCCGGTGCGCTGAGCTGGAGCCTGAGCGCCGAAGATGTGGCGCGCCTCGACGCGCTCTCGAGCGGGATCTAGATGAGCAGCGTGCGTTGGGCTGACTTTGCTGCCAGCGCACCGGAGCTGGCCGCCTTCGGCGCACAGCGCTTTAGCAGCGGTGTGGCCTATCTTGGCACGGTTAGCGCGCTGGGTGCACCGCGCGTGCACCCAGTTACGCCTATCCTGGCCGATGAGTTGTACTTGTTCATGGAGCCCAGCTCACCAAAAGGCAAAGACCTTGAGCGCGGCAGCCTGTATGCGCTGCACTGTGGCGTGGCCAACGCCAGCGGCGGCGAGGGTGAGTTCTATATACGCGGCCGAGCCCGCCGCGTGCAGTCAGCAGATGAACGCGCCGCTGCTGCAGCCGCGGCCAGCTACCAGCCGGCTGAATGCTACCTTCTCTTTGCGCTCTCGGTGGAATTCGCCTTTATGAATGTGTATACCGATGCAGAACCGCGGCGTATGCGTTGGCAGGCGCCCGGCTAGTTGCACACCCAGATCGCCCCACGGAACTCACGCAAGACCACATCCAGATTGCTGCCGCGCATCGCCTCCAGCCAGCCACTCTGGGCATAGCCGCCCATCAGAACAAAATCGCAGCCGCGCTCCGCGGCCACATCCAAAATCACCTGAGCGGCACGGCCGCGGCGTTGTACATATTCGGCATAGATGCCGCGTGCCAGCAAATAATTCTTGGCGCCGGTTTGCGAGAGTGTGGGCCGCACGCTGCCTTCGAATGAGGTCACCACGGTGAGCTGAATACGCCAGCGCTCAGCGAGATAGGCAGCCAGGTACAGCGCCTGGCGCGCTTTGCGGCTGCCATCATAGGCCAACAGTGCATGGCGCAGCGCCGTCTTGGCTGGCACCACCAGCACGGGGCGCGGGCTGCGCTGCAAGAAAGTGCGCAGCCCCGAAAGCAAGCGCTCCAACACGCGCGTGCCAGGCGCATGCTTGAGGTGTAGCACTACCAGATCGCTCCAGTGGCTGCGCGCCTCTACCCGGCGATGAATATTGCCCTTCTCTACAACCAGCGTGCCACGCAAACCCGCGGCCGAGACGTGGCGCTCAAATTCGCCGCGCAAGCGCTCCAGTGCATCGGAGTCTGATTTGCCATCTGGCAGCACATGCACACCACGCAGCTCACTGTGCTCACGTTGCGCCACCTCGATGGCGACGTCCAGCGCCGTCCAGCTCGAATCTTCGCCGCTGAGCGGCACCAGCAGGCGCGGGAACAAGACCTGGCTGCTAGCCAAGTCCTCACGCTGCAGGCGCCACTCGGTGGGTAGCGGCGGCGCTGCGACGGGCAGCCACGTACTGAGCCAGCGGCGCAGACGCGAGCCAACGCGGCGCGGGCTGCCCTCCAGGCGGTTCCAGGCATGTGCGGCTGCCTCGGCTGCGTTCAGGCTCCAGCCCAGCTCCTTCTCCAGGGTGGAGCGATGCTTCATCAGCCACAGGTACATATCCGCCTCTGTGCGCTGCGGGAAATCACGCAACAGGGCCAGCTGGCGGATGGCGTGGAGAGCGGGCACATATACTTCGTCAGCCCAATGAGCAGCAGCCTCGGAGACAGGCACTTCGCGCTGCTGCTCCTGGCCCATGTAGTAGCGATGCACAGCAATGTGCTCACGCAGCTCATTGATGCGGCCAGGGATAGTGACGTGGAAATCTACGTCTGGCCGGGTCTGGCCGAGCTGAGTATCTTGCAGGAAGTTGTGCAATTCTGCTTTGAGGATAAGGTCCTCAAGATCATCTGCAGGAGTGATGGACACCGCAGTTGGGATCTCGGTGACAAAAGCTTCAATGGACTTGGCGCCGACATCACGCGCTACCGAGACGCGATGGTGACCATCGAGCACAAAGTAGATATCCCCAATTTTGTAGACTTCGATTGGTGGCAGGCCCTGCCCTTCCACCGCCATACGCACGCAGGCCCAGCGCCCGCCTTGGTTGGCCTGGCGCGGCAAAAACTGGCGATTGAAGTCCTCGTAGCGCCCCACACTGCCTACAATTGCATCGAGCGGGATCTCGTGCAGGCCACGTGGCAGCTGGCTGACGCCGCCCAACATCTTGCGCACATCATCAAAACGCAGCAGATCATCATCACGCCGCCCGCCCAGGCGCGATAGCAGCTTGCGCAGCGCGGCCCGGCCGCGGGCACGCTTGAAATCGTTCATGGCAGAGGAGTAGTTATTCATTCAGGCTGAGCTCCTGATAGCCATAGGCGTTGACCAGTTGCGTGGGGCCGAACTGCTGCAGTGCAGGCTCGCTGCGGTCATATAAGTGAATGTGCCCATAGAGGTGCAGGCGTGGTTTGAAGACCTGCAACAGCCAACGAAAAGCCTTGAAGCCTTGGTGCGCCTTATCCTCCCGGTCACCCAAGCCCCATGCCGGCGCATGGGTCACCAGCACATCCAGGGCGCGGCCGTGGCGCAGGCAGTTGTAAAGCAGGCGCGGCAGCATGGCCAGCACCATGCCCCACATCTCAGCCTGGGTGTACATGAAGGGGCCTGTGCGGTAGCGCAGGCTGCCTTCAAAGCCGGCGATGATGAGCCCCTTGTGATGAATGAGCTTGCGGTGCAGATCTGTTGCACCCCACGGCTCGGTGCGCTGGGCAGTTTGCGAATACTCCACGCTGGCGGCGTGGTTGCCACGTACGAAGAAGACTGGCTTGTGCAGCGTATCTATCAGGAATTCAAGATAGTAGTACGGCAGGTCTCCACAGCCAATCACCAGGTCAACTTCGGCAAAGCGCTGGGCAACACTGGGCGTGTAGATGAAATCAAGCACCTGATCACTGAGGGCGAGGATGCGCATAAGGACGAATATATCAGGGGAATTGGAGACTGGAGAAATGGAGATTGGAGATTGAGAATTGAGAGTAGTACTGGTGAATGGTATTGGCTCCTACCTGTTACCCATTTCTTGTTACTGTTCACTGAATTTGACATCCACGCGCAAGGCAAGTAGACTGCATAGAGAGCAATCAATATGAAGACCAAGAGCATCGATCCGGTAACGTTTGCCAAAGTATTGGCTGACCCCACCCGCCAACAGATCATGAAGATCTGCTGCTGTGAGTGGAAAAACGTCAACGAGATCGTGCAGACGGTCAACGTCAGCCAGCCGACAGTTTCGCACCATCTGGCCATGCTGCGTGAGGCAGAACTGGTGCTGGTGCGTGATGAGGGCAAGAATACGTACTACACGCTCAACCAAGATAAGGTGGCTATGTGCTGCGGACAGCTGATCAGCACCTTTGCGCCCGAGAGTGAGACGGCAGGCCACCTGGAGCGCCTGCAGACCCGCAAGTAAAAGACAACAGGGCGGTCAATGACCGCCCTGTTGATTTGGGAGTTAGCAGCAGCCGCCGCCTCCGCAACAACAATCGCCTTCAGACAGGTTCTCAAGTTCAGACATGTGCAGCCTCCTTTCACAATAAGAATAAATAGATAGCTATCTATGTAAGAAAGAGTAATTGATACCCGTCTATACGTCAAGACTATGGAAAACGACACTTTTCAACTGCACCCCGATACTCAGATTGCCCATGTAGAGCTACAGGTCGCTGACCTGGCACGCATGACGGCGTTTTATGGCGGCCTGCTCGGCTTCCAACTGATCGACCAAGCTGACGGCGTGGCTCGCCTCTCACCCAGTGGCACGCTGCCTGCCCTGCTGACGCTCACAGAGCGCAAAGGCGCCCGCATCCAGCCCCAGGAGCGCAGCGGCCTGTATCACACCGCTTTCCGCTTCAGTGGGCGCAAGACGCTGGCGACCACCTTCCTGCGCGTGGTCTCGGCAAGCTGGCCGCTGCAAGGCGCCTCAGACCACCTGGTGAGCGAGGCAATCTACTTCGCCGACCCTGAGGGCAATGGCATCGAAATCTACCGGGATCGCCCGCGCGAGCAATGGCCGCGCATGGATGGCACCGGCGAGCTGCAAATGGCCAATGCTCCGCTGGACCTGCACAAGCTGCTGGAGGAAGCCGACCAAGCGGCAGCCCAGGCCGGCGTGATTGATGCTGAGACAGACATCGGGCACATGCACTTGCAGGTTTCAGATACCAGCACAACCGCGGCTTTCTATCACGACCTGCTGGGCATGGACATTATCGTGAACTGGCCCAGCGCCATCTTTATGAGCGCCGGCGGCTACCACCACCACCTGGGGGCCAATACCTGGCACAGCCAGAATGCGCCGCGGCGCGAGGATGATATGACCGGGCTGCGCTCGTATGCCTACCGCGTGCCCGATGAAACCGGCTGGCTGGCGCTGCTGCAGCGCGTGCAAAGCAGCCAGCTGCCGCCGCACGCTACGGAGCGTGATGGGCAGCCGGGCTTTTGGCTGCCAGACCAGGATGGCAACCGCGTTGAGCTGCTGGGGCCGGATACGCCCGCGGTGCGCGAGGCGCTGGCGGCGATAAGTGCAGCCGGTGCACCGGCGGCCGCCTAGTATCGCTCAGTCATTGCGAGGAGTATTGCCGCTTGCGGCAAGCGGACGAAGCAATGCTTGGGGGTTGCTTCGTTGTTCAGCGGCTACGCCGCTTCACTACCTCGCAATGACGGGTACAGCGTGGGTGCAGCATGCTGCGCCCCTACGACGAGTGTCATTCCGAGCGTCAGCGAGGAATCCGTACTGCGCTGGTTTTATTTGTGACATATCTGAGCATCTGCAAAATAGCTCACCACGGATTCCTCCTCGCGGCTGCGCCGCTCGTTCGGAATGACAAGAAAAGTGAGCAAATAAACTTGGGGATTGCTACGTGTGCGTTACGCAGCGCATTCCTCGCAATAACGCAACCTCTAATACAGCGCATATAGCGCCCTGCTATAATTATGCATGTATGGGGATGACTGGCTTCGACGATTGAGGCTGAGTCTGAACTGCGAGCCGAGAGGCGCCGACCTCGTTAACTCAGCGCAAACCTTAAGTGCCAACCGCACTAACTACGCAGCTCTCCCGCTCGCCGCGTAATACCGGCTAGCTAAAGAACTGTCCAACTCTTCGGAGTTGCGTCTGCCCTACCCTCTCCTCGGCTGGGTGGGAGCAGGCGAGACAATGCCGGGGTGCTGTGCACGCAGCCGTGACGTGCGCCTAAGACAAAGCGGCTGGCTGCGGGGACCCCCTTGTAGGTTGTGGGACCCACAGCGACACAACAACCGACTACGCTCGTAGACGTTCAGAATTCTAATCAGTCGGACGCGGGTTCGATTCCCGCCATCTCCACTCCCTAACAATGAGCCGTGCAATTGCACGGCTCATTTTATAATTGGTGCAGGGCATTCGTAGCCCAAGGAGACCTATGCGCACTCGTTTCTTTATCCCGCTTATTCTGATCGCACTTGTGCTGCTGGGCTGCGCGCCAAGTGGCAACACGGACGAAGCCGCGGTAGCCACGCTGGTGGCCGCCGCCCTGCAGACCTCCGAAGCGGCCCAGCCCGAAGTTGTGGAAGACCTCAGCGCCGGCGCCTTTGGCCAGGTTGAAGGCTCCACTTGCTATCCCTCATCCTTTATTCCAGAGATGACGGTATATCTGCAGAAAGATGGCACCAATGAAGTTGTAGAAGTGCCCATCGCTCAGAACCAGATGGCTTTTTCAGCCGAAGTCTCGCCGGGCAACTACGCGGCCTACGCCTGGCTGCCTGATTTCAGCTTGGGCGGCAGTTACTCCGAAGCGGTGGCCTGCGGCCTGAGCGTCGATTGCACCGATCACTCGTTGGTGATCTTTGAGGTGCTCGCCGGTGAGCTGACCAGCGGCATCGCCGTGTGTGATTGGTACGGCCAATCTGGTGACGTGCCCTACCCGCCCGGTGTGCAAGCGCCTGAGGCGAACGATCCGGGCAGCCTGTCTGGCACCCTCAACTACCCAAGCAGCTTTATTCCCGCGCAAACCATCGTGGCCTTTAGCGTATCCGAGCCAGGCACGTACTACTACGTGACCACCAGCGAGGGCACCAGCTACTACCAGATCAGTAACCTGCCTGCCGGTGAGTATCAGGTGGTGGCCTACACCAACGGCTTGGCCGGCGGCTATTCGTTCGCTGTGGGCTGCGGCCTGAGCGTCAACTGCACCGATCACAGCTTGGTAACGGTTGAGGTGAAGAGCGGCCAGGACATGGGCGGCATCAACCCGCAAGACTGGTACGCCCCGGATGGCAGCTTCCCTGCCAACCCGGCTCCGTAAGCTGCTTGCGCACCCACTCAAGAGCCTGTGCAGAAATTGCACAGGCTCTTTTTGTTGACAAGCGCAGCGAATGGGCGTATCCTTAGCCATCCCAACGAAAGGAGGCAGTGTCGCTATGAAGAACAATATGTTCATTCTCTATATAACTCTGCCTCCTGAGGTCAAGCCCTAACCCCGCTTGCTACCAGGCGTCTTCGTGACGCTGCGTCAACCGCAGGAGATGTTCCTGCGGTTTTTTGTTGTCTGCCCAGGATTTGTACGAGATACAAGGATTGATACGGGTATGTGTTACGATAATAGAACGTTTGTTTTTATTCAAGTTAGGGGCTGCGGAGGACTACGTGAGCTCTCATAGCATTGTTGTAAAGGATCTACGCAAAACCTATAAAGTGCCCGAGCGCGAGGCTGGTCTGAAAGCGGCCATCAAGAGCCTGGTGGCACGCAAGACCAAAGACGTGCACGCCGTAGATGGCATTAGCTTCCACATTGAGCCCGGCGAGATTGTGGGTTTTCTGGGGCCAAATGGCGCCGGCAAGACCACCACGCTGAAAATGCTGTCTGGCTTGCTCTACCCCACCGCGGGCGAGCTGAGCGTAGCCGGCCATCTGCCGCAGAAGCGTGAGCGCGATTTCTTGCAGCAGATCACGCTGGTGATGGGCCAACGCAGCCAGCTCAACTGGGACATCCCCGCGATCGACTCGTACGACCTGTACCGCGCCATTTACGGCATCCCGCACGAGCAGTTCCAGCGGGCGCGCGACGAGATGATCGAGATCATGCAGCTCAAGGAGCTGGTCAAAAAGCCGGTGCGCAACCTGTCTCTGGGTGAACGCATGAAGGCCGAGATGGTGGGTGCGTTGTTGCACCAACCCAACATTCTCTTCCTGGATGAACCGACGATTGGCCTGGATGTGACCATGCAGCGCCGCATCCGCGCCTTCATCCAAGAGTACAACCAGCGCACCAAGGCGACGGTGCTGCTCACCAGCCACTACATGGCCGATGTGCAAGCGCTGTGTAAGCGCGTCATCGTCATTCACCATGGCAAGTTGCTGTTTGACGGCGACCTGACCGCGCTGGTGGAACGCTTCTCTGCGATGAAGACGCTGGTGCTGACGATGAGTGACATGAACGGCCGCACGCCGGACATGGCGCAGTACGGCACCGTGGTGAACCAGGAGCCGAACCGTGTGGTGCTGCGCGTGGCCAAGGCAGACGCGCCGCAGGTGACGGCGCGCCTGCTGGCCGACCTGCCCGTGACCGACCTGACGGTGGATGACCCGCCGATCGAAGAAGTGATCGAGAGCGTGTTCGCCACCGAAGACGAGGCCAAGAAATGAGCGAGCAATCTTCTGCGCGCGGCTTCGGCTGGCGTAACTATCTGGCCATGTATGCGGTGGCGGCGCGCCAGGCCATCATCGAGCAGTTGCAATACCCTGCAGCCAACATGATGTTCATGGTGCACATCCTCATCGAGCCAGTCATCTACCTGGTGGTGTGGAGTTCGGTGGCTACCACGCAAGGCGGCGCCATTGGCGGCTATACCGCATCTGAGTTCGCCGGCTACTACATCATTTGGACGCTGGTGCGCCAGTTCAACCTGGCCATCGGCCCGCACGGCTTCCACTGGCGCATCAAGGAAGGGCGCATGGCGGGCGAGCTGCTGCGCCCCGTGCACCCGCTGCTGCCCGACCTGGGCTACTACCTGGGCTACAAAGTGCCGCAAACCATCTACTGGCTGCCGATGGGCATCCTGCTGTGGCTGCTGTTCAAGCCGGAGATCAACCCGGCCACCTGGCAGATCCTGGCGTTTCCTGTGGTGCTGATGCTGGCTTTCTTCGTGCGCTTCTTCTTTATGTGGCTGCTGGGACTGGTGTGCTTCTGGACCGAGCGCGTGGATGCGCTGTTCGAGCTGTACTTTGCGGCCGAGCTGCTGTTCTCTGGCCGCCTGGTGCCGCTGGAGGTGATGCCCACCTGGGCACAGGGGGTGGCTAACTTCCTGCCCTTCCAGTGGACCTTTTACTTTCCCATCGAGGTGCTGCTGGGGCGCGTGAGCCTGGCCGAATTCTGGCCGGGCCTGCTGACCCAGCTTGCATGGATCGCTGGCGGCTACACTCTGGTGCGGCTGATATGGAAGCTGGCCGTGAAGCGCTTCACGGCGGTTGGGAGCTAAGATGCTGCGTCCGTTCAAACTCTTTGGCCTGTTCGCACGCATCAGCGTGCTCAATGAAGTGCAGTACCGCGCCAATTTCTTCTTGCAGGTGCTGCAATCCAGCCTATCGCTCGGCACCGGCCTCATCGTGCTCAGCGTGGTGTATAGCTATACCGATACGCTGGGGGGTTGGACGCAAGCTGAGTTGTTGGCCATCTACGGTGTATTTGTGCTCATGGGCGGCCTGATTGGCAGCTTAGTGATCCCCAACATGTGGGCCTTTATGGAAGATGTGCGTGAGGGCCGCTTGGACTTTACGCTCACCAAGCCAGAGGATGCCCAGGTACTCATCAGTGTGCGCGTGGTAGCTATCTGGAAGTTGGTGGATGTGGCGCTGGGTCTGGTGGTGCTGGGTGTGGCGATTGCCCGCATGGGACTCGAAGCCAGTTGGTGGACGGCCTTCGCCTTTGCCGCCACATTGCTGATGGGCATGATTTTGCTGTATTGTGTGCTGCTGCTGGGTTCGATACTCTCGTTCTGGTTCGTGCGCGTGTGGGAGCTAATGGAAATGATGCAGAGCATCTTCCAGGCCGGGCGCTGGCCGGTGGGCATCTACCCGGATTGGCTGCGTATGGGGCTGACGTACCTCATCCCCGTGGCCTTCGCCGTCACCGTGCCAGCTGAAGCGCTCACCGGCCGGTTGACGCCGCAACTGCTAGCAGGCACGCTGCTGTTTACTGTTGTGGCGTTGGTGGTTACGCGTTTGATTTGGAAGTGGGGCTTGAAGAACTACAGCGGCGCGTCGGCGTAAAGGCAAAGTGAGACTAGAGATTGGAGATTTGCGTCTCCAATCTCTAGTCTCTATCTAGTCCTAACTAACTTCAACTACTAACCCCTTCAAATACTCCCCTTCCGGGAAATTAAGCGCCACGGGATGGTCTGCCCCTTGGCTCATGCGGTGCACAATACGCGCATCTACGCCTGCGTCCAGCGCGGCCCCAGCAACGATCTTTTGGAACAAGGCTGCATCCACCCCTCCAGAGCATGAGAAAGTGAATAGCAAGCCACCCGGACGCAGCAGCTTCAGCGCCAGCAGGTTGATGTCTTTGTAGCCACGCGCGGCCCGCTCTGCTGTGGCACGCGTGGGTGCGAACTTAGGTGGGTCAAGCACGATCATGTCAAACTGGCGGCCTGAGTCGCGGAAGCGGCGCAGCACCTGGAATACATCACCGTCGATGAACTCAGCCTTCTCTGCTGGCAAGCTATTGTGTGCCAGATTGCGTGCAGCCAGCTCCAAGGCCGCGCCCGAATCGTCTACCAGCGTTACCTTGGCCGCCCCGCCCCTTAGGGCGTGAGCGGCAAAGCCGCCGGTGTAGGAGAAGCAATCCAGCACCTCGCGGCCAGCGGCCAGGCTGCCCAGCAGGGCACGATTGGCGCGTTGGTCGAGGTAGTAGCCCGTCTTGTGGCCGGTGGTCAGATCCAGCTCGAATTGCAGGCCGCTCTCGCGCAAGAGTTGCGGGGCAGCAGGCAGCTGGCCGCGCAGCAGCCCGACGCGCGGCGGCAGCCCTTCCAGCTCGCGCACATCGGCATCCGAGCGTTCGAGGATGGCTTGCGGCGCACACAGCTCCATCAGTACATCGGCAATGGTTTCGCGCCAGCGCTCGGCGCCCCAGTTGAGGCACTGCAGCACCAACACGCCGCCGTATTGGTCTACGATGACACCAGGCAGCCCATCCGACTCGGCGTGCACCAGGCGCAAGCTATCGGTGGCGGCTGGGCCATCCTGATGAATGTTGGCAACTTTGCGCAGGGCGATTGCCGCCTCAATTCGGCGGCGGAAGTACTCAGCATCCACGGCCTCACCTTGTTGCCAAGACCACACGCGAGCACGGATCTGTGAGGACTGGCTATACGCAGCCGTCGCCAAAAACTGGCCGCCTGCGGCGTAAACGGCTGCGGTATCGCCAGATTGCGGGCTGCCCTCAACCTTGGCAATGGCGCTGGCAAAGACCCAGGGATGACGGCGCTCCAGCGAGCGCTGGCGGCCGGGGGCAAGAATAAGTTTAGGGTTCGACATGGGTATCAAAAGGGCAAGTTACGCTCTGCTCGCCTTGGCTTCACCCCTGGCATAGCGCGCTGCAAGCAACTGGTATGGGCGTGAGCGCATGGCGATTAGGGTAACGATGAAGCCAATGATGCCCGCCACGGTGAAGACCAAGGCCATGCCGCGGGCCGGGCCGGAGCCGAACCAACTGCCGATGAGCTGCACCCCTGCTCCATCGGTCATAAAAGGTATGAAGAAGAACTCGGCCAATGGGCCGATGAGGAAGGCTGTCAGCGGCGCGGCGGCCAGCTCTATGCTCTGAGCGAAGCCAAACACGCGGCCCTGGCGGGACTGCGGCACAACTCGCTGAATAATGGTGTGCTCCGCCGCCTCAATGAACGGCACCACTGTGATATAGATGAGCGAGCCAACGGCCAGGAACGCAATCGAAGGCTGGATAGTAAACAAAGCAGACACAAACCAGATCACCAGGTTGGCGCCGAACAAAGCACGCAGCGGCTTGCCGCCCAAGCCGAAGCGAGCGATCAACAGACCACCGAGAATGAAGCCTGAGCTGATCACGCCCCACAGCAAGCCCCAGGCCTCCACGGACATCATGGACAGGCCGTAGGCATCCATCAGCGCCATGAACACGCCGCCCAGCAGGTTGTTGAAGGTGGTGAAGAGAATTAGGGCGAGCAAGCCAGGCACGCCCGCCACCAGCTTGTAAGTGCCGCGCAGATCGACTGACTTGGATGCCCCTTCCACATGCACGATCTCATTCTCTGGCACCTTGATGGTCCACAAGTGTGCGATGGCTATCAAAGTCAGCAGGATGGCGAACAGGAAGACCCACTGCATGCCAGCACGGCCGACCAGCAAGCCACTGATGACCGAGGTGGTGAGGATGGATACGCCAAAGATGGTGCCTACCAAGCCATTGGCGCGCTCGCGCTCTTTGGGGGCGAACAGCAGCGTCACCAGCGTGGGCATGGCGATGGAGCGCAGATTGCCAGCAATGGAGCCCAGCAATGCCAGCACGGCCATGGCCCACAGGCGCACGCTCTCCAGGCTGGCGAACTCACCGGGTGCCGCGGTGAGATACAAGCCAAGACAGAGGCTATACATGAGCAGCGAGAAGGCGCTGGAGGCCAACATGATGCTCTTCTTTTTGCTGTGGTCTACCAGCGAGCCAAGCCAAAACCCGGAAATCGACACGACGACCAGATACAGACCGCCCAACACGGAGTTGACCAGGACGGACTGGGTTTCCAGGTAGGCGAAGAAGATGATGGCGAACCACACCGTGCTGTTGGTAATCGAAGCCACCAGGTTGTTACCCAGCAGCCAATAAAAGACTTTTTTCTTTTCTGCTTTCTTCATTTTTGTCTCACGAATAAAAAAGCCGTTGCTTCGCAACGGCTTTTTGCTAATTAGGCGAACACTTATTCTACTTCAAAACGCCGAGCTTTTTGCCTTCCTCGGCGATGATGTCCATCGCGCGCTCAATGTCAGCGGACTCATGTGCGGCGGTGACGGTGGCACGCAGGCGCGCCTTGCCCTGCTCGACCGCCGGGGAGACCACCGGCAGCACGAAGATATCGCGCTCCTGCACGTTGCGCGTGAGCGCATAGGCCAGGTCATCCTCGCCACACAGCACCGGCACAATGGCCGTTTCGGTGAGCATGGTGTCAAAGCCACGGCTCTGCAAGCCCTTGATGAACTGTGTGCCGTTGGCCGTCAGCTTCTCGATGCGCCAGGGCTCGTCCAAAATCACCTTGAAGGCCTCGTTGGCTGCCGCGGCCTGGGCCGGAGGCAGTGCCGCCGAGAAGATGTAGGCGCGGCTGGCGTGGCGCAGGTAGTTGATCATGTCGTGGTTGCCGGCAACATAGCCACCCACCGAGGGGATGGTTTTGCTGAGGGTACCCATCTTGATGTCGATGACACCTTCCATGCCGTAGTGCTCCTCGATGCCGCGGCCGGTCTTACCCAGCACACCAATCGAGTGCGCCTCATCGATCATCAGCCAGGCATGATGCTTGCGGGAGAGCTCAACGATGCGCGGCAGATCGATAATGTCGCCATCCATGCTGAACACGGAATCGGCGATGATGAGCTTGGCGGCGGAGGCTGGCGCCTCTTCGAGCACACGCTCGAGGTCGTTGAGGTCATTGTGTTTGAAGCGCACGAACTTAGCGCCAGACATCATGCAGCCATCTACGATGCTGGCATGGTTCAGGCGGTCTGAGAAGACGTAATCATGACGGCCCAGCAGCGTGGAAACCACGGTGAGGTTAGTGGCGTAGCCCGAGGTGTATGTGATGGCCGTCTCGGCGCCTTTGAAGTTGGCAATCGTCTCTTCCAGCTCATTGTGCACATCCAGCGTGCCGGCCAGCGTACGCACGCCGTGCGTACCGGTGCCGTAGCGGTCAACGGCAGCCTTGGCGGCGGCGTTGATGCGCGGGTGGCCAATCAGTCCGAGGTAGCTGTACGAGGCGTACATCTGCATGATGCGGCCACGCACCTTTACTTTGGATTCATCCAGCATCTCGCTGATGGGCTGGTTGTAATAGTAGAGACCGGCTTCTTTGAGCAGGCGAATGCGCTCGGCAAAGCCGTCTATGCGTTTACTGATTGCGTCTTCGAGGCGTGGTGGGGTCATTCGTGTTCCTTTGCGAGGGGTCAGTTTAGCTCACCCGGCACACGCTGTCAACGCAAGCCAGCGCGCCTGAAAACGGCATTGAGTCTGAGGATTGGGCGCTAGCCACGCGCCCGCTCCAGCAGCGTCATCATCAGCACACTGAGCAGCACAAGGGTTTCATCCCCGGCCTTGAGTGCATCTCGTTTATCGAGCTGGAACTTGCCCTCAAAGAAGGCGGGCTGCTTCTCAAGGCGTGCCAACTGTGTTCCGGCTGGATCGGTAACAAGAAAAGCCGGGTGAAAGAGGTAGCCACTGAGCATGCCGATCACTGGAAGTTCACCAAACAGCGAATCCCAGATCTTGACCCAGCCGTTTTCTTCATTGATGGACATGATGTGCTTTTCAGCCGCATCAAAGATGTGATAGTTGGCCTTCCAGAGCGAGCGCATGCCCTGACGCTTGATAAAACCCAAGACCTTACCAGAACCATCTGTAAAGGTGTAGCGCGCAGAGAAATCAATCACGCGGTCGGCTTTGATGTTGTAGAGCAGGTTGGTTTGGCTCTGGTCAGCAAAGATATCAATGTCCTCACGCAGCTTGAGCAGCTTTTGCTTGACGTAGGCAATGCTGGTGCCACCTGCGTCCTGGACATTGATCTGCGACGCCAAGGCGAGAATTTTGAAGGACAGGGTCAGCGGAAAATTCATCGAAAAGTCTCCTCGAAAATCAGGTTTGTTGAGCTAGCCGTTTTAACGCAGCTTCATCCAGAATTTGTACGCCCAGTTCACGCGCTTTGTCCAACTTGGAGCCGGCATCCTCACCCACTACCAGATAGCTGGTCTTCTTGCTGACCGAATCGGTGACCTTGCCCCCAAAGGACTCGATGAAGTCTTTGGCATCCTTGCGGCTGAAGGTGGGCAGCGTGCCGGTCACCACGAAGGTGAGACCCGCAAACGGCTGCGGGCCGCTGGGCGCTTTGCGCGGCTCGCTGCGCGGCCAGACGCCAGCCTGCTTGAGTTTGGCAAGCACGGCTTGATTACTGGATTGGGCGAACCAATCGGTGATGGCCTCAGCAATGCTGGGGCCAATGCCCTCGATATCGTCAATATCTTGTGTACTGGCTGCGGCCAGCTGGTCAAGGTCACGATACTTGGCCGCCAACGCGCCAGCCATCACCTCACCCACCCCGCGGATGCCCAGCGCATAGATCAGCTGCGCCAGCGAACGGCTGCGGGCGACTTCAATGGAAGCGAGCAGGTTATCGGCCTTCTTGTCAGCAAAACCTTCCAAACTGAGCAGGTCGTCACGCGTGAGCGTGAACAGGTCAGCCACGTCTTTGACCATGCCAGCGGCATTGAGCTGGGCAACGATCTTCTCGCCCAGGCCAACCACATCCAACACGGCCACAAAATGCTCGACATTGCGCACGATCTGCTCCGGGCAGGCGGCATTGACGCAATACCAGGCCACTTCATCTTCTACGGTTTCGACCGGCTCACCACACACCGGGCAGGCCTGTGGCGGCTTGTATTTCCTGGCGTTCTTGGCGCGCTCAGAGAGCACCGGGCCGATGACATAGGGGATGACATCGCCAGCGCGCTTGAGCAGCACGCGGTCACCGATGCGGATATCTTTCTCAGCAATGAAATCAAAGTTATGCAACGTGGCTTGCTTGACGATCACGCCGCCAATCTCTACCGGCTCCAGCATGGCATACGGGGTGAGTACGCCGGTACGGCCAACGTTGACGCCAATATCGTGCAGCTTGGTGGTCACCTCAAGCGCGGGGAACTTATAGGCAATGGCGCCACGCGGGTCTTTGCCCACCACACCCAAGTCGTTATACAGCCCAAGGTCATTGAGCTTGACCACCATGCCATCTACTTCGTACGGCAAGGCATCGCGCGCTGCGCCCCACTCTTTGTATGCGGCCACCACGTCTTCGATGTCATCACAGACGCGTGACTCGGGGGCAGTGGGGAAACCAAGTTCAGCCAGATATTGCAGCGTCTCCCATTGCGTGGTGGGCACTGCGCCATCGGCGGCGAGGATATTGTAGACGTAAAAGGTCAGGGCCCGCGAAGCGGTAATGCTCGGGTCGAGCTGGCGCAGGGTGCCAGCTGCGGTGTTGCGCGCTGTCTGGTAGATGCGCTCGCCACTTTCTGATTGGCGCTTGTTAAGCGCTTCAAAATCTTTCTTGAAGAAGAACACTTCACCGCGCACGAACAGGTCTGCTGGCGGCTTGGGGCCATCGGCCGCAGCAGGGATGCGTAGCGGCAACTTGCGCAGCGTGCGCAGGTTGGCGGTGACGTCTTCGCCGACCTCGCCATTGCCACGTGTAGCCCCCTGCACGAACAACCCATTCTTATAATGCAGCACCACGCTGAGACCATCCAGCTTGGGCTCGGCCACAAAGGTGGCCTTGCGCACGCGCTCATCCAGGCGGCTGATGCGCTCAAGCCAAGCGCGCAGATCGGCCTCGTCAAAGGCGTTGCCCAGGCTGAGGATGGGCGCGGGATGGGCTACTTTGGCAAACTTGGGAGAGGGCTCGGCGCCAGCCCGCTGGGTGGGCGAATCGGGCGTGATCCATTCAGGGTGCTCGGTCTCGATGGCACGCAGCTGGTTGAGCAACTTATCGTATTCAGCGTCTGAGACGGAGGGCTGATCGAGCACGTGATAGCGGTAATTATGCTCGTTGATGGTGTTGCGCAGCTCTTCAAGCTGGGCTTTGAGCGCGGCGTCGGTCATGGAGGTGATTATACATTGGGGAAGATTCAACCGCAGATGTGCGTGGGCTACGCCCACGCCGCAGATGGACGCAGATACACCGAACGTCTTTGCGAGCTTTGCGCTGCGCCAGCAGCGCTAGCGAAGCAATCCCCAAAGCTGCCCCTAAACGTTCATGGGGATTGCTTCGTCTGTGATAGGCGGCTTTGCCGCCTGTTTCAAATTCCTCGCAAAGACGGCGAGTGTGTCTTAAATCAGCGTTTATCCGCGTTCATCTGCGGCAGCTTATAAGCAAAGAAATTTGCCAGCTCGGCCACGCAATTGGCCCCGAGCTTGTGCCCCACTTCGGATTCGCAGTAGCGCACCTGCGCCCCGGCGGCGGTGAGCTGGTCTCGGGCGGCGTAGGCGCGCGCCACCGGCACGGTCTGGTCTTGCGTGCCGTGGGCGATGAAGACCGGCTTGCCGGCCAGGGCGGGCAAAGCCACCTCGCTCGCCTCCGGCAGGAAGCCGGCCAGCATGGCCAGCCGCTGCAGGCGCGCCGCGTTGCGCACGGCATAGGCTACGCTGAAGGCGGAGCCCTGGCTGAAACCAGCCATGCCGAAGCTCGCAAAATCGGCCTGCGGGAAGTGTGCGGCGAGCTGGGGCAGCAACGCCTCGAACGCGTCCACGGCAGGAGCGAACATGTCCAGCGTGCTGAATCCATCGGCGCGCTGCTGCACCCAGCTGTAGCCAGCAATCTCAGGATGGTTGGAGGGATACGGAGCACGCGGAGCAATCAACAGCGCGTTCTTGGGCAACCGCGGGGCGAAAACCCACATGGAGTGCTCATCCCCCGTCCAACCGTGGACGAGCAGGATGACCTTGTGTGGGCCATCGCCAGCAGGCTCATGGAATTTCAGGTGCCAGCCGTCAATTTTCAGATCTTGTAAGTCTGCGAGCATTAGTCCTCGAAAAGAGCATGAAGTTGGGGCAGCGCCTCGGCCACAGCTTGCTCGCCGCGGCGGGCAAGCTCGTGCACATCGGCGCGGCTGAGCATGGGCACGCCACGCACTGCCGGGAAGAGCAGCAAATCCGGCTTTTCCAGTTGGATGCGGGCATCCTCCAGGTTCTTACGCGTGACGCCAAAGGCGCGGCTGAAATTAGCCAGGGCACGCACCCAGCGCAGACGGCGCAGGAGTGACAGCTGGCCCAGACCGGCGAGATCGCTATTGCCCGAGATGCGCTGGCTGGCGCTCAACGGCCCGCCGGAGAGCGACACGGCCACTACGGGCAGCTGCGGCGCCAGGCTGCGCGCCAGCGCCACCGGCAACGGGTTGCTGATAGCACCGTCTACCAATGCCTGCCCGGATATTACCGTTGACGGAAAGACGCCGGGGAAAGCGATGGCGGCCAGCACTGCATCCACGACCGGGCCAGAACGCAGGAACACATTGGCGCCCGTGTTGAGGTCCACTGCGGTGGCGGCATACGGGGCGCGCAATTCTTCAATGGTGCGCTGCCCCAGCAAGCCTTCAAGGAATACGCGCATCCCGCTCAAGCCGCGGAAGCCATCGCCCTGCTCGCCGCGGCCGCGGCGGAAGAGGCGGTTGTGCTCCATGGCAGCCGAGGCGGCAGCGATCTCGTCAGGGTTGAGGCCGGCAAGATACAACGCACCCACCAGGGCGCCGATGCTGGTGCCCGCCACGGCGGCGATGCTAATGCTTTCACGCTGCAGAGCACGCAGAACGCCAATGTGCGCCCCACCGCGTGAGCCGCCGCCGCCCAAGGCCAGGGCTATCGCTTTCATGGCGCTTTTGGCGGTAGCGCGCCGCGCCACCAGGCACGCGCCCGCAGCGCCGGGCCGAGCTTGAGCTCGGCGGCGGCGGCTTCGCCGCGGGCGAGAAAATCTTCGACATCGATCGGGTCGAGCAGGCCGATGTGGTCTACGTCTGGGCGCAGCACCACATCGGGCTTTTCAATATCCAGGCGCAGCTCGGTGAGCACGCGGCCGTTGATGTTCATGGCCTGTGAGAACACCGTGAGCGCTTTGGCCAGACGAAACTGGGAAAGACGGTTCAGCACGGGCGTGGGCGGCAATAGATTGGTGACTGGCAGCGGCTTCTCCGCCATCGCTGGCGCGGAAAGCACGGAGGCAATGACGGGAATGCCAGGGCGCAGACGGCGGGCAATGTTCACCGGTACTGGGTTACTTACACCACCATCGATGAGCGTGTGCCCATCAATGTGGCGCGGCGGAAAGATGCCGGGCAGCGCAATGGTAGCAAGCACGGCATCAAGCACGCGGCCGCTGCTCAGCACCATCTCCTGCCCCGTGTGGAGGTCGACCGCGGTGACGGCCAGCGGAATAGGCAACTCCTCGAAACACTTCTCGCCGATGACCTCAAGCAGAGCCTCAGCCACGCCTTCCAGTCCGAGCAAGGCATTGTCAGTATCCCTGCCGCGGCGGAAGAGAGTGCCCTGCTGCAGGTTGGCGACGCGCTGAATGATCTCATGCAGCGGGCGGCCGGTGGCATACACCGCCGCCACCAGGCCGCCGATGCTGGTGCCGGCGATGGCGGCCACCTGCAAGCCCTGCTGCTCCACGGCGCGCAAAACGCCCAGATGAGTGATGCCCTTGGTGCCGCCGCCGCCTAGCGCCAGCGCAACTGATGCAGTCCGCTTAGCCATTAGTCCTCGAACGGTACGGGCGTGACGCTGGCTTCGACTTCGGCGAGCAGCGCGCCTACCGCATCCACCGTGGCGCGCACCGCTTCGGCCTGCGGCACGATACTGCGGTCAGCCTCGCGGCGCAGCTTGAACTCCACGCCACCCGCTTGCAGCGAGCGCTCGCTCACAGTGAGGCGAATGGGCAGGCCGATGAGGTCAGCATCATTGAATTTCACACCGGGTGACTCGTCACGATCATCAAACAGCACATCCAGGCCTGCGGCGCGTAGATCCTCGTAGAGCTGGGCGGCAATCGCTTCACCACCGCGCAGGCTCACCAAATGCACCTCATACGGTGCGGTGGTGATGGGCCAGATCAGGCCCTTGTCATCATTGTGCTCCTCGGCGATGCAGGCCAGCATACGGCCAGAGCCGATACCGTAGGAGCCCATCACCACCGGGCGCTCGGCGCCTTCGGCATCGAGGAAGTTGGCGCCCAGCGAGGCCGAGTAGCGCGTGCCGAGCTTGAAGATATTGCCGACCTCGACGCCGCGCGAGGTGCGCACAGGCTTGCCACAGTTGACGCAGGCATGGCCATCTTCGGCGGCCACGATGTCGGCCACGATGTCTGCCTTGTAGTCACGGCCATAGTTCGTGTTGAGGTAGTGGAAGCCTTCTTCATTGGCGCCAGCAACCAGGTTGGCGGACTGCTCAACGAGGTCATCGACCACAATGAGCGCCCCTTGCAAGCCAATCGGCGAGGCGTAGCCGGGCGCGGCGCCGATGGCGCGAATCTCTTCTTCGTGCGCTGGGCGCAGCTCAGCCGCCTTGATGGCGTTGGTGAGCTTGGTTTCGTTGACTTCCATATCACCACGCACCACAGCGAAGACCAGCTTTTGGCTGTCACCCTCGTCACCCTTGAAGGTGGCGGTCATGAACACAGCCTTGGCCGTCTTGGCCTTGGGAATGCTCAGGAAGTTTGCCAGCGCTTCAATGGTGCTGACGGCGGGCGTGGCCACTTTCTCCAGCGCAGCCGCGGCTTCAGCGGCGGGCTGCTCTTTGCGCACACGAGCGATCTGGCGGTTGGCGCGGTAGCCACAGGCATCGCACAACACCAGCGTGTCCTCGCCGACAGGAGTGAGGTACATGTATTCGTGGGCCAGGCTGCCGCCCATCATGCCCACATCAGCGCCCACGCTGATGACCGGCAGGCCGGCGCGGCGGAAAATGTTGAAGTAGGCCTGGTAATGGGCGCGGTACTGGACATCCAGCCCAGCCTCGTCAGCATCCAGGCTATAGCTATCCTTCATGGTGAACTCACGCACGCGGATGAGGCCGGCGCGCGGGCGGGGATCATCGCGCCATTTAGTTTGAATGTGATAGACCAGCATAGGCAGTTGCTTGTAGGATTGCACCTCACGGCGGGCCAAGTCTGCCACGACTTCTTCATGGGTCATGGCCAGCACCATGTCGTGCTCTTTGCGGTCTTTGAAGCGGCTCATCTCATCACCGATCTGGTACCAGCGCCCGGTCTCCTGCCACAGGTCAGCCGGGTGCACCACCGGCATTAACAACTCCTGCCCGCCGATGGCGTTCATCTCAGCGCGCATGATGTTCTCGATCTTGTCGATGGAGCGTTTGCCCATCGGCATGAGCGAGTAGATGCCAGCGCCAAGCTGGCGGATGAAGCCAGCGCGCACGAGCAGTTGGTGGCTGGCGGTTTCGGCTTCCGAAGGCGCCTGGCGCATGGTGGTGCCGAACATGTGACTCATTTTCATAATTCATCTCCTATAGCCATAAAGCAAAACGCCCCGAGAGGCTCGGGGCGTAGGTTGGTCAATTCTTACTTGCGTTGCAAAGCAACGCACGCGCTGGGCAGCAGCGCACTATCCCAAAGCAGGGTGAGGTAGGCACGTGGCCGTGCTAGGGACCGGGCAGAAGACCGCGCAGGCTTCTTGTTGCAGCATGGCTAGAGGATAGTGGCTGCTGGCGGTATTGTCAACCCTCACCCCACGCAGATTCGCTGCGTTCCCCTCTCCCTTAGAGAGAGGGGAGAACATAAAACTGCTCAACAGAAGTCAATCGGGTGAGGGCTTTGACATTCGCCCTGCCCCACACTATCATGCGGACATGACAAGCAGCCCACAACTGACCGATACCGTGGTGATGGTGAGCCCAGACCAGTTTGGCTACAACCCGGAAACCGCAGAAACCAACGTATTCCAAAACCAGCCGCAGCAAGACGCCGCGGCGCTGCGCGATGCTGCGCTGGCCGAGTTCCACGGCATGGTGGCAGCCCTGCGCGCCCGCGGCGTGAAGGTGCTGGTTTTGCCCTCGCGTACAGACGTGGTCACGCCGGATGCTGTGTTCCCCAACAATTGGTTCTCGCTGCACGCGGATGGCACGCTGGCTCTGTATCCCATGCTCACGCCCAACCGCCGCGCCGAACGCCAGGCGCAGGCGCTGAGTACCCTGCTGGCTGACGCGGGAATCTGGCCCAACGAAACGGTGGACTTTTCCGCCCAGGAAGCAACTGGCGAGATCCTCGAGGGCACCGGCAGCCTAGTGCTCGACCGTGCCAACAGGGTGGCCTTCGCCATGGCTTCGCCGCGCACCACGCGGGCAGCTTTCGATGCCTGGTGCCAGGCCATGGGCTACGAAGGCGTGTTCTTCCACGCCTATGACAAGGACAGCCTGCCCATTTATCACACCAATGTGATGCTGAGTATCGGCGAAGGCTTTGCGGTGTGCTGCATGGAGGCTGTAAAAGGCGAGGCCGAGCGCGCCCGGCTGGAAAGCAAATTGATCGCTCACGAACGTGAGCTGATCGCTGTGACCCTCGAGCAGGTATACAACTTCACCGCCAACATTCTGCACGTCAAGAACACGGCGGGCGAGCGGCTGATTGTGATGTCGCAGAGGGCCTATGAGGCATTCACCGCCCAGCAGCGTGAGCAGCTGGCTGCCTACGGAGAGCTGCTGCCGGTCAAGATAGACCTCATCGAGCAGATCGGCGGCGGCAGCGCACGCTGCATGCTGGCTGAAGTGTTCGCCCCCACACTCGCATAAAAAAGCGGAGCCGAGGCTCCGCTTTTTTTGTTTTAGTCAACCACGTAGGGTACTTCTACAACGACTACACCGTTGGTGAAGAGTAACTTCATACGCAGCAGTTGCGCGGCCCGCGTGTGCAGCCAACTGTGCCACCACACCCGCGGTAGAAACTCAGGCACCACCACAGTAACAATCTCATTGGGTTTGCGGTTGTCAGCAATCGTCTTTACATAACTTAGAATGGGCTCGAGCAGCAAACGATAGGGAGAACCGAGCACAACGAGATTGACCTCCGGCGCCCACTTCTGCCACTTGAGCAGCACACGTTCGCCAGCCTCGGCATCCACGGCCACATGCAACACCGTCACATCTTTGCTGAGCGACTGCGCGTAGCGCAGCGCACTCAGGGTGCCGCGGTGCACACCCGAGATGGGCATGATTACCTTCTGATGCTTGATCGGCGCAGGGGACTTGTAGCCATCCAGGGTGAGATGCTGGGCCAGATCCTTATAGTGATTGTGCACGGCAATGAAACCAGCCATGAGGAACGGCAGCAGCACCAGCACCAACCAGGCGCCCTCTTGAAACTTGGTGACCGCAAAGATAAGCATGACTATGCCAGTACAGATGGCGCCAAAGCCATTGATGAGCATCTTGGCTGCCCAGTGCGGCTCGTAAGTGAGTATCTCGCCATGCGGTTGCACAGCCGGTTTTTTCTTCTTGCCCTTGACCGGCTTGAGCTTGCCAACCTTCCACCAGCGGCGCGCCATACCAGCCTGCGAAAGTGTGAAGGACAAGAACACGCCAATGGCATATAGGGGGATCAAGCCAGACACGCGCGCTCTAAACACGACCACCAACAGCGAAGCCACCAGCGCCAGCACCACGATGCCGCGTGAGTACACCAGGCGGCTGCCGCGGTAGCTGAGTTGGCGCGGCAGGAAGCCATCGCCTGCCACTAGCGCACCGAGGCGCGGGAAGCCAGCGAAGGCAGTGTTGGCCGCCATGAACAAGATGATGGTAGTGGCGCCGACAGCCAGGTAGTAGAGCAAGTCACGCCCACCGAACACAGTGCGCACCAATTGCGAGATGACAGTTTCAAACTCTGAAGGCACCGCGCCAATGTGATGACTCAAAAACGTGATGCCCAGGAACAGCACGCTAAGAATGCCAGCCATCCACACCAAAGTGATGCCCGCATTGCGGCTGCGCGGCTGCTTGAAGGCCGTGATGCCATTGGAGATGGCTTCGATACCTGTAAGCGCAGCTGTACCGTTGGCAAAGGCGCGTAGCACCAGGAACACAGTCAGTGGCGCCGCCTCGCCGAGCATTTCCATCTCCGGCGGGTCAATCACCATCGGCAGGCTGCCAGTGAAGTACTTCATGAAGCCCACCGCCAAGGTGCCGAACAGCAACAGAATGAAGGCATACGCCAGCACGGAGAAGATGGCACCCGACTCGCGCACACCGCGCAAGTTCACCAAGGTGATCAACGAGACCATTACGAGTGCAATTTCAATTTGAAATGGCAGCAAGACAGGTACAGCGGATACCAGCTGGGCCACACCCGAGGACGTGGACACAGCCACAGTCAGCACATAGTCCATCAATAACGAGGCTGCAGCCACCAGTGCAGGCCATTCGCCGAGGTTCTCGCGCGCTACGATGTAGGCGCCACCGCCATTGGGATAGGCGTGAATGATCTGCTCGTACGAAACTGTGACGATGATCAACAAAGCCACAATCACAAATGAGAGCGGCACAGACAGTTGCAGCGCGCCCATGCCAGCCAGCGCAAGGATGACAAGAATTTCTTGCGTGGCGTAGGCGGTGGAGGAAAGCGCGTCCGAAGCAAAGACCGCCAAGCCAACAGCCTTGCCGATGGTCTGGTGGTCTGCATCGGCCGAGGCGAGTGGCCGGCCAAAGAACCAGTGCCAAAACCCCCGCTTGGGGATGTGACCCACTTTTTTGTAGGAAATATGATCGTCCTGGCGGGCGATCTCAGCCAACTTCTTATCTGTATGGTCTTTCATGTTGATAAACTCCACGCCCGCATCCTGGGAACCACCGTGGCCCCGTCTTGGCTACAGACACGAAGGGCGATTATATTACCAACCTGCCGGGTGGCAAGGCTGTCCGGTGGCTAACGACACAATAGAACAGATGTTATACTGACTGAATGCCCAGCATTGTCGCCTTGGACATCGAAACCACTGGAATCGATTCACAAAAAGATGCCATTATTGAGATTGGGGCTGTGCGCTTTGATGGCCAGCGTATTGAAGGCGAGTGGCACAGCCTGGTAAACCCCGGGCGGCGTATCCCCCCTTTCATCACCCAGCTCACCGGTATCAACGACAACATGGTGCGCCAGGCGCCCAGTATGCGCGATGTGGCCGAATCGCTGGCTGCTTTCGTTGGCGAGGCCCCCATTTTGGGCCAGCGCATCTCCTTTGACCTGAGCTTCCTGCGCCGCCACAACCTGTTCCGCTATAACGACTCGATTGATACCTACGACGTGGCCGCTGTGCTGATGCCCGGCGCCGGGCGCTACAACCTCGGTGCGCTGGGCCAGCAGCTCAATGTCGCCCACCCTGCCACCCACCGCGCCCTGGATGATGCCAAGGTGACGCAAGCGGTGTACGCCAAGCTGTACGAGCGTATGCTGCAGATGCCGCTGGAGCTGCTGGCCGAAATTACGCGCTTGGCAGAGAGCCAGGCCTGGGGTGGCGAGCTGGCCTTCCGCTATGCACTGCGCCAGCGCAGCGGCGAAACCGCACCCAGCAGCAGCTTTGGGGCACGCGGCCCGATCTTTGTGCGCCCGGAGCGCGCGGCCCCCGGCGCCAGCACGCGCCCGCGCCATGGTGAGCCCGAAGAACCGCAGCCGCTGGACCTTGAAGAAGCCGCCAGCCTACTGCAGCCAGGCGGCGGCCTGGCCAGCAACTTTGAGAACTTTGAGCATCGCAGCCAGCAAGTGGAGATGCTGCGTGCTGTGGGCAGTGCGCTCAGTGAAGGTCATCACCTGCTGGTAGAAGCTGGCACCGGAACGGGCAAATCGATGGCGTATCTGTTGCCCTCGGCATTGTTTGCCTTGCAGAACGATACACGCGTAGTGATCTCCACCAACACCATCAACCTGCAAGACCAGTTGATCCATAAAGATATTCCTGATCTGCAGCGCGCCCTCGGGCAGCCGCTGCAAACCGTGGTACTCAAAGGACGCAACAATTATCTGTGCCCACGCCGCCTGATGGCGCTGCGCCGCCGCGGGCCAGAGAACGCCGAGGAGCTGCGCGTGCTGGCCAAGGTGCTGGTGTGGCTGGAGAGCACGCAGACCGGCGACCGCGGCGAACTCAATCTCAACGGCGCTGGCGAGCGCGCCGTATGGGGACGCATCTCGGCCGCAGACGAAAACTGCGGCGGCGAGACCTGCGTGGTGCGCATGGGCGGCATCTGTCCCTTCCACCGCGCCTACCAGGCCGCCGAGAATGCACACCTGGTGGTGGTCAATCACGCCCTGCTGCTGGCCGACGTGGCCACCGGCAACCGCGTACTGCCGGAGTATCAGTATCTGGTGGTCGACGAAGCGCACCATATAGAAGCGGCCACCACCAGCGCGCTCAGCTTCCGCCTCACGCAGCCAGAAGTGGAGCGCATACTGAAGGAACTGGGCGGAAGCCGCTCCGGCCAGCTGGGCCGTCTATTGGTCGTCGGGCAGCAAGCGCTGCAACCCACCCAGCGCGCTGCGCTGGAGACGCTGGTAGAAGACGCCACCGACCGCGCTTTCCAATTCCAGAACCTGCTCACGCGCGTCTTCAGCGCCATTTTGCATTTCCTCAATGAGCAACGTGAGGCGCTGCCGCAGGGTGATTACACGCACCAAGAACGTATCGTTGAGGGTACGCGCACCCTACCCGCCTGGCTGCAAGTGGAAACTGCCTGGGAAGATGCCCAGTTATTGCTGCAACCGTTGCTGGGCACGATCGAACAGATACAGCGCGGCATGAAAGACATCGGCGCACAGGGTGTGGAAGAGCTGGAGGATCTAGCGGGCAACATTGGCAACAGCTATCGCAGCCTGAGCGACCTGAACAAGCAACTGCAAGCGCTGGTGTTTGAGCCGCAGCCAGACATTGTGTACTGGGTCGAGTTAAATCCCCAGCGCCAGACCATCGTTTTGAATGCAGCCCCGCTGCACGTGGGCGCGCTGATGGAAGAGCACATCTGGCACAAGAAGACCAGCGCCATCCTCACTTCGGCCACGCTTACGACTGCTGGCGAGTTTGATTACATCAAGCGCCGCTTACACGCCATCGAGGCCGAGGAGCTGGCCTTGGGCTCACCCTTCGACTACGAGAGCGCGGCGATGCTCTATCTGGTGGAGGATATGCCCGAGCCTGCCGAGCGCCACGCCTATCAGGCCAGCGTGGAACGCGGCCTGATCGAGCTGGCCAAGGCTGCCAACGGGCGTACGCTGGCGCTGTTCACCTCCTATGAGCAGCTGCGGCGCACCTCACGCGCCATTGCCGGGCCGCTGCGCCAGGCGGGCATCGAGCTGTATGAGCAAGGCGAGGGCGCATCGCCGCATGCCTTGCTGGAGAATTTCAAGAACAGCAAGGCCGCCGTGCTGCTGGGCACGCGTGCCTTCTGGGAAGGCGTCGATATCCCCGGCGATGCGCTCTCTGTAGTAGCCATCGTGCGCCTGCCCTTCGATGTACCGAGTGACCCGCTGGTGGCGGCGCGCTCAGAGACCTTTGAAAGCCCCTTCTACGAATACCAGGTGCCTGAGGCCATTCTGCGCTTCCGCCAGGGCTTTGGCCGCCTGATACGCACTCAGTATGACCGCGGCGTGGTAGCTATCTTCGACAAGCGCCTACTGACCAAGCAATATGGCGCCCTGTTCATCGATTCGCTGCCACCCTGCACCTTGCGCAAGGGCCGGCTGGATGACCTGCCGCGCGCAACGGCGCAGTGGTTGGGCACTTAGCCAAGCGAAGCCTGGCTTTAGAGAAGTTACTCGGCTGCGCCGAGTAACGCTTCTCTAGGCGCTTAATTTGGGCAATGACCCCTGTGATTCCAAGATGACTTCTTTTAGGTCAAAAATAACCAGCCTAAACTTGTAATACCCAAAAGGATTCTTACCTACTTGCTTCGTTCGGGGCTCGGAATGACTAGCCGTCTTTGCGAGAGCGGCGAAGCCGCACGAAGCAATCCCCAAGACGATTTGCAAATAAGGTCAGAATTGCTTCGCCACAAGACAAAGACCCTACGTCATCCGAACGAGCCGCAGGCCGAACCGCTATGCTTTCCAGCGCAGGAATCCTTTAGGTCAAAGAAACCAACTCAGTTTGCAATGACCTAAAGGATTCCTCACCCACTCGCTTTGCTCGGGGTTCGGAATGACAGATCAAAAAGAGCCTCCATCGCTGGAGACTCTCTCATCCTTCATCCCTTATCTTTCATCCTTGCATCAGCTACTCAATCGTCTCGAGGAATTTGCGCGCCATGGCGCCGATATCCTCATTGGTAGAGATGCCCTGCCATGGATCGCCCGGGCGCACCAGGTTGACGACAACGATGTTGGCGCCATTGAAGATAGCGCTGCGCGCCTGATCCAAATCTACACCGCCCGCAGCAGCAATGCTGACATCGTACTTGCTGCGGATGCGATTGACATGGCGATATTCGATCACTTTGCCACGTGTGGTCTCTTCATCGCGGCCTTTATGCAGCACGAGCACGTCCGGGGCCGTGCGCATAGGGCGCAGCACATCCAGCGGATCGACGACACCCAACAAATCCACGAAGGAGATGAGGTTCAGGCCATCGCACTCGCGCACGAACAGGTCCAGCGTCTCCGTGGGGGCGTTGCCCAGCACGGTGATGCCATCTGCGCCCGCATCGCGCACCATTTGCACCTCGCCGGCGGCGCCGTCGCTGGTCTTGATGTCAGCGATGAGGTGGCCCGGCCACAGGCCGCGCAGGGCACGCAGGCCGCGCATACCCTCGCGTTTGATGAAGGGCGTGCCCGCCTCGATGAGGATGCGCTCACTGCGCGGTAGTTTTGGAATCACGCTGAGTGCCATGCCCAGATCGTAGTTGAAGGCGATCTGGAGGTAGCGCTGGCGGTGATCCAGTCTGCGCTCAGCCAAGGCCTACTTCTTGCCGGCGAGTTTGCTGGCCACTTCGCCCAGATCTGAGGGCATGAAGAGCACAATCTTCTCAGACGGATCTGAGGCGATGTCACGGATGGTTTGCAGCGTGCGCAGGTGCAACGCGCCGGGGCTTTGGGCCAGCTGGGCAGCGGCCTTGCTCAGGTTCTCAGAGGCAGTCAACTCACCCTGCGAAGCGATGATCATGGCGCGGCGTTCACGCTCGGCTTCGGCCTGCTTGGCCATGGCGCGCTTCATCTCAGCGGGTAGCTCGACTTCCTGGATCTTGATCGACTCAACATCCACGCCCCACCCGATGGTCTCGGCATCTACGATGGTCTTGATCGATTCGGCGATCTGCTCGCGCTCGGTGAGCACGGCATCCATTTCGCTGTTACCGATCACATCGCGCAGAGCCGCCTGGGTGTACTGGCGCACGGCGAAGACGTGATCCTCGATCTTGATGATGACCGCTTCGGGATCTACCACTTTGAAGTAGACCACTGCGTTGACCAACATCGGAATGTTGTCCTTGGTCATTACTTCTTGGCGGGGAATATCCGCGGTCTTGATGCGCATGTCTACTTTGCGCAAGCTCTGCACAATGGGAACGATCAAGGTGAGGCCAGGCTCACGCATGCCAGCATACTTACCCAGATTGAAGACAACACCGCGCTCGTATTCGTAGATCAGACGAATCCCGCGGCTAACGATGAAAAAACCGGCAATGACGACCAAACCAATTACGCAAGAGCCAGAAGCGAATAAGAACTCCATATCCAACATGACCTCCAAACCAAATTTCAGTATTTGTGCAGATTCTATCTGTCAAGGATAGCAAACGAATAGCACAGTCTTTTGCTACGAAGCCATTCTGCAATGGCCTCATCTCAATCAGCAGATCGGGTCAGCCAGATCGGCTACGCCGCAGGGCCAGCCAATAACTCGGCGCCACATGCAGAATATCTGGCGTGTAGGGCATCAAGCGGCGCAGCATGCCAGCCAATGTGAAAAACAAGCGCTGGCGGCCAGCACCCCACCCCAGGCCAAACTCGGCACGCAGCCGCTGTGGCAGGGTTCCGGCGGCGATGAACGCGGTGAGCGGCTGGAATAACGCTACTGGCATGCGCAGCAATGAGCGGCCAATCTCATAGCCGGCGGGCGAGACGCCAATCTCGCTGCCCGGCTGCAGGGCAGCATGCATCCAGGCCTCAAAGTCTGCCTTGGTGGCTGGCACCAGCTCGCTGGGGATGCCGATCAGACGGCCGAAGAGTTTGCCCTCTTCGTAGAAGGCGGCCCACTGCCCGGGCGTAAGGTCTGGCAGGAAGGTGCGATAGGCGAAGAGCATAGAATCGATGAGCGTGGCATACACCCAGAAGAGCAGCGAAGGGTCATTGGCTTCATAGCCTGCGCCGCGCACGGCCGTGTGGCGCGCATAGATGCGTAGCAACGCATCACTGGCCTCCTCGGCCGAGCCGAAGACGATGGTTTGCTGGGCGCGCAGAGTGGCCAGAGCGCGGGCGAACGGACGGCGGCGAAAGTCGCTGTGTTCGGCCACACCTTGAGCTACTTTGGGGTGCGCCACCTGCAGAAACAGGGCGCGCAGCACCACCAGGCCCAGCAGCGCCTCACGGTTAAGCTGCCAGGCCATGCTGCCGGGGCCAAAGAAGCCTGCCGCGGGGTTGGGCAGCTGGGCAGCTTGCTGGCGCAGATATTCACGATGCTCGCTTACGGTGCGCATGCAGGAATTCTATCGACCCAATGGGCTGGTTGACTGGTTGATTGGTCGATTGGTCAACTTCACTACACTCTAATTCAAGACAGCTATCGCTTCAATCTCAATCAAAAAATCAGGGTGGGCCAAGCCTGCCACGCCGATCCAAGTGCTGGCCGGTGGATTCTCGCCCGGGAAGTATTTGAGCAGTCCATCGCGCACGGCGGCGTTCTCCGCCATGTGCGTCTGCACAATGTAGATGCGCAAAGAGACGACATCGGCAAGGCCGCCGCCCGCGGCATGCATGGCGTGGCCTAGGTTCTTGAAGGCTTCGTCTACCTGGGCAGCAAAATCACCCACTCCCACAATGGTGCGCTCTGGCCCCCACGCCACTTGGCCGGAGAGATAGACGGTGCGCTTGCCCTCGGTCACCACCACCTGGGCAAAGCCGGAGCGACGCGCATCGAAGAGTTCAGGCGGGTGAATGCTGGTGTGCGGCACGGGCCTACTCGTTTTCGGCAAAGGACAGGCTGTTACAGCCGCACGCCATGACTATTCATCCTCAGCGAAGGCGAGGCTGTAGAGCCCTTTTGCGAACGAGTCGAGGTTATCGCCAGCGGCGGCCATTTCAGGGCTCTTCATTGCAGCTTTGAGCGCGTCCACATCGGCGAAATGCATCTCAGCCATCAGGTAGTAGCCATCCCCCACCAGCGCACGCGTGAAGCGCGTGACTTGCTTGCTCTGCAAGCCAGGCACTTTATCAATGAGCGGCAGATGGGTCTCGAAATAGGCTTTGTCAAAGGCAGCGGGGTCTTCGGGCTGTTTGTAGAGGGCGACGAGTTTGGACATAAGGCTCCTTGGGTGAGTGATTCGTGAGCAGGGAGCAGTGAACAGGTAGACGAGAATAGAGATTGGAGATTGCTAGGTAGAAGAGCAATCTCTATTCTCTGATCTCTTCTTCACCCATCACTGTTCACCCTCACAAGGGTTTAAACATCTCAAACGGTTCTTTGCAATCCACACAAGTGTAAATCATGCGGCAGGGGGTAGTGCCAAAGTTGTTCTGCAACGTGGTGTTGTGCGAGCCGCAGCGCGGGCACGCCACCGGCTCCATCAACACTTGGATGACATTGCCGTAATGGCGCGGCGGCGGCGCCAGGCCGGCGGCTTGCAGTTTGCTACGCGCTGCTGCGGTCATCCATTCCGTGGTCCAGGCGGGGCTGTGCTGCACGCGCACATCCACATCGGCAACGCCGGCCGCCTGCAAGCGCTGGCGGATGCTCTCGTCGATGACAGCGTAGGCCGGGCAGGCGGCAAAAGTGGGCGTGATGGTGATCACCAGCTGGTCTGCATGCCACTCAGCCGAGCGCACAATGCCGAGCTCGACCAAGTTCACGATAGGCATCTCAGGGTCGGGCACTTCGCTGAGCGCAGACCAAAGTTCGGCTTGGGTTGGGCGGGAAGAAACGTGCATCACTCCATTGTGAAGCTAACTGAAACGAAACAGGATTAGAGAATGCAGACGGATCACCAAGTCGCCTCTGGGTCAAGGCGCGCCACGGTTTGCAGATCGTGAATCAGCGCGGGAAAGTGCTGGGAGTGTGAGATACGGCTCAAATCAGAGATCGGAAAGTGGAGATTGACTTGCAAGCCAGCACCCGTCAAGAACTGCTCAACCTCCGCACGCCAGCGCGCAAACAGCGCGGCGCTGCTGGGCACGATGCCGGCCGCATGCAGGTCTTGCTCACCGGGCAGCGGCGCGGCCAGCGCCTGAGCGTACGGCCACAGCGTATCCAGCGCGGCCTGCATGCGGTGCGCGCTCCCCTCGGTACCGAGCGCCAGGCGCGGAATCCAGGCCTGCGAATGGCGCAGATGATAGAGCTCCTCGGTGCGAATGCGGGCGGCAATCTCAGCCAGCGGCGTATAGGGACTCTGGCTCAGCGCCCCCAGGCGCAGAGTCTCAAAAGCGTCGAAGAGATACTGGCGCAGCGTGCTGTAGGCCCAATCGCCTTTGGGCAGCTCAACCAGTTGTAGATTGCGGAACTGAGCTGGCTCACGGAAATAGACCAACTGGTCAGGGTAGCGGTACTTGTCTTCACCCAGCAAGTCAGCCGCCAGCTCATACCAAAGCTTAGCGTGGCCAATCTCATCGAGGGCCAGGTTGGCGAAGGCAATATCTTCTTCTAGGATAGGCGCGTGCCCCGTCCACTCCGAAACACGATGGCCGAGGATGAGCTCGTCATCGGCTAAGGCGATCAGGTAGCCACTCAGGGCGTACTGATGTGTCTGCTCCATTACTCCTCACCACAAAGGCACAAAGGCCACAAAGGAAACTCTTGGTTCACAAAGGTTTTCACTTTGTGCTCTCCGTGTCTTCGTGGTTTGCTTTATTGCGTAGTTCACGCATCATGGTAACTACTGGATACTCCGCCTGGTCTTTGAAGGTCTTGTAGCGCGCCGCCGAGAACATGGGGTCAGCCTCGCTGCTCTCGTTCTTGTGCACGGCACTCACCGGGAACACCCACCACCACAGGGGCTGCTTATCTGCAAAAGTGGCAATGGCAGCTTGCACCGCGGCCTGCGGCGAGCTGGCTTGCACTTGCCCCACCTGGCGGCACTGGGCCTGTTGGGCGAATTTGGCGAAGACGTGGTAGTCAACTAGTTGACTGGTCGACTGGTCGACTGGTTCTGCCTTGGACAATTCCTCTTGCGTCTGGGTGAATATCACATCCGCTAACACCACCCACAACTGCACCGCTTCCGGCCGGCGTACGAAGACATCACGCGCATTGAGCATGGCCAGCTCAGCATCCGGGGCGTGGATGGTGCCGTTGTGGACTACAGGCTGGTCTGGGCCTTCCTGCTGGAAGACCATATAGCGGGGCCATTGCGTATCAGACATAGTCAGAGGCAAAAACAAGTAAGAATGCAGAAGTCCGAATGCGGAAGTGGGTGAATTTCAAAATTCTGACTTCTGCATTCATCATTGAAGCTGACTTTTTGCCGCATAGGCCGCGGCCGCCTCGCGCACCCAGGCGCCGTCGGCGTGCGCCTGGCGGCGGGCGGCCATGCGCTCGGCATTGGCCGGGCCGTTGCCCTTGAGCACCGCCCAGAATTCATCCCAGTTGATGGGGCCGGTGCGCCAGTTGCCAGATGCTTCGTCATAGTACAGGTCCGGGTCGGGCAATACGATGCCGCAGGCCTGCAGGTCTGGCACGAGTTGGTTGATGAAGTCCTGGCGCAGCTCGTCGTTAGTGCGGGTCTTGATGCCCCAGCGAATAAGCACGCCGCTGTTAGGGCTATCGGCGTCATGCGGGCCGAACATCATCAGCGTGGGCCACCACCAGCGCGTGATGGCATCTTGCACCATAGCGCGCTGCGTGGGCGTGCCCTGCGAATACAGGATGATCATTTCCTGGCCCTGCTTGCGGTGGAAGTTCTCTTCCATACAAATACGCACCATGGCACGTGAGTATGGGCCGTAGGAGCAGCGCGCCAGCATGGTCTGGTTGAGGATGGCGGCGCCATCCACCAGCCAGCCAATCGCCCCATTGTCTGCCCAAGTGGTGGTGTGATAGTTGAAGATGCTGGAGTATTTGGCTTTGCCATCCAGCAGCGCATCGAGCATTTCTTCGCGCGTGGCGCCCAGGGTCTCGGCGGCATGGTAGAGGTACTGGCCGTGGCCGGCCTCGTCTTGCACCTTGGCAAGCAGGATCAGCTTGCGGCGCAGCGAAGGCGCCCGGGTGATCCACGCGCCTTCGGGCAGCATGCCCACCACTTCGCTGTGGGCGTGCTGGCTGATCATGCGGATCAGCTGGCGGCGGTATTCGGCCGGCATCCAATCGCCCGGCTCGATCTTCTCGCCACGGGCGATGCGCGCTTCGAAATCCGCCAGCTTCTGCGGGTCTTCGTTCAGTTCGATGGCGATTTGTTCTACGTCTGCGCCGTACATACTATTCTAGATCCTTGCGGGCGATAACAACCTTCCTGGAGATGACCACTGGGCCAGCTTTGGCCAAGCTCATTGATTCTACAATCATTTGCTTCAACTCGTCGTCTGAAACCTCACTGGCTTCCAGGTCAAGCAGGAAATCCTCGCCCTGAACATGCCCCCCATTGGTGAAATCAACACGAAAATCAAACTTGACTCGGTATGCTGAATTCGGGTTAGGTTTGTAGGCCATTACTCTATACTCACCCACACCGTCTTGACCTGCGTATACAGATCAATCGCTTCCTTGCCCATCTCACGGCCAAAGCCAGACATCTTGTAGCCGCCGAATGGCGCAGCTGGGTCGATCATGCCGTAGCCATTGATCCACACGGTGCCGGCTTGCACGGCGTGGGCATAGCGGTGTGCCTTGCCGATGTCACGCGTCCACACACCTGCGGCCAAGCCAAACTGAGTAGCGTTGGAACGAGCAATCAGTTCATCTTCGTCATCAAATGCAGTGACAGCCGCCACAGGGCCGAAGATTTCCTCCTGCACCAAACGCAGCGAGTCGTCCGAGTAGCTGAATACGGTCGGCTTCAGGAAATAGCCATCCTTCAAGCCGTCACCAAGGCGTTCACCGCCGGCGAGAATTTCTGCGCCGGCTTTCTTGCCCTCATCAATGTAGCCAGCCACGCGCTCTAACTGCTCGGCGCTGATGAGCGGGCCCACATGCACCTTCTCAGCGAAACCGTGGTCAACCACCATCTTGCCCACATTAGCGGTCAGCCCCTCGAGCACCTGGTCGTAGACGGCGCGCTGCACAAACAGGCGCGTACCCGCCACGCATTCCTGGCCCGCCGTGCTGAACACGGCCCATTGAGCGCCGCGGATTGCTGCGTTCATGTCTGCATCAGCAAAGATCACATTGGGCGACTTGCCGCCCAGCTCCAGGCTGACGCGTTTGAGGTTGCTCTTGGCGGCTGCTTCCATGATGCGCGCACCCACGGAGGTAGAGCCGGTAAAGGCCAGCTTGGCGATGTGGGCATGTTCGGCCATGGCGGCGCCGGTCGGCAAACCGGGGCCGGTGAGCACATTGAGCACGCCGGGCGGGAAGCCAGCCTCCCGCGCCAACTCAGCCAGGTACAGCGCGGTGAGCGGGGTCTGCTCAGCGGGTTTAAGGATCAGGGTGTTGCCTGCCGCCAACGCCGGGCCGAGCTTCCAGATGGCCATGAGCAGCGGGAAGTTCCACGGGATGATGGCGCCCACCACGCCCAGCGGCTCGCGGCGGGTATAGACGAATTGGTCTGCAAAAGTAACCGGGACAGTGCTGCCCTCGATCTTGTCCGCCCAGCCGGCCTGATAGCGCAGGTGCTTGGTAACGTAGGGCAGATCGCCACGGCGAGCGACACGGATGGGTTTGCCATTGTCAAGCGTTTCGAGCTCGGCGAGCACATCGGCGTGCTGGTCAATCAAATCGGCTAACTTGAAGAGCAGCGCGCCGCGCTCGCCGGCGATCATGCTGGCCCAAGCAGGGAAGGCGGCTTGGGCGGCGGCCACCGCCGCGTCAACATCGGCGGCATTGGCCAGGGCAACTTCGGCCAGCACAGCGCCGTTGGCGGGGTTGCGCGTGGCAAAGGTCTCGCCAGATTGCGGCGCGACCCATTCATTATTAATAAAGAGCTTCTTGGGAGAGTCTTCGAGGAATTTGAGCGTTGCGGGTTGGAAGTTGTAGTTTGGCAATGTCATTTCATTTACTTTTCCTTGTAGACAAGGGGCTAAGATAATTATATTCGACATAATTACGCAACGCCTCAAGCTCAGCTTGATTGCGGATCACGCGCTCATAGTAATTGCGCTGCCATATCTGGAGTGAAGCATGATGCTTCAGTTGACGAATGGTGCGTGTTACTGATGACTTATACGCACCGACTATTGCACCCAGCGAACCCCTGGAAGTACCGCGCGGTTTAGGTAGGGGCGAGGCATGCCTCGCCCCTACGCGTGCTTGTGATTTTTGTCCATTCAGCGGATGTCTTCTACTTAGAGATTCATACTCATTGATAAACAAAATGCCATGAATGTGATTTGGCATCACGATAAACGCATCAAGCGTGACAAAATTAAAATGCTCGGGAATAGATTGCCAGTATTGCTGAGTAAGCAGACCGAGCTCATTTAGACGGACCTGTTCGCCATCGATGAAGCCGAATAAGTCCATCTTCTGATAGCAAGACACTGTTACAAAATAGGCCCCCGCCTGGGAATAGTCATATTCGGGCAGACGAATACTCTTTCGGCCAGCCCGTTTCTTCATCCACTATTCCTTAGAACTCGGCATTTCCCCGCCCAGCCACTCGGGGGCATCATCCTCGGCCCAGCGGCGGCGAATTTCGCCATAATCCGGCTTGCGCTTCTCTTCGAAGGAGTGCACGCCTTCCCACGTTTCGGGGCTGGTATTGTGCACCGCCAACCAATCACGGCCGTGGCCGATGGTGGTGTGCCAACTCAGGTCGCGCCAGAAATTGAGCTGCTGCTTGGCGTAACGCGTCTTCTCGGGGAACTTGGCCTTGAGCTTCTCCACAATCTCATCTACCTTCGTGTCGAGTTGGGCACGCGGCACGGCCCAGTTCACCAAGCCCCACTCCTCGGCCTTAGCAGCCGAGATCTCTTCATTGAGGAAGAGGATCTCGCGCGCCCGGCGCTCGCCCACGATAAGCGGCAGGAACTGGGTGGCGCCGGCCAGTGGCACGCTGCCGTGGCTGGTACCCACATGGCGAATGTAAACGTCATCGGCAGCCACGGCCAGGTCACAGCTCATGTTGAATTCATTGCCGCCGCCGACCACGATGCCGTTCAGGCGCGCCACGGCAGGCTTGCCCAGGTTGCGCAGGCGCTCATGGGCTTCAATGAAATCACCCATCCACTTCCAATAATCGCGCGGGCGTTGCAGAAATTGCTTCTGTTCATCCAAATCAGCACCGGTGCAAAAGGCACGTTCGCCGGTGCCGGTAAGCACCAGCACAGCCACCGAATCATCCCAACTGGCGTCTTTGAACGCGGCGTTAAGCTCGGTGAGCACCTGGTGATTGACGGCGTTAAGCACTTCAGGGCGATTGAAGGTGACCGTGGCGCGGCCATCCTTTTTTTCGTACAGGATCGATTTGAAGTCAAAGTCTTTTGGGGCGGTTCCGGTGAATTTTCTCGTCACAGCAGTCTCCTACTATCGTTATTCTACACGCTGCCAGATGTGGCATAAAATCAGCTTCTACGCAGCTTCATTCGCTAACTACAAGAGAGGTATTATGACTTTGCTACGCAATATCGGCTTTTTACTATTGGCCAACCTGCTCGTGGTCGCTATGGCGGCAGGCACGATCTGGCTGGGTTGGCGCGGTTATGAATTAAGCACGCGCGGTGAGAGCACTATCGGTCGTGTAGTAGCGCTGGAAGAAAGCAGCGATGGCGACGGCGGATGCTGTGTGTACTCGCCCGTAATCGAGTTCAACGCCAATGGCAACCCGGTGCGCTTTGAAGGCGGCAACGCCAGCGACCCGCCCGCTTACCGTGTTGGGCAAGAGGTGGAGGTGCTGTATCTGCCAGAAGACCCCAGCAAAGCGGCGATCAACTCTTTTTATGAGCTGTGGATGGTGACCGTTATCTTGGCGCCAGTGACCTTCATTTTGTTTATTGTGCTGAACTGGGTAGCGATTGCACGCATGCGCAACGGCCAAGCCGTGATGGATAACCACGAATGATCTGGTGAACAGAGTAGCCTGCTGCTCTATTCCCGGTGGTGAATGTGGCCCTGGCTGCTCACACCATCCTTGTTATGTGCAGACGACAATGGATGATGAGGGGAT
>DAOMSJ010000003.1:69234-156849 GCA_035446285.1 Anaerolineales bacterium
CGTAGTAAGCCAGGAAGTTGAAGTCGTCTACGACCCGATGAACTACAACGATGCGGCGTTCAACACGTTTCTGAGTTGTGGATAATGCCAACTATACTGGCACACAATCGCCATGCTTTCATCTCACTAAACATGGTTACGATTAGTGGATTGTTCATCGCCGGAGGAGTGAATGAGTGAGCAAACCTCAATGTCAAAGCAAGAACTACTGCAGGATATGCAGGCTGGCTGGGAGCGGCTGCAGGCTTTCATAGCCAGCTATAGCGATGAGCAGCTCACCGGGCCTAAGGACGCGGCAGGCTGGACCGCCAAGGATCACCTGATGCACCTGGCCGTCTGGGCTGACAGCATGGTGGCCGTGCTCAACGGCACGCCGCGCCGTGATGCCATGCAGATCGAGCGTCAGGACTGGGTGACGCTGGCCGAGACCTATGACGTGGTCAACAGTATCCTGCAGCAACGCCACAAGGACTTGTCGCTGGCTGACGTGCGCAAGGAATTGGACGCCAAGCACCACGCGTTGGTGGCGCGCACCGAGGCGATGAGCGATGAGGATTTGCATATGCCCTACAACCATTACCAGCCGGGCAGCAAGTCTGAGACCCCCATCTACGAATATATTCACGGCAATAGCTCGCACCACTACGACGAGCATATCCCCTGGATGCGTACGCTTCTAGAGCAATGGTAAGACACTGTACTATGTGAATGCGTACGCTTCTAGAGCAGTAGCTTTGCTACTGCTCTAGAAGGCAAAAAGCCGCCCCGAGTGGGCGGCTTTCGTTTTTAATCACGCATGGGCATATAATGCTGCCATCTCATCTCTAAGGACAACTATGCGTTCACGGAACGTTTTTGTACTCGCCCTGCTGCAGGCCATTGGTATGTGCGGCAGCTCTGTTATTGTGCTGCTCACCGGCATCATCGGCGAAGGCATTGCCCCCACGCCACAACTGGCCACCCTGCCCAATTCACTAGGCGTGGTAAGCACAGCGCTGTTCAGCATTCCTGCCGCACTACTAATGCGCCGCATTGGCCGCAAGGCGGGCTTCATGCTCTCGCTGGCCGTGGCGCTGGCTGGCGCTGCGCTGGCCGCGCTGGCGGTGAGCCAAGGCAACTTTGCGCTGCTGTGTGCGGCAGTGTTCCTGATGGGTCAGCACAGCGCCTTTGTGCTGCAGTACCGCTTTGCCGCCACCGAGAGCGTATCCAGCCAGCATTCCGGCCGCGCCGTTTCGATGGTGCTGCTGGGCGGCATCCTGGCCGGCTTCGTAGGCCCAGAGATTGCCAAACGCGCCCAGGACCTGCTGCCAGTGCTGTATGCAGGCTCCTTTGCGGCGTTGGCTGGGCTATACGTGCTGGGCTTGCTACTGGTGCTGTTCTACGAGAACACCAGCGCCAAAGCAGAAGACGCTGGCACGACCCAGCAGCCTGAGCGGCCGCTGGGCGAGATCATGCGCTTGCCGAGTTATCAAGTAGCGGTGCTGGCCGGTGTGGCGAGCTATGGCTTGATGGTCTTCATCATGACGGCCACGCCGCTGCACATGCACGGGCACGGTTTCAGCCTGGACGATACAGCCTTCGTCATCCAGAGCCACATCATCGCCATGTACCTACCCTCACTGTTTAGTGGCTTCCTCATTGAAAAGTTTGGCTCGCTGCGTATCATGCTGGCTGGCGTGCTGCTACTGCTGTTCTGTACTGTGACTGGTCTGCTCAGTGTGGAGTTGCCCGGCTATTGGACGGCGTTGGTGCTGCTCGGTCTCGGTTGGAATCTGCTCTTTGTAGGTGGCACCGTGCTGCTCACTTCGACCTACCGCCCGGCTGAGCGTTTCAAGACGCAGGCCAGCAACGATTTCACTATCTTTGCGGTACAAGCCTTGTCTTCGTTCTCAGCGGGCTCACTGTTGCACGGCGCAGGCTGGGATGTGATGAACTGGCTGGGTCTCGGCATTATGCTGGTGACGGGCATGACGCTACTGGCGCGTCGTAAGGCAATTGTGTAGCGTGCTCAGCCCAGCCCCTGTAGGAGAGCTCGCTGCATTAGCGATACTCGTCCTTGTCCCAGTTCCGGGGATTTTCAAAGATGTAGTTGTATACCGCGGCGTACTCAGTCTCGCTACGGACTATACGCTCATAGTAGTTACGTTGCCAGAAACGTGCTCCTGGCGTTGCCTGCAACTCATTTATATATTTAGTTGTGGCGTATTTAAATCTTCCAACAACCTGACCCAGCGTCAAGCGCTTTCGTAGGGGCGGGGTTACCCCGCCCCTACCAGGCTCGTGTTCAGGTTCAACAAAATTGAGCAACAAATGTAAGTGATTTGGCATTATGCAAACCGCACCAATTTCTAAATGCTTACCGCTCATTGGAATGCTCGCAATCGCATCCTCAACAATATGACCTGCAGGACTTAAAACCATCTGTTGGTCCTCTATCTGACCCAACAGCCACGCGCGCTGTTGAACGCAAATGGTTACAAAGTACACACCCGGTTGGCTGTAATCATAGTCTTGCAGCCTTATGGATCTTCGCCCCCTCGCCATGGATTATCCTCGCGCCCAGCGCCTCAGCAGCACCGAGGCACGATAGCGCTCCTCGTGGTACTCAGCATACAGATGATCGAGCACGGCTAGCACCGTTGGCCAACCAAGCTGGCCGCCCCACTCCACCAAGCCGCGCGGATAGTTCACGCCCAGCTTCATGGCCAGATCGATCGTCTCGGCATCCCCCACACCTTCAAGCACGGCGAAGCTGGCTTCGTTGATCAGCTGGCACACGATACGCGGCAGCACCAGCGCCGGGCTCTCGTTGACCCAGGCCGCCTGGCGGCCAAGGCCGGCCAGCACCGCATCCACATGCGGGCGCATGGCCTCGTCCCCGCTCACGGTGACCAGGCTGCGATCCAGGAACAAGCCATCGAACACAAACACGCGCTGCGGGTGCTTGGCCCAGCGGCGTGCTTCGCTCAGCGTGATGTCGGCGCCCTGCACCAGCAACGGGATGCTCGCATCCAGTGCGGCATCCCAGCCCTTGACGATGGCCGCGGCACCCTCGACCTGGCTGGCGGCTACAAAGGCGGCCACCGGCGCGTCACCCAGCTCATGGCTGAGGACATAACCACCCGTTACCGCCAACCCGGCCAGGCCGGGCGCAAAGCTGCCGGATGAGATCAGCACGTTGCCATCGCCTTGTACTACGGAAGGTTGCTTGGGCTCAGGAGCCACGTCCGAGTCCGCATAGGTGTAAAAACCCTTGCCGGTCTTGCGCCCCAGCTCACCTGCGGCCAGCTTCTGCATCTGGATCCAGTGCGGGCGGTAGCGCGGCTCGCCATAGGTCTGCTCATACATCGAGCGCATCGCCCCGGCGTTGATGTCAATGCCGATGAGGTCCATCAGGCGGAACGGCCCCATGCGGAAGCCAGCTCCCTGCTCTACTAAACGGTCAATTGTTTCGAAGGAAGCCACACCCTCGCCCAGCAAGCGCAGCGCTTCGCCGTAAAACGGCCGCGCTACGCGGTTGACGATGAAGCCGGGTGTGTCACCCGTGACCACCGGCGTCTTGCCCAGCGCTTCGGCCAGCGCCACCAGCGCGTCGATCGTGGCCTGGCTGCTCTGGGCGGCGCGCACAACCTCCACCAGAGGCAGTACCGGAGCGGGATTGAAGAAGTGCATGCCGGCGACGCGTTGCGGGCTCTTAGTCATGGCGGCAATCGCGGTGACGGAGAGTGTGCTGGTGTTGGTGGCCAGGATCGCATCTGGCGCACACACCGCCTCCAGCTTGGCGAAGAGCTCCTGCTTGAGCTCAAGACGCTCCGGCGCGGCCTCGATCACTACGCCGGCACGCGCAAAGGCATCCAACGTATCGGTGAGCGTTAGGTTGGCGTACAGAGCCGACTTGTCCTTCTTCTCCAGAAACTTCCTGATGTACCCATCCGCCTTTTCAAGCACAGGCGCATAGGTGTCTTGCAAGATGACGACTGCACCCGCCAAAACAGCGGCCAGCGCAATGCCAGAGCCCATCGTGCCTGCGCCGATGATGCCGATGGTGGGAAGTGTGCTTGCCTTCATAGTTAAATCTCCAATCTCGAATCTCCGTTAAACGGAGATTCGAGATTGGAGATTATTTTCCTTTGAACTCCGCCTTCCGCTTCTCCAAAAATGCAGCCATGCCTTCTTTTTGGTCCTGCGTGTCGTAGGTCATCAGGTAATTGCGGCGTTCGAGCTCCATGCCTTCCAGCAAGGTGCGTTCGTGGCCGTAGCGCAGCGCTTGGCGCGCCAGGCGTACGGCCACGGCTGGCCGCTCGGCTACCACGGCGGCCAACTCCAAGGCCTCGGCCAGCACGCGCTCATCCGGCACTACACGGTTAAGCAGGCCTGCTTGCAACGCGGCCTGAGCCGAGAGCGGCTCCCCGGTCAGCACCATCTCCATCGCACGCGCCGGGCCAATGGCACGCGCCAAGCGCTGCGTGCCGCCCGCGCCGGGCATGATGCCCAGCTTGATCTCCGGCTGGGCAAAGCGCGCCGTCTCGCCAGCCACAATGAGATCGCAGCCCAGCGCCAGCTCGCAGCCGCCGCCAAAGGCCACGCCGCGTACGGCGGCGATGACGGGCTTGTCGATAGCCCAGATGCGCTGCCACAGGGCGCGCGTGTTGCGCAGATAGATATCCACCGGGCCGGCTTTGGCCATCGCCTCAATATCGGCGCCAGCGGCAAAGGCACGCTCGCCACCGTAGAGCACGATCACACGCACCTGCTCATCAGCGTTCAGTATTTCCAGTGTCTCCGCCAGGGCGCGCAGCATCTCCGGGCTGAGCACGTTGAGCTTCTCAGGCCGGTTAAGGCGCACGGTGGCTATGTACGATTCGATTTGAGTAAGAACCAGGGCATCGCTCATACCCTTAGTATACGGGCATTGTTTGCCGAGCAATCTTCACCAAATTATGGCTTTACCCATTAACATTCAGCCATGGCTGAAGAACGTCTGCAAAAAATACTGGCTCGTGCGGGCTATGGCTCGCGACGCACTGCGGAAGAGATGATCGAAGCAGGGCGCGTGACCGTGAATGGCGCCACCGCCCACATTGGCGATAAAGCCGATGCGTCACGGGATGCCATCAAGGTAGACGGCTCACGCATTTCTGCCGCGGCCAGGCCGGTGTATTACGCAGTCTACAAGCCACGCGGTGTGCTCTCGACCACCGGCGGCCCTGAGCCGCGCCAAAAGGTGGTTGACCTCATCCCGGGTGGCGAGCAACTGCACCTGGTGGGCCGCCTGGACAAAGAGAGCGAAGGGTTGATGATCCTCACCAATGACGGTGAGCTCACCCAACGTGTCAGCCATCCGCGTTTCGAGCAAGAGAAGGAATACCGCGTGCTGGTGGCGCGCCAACCAGACGCTGAGCAACTGGCCACCTGGCGCCGCGGCGTCGTGCTGGAAGATGGCACACGCACCCGCCCTGCCGAAGTGCGCATTGAGCATAACTACGGCAAAGGCGCCTGGCTGCGTGTGATCATGCATGAGGGGCACAAGCGCCAGATCCGTGAGATTGCCGGCCAACTGGGCCTGCCAGTCGTGAAACTGATTCGCGTACGTATCGGCAATCTGTACCTGGGCAGCCTGAAGACCGGTGAGTGGCGTGCCTTGAATGAAAATGAAGTGCGCGATCTGATGGCGGGCGAAAAGCCAGATACGCGCAAACCGCGCCCCGCCGCCAAGAGTGATGAGGCGCCGCGCAAAACCAGCGCGCCGCGCCGCAAACAGGGCAAAGGCCCCGGCAGCCGCAAGCCAGCCGTGCGCAAACCCGGCATCGCCCTCGGGCGGCCGCGCCGCGAGAGTGCTGCGGGTGAGGACAGAGGCAATGACACGCCAAGCCGCCGTCCGTCTGGCCGGCCGAGCTCACGGCCTTCGGGTGGCAAGCCCAGCTCACGCCCGTCTGGCAAACCAAGTTCGCGGCCTTCTGGTGGCAAGCCAAACAGCAGGCCCTCAAGCAAGCCAAGCTCGAGGCCTTCCGGTGGCAAGCCGAGCACCAGACCTTCAAGCAAGCCGAGCTCGCGCCCATCAGGCAGACCCAGTTCGCGGCCTGCCGGTAAGCCGAGCTCGCGGCCCGCTGGTAGACCGGCGCGTTCTTCCAGCAAGCCTAGCGGCAATCGCCGCCCACGCTAGCAAGAACATTCGTGCTATACTGCGGCAAACGTTTTAGAGGCCGCATGCGCAATCGTCTGTCACAACGTTTTGGCAGCTTTACCCGTGAGTTTCCGCGTGCCTTCTGGCCCGTGGTGGCCGTCTCGTTCATAGACGGCATCGGGCGCACGCTGCTCTTCCCCTTCTTTGCCCTCTATGTAACGCAACGCTTCAACGTTGGCGCAACCCAGGCTGGCCTGGTGACGGGCATGTTCTCAGTCTCTGGCCTTGTGGGCTCGATGGTGGGCGGTGCGCTCACTGACCGCATCGGGCGCAAGAAGCTCATCATTATTGGCTTGGTGTGCAGTGCGCTCACTACGCTTGGTCTGGGGTTGGTCAACGAGATGCGCTGGCTCTACGTAGTAGCGCTGATCAGCGGCCTGTTCGGTGAGCTGGCCGGGCCAGCCCACCAAGCCATGATCGCTGACATTCTGCCGGAGAAGCAGCGACAGGAGGGCTTCGGCATTCTGCGCGTCGTAAATAACCTGACCTGGATCGTGGGGCCAAGTATTGGCGGCCTGCTGGCGGGTTGGTCTTTCTTCTATCTATTCATCTCCGATGCCATCATTAGCTGCATAGTGGCCGTGCTGTTCTTCTTCTATATTGCTGAGAGCAAGCCCAAGCCAAGTGAAGACCAGCAGCCCGAGAGCTTTGCCAAGACCTTTGCTGGCTACGGTACTGTATTGAAAGACCTGCCCTTCCTGGCCTTCATCCTCACCTCTATTCTGCTGGGCATGGTCTACATTCAAATGTACGGGACGCTCTCCATCTTCTTGCGAGACCAGCACAACATTGACCCGCAAGGCTTTGGCCTGCTGATGAGCACCAGCGGTATCACCGTGATCCTGTTTCAGCTGTGGGTCTCACGCATTATCAAGTGGCGGCCGCCCTTCCTGATGATGACCCTGGGTGCCATTTTCTACGTCATTGGCTTCAGCCTCTTCGGGCTGGTGGCGGCCTATTGGCTGTTCGTTGGGGCCATCATCGTCATCACGATTGGCGAGATGGTCATCCTGCCCACCGCCTCGGCACTGGCGGCCAACTTTGCGCCGGAGTCAATGCGCGGCCGCTACATGGCCGCCTTCAGCCTGGTGTGGGCGCTGCCAGCGGCGCTCGGCCCGGCCGCGGCAGGCTTTGTGCTCGACAATTACGATCCGAGTTTATTGTGGCTGGGCGGCGGTGCGCTGTGCGCAATTGCTGCCGCGTTTTACTATTACCTGCACCTGCGGCTTGGCCAACACAAAAAGTTTGCCGCATCCGCAGAATAAACGGCTTCTCACGGCAGGCTTATTGCCGAATGTTGCGCCTGCCCGTACAATTGAGCTTTGACCTCCCCAGAGTAAACCTATGGCCAAAGACCCCTCCCCTTCGCACACTAGCTGGTTGGATCGCCCCCTGCTGGGCGGTAAGAAATTCACTTGGGAGCACGCGGTGCTGGTGCTCATCCTGCTGGCCGCCGTGGTCACGCGCTTTCACATGCTCGGCGAGCGTGTGATGAGCCATGACGAAACGACCCATGTCTACTTCTCCTGGCAGTTGTTCAAAGGCAACGGCTACCAGCACGACCCGCTGAGCCACGGCCCGATCCAGTTCCACATGTTAGCGCTGAGCTACTTCCTGTTTGGCGATAATGATTTCACGGCGCGTGCGCCGCAAGCGTTGTTCGGCGTAGCGACTGTGTTCTTCGTGTGGTGGGCCTTCCGCCGTTACCTGGGGCGCAACGCCGCCATACTGGCGTCACTGTTCTTTCTTATATCGCCCTATACGATGTACTACAGCCGCTACGCGCGCAACGAGATCTTCGTCGCCCTGTTTGGCTTGGTGATGCTGTGGGGCATACTGCGCTATCTGGATACAGGCAAGAATAAATTTATCTACATCACAGTTGCAGCCATCTCACTGCACTTCACCTCTAAAGAGACCTCCTTCATTTATCTTGCCCAGGCACTGATTTTCCTCGGCCTGGTCTTCCTTTGGCGCATCGCTGCACGCAAATGGAAGACGGAGGGCGCGCGGCGCGTGTTCTTCGTCACGCTGGTGCTCAGCGTTGCACTGCTGTTCCTGGCGATTGGCGCACAAGCGCAGGCCAGCGAGCAAGACAGCACGGCGGCAATCAGTGCCACCCAGGTGGAGGAACCTGTCATCCCCTCCGAAGGCGAAAGCGCTGGCTTTGAGTCACCGCTTTCCGCCACCACAGTAATTCTGGGCGGCCTGGGCGCGCTATCGCTGGTCGCCGCGCTGGTGGCGCTATTCACAGGCTACGGTTTGCCGCGCCTGCGCCAGGAACGCGCCTTCACCCTGATGGCCATTCTGTTTGCTCTTGTGCTGCCGCATCTTTCAGCCTTCCCGATACGCTGGTTGCACCACGACCCGATGGCCTACCGCGATACCAGCAATCTCATCTTCATCAGCGGCGTCGTTGTAGTGCTGGCAATCATCTCTGGTGTGATGGGTGCGTTGGTCAACTGGCGCGCCTGGTGGGTCAGCACGGCGGTGTTTTACGCCATCTTTGTGCCCTTCTACACCACCATCTTCAGCAATGGGCTGGGCTTCTTCTCTGGCCTGGTGGGTTCGCTGGGCTACTGGCTGGCGCAGCAGGCCGTCGAGCGCGGCAACCAGCCCACCTACTACTACTGGGGCGTACAGATTCCTGCCTACGAATTCCTTGCCGCGGCAGGCAGCCTGCTAGCCGGCATCCTTGGCCTGCGCAGCCTGAAGCGGCTGCAGCACACACAGCCCGACCCGGACAGCGAGGGCCGCGACCTGCTCCCGCACGAGAGCTATCGCATGGCGCTGGTGCTTTTTGCTTTCTGGGCGGTGACGGCGCTCATCGCCTACACCGTGGCGGGCGAGCGCATGCCCTGGCTCACCCTGCACATTGCCATCCCCATGCTGCTGCTGGCGGCATGGGCGGTGTCACGCCTGATTGCGCGCATCCCGTGGGCAAGTTTTGCTCAGAACCACGGCTGGATGCTGCTTGGCTCAGTGCTGCTGTGCCTGGTGGCTAGCTTCAACCTGCTCGGCTCGCTGCTGGGTGCTGCACCGCCCTTCCAAGGCAATGAACAAGCCCAGTTGCAGGCTACTTATCACTTCTTGTTCTTTGTCATCACCTTTGCGCTTGGCGCCTACGGGGTGATGCACTATGCCTTAGTGGGCGAGTGGCGGCGTGACCAGATCGCGCGTGTGGCTACGCTGCTGGTGTTTGCCGCGCTGGCCCTGACCACGTTCCGCATTGCCTTGCGCGCCAACTTCCGCAACTACGATCTGGCCACGGAGTATCTGGTCTACGCCCATATGGCGCCGGGGCCAAAAATTGCCATCAACCAGATCGAAGAGATCTCGCGCCGCCTCACCGATACGCTTGATCTCAAAGTAGCGTACGACAACGAGACTTCCTACCCCTTCTGGTGGTATCTACGCAACTATCCCAACCAGCGCTACTACGCAGACCAACCCAGCCGCGATCTGCGTGATTTCCCGGTCATCATCGTGGGTGACAGTAACTACGGCAAGATCGAACCCGTGGTGGGCCAGAGCTTCTACATGTTCGAGTACATGCGCATCTGGTGGCCCAACCAAGACTACTTTGACTTCAGCCCCAGCAGTATTGGCTATGGTTACACCGCTGAGACCGGGCAGCCCGCCACCCAGATGGGCACCGGCGACTACCTGCGCCGCGTAGTGCAAAAACTGTGGAGCTACATCGGTGACGCTACGACGCGTGATGCGCTGTGGCAGATCTGGATCAATAGTGACTTCACCGATTACCTTACCAACAAGGGCCAGAACGCCAGCCTCGAAGCCTGGTCACCTGGGCGCACCATGCGCATTTACATCCGCAAGGATGTGGCCGCACAGATCTGGGATTACGGCGTGCAGGGTGTAACGCCCGAAGACGTGCTGGCCGACCCTTACGAGGGCAAAGGCCGCGAGCTGCCGCCGCAGTTCACCATCGGCGGCTTTGGCAGCGAGCCCGGTCAGTTCATCTCGCCGCGCAACGCCGCCGCAGCGCCAGACGGCACGCTCTATGTTGCCGACACCGGCAACCATCGCATTCAACACCTGGCGCCGGATGGCAGCGTGCTGCACATGTGGGGCAGCTTTGCTGACCTGGCGGCGGGTGAAGCCGAGGGCGGCACATTCAACGAGCCGTGGTCAATCGCTGTTTCGCCCGATGGCGAGTATGTGTATGTGGCCGACACCTGGAATCACCGCGTGCAACAGTTCACCTCAAGCGGCGCCTTTGTCCGCATGTGGGGCTACTTCGGGCAGGATGAGAGCAGCGGCGCACTGTGGGGCCCGCGTGATGTTGTGGTGCTCAGCGATGGCAACGTGCTAGTGACCGACACCGGCAACAAGCGCTTGCGTCTGTACGATGCGCAAGGCAACCACCTGAGCGACTATGGTGAATACGGCTTCGATCTCGGCCAGTTTGATGAGCCGGTGGGCCTGGCCTACGATGCCAGCCGCGAGATCATCTATGTGGCCGATACGTGGAATCAGCGCGTGCAGGTGCTGGAGTATCAGGACGGCCGCTTCATCCCCCAGCCCCCGTGGGAGATTGCCGGCTGGTATGGCCAGTCGCTCATCAACAAGCCTTATATGAGCGTAGGCCAGGGCGGCCAATTGTTCATTGCTGACCCGGAAGCGGGCCGCGTGCTGGTCTACAACCCCGATGGCACGATTGCCTATTTCTTCGGCGGCTACGATCAGACCGCGGCCAACATCGCCGTTGCCCAAGGCGTGGCCGCTGACCCCAACGGTGGTGTCTGGGTGATTGACAGCCAGAACGCTACTGTGTCTTGGTTCACTGAGTAGCCAGAATATGAGCAAAATAGAGAAACTTCTTGATGTTCACATTGCAGAGTACGAAGCTTTGCGACGAGAAATTGAGGTTCGCACAAATTCGCAGGTCCAGCTTATCAGCTATTCTGTTGCGATCATTGCTGCTGTAATAACACTACTCAGTATAGCCGTGGACACAGTAACAACCCAGTATCCAGTAGTGTTGCTCATTGCCTCAACACTTCTCTCTACACTAATCTGGGCCACTCTTCATGAGATATCCTATATTTTAGAAATCTATAACTACATAAATCAAGTACTAAAGAAGAATATAAAGAATACACTTGGTTTAAAAGGAAAAGTTCCTGAATATCTAGGCTGGGAGAAGTTTGCTTACGCACAATCCTTTCGCAGGTTTTCGCGCGGCGTGCTATCGCTAGGCATTACTGCAATTTCTGCAATTTACAAGCCTTACTTTCCTGGGAATGTACTTCCTAATTCGAGATCCATTTGCAGCAGAAGTGCCGCTATTTGAACTTGCTCTATTCATTCTCTCTATTTTTGCTTTCGTCTTCTCTTTCATCGGCTTTGCTGGAAACGCGGCTACTCTAAAGCTGGCAACCAAAAAGTAAGCAGTTAGCCTAAATCTTTCACATGCAAACTGTGAAATACGCGGTGCAACATGGGTGAGACCACAATACCCGTGGTGAGTGTGAACACCAGGCCAGACACCACTGCATAGCCGGTAGCAAACCATTTGCCCACATCGCTGCTGATCGGATTCACTGGCCCCATGCCCGAAAGAAACATCGCCGCGTTGAGCAGCGCATCCAGCCAGGCCATGTCGGTAGCCCAGCGTGCCGATGAGCAAGAATACGCTCATCAGGGCCAGCGCCAGCAGCACATGCCGCCCCCCTCGCACTGCAAACTGGCGGCGTGGCAACAGCGGCTGGCTGCGCTACTCATAGCGAAACATGAGCCCATTATAGGGCGGATAAGCGGTGATGTTATAATGCACCCGTTTTGCCACACCAGCCAGGCTGCGACTTGGCGCTGCTAAAATCCGCTCTCTCCAAAGGAGCAATTCCCGGTTATGAAGCTACACGAATACGACTCGAAGAAGATCTTTGCCCAGTACGGCGTGCCCGTTCCCAAGGGCAAGATTGCCAAGACCCCCAAAGAGGCTGGCGAGATCGCCAAAGCCCTGGGTGGTGCAGTAGTGGTCAAGGCGCAAGTGCTGGTGGGTGGCCGCGGCAAGGCTGGCGGCGTGAAGGTGGTGAAGACCGCCAAGCAGGCTGAAGATGCCGCCAAGCAGATCATCGGCATGGATATCAAGGGCCTGCCGGTGCGCAAAGTGCTCATCGACCCTGCCATTGGCATCGCCAGCGAGATCTACTTAGGCATCACCAATGACCGTGCGGCTCGCCAGCCGGTCATCATCGCCTCTGCGGCAGGCGGTGTAGACATTGAAGAAGTGGCCGCCACCAACCCCGAAAAGATCATCCGCGTACATGTAAACCCGCTGTTGGGTCTGCAAGACTACAACATCCGTGACCTGGCCGTGGGCATTGAGCTGGACCGCAACCACTGGGCCGCCTTCCACAACATCTGCAAAGGACTGTGGGAAGCCTACAAGAACTCAGACGCCACACTGGCTGAGATCAACCCGCTGGTGATCACCGCAGACAATGAGCTGTTAGCCATCGATGGCAAGATGCTCATTGACGACAACGCTATCTTCCGCCAGCCCAAACTGGCCAAGCTGCGTGATTTGGACGAGGAAACCCCGGCCGAGACCCAGGCGCGCAAGAGCGGCCTGACCTATATCCAGCTGGACGGCGAGATTGGCTGTATGGTCAACGGCGCCGGTCTGGCGATGGCCACCATGGACATCATCAAGCTGTTCGGCGGCGAGCCAGCCAACTTCCTCGACATTGGCGGTGGCGCCAATGCAGAGAAGGTGGCAGCCGCCCTGCGCATCATCCTGCAAGACAAGAACGTCAAGGCTGTGCTGTTCAATATCTTCGGCGGCATTACGCGTGGCGATGAAGTGGCCAAGGGTATTCTCGAAGCACTCAAGAGCATCAAGACCGATGTGCCGATGGTGGTGCGCCTGGCGGGTACCAACGCCGCCGAGGGCCGCGCCCTGCTGGCCGATGCCGACATGATCACGGCCGAGACGCTAGCCGAAGCCGCACAGAAGGCTGTAGCCGCCGCCAAGGGCTAAGGCTGCAGAGGAAAGGAACTTATCCATGGGAATTTTGGCTGACAAGAACACCCGTGTAGTGGTGCAAGGCATCACCGGCAACGAAGGCTTGTTTCACTCCCAGCGCATGCTGGAATATGGCACCCAGGTTGTAGGCGGTGTGCGCCCTGGCAAGGGCGGCGAATGGGTGCTGGATGGCAAGGTGCCCGTCTTCGACTCCGTGAAGGTGGCCGTAGACGCCACCGGCGCCGATTGCAGCATGATCATTGTGCCGCTGGCTGCTGCGGCAGACGCCATGCTGGAAGCCGCCGATGCGGGCGTGCGTCTCATCGTGTGCCTCACTGAAGGCATCCCCCTGCAAGACATGATGCGCGTGCGCGCCTACCTCGACTCGAAGGGTGTGCTGCTCATTGGCCCCAACTGCCCGGGTCTATTAACCCCCGGCCAGACCAAGATTGGCTTCATCCCCGGCGACAACGCCATCCCTGGCAATATTGGCGTCGTCTCCCGCTCTGGCACGCTGACCTATGAAGTGCTGTACGCCCTCAAACAGGTCGGCATGGGCTCCAGCACTACGGTGGGTATCGGTGGTGACCCCGTCAAGGGTCTGAACTTCATCGACATCCTGCAGATGTTCGAAGAAGACCCGCTGACCGACAAAGTGGTGATGATCGGTGAGATCGGTGGCACGGACGAAGAGAAGGCCGCCGAATACATCAGCAAGCACATGACCAAGCCGGTGGTGAGTTTCATCGCTGGCCGCGCTGCCCCTCCGGGCAAGCGCATGGGCCATGCGGGCGCTATCGTTGAAGGCAGCGCCGGCAGCGCCGAGGACAAGATTGCCGCGCTGACCAAGGCTGGCGTGCGCGTGGCAGACTATCCGGAGCAGATCCCGGACATGCTGAAGTAGGCTCTGTGCTCACTCTCTTCTCAGGCGTGTACTGGGTTGGCATGATGGTCAAGGCCGCCATCCGCGCCCCACTGCGCAACACCTGGAAGAGCAATATAAAAGTAGAACAACGCTCCGCGCCGCGCGAGCGTTTGTTTTTAATTCTTCTGGGCTTGGTTGAGTTTTTACTGCCGCTACTCTTCGTAACCACGCACTGGCTGGATGACTTCAACTACAGCCTGCCCAGCTGGGCAGGCTGGGTTGGCGCCGTGCTGTTGGCCGCCTCACTGTGGATGCTGGCCAAAACCCATGCTGACCTAAGCAAATTCTGGTCACCCGTGCTGGAGATCGTGGAAGGCCACAAGCTCATCACCACTGGCATTTACAGCAAAGTGCGCCACCCCATGTATGCCAGCCAATGGCTGTTTGTGGTGGCGCAGGCGCTGCTGCTGCACAACTGGGTCGCTGGCTTGGCGGGGATCGTGATCTTCGCGCCCTTCTACTTCATCCGCGCCCACAGTGAAGAGCAGATGATGCTGGATGCATTTGGTGACGAGTACCGCCACTACATGGCCAGCACTGGGCGCGTTCTGCCCCGTGTTTAGGAGTAAGCATGTTTAGAAAAGCACTGTTCATCGGTCTCATTCTGCTGGCAGTCCTCATCGGCTGGATGCAAATGAGCAAGATGCAGGCAGTGCAGATCGCCAACCCGGCCTCGATATACTGCCTCGAGCAAGGCGGCCAGCATGAGATCCGCAAAGATGCAAACGGCAACGAGATCGGGGTCTGCGTGTTTGATCCTGGCCATGAGTGCGAGGAGTGGGCCCTCTTCCAAGACAATGACTGTGTTGCCCCGTAAGCAGGGAAACAAAAAGAGCGGCAGTTGCCGCTCTTTTTTGTTTGCGTTCGAATGAAGGCGGGTTACTTCTTGCCTTCGATGTAATCGACAGCGCCACCTACGGTGGTGATGCTCTGTGCATCCTCATCGGAGATCTCGATGTTGAGCTTATCCTCGAGCGCCATGATCAGCTCCACGATGTCCAACGAGTCCGCCTCGAGGTCCTCGCGGAAACGAGCCTCACGGGTGACCTTGGCCTCATCTACGCCGAGCAGTTCGACGACGGTAGCCTTCACTTGTTCAAATGTATCTGACATGTATGCCTCCAAAAGTGTAGAGTGATATTTTACCGTCTTTAGCCGCTTATCTTGCGCTTAATTAAGCGCCGAATTTGCGGTGGTAAACTACCCATCACTCCACAGGAACACTACTCTATGGCGAAAGTTACGGGCACCGGCGCCCGAAAAGCCGACCACATTCGCATCAATCTCGAAGAAGACGTGCGCTCCGGGCTCACCACAGGCTTCGAGAAGTATTCCTTCCTGCACAACGCCCTGCCCGAACTGAACCTGAACGAGATCAGCCTTGGCGTGCAGGTGTTTGGCAAGCAGCTTAAAGCGCCTCTGCTAATTTCCTCCATGACTGGCGGCACCGACGAAGCCGGCGCAATCAACCAGGCCCTGGCCGAAGCGGCCCAGGAAACCGGCATTGCCCTTGGCCTGGGCAGCCAGCGCGCCGCCATCGAGGACCCCAAGCTGGAGCCGACCTTCCGCGTGCGCAATGTAGCTCCGGATATTCTGCTGTTCGCCAACGTTGGCGCCGTGCAGCTCAACTATGGCTATGGCTTGAACCACTTGCAGCGTGCCGTAGACATGGCCGAGGCGGATGCGCTGATGCTGCACCTCAACGCGGTGCAGGAAGCAGTGCAGCCCGAAGGTGACACCAACTTCAGCGGTCTGCTCAAGAAGATTGAGATCATGTGCAAGCAAATGCCCGTGCCAGTGGTCATCAAAGAAGTTGGCTGGGGCATCTCCGGTGAACTGGCCAAACAACTGGCGCGTGCTGGTGTACAGGCCATTGACGTGGCTGGTGCGGGCGGCACCTCCTGGAGCCAGGTAGAGATGCACCGTGCCAAGAATCCGAGCCAGGCGCGCCTTGCAGCTGCCTTTGTGGATTGGGGCATCCCCACGGCCGAGAGCATCATGCAGGTGCGCCAGGCCGTCAAGGCCATGCGCATCTTCGCCTCTGGCGGGCTGCGCAGCGGCGTGGATGTGGCCAAGGGCATCGCCCTGGGTGCAGAACTCGGCGGCATGGCTGGCCCCTTCCTCAAGGCTGCGGTGAAGTCCAGCGAAGCGGTGGTCGAGACCATTAACGAAGTCAGCCGAGAGCTGCAGGTGGCCATGTTTGCCGCCGGCGCAGGCGACATCGCCAGTTTGCAGGCCGTGCCGCTCATTTACCGCGGCGAATAGCCAAACCCTCACCAAGCTTTTTTCAATTCGATAATCAAAGCGTGGCTGGCTAGTCTATAATCCAGCTCTATGTCGCTCGCCTCATATCAAGAACAGTTGCTCCCTGCGATTGAAGACGCGCTGCAAGCTGCCGTGCAGCCCGCATTGTTCACCAATACCCAATCTCCACAAGAATTGCTGGCCATGTTGCGCTATCACATGGGCTGGGAAGGCGAAGGCGCCGGCCCCAAAGCCTGCGGCAAGCGCGTGCGCCCCACCCTGGTGCTGCTGAGCGCGGCGGCTGCGGGCGCCGAGTGGCACAAGGCGCTGCCTGCCGCGGCGGCGGTGGAGATTCTGCACAACTTCTCGCTAATTCACGATGACATTCAAGATAACAGTGAGCAGCGCCGCGGCCGCCCCACCGTGTGGGCGAAGTGGGGCGTGGCTCAGGCCATCAACGCTGGCGATACGCTGTTCTCCCTGGCACACGTAGCGCTGGAAGGACTGATCGACAGCGTGTCTGAGCATACGTATGTGCAGGCCGCCCGCCTGCTGCCGCGCACCAGCTTGCAGCTCACCCAGGGCCAGTATCTGGACCTGGCCTATGAGGGCATGCCGGACATCACCGTAGACGACTATTGGCCAATGATCTGGGGCAAGACCGGGGCGCTGATTGCTGCCTGTGTGCGCATGGGCGCCCTGGTGGCCGGCGCCGATGGCGCACGCCTCAAAGCCTACATGGTGTTCGGCGAGAAGCTGGGGCTGGCCTTCCAGGTACATGATGATTTTCTAGGTATCTGGGGCAACCCGGATGCCATGGGCAAATCGGCCCACACCGATCTGCTCAGTGGCAAGAAATCCCTGCCGGTGCTCTATGCGCTGCAAAAGAATGGGGAGTTTGCCCGCGGCTGGCGCGCCGGCGTGACCAAAGACAATGTAGACGCCCTGGCTGACCAACTGGAAGCGGAAGGCGGCCGAGAGTTTTGCCGCCAGCAGGCAGACAAGCTGACCCAGGAAGCGATCGACGCCCTGCACAGCGCCAACCCCGCCGCCGCCCCCGGTGCGGCGTTGGTGGAGCTGGCCGAAGAACTCGGCCGCCGCGAGGTGTAGATTAAAAGCAATTGATGATTAATCGGTCAATCCGATTGCTTCTTCTGATGAGTGAGAAACAGCGTCATTCCGAGGGGTCTTTATTGCATTAACTAAGCTTAACCGAGCAAACAACAGTGATTTTTGCAATGCCCTAAAGGATTCCTCCTCGGGCTATCGCCCTCGTCGGAATGACTTAAGTAGCTATGTCAGATAGGACTGTCATTGTGAGCCACTGGCCGCTATGCGGCCAGTGCGCGTGGCAATCTGCCCACTACCTCTTATTGGCCAGGGAGATTGCTCGTCGGTTGAGCAAGAAACCGCGTCATTCCAAGGCTAGCCAGAGCCAATGCTGGAATGACTTAGGGAAGCATGTAAGAGCAGACCGCAAGGGAGCTACTCTGCACAAAAAAGAGCACAAAGAAAAAATCTTTGTGCTCTTTGTGTCTTTGTGGTCAGTTTAGTTTATTCGTAAGCCGGAATTTCAACTTCGCGGCCGCCCACATTCACCAAGTGATACGGCAGCCAGATCACGCCAAAGCTGCTGACGTAGATATCCTTGCGGGCGGGTGCCATGGGAATCTGGGTGATCTTTTCGGCCACAGCATCCCAGCGAGCATCAATTGCCGCCAGGGCATCTTGAATTTCCTCACCCATCTGCTGCATTTCATTTTCCAGGCTGCCGATGGTGGCTTTGCTGTCTTCGACGCGCGCCTTGGCCTCACTGGACATGCGATGCTTGGTGAGCGAAGTGCTCAGGCGACGGCTGCGGCCAGCAAACAGGCCAATAATATTCTCTAGGTGCGTACCCATCGCTTCCATGTTGCGCTGGTTGGCCTTCTGCTCATCCTGGCCCAGGTCACGGCGCTCTTTCTCCAGCTTGCGCTGCAAATTCTTCAGCTGGGTGTCGAACTTCTGCTTGGTCCTCTCCACTTCCTGGTTGCTCTTGGTCTGCGCTTCCTGCGCACACAGGGCGGCAAACTCCTCGCGGGTCAGCTCAGGGCCGGCATACACCTTGAGCTCATCATTGGCCCACACCTGTACCTCGCTGCTGCGGTAGACCCAGTCTGAGAAATCGCGCTCCAGGATTTTGAGCTGGGCGCCATCGGCCATTTGGCCAGTCAGCTCACTGTAGAGCGCGTCATCGCTCTCCGGGCGGCCTTCCAGTCGGCGCTCGTCCAGTGCCTCGTGCTCAAAGTCTTCCCAGCGCAGCCCACGGGCGGGCACATCCGTGACCAACGCGGCCTTCTGGGTTTCAAAGTCAAGGTTGTACTTGCGCTGCATTACGCGCACCTGCGCCTGCCCCAGCAAGGCAGGGTGATAGACCAGTCCGGTGCGCTTGGCATCTGCGGGCAGGCTGCGGCGGCTGGCTTGCGCAGCCGCCTCCAGGCCCAGGCTGGCAGGCATGAACAGCTCCTGCACGCCGGAGGGCACGATGGGGCGGTGGCTCAGGGCACCGGAATCAGTCGGGGTCATTTGCGGCTCCTCTTTTGATGAAGTGGATGGCTTGTACGCCTTCGCAGGCGTGGCCTTGGCAGACGCAGCTTTGACGGGCGTGGCCGAGAGCTTGTTGAGCGCAGGAATTTGGCTGCGCGTCAGCGGGCCAGCCAGGTAATTCATCGCCCAACGGGTGTAGAAGATCACGGGTTGCTTCTCGTGCACATTGTGCAAAAGGAAGACGCGCTTATCCAGTGCCGAAATCTGCTTGTCGTAGTCAGAGCGCTTGAAACCACCGGGGGCGGCGCCTTCCAGCCCATCCAGCAGGCGCTCTTTATCTCTATCGGTCTGCAGCTTGCCAATGAACCACGAGCCGGCGTTGGAGAGCGCCTTGTAGTCCACATCTACCGGGTTCTGCGTGGCAAGCAGCTGCCCCACGCCAAAGGCACGCGCTTGCTTCAGCATGCGCAGCATGGGCGCCTTGCTGGGCGGCTCTTTGACCGGCGGCAGGTAGCCGTGGATCTCATCAAAGTAGACCAGCGCGCGCAGGGAGCCGGTGCCGCGCTGGTTGCGCATCCAGGTTTCCACAGCGGAGTACAGCAGCGTAATGAAGAACATGCGCTCCGCATCGGAGAGGTGCGAGAGCAGGAAGACACTGTGGCGCGGCTTACCGCCAGAGGTGAAGAGCAGCTTCTCAATGTCGAGCGGCGTGCCCTCAAGCCAGGTTTGGAAGCTGGGGGCGGCCAGAATGTTGTTGAGGCGTAACGCCAACGCGCCACGCTCTTTGGACGGGAAGAACTGGTCAAGGTCAAGCACGCCCAGTTTAGTAATAGGCGGATTTTGCACCTGGCGGATCAGTTCGCCGAGCCCAAGGTCTTTGCCCTTGGACCAGGCCTGTTCGAAGAGATTGGCGAGCAGGATGTGCTCGCGGGATTTCACAGGGTCAACATCGCTGAAACCCACCAGCCCAAGGATGGCGGTAGCGGTGGAGGCAATGCGCTCGCGAATGGCCTCACGATGCTCTTCCCAGCTTTCCTGCGGGGCCTGCAACGAAGCCAGGATGCTGACCGGGAAACCTGCATCCGAGCCGGGTGTGTACACGGCGTACTCGGCGGCGTCTGCCAGCGCCTGAATGCGCTGCGGGCCGATGCCCCAGTCGGCCAGACCCTTGGACCACATGGCGGCGGTGTCGGCGGCCGCCTGCTGCACATCTTTGCCAGAGCGCTTTGCCTCATCGGGATTGATCCACGGCTCAAAGTCAGCCGGCTGCAGGTTAGGGAAGTGCAGCAGCAGGTTGGTGATATCGCCCTTGGGGTCGATCATCAACGCCGGGATGCCCTGCAGCGCGGCTTCCTCCAGAATACTGATGCACAGACCCGTCTTGCCAGAGCCGGTCATGCCGAACACAACACCGTGCGTGGTGAGATCGGCCGGGTCGTAGAGCACTGGCTCGGGGGAAGTTTGGTTTTTCTTGAGATCGTGAACTTTACCCAGGTAGAACTTACCCTTGGTATTCAATGCTTCACTCTTTACAGTGCTTTTTGCTGCGCTTTTGGGAGCGGCTGCTTTCTTTGTTGTTTTCTTTGTTGTTTTCTTTGTTGTTTTCTTGGTGGTCTTTTTCGTTGCCTTAGCCATAGGCGAATAATAACATCGGCGCTAGACAAACTCCATAAACACTTGATTGCCAAGCAGCCGCCCTTGCTGGGTCAGGCGTAGTGTCCCCGCTGCGGTCTCGAGCAAGCCGCGGCGCTGCAGCGTGCTGATGCTTTTGCCGTAGACCTGCTCCAGCGTGCTGCCGAAGCGTTGGGCGAACCCTTCAGTGGAGACGCCTTCATGCACCAGGCGCAGGCCCATCATCATTGTCTCGCCCATCTCACGCTCGACGTCGACCTGCTCGGCGCTGGCTGTGGCTGGCGTTCTCGGCAGTGTAGGCAGCTTGGCAGCCTGCACTGCCACGGCCTCGCGCATGCGTTTGATGTAGGCGGCGGGCGCCAGCACGTTGGCGGTGCGGTGGCCGGCCAAGAAGCCGTGCGCCCCCGCCCCCAGCCCGGCGTAGGGCAGATTGCGCCAGTATTGCAAGTTGTGCCGGCAGGCCAGCAGTTTGCCATCAGGGCCGGGTTTGGCCCAGTTGGAGATCTCGTACTGCACAAAGCCAGCCGCTGCCAGCTCACTATCGGCCAGCTCGTACATCTCGGCAGCCAGATCGCCGTCGGGCAAGGCCAACAGGCCGCGAGCGTCTAATTCTTTGAACGGCGTGCCATGCTCAATGCTGAGGGCGTAGAGCGAGAGATGCTCAGGGGCAAGGCTCACGGCCAGCTCCAAATTGCGCTGCCAGCTGGCCAGGCTCTGCCCGGGCAGACCGAAGATCCAATCCAGATTGAGATTCTCAAAACCAGCCTGGCGCGCCCACTTGACCGAGTTGATCACATCGGCAAAGTCGTGTTCGCGTTCCAGCACGATGAGCTCATGCGGGCTGGCCGATTGCACGCCCAAGCTGAGGCGGTTGAAGCCCGCCGCCCGCAGGCCTGCCAGGTACTCCGGTGACAGGGTGCCCGGGTTGGCCTCCAACGAGATCTCGGCATCGGCAGCCACATCGTAGGCTGCATGCAGCGCCGCCAGCAGGCGCTGCATGCCGTCCAGCGGCAGTAGCGAAGGCGTGCCGCCGCCCAAGAAGATGGTGTGAACGGGCAGTCGCTGGCCGCCGGCCTCTTGTGCGGCGCGGCCCAGCCACTCAGCCTCGGCGATGAGCGCATCTGTGTACGCAGGGATGAGGCTATCCAGCCCAGCATAGGTATTGAAATCACAATAGCCGCAACGGTGGCGGCAGAAGGGGATGTGCAAGTACAGGCTGGTGGGCTGCATCAGGATGAGTATAACCAGTGGAACAAGCGAGATTTGAGATTGGAGATTGGAGACTGGAATCTCAAATCTCCAATCTCCGCTTCTCACTCATCCTTCATTCATGCGCATCACCCACCCCTTGGTATAATCGCCAAGTTTTATGGCTATGGAAAAACCTCGTTCCACTCCTACCAAAATCTGCCCCAGTTGTGGCACACGGGTAAGCGAAAACGCTCCCCGCTGCCTGGTATGCGGCCACCAGTTTGTGGCTGGCAGCACGCCTATCACCAAGAAGGCCACCAAGCCAGCCGCCCAAATCGGCGGCCGTGCCAGCCTGCCTGAGCTGCGCCTCAGCTTGCCCATCGCCATTGGCCTGCTGGTGCTCCTCCTGCTGGTTGGCGGCGGCGTGGCCTATGCCGCCCTCTCGCAAACCGGCCGCCTGCTGGCGCCCGAAGTGGAGGGTACCGCCACGCCCACGGCCAGCATCACGCCCACCGAGACGCCGGAAACCCCCACGCCGACCTCTACCCCGGTGCCCACGTACACTCCGCTGGCCTACACCGTGCAGCAGAACGATACCTGCGGCGGTATCGGCTTTGCCTTCAATGTAAGCGCGGCCTCGATCATTCTACAAAATTCGCTAGATGCTAACTGCAACCTCTTCGTCGGCCAGGCGCTGCTTGTACCCCAGCCCACATTCACAGCCACGCCACAAGCCACCGCTACGCTGGGCGAGATGGAAGCTACCATCGCCGCCTGCGAAGTGAGCCCTTATGTTGTGCAATCAGGTGAGTCGCTGAGCCTCATCTCGCTGACCTATGGCGTGCCGATGGAAGCCATCATGAGCTGGAACGGCATGACCTCCGACAGCACCTTTGAAGGCCAGCGCCTGAACATTCCCCTGTGCATGCGCACCTTCGTGGGTGCGGCTACTGTCACCCCCACCGTAGCACCGCCCTACCCAGCCCCGGAGCTGCTGCTGCCCGTAGATGGCGATGCCTTCACCTCCAGCAGCGACACGATCGCCCTGCAATGGGCCTCGGTAGGTTCCCTGCGCAGCAACGAGTACTACCAGGTGACGATTGTGGATGTGACCAGCGGCCAAAACCTGAACATCACTGATGAAGTAAAGGACACCACCTTCACGGTACCCACCGCCTTCCGCCCCACGGATGGACGCCCGCATATCTTCCGCTGGTATGTGGTCACTGTGGCGCAGATCGGTGTGGATGCTGATGGCCTGCCGGTGTACATCCAGGGTGGCCCGGTGAGCCTGACGCGCACCTTCACCTGGAATGGCAGCGGCGCCCCGGTCAACTCGCCCACACCGTAAACTCATCACAAACAAAAAAGCCCGCTCCATGGAGCGGGCTTTTTATTTTTTGCAAATCAAGCTACTTGCGCTTGTCCATCGGCTGGAAGTCACGCTTGTCTTCGCCCAGATACACCTGGCGCGGGCGAGCGATCTTCTGCTCATCATCCAGCAGCATCTCCTGCCACTGCGCCAACCAACCCACTGTGCGGGGGATGGCGAACATGACCGGGAAGAAGGCTACCGGCAGTCCCATGGCCTGGTAGATGATGCCGGAGTAAAAGTCTACGTTGGGATACAGCTTGCGCTGGATGAAGTACTCATCGCTCAAAGCAATCTGCTCCAGCTCCAGGGCAATATCCAGCAGATCATTGCGGCCGGTGACCTTGAAGACATCCTCCGCCACCTGCTTGATTATCTTGGCACGCGGATCGTAATTCTTGTAGACGCGGTGGCCGAAGCCCATCAGGCGGCCTTCGCCGTTCTTGACCTTCTCGATGAAGCCGGGGATGTTCTTGACATCGCCGATCTGCGCCAGCATGCGCAGCACCGCTTCGTTGGCGCCGCCGTGCAGCGGGCCGTACAGCGCCGCTGCCGCGCCAGCCATGGCAGAGTACGGATCCACCTTGCTGGAGCCGATGGAGCGCATGGCGCTAGTGCTGCAGTTCTGCTCATGGTCTGCATGCAGGATGAAGAGCACATCCAGGGCGCGCTCCAAGACCGGGTTGGGCTCGTAATTCTGCTCCATCATCTTGAACATCATGCTCAAGAAGTTGCCCGGGTAGCTCAGATTATTGTCAGGGTAGATGAACGGCAGACCGCGGCTGTGGCGATAGGAGAAGGCGGCGATAGTGGGCACCTTGGCGATCAGACGTTGGATCTGAATGGTGCGCACGCTGGTGTCGTTGATCTGATTGGCTTCAGGGTAGAAGGTGGAGAGCGCCGCTACAGTGGCGATGAACATGCCCATGGGGTGGGCGTCGTAGCGGAAGTTCTGCATGAAGTGCTTGATGTTCTCGTGGATGATGGTGTGGTGCGTGATCTCATGCACCCACTGGGCCAACTGGTCCTTATTGGGCAGCTCGCCGTAGAGAATAAGGTAAGCCACTTCAAGGTAGGTGCATTTCTCGGCCAACTGCTCGATCGGGTAGCCGCGGTAGCGCAGGATGCCGTTGTCGCCATCCAGGTAGGTGATCTCGCTCTTGGTGCTGGCCGTGTTCATGAAGGCCGGGTCGTAGGTCATCAGGCCAAAATCCTCTGCACCTGTTTTGATCTGGCGCAGGTCAGTGGCCTTGATCGTGCCCTCCCAAATGGGGAGTTCGTACTCCTGCCCGGTACGGTTATCTTTGATGGTTAGTGTGTCTTTTGCCATGCCTGCTCCAATCGTAGGCGGTCTAGATCTTAAGCGCTGCGGTCAACTCGCGCACTTCGGCGGCTGAGTTCTCCAACATCGCCTTCTCATCATCGTTGAGCTTGTACTCGATCACCTTCTCCAAGCCCTTGCGGCCCAATTGCGCCGGCACGCCGAAGAAGATGTCTTTCAGCCCGTACTCGCCGTTCATATACACGGCGCACGGGGCGATCAGCTGCTTGTCTTTCAGAATGGCCTCAGCCATCTGGGCCACCGCCACCGAGGGAGCGTAGAAGGCGCTGCCCTGCTTGAGCAGAGCCACGATCTCGCCACCACCCTTGCGGGTGCGGTCTACGATGGCTTCCAGGCGGTCTGCAGGCATGGTCTCGTTGAGCGGCACGCCAGCCACGTTGGAGTGGCGCGTCAGCGGCACCATGCTGTCACCGTGGCCACCCAGCACGTAGCAGAAGATGTTCTCCACGCTCACGCCCAGCTCCATGGCGACGAAAGCACGCATACGCGCCGAGTCGAGGATGCCAGCCTGGCCGATCACGCGCTCACGCGGCAGGCCGCCCGCCTTCATGGCTACGTAGCACATGGCGTCCAGTGGATTGGTGAGGATGATGTAGATAGCGTTGGGAGAGCTTTTGAGGGTCTCTTCGGTGGCCTTCTTGACGATGTCTGAGTTGACGGCCAGCAAGTCATCACGGCTCATGCCCGGCTTGCGCGGCAGACCGGCGGTGATGACCACGATGTCTGAGCCTTCGCTGGCGGCATAGTCATTGCTGCCGGTGATCTTGACATCCTTGCCAATGACGGGCATGGCCTGGAATAAATCGAGGGCTTTACCCTGCGGCATGCCCTCGACAACGTCAATCAATGCAATTTCCGCCAGCTCGCGCTCTGCGAGCCAGTGGGCGGCGGTGGCGCCAGTCATTCCGGCGCCGACAATCGTGATCTTGTGCGACATGTACTTCTCCGCTAGTTAAGAATTATGGGATTTTGTGCTTAATGCCACGATTATATCACCGCGGCTTAAAGTGAAGCGTCCTCCATTATGGAGGACGCTTGTCACTTGCTTGCTGTGGGTGTGCGCGGTAGCGCTACTCGTTGGCTTCGAGGAAGCGCGTGGCCTGAATGCCCGCCCCGGCCCCCATGCCCGCCGAGGTGATCACCTGGCGGAAGTGCGGGTCTGCCACTTCGCCAGCAGCGAAGACACCCGGCACGCTGGTTTCCATGTAACGGTTGGCGACCAGATAGCCGCCCTCATCCATCTCCAGCTGGCCCTCGAAGAGTTGCGTGTTGGGCGTGTGGCCGATGAAGATGAATATGCCATCGGTGGTGAAGGGCTTCTTCTCACCCGTAACCACATCTTCCAGCTCAATGGTTTGCACCGTGCCGTTACCCTCGATCTTGTTCACCACGGTGTTGGTGATGAAGCTCATTTTTGGATTGTCTTTGGCACGCTGCAACAGCAGATCGCCAGCGCGGAAATCATCCCGGCGGTGGATAACGGTCACGTTGTTGGCGAAACGGGTCAGGAAGGCGCCTTCTTCCATAGCGCTATCGCCACCGCCCACCACTACGATGTCTTTCTCTTTGAAGAAGAAGCCATCACAGGTGCCACAGTAGGAGACGCCGCGGCCGGTGAATTCGGTCTCACCGGGTACTTCCAGATGGCGCGGGGTGGCGCCAGTGGCAATGATGAGCGTATCGGCGGTGTACTCGGTGGCGAAACTGGTAACCTTGAACGGGCGCTGGCTCAGGTCGACCTTCACGGCGGTGTCGAAGACCGTCTTGGCGCCGAAATGCTCGGCCTGCTTGCGGAACAGCTCAGTGAGTTCGGGGCCGCCCACGGCATCCGGGAAGCCCGGGTAATTCTCAACCGTGTGGGTCAGCGAGACCTGGCCGCCGTACTCCTGGCCAGCCAGCACCACCGGCTCGAGCTGGGCGCGCGCCGTATACAGGGCGGCGGCCAGCCCTGCCGGGCCAGACCCCAGGATCAGTACCTTCACGTGTTCCTGGGCCAGTGATTTTTCATTGGGAGTGAGTTCCATAGTTTTTGCCTCTTGATGTATAGACGCAAGGGATGCAATAACCTTACCGCTGGAATTATACAAGCCGTGCAGCCACCAACACGATTGTAAGATAGCACATGCTAGAATCGTCTTGAGCTTATGCCTTCGCCAGATGCGCACGCCAGCGCTATACCCGCCGCCGCATGCTACCGCGTATCGCAGCCGGGCACGCTGTTGGTGAGCGGCGCCACACGGCAAGACTACTTGCAGCGCCAGACCACCAATGATATCGGCCTGCTTAGTGCGCAACGCGCCGTTCCGACGGTGCTGACCAATCCCAGCGCGCGTATTTTAGAGGTGTTCACTGTAGTGCAGCACGGTGAAGCCATGCTGCTGCTTACCCAGGCTGGCCACGCCGCCGGCCTGGCGGCTTACTTCAAACGCCACATCTTCTTTAATGATGACGTGAGTGTTACAGATGTCAGCGCAGAGTGGGAGCAGGTTGAGATCGTAGGCGTACAAGCGCAGGCAGCTCTGGCGGCGCTGGGTCTGCCCGCCCCTGCCACGCTGGACGAAGTTGCCAGCGGCACGCTGGAGAGCTACAGCGTGTATGCCATTGCGGAAGACAGCGGCATTCGCTTGCTCATGCCAGCAGGCGCACTACCTGCCCTGCTGGCCGCGCTGCAAGCCAATGGGTTGCCCGAGCTTACGACAGATGCGCGTGAGCAGCTGCGCATCGAAGCTGGCCGCGCCGGTACCCCTGAATTCACCGATGCCTACACCCCGTTCGAAGTTGGCTTGCGCCGCTATGTTTCAGACACAAAAGGCTGCTACACCGGCCAGGAAGTGCTGGCGCGCCAGGTGACCTATGACAAGGTCACGCGTAGCTTGGCGCTGATGCGCACCGCCGCTGGTGTGCAACCCGGCGCCAGCGTGCAGCTGGAGGGCCGCACGCTGGGCAGCGTGAGCTCGGTTGCCGCTTCCGGCGACACAGGGCTGGCGCTGGCGGTGCTGCGCAAGCCGTTTGAAATAGGCCAGGAAGTCAGCATTGGCGGGCATCCCGCTACAATTCTCTAGTCCCCTCTGCACTAGCCTCAAAAAGAGCCCGCATTTTTGCGGGCTCTTTGCGCTTATAGCCAGATTCTTGAAGCCTATTTAAGAAAATTTAAGCCAGTTTTCAACTTTCCTTATTAAAACTATTGACATTATCAAGAATACCTGTATACTTTTCTATGATTTAACGAGCAATCATTCAGATTTTACAAGGTTCGTTTTAGATTTTTGGAGGAAACCATGTACCAGAACATTCATAGCTTTGCCGAACACCGTGCGCAGGATGCCAGCCAGCTGGCTCGCCTGCAGGCCCAGGCTCACGCTGTGGACCCGCAGCCCCAGGTTGCCGTGCTCAACAGCCTGTTCGATGAGATGCGCAACCAGGCTGCCGGCGCCCTGTTCTCTCTGGGCAGCTGGGTGGCGCCGCGCAAGTCGCTGCGCCCCACGGTGCCCGTGCAGTTGCAGCGCACGGCCAATCACAGCATCGCTGGCTAACCATGCACCACGCTCCCTCAGCCTGCCCCGTGTGCAGCGGCGAGCTGGTGGTCACCAGCTTGCGCTGCCGCGAATGTGACACCAGCCTGCAAGGACGCTTCGCCAGCGCACCCTTCAGCCAACTCAGCGAGGACCAGCTTGCCTTCGTCGAACTCTTTGTTCGCAACGAGGGCAAGCTAACCCGCATGGAAGCCGATCTGGGCCTTTCCTACCCCACCATCCGCAACCGCCTGCTGGAGATCATTCGCAGCCTGGGGTACGAGCCCGGCGAGGATGAATTTGCCGGGCTGAGCGAAGACGAACGCAAGCAAATCGTGGATGACCTTGAACGTGGCGCCATCAGCTATGACCAAGCCATGCAGCGCATCCAAAACCTACAAGGAAATTGAGATGGCACGAATAGAGATCCCCTGTGACGATGACGCCCAAATCAACATCGAAAGTGTGCACGGCTCGCTGCAAGTGCGCGGCTGGGACACAGACCGCGTTCGTATCGAGGCACGCAACGAAAATGACGTGCACTACACCAACACCCCCGACTCGCTAACGCTGCAAGTCACCAATGATTGCGTGCTGCGCGTGCCGCTGGCCAGCAGCCTCAATGTGCAGAAGGTGACGCGTGACGCCTACGTGCACAACATTGAAGGCGAAGTGAGCATTGAGCAGGTGGCCGGTTCGCTCACCCTGCGCAATGTCGGCGAGACCACCGTGCAGCATGTGGCCGGCAGCTTCACCGCCCGCAACATTGAAGGCAGCCTGACCGTAGACGAAGTAGCTGGCAATGCCAGCGTGCGCAACATCGAGGGCGACTTCATTGCCCGCTCGGTGAGCGCTAACCTGGCCGCCCGCAACATCCAAGGTGACCTGCAGGCCATGGTTGCCGGCAATGCCGACCTGCGCCTGGAATCCGAGGGCGATGTCTCCGTAGAAGCCAGCGGCAATCTGTTCTGCCGCCTCTCGGAGGCGGAGAACGCCAGTGTGCTGCTGGAGAGTGCCGCCCAGAACATCAACCTCAACACCGGCGAAGGCAAGACCCACATCCAGGCCGCCACGCACCAGTTCACCCTGGGCGACGGCTCACAAGATGTGCGCCTCGTGGCCGCCGGCCTGATCGATTTTCGCAGCCGCGGCTCCAGCGACGATCTGGACGAGCTGGATATTGACCTCGACCTGGATCTGGACTTTATGGACGACAGCAGTGCGCTGGCAGGCGAGATCACCGAGCAAATCACCGCCCAACTGGACCAGCAGATGGAGAACGTGAACGAGCAGCTCAAGCAGATGCAAGAACGCTTGCGCCACTCCACCGAGCGCGCCCAGCACCGCGCCCAACAGCGCGTGGCCGAGGTGCAACGCCGCCTGCAAAGCAAGCTAAACCAGCGCAGCTCCCGCGTGGCGGTGCAGCCCAAGAAGGCCGCCCCGGTTAGTGAACAGGAGCGCATGCTCATCTTACAGATGGTGCAAGACAAGAAGATCAGCGTGGCTCAAGCGGAAATGCTGCTGAACACCATTGAAGGCCGCCAAGCCACGCCCCCCACTCCGCCGGTGCCTCCTGTTCCACCCGTGCCTCCGGTTGCGCCGGTTGCACCGCTAGACCCTGAGGACACTCCCGATGCCTAACGCCCAGCAACGCATGGAGATATTGCTGCGCCTCGAACGCGGCGAGATCACCCCTGCAGACGCTGAGCAGTTGCTCAGCGGCATGCAGGATCTGCCTCCAGCAGCCGATACCCGTATGGGCATCCTGGAGCAGGTGGAACGCGGCCAGCTCAGTGCAGATGAGGCCACACAGCGCCTATTGCAGCAGCCTACTGTAGTCATCCACGAGGCTCAACACCGTGCGCGTGACGAGCGCACGGTGTTTGAAAATGAACATGTGAGCGTCACCCCCATCAAGCCCAAGCAAAGCGCTGGGCGCGGCTTGCTCATCATTGGCCTGGTGATCACCATTGGCAGCGCGCTGTGGATGGGCAATGTCCTGCAGCGCAGTGGCATGAACTTCTGGTTTTTCTGCCTGTGGTTGCCCTTTGCCATCGGGCTGGCCACCGTGGTGATAGGTTGGGTGGTGCGTAACAGCGAATGGATGCGTGTACGCGTCGGCTCGCACAAACCGGGCAAACATTCAGTGAATGTTGACATGCCCTTGCCCACCAGCGTAGTCGAAACATTTATCGAGAAGAGCACAAACTGGTTCCGCGGCAAACAAGATGAAACGCCTCGCAGAGAGGAACGCTAGGAGAGCTATGGCAAGCAGCGAAGAACGAATCAAGATACTGCAAATGATCCAGGACGGCAAAATCAGCCCGGATGACGGCGCCAAGTTGCTTGAGGCGCTGAACCGCAGCGCCGGGCTGCGCCCCACTCCACCCCGCCCGCCTAACCCGGTGGAGGATGGCCGTTACCTGCGTGTGCGTGTGACGGATGTCATCACTGGCAAAGCCAAGGTGAGTGTGAACTTGCCGCTCTCGCTGGTGGATGCCGGCATGAGCATCGCCTCCAACTTTGCACCGGAGATCGCCCATGCCGACATTATGGGCGCCATCCGCGACGGGCTGAGCGGCAAGATTGTGGACGTGATTGACGAAGAAGATGGGGAGCACGTCGAGATCTTTCTCGACTAGGCTATAACAATGCACGTATAAAAAACCGCTGAGGTCTCAGCGGTTTTTTGTTGCCCCTGCGCTATACTGAGTCCATGGCTGTACGCAACCCAGACGAAGTTTTCGTCACCGCGGAACAACTGCCCAACGCGTGCAGTGGGCCGCTGCACGCCGAGGCCGCACGCGGCATCGCCCTATTCAACGCCGGCCAGTACTGGGAAGCACACGAGGCCTTGGAAGCCGCCTGGAAAGAGGAACAAGGCCCAGCACGCCATCTGTACAAGGGTATTTTGCAAGCCGGGGTGATGTACCTGCAGATTCAGCGCGGCAACTACGTAGGTATGGCCAAGATGTACGAGCGCTGCAAAAAATGGCTGCGCCCCTGGCCAGCGCTGTGCCGCGGCGTGGACGTAGAGCAACTGCGTGCGGATGTGGAAACGGTGATGGAAGCGGCGCGGGCGCTGGGGCCAGAGCGCCTGGGGGAATTCGATTGGGGATTAATGAAGAAGATAGTGGTTAGTGATTAGAGATTGATGCATCAAACCAGGCAAACGCAACCTGCTCCGTGGGCATGACGCGTTTATGCCGCAGACTCGCCTTCCAGAATGTCGGCGATTTGCTGGCTGCCAACCAGCGCGCTGAACGGCGTGGGAACTTGTGGCTCAGACGCGGCAGGCCGCAGCACGCGTTCCCACCAGCCCACGTCATGCCATGTGTTCAGCTTGTAGCCAACAGCTTTGTATACGGCAAAGTGCGTGAAGCCGAGCGACTCATGCAGCCCAATGCTGCTCAAGCCAGGCAAGGTGATAACCGCATAGGCCTTGTAGAAGCCTTGCAGCTGCAGAATGGCCAACAATGCTTTATACATACGGGTCGCCAAACCTTTGTGTCGTGCCTGCGGATGCACATACACCGAAGTCTCCACTACCCATTGATACGCCGGGCGCGGGCGGTGCCTGCTAGCATAGGCGTAGCCCAAAATGCGGCTGTCGGCCTCTGCCACCAGCCAAGGATAGTCCGCCAAGATAGTAAGCATGCGGGACTGCATGTCTGTAATTGAAGGTGGCTCGATTTCAAACGAGGCGGAGGTTTCGCGCACCACTGGCGCGTAAATTTCCAGTATGGCGGCTGCATCTCCACTGGCCGCCGGGCGGAGCTTGATGTTTTGCAACTACACGCCCTGCAGCACCACGCGGGCGGGTGCGCCATCGGTCTTATCCAGCTTGAGCGGCAAGCACCAGAAGTTGTAGCGCCCCTGCGCCACCTGCGAGAGGTTCAGCCCCTCAACGATGACCACGCCAGCGCTGAGCAAGGTCACGTGGGTCGGCTGTGGCTCAGGGAACGGCGCCACGGACAAGTAATCCACCCCCACCAGTTTGACGCCGCGTTCCACCAGATATTTAGCGGCGCTTTCATCAACGCCTACATAGCTCTCGTCAAAGGCTTTATATTCGCCCTTGGCCCAGTGCTTGGAGTTGCGCGTGCGGATCAGCACACGCTGCGTGCGCGGCGGAATGCCGGCAGCTTCCAGATGGCTGGGCAGCACGCGCTCTACGCTGTCATCCAGATGCACTACATACGCCCGCCCGATCAGTGTCTTGAGCGAAAGACTCTCGACCGTACTGCCATCTTTGATGAAGTGATAGGGAGCATCCACATGCGTGCCGGTGTGCACGCCCATCTCAATGCGTGAGACGTTGGCGAGCGAACCCTCCTCAATCTTTTGCACACGCCCTAGCGAGACACCCGGGTCACCGGGCCACACAGGCATGGAAGGAGAGATGGTGAGGGTTACATCGTAAGTTCGCATCTTCATGGCAGTATATAGAGCGGCGCTTTCTTACGCCAGTAAATTTGCTACAGAGCTTGAGCCAACACTATGAGCTTAGAGCTCATAGCTCTTGTGCAGGTCTGCTTTCCAATCTATGTTCTGCAAGTAAGCCAGGCGTTGTGAGAAGCGCGCCGGCATCAGGTGAAACATACGCGGCACAGTATCCAGCTCACAAATGCGGTCAGCCGCCAGATAATCCAGCCAATAGCTGGAAACTGGCAAGCGCGGCGCCATGGTGTGCAGCAAGACATTCAGCAGACGCAGGTATGAGGGACGCACCGAGAACAAGCGGTGCGGCTGGCCGCTGCGCTGCATCACCAGCTCGACAATGCGGCGGTAGGAGATATGCTCCGGGCCGCCGACGTCGATCGTTTGGCCCAGCGTCTCGTCATCTTCAAGGCACCAGGCCAGGCAGGTCACCAGATCCTCGACCCAGATGGGCTGCAGCAACGCCGAACCCTCGCCGGGCAGCGGAAAGACGCGCGGCGTGTAGGCCAGCAGCTGCGCCAGGCGCACGGTGAAGTGGTCGCCCGGCCCATATACGATGGCCGAGCGCAGGATGGTGCTGGGAATAGGGCTCTGGCGGATGAACTCCTCAGCGATGCCCTTGGTCTTGAGCACCGGGAATGCCGCGGCACGGTCCGCATCCAGGTGGCTGAGGTAGATCAATCGCTTGATGCCCACCTCCTGCGCGGCTTGCAGCAGGTTGCGCGTGCCATCAATATCGGTAGTGCGTAAGTCATCGCCAGGGTCTGCCCAGTCAATGCCGGCCAGGTGATACACAGTGTCCACACCCACCAATGCAGCGCGCAGACCGCGGATATCGGCCAGGCTGCTCAACGCCGCCTGCACCGCTACGCCATGCGGCAGTTGCGGCGAGCGCTGCGAGGGGCGGATCAGGGTACGCACTTCACGCCCCTCTTGCACAAGGCGATCAATCAAACGCTGACCGATAAAGCCGGGGCCGCCGGTGACCAATATCATGGGCTGTTTTGTACCATATGCGTATCTAAGTGCGGTTAAACTTGTTAACAATATATTCGCCGTTGCTTCATCCCCCCTTAAAGGCTGTGAACTAAGCTTATGCCTAAGATGCAAACCGCTACTACTGCTGACCGCGCCGCTGGCAACCCCTTGTGGGTCATCGCCAAGGCGATCTCTGTGCTCACCAGCCCGGCTGTGCTGAGCTTTGCCAGCATGTATCTGATGGGTGCCGAGATCAACGATGCGCGCTTCTGGCCCTGGGCCGGTGTGTATGCCAGCTTCGGCTTCGTGCTGCCGCTGCTGTATCTGATCTATCTGATGCGCAAAGGCGAAGTGAGCAACTTTCATATGAAGGAACGCACTGAGCGCATCAAGCCGATGGCGTTCATCTTCATCGTCTTCAGCCTGGCCAGCATCGTGATGTACTTTATGGATGCACCCTTCGTCATTCAGGCGTTCACCTATGTGGGCGCGCTGCAAGGCCTGCTGATGCTGCTGATCACTCTCAAGTGGAAGATCAGCGGGCACGGCGCTGGCATCGCCGCCTTTGTGCTGTTGCTGTGGGCATTGTTTGGCCCGGCAGCCGCGCCCTTCTTCCTGCTGGTGCCGCTGGTGCTGTGGGCACGTGTGTACACAGACCGCCACGACCTGCCGCAAACTATCATCGGTGCGGTGGCAGGCTTTGCCTTCATGGCCTCGGCGCTGGCGCTTATTGCTGCGCGTTGCCCAGGAGCTGGCTTGGCCTGTTTCTAGGCCGGCATCAGTCACTACTCAAGAGGTTCACCCAATCCCTGAAAATCGAGGGGTTGGCACGTCTCTTGCATCCTATGCCAGCATGATGCTGGACATAACGATGCAAGAGAATTCGTTTAAAGGCAATGCAAGCCGTGACCGTTTCGGGGTGCACTACTTCCCTGACAGCGAGCACTACACCACGGCCGATATGCTGGCCTGGCTGCCCAAGCTGCAAGCCATGGGCGCCAACTGGGCCATCCTGCAGGCCACGGCTGAGCGGGCCATCCCTGAAGACTTTATCCGCAGCCTGGCACAGGCGGGCATTGAGCCCGTGCTGCACTTCCAGCTGCCGCTGGACAACGCCGGCGCGGATGCCGAGATGCTGCGCCCCCTGTTTGAGGCCTATGCCAAATGGGGCGTGCGCTACGCCGTGCTGTTTGACAAGCCCAACCTGCGCAGCCAGTGGCCCGCCACCGGCTGGACGCAGCGCGGCTTGGTGCCGCGCTTCCTCGAACTTTTCACCCCGCTGGCGCAGGCCGCGCTGGACGCGGGTCTGATCCCCGTCTTCCCTCCGTTGGAGCCGGGTGGCGATTATTGGGACACCGCCTTCGTGCGCGGCGCGCTGGAAGCGCTGGCGCAACAAGGCCACGAAATGCTGCTGAATAACCTGGCCCTGGGCGCCTACGCCTGGGCGGGTGACAAAGGACTCACCTGGGGCGAGGGCGGCCCGGAACGCTGGCCCGCTACGCTGCCTTACTCCACACCGGAGAACAGCCAGGATCAGCGCGGCTTCCGCATCTTTGATTGGTACAACGCCGTCAGCCAAGCTGCCATTGGCCACACCCTGCCCATCGTTCTGGTGGCCACAGGCATGCAGGCCGAAGGCGACGCCGATGCGGCCAGCATGCAATCGCTGATCGCTGCGCTCAAGAGCGCCGAGCTGCCCAGCAACGTGATTGCCAGCGGCGTGTGGCTGCTGGCGGCCGAAGCCGACAGCGCCGCCGCTGGCCAGGCCTGGTTCAGCGCCAAGGGTCTGCCGCAACCACTGGCCGAAGTGCTGCTGGAGCCCGGCCGCCTGGCGGCGCACAGCTTCCCCACGGCGTTCACCCCCGAGGACACTTTCCCCGAGGCGGATGTGGAAACCACCCACGCGGTGAGCCACAGCCTGCCCGCCATCGAGATGGACGATGCAGCCTCTGCACCGGTTGCAGGCCGCGCCGGCAGCATCCGCCACTACCTGCTGCTGCCCGATGCCAACTGGCCACTGCAGCAGGCCATGCCCTTCATTGCTCACTATCAGCCCACGATTGGCTTCTCGCTAGAAGAAGCCAAGCTGGCCCAGCGCGTGACGCTGGCTGGCGGGCTGGATGCTTTTTCAGATACCACACTGCGCGAGCTGATTGCGGCTGGCTGCCAGGTCAACAACCTGCCCAGCCAAGCCTGAGCTGCGCAACGAGGAGCTGCTATGGAACAGATCAACACACACGAAACCCAACCGAGCTATGTCAAATACGGCCCTGTCATTAAAGTTGTGGGCCTCGGTGGCGGCGGCAGCAACGCCGTGGACCGCATGATCGAGCTGGGCTTGGAAGGCATTGACTTCATCGCCGCCAATACTGATTACCAGGTGCTGCGACAGAGCCTGGCCCCCACCAAGGTGCAGCTTGGCCCCATGCTGACCCGCGGCCTGGGCGCCGGTGGCGATCCTGAGGTCGGCCGCCAAGCCGCCATCGAGAGCCGCAAGGAGCTTGAAGCCGCGCTGCAAGGCGCCGACATGGTGTTCCTCACGGCGGGCATGGGCGGCGGCACGGGCACTGGCTCGATTGGTATCGCCGGCGAAGTGGCGCGCAGCCTGGGCGCGGTAACGATTGCGGTAGTGACGATGCCCTTCAGCTTTGAGATGGGCCGCCGCCTCAAGAACGCCCAGGAAGGGCTTGCGATGCTGCAGCCCAACACGGATACGCTCATCGCTATTCCCAATGACCGCTTGCTGTATGTGGCGCCGCACGACTTGCCGCTGGAAACCGCCTTCCGCATGGCCGATGATGTGCTGCGCCAATCGGTGCAGGGCATTGCCGAGCTAGTCACCCAGCCTGGCCTGATCAATGTGGACTTTGCCCACGTGCGCAATATGATGCTCAAGGGCGGTGGCGCACTGATGGCCATCGGCCAGGGCAAGGGTGAAGGCAAGGCCGTAGCCGCTGTGCAGCAAGCACTCAACCACCCCCTCTTGGAGAGCGTGTCCCTGAAGGATGCCTCAGGTGTTATTGCCAACTTTAGCGGCGGTGATGACCTGAGCCTGTTTGAAGTTGGCGAGGCGCTGGGCTACCTGCGCGACCTCGTGAATGAAGATGTTGAAGTGGTGATGGGCGTCTCGCATGATGAGCGCATGACCGAGCGCACTCAGGTGATCCTGGTGGTGACCGGCATCGGCGCCAAGAGCCTCTCCGATGTGTTGCCGGGTGCGGAGAAGCTGCAACCGGTAGCCGTCTCGACGGCGGTGCCAGCCGCCGCTAAAGTTGTGGCCGTGCCAGCCATGGCCGCAGTGGGCGCTGGCGATGAGTACGCCGCGCACGAAGACGAGCCCAGCGAGAGTGTCTTCCAGGCCGGTCTGCAAGACCAGCCCGCGCAAGTGGAGATGATGGCAGAGAGCATGCCCGCCATGCCGGTGGATGTGCTCAATGACCTGGATGTGCCCGCCTTTATGCGCAAGCGTGCGCGCTTCAACCTGCGCGTGGGCGAGCAGTAAGCCCATGCTGGAACGCCGCGTAGTGGACGCTATTACCAAGCAGATCCATCGCCAGTTTCCTGAACTGGCGAATGGAGAGCCGAGTGTGCGCGCCCAGGCCAGCGCCAAGAGTGCTGGCGGGGCCACCTACCTGCTCACCTTCCGAGGGCACGCCAGTACCAGCGAACCGCGGCTCTCACGCACGGTGCGCGTAGTGGCCGATGAACGCGGCAAAATTTTGAAAGTAACAACCTCACGGTGATCGTATGGCCCAGGTAAGTCAATGGCTTGAATTGAAATGGTGGCAGCTGGTGGTTCAAGCCCTCAGCGCTACGCGCAGCCTAGGCGCAGCGCGCCCAGTGGGCGGCCGCGTGCTGCGTGCCGCCGCCGATGCTGCCCAGCGCGCCAACGCGCGCGCCAACAGCCGTCAAGTGCAGCAAGCCCTGCACGCCGAGTACATTGCGGCAGACTTGTACAGCGCCGAAGATGGGCTGCGCCCCATCACCGTGTGGCAGCGTATGGCAGATAACTGGACTTTTGTGGCCCTGGCCGGCTGGATGCTGGGGTTGGGTATTGGCCTGTGGCTGGCCGGAGCGCTGTGGGGATGAACGGCTTACGCGTCACACGCCATTCTTTGTTCCTGGCCTTCATTGCCATGGGGCTGGTATGCGGCCTGCTGATCGGCAGCCTGGGCAGCGCCCTGGCGGCCAGCGAAAACGCCAAGACCCCGGCTACCGAGAATACAGTGGTGGTGCTGGTGAACCAGCTCAGCGCGGCTGAGCCACAGGTGCAGAGTGTGTGGGCAGTACAACGCTCGGTACCTGGCGCCTATGAATGGACACCGCTGTACGCCGCACCGCTCGAGCAGGCTGAGTACCCGCTAGTGCTGGCCAGCTTGAGTATGGATGCAATTATGCAACTCGTGCCGGTGCAGCAATCAGGTATGCAATTCTCTGCCTACTTTGTGCTCGATCAGGTGGCCGCGAAGAGTCTGCTGGCGCTGATGGGCACGACGCCAGAGACTGGCCTCTTGCAGCAAGCCCAAGCCATCGAGCAGGCCTGTGCCCTCCCCTGGCAAGCCGAGCATTTAGATGTATGGGTCGCCTTGATGCCTGAGCACCTGCAAAGCAGCGTCAGCGTCTTTGAGCTTATTACTCGCTGGGATGCGTGGGCACAAGGCGGCTTCACGTTGCAATGCACGCTGGCCTGGGCCGGCTAGCGGCGCAAGCGGTCGCGGCTCAACAGTTGTTCGCTGACTGAGTGGGTCATCAGAATGCCGGTGACCAAAAACAGCATGCTCAACACTTCATAAATAATCACCAGGTCTTCTGTGGGCGGCTTGTTGATGCCCAGTACATACTGCGTAGTGATGCCTAGCAGCAAGCCCCAAACAATATGAAAGCGAAAGTTATAGACAAAGTAAGTTTCTGGCCCCAGCCATACTGACAAACGCGGGTGCAGCAAAGGCAGGGTCACCATCAGCGCCCAGAGCACCAGACATACCAATACGCCCACCAGCACATTCGGAAACAGGAAGGTGGCGGTGCGCACGCCCACCATCAGCAGCAACCACGACTCACAAAAGCCGCGCGCTGCGCTAGCATAGCGGTTGTCGCGCCAACGCGGTGAGAGCACAATAGCCAGGGCGGTCAGGCCTAGCAAGCTACTGAGCACAAGATACAGTACAGAAGGCGTTGGCAAAATAGGCAAGAAGGCTGCCAGCAAAAAAAATGCCCAGGCTGTCCATCGCAATCGCTCGGGCGTGCTGGGCCTGAGGAGAGTCTTGTCTCCTCATCCCCACCCTGGCGCACCCCGTTGGTTGCCTGAAGACGGTTTGTATCCCACCATGTGCAAATCATAACAAAGCCTGGCCGGCTGGTGAGTTGGGGCGCGGCCGCTAAACGGCTGGGTCAGCCTGCAGGCGCAGACAGTCCCGGTACGCCTGCAAGGCCTGGTTGACCAGGCTGCTGTGCTGGGCACGCTGGCGGTAATCGCGCAACTGGTTGCGCTGGTCCGCCAGGCGCACTACGGCAGTAGCCAGGCTTTCAGCAGCAGCTTCCGGGGTTTGCAGAGTGGTCTGTGTGTGCAGATCGGCTTTCATCATTCACCTCACTGCCACCAGTATATAGAACGCTCGTTCTATTGTCAAGCATGAAAAAAGCTACCAAGTCGGGTAAATTTAGTCAGCTGCGGCTTGACTCAAAGCATTCAAGGGGCTATACTTAAATCCTCATAATAATCTGATTAATAACAGCTTTAGTCAGAGGCCTTATGTTAAAAGAAACCACCTCCTTCGATTTTATTAAGTACCTTGCCAACGGCAACGGTGGTGACCGCCTGCCCTCGCTCCAGGAGTTGAGCGCTGAGCACGGGGTCAGTATCTCTGTATTGCGTGAACAATTGCAGGTGGCCCGCGCGCTGGGCTTTGTTGAGGTACGCCCGCGCACCGGCATCAAACGCCTGCCCTACACCTTCGCCCCGGCTGTGCGCGAGAGCTTGTTCTACGCCATTGACCGGGACCAAGCTGCCTTTGCCAGCTTCTCAGACGTGCGCCGCCACCTGGAACGCGTGTATTGGTTTGAAGCGGTGCAACGCCTGACGCCTGAGGATGTTGAGCATTTACGCAGCCTGGTGAATCGCGCCCAAGGTATGCTCAAAGCCGAACCCATCCGCGTGCCGCATGCCGAGCACCGTGAGCTGCATCTGGTGATCTACCAGCATCTGCAGAACCCCTTTGTCATTGGCCTGTTAGAAGCGTACTGGGAAGCCTACGAACAAGTGGGCCTGAGCCTGTATACCGGCTTGGAGTACCAGTTGCAGGTGTGGGATTCGCACCGCCAAATTGTGGAAGCGATCGCCGAGAAAGATTTTGTGCGTGGCCACCAATTGCTCGTGGGCCACTTTGACCTCATCGACAAGCGTAACGAGTAACACCCTTCAGGGTGTAACACCCATTCAGGGTGTCTCAAGTCAACCAAGGAGATGTAATGGCAACACCGCAGGTGCAAGATACTCATCAAACAGGAACAGGAGGCAAAGCCGTGGTGAACGACTTTTCAATGACCGTCGCCACGAAGAACGGTTCCGGCAGCCAGACTTCGAATCTGACGCTGCTGCGCGCCCTGTTCAAGATGGGTATCCCCGTCTCGGGCAAGAACCTGTTCCCCTCCAACATCCAGGGCCTCCCCACCTGGTACACCATTCGCCTGAGCAAGAAGGGCTACCTCGCCCGCCGCGCCGAGCACGAGATTGTTGTGGCGATGAACGAGGATACCTTTGTTGAAGACCTGGCCAGTGTGGCCCCCGGCGGCGCCTTCTATCATGGCGACCATCTGAAATTCGAGATTAAGCGCACGGATATTTCCGTGTACTCCTTCCCGGCTAAGAAGTTCGCCAAGGAATCTGACGCCCCGGCCACCCTGCGTGACTACGTAGCCAACATGGCGTATGTAGGCGTGCTGGTGCACATGCTCGAGATCGACATGGCCAAGATCAGCGAGGCCTTGGAGTATCACTTCGACGGCAAGCAGAAGCCCATCGCCATCAACATGGGCGTCATCGAAGCTGCCTACGAATGGGCCAAAGCGAACCTGACCAAGACCGATCCCTTCCGCGTGGAAGCAATGGATGAAACCAAGGATTACATCATGGCTGACGGCAACACCGCCGGCGCGCTGGGCTCCATCTTTGGCGGCTTGCAATTCATGGCCTGGTATCCCATCACCCCTGCCTCCAGTGTGGCTGAGGGCGTGAGCCACAACATTGCCAAGTTCCGTGACAAAGAAGGCCAGGAAGGCAAGACCTACGGCATTGTGCAGGCTGAGGACGAATTGGCTGCCATCGGCATGGCCGTGGGGGCCGGCTGGTCTGGCTTGCGCGCCATGACCTCCACCTCCGGCCCCGGCATCAGCCTGATGACCGAGTTTGTAGGCCTGGCGGCGTATGCCGAGATCCCCGTAGTGGTCTGGGACGTGCAGCGTGTTGGCCCCAGCACGGGTTTGCCTACACGCACCTCGCAGGGTGACATCATCTCGACCTACTTCCTGGGCCACGGCGACACCAAGCACATTTTGTTGCTGCCCGGCTCCGCCAGCGAGTGCTTTGAGTTCGGCTGGAAGTCCTTTGACATCGCCGAGCGCATGCAGACGCCTGTGTTCGTGATGAGCGACCTGGATCTGGGCATGAACACCTGGATGACCAAGCCCTTCGAATACCCCAGCACTCCGATGGACCGCGGCAAGATCCTGTGGGAAGAGGACCTGGAGAAGCTGAGCGATTGGCAGCGCTACAAAGACATTGACGGTGATGGCATCCCCTATCGCACCGCCCCCGGCAACAAGCACCCGCGCAGCGCCTGGTTCGCCCGCGGCACCGGCCACAACGACGCCGCAAAGTACAGCGAGCGCAGCGAAGATTGGGAGCGCAACATGGCACGCCTCAAGCACAAGTTTGAGACGGCTGCCAACTACGTGCCCAAGCCTGAGGTCGTTGACAATGGAAACAAGGTTGGCATCATCTCTTACGGCTCTACCCATGAAGCAATCGTCGAAGCCCGTGACTACCTGGCTGAAAATGGCTTAGAGACTGACTACCTGCGCTTGCGCGCCGTACCCTTCACGAATGAGGTCAAGAGCTTCATCGAGAAGCATGAGCGCATCTATGTAGTGGAAATGAACCGTGACGGGCAGATGCACATGATTCTGCGCCTGGAGTACCCGGAGCACACCAACAAGATGGTTTCCTTGGCCAAGCATGACGGCATGCCGCTCACTGCGAACTGGATCAAAGAAGCTGTAGAGCTTCAGGAGAAGTAGACATGACTGAAACCGCACAGATGCCTAACGTACAACTCAACCTGGTTGGGATGTCGAAGAATGATTACCGCGGCGCCCCCACCACCCTGTGTGCAGGCTGTGGCCACAACTCGATCTCCAACCAGATCATTGCCGCGGCGTATGAGCTGAACGTAGTGCCGGAAGACATGATCAAGCTGAGCGGCATTGGCTGCTCCAGCAAGAGCCCGGCCTACTTCCTGAACCGCAGCTTTGGCTTCAACAGTCTGCACGGCCGCATGCCCTCGGTGGCCACCGGCGCCATGTTTGGCGACAAGCGCATGCGCGCCCTCGCCGTCAGCGGTGATGGCGACACCACCAACATCGGTATGGGCCAGTTCAAGCACATTATGCGCCGCAACGTGCCCATGGTTTACATCGTGGAGAACAACGGCGTATACGGCTTGACCAAGGGCCAGTTCTCCGCCACCGCGGAGAAGGGCCTGCGCCTCAAGTACCAGGGCCTGAACCCGTTCACCCCGGTAGACGTGGTTCAAGAGGCCATGGCCTCCGGCGCCACCTTTGTGGCCCGCTCGTTTGCGGGTGACGCCAACCAGGTGAAGGCGCTGATCAAGGCCGCCCTGAGCCACAATGGCCTGGCCATTCTGGACATCATCAGCCCTTGTGTCACCTTCAACAACGAAGATGACTCACGCCACTCCTACGGCTGGGGCCGTGAGCACCGCGAACCGCTGCACGACTTCACCTTCGTGCCGCGCGAGGAAGAGATCCAGCTAACCGATTTCCCCGAGGGCACCACTACCACGGTGACCCTACACGACGGAGCTAAGGTTGTGCTCAAGAAGATCGATCGCGATTACGATCCCACCAGCCGTTCGGCGGCCATGAAGCTGATCGAGGATGCCCGCAACGAGGAAGTACTGCTGACCGGCCTGGTCTACGTTGACCCCAGCCAGCCCTCCCTGACCGATGTGGCCGAGCTCTCCGAGCAGCGCCCGCTCAACCGCCTCACCGAAGCTGATCTGCGCCCGGACAAGAGCATGATCGACGTGGCTAACGCCATGATGTTCTAAAAAGTAAACCGTTTACCAATCACGCAAAAAGGCTGTGCTTGCAGTTAGCAGGCACAGCCTTTTGCATTGAGCAGGCAATTACAGGCTAGCTTAGCGGTTGCCAAAGACCAGCAGTGAAAGCTTGGATTTCTCAAGCACTTCTTTCGTGATGTTATCCGCCAGGATAGCCGACCAGCCGCTGCTGGCATGCCTTCCCAGCACGAGCACATCGTACTCGCCTTCTTCAGCCTCAGCCAATATTTCTTCAACCACCAACCCGTGCCGCACTTTGGGCTTAACCTGGACGCCAGCATAAGGCTGGAAGAGTGCAATGGCCTCATCCAGCCACACACCCTCAACGGCCTTCATGTTCATCAGCTCCTCGGCAGTTGCGCTAAGCTCCCACCCACTTACCTGATGGTCCGCTCGCATTTGCGACATTACATGCAACAGGGTCACTTCGCACCCCGCCGTCAGTATGCCGCCAGCCTTATTCAGAAAATTGGGCAGTGCTTGCGCAGCTTGAGAGCCGCCATGCAGCACAAGCAGACGCAACGGCGGCCGCGCCCCTGCGCGCACCAGCAAAACCGGGCACGGGGCATTGGCCAACACGCGTTCGCTGGGCGGGGAAAGCAATGGCCCAAATAGAGACTCAGATTTCTCTGCGGCGAGAATAATCAGATCGCAAGCTGCTTCATACGCCAGATGAACGATCTGCTCGGCCGGTTGCCCTAGGCGCAACTCCGTCTTGACCTCTATATTCTTCTCGGCCGCCATAGCGGCTTGTGTCTGCAACAGCTTATGCCCACGCTCACGCTCGTTCGGCGTGGCGACAACATATACCAGCGTACCTGTGGCGCCAGACCGCTGCACTAACTCCAAGCCGTACTCTAAGGCAGCCGCAGAGTGTGAGCTGGAGTAACTGGCAATTAAGACATGCATACAACCCTCTCTATACAACAAGCAGCAGTAAAGGAATAACAAAAATCAACAGAATAAATACAGCCAAATTGCGGTTGTTGGCAACCAGCCAACTGACAAACTTCAGAACTGTGCGCTCATATGGCGAATACACAAAAAACAAGATAAGCGTGGATACCAAAGATATGCTGAGCATTTCTACAAGAACCACCGTGAAGGCGCGCGGGTTTCCTAGCAGCACCGCGGCCAACAAGGTGTCTATAAATGTAGTGATGTTTGCTCCCATGATGTAGGGAATCACATTCTCGCGGCGAACAAAGCCTCGCTGGCTGAGTGGCACAAGAATGGAAATGGATACGCTCACTGACATGGAGATCAGCGTGATCAATGACCCCAGGACAAACATCACGAAGGGCTTGTACGCCAGGCTGGAGAGCTTGCCGACGGGGCTTTTCTTGATGGCCTCTGTCGGCAGTAAGTCATCAAACAAACGGAAACTAAGCAGAATGACAGCTATCCCTACCGCGAACAGCATCCAGCCGGGCAGCACTGCATCCAGCCAACCCACAACAGGGTCAAACAAGCTTTCGAGTAGCGAAGTAACCACTGTTCCACTGCCAAGCTGTATGTTATCGACCGTATTGTTTGCAAGCAAAAGATAGCCCGGCAGCAGAGCTAGCAGGTATGTGCTGCCAGTAACAGAAAATGACATCAAGCCCATACCCAGGCTTTCTGCACGGCTGCGGCCTCGCAGCACATACACAAAGCCGATCAGGAGCACGATCAAGCTTGCCCCCAACCGGCTGCCGGTGATCATGGCAAAGGCATCCAGGTCACGCACCACACCAGCGTCAAAGAAAGTGAGCGCTGCTGCGGCTACAGGTGAACCGCTCATCACACCATACGCAAACAGCCAGCCAAAGCCCAAACTATTGGCAAAGTTTTCCAACGAGAACCATGACTGGATAAAGGGGCCGAGCTCGCGTGCGCCGGCTTTCATTAGGCTGATGGCAAGCACAAACAGCCAGAGACTTACCAAAAGAAGGGCAAGCTTGCTTATAGGCCTAAGCAGCCTGAGAAACTGCTCAGAGACAGATGGGGCTGATTTTTTTCTGGTCAAGGGTTCAAAATTATAACGAGGCAAACGGTGTTTGAGCATTGCGTGAGCACACGCGCTACTCTTTGCGCGCAGCATGCGCCAGACTAGCAGAAGCTGTCTGCATCTGCACAAAAATAAAAAAACCGCCGCATTATACTGACGGCATGTTTGAGGCAGCATCAATCGACAAGCGGCTTTCACAGCGCTTGAGCTTGCTGGAGCTGTTTGCACTCGCACTATGTGCTGCCATGGTACTCGTATTTGCCTGGTACCAGCTGCATGGTGGCAACGGAGCCTACGACCTCACCAACTATCTGCGAGCCGGCCAGGGCGATACCAGCTTTCACTTCTACGCCTCCTGGATCCTGCCACTTTACACCTTGCTGGGTTTTATGCATCCGGTGGCCGCCTTCGTGCTCTGGAACTTAGCAAACATCGCTGGTGTCTTCGCCGCTACACGCGTGTTTGGCGGGGGAAGTAAAGCAGCCAGCGCGCTGCTGACCTACCAACTGTTTTACACGCTGTACTACGGCAACATCACCGGAGTCCTGCTAGGCGGCATGGCGCTTTGCTGGTGGGGGCTCACTCACAAGCGCTGGGGCTTAGCTGGGCTTGGACTCACGCTGCTGCTAACCAAGTTTCAGCTTGGCGTACCCTTGGGCTTGGCGCTATTGTGCTTAGCCGACCTTTCCTGGCGGGAGCGCGCATACAGCGCGGTAGTGCCCCTGCTAGCTTTGCTAGTGTCACTGGCGGCCTACCCCCACTGGCCCGTGGAGGTTATTGGCACCATCCTAAGCAATCCACCCAACGACCTTAGCAGCATTTCTCTGTGGCAGTGGCTAGGGCCATTGGCTGTGCTGCTGTGGTTGCCCGTACTTCTGCCACTTTCCAAGACCAAACGCCTTATCCTGCTGACCGCTACCACTGCCTTATCGCTGCCCTATTTTCAGCATACGGATTTGCTGGCCCTGTTTGTGCTGCCGATAGGCTGGGTTCCCTTGGCAGGGAACCTGAGCTTCTACTTGTTTGCCAAGTACTCCTGGCCTGGGCTGAAAGCACTGGCGATCATCCCCCTAGGAATCTATCTTTGGATTGGAGTGCCAGCCACATGGCAATGGCTACAGGCACGCCTGGCCAGTAAACGATGAGCAAACCAGTGCAAAAACACCCTGCTCCGGCAAGTGCGCGCATTGAGCAGCAAAAAACAATTGTGCTACTGATCGCTGGCTTGCTGCTCTCGCTGGCGCTAACTTTTCTGTTCAACAGGGAAGAGAGTGTGCGTATGCGCGCCGATCTCTTCCCCTTGTGGAACGCGAGCCGCGCCTTCCTGGATAGCGGAAGAAGCATCTACGATGTGCAAAACGGCACGGACATGCTGGCGCAGTTTAACAACACCGTGCACCTGCATGATGGCTTGTTCTTCTACCCCGCCACAATACTGCTATTTATTCTGCCATTGGCGGCCCTGCCTTATGACGCAGCTCATTTCATTTGGACATTGTGTGTCCAGTGGATGTTTTATCTGGGTACCTGGTTGCTGATGGCCTCGGTGAACTGGCCTAAGAGCGTCAACCAGCGCACGCTTGTCCTGGTGCTGGGCATCGTGTCGATCCCAATTTGGCAGCACACCATCTGGTCACAGTTCAATGCGATCGCCACATTCAGCCTGGGTGCAAGCTACTGGGCCTTACGCAAGGGGCGTCTTGGCATGGCCGGCGCACTGGCAGCCGGCCTGACCTTCAAGCCCCAGGCAACGCTAGCCCCCCTGATTTTTTTGACAGTTTGGGCGCTGCTGGATCGCAAGCGCTGGCGTTTGCTCGCTAGCTTGGCCGCAGCCAGCCTGGGACTGTGGCTGTTTGCCGAGGCGCTGCAACCCGGCTGGGTAGCCGAGTTCCTCGCCATGATTCGGGTCTACGCCAACAGCCCACGCTACCCGATTGGCTCCATTACAGACCTGGTATGGAATCCATACCAGGTCACAACTGGCCTGCTGCTCTTAAGCATGCTGGCATTGACCCTGTTCTGGCGTCGCGCAGAACCCGGCTCCGCAGCCTTCTGCGCCATACTGGTATATAGCGTTGCGATTGGCTGGCTGAGCCTGCCAGTGCTGGGCATGATCCATCTGGTGACCGCGCCCGGTGTAGTAGTGTTGCTGCTGAGCGCTGTTGAAGAGCACAGTCGCACAGCAACTCGCAAAGCGCTATTTGGGATCCTGGCCTTGTATGCGGCTGGTATTGTGCTTTTCATCCTCGGCCTGCTGCGCCAGTATGGCTTGCATATTGAATGGACAGAACTCGCATACAAGGCGTTGCTGCCCAGCTATCTCTGCGCCATAGCATTGTGGCTGCTGTTTCATATCCAAGCAAAGGGGCAGCGAGCCAAGTAGAAGCCTTTGGCTGTGTTTGATATAATGCGGCTCATCGCGGGTGTCGCCAAGTGGTAAGGCACTTGCTTCCCAAGCAAGTATGCGTGGGTTCGAATCCCATCACCCGCTCCTCATGCATTATTTACTGCCAAAGCGAAGCTTTGGCTATAGCGAGCAAAGCGAGCGTACCTTCCAGGCACCCCAACCACATGAGTCTTGCAATTATGTGCAACCACTTGCCTTGTAGCGGGTTATATACTCAATGCTGAAAGAACGACGCGCCAAAATTGTTGCCACCCTGGGCCCATCCAGCCAGGATAGCACCACCCTTGAACGAATGATTGCCGCGGGCATGAGTGTTGCCCGCCTCAACTTCTCACACGGTACGCATGCAGAATACGCCGAGCTCATTCAACGCGTGCGTGCTGCCGCCGAAAAGCTCGATTCCCCGGTTGCCATTCTGCAAGACCTGCAAGGGCCTAAGATCCGCGTAGGCGATCTGGCCAACGGCAGCGTGGTGCTGACCCGCGGCGACTGGATAACCCTAAGCACGATTGACGACAGCGACGGAGCCATCCCGGTGGATTTTGCCGAGCTGCCGCGCTTCATCAGCAAGGGCAACCGCATTCTGCTGGATGACGGCCGCCTGGAGCTGCGCGCAGGCGACGTGACCGAAACCACCATCCAGGCCGAAGTGGTTATCGGCGGCACGCTAAAGTCAAACAAGGGCATCAACCTGCCCGGCGCCTATATTGATGTGCCCGGGCTGACCCCAAAAGATGAGCAGGATCTGGCCAAGGGGCTAGAACTGGGCGTAGACATGGTGGCCATCTCCTTCGTGCGCACCGCCGATGATGTAAAGCGCGTGCGTGCCTTTATCAATGAGCACGCCCCGGCCCCAGACCGCATGGATGTGCCCATCATTGCCAAGCTGGAGCGCAGCGAGGCGCTGGAAAACCTTAACGAGATCGTAGAAGCCGCCAATGGCGTAATGGTGGCGCGCGGCGACCTGGGTGTTGAGCTACCGCCTGAGTATGTGCCCATTGCCCAGAAGCAAATCATCGATGCAGCCAACCAGGCCAGCAAGATTGTGATCACGGCCACGCAGATGCTGGAATCGATGATCCTCAACCCGCGCCCCACGCGTGCAGAAGCATCAGACGTGGCCAATGCCATCTTTGACGGCACAGACGCGGTGATGCTCTCCGGCGAAACTGCCATGGGCGGCTACCCTGTGGAGACGGTGCGCATGATGGAAGCCATCATCCACGAATCGGAGTTGCACCAGGCCAAATGGGGCCACTGGAAGGGCAGCGAACCCTCTGCCGAGCGCGAGGACGCCATCTCCATCACCCGCGCCGCACGCGAGCTGGCGCAAGATGTGAACGTGGCGGCCATCACCGTATTCACCGAGTCTGGCCGCACCGCCCTACTCATGTCCAAGTCTTTCCCGCGCGTGCCCATCCTCGCCCTCACCCCAGAGCGCAAGACCTACAACCGCATGGCGGTGTACGCTGGCGTGCTGCCCATCATGGTGGACCTCTCCCACAGCATTGATGAAATGCTTGAGAGCATTGAGAGCACCACGCTTGGCCTGCACGAGCTCAAACCGGGTCAAAAGGTGGTTGTGATTTCGGGCTATCCGATTGGTGACATGCGCCCCCCCAACCTGGTGATGCTGCACACCTTGGGGCAAGACCGCAATAAGCTGTACAAGCGCGAACCCAAGCAATAACAAAACGGGCTGCCGATGGCAGCCCGTTCTATTTACCAGCCTATGCGTTTGCGGTTCAGTGGAATTCCAGGAGAGGAGTGACGCCGCGCCAGCACGTAGGCTGTATACGCCAGCGCCACACCAGCCACGAGCAGAATGATGCCGTAAAGCATAAGGGGGCCACTGGCGTAGTCCAATGCGCCGCTGGCTACCGCACTACCAAGAATGGCCACGGCGCCGCTTTGTTGCAGCAAAGGGCCAGCAAGGAATACATCTATAAAGTGCAGCGAGAAAAAGCCCAGGCCCATTCCAAAGGCCAGGGTAATACCGCCCGCCAATAATGAAGGCCAACCCAACCAGCGCAACGTCTGAGGCAGCGAACGTGCCCCAAACAACACCCCTAGCAAACCCACGCCGGCCACGGCCACCCAGCCCCATAGCAAGACTTGGCGTACGCGGATCAAGCCTTCCTTAAGGCCGGCCAACTGTTGGGGCGCGCCAGACAATTGGCTGAGCGCGCTCACATCAATGCTGGAAGGGGCAAACTGCAAGCTGGTGCCCAAAAGAACGCCAGCATTGTCCAAAATGGCAGAATAAAAAGGCTCCGGCGGGCGGCAGCCGCCAATTTGCTCCAGCAAGCCTTCCATAGACTGCAGCGCAGTCACGACCAGGTTGGCCGCCTCCTCCGCGGTGCATTGCGGTTGAGCGTCCAACACAATGGCAAGCACTGGGCCGGCATTGGCTTCCATGTTGGCTTTCCACCCGTCTAGCTCTACGCGTATCTCAGGCAACTCGGCCTCGCCATCCATCCAGGCCGTATAGCCACTAACAATTTCTTCTACCGTGTCTTCCACCAGGCGAGGAGGCATGGTCAGCGCTGTGATGGCGCGCCAGTCGTCTTCAGTAAGCTCGCTGAGCGTATTGCGCACGAAGGCGTTGGGGAGCGAATCCTGGCCGCCCTGGGTGCGCAGCAGCATCTGCTGCGCAATCTGGCTGGCCAGCACCGAGGTCATCTGCCCACCCATCAGGCTTTCGCGCACCATGGTCTTGGTGGCCTCAGCATCGAAGACGAGCTTGCCCACTTCGCGGAAGGCCAGGCTTATCGGGAGGAAGACAACAAAGATGACGATGGCAACAATGCCAATCGGGCGGAAAATATACTGCTGCAAAGGGACCCTCCAAGGAGCGGGCGAACTATTCGATTCTATCGCCCCGTGAAGCCACCCACAAGCAGAGCAAGATGAGTGCTGCACCCCAGGCAAATTGAGCCGTAAAACGTTCACCCAACAGCAGAATGCCCAGCCCGGCTCCAACCAGAGGTTGTGCGAAAAAGGTCATCGAAGCCGTGCGCGCTGGGAGCAGCGCAAAGGCGTTATTCCACAAGTAGGATGCCACGGCGGTAGACACGATACCTAAGTAGAGGATACCCAGCCAGATGGCGGGTGTTATCTCGGGTAGCGCAGCACCTGCCAGTTCCTTAGCGCTCATCGGTACAGTAAAAAGCAAGCCACTGGCCAGCGCTACCAAAGTCAGTGGGTATACTGGCACACGCGCGGCCAGTTGGCGCACACGAGAGGAATACAGCGCCCAGGTCAGCGCCGCCCCCACCAGGAACAGGTTGCCAGTCATCTTCTCGCTACTGAGATCCGCCTGGCGTGGGTCAAGGATCAACAGGATGCTGAGCAGTGAAACCAAGAGTACAAACACTTGCCGCCAGCCGGCAGGTTCTTTCAGCATCAACCATGCGGTCACAAAAATGATGGCGGGCGTAAGGGAAGTGATGATGGCGCCATTGCTGGCTGTGGAAAGCTGCGTTCCAAGAAATTGAAACCCCAGCGAAATGCCGTATCCTAAAACTCCCAGTATTATCAAGTTGCGCCAGTCTGCTCGGTTGAGTGCAGGCCATGCGATACCACGCAGTCGCATCCACAAAGCCAGGCTGCCGACACCCAGCACCAAACGCAGCGTGAGCAATGTAAACGGTGGCACTACTTCAAGCACCACTTTGCTAACAACATACATGCCGCCCCACATGGAGGCGGCAAGTATTCCTGAGACGATACCGACGCGGCGTTGAACCAGATCCATATGCTTGAAAAGAAGAATAGTGGGGAACTATAACATCCTTGCTTTGTACTGCTTTGACACAGCTATGCCAGTTCAGCTCTCAGTGCCTGCAGCACAGGGATGGCTTGGGCGATGCGCATACCGGGCCAGGTGAGCAGGCTCCCGTCTATCAGCCTGATGCGCTCAGCCGCCAGCTGCCCACCCAGCGCACCGGCCAAGTGCTGGGTATCTGCCGCTGCAAAGGCATACGGCTCCGAGGGCAGCAGCGCGGCCCGTGGCCCTGCCGCGGCAATCTCGGCGGCGGTCACACGCGGGTAGCGCGTGTCGCGCCCTTCGGCTGGCTTGGCAGGCTCGCTGCCAAGGTCAGCCGCCAACGGATAGCGGCGTTCACGCGCAGTGAAGATGCTCTGAAAGCCACACAGCGTCAGTACATCATGGGTAAAGGTGTGCTGGTTGAAAGTCATCCACCACTCTGGCAAGCCAGGCTGATACCAGATGGGCACAAAGACTGGCAGCCCGGCTGGGTTGCGCTGGCGGGTTACGGCAACCTGCTCGGCCAGCAGATCCACCTGAGCCTGAGCAGCATGGCTGCCAAACAAGGCGGCCATGCTGGCCAGATCCGCCACGGCCTGTTGCACAGTCAGCGGAAAATGGACGATGACGTTGAGGCCAGCTGCTCGCAGCCCCTCTACGGCAGCCTGGGTATTCTCCTCCTGATTGGCGAAGACTACGTCTGGCTGGAGCGCCACAATCTCTTCCAGGCGCGGATTCTTGGTGCCGCCGATGCGCGGCAGGCTCTCCAATGGTTCCGCCGGGTAGATGCAATAGTCGGTAATGCCGACAACAACTTCGCCAAAGCCGAGCTCGAATAGACTCTCAGTAATAGAGGGGACCAAGGATACGACACGGCGCATTAGCGCAAGTATACAAGCCGCCCCGCTGCATCCTCCTTCGCTATTAAATCGACAAAATTAGCCTTCCCTAATCTGGGTCTTAGATGGCCAGCCTATACTGTATCAACCTGAGGAGGTGTGAAATGAATTCGCTTTCCCGCACAAGTACTTTAGTCATTCTCATGCTTTTGCTTACCGCCTGCGCCAGCAGCCCACCCGCCACAGAAGCCCCTACTCCCGCTGAAGCAACCGAACCTAGCGACAACCCCACTGAGACAGCGGCTGCGACCCAAGAAGAGGCCGAGGGCAGCAGCGCGGATGGCGCCACAGTAGCCATCGCCAACTTTTCATTTGGCCCTGATACGCTCACCGTGAAGGCTGGCACCACGGTCACCTGGCGCAACAACGAAGACGCTCCGCACACGGTCACTGCCGATGACGAGAGTTTCAGCAGCAGTACGTTGAGCCAAGGGGATAGCTTCAGCTTCACTTTTGAGACCCCGGGCACCTACGACTATCATTGCCAGTTCCATGGCGGCGCTGGGCATACCGGCATGTCCGGCACAATTATCGTAGAAGAATAGTTCACAGCCACACATAAAAAACGCCCGCTGTTGCGGGCGTTTTTTATTAGTCGTCAGTCTTCTTCTGGGCCGTGTTGTAGTTAGCCTTGCCGCAGTCGCAGCCGCCGTTCTCGTGGCGATCACACGGGGCTTCGCTCTTGCGACGCAGCGCCTCAAGCTCATCCCAGGGTTCGATCTCATGCTTGAGGAACTCGGCACGCTTGCCCTCTGGCAACGAGACCAGCACTGCCTGCTTGAGCGGCACGACATCGATCACCTTGCCGCGGCCGAGCGGGGTTTGCACTTCTTTGCCACGCTTGGGCAGAGTCTTGCGGGCTTCTACGTACTGCTCGTATTCGTAGATAAGGCAGCAGCGCAAGCGGCCACACATGCCAGTGATCTCACCTGGGTCGAGCGAGATGCCCTGGGCCTTGGCCATCTTGATCGAGATGGGACTGAAGTCCGTCAGGAAGGTGGAGCAGCAACGGCTCTCCAGGCCGCAAGCGCCCATGCCGCCCAGGATCTTGGCGACATCACGCGGGCCAATGCGGCGCATCTCAATGTTGGTGTTCTTGTACAGCTTGAGCATCTCTTTGCGCAGCTTGCCCAAGTCAACATCTTTATCTTCTTCGGTGTTGTACATGAAGGTGAGCATCTTGCGGTCAAAGCTGAACTCTGCTTTGACGATCTTGACGCCCTTGTAATTCAGTTTGGAGGCCGAGGCACGCGCCTCGATCATGGCCTCCACTTCTTTTTTCTGAATGTTCTTGTGCACCTCAAGATCGCCGACAGAGGCTTTGCGCTCGATAGGCTTCCAGGTGCCTTGCTGTGGGGGTGCGGGCGGCTCCTCAAGACGCTGCACCACCTGGCCGATCTGCACGCCGCGGCTGGTCTCAACAATGGCATAGTCGCCAGGTTTGAGCTCAGGCTCTTTGCTGGCATCAAAGTGATACAGCTTGCCAATCTTTTGAAAACGTATGCCAACGATGAGCGGGTTTTGCACCTGCTCCGTAGGCTGTGGCGAATCAGTCATGTTGTTATCGCTGGGGTGTTACACCCACAGCGCACCTTTCTGTTTTTAGTGAATAGTAAACAGTGATTAGTGAGCAGGAAAACCCGTTGGCACATGCCTGTTCACTGGCCCCTATTCACTGCTCACTCGATTTTAATGGAAAATGCCTGACTTTGCGCAGCCAGTGCAGCTACGGATGTACGCAGGGCAATATCGGCGGCAATCTCGGTCAACGCCTTGGCAGCAGGCGAATCCGGGTGGCCGATCACGATGGGCTTCCCGCCGTCACCGCCGGCGCGCACATCGGGTTCCATGGGGATAGCGCCAATGAAGGGCACGCCGAACTCATCAGCCAGCGATTCACCGCCACCCTTGCCGAAGACCTCCATACGCTTGCCATCCGCCAGCTCAAGATAGCTCATGTTCTCCACTACGCCCATCAGCGGCACGCGCAGCTGGCGGAACATCTCGGCGCCACGGCGCGCATCGTCAATGGAGACTTTCTGCGGCAGGGTGACGATGACGCCGGCGCTCAGCGGCGTGGTTTGTGCCAGGCTCAACTGCACATCACCAGTACCCGGCGGCATGTCAACGACCAGATAATCAATATCGCCCCACTCCACATCATTGATGAACTGGCGAATAGCGTTGTGCAGCATGGGGCCACGCCACACCATGGCCTGCTCCGGCTTGACCAGGAAGCCGATCGACATCATCTTGACGCCGTAGGCTTCGGCTGGCAGCAGGTGGCCGCTGGCATCCGGGGGTGCGGGCAGGTGCTTTACGCCCATCATGGTAGGTACATTGGGGCCATACACGTCTGAGTCGAGCAGGCCGACCTTGGCGCCCGCCTTGGCGAGCGCAGTGGCGACGTTGACCGAGACGGTGCTCTTGCCTACCCCGCCCTTGCCGGAGGCGATGGCCACTACGTTCTTAACGCCGGAGGCATAGCCAGCCCGCGGGCGGCCGTCACCGGGAACTTGCAGCACGAAGTCAAGCTCAATCTGCTTGGCGCCAGCCTTCTCCAGCGCTTTGCGCACATCCTTCTCGATCTCCGCCTGGAAGGGATGGTTGGGACTAATCAGCGCCAGGGTGAGCACAACACGCTCCCCGCTGACCTCAAGTTTCTGCACCGCATTCAGAAGTACAAAGTCTTTCTGAACGGCAGGCTCTTTTACTTTGGCAAGAGCGGCCAATACAGTTTCGTTGGTGAGTTCTTTGGACATAGGATGAATTCTAACCTTGTGGTGATAGTTAACAGAGATTTGAGAATAGAGATTGCAATCTCTATTCTCAAATCTCCCCTAACTCTTTGGCTGCCTTCTCGATCTGTTTGAGCAGCGCCTTCTCGCCACCTTTGTAGCGGCGCACATTATCTTGCGCACAGGCGGTGCAACCCTTCATGGCGCGGAACGAATCGGCGTTGCAGTTGTGGCAACCGTTGACGCGTGCCATGGCCAGCACAAACACCACGGCCTCCTGCCCATCTGGGCCGGCCTTGTAGGCTTTTTGCGCGGCGTCACGCCAGGCCTCTCCGTGCAGATCGCGGATGGCTGGCGTGACGCGCAGGGGATACAGCAGTTCGGTATCTTCGTTGTACATATGCATTTACAACGAAGCGAGGCATAACCTCGCTTCGTGTACTTTCTGTGAAACTGGCAGCCTGTTACTCAGTGGCCGCCGGAGCCGCGGGCGCAGCCGGAGCGGCTGGGGCAGCAGCAGCGGCAGCAGCCTTGGCGGCCGCCGCAGCGGCCTTCTTGGCGGCTTCTTCAGCCTTCACCGCTTCCTCACGAGCATAGTTCGTGGGGCGGATGCCGGCGTAGTAGCTGGCAGGCTTGGAGAGCTTCTCCTTGTTGAAGATGTGCTCTGCATGACGGTCGAACGAGGCCATTTCGTAGTCGTGGTCCATCTTGATGGCATCGAACGGGCAGTACTCGGCGCAGTAGCCACAGTTCATGCAGATATCTACATCAATGAAGAAGTCTGCCGGTTCGGGCACAGGGCGCTTGGTAACAGGGTCTTCCGTGCGCACAATCCAGATGCACTGGGGCGGGCAGGCCTTGGCGCAGATACCGCATGAGGTACAGCGGTCATGCTTGTTGCCCTCTTCGTCAATATCGTAGACCAGGAAGGGCACATAGCGAAATTCCTCAGGCACCGGCAGCTTCTCTTCCGGATACTGCACAGTGAAGATGCCTTTGGTGTCTACGCTGCGACGATGTTCAATGCCTTCTTTGGTGAAGTAGCGCTTGCGGCCCCACCACTTGATGTCTTCGACATACGAGTCGATGAAATGGGTCAGGGTCACCCACATACCTTTGAGAATACCGAGTCCGTACATATCTTTTCTCCAGCCTCGCCTTAGCGGTCTACTTCGCCGAGCACGATGTCAATGGAACCGAGGTTGACCACTACGTCGGCCACCTTCTGGCCAACGCACATCTTCTCAAGAATCGTCAGGTTAATGAAGCTTGGGGCGCGCACGTGGTAGCGGGCAGGGTTACCCTTGCCGTTGGACACGATGTAGTAGCCAAGCTCGCCCTTGGGGCCTTCGACACGGCCGTAGGATTCGCCGGCCGGGACACGCACCTGGTAGGGGTTCTTGCCGTTCATGATCTCGCCACTCGGCAAGTCCTTGAGCGCCTGGCCCAGAATCTGCAGGCTCTGGCGCATCTCGTCGATACGAATCATGTAGCGGTCATACACATCACCGTGGTAGCGCACGGCCACATCAAACTTGAAGCGGTCGTAGATGCCGTAGGGGTCGGCACGGCGCACATCGTAAGGCACGCCAGAGGCGCGCAGTACGGGGCCAGCGGTGGAGAAGGCAATGGCCTCCTCCGGGGTGATGATGCCCACACCCTCAGAGCGGCTGCGCACCAGCTCATTCTCAGAGAGGTAGATATCCAGCTCGTCGATCTTGCGCGGCAGGCGGTCATGCACCAGCAGCTTGATCTTCTCGAAGATGCCTTCGGGCAGGTCACGCGCCACCCCACCGAAGCGGAAGTAGTTGCACATCATGCGTGAGCCTGTGGTGGCCTCGAATACATCCAGAATGAGCTCGCGCTCTTCAATGGCGTAGAGCGCCGGGGTGAAGAAAGCGCCGAGGTCATTCAGCAGGAAGCCGACGGCCCACAAGTGATTGCTGATGCGGGTGAGCTCAGCCATGATGACACGCAGATACTCAGCGCGCTCCGGCGGAGTGCCCTTATCGCCCATCAGCTTCTCAACGGCCAGGGCGTAGCCAAAGTTGTTGCTCATCGAGGCGAGGTAATCCAAGCGGTCGGTGAACGGCATATTCATCGTCCAGGTGTTGCGCTCGCCGATCTTCTCGTGATTGCGGTGCAGGTAGCCCATCACCGGCTTGAGCGCCACGATGGTCTCACCATCCAGGCGCACCGCCATGCGGAACACACCGTGGGTGGAAGGATGCTGCGGTCCGAGGTTGACGACCACCTGCTCGGTGTCGATATCCTCGGTGTACTCGCGGGCAGCCTTCTCCAGGACTTCGTAGAGTCTGGGGTCATCCACCTCTTTGAAGTTGGCGGGGTCAAACCCTTGCGGGTACTTGTTGTTCTTATTGAAGGGGTTGCGGTCCTCAGCGCGGTAGACCTGGCCTTCGGGCCAGCGGTTCTTGAACGGCTTGGCCTCTTCTTCGTAGAAGGCTTCAGTCCAGTCTTTGCGCATGGGGTGGCCGGCAAAGCCTTCCCACATCAGGATGCGGCGCAGATCCGGGTGACCTTCAAAGGTCACGCCGTAGAGGTCATACGCCTCGCGCTCCTGGAAATCAGCGCCGGGGTAGACCGGAGTTAGCGAAGGCACTACAGAATTGTCACGCGGGGTCTGGACTTTAATCTCCAGCGCGCTGCCGCCAGTGGACTTATAGAAGTGATAGACCACTTCGATGAAGTTGTTGGCATTGGGGGCTTCGGAATAGTAGTCCACCGCGGTAGCAGAAGACAGGTAGTCGTACCCCATCTCATCACGCAGAGCAGTGGCTACTTCCACCAGGTTACTGGTCTCGACCAGGTAGCCGGTGTAGCCGGCGCGTTCGTCAGCCTTCACCGCGTTGGGGAAGCGCTTTTCCAGCTCGCTCTTTTCAACAGGGGCCGCAGCGGCCGGGGCAGTTGGTGTTTGTTCGCTCATCGTCGTTTAGCTCGCAGCGGGGGTTGCAGGGGCAGCGGGTGCTGCTGCAGCCGGAGCTGCGGCAGGTGCAGGAGCCGGCTTGCTGGTTTCCTGCTTGATGATTTCATAGTCACGCGGGTCAAGAATATCCGGCCCGAGCAGCGGCACAGGAATGGCAGGAATGTCATCCTTGCCATACCAGCGCACGCTGGTGATGGATTCAGAGTCAATCTTCTCTTGCAGTTTCATCAGGCCGTGCAGCAGCGCCTGCGGGGTCGGCGGGCAGCCGGGCACGTACACGTCCACGGGGATGTACTGGTCTACACCAGACACCACGTTGTAGCCTTCTTTGAAGGGGCCACCACCGGAAGCGCAGGCGCCCATCGCCAGCACATACTTGGGCTCAGGCATCTGGTTGTACAGACGCACAATTTGCGGGATCATCTTCTTGGTGACAGTGCCGGAGACGATCATCAGGTCAGATTGGCGCGGGCTGGGGCGCATTACTTCCATACCGAAGCGCGCCAGGTCATAGCGGCTGGCAGCGGTACAGATCATTTCGATAGCGCAGCAAGCCAAGCCGAACATCATCGGCCAGACCGAATAGCGGCGGCCCATGTTCCAGATCTTGTCCAGCGTGGTGATGGCCACGTTCTGGCGCAACTCAGGCGGAACGTCGTAGCCGGCGCTATTCACGGTGGGATTGGTGTCAGTCATGTACGTTCATCTCCACTTGTGTATATCCACTACCCCGGTTACACCGGGTTGATCTCTTCGAACCACTCCTGGTAAATGGCAGCCAGGATCTCATCATTGGCCAGCTCAGGGTCGTCTGCAAAGCCTGGCAAGGCAATTACCCACTGAAAGAGCTCGCCCAGCGAGAGTGTTTCAAGCGTCTCGTTGGGATGGGCTTCTTTCAACGCCAACGCTATCTCATATATGGCGTCCCAATACAGTGTGCGGGCCATTGCTCCCGATTGTTCTTTCATTCACATTATACATGGTTGAACATTTGAGTCAACGTCTGCGAATAAAGTAAATATTTATTTGGTAAAATACCGGGACGAGTGAGCAGTAATCGGTGATTAGTGAGCAGCAGAGATTCGAGATTAGAGATTGCCTGTTCACCCGTTACTGTTCACTCCTCACTCGCCCAATGCAATCCACCCGCCAAAGTATCCTTGACTTCCTCAGCGCGCGCGGCAGCGCCAGCGCATTGCAGATGGCGCAGGCCTTTGGTATGAGCGTGCAGAACCTGCGCCGCCACCTGCACATTCTCGAGCAACGCGGGCTGGTCAGCGCCAACCAACCACCTCATGAGGGGCGCGGCCGCCCCCAGCTCACCTATATGCTCACCAACCAGGCCCAGCCCAATCACCTGGCCGGGCTGAGCAGTGCCTTGCTGGGTGGCTTGCGCGCCAGCGGCCTGCGCCCGCTGGCGCAGCGCTTGCTGGGCAGGCCCAGCAATGCCCCTCCCCGCCCGGCGCGCAGTGCCAGCCAACGCTTGCTGAGCGCGGTGCAACGCCTGGAGCCATTGGGCTACCGGCCGCGCTGGGAAGCGCATCCCGGCGGGCCGCAAGTCGTGCTGGGGCACTGCCCCTTTGCCGCCATCATTGATCAGCACCCTGAACTGTGCCAGGTAGACGCGTACATGCTGGAGGAATTGCTCGGCGCAGACGCCGAACAAGCCAGCAAGCTGCAAGCGGGGCCACAGGGCACGCCGCAATGTGTCTTCCGAATCAAAGAGCGCCGGTAGAACCGGCGCTCTTTTGATTCAGTACACCTGGCTACGGGAACAAGCCTGACAGATTCACGTTGAGATTGACGCCGCCACTGCCGCCCAACCCTACTTCAATCGTGTTCAGCAAATTGAGGTTGACGCCCCTGCTGGTTGCTTCATCATTGCCGTTACCACTGCCCAGCAGGTTGAGGTTGGCATCGACGTTGATACCCTCCTCATTCACACCGGCGCCCACCGAGCCACAACGAACCAAGACGTACAGGGTGTATAAGCCTCTCCAGGAGGCGCACGAAAGTTAATAAGATTCTAGAGTCAGTGTTTGTCTTTTGTCTTAACAGCTTTGAGAATGGGCAAAATCCAGCACGGTTGCGCTGTGTACTGCGTGCTATCTCTAAACGCCGCTTAATGCACACAGGTGGTAGCATTTGAATCGGCCCCCACCATGTATTCCCTGTTTCGTTGGCTTGCTGCCACATCCCTGCTGCTAATCAGTGCCGCTCCTGCCCTCGCCCCTGTGCCGCAAGGCTCGCCGAGCGAAGTGGTAGGGCTGATCAACGCCTACCGCGCCGAGTACGGCTTGCCGCCATACGAGGAGCACACCTTGCTCTCACAGTTAGCGCAGGGACAGGCAGATTACCTTGCCTCCACCCAAGGCGCCACCGGCGGCGACATTCACACGGGCCCCGGTGGCACGCGCCCGCGTGACCGCGCCTATGCGGCCGGTTACGGCGGCGGCTCCACCATCTTCATCTCAGAGATCGCCAAGTACGGCATGGGCGAAACTTCGCAAAGCGCCATCGCCTGGTGGAAGCAATCGCCCGATCACAACCCCACGATGATCGCCTCTACCTATGTGCACATCGGTTGTGGCATCGCCAATGACGGCACCACGCGCTATTACTTTGTGTGCGTAACCGGCTACAGCGTGGGCGGCGGCAGTGGCAGTGGCAGTGGTAGTGGCACCAGCGGCACCGCATCCACGCCATCCAGCGGCTCCAGCAATGTGCCGCCAGTACAGATCATGATCCCGGTTACCAAAGCCGAGGCGCAGCCGGATGGCTCGGTGGTGCACATCATCCGCACCGGCCAAACGCTGTGGACACTAGCCGCGGTGTACGATGTGCCGCTGGAGCAATTGCTGCAACTAAATGGTTTCGCCGAATGGGAGGTACTGCACCCCGGCGACGAAGTGATCGTGGCGCCCGCTGGCAGCATACCCACCAGCGCCCCGACCGAAGACCCCAACACTACGCCCAGCCCCACTCCTACGCTGACGCCATCACCACCGCCGACCGCCACGGTGCTCTCCGCGGCAGACACGGATGCCACCGTGCAAGCCGCGCTGGCTGAGGCACAGTTGGTGGTGGCGCAACAAGCCGCGCAGGACAACAGCAACAGCAGTGTTCAGTTGGTGGTGGGCATTGCCTTGGTCAGTATCCTGAGCATTGTTGTGGCGAGCTTCTTTATTCAGCGCCCCGCCACAGAGCCCGAGCTGGACGAGAACGATCCCTTCGCGCCGTTGCCGTAAATTTCTGCACGTCGGCCAGGCTGAGTGCGGTTAAAATCCAGCAGCCGCTATGCCCTCCAGCCCAACAACTCAACCTTCCTCCGCACGCACTCACTTCTGGCAGGGCGCAAAGGACACCTTTCCGCTGCTGGTAGGCGCGCTGCCCTTTGGCTTGATCTATGGCGCACTGGGCATCGCCAGCGGGCTCAGCCCGGCTGCCACCGCGGCGATGTCGCTGGTAGTCTTTGCAGGGTCAGCCCAGTTCATTGCCGTGAGCCTGATCGCGGCACAGACGCCTGCAGTGGTGATTGCACTCACCACGTTCGTAGTCAATGCCCGCCACATTCTCTACTCGGCCACCCTGGCCCCACAACTTAAGGGTCTGAGCACCGGCTGGCTGGTGCCGCTCGGCTTCTGGCTGACGGATGAATCCTTTGTGGTGGCGGTCAAAGGCTTCGAAGAACGCAATCAGCTGGAAGAGCGCAAGTGGTATCTGCTTGGCAGTGAGCTGGCCATGTACACCAACTGGTTCGCTGCCACCGGCCTGGGCATCCTGGCCGGCCAGGCGATTGATGACCCGGGTAGCTGGGGCCTGGACTTTGCCCTGGTGGTGACCTTCATCGGCATGCTTGTGCCCATGGTCAAAGGCCGGCCGGAGTTGCTGGCCGTGCTTGTCTCCGGCGTTACTGCTGTGCTGGGTTATGGGCTGCCCCACCGCGCCGGCCTGCTGCTGGCCGCCGTGCTCGGCGTCCTGAGCGGCGTGCTGGCTGAGCGCGCCTGGCCGCGCAGCAAGGCAGGCACCCCATGAACGAAGTATGGTTGCTGGCTAGTATGGCCATCGCCACTATGGCTACACGCATCCCGGTGCTGGTTGCCCTCAGCCGGCGCACGCTGCCCGAAGGCGTCGAGCGCGCTCTGCGCTACGTGCCGCCTGCGGTGCTCTCGGCTATCATCCTGCCCATCGTCGTGCTGCGCGAAGGTGAGCTCAATCTGGTGACCAACAATGCCATGCTGCCGGCCAGCCTGATCGCCATCCTCATTTCATGGCGCACCAAAAACCTGCTGCTCACCATCGTGGTGGGCATGACGGCCTTTCTGGTGTGGCGTATGATTTTCTAAGGAAAGCATAGTTTGTCGCGGTAACTCTGCGCAGACTTGCGCTGGCATTTCGCAGCACCAAACCAAATCCGCATCATCAAGCATAGAGCCTGAATTTTGCTCGGGCTTCCGCTTGACAAGAGAAGTGAAAGCCGATAATATGTAACCAATTAGTTACATATTGGAGGGCTTGTGCTTAGTAAACATTCCCCACAAGAATTAAAAATAGAGTTTGAGATCTACATAGACGCTGCTCCTGCAAGAGTCTGGGGCTTGATGGCCAGCACGGAGGGCATGAACCTGTGGCTGGCACGCAATCTGGTCTTCGAGCATAAGCTGGGCGGGCGCTTTGAAATGAAGGGCAATCTGCCCGGCGAAGGGCCTTACCGCTTCACTGGCGAAGTTACGAAACTTGAGCCAGAGCGTGAGCTAGCCTTCACTTGGAAGAGTGATCCTGAGAACGGCACGCCGTGGAACACAAGCACACTAGTGACACTACGCCTACAACCACAAGGGGCCGGCACACTCGTCAGCCTGATCCACACGGGCTTCGAGGGGCTGGGTGAAGCTGCTTCCAAGGAAGCCTACGAAGGCCATATCCAGGGCTGGACGATTGCTGACAACTTGAATGATCTCAAACAGGCCGCTGAGGCAAACTAAGTGCAGGATCGCTCTGCCTTCTACGCCATCGCCGACCCGACTCGCAGGCGCATCCTGGATGCGCTGCTGGCTGGGCCACTGCGGGCCGGTCAGCTCGCCGAGCGCTTCCCGCGCATCAGCCGCCCCGCCGTCAGCAAGCACCTGCGCGTGCTGCGCAGCAGCCGCCTGGTGCTTGTGGAACAGCGCGGCCGCGAGCTCTGGTACCGCATCGATCCGGCACCGCTCTCCGAAGTTGAGGAGTGGGTGCAGAAATACGCAGCCTTCTGGGAAGACAAGCTACTGGCGCTGAAAAAAGTGGCGGAAGAAGGCTAGAATTCATCAAAAAGGCCATCGCTCCATCGATGGCCTTTTGATCAGTGAATAGCAGTTGCCTTTACTCGACGGTAACGCTCTTGGCCAGGTTGCGCGGCTGGTCAACATCCAAGCCACGCAGGCTGGCGATGTGATACGCCAACATCTGCAATGGGATCACCGTCACCACGGGCGAGAGCAGCTCCGGGGTCTTGGGCACCCACAGCACATGGTCTGCCAGCGTTGGGATGAGCTCATCGCCTTCGGTAGCCACGGCCACAACCTTGCCGCCGCGCGCCTTGGCCTGCTCGATCTGGCTGATCATCTTCTCGTACAGCTCATCTTGTGGAGCCACTACGATCACAGGCATGTCCTCATCCACCAGGGCGATCGGGCCGTGCTTCATTTCGCCGGCCGGGTAGCCTTCCGCATGGATGTAGGACAGCTCCTTGAGTTTGAGCGCACCTTCGTAGGCTGTGGACACGTTGATGCCGCGCCCCAGATAGAGACAATGAGTAATGTCCTTGAGCGCCTTGGCCACTTCCAGCACCTCGGCTTCGCGCTGCAAGCACGCCGATACCCATTCGGGTACATGGCTGAGCTCGGCCACCAGGGCACGGCGGGTGTTGTCGTCCAGGGTGCCGCGCAGCTCACCCAGCAGGATGGCCAGCATGTACAGGTTCACCACCGGGGCGGTGTAGGCCTTGGTGGAGGCCACGCCGATCTCAGGCCCGGTCTGCATGGAGATATAGCCATCCGCAATGCGCATGGCCTGTGAGCCGATCATGTTGATGTTGGCCCACAACTTGGCGCCGCGCTTGCGGCCCTCAGCCATGGCGGCCAGCGTATCGGCGGTCTCGCCAGACTGGCTGATGGCCAGCACCGCCATCGTGTCGCTCACCAGCGGGTCACGGTAGCGGAACTCAGAGGCAATATCGAACTCAACCGGCACGCGCGCAATGCGCTCAATGTACTTGGCGCCGATCTGCCCGGCGTAGCCAGCCGTGCCACAAGCAATGATCCAGATCTTCTCCAGCTTTTTGGCGTAGGCCTCATCCAGCTTGAGATCAGGCAGCATGATGCGGCCCGTTTCAAAATCAACACGGCCGGAGATGGTGTCCGTGAGTGCACGCACCTGCTCGTGGATCTCCTTCTGCATGAAGTGGCGATACTCGCCCTTCTCAGCGGCCACCGGATCCCAGAAGATAACGTCAACCTTGGGTTCAAGAGTCTCGCCCTGCAGGTTGCTGAGCTCCATCCCTTCACGCGTGACCACGGCCATCTGCCCGGATTCAAGGAACACAACTTCACGCGTGTGCTCCAGAATGGCTGGCAGGTCAGACGAGATGAACATCTCATCCTTGCCGAAGCCTACCACCACACCGCCAGCGTTGCCCATGCGGGCAGCCACGATGCGGTCAGGCTGGCGCGAGCTGAACAGCACGATGCCGTGGTGGCCGCGGATCAAGCGCAGCACCTGGCGAGCAGCATCTTCCAGGTTGCCACCCTTGGCCAGGAAGCGGTCCACCAACTGCACGATGACTTCGGTATCCGTGTCAGACTTGAACTCGACGCCTTCGGCCTCCAGCTCATCTCGCAGCTGCAGGTAGTTCTCTACGATGCCGTTGTGCACCAGCACCACTTCACCAGAGGCGCTGGTGTGCGGGTGGGCATTGCGCACGTTGGGCTCACCGTGGGTGGCCCAGCGGGTGTGCCCGATGCCCAGTTGGCCGTGCACGGGCTGCTCAGCCACCGTGCTGAACAAGCGGTCAAGTTTGCCAGCGTCACGGCGGATCTCAATATGCTCGTCCTGGAGTACGGCAATACCCGCCGAGTCGTAGCCGCGGTACTCGAGGCGTTTCAAGCCGTTCAAAATTATCGGCGTCGCATCGCGCGGGCCGATGTATCCAACAATTCCACACATGGCAGAAGAATCCTCCAACAAGAAAGACAATGAGCCGCTGCTGGCGGTTTTGTCAGCAGGGTTACCCCGGCAGCCTTGTGCGCCAGCTTTGATTCTGGAGGGAAATTCGGGGGCGGGTCTCCCGGAGTGGCATCCGCTGATCTACGCAAGCACGTGGACGGCCTTCGGCCGGCCACTGCGCTTGCTGATGCAGTTTGCAAAAAGCGCAAACTGCACCTGTATTCGATTTTCGCAGCCCCGTTAGGGGCTACTTATCTTCGCCGTGAAGCGGAGCGAAGCAATCAGCAAGCCGTGCGGCCACTATACCAGCCACGCGGCGAATGCGCCTTTTGCCTTCGCCCGCGCAAGCCACGAACAGTTTCACCGTTCGTGAGCTTGCGCAAGAACCAACTCAACCTCGTCACCCGGCAAAATACCGGGCCGTGCGCTATTCCCTCAAATGTAGTATTTGTGTCTATCCGGCTTTTTTCACCTCAGATTTATCTGTAGTTGGCAAGATTATACCCAGCTAGACGGGTAAATTGTTCAAGTCAGGTGAACGGCGCACTCAAACCCGCATGGTAAAATCATTCGGTTGTAAGCATCTCTAAGGTTTCTGCAGTACGTTCTCGCGCTGCCACTACATTAATGAAGACGTTGCATCCTCCTCAAGTCTTTTGCCCTGCGTTGTCAGGGCTGTATGCCGTAGGTGGCCATGGCCTTTAACCCCATCAACTGGATCCTGGGGTTCTTCTCCCTGGATATTGGTATTGACCTTGGCACCGCCAACACGCTGGTGTTTGTGCGCGGCAAAGGCATCGTCATCAACGAGCCCTCCTGGGTAGCCGTTGAGAAGAAGTCGCGCATCCCCATCATGGTGGGCGATAAAGCCGCTGTGGGCCAGGTAGCCAAAGAAATGGCGGGCCGTGCGCCTAAAAACGTGCTTGTCGTGCGTCCGCTGCGTGACGGCGTGATCTCCGAATTTGAAATTACTGAGGCCATGCTGGCCCACTTCATCGGCAAGGCGCACGAGCAAAGCATCGTACCCCTGCCCCGCCCGCGGGTCGTCATCGGCGTGCCGACTGGCGTCACTGAGGTAGAGAAGCGCGCCGTCAACGACGCCGCTCTGCTGGCGGGTGCGCGTGAGGTCTACCTCATCGAAGAGCCCACCGCCTCAGCGCTGGCCGTGGGCTTGCCTATCAACCAGGTGGGCGGCAATGTGGTGCTCGACATCGGCGGCGGCACGTCTGAAGTGACCGTGTTCTCGTTGGGTTCCGTGGTGGCTAACCGCAGCCTGCGTGTAGCGGGCGACGAGCTTGACCAATCCATCGTGCAATACATTCGCAACAAGTACAACATCCTCATCGGCGAACGCGCCGCTGAGCAGATCAAGATCAAGATCGGCTCGGCCTTCCCGCTCAAAGAAGAGAAAACCACCACCGTGCGCGGCCGCAACCTGGTCACCGGCTTGCCGGAGACGCTGGAGATCTCCTCCATCGAAATCCGTGATGCCCTCAGCGGCCCGGTAGATCAGATCGTGCAAGCCGTGAAAGAAGCGCTGGATGATGTGCCGCCAGACATGGTGGGCGATGTGATGGACAACGGCGTGTGCATGTGTGGCGGTGGCGCCCTGATTCAAGGGTTGTCAGAACGCCTCAGCGATGAACTGCGCATCCGCTGCTGGGTAGCGGATGACCCGCTGACCTGCGTGGCGCGCGGCGCGGGCCTGGTGCTGGATGACATTGAAGCCTATCGTCACTTCCTGCTACAGCTTGATTAAGTAGTGCATTAGGCAGCCTGCGGGGCTGCCAACCCTTCGCCATTGGCGATATGATGTCTGCGGTTTTGGCATGCGCCCTTCCAGAAACAACAACTACCAATTACTGGCCCTTATTGCCGCTGCGGCAGGTATTCTGCTGCTGGCCTTGGGTGGCTATCTTTCGCCGCTGTTCAACGGGGCCATTGACCCCATCTATGGCGTTCAAGGCTGGCTGTACACTCGCTTCCAAGCCATTCAAGATTTCATCAACGCCCCGGTCAATATTGCCAGCCTGCGGGCTGAGAACGCCCAACTGCGCGCCGAGAATGCCCAGCTGCAGACCGAGATCGTCACTTTGCAGCAGCAGGTCACTGAGGGCGAGTTGCTCTCCGCCCTGCTGGATTTTGCACGCGCCCGCCCAGAGAATGCCTACCAGGCGGCAGGTGTCATCGGCCAGGATCCCAGCCCCTTCCTGCACTACATCATCATCAACCGCGGCTCAGATGATGGCATTCGCCGCGGTATGCCGGTGGTTTCGCAACAGGGCCTGGTGGGCCGCGTGGTGCAGGTAACCGCCACGGCGGCCCGCGTGGAGCTGATCACGGACCCCGGCAGCCAGGTGAGCGTGCGCGTGCAACCCTCTGAGGTGGATGGCCTGCTGAGCGGCAGCGTGACGGCCCAACTGGGCATTGATCTCATTCCGCTGGATGCCAACCTGCAACCTGGTGACCTGGTGTTCACCTCAGGTATTGGTGGTGTGTATCCCAGCAATATTCTGGTGGGCCAGATCAGCAATGTGCGCCGTGAAGCAACAGCGCTGTTCCAGACGGCATCCGTGCAATCCGCGGTGGACTTCAGCCGGCTGGAGATCGTGCTGATCATCGTCAACTTCCAACCGCTCGATCTCAGCCCCCTGCTCAACAACGAGTAAGCATGCGCACGCTGGTGGCCCTCCTCCTGCTGCTTGGCGCAACCCTGCTTCAAGTTACCCTGCTGCCACGCGTGCGCCTGCTGCAAGGCAGTGGCGACCTGGTTCTGCTGGTGCTGCTCACCTGGATGCTGCAGGAGGACAATCGCCCAGACTGGCGTCTGGGCGTGGTTGCCGGTGTCATGGTGGGCTATGCCAGCGCCCTGCCAGACCTGCTGCTGATCGCTGGCTACGGCTTGGCGGCCTTTAGCTGCCAGCAGCTGAACAAGCGCATCTGGAAGATGCCGCTGATCACGCTGCTTTCCAGCGTGATTGCAGGCACCTTGTTGGTGCATGTGCTCACCTTGGGCTATCTGTGGCTCTCCGACAACCCGATCTCCCCGGCAGATGCCTTCAATCTCATTATCCTGCCCACCCTGCTTTTGAATCTCATCCTTCTCTTACCCATCAATGCTTTAATTTCTGAACTCACCAAAACGATTTCCCCTTCAGGCACTCCATGAGCTACCCAAAGTCTGCCCCCAACACCTCCCTCGAAAACTGGCGCCTAATGGCCTTCTTTGGCTTTGTAACGCTTGTATTTGCCATCTTTGGCCTGCGCCTCTTCTATTTACAGGTGCTTGAGCACGACAACTGGCTCAGCCAGGCCGAAGCCAACCGCACCGAAACCATCAGCCTAGCACCGCAACGCGGCGTGATCTATGACCGCAACGGCGTTGTACTGGCGCGCAACGTGGCTTCCTACAACATCGTCGTCATCCCGGCAGAGCTGCCCGCCGATGAAGGCGAGATCCAAGAGATCATCTACGCACTAGCCGATATCACTGACCAACCGGTGCACCTGGGCAGCATTGATGACCCGCTGATCCCTTGCGGCACTGATTTGGGCGTGGCTGAAATGATTGCGGTGCAAACCAGCTTCTCGCCCTATGACCCCGTGGCGATCCAGTGCAACGTCTCACGTGAGCTTGCCCTGGCGGTCAAGGAACATGCCGTGGACTGGCCCGGCGTGGAAGTGGTGGTGGAGCCGGTGCGCGAATACCCCACAGGCTCCATCACCGCCGCCATCATCGGTTATCTTGGGCCTATCCCTGCCGCCCAGGAAGCTGACCTGCGTGCCGAAGGCTTTGTGCCCAACCGAGACAAGGTGGGCTACGGCGGCCTCGAACTCTACTTTGATGAGTTGCTACGCGGCACCCCTGGCCGCCGGGTAGTGGAGACTGACTCGGGTGGCCAGGTGCTGCGTGATATTGAGCCGCCAGTGGAAGCTATTGCTGGCGAGAACATTGTGCTCACCATTGATGCGCGCCTGCAGACGGCGGCCTCCGCCATCATTGAGGAGGAGCTGGGTCTGTGGAATGAGTACTTCCGCGATCTGCCGCGCAGCCACATGACCAGTGGCGTGATCATCGCCATGAACCCGCAAACCGGCGAGTTGCTGGCCATGGTCTCCTGGCCCACGTTTGAAAACAACCGCATGACGCGCTTCATCCCCGCGTATTATTACGAGCAGTTGTTGGCAGATGCCACCAAACCGTTGGTCAATCACGCCGCTGGTGCGGCCCTACCGGCAGGCTCCGTATTCAAGATCGTCACTGCGGTGGGCGGCCTGAACGAAGGCATCATTACGACGGAGCAAATCGTGCAAACTCCCGGCTCCATCACGGTGAACCAACGCTTCTATGAAGGCGAAGCAGGCCAGAACCGCGAATTTGTGGACTGGAACCGTGCGGGTTTCGGCCAACTGAACTTCTATGGCGGTATCGCCAACTCCAGCAACGTGTATTTCTATAAAGTGGGTGGTGGCTATGAGGGTGAGATCCCCGAAGGGCTGGGTATCTGCCGCCTGGGCACCTATGCGCGTGCCATGGGTTACGGCGAAGCTCTTGGCGTTGAGCTTCCCTACGAAGTAGATGGCCTGGTGCCAGACCCGACTTGGAAGCGCCTGAACCAGGGCGAGAACTGGTCTACCGGTGACACCTACATCACCAGCGTGGGGCAAGGTTACATTCTGGCCTCACCGCTGCAGGTGCTGGTGTCTGCCGCCACGATCGCCAATGACGGCGCGCAGATGCGCCCCACCCTGCTGCGCCAGGTCGTCGACGGCGAAGGCAACATCATCCAAGATTTTCAGCCCGACCTGCGTTGGGATATCACCAAGGATGCAATCATCGAGCAGTATGAGAATCCGCAAGGCATCGGCGCTTGCCGCCCGACGGGCGAAATGACCACGGTTGATCCTTCCGTCATCCAGGCGGTGCAGCAGGGCATGCGCGAAGCCGTGACCTATGGCACGCTCGCCGAGCGCTTCGCCAATCTCACCGTGGCGGCTGCCGGCAAGACCGGCACAGCGGAATACTGCGATGAAGTGGCTGCCGCCAACAACCGCTGCCAATACGGTGCCTGGCCAAGCCATGCCTGGTCTGTGGCCTACGCCCCCTACGATGATCCTGAGCTGGCCGTGGTGGCTTTTGTCTACAACGGCAGCGAAGGCTCCTCGGTAGCTGGGCCGATCCTCAATCGCGTCATCCAAGCCTACTTTGAGCTCAAGGCCATCGATGCGCAGATGGGTTATATCGAGTAGTTGCCCGCTTCGGCAGTCTGTGACTCCTTTGCCAAGCGCGGCAAAAACCCCAATGCTATAATTTTTTAGTGAGCGACGTACAAGCTATACAAGTAGACATCAAGGGCATCCGTGAAGGCTTGCTGGTCACCCTGAGCGAGGGTGAGTGGCCACAACTGGAGCAAGCCCTGCTGGATGAATTGCAGCGCCGCGGAGACTTCCTCAAAGGCGCCAAGCTCATCATCAATGTAGACGCTCAAGACCTCAATGTAGCCGCCATGAGCCGCCTGCGTGACCAGGTGACCGATAGCGGCTTGTTGCTATGGGGCGTGCTGAGCAGCTCGGCGCAAACCGAGCGCAGCGCCCAGCTGATGGGCCTGGCTACTCGCATCCACGACGGTTCGCGTGAGCCCGAAGCGGAAGAGGCCGAGGAGTACTACGAAGACAGCGCCCCGCAGGAACTGGGTCCGGATGGCGGCATCATGGTGCGCCGCACGCTGCGCTCCGGCGCCAGCGTGCACTCGCCCGGCCATGTCACCATCATTGGTGACGTCAACCCCGGCGCCGAGGTCATCGCTGGCGGCAATGTAGTGGTCTGGGGCCGCCTGCGCGGCCTGGTACACGCCGGCGCCAACGGCAACGAAGACGCCATTGTGTGCGCTATGGACCTAGCGCCCACCCAGCTGCGCATCGCCGGGCATATTGCCATCCCGCCCAGCGAGCGTGGCCACATTTCACCAGAAATTGCCCGCATTCAAGACGGGCAAGTAATCGCAGAGAATTGGACCTTAGGATAAACCGATGACTGGACGCGTAATCACCATCACTTCTGGCAAAGGTGGCGTGGGTAAAACCACCGCTACGGCCAACATCAGCGCCGCCCTGGCCGACATGGGCCACAAGGTTGTGTGCATGGATGCCGATATCGGCCTGCGCAACCTGGATGTTGTGCTCGGCCTGGAAAACCGCATTGTCTATGACCTTGTAGACGTGGTGGAAGGCCGCTGCAAAGTGCGCCAGGCCATGATCCGTGATAAGCGCCTGGAAGAGCTCTACCTGATCCCCGCCGCCCAGACACGCGATAAAAACGCCGTGGCCCCCAAAGACATGGTGCGCATCTGTGATGAATTGCGCCAGGACTTTGACTACATCGTGATCGATTCGCCTGCTGGTATCGAGCGCGGCTTCAAGAACGCCATCGCTCCGGCTGACGAAGTCGTCATCATCACCAACCCCGAAGTCTCCGCCGTGCGTGATGCCGACCGTATCATCGGCCTGGTGGAGGCTGAGCAAAAAGGCCCCGCCAAGCTGGTGGTCAACCGCATCAACACCGAGATGGTGGAGCGCGGCGATATGCTGGCCGTGGCGGATGTGCTTGAGCTGCTGGCGGTGGATCTCATCGGCATCGTGCCGGATGATACGGCTGTGCTGGTAAGCACCAACAAGGGTGCACCCATCGCGCTGGAGCCCAAGAGCAAGACTGGCCAGGCCTTCCGCGATATTGCCCGCCGCCTCACCGGTGAGGAAGTGCCCTTCAGCGCCAGTAATGGTAACGCGGGCTTCCTCGGCCGCCTCTCCAAGCTGATTGGCTCCAAAGAAGGGCGCAATGCCTAGCCTGAGTGAACTCCTCGGACGCAAGCGCAGCGCCAACACGGCGAAAGACCGCCTGCGCGTTGTCTTGATCCATGACCGCAGCGCCCTGCCCCCTGGCGTGATGGAATCGCTGCGCCAGGAGCTCATCGAGGTGGTGGCGCGCCATATTGACGTAGACCAGCACGCCGTGCGCGTGGAGATGGTGCAAGAAGGCCGCAGCGCTACCTTGCAGGCTGAGATTCCGATTAAAGGCGCTCCCAAGCAGCACTCAACTGAGTAAGATAGTTGACAGTCAACAGTTGACAGACAACAGAAGACAGCTCTTATCTATGGCTGTTAGTTTTAGTTGTAGCTGTTAGCAAACTGTAGACTGTCAACTGTAGACTGTAAGCTATATGAGAACCGCACTCTGGCGACATTTCGACTTCTGGCTACTGGGTGCCGTGGTGGTGTTATTCACCTTCGGCATCGCCATGATTCGCTCCACCATTGCCGGCAACCCCGAGCTTATTGAGCTAGACGTACTCGGCCGCCAAATTACCTTTGGCCTGGCGGGCCTGGCGGTGATCGTGGTGTGCACCCTGCTGGATTACCGCTTGTGGATCTCAGCCGGGCGTGTGCTGTATGTGCTGCTGGCCATTCTGCTGCTCTTCACCATCGTGGCTGGCCAGGCCAGCTTCGGCGCCCAGCGCTGGCTCAACATCGGCCTGGTGGTGCTGCAGCCTTCAGAGCTGGCCAAGATCACCATGATCCTTATCCTGGCCGATTTCTTTGCCCGCAACCGTGACAAGATCGGCGATCTACGCTGGGTGGCGCGCAGCGTGCTACTCACCGCCGGCTTGGTGGTGCTGATTCTGCTGCAGCCCAACCTGAGCACATCCATCGTGCTGCTCACCGTGTGGTTCTCTCTGCTGTGGGCAAGCGGCCTCAAGCTGAAACATTTAGCCATGTTCATCGGCGGCGGCTTGTTGGTAGCCGTGATCGCCTTCCCCTTGCTGGAGCCATACCAACGCCAGCGCATCATCAACTTTGCCTTCCCTGACCCGGATGCGCGCTACGGCGAAACCTACAACGTGACCCAAGCGCTCATCACCATCGGCTCCGGGGGCGTATTGGGCCAAGGCTACGGCCAGGCCACGCAAGTGCAGCTGCGCTTCCTTAAAGTGCGCCATAACGACTTTATCTTCTCGGCCATCTCCGCCGAATTCGGCTTGGTAGGTGCCGTGGCCGTACTGGGCATGGAGTTGTTCATCATCTGGCGCTGCGTGCGCGCGGCGCGTCTGGCACAAGATCCCTTCGGCTCGCTGGTGGCGTATGGAATTGGCGTTATTATTGCGCTGCACACCATCGTAAATGTGGGCATGAACATTCAGCTGTTACCCGTCACAGGCTTGCCATTACCCTTTGTGAGCGCGGGCGGTAGCTCGCTGCTCACCTTTATGTTTGGCATTGGCCTGGTGGAGAGCGTTATTGCGCGCCACCGCGCCCTCAATTTCTCATAGCAAAGGCTTTCGCAGTACATGACGCAGATCAACGCAGCCCGGGTGCGCTTTGCGCCCTCCCCCACGGGCCTTACCCACCTGGGTAGTGGCCGCACCGCTCTATATAACTATTTGCTGGCGCACCAAAGCGGCGGCAAGTTTCTTCTGCGTATCGAAGATACCGACCAGAAACGTTTCAATCCAGATGCCGAAGGCGACCTGACCAGCAGCCTGCGCTGGCTGGGCTTGCAATGGGATGAAGGCCCCGAAGTTGGCGGCCCACACGAACCCTATTACCAGTCCAAGCGCATGGAGATCTACCGCCAACACGCCGAGCAATTGGTGGAGAAGGGCAAGGCCTTCTATTGCTTCTGCACGCCGGCTGAACTGGACGCGGTGCGCAAAGCGCAGCAGGAAGCCAAACAGCCGCCGCACTACTCCGGCAAGTGCAGTGACTTGCCGCTGGCCGACGCCAAGCAACGCGTGGCGAACGGCGAGACGCATGTCATCCGCTTCAAAGCCCCCAAAGACGGCAGCATCACCGTGCATGATGAGTTACGCGGCGACATCACCGTGCAGAACCACACGATCGACGACCGCGTGCTACTGAAGAGCGATGGGCACGCGCTGTATCACCTGGCCGCCATGGTGGACGACCATCTGATGGGCATCACCCATGTGCTGCGTGGCGAAGAATGGCTGCCCAGCTTGCCGCTGCATGTGCACATCTACGAAGGCTTTGGCTGGCCACAGCCCAAATGGATCCATCTCTCCGTGTTCCTCAAGCCCAGCGGCAAGGGCAAGATGAGTAAGCGCGAGACCGAGGAAATGAAGCTCACCGGCCAGTCTATCTTCATTCAAGATTTGGCGCAGATGGGCTACCTGCCTGAAGGCGTAATCAACTGGATTGCGCTGATGGGTTGGAGCTATGACGACAAGACTGAATTCTTCACCTTGCCAGACTTGATCGAGAAGTTTGACATTGCCAAGCTCAACCCTTCGCCGGCGGCGATTGACTTCAAGAAGCTCGATCATTTCAACGGGCTGCATATCCGGGCCCTCCCGTCGGACGAGCTGGCCCGCCGCTTGCTGCCCTTCTTCAAAAAGGCTGGTTTGCAAGCCGACCCTGCCCTGCTGGCGCGCATCACGCCGCTGATCCAGGAGCGCATCGTCACGCTTGATGATGCGCCTGAGATTGCGGGCTTCTTCTTCCGCCCCAGCGTGGACGTGCCGGCGGAGAAGCTGCTCATCAAGGATAAGAGTACGGCCGAGTCCGCCGCCGCCCTAGCCAAGGCGCTGGGCATCCTGGAAGCCCTGCCGGAACTCACGGCCGCCGCGGCCGAGGCGCCGATGCGCACCGCCGCCGACGAGCTGGGCATCAAGGCCGGCGCCCTGTTCACTCAGCTGCGCAACGCCACCACCGGCCAGGAGATCAGCCCGCCGCTGTTCGAGAGCATGGAGCTCATCGGCCGCGAGGTGGTGCTGGCCCGCCTGCGGGCAGGGCTGGACGCGCTTAGCACGCTCAACTAAAAGAGCCCGGCGTACGCCGGGCTCTTTTTTTGAAACTTTGTCATTGCGAGCGAATGCAACGCCGCCGCCTGTCATTGCGAGCGAGTGTAACGAGCGAAGCAATCCCCAAGCCTGTCTGGGAATTCACTTGGGGATTGCTTCGTCGGCGCTGTGCGCTTCGCGCGGCAGCGCACTCCTCGCAAAGACAGACTTGCGTTGTAGCCAACCTAGTCCAAAAGTTTTCTGGCGCGCGCCATCAGGGATTCAATTTCCGCATACGTCCGTTCGCTTCGGCGAGTCGCCTTGACAACGACAATGATCAACTGCTTATCTGACACTGCATACAAAACCCTATACTCCCCTACACGAATTCGGTAAAGTGTCTCACGCAAGTGAACACAGCCCGCAGGCCGCGGGTCAGCTCCCAGCTCGCGAATGGCGGCAGCCAAACGCGCTTGATCTTTCTTAGGGAACTTAACGAGGGCTTTCGTCACCTCGCGATGCAGGACTACGTTGTACAAAAGTTGCTTTCCCCGTTATAGACCGAGCTCTTTGAAGGCTTTTTCTGCATCCACAGTCAGGTTGGGATTCTTCTGGATCTCTTCAAGGGTACGCGTGCCCTCAATAATGTCCATGAGGTCTTCCATTTTTTCGACCAATTCTTCAAACTCTGAAGCGGAAACCAGATAAGCAGCTGTTTCACTGTGCTTCATAATGCGCACAGGCCCTTGCCGCGTTTCATCCAGGTACTTGGCTAAGTTCTCGCGAAGCTGAGTGATAGAGGTCTCTTTTGTACCCATGCATATATTGTACATTATTTTGTACATTGGTTGATGCCCAGCCCGACCGCTGCTAGCGCGAGGAGGAATCCTTTATGCTATTCAAACATCTATCCGTCTTCTTTCCAATTCGAGGGCAACCAAGACACCGCCTTCCGTCTTTGCGAGGAGAGCGCAGCGAAGCTGCGCCGACAAAGCAATCCCCAAACCTGTTTGCAGTCTCGCTTGGGGATTGCTTCGCTCACCCTGCATAGCATCGTATCGCTCGCAAAGACGGTTGAGGACAGTACACAATACCCTCACCCATTGGCTTGCGTCCCAATCTTGACCTCTACCTCCCCTCTCCCAATAGGAGAGGGGTGCCCAGCGAAGGGAGTTTGGAGTGAGGGTGTAACGCGTATTACAAAAGAAAAACACGGCCTTGCGGCCGTGTTTTTCTTTGTGTCCTTCGTGGCTTTGTGGCGAAGAACCCCTTACCACCAGCCGCCGTCAACATCCAAATTCACGCCGTTCACGCCCTTGTTCTCGAGCAGGAAGATGGCTGCGTCGGTCACGTCTTTGATGGTGACCAGCTTTTTGGTCAGCGTGCGGGCAGAGAGCGCCTCCAGCACGCCGGCGGGCTTGTCCGCCCAGTATGGCGTCTCGCCCACCACGCCGGGGTGGATGGCGTTCACGCGCAGCGGCGACAACTCCACCGACATGGCGCGCACCAGGGTGCTGACGCCGCCGTTGATGGTGGTGACGGTGGCGGAACCCGGGTACGGGCGCTCCTTGGCCATGCCACCGTACAGCAGCACGCAGCCGTCGGCACGCATCTGCGGCAGCAGAGCGTGCACCACTTCGGGGTAACCCACCAGCTTCAGCGTCACCAGCTCCACGGCTTGGTCAATGTCGTAGGCCTTGATGCTGTTCTCATCACGCGCAATCGAAACCAGCACAAGATACTGCACATCTTTTACGCTGTTCAGCGCGCCGGCAATATCCTTGGGCTTGCTCAGGTCAAAATTGATGCCAGTTGCACCGTGGCCAATCTCCTCGGCCACCTTCTGGGCGCGGCCGGCCTCGCGGCCGGTAACCACCACGGGGTATCCCTTCTCGGCGTAGTGCACGGCCACAGCCTTGCCCAGCTCCGAGGTACCGCCAACAACTACTACAGTGCCTTTATCCGTCATCGTTCTCTCCTCTGCCCTATTCGCTCTTGAGCTGCTCTTCGAAATAGTCCCAATCACGGCCAAAGCGATAGGCATGGCGCGAGGGTGATTGCGGTGCCGAGGTTTCGAGCCACTGCACCGTGGTATTGGTCTTGTTCTTGAAGCCGTGCACGCAGCCCACACCCGCCCAGGCTACATCACCGGGTTTGAGCGTGAAGGTGTGGTTATCGAACCAAGCCTCAACCTCACCGTCCATGATCATGTAGGTCTCTTCAAACGGATGATCGTGGCTGCCAGCGCCGCCGCCAGGGATGTACTTGACCATGAACATGGTGTGCAAATGCGCGCCCAGGTCACTATCCACCATCATTTTGACGGTGATGCCGGTGTAGACCAGCAGCGCGGTACGCATGCTGCCGGACACCGCCAGCAGCTCCTGCGATTGTTTGCCGGGGTCCATGTGCTGCTCGGTAATGTTGCCAAAATAGCGCGTGCGTGGGTCACGCGGGTTGACGCGCACCGGCTCGCCCGCCTGGCTGATGCGCCCCTTCACGGGGAACACATCGCCGTCCTTCCACAAGCGCGGCTGCGGCGCCAGCATCTCGACCCAGCGCACCTTCTTGTCGCTGCGGTTCTTGTAGCCGTGCGCAGCGCTGACATGGATGATGCCGTAGTCGCCCGGCTGCAGCGCAAAGGCGCCGTCGCCCGTCTCGCAGATCAGCTCGCCCTCCAAGACATACACGCTCTCTTCGTGCGTGTGCAGGTGCGTGTCAATATGGCCGCCCTGCTCCAGCTCACAGATATTGAATTCCTGATGCACTGAGCCGGTTTCGCCGTTCACAATCGTCCAGCGGCCAAAGCCTTGGCTAATGCCCTCATAAGCCTTGGGCAGCACAAACTCGGCCTGGTCCGCCGTGCGTACTAAGAAGCGTTCCTTCATTTGATCTACTCCATTACTCTGGCGGGGAGGCCAGCTGATTACATGGCGGGCAGTTTGAAGCGTGAGCGGCGCAGCACATAATCACGCGCGTCGTACACCATCTTCTGCACAGCGTTGAGGTCTACGTTGACCAACAGGCCACTACGTTTCAGGAACTTGCCAGCGATCATCACGCTATCCACGTTGCTGGTATCCATACCCCACACGACGGCCGCCGCAGGATTATTGATCGGCGATACGTTCACATGGTCCGTGGTGAGCATGATGATGTCAGCTTCTTTGCCGGGTGTCAGGCTGCCAATCTTGTGATCCAGGCCATTGGCACGCGCCCCTTCAATAGTGGCGTACTCCAACACTTCCTGCTCAGAGATCAGGTCAGGCACTTTGCTCTCGCCGGCCAGGCGGCGTTCGTGAATCAAGTTGTGCTGCAAGGCGATGACCGAACGCAACTGTGTGAACATATCGCCCGGCACGTTGGTCTCCACGTCCACGCTCAAGCTGGGCTTGAGACCGCGGTCGAGGAACTTCTGCGTCGGCGGCATGCCGTGGCCCATCATCATCTCCACCGGCGCGGCCAGCGAGACGGAGCCGCCGGAGTCGACGATCATCTGGATCTCCGTATCGTTCAGCGTGGTGCAGTGAATGTAGGTGGTATCCGGGCCGAGCAGCTCTGGCCCCTTGCGGCCAAATTCCTCCACCTTGCGGCGCTGGCCAAAGGTGCCGACGCCCACATGCGTGGTGATGCGTGCATCCACCGAGCGGGCCATGCTCCAGTGTGAGCGCGTGATCTCAAAATCGGTAAATTCGGGGCCAGCCGCAGCCAGCGCATAGGTGAGCAACTGGTCCTTGCTGGTGAAGTGCGCACGCGCGGCGCGCACGAACCAGCCCGGCTGCTTGGGCTCATACTTACCCCACCACGGGAAGCCGTAGGCAAACACGGCACGCATGTTGGAGTCTCGCAGCGCCTGCACAACCGCATCGGTGTGCTCGGGCGAGGCTTGGATGTGCGACCAGTCCAGCAGCGTGGTGATGCCGGCGTCAATGGCGCCAAAGGCGCTGACGATGTTGCCCGCATACGCATCCTGCGGGCGGTAGGCGCGGCCCAGGCGGCCGAGCACAAAGGTGATATAGCTGCTGCGGCCTTCCAGCGGCACATCCGTACCGATGTTGCGCAGCAAACCTTCCCAAATATGGCGGTGCGTGTCCACAAAGCCGGGCATCACGATCATGCGTGAGGCGTCAACCACTTCCGTAGCGCCATTGGCCTGAATATCCTTGGCCACTTTGACGATCTTGTTACCTTCGATCAGCACATCGCCAACCGGCAGCGTACCGATCTGTGGGTCAAGGCTCAGTACGGTGCCGCCCTTGAGCAGGATCTGCTTGCCAGCTTCCACACCATGAACTTCGCTTGGCGGCGTGACAAACACATTCGCCACGGCGTAATCTTTGTTGCGCACACGCCGAGCAGTAAACACGCGGCGCAGTTTCTTCCAATTTTCTTTGATAAGCATGCGCAAGTCATGCACCTGGTACAGCACCAGGCCAATGATGGTGAGCATGCCCATCACGATCGGGTCGTTCAGCCAACTGGAGGTAATGATGCGCAGCGAGAACATGTTGCTGATCAAGGTCAGGAACACACTCACCGCCAGCGCGCCGGTGAAGTGGCCCACGCCACCCGCCAGGCTGGTGCCGCCCAAGGCAGCGGCGGCGATGCTGGTGAGGGCAAAGTTGGTGCCCGCACGCGCATCACCCACACCCACTTGCACAGCCAGGAAGAACGAAGCCAGCGCTGCCAGCATGCCAGACAGCACCAGGCCGCGCACCTGAATCCACTTGGTTCGCGTGCCCAGGCGGCGTGCCGAGCGCACATCGTTGCCAGTGGCGCGCACGCGCAGGCCGCCCGCCGAGCGGCGCAGCCAGATATCCCACAAGATGGCTACCACCAGCACTACGATAAAGGCCACCGGCACCCAGCCGGTCTTGGTGCGCAGCAGCGCCAGTGCGGCGCCATTGATGGGGCCAGAGGCCACCGGGCGCAGCACCAGGGCCACGCCTTCGAGGATGCTGAGCGTGGCCAGGGTAGCGATGATCGAGGGCAGCTTGACCCAGCGCACCAGCAGGGCATTGAACAGGCCCACCAGCACGCCGCCCAACAGGATCAGGCCGGCGCCAATGACCACCGCCTGCGGCGTAGCATCATTCGTAACAATGAAAGAAGCCGCCACGATACTGAAGGACATCACCGCGCCCACGGAGATATCCAGGTAGCCCACCAGCATGGCATTGACCTGTGCCATAGCCACAATGGCCAACGGCAAGGTGGCTTGCAACAGATTGCTCAGGTTGTATTCAGAGAGAAAGGCGCTGCTCTGGCCGCCGGAATAGGCGCCCAGGGTATAGATCATCAGCAGGAGCAGCATCAAGGGATACCATTCCTGGATGCGTATCGCCGCCTTCTTAAGGCGCTCCTTGTTCCGGTTCATCTAGTCCTCTCTTCCGCCGAAGGCAAACTGATCTTCCACGTTGCCCAGCTTGGCGCCGCGCACCATGGCGTCAATAATGGTGCGTTCGCTCAACTGCTCCTGCGGAATGTCATGCACGATCTGGCCGCGAGAAATGACAAAGACGCGGTTGCACAAGCTGGCCAGCTCAATCGGGTCGCTGGATTTCACCACCAGCGCCGCGCCTTGCGTGGCCTTGGTGTGCAGAGCTTCATAGATATCAAAGCGGGCGGCCACGTCCACACCCTGGGTAGGCTCGTCAGCCAGAATCACGTTCACGTTGTCACGCAAGAAGGGGCGCGCCATCACCACTTTCTGCTGGTTGCCACCGGAGAGGAAGCTCACCGGCATATCCAGCGAAGGCGTGCGCAGCTTAAGCTGCTTGCCCATCTCCCCCACCGCGCCGCGCTCTTTGCGCGGCATCAGCCAGCCCAGGCGGGTGAACTTTTCCAATGCCTGGATGGATGCATTGCTGATGGCGCCGAGCACCAGGAACAGCGCATCGCGCTTGCGGTCACCCGCCAGCAGCATGATGCCCGAATTCAACGCGCCGGTAGGCGAAGTGAGATTGACATGCTTGTCAAACACTTGCACCTGGCCACCCTTGGGCGGAATGGCGCCACACAGCGTCCAGAACAGGTCACCCTGGCCGTTGCCTTCTACGCCAGCGATGCCAATGATCTCGCCGCGGCGCACGGTGAAGGTTACCGGGCCAAAATATTCGCCGTGCAGGTCCGTCACCTTGAGCACCACTTCGGTCTCTTCAGTGATCTCCAGCCGCTCCGGGAAGGCCGAAGCCAGCGGGCGGCCGATCATCAATTCAACAATTTCTTTCTCGGTGATCTTGTCTGCGTCATAGGTGCCTTGGTATTGGCCATCACGCAAAACAGTAATACGGTCAGCCAGCCCCAGCACTTCGGGCAGGCGGTGGCTGACGTACACCACGGCTACGCCGCGGGCGGTGTGCTCTTTAATAGTGCGGTGCAGCCATTCCACTTCGGAGGGGCCCATGGCTGTAGTGGGTTCATCCAGCAACAGCACCTTGGGCTCAGACAGCAATGCCTTGGCTACTTCTAAAAGCTGGCGCTCCGCCAAGGCCAATGAGCCAATGGGAGCTTCAGCAAAAATATCATCCAGTTCAAACTTGGCCAGCATTTGGATGGCCCAGTCTTTGAGCCGCCAGTAAATGGCGAGGCGCGCCTTCTTGGACGCGGATAAGTACAGGTTCTCAGCCACAGTCATGCCGGCCACCTGGGAGATCTCCTGATAGGCCATACCCAAGCCCAGCTCGCGGGCTTTGGCAGGCGAATCCGTGGTGAGCGGCTTGCCCATGATGTGCACAGTGCCTTCGTCCTGCTCCACAAAGCCGCTGGCGATACCCAGCAGCGTAGATTTGCCGGAGCCGTTCTCGCCAACTACCGCGTGAACTTCCCCAGGCAACACTTGCAGGCTCATGCCCTTGAGGGCTTGCACTGTGCCGTAGCGTTTGGAAACTCCCAGCAGCGAGAGCGCGTAGCTCTCGCTGCTGGGGTTCTGATTCTTGTCAGTCACTCTAACCTAGAGTTTCCTGTTTCCGTTTCAGTCTATGTGCGTTGTGCCCGGATTAGGGGTACATCGCCTTCACGACGTCATGCGGAACCATGGAGGAGATTGATGCGTCATCCGGCAGGTCAGGGTAGCAGTGGCTAGCATTGACGGGCTGGATGTACGGCGGGATGACAATGCTGGACGGAACTTCGTAACCGTTCAGGTGCATCATGGCAGCGGTCAGCGCAATGCGGGATTGGTAGTTGCCACCAGAGCCGAAGTAGATCTTGAAGTTGTCCGGCTGGCCCATATCCACCCACTCACAGAACAGCACAGTCTCGTCCGTGCGCAGGGTCAGAACCAGGTCCACCGGCAGGCCGGCAGCCTCGTAGGCGCTCAGGCCACCCATGAAGGAGCCAGCCGCTTCGTAGCTTACACCAGCCAGATCGGGGTGAGCGCTCAGGAAGCCAGACATCGCCTCAAAGGTACCCTCACGGGTCCAGAAGGTGTCAGCGGCGCCAACCAGCTCAATGCCATCACCGAGCTCAGGCTCTTCGCAGCTCTGCCAGTAAGCGGACAACGGGTTGCCAGGGGTACCACCCAGGAAGGCTACCTTGCCGGTGCCAACTTCCTCATTCAGGATACGGGCAAATTCCTGGCCCAGAAGACATACATCCTCGGAGATGGAGGAGAAGTAAGCGCTGCCATCACCCAACACACCATAGGAGTGGGTGACGTAGATCACGCCTGCGTCAGTGGCTTCTTGCACAACCGGCAGCAGTGCGTCACCCGCATCGGGGAAGCCGACGATAATGTCAACATCCTGGGCAATCAAGCCGCGGATGTCAGCAATGGCCTGTTGGGTGTCAAACATGGCGGTGGTGTAGATGATGCGGCCGATCTCAGGGTAGGTCAGGGCCTGCAGCACCATTTCCATGTGGGTCACTTCACGCCACAGGTTCTCCCCAAAGCCATCCGCCAGGGCAACCGTAATGGGACCGCCCGTGCCGGTGTCACAGACCTTCTCACGCCAGCATTCGAGGGCCTTGGCAGCCATCTCTTCGCTAACGGGGAGGCCGGCACGGTACATGGAAGCCAGCACTACGTCACCAACCTGCGAGGGGTCAGAGACGCCCATTGTCTTCATCAAGACTTCAGGGTCGGCGTCAAAGATCTCTTCAGAACCGGTAGCCGCCACTTCCTCACCACCCGCGGCGGTGTCATCACCAGCCGGAGCAGCAGCGGGTTGGCCGCCACACGCTGCCAACACCAACGCCATGATGGCGAGGAGGAAGGCAATCATTTGGAACTTGCTCAGTTTCATCTTTCCACTTCTCCTTTTCCTTGTTGCTTGTCGTTTGAACGATACGATCTTGCGACCTGATGTCGTGTTTGACCGTTTGTCGCTATAACGTCCTCCTTGCTACCCAGTATCGTTACCTTCAGCTTTGGCAAAGCGCCGTTGGAATAAACCTTCAACCATATCCACGATACGGTCACCGGAAACGGCCATGCCACCGATAATTGCCACTCCAAACACTACATACTGCAAAGAGGTTGGCAAACCAAGCACACGCAACATCTGATCGAGCACAGTGAGGAAGAATGCTGCCAGGGACGTTGAGAACACGCTGGCCAGGCCACCACTCAGCGAAGCGCCGCCGATCACCACGGCCGCAATCGGGCCGAGCAGATAGGGCAAGCCCAACCCTTGCGTTGGGCTGCGAATGAAAGCAGCCAACAGGAAGCCAGCCAGGCCATACATCATGGCGGCTACCACGTAGGCCAGCACAACATACATCGTCACACGCTGGCCAGAGATACGCGCTGCGATAGGGTTCGCACCCACCGAGCGGAAGCGGCGCCCCACCCCGGTATAGCCCAGGATGATGCTCACCGCGAGGATGGTGATGATGGCGATCCAAAAGATCCAACTGGCCCCAAACACCTGGCGAATAGCCCACTGCGAAAGTGCCGCAGGCACCGAAGCCTCGTTGGCGATCTGTGTTGCATATTTGAGCAGCACACCGCGCGTCACCTGGCCGATGGCTAGCGTAACGATCAGCGCGTTCAGGCGGAACACGCCAATCAGGAAGCCGTTGGCCAGACCAATCAAAGCGGAGACGGCCAAGGCCATCGCCAAACCCTTGAGGATATTGTCGTTCGAGCCTGCGCTAATACCCACGGTCACAAACGCCGCCAGCGTCATCGTGCCCGGCGTAGAGAGATCAATACCGCCAGTCATCACAACCAGCATCTGGCCAAGGCTGACAATGACTAAAAATGCGGTGAGGGGGAGTACAGCGGTGAAAGAAGCGGGGGAGAGTGTGGCGGGTGCAGTAAAGTAAGCAGCTAAAAGCAAAATACACATCGCAATCCATACAGGGATGTAACGCGATGAGATAACTACAGAAGTTAGAAATTCAGTCAGTGTATAGTTCGATTTGCTTTTCAAGTTTCTGCCCTTAGGTACAGTACTCCAGTCAAATCAGGCGAGATGTTTCTTTGGTTCTGTGCAAAGCCTAGGGGGGAATTTGTCTGTTTATATACGGATACTTTAGTTTAGTCAAGCCCCATCAAACACTTCCCCTTAGAATGTTCACCCTTATTTGACAACAACGGGTTGTTATTGCACATTACGTCACAAACTGTTCAAAACAGCGGCACTTGTTTGATAATGCTAAACGCTATTACAATGTATGGCAGTCTGAACCCGCGCAGAGGTGCTGCACACATGGAAAACCGCAAACTGATCAAGTCCGCCACGGTCCTCAGTATGGATGCCCGCATCGGCAACCAGCACAACTATGATGTGCTCATCGAAGGCGACAAAATTGTGGAAGTTGCCCGCAGCATCAGCGAGTCTGGCGCCGAGCTGATCGACGGCAGCGGCATGATCGCCATGCCAGGCTTTATTGATGCGCACCATCACATGTGGATGGGCGTGCTGCGCAATCTGGGCGCAGACTTTCTCATCAGCAAGCAAGTGCTTGACGGCAAGCAGCAGGCAGCCCTGGCGGCCAATTTCCGCCCAGAGGATGTGTACGCCAGCACGCTCTCCAGCGCCATCAACGCCATCGAATCCGGCATCACCACGGTGCTGGATCATGCGAATCTGCCCGGCGCCGAGCAGCTGGCCGCCAACGCCAAGGCGCTGACCGAATCCGGCCTGCGCAGCGTCCTGGCCGCCCCTGCCAGCCTGGGCGAAGCCGGGCTGCAAGCCCTGCAAGCCAGCCTGCCCGCCGGGCGCATCACATTAGCCCTGGCCTCCTCTGACCCACAAGATGTAAGCACACAACAATTGCAGGAAGAGTGGGCGCTGGCACGCAAGCTGGGCCTGCGTATCTCGGCGCAAGTGGGCATGGGCACCTCCCCCACCCAAGACCAATTGGCTGAGCTGAACAAAGCCAAGCTACTTGGCGCAGATATCCTGTTTGCGCATGGCAATACGCTGACCGACCGTGACCTCTCGGCGATTAAGAGCGCGGGCAGCAGCGTGGTGATGACGCCCGCCGCCGAGATGATGCAAGGCTTCGGCGCACCCACTGTACAGCGCTTCCTCGATGCAGGTTTCGGCCCTGCCTTGGGTGTGGATACGGAGATTGCCAACCGCGGCGACATGTTCACGCAAATGCGCTCGGCCAACTCCATGCAGCACGCCATGCGCTTTGACAAGAAGCTGGCTGGTAACCTGTTCGCTGACCGCATGCTGACCACGCGCGATGTGATCCAATTCGTCAGCGCCTACGGTGCCGAGGCATTGGGCATGCAGGCCAGCATTGGCACGCTGGCGCCGGGCAAGCAAGCCGATGTCATCTTGCTGCGCCAGAACCACATCAATGTGATGCCTGTGAATGACCCGATTGGTGCGGTGGCCTGGGCGATGGACAACAGCAATATAGATAGCGTGCTCGTAGGCGGCACCTTCCTGAAGCGCGAGGGCAAGCTGCTCAATCACCCACTCAGCCAAATGCAAGCCCAGGTCAACCAGGCGCGCCAGCATGTGCTTGGCTCTGTGCCTGCCTAGATAATTCTGTACAACAAAAAGAGGCCGATGCATGCATCGGCCTCTTTTTGTTTCAGCGCTGAGTATTACTCACGGTTATTGTACGTGATCAGCTTGAGCTCGGTCATCTCTTCGATGGCGTAGCGCAACCCTTCGCGGCCAAAGCCGGATTGCTTCACACCGCCATAAGGCATGTGGTCAATGCGGAAGGTCGAGACATCGTTGACCATCAGCCCGCCGACTTCAATTTCTTCAAAGGCACGATGGATGATGGCGTTGTCATTGGTGAAAATGCCAGCCTGCAAACCAAAGTCAGACGCGCCCACCGAGTGAATGGCCTGATTGACATCGGTGTACTGGAACAAGCCCACCAGCGGGCCAAATACTTCCTGGCAGGAGACGTTCATGTCCTCTTTCAAAGAAGCCAGCACCGTAGGCTCAATTAGATTGCCATCACGCGTACCGCCCGCCAGCACTTCGGCGCCGCCAGCCTTGGCTTCGGCCAGCCACTCCCCGACGCGCTCGGCTGCGCCGCTATCGATCACGGGGCCGACATCGGTCTTCTCATCCAGCGGGTCACCTACCACCAGCGCCTTGACACGCGGGATCAGGTCATCCACGAAGTCTTCGTAGATCTTGGCCGAGGCGTATACGCGCTGCACCGAAATGCACGATTGGCCGGCATACGAGAAGCCGCCCCACGCCACGCGCTCAGCCGCATATTTGACGTCCGCATCGTCATGCACAATGACGCCAGCATTGCCACCTAGCTCCAGCGTGACGCGCTTCATGCCCGCCTTGCCCTTCAGGCTCCAGCCGACGGCTGGGCTGCCCGTGAAGGTCAACAGCTTGATGCGCGGGTCCTCAATGAGCGGCGCGGCGTCCTTGGTGGTCGAGGCCACAACGGAATAGCCGCCATCGGGCCAGCCAGCTTCCTGAATGATCTCACCCAACTTGAGCGCGCTCACCGGGGTGGCGCTGGCCGGGCGCAGCACGATCGGGTTACCGGCTGCCATGGCCGGCGCCACCTTGTGGGCGACCAAATTGAGCGGGAAGTTGAAGGGAGCAATGCCGGCAATCGGGCCGAGCGGCACGCGGTGAATGTGCGCCACGCGGTTCTCGGTGCCGGGCAGCCAGTCCAACGGAACGATCTCGCCATAGTGGCGCTTCGTCTCCTCTGCGGCTACTTGGAAAGTAAAGGCAGCACGGTCCACTTCCAAACGGGCTGTACGGATCGGCTTGCCTGCTTCGAGGGCAATCGTGCGCGCCAAGTCTTCGCGGCGCGCCAATATGCCTTCGCTGACCTTCATCAATACGTCAGCCTTCTTCCATGAGGGCAGCTTGCGTGTCGCTTGGAAAGCACGCGTGGCATCCGCAATGGCCTGCTCGATCTCTTTCGGGCCGGCGCGGTGCACCACCGCCACGAGCGCATCGTTGTATGGGCTGCGCACTTCGATGGCATCGCCAGTTTTGACCCACTGGCCGTTCAGCAGCGCGCCGTATTCGCCCAGCTCAGAGGTACCACCACTGGCTTTGCGCGCTTCAGAGCCGCGTAAGCGCTTAATCTCTTCTGCCATGGATACTTACTCCTTGATCTCGGCGGCTTCGATAAGGCTCGCCAATGTGTCTAAGAATTGAGCGCCGCGCAAACCATCCAGCACGCGGTGGTCACACGACAGGGTCAGCGCCAGCATCGGCCGGATGGCCGGCTGGCCGTCCACCGGCACCACGCGCTCTACAATGCGCCCCACCGCCAGGATGGCGGCGTTGGGCGCATTGACGATGGCGGTGAAGCTGTCGATGGCGTACATACCCAGATTGCTTATCGTGAAGGTGCCGCCCTGAATATCGGCCGGCAACAGCGATTTACTATTGGCCTTCTGCACCAGCTCAGCGCGGCGCACGGCCACGTCTTGCAGGCTTAGTTTATCCGCATCGGCCACGACTGGCACCACAAGGCCGTCTTCCACACCTACGGCCAGGCCCACATTGATGTGCTCGTTGGGCCAGATGGTGCGGCTGCGCCAGGTGGCGTTCACATTGGGGTGCTGTGCCAGCGCACGTGCACAGAATTTGACCAAAAGATCGGTAAAGGTGATCTTGGCTTCGCTCCTGGCCTGCGCCGTCTTGCGGGCAGCCATGATGTTGGTCGCATCCACCTCGCGGCTCAGCACAAAATGGGGAATATCCTGCCAGCTCTCGGTGACATGCTCGGCCATCACCTTCCACAGGCTACTCAGCGGCGGG
>DAOMSJ010000003.1:156859-234134 GCA_035446285.1 Anaerolineales bacterium
ACCTGCGGTAGCGCGGGGGCCGCTAGCGCGGCCCCATGGCCAGTGTGTGTCACGTCAATCGCCAGCACTGCGCCTTCGGGGCCACTGCCGCGCAGCAAGGCCAGATCCACACCCATTTCCTGCGCGATACGCTTAGCCTTCGGCGAAGCGAGCACTTTGCTACCTGCGCTACGCGCAGGTACAAAGCCGCCCGCGGGAGCCACACCTCGTGTGCGAATGTACTCACGCACGTCTTCCTTGCTGATACGACCACCAGACGGACGTACCTGCGCCAGGTCAACGCCGTGTTCGGCGGCGATGCGCATGGCAATGGCGCTGGCATTGACCACGACTACGCCAGCGGGCGCATAGGCGGGTGTAGGCTGCGGTACCGCAGGTTGCGTGGCTGGGCGTGCAGCCACAGGCCGCGGTGCGGCAGCCACAGGCCGCGGTGCGGCAGCCGCAGCTGCCGCAGGCGCACTGGCCGCTTTGAGCGCGGCCAGCAATTCTTCACGCGGTGGGGCTGCTTCACCTTCCGCCAATATTAATGCTATGGCATGCCCCACGGGCACATCCTGCCCAGCCGTGGCAATAATGTTCGCTAGTACTCCGCTTTCAGTGGCGTCTATCGAGACCGTGACCTTGTCGGTCTCGATCTCCATCAGCGGCTCGCCCTTGGCAACCACATCGCCTTCCTGCTTGAACCAGGCCAGCAGCTTGCCAGTCTCTTGCGCCATTCCCAGCGCGGGCATGATGACTTTAGTAGCCAGCGTGGCCTCCTAGGTAGCGCCGCACAGGGTCTTGGCCATCTCGAACACCGTGTCCGGCGTTGGCACGGTGAGGTCTTCGAGCACCGGTGAGAACGGGATGGGCACATCCATGGCGCCCATGCGCTTCACCGGAGCATCCAAATAATAGAAAGCGCCATCGGCGATCACCGAGGCCAGCTCGGCAGTGACACCGTAGCGTTCGTAGCCTTCGTCCACGACAATAACGCGGCTAGTTTTCTTGGCCGAGTTGATCAGCGCGTCTTTATCCAGCGGGAAAGTGCAACGCGGGTCTACCACCTCTGCGCTGATGCCAATTTCGGCCAGCTTGTCCGCTGCTGCCATCGAGACCTGCACCATGCTGCTGGTGGCGACGATGGTGATGTCCGTGCCCTCGCGCTTAATATCGGCCACGCCCAAGGGGATGATGTATTCCTCTTCGGGTACTTCGCCCTTCAACTGATACATCATTTTGTCTTCGAAAAAGACCACCGGATTGTCGTCACGGATGGCGGCTTTGAGCAAGCCTTTGGCGTCATACGGAGTGGAAGGCACAACCACTTTGATGCCCGGCACATGGCTGAACCAAGCATGCAGCGATTGCGAGTGCTGCGCCGCCGAACGCCGCGTGGCGCCCATCGTAGTGCGCAGCACCATCGGTACTTTCAGCTTGCCGCCAGACATATAGTGGATCTTGGCGGCTTGATTAACCATCTGGTCCATGATGAGCGTGCTGAAATCGCCGAACATAATATCCACCACCGGGCGCATGCCCGTCATCGCCGCGCCGACGCCGAGGCCGGTAATGCCCGGCTCAGAGATGGGCGAGTCGATGACGCGGTCGGCACCGAACTCCTCCACCAGCCCCTTGAGCACCTTGAAGGCGGTACCCGCTTCGGCCACATCTTCGCCCATCACGTACACGGTGGGGTCGCGGCGCAGCTCCTCGGCCAGGGCCTCTTTGATGGCCTGGCCCATCGTGATCACGCGTCCGTTGCTGTTAGGCGTAGACATGTGTATTCACCTCGCTGGGGTCGGGGAACGGCGCGTTGAGCGCAAACTCCGCGCCGCGCGCCACTTCGCTCTTCACATCGGCATGGATGTGGTCAAGCACGCTCTGGTCAGACAGCTTTTGGCCAATGATCCAATCCGCCAAAATGGTGATCGGGTCACGCTGCTGCCATTCCTGCTCTTCTTCTTTGGGGCGATAGTAGGCCCGGTCAATATCACCCACATGGTGGCCGTGATAGCGGTAGGTATTGCAAATCAGGAAAGACGGCCCCTCGCCTTTGCGGGCGCGCTCCACCAGGCGCACAGCGGCCTCATTGACGACGCGAATGTCCTGGCCGTCAATCTCTTCCGTATGGATGCCGAAGGCTTCGGCGCGCCCGGCCAATGTGCCCGCGGCGGTCTCGTTGTAGTGCGTGTACTCGTTGTACATGTTGTTCTCACATACAAAAATAACGGGCAGCTTCCATAGCTGCGCCATGTTCATCGTCTCGTACAGCAAGCCCTGCCCCAGCGCCCCTTCGCCGAAGAAGCACACCGCCACCTGGCCAGTGCCCAAACGCTTGGCGCTGAAGGCCGCCCCGGTGGCGATACCAGCGCTGCCGCCGACGATGGCATTGGCGCCCAGGTTGCCGTTGGCCTGGTCAGCAATGTGCATCGAGCCGCCCTTGCCGCCGCAGTAGCCCGGAGCCTTGCCCAACAACTCGGCGAACATAATGTCCACCGCGGCGCCCTTGGCGATGCAATGGCCGTGGCCACGATGCGTGCTGGTGATGTAATCATCGCTGTTCAGCGCTTCGCACACACCCACGGCGATAGCTTCTTCGCCAATATAGAGATGAGCCAACCCCGGCATCTTGGCCGTGGTGTAGAGCTCATTTACCTTGTCTTCAAACTCACGGATGCGCACCATCTGCTCGTACATCTGCAGCAGGTCTTCCACATCCTCTTTGCCAGCGGGTTTGCCCGCTGGCTTGGTGCTTTTTGCTTTCGCCATTACTTCGCTCCCATGTGCTTGACAGCTTCAATCAAGATCGCAAAGTCCTTCTCGCCCCAGCCCTTTTCCTGGGCAAAGGCCAGCACGCGCTGCGCCGTCTCCGTGGTGGGCAACGCCACACCCAACTCAGCGCCAAGTTCCAGCGCCAGCTTGATGTCTTTTTGCATCATATCCACCGGGTACCAGGCTACGTCTGGCAAAGTCACCAGCTGCGGGGCTTTGTACTTGACCAGCGGCGAGCCGACCACGCTGTTGGTCAGTACCTCGATAGCGGTGGTACGCGGGATGCCAGCCGCCTCGGCCAGCAAGATCGACTCCGCCAGCGCCAGCACCTGCACGCCTACGCTGAGGTTGGTGGCCACTTTCATCGAGACCGCCAGGCCACTGGCGCCAACATAGGTCGCCTTGGAGCCAATCGCCAGCAGCACCGGCTCAACGGCTTTGAAGGCTGCCTCATCTCCGCCCACCATCATGGTAAGTTGGCCTGCTTCCAGGGTAGCGATGCTACCCGAGACCGGGCAATCCAGCATGCGGGCGCCGGCTGCAGCGGCTTTGGCCGCCAGCTCACGGCTGGCCGCCGGGCTCACCGTGCTCATCTCGACCCAGGTCTTGCCTGCGCCGAGCGCCGGCAGCAGCCCGTCTGGCCCTTCGGCGATATGGCGCAGGGCGGCCGTATCGCTGACGATGCTGAAGACGATCTCAGACGCTTCGGCTACCGCCCGCGGCGTATCGCTCCAGGCCATGCCCGCGTCCAGTAACTCTTGTGCTTTAGCCTTGGTACGGTTGAAGCCGGTCACTGTGTGGCCGGCAGCCATCAGGCGCGTGACCATGCGGCTGCCCATCACCCCTAAGCCAATAAATCCAACATTTGCCATTTATCTACTCTCCAAACTAGCCGGCAACGCCTTTAGGCGTACTTGCCCGACCAGTCTCTTTCAAAACGAAAGGCTTCTTTAGCCGGCGGTAGCGGCGCCTGGGTCTCGATCCAGCGCACGGGCTCATCGCCCAGTTGCTCAAAGCTGTGGATGCAACCCACACTGGTCCAGATCAGGTCACCCGCACCTAGCTCATAGGTCTTGCTGTCAGCAATTGCTTTCACGCGGCCGCTGACGATGTAATACGACTCTTCAAAGGTGTGATCGTGCGCATCAATCTTTGCGCCGGGTTGGTATTGAATGAGGAAGAGGGATTGGTGCGTAGCGCCCGACGAACGGTCAACGAACATTTTGATCGCCACGCCAGTCGTAGCGTTGAACCCTTCCATTTGGCCAGGTTCGCCGGGTTTGGGCAATTGCCCTTCATCAAAATGGCTCACCATCGTCTCGGCGGCTTTGGCCGGGTCTGGCGCCTGGCCGCTGCCCGCCAGCTCACCGGGCACGAAGAAGGTGTCGCTGCCATCCACTCTGGGCTGCGGCGCCTGCATCTCAACCCAGCGGGCTGGCACGCTGCCCTTGTTCTGCCAGGCATGCGGCGTGCCGGTGGGGATCAGGCCATAATGCCCCGGCCCGAGCTCGTAGGCGACCTCGCCAATCTGGCAGATCAGGCTGCCCTCCAAAACATAAAAACTCTCTTCGAAGGAGTGCAGATGGTGGCTGATGTGGCCGCCCGGCTCCAGTTGGCTGATGCCGGTGCCCATGTGCACCGAGCCCATGCTGTGCTCTACATACGTCTTGCGCGTGAAGCCTACGCTCTTGCCACCGTCATATCCCGAAGGCACCGCGCTGGGCAACTGGTCAAGGTGAGTAGTGTGATGCATGGCAGCAGCCCTGCGTCCCGTTTACTGGTCGTCTGGCAGGCCTGCGCCGCCGTAGTCCACACCGGTGTAATCAATGTTGCGGTGAGACTGCGTGTCACGCGTGGTGGGCAGCCAGCCGTTGGTGGTGAAGTAGCGCTTGCCGGCCACCATCAGCTCCTCAGCGGGGAAGCGCGTGATCAGCTCTACGCCGGTCTTGGTCACCACCATCTGCTCTTCGATGCGCGCCGCCGACCAGCCATCGCTGGCGGGCCAATAGGTCTCGAGGGCGAACACCATACCCTCTTCAATTTCCTGCGGGCTGTCGAAGGAGACCAGGCGGCTGAACACCGGCTTCTCCCAGATGCCCAGGCCGACGCCGTGGCCATATTGCAATGCGAAGCAGGCTTCTTCATTGGGGAAGCCGAACTCCTGCGCCTTGGGCCACAGCTTCACCACATCCGCAGTGGTCACACCGGGCTTAATAGCGTCAATCGCCGCATCGAGGTAATAGCGGCACTGCTTATACGCATCCACCTGCGCCTGCGAAGCCGAACCGATGGCAAAGGTGCGGTAGTAGCAGGTGCGATAGCCCATGTAGGAATGCAAAATATCGTAGAAGGCCGGGTCACCCGGGCGCATCACTCGGTCACTAAAGATGTGCGGGTGTGGGCTGCAGCGTTCACCGGAGATGGCGTTGACGCCCTCCACGTGCTCAGAGCCCAGCTCGTACAGCACCTTGTTCACCAGCGCCACGGCTTCGCTCTCCTTCACACCGGGCTTCATAAAGCGATACAGCTCCTCATAGGCCGCATCTACCATCATGCAGGCCATGTTGAGCAGGGTCACTTCATCCTGGGTCTTGATCACGCGGGCATCCAGCATGAGTTGCTGGCCATCCACCACGTTGATGCCTTCTTTCTGCAGGGCGAACAGCACGGGCGGCTCAACCATGTCTACGCCCAGGGGTTCATTCTGCAGGCCACGTTCCTCCAGCTCGATACGAATTTTGCGGGCTACATCTTCAGCACGCATCGCTCCCGGAGGCATGGCGCCGCGCAAGGTGGAGATACCAGCACGCGAACGCTCCTCCCCCAACCAGGGCGAGTGCAGCTTGTGGTGCTTGGCAGCCGAACCGAAATCCCAGTTGATGGGTTCATCGTCTTGAGCCAGCAGGCAGAAGCGCCCCAACTTGTCGATAGCCCAGGTGCCGATGGTGGTGTTGGTGATGTAGCGGATGTTGTTCATATCGAAGCACAGCAGCGCCCCGATGTTGGATTCTTTCAGCTTGGCCTTGATGCGCGCCAGACGTTCCGTACGCAACCGTTCGAAATCAACACGTTGCTCCCAATCCACCCCCATCGTTCCATACGTCCGCAAATCCATGTTGGCCATCCTTTCAAACGGAAAAACACCGAGTTTGGCAGCGCAACGCGCAGTGAGCACTGCTGTTTCGTGTAATTGAACGCATTATAGTAGTAAACCGCTTTATGTCAACTAGTATTGAACGCATTGAACAAGAATATTCATGGCAGATTTACAAAGCTTAGATTAGACTCTAGCTACGACAGGGTTATGAACGAGATACTTGACCAAAATCCCAGTGAAATTGGCCGCAAACTGTGGTCTGCTCGCCAAAAGCACAAGATGAGCCTGCGCGACCTGGCCAAGGCAGCCGAGATCAGCGCCAGCATGCTCAGCCAGATCGAGACCGGCAAGGCCTTCCCCTCTGTACGCTCACTGTACAAGATCGCCGCTGCTTTGGGCGTATCGGTAGATTACTTCTTCCCCGCCGATGACGGCCAAGACAGCCCTACGGCCCACAACGGCAGCATCAACAGCAGCGAGCTCACCGCCAGCCAGATGCGCGAGGCCTTGCTAACTAACGACATGGACAAAGAGGTGGTGAGCTTCCCCACCACGCACAAAGCGCCAGTGGTGCCGGCCAATGCCCGCCCCAAGTTGGAGCTGAACAGCGGTATCACCTGGGCGCGCCTCACCGCCAACTCCGAAACCGATACCGAGTTCCTGGAGATCAAATATGCCCCCGGCGCACAGTCTGGCAAGAACATGTCCAGCCACAGCGGCCGCGAATTTGGCCTAGTACTGGAAGGCGAGCTGATGGTGGAGCTAGGCTTTGAGACCTATACGCTGGGCCAGGGTGACAGCATTATTTTTGATTCAAGCACCCCGCACCGCCTGACTAACAATGGCGACAGCGCCATGCGCGCGCTGTGGGTGGTGCTCACTCCCAACAACGCCTAGACGCACACCGCAGGCCGTGTTAAAATGGCTTTCGCAGTGCGGATTCGTCTAGTGGTAGGACGTCTGACTCTGACTCAGAAAGCCCTGGTTCGAGCCCAGGATCCGCATCCTAAACAAGCTGTTAGCGATTAGCTGACAGCTTTTAGCTTTAACCCTCCAGCCACCAAGCGTACAAAGATTCGATATTCAACCGAAGCAGCCAGTACATACTTGCCGCTTTGTTCACCTTATTTTCGCTATCCAGGCACAAACAACCATAAGCTCATCAGCGTGAATAGCAGCCCATAAACCAGCACACGGCGCACACCGTGGCGTGCGGCAAACAGCAGTGTCGCCAACTGCACACCGATGGCCAGGCGCACTGCGCCGTAAGGCTCGATGTATAGTGCCAGCGGTATGAACGGCCAAATGGCCGCATTGATCAGCAAGGCCAGCGCGCGGCTATCGCTATGCTCTTGCCACCAGGCGCGCGCACCAGCCCACAAGCCCCACAGCGTCGGCAGGACAATAAGCGGCGTATACAGCAGGCCAACAACGAGGCGCCAAGTGGCATCCAGCTCGCCGATGCGCCACCAGCCATTGAACGGTATCCACTCCAACCCGGTGGCATTCGTGCCACCCAGGCCAAAGCCCAGGCTGCCGAACTGGCCTAGCAGCCATAGGCGGAATAGCAGCTGGGGGACACCCACTACCAGGGCAAGGCCAAGCGCATCGCGCCAGCGGCGGGCGAACAGGTAGCTCAGCCCTTGGGCTGCCACGAATACCAGCGTGGTCTCCTTTGCGAAGACAGCCAACGAGAGCAGCAACCAGGCCAGTGGTGAACGCCCGCGTTGCGCGCTCGACACAGCGGCAATCACCAACGCAAACGCCAACGTCTCCGGCAGGGCCAAACGCATGGATAACAAGCAGCCCAGGAGCAAGCCATACCCAAGGGTATACCAACGGCTAACACCCCAACGCTGGAACAATTGCCCCAGCAAGTGCACACCAACCAGGTGAGATACAAGCCCAATCAGCGGCAGCATCCACGCCAGCAGGCTGGCGTTACCCAAGCTCAGGCTGCGCGCCAGCAGCGGCAGCAGGATGCGCTGGTAGCGATAGGCGGGCACATCCAGATATTGCGCCGCTTGTTGTGGATCAGCGTACTTGGCGATGGCATAGAAAAACTGGCCGTCGTAGCCTTCGCTGCCCGCTGGGTCAGCCTTAGTGAAGTAAGTGCCGGGGCGAATGATCTCGTTCACATCCCAGCCAGCACGCGCCAGCACCACGCCAAAAACGAGTAGCGCAGCCAGCAGAGTCACTATGACCGGAGAGATCAGCTTACGCATGCGACCGCCGCCATAGCACGAACAACAGTGGCCAAGCCAACAGCGTGCTGACCAATCCTAGAGCAAAGGACAGCGGGCGATAAATGAACTCAACCTCATGTGCGCCCTCGGGTAGCTGCACGGCACGCAACACGCCGTAGGCCGGCACGATCTCCGCGAGTGCGCCGTCTACGCGGGCATGCCAGCCAGGGTAGTACGTATCCGCCAGCAGCAGCCAGTCGCCCGCGTGTGCATCCACCTGCACGCGCACGCGGTTGGCGCTGCTCTGCACAATGGCGGCCGCGTCCAACAGCAGGCATGCGGGCAGATGGCTGGTCAGCTCCTCAGGCGGCTGGCAACTGTAAAGTTGTGCACGCGGCAAAGCCTCCACGCGTTCAAAGCTCACCGCCCCATCCTGAACATGTTGCACCACGCCGACATTCATCAAGGTCAGCATCATGTCACGGGTCTCGCTATCCGCCGCCTCGAGCGCAGCAATCCATTGCACATAGCGAGCGGGCAGCAACGGGTCAAAGTTGTTGGCGCTGGGCAAGCCTTCGAGCAGGTTGGTATTCGGCAGCAGACTGCGGCGCAACTCAAGGGGATCTGCGCTGTAGAAGGTATCGAAGCGTAGCAAATGCTCAAACTTGAGCGCCTGCTCGTCGTCTGCGGGCATATAAAGGCGTCCGCCGTTAAATTCTGACGCCAGTGCGGCATGCTGTGGTTGCGTGGTGTAGAGTGAGAGAGACGCGCCAGGGTTCAGTCCCCAGCCGGCCAGCAGCAACTCAACCGTTACCAAGCCCGCCAAGAGCCAGTGGCGCAGTGGCTCTGGTAAGTTCCAAGCGCGTAGATTTAAAATAGTAAATAGCAGCAAGGTGATGCCCAAGACGAGCATGGCGCGGATATAGCTGTCAGGAATATCCAAGCGTCCAGTACCTTGCAACAGCACACCAGCCCCCGCGCCCAGCAATACCGCAACGCTGCCCGCCGCGGCCAAACGACTCCAATACAGGCCACGCCCCTCAGGCTTGCGCCAATACTGCACACCCAAGCCCGCCAGCAGGCTGAGTGCAAGCACCGCCCACAGGCTGAATCGTGTAGGGGCTTGAAACATGGCAAAGCTCGGCACGTGCGCAAACAGCCACGGGAACACTGGCGTGTTGTCACCCAGGGCCAACAGCAACGAGACCGCTACCACGCCCAGCAACCACCACGCCAAGCGGCGTGCTTGCAGTTTGCGGGCGGCGAGTGCAGCCAGCAGCAGCGGCACCACGCCAACGTAGATGGCATCTTCCCAGAAGTTGCCATAGCCAGCAAAATTGCCCGCTGCCGGGCTGCCGAACAGCTTGGGCGCTAACAAGGTCAGCAGCCGCCACGGCCAGAACGAGTACGTCATCGCCAGAGCGGGGTCCACTTGCGCGGCGCGCTGCGACTGCAACAGATACTCCGCCGTGGGCAACAGCTGCACCGCGCTCAGGGCCAGCGCCAACACGCCCGCTGCAGCCATACCAGCCATGGCACGCCAGCGAATCGGCCTGGTCGTCGGCCAAACCCTGAGTAGAAGCCAAGCAGCCGCCAGCAGCAGGCTATACCAGGCCATTTGTGCATGACCGGCCAGCCATTGCATGGCCATTAACGCGGCCAGGCGCAACACCGTGCGACGTCCGGGCGCATGAGCAAGCTGGTACACGGCCAACAGTATCCACGGCAGCCAGGCAAGGCTGGCGTTAATACTGAGAAAGTGCGCCCGCGCCACCAGGTAGCCGGAAAGCGAAAAGGCCAGCGCGCCAATCACCTGTCCGAGCTCACTTGTGCCCAAAGCGCGCAGCAAGCGCTGTGCGCCGACACCGGCCAGCACCAGGTGGGCGGCGACCAGTAGCGCCTGCCCCCAGGCCATCAACGGCAGGCCGCCCAGCGCGGCCAAGATAAAGTAGATCCAGTGCGGAGGATAGAACAGGGCCGATTGATAGTTGGCTGCCAATGGCGTGCCCATGCCCAGCAGCGGATTCCAAAGCGGCAACTCGCCAGTTAGCAACGTGCGCCAGGCTTGCCACCACCAAGGCACAAACTGGGTAGCCGGCGTGCCCCAGTACAGCGCCTCGCCACGCAACCACACCGGCGCCAGCAAAACAAAGGGCGCCAGCCAGATCAGGATTCGCGGCGAGAGCTTGAAACGCATCGGCCTATTTTAAGGCAGCTGCACACGGAAAAGTTGGAAATTGCCGTATTCGCTATAGGGCAGCAGGTACTCAGCCAACTCTGGCACCCAGCCACGGCTGTGCACACGCTCCGCCGGGCCCCACAACACGAACTGCACGTTGTGTTGGTGCAGGAAGGCGGTGCGTTCCGTATCTAAAGTGCCGCGATTATAAAAATAGTCCACCTGCGCCGATAGCTCGTCTAGCCCGACTGTCTCCGGCCCATGCCCAATCACGACGCGTACTGGCGCCCATGCTGGTGCTGCGTTACCGCTGCTGTAGGCGGCCAGCACCGTCGCTCCCGGCACATCCTGCAGGCTACTGAACAGCGCCACTTCATCGGCATTGCGAAAAGCAGGAGCCGCAGGATGCAAGGCGCCATTCAGCGCGCCGAGCCAGAGCAAAAGCGTACTGGGCGCGGCCAGCAGGACCAACATCACTACAAAACGGCGCGTGCGTACTGGCGGCATGTTCTGTAGGCCGCGCAGAGCCAGCGCCAGCAGCAAGACCCATACGCCTTCAGCAAAGCGACGCTGCAAGCCCAGCGGGAGGTACAGCAAGACTGGCAGCGCCAGCAGCCAGCCCGCGCTCAGCACACGCGCTGCTCCAGCGGCGCTGCGCCAGCCAAGATACGCCAGCGGCAACAGCCAGCCATAGGCCAGCACATAATGCAGCGGGTGCGGCGCCAGGATTAGGTTCTGCGCTGCCCACCCCTGCAAATAGGCATCATGCAGATAGACCCAGCCGTTGTAGGCCAGCGGCACGGCTGCACCTGTGAGTGCCAGCATACTGGCGCGCAGCGTTGCCTGCCAGCTGGGAGTTCGGTGCAGCCAAGCGAGCACCACAAACACGGCCAGCAAGACCGAGCCCAATGCGGCGGTGAGCAAGTGCACCAGCGCCAACACCAACCACAAAGCAACGAAGCGCCAACCACCTGCTTGCCCGCGCAATACCAGCACCAGCGCATAGAGCAGCAGCGCACGCGACAGCACGAGGTGCGGCAGACTGAACGCGGCCAGGAAGCCGAAGGTCTCCGGCGAGTAAAAGTCCAGCGGCAGCGAGCCATATAACTCACTGCGGCCAAACAACAGCACCAGCCAACCCAGGCCGCCACCGAATACGACCAAGGCCAGCCCCACTCGGCGCAAAGAGACGTTGCTGACAAACTCAGACACGAAGGCATATACAGCATGGCAGACCGCCGCCAGGCTGATTAAGCGAAAGGCGTGAAAGGCCAGCACAAAACTAAGATGGCTGGCCTGCGAACCGAGCAGCTTGCCAAGCAACAAGTAAGGCAAGTACAGCAGAGCCCCTTGCTGCGGCAGCGTGCTATAGACGCTGCGAAACAGCCACGCACCGGCCGCGCCCTGCTGCATCTGGGCAATGTAGGCGTTGCCATCTTCAACGCCGATCAAGAATCCGGTAAAGGTGTGCGGCGCGCTCAGCAGTGCAATGGCGTACGGCAGGCTGGTTAACAGCATGGCCATAACGGAAAAGCCCCACACCCAACCTCGTTCAGCCTTGCTCATGCCTGCCGCCTGAACACACGCCACAGCATAACCAGCCACGCGAGTGCAGTGACTGGCAGGCCAAAGCGCAGCGCATCAGGCATAAAGTACAGCTCAATCTCATGCTCGCCCGCGGGCAAAACCACCCTGCGCAGCACGTTGCCCGGCACGGCAAATTCAGCGGGCTGCCTGTCCCGCAACACATGCCAGCCTGGATACTGAAGCTCAGCAATGTTGAGCTGGCCGGGGCCGTAGGCATGCAGCGTCATCCGATTGGCCTGCACATCTAGTAGAGGAACTCGCTGTGCTTCCCCCCCCTGCTCCATCCAGGCTCGCGGGCGATAGTGTGAATTGAGATACACATACGGCTCTTCCAGCAATAGCTCAAGGCCTTCTACATTCATAGGCTGCGCGGCGACAAGGTACTTGATATTGAGCCGACCTAAGAGAACAGCATCGGATTGAGCCGTCACATCAAGAGGAGGTAGCGCAACACTGTAGCCAGATTGGGAATAGCCCGCGGCCTTAGCCATCAAATCAGAGTAGCCATGCAATTGCAGCGGGTCGACTCCGTTGGCTAACTCCAACCCATACAGCGCCGCGGTTTGCTGCGGCAGGCTGTGATCGGGCGTATAGACACGGAAGATGTCGTCATCCTGGGCAAGGTACTGCGCCGCCTCGGCCCCCTCAGCCAGTACGCTGTCTGCTGGGCGGAAGCGCAGTAGACTGCCAGACGCCACTAGCAGGTCGGCCGCCACCAGCACGCTGAGCGCCAGCAGCAGCACGCGGCCGCTGCGCCAGCGCTCGTGGGCCAGCCAGGCGGCCAGCACCAGCGCGGCGGCGAACATCGCCGGCTGCCCCAACTGTGCGCCCTGCCAGGCAGCCAGCGCCGCAAAACTTAGCAGCCAAGCCAGCACTGCCGCGTGCAGCAGGCGCAGCGGCTTCTGCGGCCAAGCCGCCGCGGCTAATTGCTGAGCGGCGCCAGCCGCCAGCACCGCCCAGGCCAGGCTGGCCAGCAGCAGTGCGCGCGGCGGAATTCGCAGCTGGGATGCCCCCGGCAGCTCCGCCAGCCATTGCGCGCCGGGGATGTTGCTGCCCAAAGCCACCAGCACGCACACAATCAGTAGCGCCATCCAGAAGCGTATCCCGCGTTGCCAGGGGCGCGCCAGCAGCACCAGAAGCAACAGCACGACCCCGGCATAAATGACCCACTCATGCGCACTACTCCACTGCGGCAACAATAGACCCAGCAGTTGAGCGGGCGGCAGGGAGAGTTCCAGAACTTCGGCTGGGCTTAGATTGGCACGCGTGCTAAGCGAGCCGTACTGCAAATAAAGCCAGAGCGCTGGCAAAGCCAGCAAAGCGGCCATGCCTGCCTGTTGCAGCAAGTAGCGCGGGCGGCGTTGCCACAGCAGCCAAGCCGCCCATAGCGCGCCAGCATACAGCCCCCAGCGCGGGTCGGCGCCAACGATCAGCGCCAGCACCAGCGCGGCGGGCAGGCGCGGCGAGCGGCTGGCCCACAGCAGCCAGGGGGTCAAGCACACCGCCATCACCAGCATCAGATGCCCCGCCCCAATATGTGCAAAGAGCCGCGGCGCCAACTGAAACACCAGCCCGCCCAGCAACGCTGCAGCATGAGCGCAGCCTTGCTGGCGCAGGAAAGCATACATGCCCACACCGGCCAGCACCACATGCGCGGCCAATACCAGATTGAGCCCCAGTGGCAACGGAAACAATAAAGCCAGCCAATACGGCGGATACCACAACCCGGAATAGGGATGCGCGACAAAAGGAAAGCCAGACAGGATCTGCGATGACCACAAGGGCACTACGCCCTGGCGCAGCGCGTTTTGAAGAAACAGCGCGTTGGGGTAATGCGTGACAGCCATGTCTGAGAAGGCTGCGCCGGAGCCGGGGAATATGAAACTAGTCATACCCGGTAGTAAAAGCACGAGTGGCAGCAAGAACACCGCGTAGGGTTTGGCGGCGGTGAGCTTATTCAACATCACGCGCCCAAATCAACACCGAGCCATCCGCAAACACCTCATGCCAGCCATGCAGCGTAGTGCCCGGAGCCATGCTCACATCCCAGAGGATGTAGTCGACTGCATGCGCGGCCAAGAAAGTTTCGCGCGGCAAGTCATCCGCAAAGAAAGCCTCCTGCTCCCCCTTGCGCTGCTCTGCTTGCACGGTCTCGAAGGGATGCGCATACCACACGCGCACATCCGCAAAAGCTGGCGCGTGCAAGCTATTGCGCTCAGGCGCCAGCAGCAGCGCACCGGGCGCGGAGTGTGCAGCCAGCCACTGGTAGGCGGCCACCTCGTCAGCTCGCAGGAAGAGCGCAGCCTCCTGCTCGCGGCTGGCCTGCAGCCCACCCAGTAGAATAAGCAGATTGGTTGGCAAGGCCAGCAAGAACAACAGCACCAGCGCCAGCCTGCGGCGAGCGGCGGCATTCAGCCAGCGCTGGATAGCAACCACGGCCAGCCCGATGGCAGGGATATATTGCCCGCTGCTCATGCGCCGCTGTAATCCAAACGGCAAGTAGAGAAAGACCAGGCACACTAGCAGCCAGACCGCCAACAACTGTACAGCGCGCTGGCGTTGCGTTAGCGCAAAATACACACTCGGCAACGCCAATAAAAGCGCGGGGGCAAGCGAAGTGACCAAATCCCACAGCGGCATAGCCGGCGTGATGTTCTGTACGTTCCATCCCGCCAGGGCAGGATGAGTATTGACGATTACCAACGCATACAGCGCATACGGAAGGCCACCGGCAAGCACCCAGGCGGCTTGCTTCCACTGTGCTGCACTCTCCTGCTTACGCAGCACAGTCAATAAGGCCGCAGCGCACAACACCGCGGCGGCCACAGCCCATCCGAACGGATACACCACTGCGGCCACAGCCGCCGCCAACAGCCAAGCTACTGGGCGTGGCGCGTCTGTGGGCGTGATCAGGAAGACTTGCAAGGCCAATCCCAGCGGGAAGTGCGCATTAGCAAAACTGGCTAGGAACGGGTACATCTCCGCTACCCAAAAATCACTGGTGAAGGCTCCGCTTGCTACCGCCAGCCAGCCGAACCCAGAGCCGAACAGCGCTACAGCCAAAGCCCAAGTACGCAAACCGGGAACTATTGCGTTGAAAAAACGATACAGCGCAGCACATAAAGCCGCCGCACCAAGCAGCCGTGCGCCGTGAAACGTAAACACCAAACTCCACCTTAGCACGCGCGCCACATGGCCTAACAGCAGGTAATACAGATTGATGGCCGTAGGCTGCCCGGGCTGAGCGCTATAGGGCAGCGTAAAGCTCCATGCGCCCTCAAAACCCTGGCGCATTTTTGCGAGATAGCTGTACCCGTCTGTGGGGTTAAGCAGAAAGCCGCCGAATACATGCCCACCGTCGCCAGCCCGCTCTGCCAGCACATACGGCACGCTTTGCAGCAACAAGAAAACAACACTGAGCAGAGCAGCACTCAAAAACTGGCGGCATACGCTGCGACGCATGCTGTATTGTAGCAAAGCCCCACCTGTGCAAGACTCGCCAGCCTTCTCGTATAATACGCATGTGAGCCGCGCCTTCAAACTCTATCGCCTGCAGCAAGTGGACACACAAATGGATCAGGCAGCCGCGCGCCTGGCAGAGATCGAGCGCATCCTCAGTGATAACCAGGCGCACCAAGCCGCCAGCCAGGCGCAGCAACAGGCGCAGGTGGCGCTGCATGCCGCCCACACCGCCCTGCGCAGCGCCGAAGAAGACGTGAGCGCGCAGCAAAAACGCATCGAGCAGAATCAGGCCAGCTTGTACGGCGGCTCGGTGACCAACCCCAAGGAATTGCAAGACTTGCAAATGGAATCAGAGAGCCTGGCGCGCCGCCTCAGCGACCTTGAGGATGCCCAGCTCGAGGCTATGTCTGCTTACGAAACGCAGCAAGCCGCCGCCCAGTTGGCCCAGACCAACCTGGCCGATGTAGAAGCGCAGCTGGCCAGCGAGCATGAAAACTTGTTCACCGAGAAGGCAGAGCTGGACCAGGAGCAAGCCAGGCTCAAAGGGGAGCAGGAGACGGCGCTGAGCGCAGTGGAGCCAGCCGACCTGCAGACATACCAGACCCTGCGCGCCAGTAAAGCTGGTGTGGCCATAGCCAAGGTGCAATCAGGCTCCTGCTCGGCCTGCGGCGCCGAGCTTTCGGCGGCGCGGGCGCAGGCCGCACGCTCTGCCGAAGAGCTGACGCGCTGCGATAACTGCAAGCGCATCCTGTACGGATAAAAAAAGCACGCCGATGGCGTGCTTTAGTTTTTTCTCCCGGCTAACTTTCCAATTGCTTAAGAATTAGCTCCTGGGCTTCACTGCTGTCCATATCAAAGATGGTCACCAGCTTGTCGCGCCCCGTCTGCCCAGCCACAATGTCAATCCGCGCCTTGGGCACGGAGAGCACCTTGGAGAGGAACTCGATGAGCGCCTCGTTGGCTTTGCCGTCTACCGGCGGCGCGGTCAAGCGAATTTTGATGGTATTGTCGGGCAGGATCTCAACGATCTCATTGCGGCTGGCGCGTGGCGTGACGCGGATGGCCAGCGCCGCCCCACCGCGCCCGTCTGAAAGTTTGTGGCGTGTCATTAGCGGAAGGCGTTAATGATAATTGCACTCAGGATCTGCAAAAGGATCAGCAACACCAGCGGGCTGAAGTCAAACATGCCCATCGGCGGCAGAATACGGCGAATGGGAGCCAGCATGGGCTCGACAATGCGGTCCAACGCCTGCCGCAGGGAGTGATACGGAGGCAGGAAGTAGCCCAAAACAATATCAATGATAACAATCCAACTCAGAATACGGAAAAACAGACCTATGGCTTGCTCCATCGTCTCCTCTTTATTTCGGGCGTGGGCCCATCAGGCCTTCGCCAATCCGCACTATGGTGGCGCCCTCCAGAATGGCCGCCTCGTAATCGTTGCTCATCCCCATGGAAAGCTCGGGCAACACAATGCCCAATCGTTCTGCCAATGTATCACGCAACTGGCGTGTGCGCTCAAAATATGGGCGCGCCTCTGCCGGGCGGGCGGTGATGGGCGCCATGCTCATCAGGCCGCGTAGCTCCAAGCCGTCCAGGTCGGCAATCACCTGGGCATCCGCAAAGAATTCGCCGGCATCATCATGGCAGCGCCAGCCCTGCTTGGTAATCTCGCCGCTCACGTTGCATTCCAGCAATACTGGTAGGCGCAGGCTAAGCTCTTGAGCGAAGCGGTGCAACCTTTCGGCCAGTTTCAAGCTATCCAGCGAATGCACAACGGAGAAGTGCGCGGCCACCTCACGCGCCTTGCGGCTTTGCACGTGGCCGATCATGTGCCAGCGCAAGTCTGAGCCTTGTAGCACGGTTTGCTTTTCGAGCGCTTCATTCAAGTAGCTCTCGCCAATGTCGCTGATGCCTAGGGCCAGCAACGCCTGCAGTGCCTCGGGTGGATGGCCCTTGGTCACCGCCAGCAGGCGCACATCGCCCGCGGCGCGGCCAGCTTGCTGCGCGGCAGCCTTCATGCGGCCCTGCACCTCGGCCAGGTTGTGCTCCAAACGTTGCGGGTAACTCATGCACCTAGTGTAATCAATGCACCGAAGCGCCCGGTGCGCCCGCCCGAACCGCGGTGCGAGAACCAATCAGCCATGTTGCTGGCCGTGCACAGGTTGGCGGTCTCTATCTGCTGTAGTCCCACCTGCTCCAGCACGCGCTGATTGGCCAGTTGCAGATCAAAGTGTGTAGCTTCGCCATAGCTGGGCAGCAGCTCGGCCGCCTGAGTGCCAAAGACGGTTTGCACCTCAGCCACAACCTCTAGCCCTACCGGATACTTAGCCACGGAGATGCACGGGCCAATGGCGGCGATGAGGTCTTGCGGGCGGCTGCCGTAATGTTGCGACAGGGCCGCGGCGGCAGCCTCGCCTACACGTGCCACGGTGCCGCGCCACCCGGCATGCGCCAGCGCCACGGCTTTGCGCTGCGGGTCAAACAACAGGATGGGCACGCAATCGGCGTAGCGCATGAACAGCGTGACCTGAGGCTGATTGGTGATGATGATGTCTGCTTTGGGTGGGCGCACCCAATCCGATGGGCGCGGGGCGCGGGCTACCTGCACATCACGCCCGTGCACCAGCCAACTGTCAAACATACTCTCGCGCCTGCGGCCCAGGGCCTCAAAGGCACGCTGCAGGTTCTGGCGCACATGGGGCAATTCATCACCCACGGTGCTGCCCACATTGAGCGAATCGTACGGTGCGCTACTTACCCCACCCTGGCGGGTGAAAACAGCATGCCTGACCCCCGCGGCAGCCAGTTGCTCAAATGTGAAATAGCGAATATCGCCAGACTGCTGAAAGGGCATCAGGATTATTTGCTGCCCTTGAGGCGCGCCGCCTTGGAGGCCACCTGCACGCGCACATCCTGAAAGGATTCTTCCAAGAGCGGGATACCAAACCAGGCGGTGGTGAAGCCAAAGATGGCGCCGGTGAGGGTGCGTAACAGCGGCGTGCTCTCGCGGTATTCCCAGAAGGGCCAGTTGGGTATCTGGCTGAGCAGCTGGCTGAACCCATCCAGGCCGATGGGCGCCATGCCAATGGCGATCCACAGCATCCAATGCAGCGGCCGGATGCGCCGTCCCGTGGCGGCGTAGAGCAGGCCAAACGCAAGAATAGCGCCGTAGATAGCGACATCACGCTGGCAGAAGGCCACCTTGTAGCCCACCTGCTCATTGCCGATAAAGCCACGCGCCGCCAGCATGTCTGCCCCGTTCAAGCCCGTGGCAGCCTCGTAGCTGGCATATTCATCTATCCCAGCTGCTTCACGCGGGTAGACCGGCTGCTCGCCAAACAGAAACCACGAACGGAAAGCCATCTGGTGGCACACCGCGCCATAGGTAGAGTAGATTGGCCGCGCCAACGCGGGATAGCCGGCGTTCATCAGCACCGGGGCGAGAAAAGGCAAGCCAACGTATAAAAAGATCAACAGGTTAAGCAGCGCGAGGTAATGCTTGCCAAAGAATTGTGCCAGTTTGTCAGAGCGGTTGATTTGCGCGCTGCGCGCTTTGCGTTTGTCATACTTGGGGTCCCCTTCAATCTGCTGGGCGCGGTCTCGGGCTGCAGCCATGGTCATCTCCAGTTTCTGGCGGTCAAACGGGGCTTCCAGCACATACGGGCCCACCTGGGCTACCGGCACGCGTGTGCCATAGGCCGCCTGTAGATCCTCATCCTCTCCAATATTCACCAGAGCAAGATTGTGCGGGATTTTGGCCTGAAGAGACTGCAAATCCTGCTTGGCTGTCTCACACAGCGAGCAATTGTCTTTGGTGTAAAGCGTGACAGTGATCATTGGCTGGAATCCATTTGACGCAAATAGGTGTCGATATCGGCAGCACTGAGCTCACCGATGTGGAAGAAACGAATGATGCCTTGGGCATCAATAAAAAACGTACTCGGGTAGCCGCGCACACGATAGAGCTCTTGCACGCTGCCATCACTATCCAGCAGCACGGGCAGATCCACCCCGATCTCATCGAGAAAGCCCTGCACCTGCTGGCGAGATTCGGCAAAATCCACCGCTAAAACCGCAAAGCCGCCCTGATTATAGCGTGCCTGGATGGTGGGCATCTCCTGACGGCACGGGCCACACCAGGTGGCCCAAAAGTTGAGCAGCACGGGCTGGCCGCGCAGTTCGCTCAGGCGCACAGGCTCGCCTTGCAGATTGTTGAGCACAAAGTCCGGCGCGGGCGAACCCACCACGGGCTCCGCCGCGTTCAGCATCGAGCACGCGCTGAGCCAGGTAGCGCACAGCGCCAGCGCAAACCATCTCACCAACGCAGCACCCCCACCGCATAGAGGAGCACAACGCCCAGTAGCACAATGCCGCTACCAATGAACCACCATTCGCCAAAGCGCTTGCCGCGCTGGCGCGCCCACAGCCCCACGCCCGCCCCCAGCAGTAAGCTGACCAGGCTGGCCACAAGCATATGCAAACCCACGCGCCCCTCCTCAACCAAGTCAAAGAAGAAGCCCAGGCTGGCGAGGGTCTGGAAGCGCCCACTAAGCAACAGAATGCCGAGCGCGATCAGCAGCACGCCAGTAATGCGCTCCACATAGTGGCTGAGGTTGGCATAACGCCGCACCATGCCAGTGATCCAGGCCACCTGGGTGGCGGCAATCAGAAACGGGATTGCCAGCCCGGCCGAATACGCACCGAGCAATATCGCCCCCTGGCTGAGCTCAGCGCTGTTGAAGGCCAGCGTGAGGATGGAGCCGAGCACCGGGCCTACACAAGGCACCCAGCCTGCCGAGAAGAACACACCCATCATGGCGGAGGACAGATAGCCGCGCTGTGCCTGCACGCCCGACTGCATACGCAGCTCATAATCCAACCAGCGAATGCGGTAGATGCCGCTGAGATGCAAGCCAAACAGAATGACGACGATGCCGCCGATCTGCGAGAGCAAACGTGAGAAGGTGAACAGGAACTGGCCTAGCGCGGCCGAGAACAAGCCCAGCAGAATAAAGATGAGGCTGAAGCCCAGCACGAAGGCCAGGCCGTGCAGAAAGCTTTGCCAGGTGCGCGTGTCGCCCTTGGCTTGGCTGGCTGCGGTGCGCCCGCTGAGATAGCCAACGTACACGGGCACCAACGCAAATACGCAGGGAGACAGGAAGGAGGCCAACCCAGCCAGGAAGGCTAACCACACGCTGGGCACTGGAATCATGCTGTAGACCTATGCTTGAACTACGCGCACACCGGTGCCGGCGACCTGGTCGATCCTGCCGGGGAAGTAATCCACCTGGGGCGAAGTCCAACGGAAGATGAACTTGGCATCCTCTTGCGTGGCGTTGATGCAGCCCGCCGAGGTGCGCTCTCCGAAATTGTTATGCCAGTAGCAGGTGTGCACGGCAATGCCACCCGTGGCAAAGAAAGTGCACCAACCGATGCCCGCCAGGTCATAGCCAGCGCCAGAGGTGCCGCCAGTCATGGTGGTGGAGATGTACTTCATGAACACACGCAGATAATCGCTGACCGGGGTTAGGCCGACGCCGTCTTCGCCATCACGCCCCGTCGAGACGCGTGAGAAATACACCTCACGCCCGTCTTCGTAGCACGACATGGTCTGGCGGGCAATGTTGATCACCAGCTCTTTGTTCTCCACATCAGGAGAAATGGGTGCAATGTCATCTGGATAGATGGGCCTGAAAGCATGCGCCGGCGCCCAGAAGCGGTCCCCCAGGCTGCCGTAGAGATCAAAGACGTGATACTCGGTTTCGCCAGCCGCATTGGTGCGAATTTCATCCACCCACATCACCTGGCCGTAATACAAGCGAATGGGCCAGTTGCTTTCCACCAGGAAACGGATACGGTGGCCGTAGGGCGCGTTGGCGTTAACCAGTTGCACCTCAACATACGGTTGGGTCACTTCCATCCACATGCCAGGGCCGCCGCCAAAATCCGGCAGCGAGGCTAGCGGCTCATTGATAATATTCTTGACGGGCTGCAGGAACGGCGCCCACACATAGCCTTGCGGGATTTCGATCCAGCGTTGGTTGCGCAGGCCGGAGGCGCTGCCCACCACTTCGCGAATCCAAGGCACTACCGTATCGCCCATCAGCTGGCCCACTTCGGGCGCCTCGCGGTTAGGCGCCGAGCGCACATACACGAAGCGGTCGAGCTCCTCTACCACGCGGCCCAAGCGGTCGGCCTGCGGGAAGGGCTCTTGCAGCAGATAGCGCGGATTGACCTTCATCGCCGGGTTGAAGCTCGCTGGCAGCAGGGCGGCTGCGCCGAGGGCGACGCCGCCCAACTTCAAGAATTCTCGTCTGTTCAGGTGCGAATTGCCATACATAAACATAATTTTATCTCAGGCGCATGAAATCAAAATGAGCCAAACCTAAAGCCGCGGCGTGATTCACGCCGCGGCTTTTTGAGTACTAGACCTTGAGCGGCAGCTTGCGCAGGCGCAGACTGTTGCCGATCACGAAGATGTCGCTTAACGCCATGGCGCCTGCCGCCAGGATCGGGCTGAGGAAGCCCAGTGCTGCCGCCGGAATGAGCAGAATGTTATAAATGAAGGCCCAAAACAGGTTCTGCTTGATGGTGCGCAACGTGCGCTTGGCAAGTGAGATCGCCTTGGGCACACCGCGCAGATCGCCCGTCATCAGCACCACAGGCGCCGTAGCCATAGCTACATCCGTACCCGTGCCAATGGCGATGCCCAGATCAGCTTGGACCAGCGCGGGCGCATCATTGATGCCATCACCCACCATAGCCACTTTGTGGCCAGCCGCCTGCAGCTTGCTGACCTCGGCCACCTTTTGTTCGGGCAGCACCTCGGCCAGCACATAGTCCAGGCCGAGTTGGCGGCCCACTGCTTCGGCGACGCCGCGCGCATCCCCGGTGATCATGCCCACTTTGAGGCCCATCTTGTGCAGGCTCTCGATGACTTCATCGGCGTGGTCCTTGAGCGTATCAGCCACACCAAAAACACCAGCCAGCGTGCCATTCACCGCAGCAAAGATGGCCGTTTTGCCATCGGCGTGCAGTTGCTCACCAGCGTTGCTGAGGTTGCCCAGGGTTATGTTGTGCTCGTTCATCAGGCGCAAGTTACCGATCAGCACCTGCTGGCCGTCCACCTCAGCGGATACGCCGCGGCCGGTCAGCGCTTCAAACTGGCTCGGCGTAACCAAGGCCAGCTCGCGCTCGGTGGCAGCGGCCACGATGGCCTCGCCCAGCGGATGCTCGCTGGCGTGCTCCACGCTGGCCGCCAGGCGCAGCAACTCGGCTTCGCCAGCCGAGCCGCTGAAGGCGGCCACCTCGCCCAGCAAGATATCGGTCACGGCGGGCTGGCCGCGGGTCAGCGTGCCGGTCTTATCCAGCAGCACCACTGAGATGTCAGATGCCTGCTCCAGCGCTTCACCCGATTTAATGAGCACGCCCATCTCAGCACCGCGCCCGCTGCCTACCATTACGGCAGTGGGCGTGGCAAGGCCCATGGCACACGGGCAGGCGATGAGCAGCACCGCCGCGGTGTTGATGAGTGCACGCGTCAGCGTGGCATCCGGCGCGCTGGCCGGGAAGAAGAAGTACCAGGCGCTAAAAGTGATGGCAGCGATCACGATCACAGCGGGTACAAAAATTTCGGAAATACGGTCACCCAGCTTTTGGATCGGCGGGCGGCTGCTCTGGGCGTCTTCCACCAGGCGCACGATCTGCGCCAGGGCGGTCTCTTTGCCCACCTTGGTGGCCTCGAAGACGATACGCCCCTGCTTGTTGAGCGTAGCGCCGATGACTTCGTCACCTACGCTCTTGCTCACTGGCAGCGACTCGCCACTGATCATCGATTCATCGGCTGAGCTGTGGCCTTCGATCACACGGCCATCGGCGGGGAACTTTTCGCCGGGGCGCACCACTACGTGATCGCCCACCTGCACATCGGCGCTGGGAATTTCAACTTCCTGCCCAGCACGCAGCACACGCGCCTGCTTGGGCTGCAAGCCCACCAGTTTGCGAATGGCGTCACCGGTGCGCCCGCGCGCATTCACCTCAAGATACTTGCCTACGCGAATGAGGGTGATGATGGTGGCCGAAGTCTCGAAGTAGCCGTGCCCGCTAAAGAAGCCGAACAAAATCGCCACCGAATAGAAATACGCCACCGAGGAGCCCAGCGCCACCAACACATCCATGTTGGCGCTGCCATTGCGCAGCGATTTGAGGCCGTTGACGTAGTAACTCCAGCCGGCGATGAACTGTACGGGCGTGGCGAGAGCGAAGAACAACCAATCCACCCAGGCGGCATGCGCCAACTGGCCGAACAAACCAAAATCGCGCCCCATCGAGAGGATGAAGAGCGGCAAGGTGAACAGCACGCTGAACCACATCAGGCGGCGCTGCTTCTGGATCTCGCTGCGGCGCACGCCGGCTTCCACATCTTCGCCTGCGGCGGTGGCCGAGAGCGTGAAACCGGCCACCTTGGCGGCGGCGCGCAAGTCGCTCTCGCTCACGATGGTGGGCACGTATTCAATACGCGCCTCGCCGCTTACCGGGTTGACCTTGGCCTGCAGCACGCCGTCCAGGCCGCTCCACGCGGCCTGGAGACGGCGTGCATCTGCCGGGTCACTCAGGTTCTGCACCTGCAAATACGCCTCGCCGCTGGCTACGTCGTAGCCAGCTTTGCGAATGCGCGCCAGCATGCCGTCCAGGGTGGCCTGCGCCGGGTCAAATTCCACTGCAGCGCGCTCACTGGAAAGGTTGACGCTGGCGTGTGTGATGCCCGGCACCTTCTTCAGATTGCGCTCCACTGTGGAGACACAGTTGGCACAGGTCATCCCCAAAATGGGCAGGTTGTATTGCTTGCTGGCTTCAGACATGAGTGACTTCTTTCTAAGGCTGAACTACTCAGCCGGGTAGTTGATCTCCGTCAGCAACGCCTTGACGGAATCCTCGGTGGCGGGCTCAGAGAAACGCACCATCACCTTGCGGTCTTCGAGACTGGCTTTGACGGCTTCCACACCGGGCAGCTCAGCCAACTCAGTCTCGATGGTCTGCGTGCAATGGCCGCAGTGAATCTTGGGAACGCTATAGACAACCATGTTCATAGAAATCTCCTTTGGTCCTTAGACCTTCATCGCTGCTTGATACACTTCGGCAATTTCTGCCAGAACGCGCTCGCGCTCTTCGGCATCTTCACCGCGTACAGCCGTGATCACACAGGAGTGCATATGCTCCTCCAGCACCATCTGGCTCACCTTATTGAGCGCCGACTGGGTAGCTTGGATCTGGCGGATGATGTCGATGCAGTACACCCCCTCATCCACCATGCGTTCAATGCCACGCACATGGCCTTCAATGGTTTTGAGCCGCTTGCTCACTCGCTCTTGGTTCATAGCATGCCTCCTGCTGCCCCACCCCCTATGGGGGGGGGGTGTTTGGATAGTGTAGCCCCGTTTCTGGCAAATGACAAGGGTTGAGTATTGCTTTAGCTAGTGGGGCTTAACAACTGGTTGAGCGCCTCAAGAGTTTGCTCGCGGCTCCTAAAATGCACAGCCTGCATACCCACCTGGCGCGCGCCGGCAATATTCTGCTCGAAATCATCCACAAAGACGGCTTCCCCCGGCTGCACACCGAGGCGCTCGGCGGCCAGCAGATAGATGGCCGGGTGCGGCTTCATCACCCCAACTTCTCCCGAGATGACCAGCTCGTCAAAGGCATCCGCAATGGGATACTCCGTCTGCAGCGCCTCGCGCAGATTATTCATGGCGTTGCTAAGCAGGCCCACCTTGTATTGAGGGCGCAGGCCGCGGATATAGGCCATCAGCGCGTGATCCAAATGGTCATCCCCAAAGAACGAGCTGTTCAGCTCAGCCACGCTGATGCCAAGGTCAGCGGCCACTTCCTGCAGATAAGCCGCCCCATCCACCGCGCCGGTCTGTGCCTGACGGCGGTTGTCTGCGTCGAAGATACGCGCCTCCAAGGCGGCGCGGCTCAGCTCCACGCGTTGGGCCAATGCGTCACGCCCGTTGTTTGCATCGGTGCGCACCAGCACACCGCCAAAATCCCAAATGATGGCTTTGATATTCATGCGAGTATTGTACGCGGGTTAGCAGGCAAACAAAAAGCCCGCGTAGCGGGCTTTTTGTTGATTTACGGAGTCAGCGCCTCTACCAGCGCACTTTGCAACTCAGGGCCATCAATGTAGCCACGCCACTGCGCCAACACGGCGCCGTTGGGGTCGATCAGGAAGAAGTGTGGCTGGTAGGTGTAGCCAAGCTGTTCCTGAATTGGCAGAGTCTGGGGATCGTCACGGTCCAGATACACAAAGTTGACCTGATCGCCATACATGCTCTCTAAGCCATGCACGGTGGGCGCCACTGCCTTGCACACCGCGCACCAGTAGGCAAAGAACTCCACCAGCTGCACGCGGCCTGAGGCCAGCACAAACTCCTGCGGCTGGCTGGCATGAAACTCTGGGCTACCCAGGCGGATCGCAGGTAGCCCAGCAGTTTCGACCGCCTGACTCATGGCCTGCTCAGGCGCCATGCGCGTGCCCGCTTCAAGTTGAATCTCGCCATCGGGCAAGATAGGCGCCTGGCCGCTGCAGGCGGCTAAGGGAAGACTCACGAGTAGTAAGCCCGCCAGCAGCAGTGTACGGCCAAAAGGTGAAACAGCGAAAGAAGACTGCATTTGCGACATCACGCATATAGTAACCCCTTGGTTATGGCATCTGTGCGCATTCAAACCCTGCTCTAACTGAAATCTAATCCACCTTAAAGATGCTTGTTCGCTTCACGATAGAATTAGCGCATGACGCTGGAAGGAAAAAACATCCTCGTTACTGGCGGCGCCGTGCGCGTGGGTGCAGCCTTGGTGCGCGCTATCGCAGCAGCACAGGGTACTGCGCTCATTCACTACAACGGTTCCACCGCCCAGGCTGCCGCCTTGAAGGCCGAGCTGGAAAGCCAGGGGGCCACCGCGCACCTGCTGCCAGCTGACCTCAGCCATCCGCAACAAGTGAGTGAGCTCATGGTGCAGGCACGCCAATACGGGCCGCTGTACGCCCTGGTCAACAATGCCGCGATCTTCGAGAATATTGAGCTGGATAGCACCAAGTTGAGTGACTGGCAGCGCCACCTGGATATCAATCTCACCGCGCCCTTCCTGCTCAGCCAGGCCTTCTGGCGCGCCGCCGGCGATGCGCCCGGCCGCATCGTCAACATCCTCGATTGGCGCGCCATGCGCCCTGGGCCAGACCATCTTCCCTACACCGTCAGCAAAGTAGCCTTGGCCGGGCTGACGCGCTCATTGGCGGCCGCCATGGCGCCCACCATCAGCGTGAACGGCATCGCCCTCGGCGCCATTCTGCCGCCCAGCCGCGGCGCAGCCAAGCAAGACATCCTGAACCACATCCCGGCGCAGCGCTGGGCCGAGCTCGACGAGGTGGGCCAGACCCTGCTCTTCCTGCTCAACGGGCCGAGCTACATCACCGGAGAGATCATTCACCTGGACGGAGGACGCCACCTGGTATAGCTATGGATAAGCTCATCATTAAAGACCTGCTGGTACGCGGCATCATCGGCATCAATGACTGGGAGCGCACGACCCCCCAGGACATCCTCATTAATATTGAGATCAAGGCTGATTTAAAACAGGCCGGCCAGACCGATGACCTGAACCACAGCGTCAACTACCGCAGCGTGGCCAAGCAGGTCATCGCCCATGCCCAGAGCGCAGAGCGCCTTACGGTAGAAGCGTTGGCCGAGGATATTGCCAAGATTTGCCTGGCGCACCCTGGCGCCAAAGCTGCCAAGGTGCGTGTGGAAAAACCCGGCGCGGTGCGTTTTGCCGCCTCGGTGGGTGTTGAGATCAAGCGCGAAGCAGGTGACTGAGCACATTGCCTACATTGGGCTCGGCTCAAATATTGAACCGGCCCACAATCTGCAGCAAGCCGTGGCCACGCTGCGCAACGCCGCCTTGCCGGGCCACACACGGCTGCTGGCTGTTTCCAGCGCGTGGAGCTCACCCGCGCGCGGCACCCAGGGCCCCCAGTTCCTCAACGCCGCCGCCAAACTCACTACGCAGCTAGACCCCGAAGCCCTAAAGCTGCAGGTGCTGCGCCCGCTGGAAGCGGCGCAGGGCCGCGTACGCACAGCGGACCGCAACGCGCCGCGCACTTTGGATATGGACCTGCTCGTTTACGATGGCCAGGAAATCGATGCTGAGATTTGGCAGGCAGCCCACATTGCGCTGCCGCTGTCCGAGCTGCTCCCAGAGCTGGCTGCACCCGACAGCCGCGAGACGCTGCTGGCCGCCGCCGCTCGGCTGGCGGCCAGCCAGCCAAACCAGCGCAGCGAGCTTGTGCTCAAAAAGTAAAAAGGCCAGCATTCTGCTGGCCTTTTTGATACTCAGTTACAAGGTTCTAGAGGTTGCTAATGACGCTATCGTAGAGACTGTTGGTGATGCCGCCTGAAAGAAAGGTCAGAGCAACGATGCTCAGGATGGCCAGAAACACAATGATGACTGCGTATTCAACCAACCCTTGCCCAACTTCGCTTTTGCTCCGCATAGAGGCCTCCTGGTGACCAACTTGTCACAAGTACCATAATACTACACAGGAGCTCCAGCCCACAACGCAGACGGCTAAGCAAAGTTAGCTAGAAATTCAGGCGTTCGGCGCCACGCGCCAGGTTATCCATAAACTCCTGACGAGTAGCCGGATTGTTGCGGAAGCCGCCCACCATCGTAGATGTGGTCATACGCGCATCGTGTTTTTTGACGCCGCGCATCATGGAGCACATATGCAAGGCCTCCACCACAACGCCTGCCCCCAAAGGATTGATCGCATCACAGAGGAAATCGGCAATCTGGCGCGTAAGGCGCTCTTGCACCTGCAAACGCCGCGAGAACATATCCACGATGCGCGGGATCTTGGAAAGCCCAATGACCTTGCCGCGTGGGATGTAAGCCACATGAGCGCGCCCGATGAAGGGCAGCATGTGGTGCTCACACAGGCTGAAGAACTCAATATCGCGCACGATAACCATATCGTCGTACTGCACATCGAACAAAGCATCATTGATGAGCTTGACCGGGTCTGTTCGGTAGCCCGAGAGCAACTCGGTGTAGGCTCGCGCCACGCGGTCAGGCGTGCTGAGCAGGCCCTCGCGCTGTGGGTCTTCACCCACAGCGCTCAGGATCTGCTGCACAGCCTGCTGGATGGTGGTCTGATCAACCTCGCCATCCAGCAGCTGGGCAGCTTCATAAACTTTTTTCTTGCCAGTCATGCTTAGGCAAGCTCCGTATTGATCAAGCCATAGTCGCCATCGGCGCGGCGATACAGCACACTCACCCCGCCGGCTTCCATGTCATAGAAGACAAAGAAATCCTGATGCCCCAACAAGCGCATCTGTTCAATGGCTTCACTCTCGTTCATGGGGTGCAGCATAAATTTCTTGCGGCGCACCACCTGCTCTTCAACCTCTTCTTCATACAGGGCAGCCACTTCTTCAGTGGCTTCATCGCTGATCGAGGCGCCATCGCCCTTGCCGCGGTAGCGCTTGCCCTTGTAGCGCTCGATCTGGCGCTGGATGCGCTCCAGCGCATTGTCGAATGCCGATTGGATCTGGTCACTCTTGTACTCGGAACGCAGCACAAATTTCTTGCCGCGCAACGTGATCTGCGCCTTATAGCGATGGGCAGCTTCACGCGCCGAGGCGCGGTGGCTCAAATCGATGCGGGCTTCTTCAAGATCATTGATATAGCGGTGAAGCTTAGCGGCGCGCGATTCAACATATTCGTTCAAGGTCTCATCGATCTTGAAATCGTGGCCGAAAATGTCTACGTTTAGCATGGGTTCCTCCTGGGTGAGAATAAGAGAAGTACCTTCAACGCTAGTGTACCAAGTGCCACTGCGCTTCACATAGGGCAATTGTCATAAAGTTCGAGCCAGCGTCAGGACATAGACGCTATGCGCCCCTGCCGCTCGCAAAGCACGGGCGGCAGCATGCAGGGTGGCGCCAGTGGTCATGATGTCGTCCACCAGCAGCAGGCGGCGCCCGGCCACCTGCGGGCTGGCCACAAAGGCGTCATTTACATTGGCCCAGCGCTGTTCCAGACCTAGATCCATCTGCGGCAGCGTATCGCGCTGGCGTTGCAGCAACCCATTCACCAGCGGCAGGCCCAGCCGCTGCGCCAGCGGGCCGGCCAACAGCTCCACCTGATTGAAGCCTCGCTGGGTCTCGCGACGCCGGCTGAGCGGCACCGGCAATACACCCTCTACACGCCAGCTGGCCGGGTACAGCGCAGCCAGCGGCTGGCTGAGGGCTTGGCCCAGACCGCGACTACGCTTATGCTTGAGTTTGAGAATGGCGCGGCGCAAGGTGCCAGCATAGCCACCCCAGGCCCGCGCTGAGATAAAGGCGAAGGTCGGCGGCAGACAAGCAGGGCATTCAGCGTGCGGTTCTGGCAGCGGGTAGCCGCAGTGCGCGCACACCGGCTCATGCAAGATCTGCGTAGCAGCAACACACGCGGCGCACCAATGGCCCCCCAGGCGGCCACATCCTCCGCAGCGCGGGGGAAACAACCAGTCTGCCGCGGCAGACCACATACTTGCTTTCATCGGAGTCTAGAAGAACGCGCCGGAGCGTATGATTTGCAAGATGGCTGGCCCCAGCAGAATGATCATGATGGTTGGGAAGATCAAAAAAGCCATCGGCATGAGCATTTTGACCGGTGCACGCTGGGCATTCTCTTCAGCACGTTGGCGGCGCTTGACACGCATCGCATCCGATTGCACACGCAGTACGCGCGCCATGCTGACACCCAGTTGCTCGCTCTGAATCACGGCCGCTACGAAGGTGTTGATCTCATCTACGCCCAGACGGTCAGCCATGTCACGCAGCGCTTCACGGCGCAACTTGCCCAGTTGGATCTCCTGCAACACGCGCGCAAACGCCCGCGCCAGATCGTTATCCCACTTCTCCACCACTTTGCGCATGGCAGCATCAAAACCCAGGCCGGCTTCCACACAGATGGTGAGTAGGTCCATGGCGTCTGGCATGGCCTTCATGACCGAAGTCTGGCGGCGGCGTACATTGCGATTGAGCATCATATTCGGCAGGAAGAAGCCGATAAAGATCGAACCACCGATGATGAGCATCGAGGTGAGTGCAAAAGGCGATGTGGTTGGTGAGAGCGAGAAAACGAAGAACATCAGCGCGCCGAGGCCAAGACCAAAAATAAGGCGAGAGGCGAGGAAGACGGTGGGCTCCAGCCAGCGCGGTGCGTCAGCCATTTCCAATTGGCGGCGTGTCTCCGTGATCGCATTCTGCGGAGTGAAGCGCTGCGCAATCTCACCAAAGCGCTGGGCCATCGGGTAGACCACGCGCTCCATCAACGGCTGCGAAAGCTCGATCTCTTCGAGGCTGGTCACTTCGCCGCGCTCAGCGTACTCAGCCAACCGGCGGGAGAGCGTGTCTCTGCCGCGGCTTTCGCGCAAACCCAGCACCACCAAAGCAATTGCTCCGGTGATAACAATAAACAACAAGAGCAGGGCAACCCACATCATGGCTAGATTTCCACCGTGCTCATCTTATCCAACACAAAATAGCCAATGACCAGCATCAGGCCAGCCACGCCCAGCATCAGGTAGCCGCACAACACCGGGGGCTGGAAAAACTCCTGCATGTACTCACGGTTGAGACCCCACAGCGCCAGGCCCAGCCCCACCGGCATGAGCGCCAGGAAGCGCCCAGAGTATTTGACCTGGGCGGTAATGGCGCGCATCTCCCCTTGAATACGAATACGCTCGCGCACGGTGTGCGAGATGGTGTCAAGGATCTCGGCCAGGTTGCCACCCACTTCACGCTGGATGTTGATGGCCGTGATGGCCAGATCCAAGTCTTCGCTGGCGATGCGGCGCTGCAGATTCTCCAACGCCGTTTCCATCGAAACACCCAGTTGCATTTCCTGCACTACGCGGCGGAACTCGTCACTGATCGGGGATGGCAGCTCGCGGCTCACCGCTTCCATCGCCTGCAAGGCGGAGAAGCCTGTGCGCAAGCCGTTGACCATCAGGTTGAGCATATCCGGCAACTGGTCACTGAATTTGGCCAGGCGTTTGTTCTGCTGAAAGCTCACAAAGAAGCGCGGAATAAAAAGGCCAAAAATCAGGCCAATAAATGCAAAGAACCACGAACCATCAAAAAAGAAGAAGCTGAACAGTCCCATGAACACACTGGCGATCATCATCAGCATGATGTACTCGCCCGATTTCAACTTGAGGTCGGCACGCGCTAACTCACGCGAGATGTTGTCACCATAGTTGGTGTTGGCCACGCGGTCATTGAGCCAATTGGTAAGCACCGAGTTCTTGGTTTTTGCCTCTTCGGCATACTCAAGGTTGCTCTGCTTCTCAGCCAGGTAGCCTTCAAGACGCCTGTCTACCAGCGAGCGCTCGCTGCGCAGCGTAACCACTAGCCCCACCACAAACAGAATGATGGCTACTGCAACCCCAGTCCAAAGGATCCACACAGGCATGGCTTAATACCGTTGGCGTTGGCCGATGCCAAAGATACTGGGCGGCACATGAATACCGGCATCTTCAATGCGTTCAAGGAAATTGGGACGCAAACCAGTAGAGCGCAGCTGTCCAATCACTTTGCCATCTTCAAAGCCACTCTGCTCGAACTGGAAGATATCGGTGAGGGTAATAACATCGCCCTCCATGCCCACCACCTCAGTGATGTTGACCACCTTGCGGGAGCCATCTCGCTGGCGCTCCACCTGCACCACCAGGTCAATCGCCGAGGCGATCTGCTCACGAATGGCGCGCACAGGCAGGTCATAGCCGGCCATCAGGGTCATCGTTTCCAGGCGGGCCAGCGTATCGCGCGGCGTATTGGCGTGCGCAGTGGTCATCGAGCCATCGTGGCCGGTGTTCATCGCCTGGAGCATGTCCAGCGCCTCACCAGCACGAATTTCACCTACGATGATGCGGTCAGGGCGCATACGCAGTGCGTTGACCACCAGTTGCTGGGCATTGATCTCACCCTTGCCTTCAATGTTGGCCGGGCGTGTCTCCAGCGTGACCACATGCTCTTGACGGAGCTGCAACTCTGCCGCATTTTCGATGGTGACAATGCGCTGGTCACTGGGAATAAAGCTGGAGAGCACGTTAAGCAGCGTAGTCTTACCGGAGCCAGTACCGCCTGCGATCACTACGTTGAGGTTGGCTTCTACACACGCCTTAAGGAAGATGACTGATTCCGCAGTGAGTGAGCCGTATTCAATCAGCTGCTCCACCGTAATGGGATCTTTGGAGAACATACGGATGGTGAGCGTTGGCCCCACCAAGGAGATCGGCGGGATGACCGCATTCACGCGGGAGCCATCCGGCAAACGCGCATCCACATACGGGCTGGCTTCGTCTACGCGGCGGCCCAGCGGCGCCACAATGCGATCAATGATGCGCATCACATGCGCATCACTTTCAAAGGTGATGGGGGTGCGGTGCAGCTTGCCTTTGCGCTCTACATATACATTCTTGTAGCCATTGACCATTATTTCAGTCACGCTGCTGTCATCCAGCAGCGGCTGCAGGGGGCCAAAACCAAGAATCTCAGCAACGATCTGTTCAAACAGGCGCTGGCGCTCCGGGCGTGAGAGCACTGTGTTCTCTTCGATCAGAATCTGCTCAAACAACTCCTGGATGGTGCGGCGCACCTCATCTTTCTTAATGTCCAGGGTCGGGTCGAGCTCAGACAGCAGGCGGGTCTGCACACGTGTCTTGAGATCCATGTAGCCGCCGCGCGGCGTGCCGGCGGCGGGCTGGCTGATGCGGCGGGCGCGCAGGTTACCGGGGCGCTGATTGCCGCCGCCGGCCGCGGGCGGATCGGCGGGTGGGCCTTTGCGCTCCGGTTGTGCGGGGTTTTGGCGCTGTGCTTCTTCGGCCGATTGGCCGCGCTCTAAACGTCTCATCAACGACATGGCTTACATCTCCTGCTGGCTGCTACGGGCAAGCTAGCCAACCTCGATCTGGTTGGGCACTTGAGCCTTCAAACGGCTCACCAGCATAGCGGCCAGATCAGAGACTGCTTTAGCTGCTGGAGTGGTGCCGTTGCGCAACACAAAAGGCTCGCCACGGTCCATCGCAGGCACCACCAATTTTTCTTCCAGCGGAATGACAGCAGCCACTTCTTTCTTGAAGTTATCGCGCACGCGCTCTGGCGTGATGCTGCGGCGTTTGTCAAAGCGGTTCATCACCAGCACGATCTGCTCACGCGAGATGCCCAGCCCCTCGGCCAGGTCCAGGAACAAACGTGCATTCTTGATAGACGGGATATCTTGTGTGATCAGCAACACCACGATGCTGGCCGCATCCAGGGCCGCCAGAGTGAGGTCATTCAAAAGGGAGCCGGTGTCCACCAGTACATACGGATACATGCGGCTAAGATAGCGCACTACCGAGCCGAACTGGTCACCGCTCACCGTATCGGCCTGCTCGGGGCGCATCGGCGCCGCCAGGATGTGCACGCCGGAGGCTTCGTGGCGCAGCAATACTTCATTCACCACTTCGCGGTCAAGCTCATCGGCGCGGGGCGCCAGGTCAGCCACATTGTTGCGCCCCTGCTCATTGAAGAAGAATGAGAGGTCACCAAACTGCAGGTTGCCATCCACCGCCACCACCGCCTGCCCCTGCTGGCGCATGCACACCGCCATATTGGCGGCCAGGGTGGTCTTGCCCGTGCCGCCCTTGGGGCTGAAGATGGTGATGACGTGACCCTGGTCACCCGGCAGCAAAGTGCCGCTGCCGCTGCCAGAACCCGAGTTGCCACTGAAGCCGGAGGAAGCCAGCTTCTCCTTCTCATTCCAAGCCACGCGGCCCGCACGGCGAATCGCCGCGGTGAGCTCATCTACGTCGATCGGCTTGGTGAGGAAATCACGTGCGCCGGCCAGCATGGCACGGCGCATGTAGTTGGAATCACCCTGTACCGACAGAATGACAATTTGGGTATGGGGCACTTTTTTGCGAATGGCTTCGGTGGCGCTGATGCCGTCCATATCCGGCATGTTGATGTCCATCAACACAACGTCCGGCTGGGTCTCAATGGAAAGGTCTACCCCCTCCAAGCCATTGCGCGAGGCGCCCACCACCTCGATCTGCGCATCGAACTGTAAAAGTTTGCGGATGTTCTCGCGAGTCTCAGCGACATCATCCACAATCAGGACGCGTATTTTTTCTTCAGCCATCCTTGTTAACCGTGCGCCTCTCTGCCGGTGTGAAAACTACGGCTGAGCAGGAAGTGTCTGCAGTTGGTCATTCTGCACCGGCGAGACCAGCGTATCAATACGCGGGGTCAGGCCAAAGGGCAGCTTCGAAGGCACTGGAATGTTGTAGGTGTTCAACAGAAATTCCAGCGTCACTGCTTCAGTGGTGATGATGCTGTCATCACCAGTGGCACGCAGCGCCAGGTTGAGCTCTGCACCGGTGTAGATCAAATAATTGAGGGTGACCGCATCTTGCGGAGTAACGATCAATGTGATGATGTCTGGCGGCTCCACCGATGGCGGCACCACGACCTCTGCGCCTGTAGCGGGGTCAATGGTGGTTTCGCTTTGCGGCAGCACCACCTCGCCATTCGGATCGGTGTAGTAGTGGTTGCCAACGTGCAGCACCACAATATCCTGCAACAGGGTCTGGCTCACCAGGCGTGGGCGCTGCGACTCAGACGGCACCGCGTAAAAAGGTTGGCCCGTTTGCTCGTCCACAAAGCCGGTGCCTAGCAATGCCGTCGGGCCACCGTTCACCACCTGGGCCGTGAGCACATTGATGAGCTCGTCGGTCTCTACATCTGAGCTACTTTCATCATCCGCAGTTGCACCGCCGGTCACCAGGGCATTCCCCGGCTCCAGGATGCCCGCCGTGCTGTTGGGGGTTTGCGTCTGAAAGCTCTGGTCTAACTCCACCAGCAACAGCGAAGCAATCACGTTCACATGGTCGCCTGCGCGCAGGCCATAAGCCAGGCTGGAGAAACGGTCAATCGGGATAGGGAAGGCCACCATGCCAGAAGGAATGAGCAAGGCAGTATCCGAGCCACTCTGCTCCACCACCTCGCTGTCCTCAGCCAGCATGCTGGCGTTCAGCGGTGTGCCCGGCGTGAGGTCATAGCGAGAGCGGCGGCCTGCCACCTGTGTGATGTCAGTAAACATGCCTTCAATGGTCTGGTCGGAGGGATAGGCCAGTAGACCCAGATGCTCAGCCGTGATCAGGGCGCCGCGTTCAATCGGCTGCACAACTATGACGATATCCACCGTGTTGACCGGCTGTTGCGCCTCCGCGCCATTGGCATTATCCAGGTTCAGCACAGCATACAGTGCTACCAAGGCCAAAATGACCAGAATGGCCAGCACAATCAACAGTCTTCCTACACGCATAGTTGAAACCCTTTCAGGCCTACCCTCACATAGTCTGAGGGCAGGATAGAAGTAGTCTACATGAAATCAAGCCAATTTGCCAATCCCGCTCATGGGCTATCGCTTTTGGCCGCAGACAAATGCAGCCCTGGCAATTGCCAGGGCTGCATTAGGATAAATGGTCGCCAAAATTAGATGTTGGCGATGATGTTGCTGAACACGTTACCAATAGATCCGCCGAGCAGGGACACGATCACGATGACCACAATGGCGACCAGCACCAAGATCAGCGCGTATTCTACGAGCCCTTGACCCTTTTGAGAGTTGAACATTAGGAGTTCCTCCTTTCCACCAAAGGTACTCCGCAAAAGTGCAGAGTTATGCATAGATTATAGAAATGGCTGGTTTTTTGCGCAATAGAATTAGAGTACTAATGGCCAGGTTTAGCTACGTGGGGCCTGGGCTTCGCCCGGCACGCTAAACGCAAAGCGCGCTCCCTGCCCTGGGGCGCTATCCATATCAAAGGTGCCTCCCAGCAGGTCCATACGCTCGCGGATGGCTTTGAGGGTCAGCTCAGCCTCAGCGGGTACGGCATGCAAGTCAAAGCCACGCCCGTTATCTTCCACACTGGCACGCACCTGGTGCTCGGTGATATCCAGTTGCACTTTAATGCTGCTGGCCTGGCTGTGCAAAGCGGCGTTGCTCAACAGCTCTTGCACGGCACGGAAAACGACCACCTCAATATATGGCTGCAAGCGGCGCTCAGAGCCGGTCACGCTGACCGGGATCTCGATGCCCATCTTTTCCGCAAGGTAATCGGCATAGCGTTTGATGGTAGGCACCAAACCGAGATCATCCAGCATCATTGGGCGCAGGTCAAAGATGAAGTCACGCACCTTTTGAAAGGTGCTCGAGGCGGCCGCTTTCAGGCTGTTGAGCTCCTGGCGCGCCTGCTCCTGATCCACCTCAAATAGGCGCAAGGCGATCTCAGTCTGCAAGATAAAGTTGGAGAGCTGCTGGGCTGGCCCATCATGCATCTGGCGTGAGAGGCGCTGGCGCTCCTGCTCCTGCGCTTGGATCATGATCTCGATGGAGTTCTGCGTGCTGCGGCCGCTCTCCTGCGGGCGCACTTCGCTGGCCTCGGCGTCACGCACTTTCTTGAGCACCTGCAGCTGGCGCTCCAGGCGCGCTTTGTCGCTGTGCAGTTTTTCAAACTGGCCACGCATCACCACCAGGCGCTGCTGTGCCTCCAGGGCGGCATCGTAAGCTACGCGAATATCCGGCGCGGGGACATCATCAATTTGGTTCTGGATCTGTTGCAGATGGGCAGTGATCGTCGCGTTGCGCTGGGTGAGCTTATCCAGCTCGCCTTTGCTTTGCGTCAACAGCAAGTCGATCTCACTCAGCTCACGCTGGGTCTGCGTGATTTCCAGCTCCAATTCCTCTGCCGCTGAACCCGCAGAGGTGGCAGACCCAGAGAATACGCTGTCTTGAGATTCAGCCATCGCTATGCTCACTCCTCGACGCGTTTTTCATCGTCATACAATCTTACCCAGCCACGGCGCAATGCGTACACGGCGGCCTGGGTGCGGTCCTCAACATTCAACTTGCGCAGCACAGCAGTGACGTGATTCTTGACCGTTTGATGGCTGATATCCAGATGGGTGGCGATCTCTTTGTTGCTCATGCCACGCGTAACGCACTCCAGCACTTCCATCTCACGGCTGGAGAGCGGCTCAAACGGCTCACCGGGGTCGCTGTAGGCACGGCCGGCCACGCTGCGCTCGCCCAACCAGCGCTGCAAAGCAGGCTGATCCAGCACCTGGTCCCCGACAACGAAGTTGCCGCTGGCCACAGCACGCACAACTTCGAGGAGCTTGAGTGGGTCTATATCCTTAACGCAGTAGGCTGCCGCTCCGGCAGCCATGGCGTGGATGACCTGCGAGCTGTCATCATAGGCGGTGAGCAGCACCACACGGGTGCTGGTCTTCTTTTCATTCTTCAGGGTGCGCGTGAGTTGCTGGCCGTTGATATTGGGCAGGTTCACATCCACCAGGGCCACATCCGGCGCCAGCTTCTTGATAAGTGCCAAGCCTTCATTGCCCTCAGCAGCCTGCCCTACTACATTGAAATCATCCTCGATCGCAAAAGCGTCAACAAGGCCTTGGCGGAAAATGGGATGGTCTTCTACAACAACTAGGCTGATCTTTGGCATCGTACGTTCACAAAGGGGATAGGTCTTGGCAGTATAGCATAGGCATGCTTTTCCACTGCTATGGCGGCGCGCCAACCCAGCGCAAGACCTGCATAACGCCCAGAGGGGGCGTGTAGACCAACTCAGCATAGCTGCTGAGTTGTGGATACCAATCCTTGAGTACGATGAGATACTCCACGCCGCGCGCATCCAAGTAAGCCGCCAGCTGCTCTTCATCCCGAATGAAGGCCACCACCTCTGGCGAGACCAAGCCGGCCAGGTCCACCAGCGGGCGGGGCGCAAAGTAACCGATTGCGCCGATGTCATGCACCGCCAATAGCGCATCCGCCGGCAGATTGTCTTGCACCCAGTGGGCCGTCTCCACCATCTGCGTTTCGATGAAGTGCACGTCTTGCCCATAGCTGGCCGCACCCAGCACATGGAAGGCCAGCGCCCCAGCCGCCAGCATGCTTGCGCAGGCGATGGTAAAGGTACGGCGTGTTTTCTGGGCGCGTAGCAACTGCAGCAGCTCAGCCCAGCCAGCCGCGCCCAGTATTAGATACACCGGCACCAATGGCATGGCATAACGGCCGTGCTGGTAGGTGACCGGCAAACGCAGCGCGAACAATAAAGCAAAGCCCAATAGCCATACCACCCAGGCCATCTGCCGCCAATCACGGCGGCGCACTGTGATGAAGGTGGCGTACAAAAAGCCGGGCAGCACAAACACGCCCGCGCCGATCACAGGCTGCACCAACTGCCCTGCCCAGCGTTGCAACAAAGGCTGCGCCAGCAACTCAGCATACTCTGCCTGCTTGGCGTAGAAGGTGCTGGGCCACAGATTGCCAGAGGTGGCTTGATTGAATAGAAGATAAGGAAGCAAGAGCAGCGCAAACCCAGCCAGCAGGCTGCCCGCGGCGCGCAGCTTGCGCTGGTTGCCCAGCCACACGGCAATACCCAGCGGGGCCAACAGGGTGAGCCCTTCGGGCCGCACCAGCATGGCAATCCCCGCCAACGCTCCAGCAGTAAAAGCCTTCGGCTTTGACTGCACCGAGAGCCACAATGCTGTCAGGCACAGCAGCGCGAATAAGGCCGTCTCCATACCAGACAGGGCCGCCCACACCATGTGATGCTCAAGCAGCACCAGCGCGCCCACCCACACCGCTACGCGCGGCAAGCCAGGTTGCACGCGTACAAAGGTGGCTGCGCCCAGCAAGCCCAAGCCCCACAAGCTCAGCCAGCCCAGCAGCGCCACCCACACTACCGGAGCAATGCCCAGCCCGGCTGCCGGAGCCAGCAGCAGTACCCACAGCACGCTGGTGGCCGCGCCGGAGGGCTGCCCGGGCATAAAGGCCCACTCACCGTGCAGCGCCAGGTTGCGTGCATAGCTTTGATGAATCCACGAATCATCCAGGGGGAAGCCGCGAGTGGAGCTGGAGAGAAGGTAATACGCAATCGCCGCGGCAGCCAGCAGGCCAAGGGCAAGGATGTGCAGCCACTTAAGGGAAGCGGAAGATGCGCGTGCCATCAACCTCCCCCAGATAGTGCAAACTGCTCAGCAAAGGCCCAGCCTGATATATCTCGCTCCAGCCAGGCTGTGCAGCGTCAAGCAGCAAGATGCTGACGCCGAACTGGCGCGCCGCCTCACCCGCAGGTTGTGTGCCGCCATGCGGGATCACGATCGCAGGCCGGCCCGAGGCGAGGCTGAATCCGGGCGGATTGTTGACCATGATGACCTCATCCGCCGCGATGTCTAGTTCAGTGAGCTGCTGGCTTAGCGCAGCATTGTGCGCCGCGGGCGTATCCCAACCGCCCGTGACTACGCGCTGCTCCACGGCGTAAACGCTCAGCATCGCCGCCAGCAGCAGAATACCTATCGAGAAGATGTGCCCGGCCTTGGTCAGCTCCCAGCCACGGCGGGCACTGCCCCACTCCAGGGCCGCGTGCAATCCTGCCGCAGCCAGCACCCACACCAGCGGTTGCAGTACCGCCGCAGCGTGAAAGAAGCCACCGCGTGCACCCGAGAAGGGGAACACTACGCTGAACGCGAAAAGCAAGGCGAGCCAGGCCACAACGCCCACGCGCACCGCAAGCTGCGTGCACAGGCGCCAGGCACCCCACACCACCAGCGGCGCCAGTGCCACCAGGCCGCCTACGGCCAACGCGCTGGCCAAGTTCTGCCCCAGCGCGCCCAAACGCGCGCTCAAGATCGCGCTAAGGCCGCTGGCCCACCAGCGCTCAAAAGTGAGCAGGCTGGCCGGATAACTGAACAGCTCATCGTATTGCAACAGCCACAAGGTCTGCCCACCACCAGGCGCCAACAGGCTGCCAAAGGCCAGCCAGTTGCGCACGAACCACGGCAGCATGATCACGGCATAGCCCGCCAGCGCCGCAAGGCCGCCGCGCCAGCCGCTGGCACGCCAAGCAACAAAGCCAGCCAACAGCAACCACAACGGCCCCTCGGCGCGTGCCAGGTGCAACAAACCAGCCAATGCGCCCAAGGCCACAAGCTGCCAGCTTGAGGCAGGCCGCAGTATCAATAAAAAGAACAGGCCGCCCAGCAACATGCACAAGGCAAAACTGTCTGTGGTGGTGAGGAAGGGCAAATAGAAGCCGGGCAGCACCGCCAGCCAACCGGCCAGGCGCGCCGAGCCACGCCGCCCGGTCAGCTGCATGCTGAGCGCGGCAGCCAGCGGCGGCAGCAGCGCCCGCCGTTAAAGCCGGCGCCGAACACGGTGGTACTGGCCGCTATAACCAACGAGGGCAGCGGCATCCAATACGTGTGCGAGGGATGCGGCAGGCCTGCCGGCGTATCCAAATAGTTCCACACTACCGGCTCGCTGAAGCCGCGCCCCGCCGCCAGTTGCTGCCCAGTGAGCAAGTAATACTCGGCATCCATGTAGCCCGGGCTGTGCTGCAGGCTGGCGACCAATAACAGCACCACCAACCCGGCCAGGAACAAGCTCAGGTAGTCTTTACGCGTCATGGCTGCAGTGCGTAGAGCACATAGTCTCCATTGAAGTCTTGTACTACTGGCAAGCTACTCAGCGCATCTTCCACCAGCGATAGTTCGAAAGCATGGAAGTGCCGCGGATCAGCGTAGACGAACTCGGCGGCCAGGCGGTTGTAGAGCACATAGTCATATCCCTCCGCCTGCCAGCTGGCGACAGCTGCCTGCACGGAGCCATAGCGCGCCAGGTCGTGCTGCCAGCGGTCGATCACTTCGTCTGGGTCGCATTGCGGTACGCAGGCATAGCCGCGCGCTTCCCACAACATCAGCGTGCGCCCATCGCCGGGCAATTCGCTCATCACCAGGGCATACAGGCCGAGGTTGCGTTCACTATAGCCCTGCGCGCTCAACTCGCCGGCCCACAGCTGCAGCACGCCGCGCTGTATCAGCGTGAGCCCACTTTGCAGCGTGTTGAGGGCTAGTGCCAGCACGGTCACCGCAGCGGCAATCCGTCCTACGCGTACGGCGGCGATCTTCAGCGGCTGTGCGGCGGCAAAGCCGAAAGCCGCCAACACCGCAAAGGCAGGGAAGAGCGCAAAATACAAGTGGCTGCGGATCAGGTGCCCGCTGAGCAGGCCCGCTGTCAGCCAGACCAGTAAACCGCCGATGCTGACAATCGCTGAGACGCGGCGCAGCGCAGCCGAGTCACTTTTAGTTTTAGCAGGCAATAGCGCCAATACACCGAACAGCAGCAGCAAGGGGCCAAGCGAGGTCTCGTAGCCAGCCGCATCGCCGATATGGCCCCCCTCAATACCCAGCCAGGTAGCGCGGAATGGTAGGAAGACAACATCCCACACGCTGGCTTGCGACGGGAAGCCCTGATAGAAGGCGAGGCGAAAATCATCCATTTCGCCGCCCGGCAACAGTAATGGATAGAAGGGGTTGCCGGTATGCAGCACGTTGCGCAGCAGCCACGGCAACGCCACAATAAATGCCGCTGCCAAATAGCGTAGCAAGGCGCGCAGATCTGGTTTGCGCGAGAGGAGGAACACCAATGCACCCAGAATGGCGAACACGCCAGAGGTGTACTTGGCCCCAAAAGCCAGGCCGCACAGCACGCCAGCCCATACAGCCCACCGCGCCTCACGTGTCCTAAGCCATTGCTCCAGCACGACCAAGACGCCCCAGCCCATCAGCACCCCAGGCCAATCGACATAGCCTGAGCTGAGCGCATTCACCAGCGAGCTGCCGCTGAGCAGCGCTGCCAGGCTCACCCAGCCAGCCCGCACGCTGACGCGTGCGGCCACCTGGCCCAGCAACCCCAGCGCCGCCAGCGCCGCCATGCCCCAGCTGACCAAAGCGCCATGTGCTGACCCCAGTGCGCCTGCCCAGGTCACCAGCATGTGCACAAGCTGCGGAAAACCCCAATGAGTGATCTCAGGCACATAGCCCACCTGGCCCTGTGCCAAATAGATCGCCGGCAGGCTGAGGTGATAGACCAGCGCGTCAAAGACCAGCGGCGGCGCCAACGCAGTCAATAGGCCCAGTACAAACATCACGCCGCTCAATATGGCTATGCCGCGGCCCAGGCGCCCGCTTTGCTGCCACAGCGTGCCGAAAGCGCCAAAGTCGCTAGCCCACTCACACAGCGCGGCACGCAAAGGCAGCAGCAGGCCCAGCGCCAGCAGCCACGCTACCCAGGCGGCGGTGCCCAGCAGCGTGCCGGCCAGCAAGTACACCAAGCTCAGCGCGCCAAGGCCAATCGCAGCGCGCAACGCCAGGCGCGCCAAGGCCGGCAGCGGCGCCTGCGGCAACAGCCGCGTGCCGAGTGCACCCGCCAGCGCAAACAACAGCGCGGTGCACAGCACATCGCGGGCGGCCAAGATAACCTGCACAGCAAATTCTGGCGTAAAGGGACGATGGAAAGCGTAATAATACGCCAGCGCGATCGCAAACCACAGCAGTACACCAGCGGCCAGCACACGCGTTTTCACACACTCACCCCGCCGGGGCGCAGCAACCACCAGCGCAGCCAATACAAGTTCGCCAGCAGGAACAACGGCGTGGCCAGCAATAAGCTGAGATGCTCGCGGAACTGGCCATCACCCTCGCCCAGCGTGAGCAGGAACAAAGCCCATACGCCCACGAACAGGATCGGCAGCAGCACCCACACCGCCCGCGGCTGCCCGGTGCGCCGCTGCCACCAGGCCAACAGCCACATCACCACGATCAACAGAATGACATGATTGGAGCTCGTGGATGGCATGCCTACGAAGGGGCCAAGCACCAAGGTCAGGCACACAGCCCACATAAACCAGTCGAAGCGCTGGCGCATAGCGCTGCCCCATTCAAAGAAGAGCAGCAGCCCCAACAAGGCACTCAGCACCAGACCCACAGTATGGCCGGTTTGCCCCCACCAGGTGTCCAAGATGCTGATCAGCGTGCCCGGTGGCGCGTAGCTGCCATAGGCCACCACCTGAGCCAGGTTTTGCGCGGCCCAATCCGGCTGCAGCGCAAAACTGGCACCTATCAGCGCCAGCAGGCTGACAATGAACGAACCCACAAGGCTGCGCCGCTTGTGCGAGAGCGCCCAGGCCAGCGTGAACACCAGCACCAGCAGCACCATCTGCGGCTTGATTGTGCTGAGCGCAAAGGCCATGCCCGCCAGCCCATCACGGTTGCGGCGCATGGCCAGCACGCCCAACGAGACAAACAGCGCCACCAACACCGCCGCGTTGCCATCCACCAGCGGCTTGGCGCTGTGGAACCAGATCAAGGCGAACAGCAACAGCGCCACCAGCGGGCCGCGGCTCGGCCGCCACCCAGTAGCCCCCAGACCAGCCAGCACCAGCGCGGCAATGGCAATCTCCTGCGCCGTGATCCACAAGGCGCGCGCCAAGGGGTAATCCTCCACTAGTGCAAACGGGGCAAACAGCAGCATGGAATAGAAGGGATAGGCGAACAGGGCTTCGTCTTCACCTTCTTCAGCGTTGCGGCCATACATGCGGTCCTGGATCGCTGCGGTGGTCTCGGCGCTGTAAGGGCTGTAGCGCTCGGTGATGAACATGCGCGTGCCCATCCAACGCGGCAGGAAATCATTGCCGCCCGGGCTGACGCGCGTGAAACGCAGATTGACCACGGTGAGCGCCCCGGCCAGCACAGCCACCACTACTAACCCAAACAGTATGCGCGGCCAGGCTGTGCGCATGCGCTAGCGCTCGGCCATGGCCCACAGGTTCAGGCCGAACTCAAATGTGCCTACATGAAATTTGTCGATAGCAAAACCCGCCCGCCCCAGATGCCAGGCCAGCAGCGCTTCGCTGTACTCCATGACGTGCTCATCGATCTCTTCGCGGCTCACCAGCCCCACGCGGGCCATGAACTTAAGCAAGCCATCCGTCCAACCGTTGGGCGTGGTGAGGATGACGCGCCCGCCGGGTTGCAACACGCGATAGGCCTCTTTCAATATGGTTGCCAGGCTCACGGGGTGAATGTGCTCGGCCACCGCCAGCAAAGTGATCGCCTTGAGCTCGCCGTCTTTGAATGGCAGACGGGCATCTTCATTTACATTGCGCACATGCCAGGTAATGTCGGAGTGCGGCGTGGAAGGCGGCAATTGGTCCATCGCAAACTTTTTCTTGAACTGCGTGTTGCTGAGGAAATACGGAAAGCTGCCGCAGCCAATATCGAGGATGGCGCCGCGGCGCATTTCATCCGTGATGAGCGAATTGGCCTTGTCAGCACGCAAACGTGAGAGGAAGGATTCCAGCAGGCCGTGGCCGCGGGTGACAGTGGTGGTGTGGGATTCTGAGCTCATAGATTAGTCGTGTCCAAACAGCACGCTGTGTTCATCTTGGTACAACAGCTGCCAGCCCGCGGCCGGCAGCAGCTTGCTGAGCGCCCAGCCGGGCTCGAGCAAAACGAGATCGACCTGGCGCAAATTCAAAGTGCTTTCCCAGCCAGGCTCGGCGTTGGCCACGTCCAGCCACTCGCCCAACAGCTCATCTCCGTAGAGGTCTGTGCGCCCATCGGCATACACGCGGTACTCAGGCAGCGCCCAGATCAAATAGCCGCCCCAATTATACGAGTTGAACATTTCGCCTTGTGGATTGCGTGTCTTCATATATTCCACCGCACCCACTGGCAAGCCTGTGCTCAACGCTTGGCGATTGGCCGCGTCTGGCAGTACGGTGGCCGCTTTGGCGGCCACGGCCACCAGGGCCAGCAGCACCATCACGCTGTGCAGGATCGCCTGCGTGCGCGTAGGATCGCTGCGATAACTCAGCCGCTGCTCCAGTCGCAGCACACCCTCCGGCAGATTGCGGCTGAGTACGATGGGCGCCGCTAGCGCAAACAGGGCAATGTTGCGCGCCGCCAGCAAGCTCATCGCCCCCAACACGCCCAACAGCAGAATGTCGTAAAGCGCTGGCCGCCGTGGGGCGAACATCATCGCCAGCAGGGTCAGGCCAAACAGGGCGGCAAAGGGCCAGATGCGCGCTTCATGAAAATTGGGGGATTGCCATTCTTGAATGTAGCTGCGCAGCACATCCATCTCCACCGTGTCGAAGGGATAGCGCAGCATCACTGGGCCGGAGGGGTTGATGCACACCGCCAGCAGCATGCCCAACCCGGCCAGGGTAAGGTACTGGCCCCAATTGCGCCAAGCCTCTTGCAGGCTGGGGCGCGGCGCAGCCGGCAGCCATTCAGCGGCCTGGGTTGCCGCATAGATGGCCAACAGAATGAAGCCCACGGCGAAGCCAGGGTGGCTGTTGGCCCACACCAGCATCACCAGCGGCAGCCACAGCAGGCGGCGTGGCTGGCCGCGGCGGGCGGCTTCCAGGAGCCACATGACCAGCGCGCTGAACACAAAGCTCCACAAATACGGGCGCGCCGCCCAGTACACCGCCGAGCTAGCCGCCGCCAGAAGCAGGATACTGCTGCGCACAAAAATGCCGCCGCGGCTCAGGGCACGATAGACAAACGCAAAGGCCAGCGTGACCAGCGCCGCCACCCACAGGTTCAGGCCGGCAAAGCTGGCCCCGGTGTACACAAAATAGAGCTGCGCTTCGCTCAGCCAGGCGGCGCTGGGGTACAGCCATGCCGCGCCTTCACGCGTGTGCGAAAAACTATCCGTAGTTGGCACGCCGCCCTGCAGGATGGCTTGGCCGGTGCGCAGATGCCACCAAGTGTCCGTATCGGTGGAGATACGTAAGGCCATGGCAAAGATGGCAATGAAGGTGAGCGCAAGCACCATACGGCGAAAGGACATGCAGGAATAGTAATTGAGAATGGAGATTAGAGATTGATCTAAGATCAATCTCCATTCTCTTGTCTTCTAGCCCAACTGCAAAGTGCTAATCTCTATACAATCTCTCCATGCTTCGCAAAATCTGGCCCTGCCTGCCGCTGGCCCTGTTCGTGCTTGCTGTGCTGGCGCGGGTACTGCCCGGGCCGCGCACCATCGACGATGCGTTCATCACCTTCCGCTATACACGCAACCTTCTTGATGGCCTGGGCTTCGTATACAACCCAGGCCAGGCCGTGCTCGGCACCACTACGCCGCTGTTCACCCTGCTGTTGGCGCTGCTGGCTTTGCCCTTTGGCGGCGCGGCAGCCAACTTCCCGGCGCTAGCGTTGGGCGTCTCTGCCGTGGCCGACGGGCTCACCACGGTATTGCTCTATACGCTCGGCCAACAGTTGGGCAGCCGCAACGCCGGCCTGGCCGCGGCGCTGGCCTGGGTCATCGCTCCGTTCAGCGTCACCTTTGCCATCGGCGGGCTGGAGACCAGCGTGTACGTGCTGCTACTGGTGGGCACGATGTGGGCCTATCTGCATGGCCGCGTCGTGCTGGCCGCCGGCTTGAGCGCTGCGGCCATCCTGACGCGGCCGGACGCGGTGCTGCTGGCCGGGCCGCTGTTGGCCTGGCACGCTCTGCGTTCACAGCCCAACGTCACCCACGCTGCCTTCTGGCGTCAAAATGCCAAGGCCATCATCGCATTCCTGCTGCCCCTGCTGGCCTGGACGGCGTGGGCCTGGCTGAGCTTTGGCAGCCCCATCGCCCAGTCTGTCTCGGCCAAGAGCAACGCGTATCGTGTGGATGCCCTGGGCATGCTGGCCGCTTTGGTCAATTTCTACGCCACGCCATTTCTTGAGCACCTCACCTTCGGCGGCGCCTGGCTGTACATAGGCTTGTGGCTATACCCGTTTCTATTTATTGCTGGCGCATGGGCGGTCTATAAGCGTCAAGCCCACAGCTTGCCCTTTGCTTTGTTTCCATGGATCTATTTTGTTGTCTTTGCTATCGGCAACCCGCTGATCTTTCGCTGGTATCTCACGCCCCCGCTGCCGTTTTACATCCTGTTCATTGCACTCGGTGTGCATGCGCTCGCCGTTCAACTGGCTGCACGCATGCGCTCTGCGGCGCTTTCCGCTGCGCTGGCGGCGCTACTCATCGCGCTGCCAAGTCTCTGCTTGCTGCGCGGCTGGACCCTGCAGCCCGCCCAGCCGCCGCTGCGCCCTGCGCCCAGTATGGCGTGGGTGGAACTGGAGCATCTGTACGAAGAAGCAGCCCGCAGCCTGCAGCCCGCCATCGCGGCCAGCGTCGAGCCCATCAGCGTGGCGGCTGGCGATGTTGGCGTGCTGGGCTATCACCTGCCCGAAGCGCGCATATTGGACCTGGTGGGCCTGAATTCAAAAGAGACCCTGCCGTACTACCCGCTGGACGCTGCGTACTATGGCGACTTCATCTACGCGGTTGCACCAAGCCTGATCATGGACGAACGGCCAGACTATGTAGTGATCCTGGAGATCTACGGGCGCTACGGCCTGCTGCAAGACCCGCGCTTCTTACAAAGCTATCAGCGTATCCAGCTGCTGCCCACAACCATCTACGGCTCAGACGGGCTCGCTATCTACCAATACCTGCCCTAGAGCCAAAATTGCCTCTTGACAAACCATCCTGCAATATAGTACCTTTCTGAAACAAGGTAGCTTATGACCACATCGCCTAAACTCACTCCCCTACGCAAAGGACTGCTTGAATTCCTGATCCTCGTAATCGTGTCCGCGGGCAAGGTCTACGCCGCTGACATCCTGCAGCGCCTCAACCAGACGGACTTTGTCACGCAGGAAGGCACGCTCTATCCCCTGCTGAGCAAGATGCGCCGCGAGGAGCTGCTGGATTACGAATGGCAGGAGTCAGACTCTGGCCCGCCACGCAAGTACTACACCCTCACCCCTACCGGGCGCAAACAGCTAGCCGAGTTCCGCGCCTACTGGCAGCACCTCACTCAACTTATTGATCAACTTGGAGATCGTTCATGAAGAATTTAGTTCTTATCACCCTCAGCGGCCACACCGCTAGCTTCAAGGCCGAACAAGACGTCTTCGATGCCCTGCACCGCTACCTGGAGCGCGCCGAGCGCAGCCTGCAAGCCGACCCTGACCATGAAGAAGTCCTGCGTGACCTTGAGCAGTCCATCGGCGACAAGCTCGCCGCCCTCCAGGCTTCCTCAGATCAGGTGCTGACCCTCGCCGATATTGATGCTGTCTTGGCAGAAGTTGGCCCCGTGGCTGGCGAACCCACCACAGCTCACACGCCTTCCAAGCGCCAACGCCGTCTGGTGCGCGTTCAGGAAGGCCAGGACATCCTGGGCATTTGTCAGGGGCTTTCAGCGTACTCTGATATCCACGTCGATTGGATACGAACCATCTTTACTGGCTTGGCGCTGGTGACCGGTGGTGTCTTCATCCTGGTCTACTTCATTGCGGCGTTCTTCCTGCCGGTGGTGGCTACCCGCGAAGAATACTTCGCTAAATATGGCAGCAACTCACTGCAGTAACCAAGTCAGCTCAATAAAAAAGGCGCCGGATCGGCGCCTTTTTGTTTTCATGTTTAGCTCTCGCCCAAATACTCTTTGAGCTTCTTGCTCACCACGGGGTGGCGCAGGCGGCTGAGCGCCTGGGCCTCGATCTGGCGCACGCGCTCACGCGTCACGCCCATCTTGCTGCCCACTTCTTCCAGCGTGTAGGCCTGGCCGTCGAGCAGGCCATAGCGCAGCTGGAGGATACGCACTTCGCGCGGCGGCAGGCCATCGAGCACTTCGCCAAGATGCTGGCGCAGCAAGTTATACGTGGCGGAATCATCCGGAGCCGGGGCTTCGTGATCCTGAATGAAGTCACCCAACACCGAGTCTTCTTCGTCGTCCGTAGGGGTTTCCAGCGAGAGCGGGCGGCGCGCCACCTGGATCATGTTCTCTACCTTCTTGGCGGGCACCTCCAAGGCGTCAGCCAATTCTTCTACGGATGGTTCGCGCCCGAGGCGCTGGGTGAGCTGGTGCTGCACGCGCAGCAGCTTATTGATCTGGTCACCCATGTGCACGGGCACACGGATGGTGCGGCCTTGGTCGGCAATGGCGCGCGTGACCGCCTGGCGGATCCACCAGGTGGCATAGGTACTGAACTTGTGGCCGCGGCGGTAATCGAACTTCTTGGCGGCACGGATCAAGCCAATGTTGCCTTCCTGAATAAGATCCTGGAAAGGCACACCACGGCCCATATATTTCTTGGCTACGCTGATGACCAGGCGGCTGTTGGCGGTGATGAGATGCTCACGGGCAGCCCAGCCATCTTCAATATTAAAGCGATACTTGCTGCGCTGAGCGTCATCCGGGCGGCCGGTGGCCAGCACTTCACGGGCGATGCGGCCCTTTTCGATGCGCTTGGCCAGGCTCACCTCTTCAGCAGCGGTGAGCAGGGGCACTCGGCCAACCTCTTTGAGGTACAGGCCGATCATGTCATCAGTATCAATATTGGCCAGGTAGTTATCGTCAGCTTCACGCTGGCGGCGGCTCTCGTTTTCCTCTTCTTCGATATCCTCATCGCCGCTCATATCGGCATCGGCGATGGCCTCCAAGCCCTCGGGGTCATCCACATAGGCCACACCAGCGCCCAACAGGGCGGCAAAGGCCTCTTCCAGCTTGTCTACGTCACGCTCGGCCTCAGGGAAGAAGTTGAGGATGTCATCAATGGTGACATAGCCCTGCTTACGGCCTAATTCAATTAAACGGACAACTGCGGGATGATCTCGGTCTTGATCGTGCTCGTTTTCGACGATATCGCTTAAAAGTTTTTCGTTCAGCACTACGGGACGCTCTTTTCGGTTACAGACCTCACTGGGGACGGGCATAAAAAGCCAGCAACGGGGGTGCTGTTGCTGGTTTTTAACTTCCTAGTGGACAAAAACTATACAGCGAATCAAAGTGAGGAGTCAACCAGTAAATCATTTTTGCGCCCTGAATTAATGTTGCCCTGACCAGAGAATATAATCAAGGCCATGCACTACGGAATTCATGGGAAATTTACGGCCACACCCGGCAACGGCCCCGGCCTGCTCCAGATCCTGCTGCAGGCCGCCGAGGGGCTGCGCCAGAACCCGAATTGCCTGATCTACCTGGTCAGCAGCCAGCCGGGTGAGCCGGACGCCGTCTGGGTCAGCGAAGTGTGGACCAGCCCGGCCGCCCACCAGGCCTCCCTGGACGACCAGGCCACTCAAGCCCTGATCACCCAGGCGCGCCCGCTCATCGCTGGCATGTCTGAGCGTGTGGAACTGGCCACCCAGGGCGGCAAAGGCCTGTGAGCCCGCTGGCGCAACGCTTGACGCAAAGCCCAGGCTCAAATTACAATCCATCCTTGCACGCCTAACCAAGCGCCGTCGGCATTTGCCACCGGCGCTTTTTAAGGAAAGAACACTTTTTACACAGGAGTTATTTGCATGTACGAATTAGGTTTGACCGGTTTTGAAGTCGGAGCCATCTGGGCCGTGTTTGGCGTAGCCATCCTCGGCCTGGTGTATGCGCTCTGGCTGCGCAAGGAAGTGATGGCGGCTGACGCTGGCACTCCCAAGATGCAAGAGGTATGGGGCGCCATCCGTGACGGCGCCAATGCCTACCTGGGGCGCCAACTGCGCACCATCATCCCCCTGATCGTGATCCTGACGGTGGCCATGTACCTCTCGGTGGCCATCGTGCCCCCCACCCCTGAGGCGATCGAGCGCTTCCACAACATGAGCCCTGAGCAGGTTCGCACCACCATTGGTGTCGGCCGCGCCGTGGGCTTCGTGCTGGGTGCGGTGTTCTCGCTGCTGGTGGGCCAGATCGGTATGCGCATGGCCGTGAACGCCAACGTGCGTGTGGCTTCTGAGGCGCGCAACTCCTTCGGTGGCGCGCTCAAGATCGCCTACCGCGCCGGCACCATCACTGGCATGCTGACCGACGGCCTGGGACTGTTGGGCGGTACGGTCATCTTCATTTACTTCGGCATTGCTGCGCCGGACGCCCTGCTGGGCTTCGGCTTCGGTGGCACGCTGCTGGCGCTGTTCATGCGCGTGGGCGGTGGTATCTTCACCAAGGCGGCCGACGTAGGCGCTGACCTGGTGGGCAAAGTCGAGAACGACATCCCCGAAGACGATCCGCGCAACCCGGCTGTAGTGGCTGACCTGGTGGGTGACAACGTGGGTGACTGCGCCGGTATGGCTGCGGACATCTTCGAGTCATACGAAGTGACCATCGTCTCCGGCCTGATCCTGGGTGTTGCCCTGCACGCCCTGACCGGCCACATCGAATGGATCATCTACCCGCTGATTGTGCGTGGTATCGGTGTGCTCTCCTCCATCATCGGCACCTATGCCGTGAAGGCTGGTAAGGAAGGCAACGCTGCCGCCGCCATGAGCGCCATCTTCAGCGGCTTCCTTTCCTCCGCGGCTATCTCCGTAGTGCTGTTCTTCGCTGCGGCGCTGTTCTACCTGAAGGACGCTGGTCTGCCCGGCGGCTGGTGGCGCACCCCCGCTGCCGTGGCCATCGGTGTATTGCTGGCCATCCTGATTGACCGCATGACCGAGTACTTCACCGGCACGCACCAGAAGCCGGTCGACGAGATCAAGAAGGCGGCGGACACTGGCCCGGCCACCCTGATTCTGCAGGGTCTGTCTGTGGGCTACGAATCCTCCGTGTGGGCTGCGGTAGTCATCGCCGCCACCATCTTCAGCTCCATCCTGCTCTTCGGCGGCATCGGCACCACCCCTGCTGAGACGATCACCTACATCCTCTACGGCGTCGCCATGACCGGTATCGGCATGCTGACGCTGACCGGCAACAATGTGGCGATGGACTCCTTCGGCCCCATTGCAGACAACGCCAACGGCATCGGTGAGATGTCGTGGAGCGGCAAGGGCGACGCCAGCACCAAGCGCGCTCAGCGCATCATGGCTGACCTGGACGCGGTGGGTAACACCACCAAGGCCATCACCAAGGGTGTGGCCATCGGTTCGGCCGTGATCGCGGCTGTGGCCCTGTTTGGCTCCTACCTGGTGGATGTAAGCCGTGCCCAGGCCGCCGCTGGCGTGCCGCTGGCCGAGCAGATCCAGTCCATCGGTATTCGCATCGATGTGCCCCAGGTGTTCGTGGGTATGCTCATCGGTGGCGCCCTGCCCTGGCTGTTCTCCTCCTACGCCATTCAGGCCGTGAGCCGCGCGGCGGCCCTCATCGTTGAGGAATGCCGCCGCCAGTTCGCTCGTGGCGTGCTCAAGGGCAAGGTCAAGCCGGACTACAAGCAGGCCGTCAACATCTCCACTGGCGCGGCTCAGAAGGAACTGGTGCCCCTGGCCGTGTTGGCCGTGGTGACCCCGATCCTGGTGGGCTTGCTGCTGGGCGTGAACGCGCTGGGTGGCTTCCTGGCCGGCATCATCCTCTCGGGTCAGTTGCTGGCGGTGTTCATGAACAACGCCGGTGGCGCCTGGGACAATGCCAAGAAGCTGATCGAAGACGAGCCCAAGACCCCCAAGAAGAATCTGGGCAAGGGCTCCGAGCGCCACAAGGCCAGCGTGGTGGGTGACACCGTGGGTGACCCGCTGAAGGACACCGCCGGCCCGGCTCTGAACCCGATGATCAAGGTGGTGAACCTGGTCTCGGTGATCATTGCGCCGGTTGTGGTGCAAATCGATAAGCTCGGCCCCGCCGAGTGGGCGGCTGCAGGCGTGATGGTTGCGCTGCTGGCCTGGTCGATCCTCTCCAGCAAGAGCACCGGCTCCGTCGGCGCCAAGCCGAAGAAGGCCGCTGCCCGCCGCTAAGGCGCACAGCTAACCAAAATAAACCAAAGCCCCGCTGCAATGCAGCGGGGCTTTTTTGTGTACCGTTAACCAGATTGCAAGCTGGCTTAATCGCTATTGTTTGTTATGATTATTGCATGAGGGGGAGAGTACGTGATCCCAAACTCAGTTTAAGCAATCGACGGGGGAAGACGCTGTGGCCAGCCTTGGTGCTGGCTGGCGCATTCGCACTTGGCTTGGCCATCCCTGCTCTGGCTGCCTACCTGGGCCCAGACCGTGATTACACGGTAACCGTCACAGAGTCTGAGACGGTTCGTGATTATGATAATGACAGCTGGACGCTCACTGGGCCTGAGGGAGTGTGCATCATTATCCACTCCTGCGACGAGCACCCTGGCACGAGTAATTACATCCCCGCTTGTGGCTGGAGCGGCCCCGCTGACAATGCAAGTTGCACGCCTGCCTTTAAAACGATCCAAGTCACACGCACGGAAACTCACTATTACCCAGAGGCCACGGTCTCGGGCGCAATTCAGTGTGCCCAAAACGGCGCCAACGGCTGGTGCCTTGGCAGCGGCAGCATTGAACTGAGCGCTAATGAACCGCTGGGTAGCTATAGCATTCTAGGCATTGAGGGCAGCTTAGATGGGAACAACTTCTTCTGCTCCGGCGCCAGTTGCAGCGTGCCGGGCAGCCCAGGCAGCGCCGAGGCCAATTACTGGGCACTCTCAAGTTATGGTGACAGCTCAAGCAGCGGAAGCCAAACCCTGAAAATAGATAATGACCTGCCCACAATTGCTGGGCTGGTGAGCGGGGTACAGGGCAACGGTGGCTGGTATGTTGGCACTATTGGGCTGACTGCGGTGGGCGCAGACGCCACCAGCGGCCTTGCCGCGCAGCAAGTGCAAGTGGATGGCGGCGGTTGGCAGGACACCAGCGCCACGATCAGCAGTGATGGCAGCTACAGTGTTGTGTTCCGTGCGGTGGACGAGGCTGGGCAGGAAAGCTACACGGCAGCGCAATCGCTGGGGCGCGATAGTGCTGCGCCAACGATCAGCTTGAACATGTACGATGCCCCGGCGCGCGGCAGCGCTTTGGTAGCTGGCGCCGCCAGCGACGCTACCAGTGGCGTGGTAGCGGTGCATTTTTCGCTCAACGGTTCACTCAATCAGACTATCACCACATCCGGTGGCGCATGGCAACTGCACTGGGATAGCACCGAAGTGCCCAACGGGGACTATACGATACAGGTATACGCTGAGGACCAGGCCGGGCACTACAGCGCGCCGGTGCAGGTGAGTGTGCAGGTAGACAATGCCGTGCCGTATATCAACCTCTCGTCTGGCTGCTGGCCAATCTGGCAGGCTTTGGATCTTGACGCGGGGCCGGGTGCGGCGCCGATCAGCCTGGTGAGCCTGACGGTGAGCAACGGCAGCCAAAGCCTTACAGAAATCTTTAGCACGCCCCCACAGGGTTGGGTATGGAACCGCACGTTTAGTGATGGCAGCGTGGCCCCGATTGGTGACTATGGTCTGCAAGTTTATGTAGAGGATGCATCCGGAAATTCTTCGAGCCGCACGGCGTGCATCAGCATTCCTGAACCGGACGCGGTGGGTCTGAGCACAGAAGACGGTGGAGCACAAGCCAGCCCATTGCAGTCCTTCGTGCCTTCCAACGAGAGGGATACACCGCCCCCTTCAGCCAGCTTTGCCAATGCGCAACCCTCAGTGAGTGTGATCACAGCATTGCAACCACAGCCGGCCTTTGTGCAGCAGCTGCAGCAGGCCACCCCGGCCAATGCGGCGGTGTGGGGGCCAGCGGCGCTGACGCTGGCGGCCGCTGCGACAGCAATTGCCATGGCGGAGAAAAACCGGCGCGATGAAGAAGAACGCCGCCGCAATGAGCCTGACCCGTTTGCCACACACCCCAACAACCTGCTGGCGGCACATCTGAGTGACAAAGAAGTGATGGCGCAAGTATTGGCGGCTGGCGCCAACCCGAACATCAGTATCGAGCAAGCGCGCCTAATCACTCACAATGCCCTGAAGGGCAAGGGGGCTTACAGCCCAACGGGGGGCGAGCTGAACGAGCAGGCGCGCCAGGCGGCCAACGAAACCAACATGGGCGGCGGTGCCAACAACTTGCTGGCGGCGCATCTGAGCGACAAAGAAGTGATGGCGCAAGTATTGGCGGCGGGGGCCGACCCAAACATCAGTATCGAGCAGGCGCGCCTGATCACCCACAACGCCCTGAAGGGCAAGGGGGCTTACAGCCCCACCGGGGGCGAGTTGAACGAGCAGGCGCGCCAGGCGGCCAACGAAACCACAATGGGCGGTGGCGCCTACAGCGTGCAGGCGGGTGACAATTGGTTCAGCATTGCTGAGAAGATATACGGCAACCAGCGCATGGCGGGCCAACTGATCGACGCCAACGGCGGCGTCTCGATGCTGCAGCCCGGCCAGACGATTGCGCTGCCGCAGGTATCGGGCAGCGAAGCAGCCAGCCCCAACTTCAACCCCAAGACCTGGGACGAAGTGGCGAAGTTCACGCTGGCACAGGAGGCATTGAAGAAGGCCGAGGAAGAGAAAACTAGCACCACTAGAGATCGAAAACACAAAAAGGCCCTAGGGCTCATTGCTGGCGGGGTAACAGCCGCGGCGCTTTTGTTCGGCTATCTAAGTTCACTAGAGGGCTGCGGCCTCCACCCTCAAACAGGACGCCTGCTGGGATTTCAATGTTCAGTTGCTCAAATCGATTCCATGTCTATTTATGAACGCATTGAATGGTTTGATAAAGTTGTAGAACAAACTGGTGCAGGAGATTGGTTCAACAACATCAAAGGTATTTTGAGGTCCTTTGCTGACAGAAATAGGGCAGAACAAGGAAGTTGGCTCTCTATAGTAGACGCGCATATACTAGTAGGCATTCAAGATGGATATGCTCTCTACCAGTCAGGGGTTACTCCACGAGAGATGTCTCTCAGCGAAATTGAGTTGGCCAATAAATGGGCTCTATTCTTCGAGGCACTTCACTCCGAAGACCCCGCTCTAAATGCACAGACATACCCGCGTTGGGGGGATGCAGAACAAACATTTACTGATCACGGTGTTGAACAGGCAGACGTCAAACCCTCCAACGCTGAAGAGTTCTTTCTGTGGAGCGGGAATATCTACAGAAGTTGGGTAATCAAACGAGACGTTATTGAGGAAGAGAGACAAGAACTAACTCAATGGTATGCCGATCCAGCATGCGGGTTACCCCCCTGCCAGGTTTTTATCGCGGGGAAAGCCGCAATAATTTATTTTAAACTTTGGGCGAGCGACCCAAGAGTTCTACTAGACGAAAAGCACCCTGTTTTCTGGTTTGCAACTAATTTATGGTTGCTTGAACCGTGATTAATCTAGTTAAAATCAAGAAGGAGAATGCTGTGAAGATTAGGCGCCTCCCAGCGATATTAGCATTGCTTTTTAGCCAATTGTTACTCATAGCCTGTAGCCAATCAACACAGCATGTAGAGTTGGTAAGCTATAAGGAGCTTGAAATACCGATTTCACTACAGAACATCCCCGGATTGCGCTGGTCGTTAATATGGAGTAACGATTTGGGCCTGTCTGCAGTCGTAAGCACATCCGTACTGCGTGATGAACAATTACTTGTAAACCTTCGGGAACAGACATATGTGCCTCTTTTTTTTGATGACAGTCACATATGTATATGGGGAAGACGCTCTGGGTTTGCCTTGCTGCCTAATGACGATATCGGATACGTGCTGTCCTGCAATTCTGGTAACACACCCTACCTAGTGAAGTTTTCAAAAGAGACGAACGAATCGACCAAGCTGGTATCTGTCAACCTGCCTGGAAGTCCAGCTTTACGTGCATACACTTGGAGTCCTGACATGAGCAGGGGCTTACAAGCCTTCAACGACTCTCTTTCAGGCACAATTTTCTGGCTCTATCCAGATATGTATGGACCGGTTGAGCTTACGCTACACCAAGGCGGGCGAAGTTGGAATATGGCTCAACCTTTCATAGAACCTGAAGGGGACATACGCGGCATTGCAGATAGCCCAGCATGGTCTCCCGATGGTTTACAGATACTTTTTTTCGGCGCTGCGTTCCGAGATAGCCTGACGGGTATTGCTAAAATCGGGGCTGCAATATCCCTATATTCGCTAAATCCCGTAACAAATGAACTATCAGAACTCCAAACAGGCTTTAGAAGTCCGGGTTTTCTGCAGTGGTCACCCAAAGGTGATTGGGTGGCTTTTGTAGCATTTCAGGATCAATTTAGCACCAAGGCCTCCGATTTGAAGTTATGGCTCTACAAAGTTTCAACTGACCAACTTTTTGAAATTGGAAACGGAAGCTTCATGAGGATGGTTTGGGATCCAACCGGCAGCCAAATTGGTACGCTTCTTTGCGCGCCTACGACAAATGATGCTATATGTGGAACTGTTGAACTCCGACTCTACGATGTCAGTGAGATTGTAGGCGAGTAAACAGCATTTGGCGGGCCAACTGATCGACGCCAACGGCGGGGTCTCGATGCTGCGGCCCGGCCAAACCATCGCCCTACCGGTGGTCTCGGGCAGTGAGGCCGCCAACCCCAACTTCAACCCCAAGACCTGGGATGAGGTGGTGAAATTTACGCTCGCTCAGGAAGCGCTGCGCAAGGCGGAGGAAAAACCTGCCGGCCCTCCGTCAACCCCACAACTGCCCGAAGGCCTGGCCGGGCTGGAGCTGGCCTTGCGCATGCTGGCCAACGGCACGCTGACGCCGGCCGCGTTCCATGCTCTGTTCCCACATGTGGACCTGGCGAACGCCATCTACGCGGCCAACACAGGCCAGCTGACGGCTGGCACGGTGGAATGGCTGTGGCGCGAGAACGTCTACTCGCAGGCCGCCCTGCAGCAGAAGCAAGAGGACATGGCTGCCCTGCGCAAGGCTCTGATCGACCTGCAGGCGCGCGATATTACCGATGCCGAGCTGTTGGCTATGTTCCCACACCTGCCGATAGACCAAGCGTTAGGTATGCTAAACAACCCGGAGGGGCTGTACAACCTGTGGATGACGCATGCCGGCAAGGCCTGGGTGCAAGGCGTGGAGAATCGCAGGGCCGCAGAAGCCAGGCAGGCCAGCTATGAGGCGTGGCGTGAAGGGGAGTTGGCGGATGCAGCAATTCAGCCAACTTCTCCTCCAATAAATTGGCCTCTAGACTTCATTGATTTTCTCCGCGATTTTCCCATTAGCGGAAACTTACCAGCGTTTGAAACAAGGCATCTTCCCTATTTTAGATTACCGACCAATTCAGAGGTTGGCCAGTATGCAGAGCTCTCATATACCCCATTTGGGAATCCAGCAAACTCTATTACTGATCCTGAGGTAACTTTTGTTTCTCATTTAGCTCCGTTTGAATATGTTGTTCGCGTACTTGATGACAAAACCCCGGAATTTGGTGTGGGGGTTAATCTCGACTCATTGCCACGAAGTACCCTCTATTTTTCATTTGAGTCCTTGGGCAGCTTTGGCAATGCAACATTGGAAATAAAAGGAATAGTAGAAAAGGATATACCCCTTGATCCAACAATTGGAACCGTAAGCTCAAGTACTGGTTATTATGTACGAATAGAACAAATTTGGCCAAAGGCCGTTGCCGCGACCGTGCTCATTGGAGCAGGGATTTTACTAGCCAGCCTATCGGTACCTGCAGCTGTAGTGGTCGGAGCAGCAATTGGTATTATTGCAGTTGCCGCTGCTGGTTTTGAGTTCTTTTTGAATGGAGGAAATGACACATAATGCCAGCATATGAAAACCTCTTTTCGTCTTACTTAACGCCCCTATTTGATCGCATTGGCAAGGCATTTTCGACCAAACAGGATTGTGAGAACCTGGTACACGCGGCTCTATATAAGGCAATAAAGGGGGAAACCACAAAGGCGAACGGACTGTATGCAGAAATTCAGCAGCAATGCACAGGCTATGACTTACAACTTGCGGAGATGCATCTCTTTTTGCTGGCCAAAAAGAAGCGCCCATGGCACACAGAAACCATCAAGGCAATCCGTGCAACCATAGAGAAATTCCCCGGAGCCAGTTTTGCAAAAATTCTACTGGTAGAGGGGCTAATTCAAAACAAGAATCTGGCGGAAGCACAAACAATAGTACATGCTCTACTTGAAGTCCATCCAGGCGCCAAAGGACTTTATAGATACCTGGTGCAATTTGAAATGTTTAGAAAGAACTATCAGCAAGCTGCCCTGTATGCAGAAGCATTGCCATCGGGAGTATCACGTTCCTTGCATTTATTTCTGAACAAGTTTGCCTATCCCAAACTAGGGTTGCTTGGTTGCTTCTCGTATTTTGTGCTCCTGGCTATTGCTTCATTTTTTCCAGACAGCCTGCTTTGGTCAATCACAGGTCTGATGTGGGTTGGAGGTCTCTATGTGTATAGACAGATGCGAGATCGCGTATTGTTGCTCTGGCTCTTTATGGCTGGTCTATTAGTGCTTGTCTTCAGCTTGTTGTTCTGAACCCAGACGAGTCGCGAAGTAGAGGCAACAATAAAAGGTTATGTGTTTTACAAGAATTCAAGCCGCCATGGTACAACGAACTCAACTTAAATACATGTTTTCATTTGTTGCAGGAGGGAAACATGAAATCACACATCCGCATACTTGCACTCAGCGCCGCAACTGGCACCCTCGCCGCCTGGCTGCTAGCCGCCTTTGGCGGCCCGGCACCTAGCACGCATCTGGCGCAGCAGCTCGGGCTGCGTAGTGGCTACCTGCTGGCCGCTATTCTGGGCGGCGGGTTGGGCCTGTGGCTGGCGATGGGCGGCAGCAAGCGCATCGCTGGCTTTGGCGGCTGGCTGCTGGGCGTGCTGGCCGGCTGGCTGCTGTGGCGCTTTGGCAGCCCGCACATGGGCCTGATCGAGCTCATACTGAGCTCGGCGTTCGGTGAGGCGGCCGCCGCCTACACCAGCGTGGTGGCGCTGGCGCTGTTCTTCGCGGCGATGCGCATCGGGGGCGCGTGGGGACAGAAGGCGCTGGCCGCCCTGCTGGACCTGGCGCAGCGCGTGCGTGCCCGCCGCCAGGCCGCGGCGGCGCTGGCTGCGGCGGGTTGAGCACCAATGGATCATCATGTTGCAGGCGTTATAGAGAGGCGCGCTAACAAGATTTATATCTAGACAGTAAAGGGTGCGACCCATAAAACATGGAACTTTGCGGAGATTCTCTACGGGATATACTCTACAATCTTTAAATCCAATGCGATGACTAAACCAAGCCAAGAAGCTATCCGCAAAGTCGCGGCAGAATATGACGCGACTTTAAAGAACAATCACATCAGGTCCGCGCTAGATTCTTTGTTTGTACTTATCACCTTCTGGATACTCTCAGTTCTAGTTTCCCGCACAAGCTTTACAAGCTCGCTAAACATCCTACCTGGACTCCTGATTACTTCTAGTTGCCTCTTAGCAGTGATTAGTCTGAAATGGATTGACAAATCTATAGCGCGCAGAAAGAGGCGAATGCAGAAAATGATTGTCTCTGCCACCCTTGGCACTCTGTTCTTGAACTGTCTGACCATTCTTTTGCTGAAAATCTCACTGGAAGTGCTATTTACTTTTAGAAGCACTCCGCGGGGTGATTTACTGGTTGTTATTTACATCATAAGTCTCCCTCTTTTCGCTCTTCTGGCACTATATTTCTCGCCTAAATCGTACTCAGTTACAAGAAATCAACTTGAAGAATTCTCAACCAAAATGAAACTTCCCCTCCTTGGTGGGTTAATCCAATCCTTTCTAGTTGGCGCAGGCATTCTGGGTGGTGCGCTAATAGTACGTTCAGGTTCTAATGCCCCTATTTATCTAGCATCATTTACTTTTTATGTTGGAGCTGTTCTATTCCTATTACTAGGCGTCATGGGCACACACAGATACTTCACAATCTTAAAAGCACTAAGAGAGGGTGAACTAACAGTGGCTTCGTAACCCAGAATCACTAAGCATCAGGAACTAGCAGTTGACAAATTCTTCACAGCGCATCGGGGGCGCGTGGGGGCAGAAGGCGCTGGCCGCCCTGCTGGACCTGGCGCAGCGCGTGCGTGCCCGGCGCCAGGCCGCGGCGGCGAGCAGCCAAGCGCACTAGTACTAAAACAAAGAGCCCGCCAATTGGCGGGCTCTTTGTTTCTTTTGCTTTCAGGCTACTTGGCGTGCTGCTGCCAGCCGTCCCAGTAACCGGGGCCGCTGGTGAAGTAGTCGTAGTTAGCCTGGATGTCGTCACGGAGGTTAAGCGTCTCGCCTGCGGTGAGGGTCTTAACCGTGTCCATCACCACGGCGTGGCCGTGGTGGTTGCTGCCTTCGTAGTGCTCAGCAAAACCAGGGGTGCCGGCCGGCTTGGCCTGCTTCTGGTCCGCCTTGGCTTCGTACGCATCAGGCACTTCATCCTCGGTGTAGATGGCCTCAAAGGGGCACTCGGGGATGCAGGCACCGCAGTCAATGCAGGTGTTAGGGTCAATGTAGTACCAGGGGTGTTGATCCTGGGGCATACCGGGAACGATACATTCAACCGGGCAAACCTCTACGCAACCACCGTCGCGCAGGCACAAGCTAGTGATGATGTGGGTCATTTGCAAATCTCCGTTGAGGCAATTCTACACCCTGGTTGTTATTTTTGCTAGCCCTCTTTTAGCGGAAAGTACATGGGCCAGTAAAAATTTACTGGCCCATGTCTTTTGCGTATTGCTGTGTACGCCCTCAGGCGAGGAAGCGCTTAGGCGGCGAAGCGCTTGGCGACTTCTTCCCAGTTGACCACGTTCCACCAGGCGCCTACGTAATCCGGGCGGCGGTTCTGGTAGTTGAGGTAGTAGGCGTGCTCCCAGACATCCACACCCAGGATGGCGGTCTTGCCATTGGAAATGGGGTTGTCCTGATTGGGGGTGGCTGCGATGGCAACGCCATCGCCTTCTTTGATGAGCCAGGCCCAGCCAGAGCCGAACTGGCCGGCAGCGGCGGCGGCGAACTTCTCTTTGAAGGTGGCAAAATCGCCGAAGGCCTTGTTGATGGCATCGGCCAGGGCGCCGGTGGGCTCACCGCCGCCCTTGGGGGACATCACTTCCCAGAACAGGCTGTGGTTGAAGTGGCCACCGCCGTTGTTGCGCACGGCGGTGCGGATGTCTTCGGGTACGGCGTTGAGGTCCTTCAGCAGGTCTTCGAGCGACTTGCCCGCCAGCTCAGGATGTTTCTCGATGGCGGCGTTGAGGTTGTTGACATAGGCCTGATGATGCTTGCCATGGTGAATCTCCATGGTGCGGGCATCAATGTGTGGCTCGAGAGCGTTGAAATCGTAAGGCAGAGAGGGGAGAGTGAAAGCCATTTAGGACTCCTTTCAAGTGAGAAAACGGCCAAAAGTAGGTTAAGTTACAATGCCAGAGGCGATTGTAGTCTCTGCCTTTCCCCTTTGTCAAGAAAAGTACACATTCGGCCGTGAGCGACCCCACCCACCCCAAACTTCCGCCGCATGTGGTGTTGTTGCTGGGCATATTTGCCGTGGCATCGTCCTCGTTGCTGATCCGCTATGCGCAGCAAGAGGTAGGCTCGCTGGTGATCGCCGCCTACCGCATGGCGCTGTCTGCGCTGATCCTGATCCCGCTGACCTTGCCGCGCCACAGCGGCGAGCTGCGTGGGCTCAACCGCAAGGGTTACGCCCTGGCGGCGTTGAGCGGCGTGCTGCTGGCGGTGCACTTTGCCAGCTGGATCCTCTCGTTGGAATATACGAGCGTAGCCAGCTCGGTGGTGCTGGTGACCACCAACCCGCTGTGGGTAGCGCTGCTGGCGCCGCTGGTGCTGAAGGAGAGGCTGGGCCGCGGCGTGCTGCTGGGCATGCTGGTGGCACTGGCGGGCGGCGTGGTGGTGGCGCTGAGTGATAGCTGCAGCCTGGCAGCCGGCAGCCTGAGCTGCCCGCCGCTGAGCGAATTTGTAGCCGGGCGCGCGTTTTATGGCAACTTTCTGGCGCTGGTGGGCGCGTGGGCCGGGGCAGGCTATATCCTCATCGGGCGCAAGCTGCGGCCGCAGCTCTCGCTGACGGCGTATATCTTCCTTGTATATGGTGTGGCGGCGGTGGTGCTGGTGGCGCTGGTGCCATTCTCCGGGCAGCCCGCCTTCGGCTTTGCGCCGATGACCTATGTGTATCTGCTGCTGCTGGCCGTGCTGCCACAGCTTGTCGGCCACTCCAGCTTCAACTGGGCGCTGGCGCACCTGCCCGCCTCCTATGTTTCGATTGCGCTGCTGGGTGAGCCGGTGAGCTCCACGATCCTGGCGGTGCTGCTGCTGGGCGAGATGCCGGGCGGGCTGAAGCTGGCCGGCGCGGTCTTGATCCTTATAGGAATCTTAATTGCAACGCTGAAGCCTGCGGCGCAAACGCCAGATGTATAATTGCCATACCGACAAAGGAGTTAACCATGCTTGTACGCTGTACGCATTGCCACACCCCTTTCACCCTGAACCAGGAAACGATCCACGCCGCGCTCGACCAGATCGAGGCCAAGGGCTGGAAGCATTACAACGCTTATTGCCCGCGCTGCGCCCGCACCAATGTGGTGCCGCGTGACCAGCTGATGCGCTTCGCCCCGGAATGGTCCCCTGCGGGGTCCCCTTCGGGGTCGCCTTCCGGCGCAGCCAAGCCAGCTGCCAGCGCCCCGGCGCCCGTAGCGCCCAAGCCCGCACCGGTAACGCCTGCCCCGGCAGCCCCCACCCCCAAGGCGGAGGCGCCGAAGCCCGTGGCTAAACCAGTAGCCAAGAAGGCAGCGCCCGTGAAGAAAGCAGCGCCTAAGAAGGCTGCACCTGCGAAGAAGGCTGCTGCGGTCAAGAAGACCGCGGCGAAGAAGGCAACGCCTGCGAAGAAGACGGCGGCCAAGAAGGCAGCGGCTAAAAAGCCGGCGGCCAAGAAAGCCCCCGCAAAGAAGGCGGCCAAGCCCGCAGCCAAGAAAGCTGCGCCTGCCAAGAAGGCGCCTGCTAAAAAGGCGGCGGCCAAGAAAGCTGAGGTCAAGAAGACCGCGGCCAAGAAAAAGAAGTAGCTAAAAAACGACCCCTAACGGGGTCGTTTTTTCTATACTGGGGGCAAGTTGCACGGATATTAACCTTTCCCGTGCACTTCTCCTTAGTGGGTTGGCGCTGCCAAACCACAGCTGCCCGGAATGACAGTTCCCCGAAGGCTGTTATTCTGGGCAGCGCTTTGTCAGGCAGCAAACCTCACCACAAAGACACAGCAGGGAATTTTCGACAGATGAACACAGATAAAAAAACTTTGTGCTCTTTGTGTCTTGTGGTGAAGAATATTAAGCCGTACGGTGATTGCGCGCGTTGAGGTCGGCGATTCGTTGAGCCAAAGCAGATGTGAGCGCGGCGCCATCCACGCGCCAGTGCCAGTTGCCCAACGGCGTGCCGGGCACATTCATGCGCGCCGGGCTGCCAAGCTCCAGAAAATCCTGAATGGGCGCTACGGTGAGCGCGGCCTGCGAACTCCACAGCATGCGCAGCATATCCCAGGCCAGATGCTTTTCATCCGTGCCGATGTACTCCAGGCAAAACTGGCGCTGCACTTGCGGGGCGTGCGCATACCAGCCGAGGAAGGTGTCATTGTCATGCGTGCCAGAGTAGGCCACGCAGTTGACCGGATAGTTGTGCGGCAAGAAGGGATGCTCTCGATCTGACTCAAAGCCAAACTGGAATACTTTCATGCCAGGCAGATGAAAGTGATCACGCAGAGCGATGACCTCAGGCGCGGCCTCGCCACCGAGGTCTTCGGCGATCAGTGGCAAATGGCCGAGCTGGTGCTCGACGGTGTTGAAGAAATCTGCGCCCGGGCCAAATTCCCAGGTGCCCTGCATGGCGGTGTCTTCACTGGCAGGGATGGCGTAGTAGGTGGCGAAGCCGCGGAAATGATCGAGGCGGATGATATCGGAAAGCGACAGGGTGGCGCGCAGGCGATTGAGCCACCAAGCGTAGCCATCCTTCTTATGTAAATCCCAACGATAGAGCGGATTGCCCCACAATTGGCCGGTGGCGCTGAACATATCGGGCGGCACACCGGCGACACGCAGCGGCGCACCGGTTGCGTCCAACTCGAACAGGTCTGGGCGGCACCACACATCGGCGCTGTCATGCGCCACGTAGATGGGCAGATCGCCGATCACGCCCACGCCGCGGGCGGCCATGTGGGCGCGCAGGCGATTCCATTGGCGAAAGAGCAAGAATTGCTGAAAGGCATAGAAGCGGTACGGCTCGGCAAACTGCTGGCGGGCGGCAGCCAAAGCCGCCGGCTGGCGGCCGCGCAGGGCGGCGGGCCAATGCGGCCAGGCTTGCTGGCCGTATTGATCTTTGAGAGTCATGAACAGACTGTAGTCATCCAGCCAGTTGACCTGGGCGCTGCAAAAAGCATCGAACTCAGTTTGCAAGGCGGGCGCGTACTCAACGCGCGCGTAGGCGGTCTGGTATAGGCTGTGTTTCCAGTCAGTGACGGCGGCGAAGTCTACATAGTGGCTGGGGAAGTTGGGGGCAGCGTGCAGATGTGCAACGTCGAGCAGGCCCTCTTGGGCGAGCAGCTCGGGGCTGATGAGCAGGGGGTTGAGAGCAAACGAGGAGTAGGACTGATACGGCGATTCGCCGTAGCCGGTGGGGCCAAGCGGCAGGGTCTGCCACCAGCGCGTGTGGCTGGCGGCGAGGAAATCTACCCAGGCATATGCCTGTGGCCCAAGGTCACCGACGCCGAAGCGGCCGGGCAGGCTGGTGATGTGCAGCAGGATGCCGGAGCGGTGCTGGACGTCCATTGGGCTGTGGTGGATTCTATCAAGGGATGGGAAGGAGTAGAGATTGGGAATTGGAGGATTAGTAATTGGTAATTGGAGATTAGAGATTAGAGCTTGACCAGCCATGTTTTCGAGGCTACTACATTCCCTCACCCCACTCCCTGCGGGAGTATCCCCTCTCCCTAAGGAAGAGGGCGCTGGCAAATCATCTGGTATTGAGTTCACCGGGGTGAGGGCTGCATAGTTTGAGGGCTGCGCAGTTCCGCATTTCAGTCATTCCGAACGAAGTGAGGAATCCTTTAGGGCATTTCAAGAACCAGCCTGGTTTAGCTTGGGGATTGCTTCGCCTCGCTATCGCTCGGTTCGCAAAGACATAATGGCGGTGTAGGCTGACAGCTAATTGCTAACAGCTAACCGCTATTTGGTACACTCAGCAGATATGCACGCTACCGCTGAAAACCCCGCTTCACCGCTTACCCAAAAACGAATTTTGTTGACCTGGCTGCCCCTGGCGGCCAGTTGGCTTTTGATGGCGCTCGAGATGCCCTACATCAACGCCGCCTTGGCGCGCCTGCCGGAGAGCGTGCACATGATCGCCGCCTTCGGCATTGCCGCCTCGCTAAGCATCACCATCGAGAGCCCGGTGATCTCGCTGCTGGCCACCAGCACGGCGCTGGCGCGCAGCCCGCAAAACTATGCCATGCTGCGCCGCTTCACGGTGCAATTGATGGTGGCCACCACCCTGCTGCAGGCACTGCTGGCCTGGTCGCCCTTGTTTGATATTGTCGTCAAGGGTTGGATGGGCACACCGGAGAGCCTGCTGGCCTCGGTCAAGCTGGGCTTGCAGCTCATGCTGCTGTGGAGCGCAGCCATCGCCTGGCGGCGCTTCCGCCAGGGCATCCTCATTCGCTTTGGCAACAGCGCCTCGGTGGGCAAAGGCACGCTAGTGCGCTTGCTGGTCTCTTTGGGCGTGGCGACTGTCATGGCCGTGTTCACGGAGGCGCCTGGCATCGCCACCGGAGCGCTGGCGCTGAGCCTGGGCGTTATCGCCGAGGCGATCTACGCCCACATGGCCTCGGCCGAGTTGGTCCGCGAAAAGTTCGGCGCGGCCAGCACGCTGAGTGCTCCCGACCTGAGCTACGGCGCACTGGTCAATTTCCACTGGCCGCTGGCGATGAGCAATCTCTTGTTCCTGCTCACCCAACCGTTGATCGCGGCGGCGTTGGCGCGTGGCACGGACCCGGAGACGGCGCTGGCCGCCTGGCCGGTGCTGAATGGCTTGTTCTTCATCAGCCGCGCCGTGGTGGTGGCCATTCCCGAAGTGGTCATCGCCCATCACGAGATCGCCGGCAGCCAACCCGCCTTGCGGCGCTTCAGCTACAACGTAGGCTGGGCGTGCACGCTGCTGCTGGCGCTGGTGGCCTTCACGCCACTCTCGGATGTGTATTTCCATACGCTGATTGGCGTAGATACGCAGCTCTCGCTGGTGGCGGAGGCAGGCGCACGCCTGGGCGTGCTGCTGCCGCTGATGGTGGCAGCGGTGATGCTCTCACGCGGCTTGCTGACCGCGCAGCGCAACACGCGGCCACTGGCGCTCTCGATGGTGCTGGAGCTGGTGGTGCTGAGCACGGTGCTGATCGGCGGCACGGCTCTGGGCTTGCCCGGCGTTCCGCTGGCCGCGGCCGGACTAACGCTCTCGCTGGCAACAGAAGCGCTGTACCTGAACACGCTGACGCAAAAATCTCACTCTCAACCGGCCGCTGTGCCGGCGCAGAACTAACGGAGCTGCTATGGATATGCAATATACCTATTTAGGACGAACCGGTCTGCAAGTCAGCCGCCTGTGCCTGGGCACAATGAATTTTGGCCCCAAGACCACTGAGGACGATAGCTTCGCCATCATGGACCGCGCCCTGGAGCTGGGCATCAACTTCTTCGACACCGCCAATGTATACGGCTGGAAGAAGGGCGAAGGCGTTACCGAGAACATCATTGGGCGCTGGTTCGCCCAGGGCGGCGGCCGGCGCGAGAAGGTGGTGCTGGCCACCAAAGCCTATGGCGAGATGGGCGATTGGCCCAACCAGAAGCGCCTGTCTGCCCTGCACATTCGCCAGGCGTGTGACGCCAGCCTGAAGCGCTTGCAGACTGATTACATTGACCTGTACCAGATGCACCACATCGACCGCAACACGCCGTGGGAGGAGATCTGGCAGGCGATGGAAGTGCTGGTGCAGCAAGGCAAGGTGATCTACGTGGGCAGCAGCAACTTTGCCGGCTTCCACATTGCCCAGGCGCAAGCCGAGGCCAAGGCGCGCAACTTCATGGGTCTGGTGTGCGAGCAGAGCTTGTACAACCTGGCCGCCCGCCGCATTGAGCAGGAACTCATCCCGGCCTGCCGCGAATACGGCCTGGGCCTGATCCCTTACAGCCCGCTGGCGGCGGGCACGCTGGCCGGCGCCTTCGAGAAGGTGAAGGACAGCCGCCGCACGGATGACCGCAACCAGGAGCAGATCAAGCGCCGCGAGCAGCAGCACAAGGATTATGAAGCGCTGTGCAAGCAACTGGGCGCCAGCCCGGCCACAGTAGCGATGGCATGGCTGCTGGCCAACCCGGTGGTGACCGCACCGATCATTGGGCCGCGCACGCTGGAACAGTTAGAGACGGCGCTGGAGCCGCTGGCCTTCACGTTGGATGCAGAGGCGATGAAGAAGCTGGACGAGGTTTGGCCTGGCCCGGGTGGTGAAGCGCCTGAGGCTTACGCTTGGTAGGAGCAAACCAGTAATTGGCAATTGGTAATTACCAGTTGCTAATTACCAAGTAGCAATCGGAGTTCATATGGCAACACTCGTACAAGAGAAAACACAGCAAGCGGTGAGCATTCTGCAGGAGAAGGGCGTGGATATGTGGCTGACCTTCGTACGCGAGACGCGTGCGGCAGGCGACCCCATGCTGCCGATCATCTTTGGCGCCGACCTGACCTGGCAGAGTGCTTTGATCATGACGCGCAGCGGGGAGCGCATTGCCATCCTGGGCAACCTGGAAGCAGACACGGCGCACAACACCGGCGCATATGACACCATTGTGGGCTATGACCAATCGGTGCGCCAGGCGCTGCAGGACACCATCCAGCGGCTAAATCCAAAAGAGATCGCCGTCAACATCTCACGCAATGACCCGTTCGCCGATGGCTTGAGCAGCGGCCTCGGCGAGCTACTGCGTGAGTACTTGGGCAGCTATGCCGAGCGCATCGTCTCGGCCGAGCCGGTCATCAACGCCGTGCGCGGGCGCAAGACGGCCGAGGAGCAGCGCCGCATCCGTGCAGCGATCGCCAGCACCGCCGAGATCTACACCGCCACCTACCCCTTCGTCAAAGTGGGCCAGACCGAGCGCGACATCTCGGCTCATATGCATGCCGAGACGCTCGCACGCGGGCTGGGCTTTGCCTGGGAGCAGAAGTTCTGCCCGGCGGTCAACTCCGGCCCCGACAGCCCTATCGGCCACGCCGCGCCCACGGATATCAAAGTGGAGCCCGGCCATATCCTGCATTTTGATTTTGGCGTACTGCAGGAAGACTACACCTCAGATATTCAGCGGGTGATGTATGTCCTGCGCCCGGGCGAGAGCCAAGCGCCCAAAGAAGTGCAGCACGGCTTCGATACGGCGCGTGCCGCGCTGGAGGCGGCCGTGGCGATGATCAAGCCGGGCGTGCGCGGCGTAGAGATCGATAGCGTGGCGCGCAAGATCGTGATAGACGGCGGCTTCATTGAGTTCAAGCACGCCCTCGGCCACCAGATGGGCCGCAGCGTACATGACGGCGGGGGCCTGATCGGCCCGCTGTGGGAGAAGTACGGTGAAACCCCCACCCTGCCGCTGGAAGTGGGCCAGGTGTATACGATCGAGCCGACCTTGATGGTGCCAGGCTACGGCTGCGTTGGCCTGGAAGAAGACATCGTGGTGACCGAGAGCGGCTGTGAGTTCCTGGGCGCGCCGCAAACCGAATTGATCTACGCGGGTTAACTATGCCAATCCACACACTACCTGCCAAAAAACGCATTGCCTTGGTGGCGCATGACGGCCGCAAGAAAGATCTGATCAAATGGGTGCTATATAACAAAGACACGCTGGTCAATCACGAGCTGTATGGCACCGGCGGCACCGGCACACGCATTGGCGAGGCGACCGGGCTGCACGTCACACGCTTCCTGAGCGGCCCGTTGGGCGGTGACCAGCAGTTGGGCGCGGCAATCGCCGTGGCCGAGATCGATGTGCTCATCTTTTTTTGGGACCCGTTGGAGCCGCAGCCGCACGACCCGGATGTGAAGGCCTTGCTGCGTCTGGCGGTGCTGCACAACATTCCCACCGCCTCGAACAGGGCTACGGCGGACTTCATCATCAGCTCCCCCCTGTTGGCACACGAGTACGGGCGCAAGGTGCCGGATCTCTCGCGGCGTATGCAAGAGATCCGTGAGGATGAGAGTGACGATTAGCGGCTGTCGATTTTGGGTGATCCTGTTCGACGTGATAGTAGCAGGCCGCAACGGGCGGCCTCGCACGAGAGGAGAACTGCCATGAAGTACATGCTGATCATGCGCGACACCCAAGAGGCATTCGAAGCCAGCCAGAAGGTTGACTTTGAAGAGATCATCAATGCCATGGGGGCATACAACGAATCGCTCGCCAAGGCGGGCGTACTGGCTGGCGTTGAGGGATTGGCGCCTGCCAGCGAAGGATTTGTAGTGGATTTCGCCAGCGAGCCGCCCATTGTGACGGACGGGCCTTACGGCGAAACGCACGAGCTGTTCAACGGCTTTTGGATCCTGGAAGTCTCCAGCAAGGAAGAGGCGATTGAATGGGCGAGCCGCGCCCCGCTTGGGCCGGGCTCCAAGCTTGAAGTGCGCCGGATCCCCACGGCTGAAGAAGCCTTCGCTGATTATGCCGACAACGAGTACGTCAAGAAGAGCCGCCCTAGCGACGCAAGCTAAGACCGCTCACAGGTGATCGCAGGGTGAGCGACTTGCAGCGAACCATTGAGGCGGTGTGGCGCATTGAGAGTGCGCGCATCGTTGCCAGCCTGGCCAAGATGACCGGCGACCTGGGCCAGGCCGAAGACCTGGCTCAGGAGGCGCTGGTGGATGCGCTGAACCAATGGCCTGAGGCTAGCGTGCCGCACAACGCGGCCGCCTGGCTTACGGCGGTAGCCAAGCGCAAAGCCATAGATGGCTGGCGACGAAAAGAGCGGCTGGACCAGCGCTACCGCGCGATTGCCCACGCACTAGCGGAGAGCACCCAAGACGATTGGCAACCAATCGATGATGATGTGGTGCGCCTGGTCTTCACCGCGTGTCACCCTGTGCTCTCGCGCGAAGTGCAAGTAACGCTGACCTTGCGTGTGGTGGCGGGCTTGACCACGCAGGAGATCGCCCGCTTGCTGCTGCTCCCCGTGACGACGGTGCAACAACGCATTGTGCGCGCCAAGAAAACACTCTCGGCGGCGCAGGTGCCTTTTGAAACGCCAGAGCCGAATGAGTGGGGTGCGCGTCTCAGTGCGGTATTGGGCGTGGTGTATCTACTCTTCACCGAAGGCTACGCAGCCACATCCGGTGAGCGATGGATACGCACTGAGCTCGCCAACGAGGCCCTGCGCCTGGGGCGCGTGCTGGCTGGGCTGCTGCCTCACGAGCCGGAGGTACATGGCCTGGTGGCGCTGATGGAGCTGCAAGCATCACGCTTTGCTGCGCGAGTGGCTGCGGACGGCACCCCTATTCTGCTAACGAACCAGAACCGAGCCGAGTGGGACCACATGCAGATCCAGCGCGGCCGTGCCGCATTGCAGCGGGCAGACAGGCTGGGCCGTGGCCGCGGGAATTACGTGCTGCAGGCGGCGATTGCCGAGTGCCACACCATTGCGCCAAGTGTTGAGGAGACGGATTGGGAGCAGATCGTGCTGTTGTATGAGACGCTCGGCCGGCTGGCTCCTAACCCGGTGGTTGAGCTCAACCGCGCGGTGGCGGTATCTATGGCGAGTGGCCCGGCCGCGGCGCTAACCATCGTCGATCAGTTGTCCACGCAGGGAGAGTTGCACAGCTCGCACTTGCTCCCGAGTGTACGCGGCGAGCTGCTGGCCCAACTCGGCCGCCTGGACGAGGCGCGTTCTGAGTTGATGCGTGCGGCCAGCATGGCTGGCAATGCGCGTGAAGGCGAGGTGCTGCGCGCCAAGGCCGCCGCGCTCTGAAGGCGGGGATTGCTTCGTTCGTTCCACTTGATCGCAAGACAGAAGGGACAACGTCATTTTTGCGAGCCCAGCGAAGCAATCTGAGTTTAAATCAGCGCGCAAAGCTAGGTTGCTTCGTCCGTTTGCCGCAAGCGGCAGCACTCCTGGCAATGACAAGAGAAGCAGCGGTCTTTACAACCATAGCCTGGGGATTGCTTCGCCAGCGTTGCTGCGCAGCGCAACGCTCGCAAAGACAGACCCTAGCTGAATGCTGACTGTCCTCTGATACACTCCCACACTAGGAGACTCCCATGCCAAACAACTCCATCACTGCCATTCCCGGTATCAAAGTTGGCCACGCCCATGACGAAGCGGCGGCCACCGGCTGCACCGTCATCGTTACGGAGAAAGGCGCAGTGGCCGGCGTTGACCAGCGCGGCGGCGCGCCGGGCACGCGTGAGACGGACGCATTGCGGCCTGCGCACCTGGTGAGCAAAGTCCACGCCATCATGCTGGCGGGCGGCTCGGCCTTCGGCCTGGATGCGGCGGGCGGGGCGATGCGCTACCTCGAGGAGCGCAAAGTGGGTCTCAATGTAGGGGTGGCCCGCGTGCCCATCGTGCCCAGCGCCATCCTGTTTGACCTCGGCATTGGCTCGGCCAAACGTCGCCCGGATGCAGAGATGGGGTATGTGGCCTGCCAGAACGCCAGCGCCGAAGAGCCCGCCCAAGGCAACGCCGGGGCTGGCATGGGGGCCACGGTGGGCAAGCTGCTGGGCATGGGCCAGGCGGTGAAGGCTGGTATTGGCAACGCGCTGCTGGATGCGGGCGGCGGGGTCAAGGTGGGCGCGTTGATCGCAGTGAACGCCTTTGGCGATGTCATCGGGCCGGATGGCGAGATCCTGGCAGGCGTGCGTTCGGTGAGGAAAGGCCCGGTCAAGATCGGTAAAGGCCAATTCGCCGACAGCCTGCAACTATTGCGCACCACAGCAGGCCGCAGCGTGATGGGCCTGGCGCAGGGCAGCAACACGGTCATCGGCGTAGTGGCTACCAACGCTGAGCTGGACAAGGAAGGGGCGACAAAAGTCGCTGCCATGGCCAGCAACGGGCTGGCGCGCTGCCTGCGCCCGGCGAATACCATGCTGGATGGCGATACCCTCTTTGCGCTCAGTACGGGGCGCAAGAAGGCGGACGTCAACATTGTAGGCGCGTTTGCCGCCGAGGCGGTAGTGCAGGCGGTATACAACGCTCTGCAGGCGGCCCGCCAGCTGGCGGGGGTGCCAAGCTTGCAGGACCTACGGTAACGGATTCACGAAACGGGTGTTAACTCTAGTGAACTCAACATCTTTCCACTAGGAGGAATACCTATGTTGATGGAACGTATCATCGGCGCACTTACATTCAAGCGCCAAGTCTATGCAGATGTAGAGAAGGACACCAGCTTTACCCAGACCGCCTGGGGCATTGTGGCGGTGGTGGGCCTGCTCAGCCAGTTGGGCAGCGCGGCCAGCCTGGCCTACGGCGAAAGCGGGCAGCTGGATATTGCCAGCTGGTTGCTGGGCGGCGTGGTGGGCGCAGTTATCACTGTGGCGGGCTTTGCCCTGGGCGCCTATCTGATCACCTGGCTGGGCAAATCTCTGTTCAAGGCGGATGTAACCTTTGATGAGATGGTGCGCACCTTGGGCCTGGCGCAGATCTGGAGCCTGGTCGGCGTAGTGGGCGTTGCAGGCGCGTTCGTGCCTCTGCTGGCATGCATCACTGCCCCGATCGCTTGCATCGGGGCGATCCTGGGCCTGGTCTCCTGGTTCATAGCGGCTCAAGAGGCGCTGGACCTGGATACAGGGCAGACGGCCATCACAGTGATCGTAGGCTGGATCGTGAGCTTCTTTGTCTCCGGCCTGCTGGGCGGCATAGTGCTGGCGGCAGTGGGCCTGGCAGCGGGCGGTGGCTCGCTGTTAATGGAACAGCTGCGCCAGATTGCTCCATAAGTTATTTCTAAAGTGATCTAAAAAGAGGCGGCCCGTGCTTTTGCGCGGGCCGCCTCTTTTTACATGTAGCTAAACCTCACCACAAAGATACAATAAAACTTTGTGTTCTTTGCGTCTTTGTGGTTAAGCCTTGGTTCCCGTGAGCATCTCACGCAGGGTGGTGGCAAACTGCGAGCGCGCCACCACTTTGTGGACGCCAGCTTTGCGGGCGGCGGACAGCAGCTTGGCATCCGTGTGCGGGCCGAAGGCCAGCCAGCGGATATCGGCCAGCGCCGCCTGCTGCCTGGCAGCGGGGAGCCACTGCTGCCAGGGCAGGCGCGTGGCCAGCTCCAGCACCACCAGCGTGGTGGGCACGGCGGCCAGGCGGGCTACAAACGCCTCATCGGATAATGGGGTATCGATCCAATCGAACGTGAAGCCGGCTGCCTTGGCCACACCTTCAATCTGCGGCATGAAGAACAGGTCGTTGGAGATAGCGAGGACGCGCGTAGAGCCTTCGGTCATAATCACTTCCTACATGGTGAACAGTGATGAGTGAACAGTCATCAGGAGCACAAACCGAGTCCTGCTCACTGCTCACTGCTCACTGCTCACTGCTCACTTAATACTAACTATAATACCGCCGCACACTATCCTATGAAGACCATCCTATTCATTGGTGATTCAATTACGGAAGGCGCCGCAGACCACGAGCGCGGTGGCTGGACGCGCCGCCTGGCCGCTACCCTGCCCCAGGACTGGGAAGCCGTGCATGCGGGCGTGGGCGGTGACACCATTTACTTGATCCTGGAGCGGTTGGAGCAGGATGCGCTGATCTATTCACCAGACATCCTCGTGTTGGCGGTGGGCATCAACGACTCGCGGCGGTACACCGCCGGCCGCTACGAAGTGACGCTGGAGGACTTTGAGCGCGGGCTGGCCGAATTTGCCCGTCGCATGGCCGCCCACGAGACCAATATCCTCATTGTGGGCCTGACCCCAGTAGACGAACCGCGTACCCTCCCGATTGCCGAGGATTTGCACTACACGCAGATCGCCGCCAATGATTACGACGCGGCCTTGCAGCGCTTTGCGGCGCAGCACGGCTACGGCTATGTGGCGCTGATGCCCGCCTTCGAGCAGGCGGGCGGCGCAGCGCAGCTGACCTCAGATGGATTGCACCCCACCCCGGCCGGGCACGCCATCATCGCCAGCGCGGTGGGCGCGGCGCTGCAGGGTGTGCTGTGATGGCCAAGGCCGCTGCGCCGGCTGATGTCATCATCAGCAAACAGCAGGCACGCCGCTACCTGGTGAACTACCACCGCCTGGCCCCGCCGCGCAAGCTGGCCGGCAAAGCTGGCGCGCTGGACTACGTGCGCCGGGTGAATTGCATTCAATATGATCCTATCAACGTAGTGGGCCAAAACCCACATTTAGTGCTGCAATCGCGCGTGCGCAACTACAAGCCGCACATGCTCAACGAGCTGCTGTATAGCGACCGCCAACTGGTGGATGGCTTCGACAAGGTGATGTCGATCTATCCTGCTGAAGACTGGCCGCTGTTCGCAGGCTACCGCAGCCGCATGGGCCAGCGCTACAAGCACGCCAGCAGCACGCAAAAGGCAACCAAACTGCTGGACTGGGTGCGCGAGGAAGTGCGCAGCCGCGGCCCATTGTCTGCGCTGGAGCTGGAAGATGACACCAAGATGGATTGGTGGCTGACCAACTCGGCGCGGGCGGCACGCATTGCGCTGGATATTCTCTTTTATGGGGGCGAAGTGGTGGTCAATCACCGCGTGGGCACGCGGCGCTACTTCAACTTGACAGAACGTTTGCTGCCCGCTGCGCTGGCGCAAGCCCAAGACCCGCACGGCAGCGTGGAGGCCTACCGCCAGTGGCATGTGCTGCGCCGCGTGCACAGCCTTGGGTTGGCGCGCCCCATTGGGGCAGAGCAGTGGGTGGGCGTGAACCGCAACGGCTCACTGCTGCCCTATTTTGCAAAGTTGCACGAACAGGGCGAGCTGGCCCGCGTGCATGTAGCCGAGTGGCCGCGGCAGGTGCTGTATGCGCCACGCGCTGAGCTGAAGGCATTGCAAGCACGGACACGCAGTGGCCGCCCGCAGGCGGCCTATTTGGCGCCGCTGGATAATTTTCTATGGGATCGCACGCTCATTGAGCATGTGTTTGATTTTTTCTATCGTTGGGAAGTGTATGTGCCTGCGCCCAAACGCGAGTACGGCTATTACGTCTTGCCTGTGCTGTATGGCAACGAGTTGATCGCCAGGCTTGACCCCGGCTTTGACCGCGCCAGCAAGATCTTCACGCTGAAGGGCTGGTGGTGGCAAGCGGGTGCGCCGCGCACAGATGAGGCCGCGCTGGCCGCATTGGCCGAGTGCCTGCGGGCATTCGGCGCGTATCTTGGGGCTGAAGGCTTCGCATTGGCGCCGGCGCTCAAGCGCTATGGCGCGCTCAAGCAGATACTTAAGTTAGCCCAAGGCTAGGGTAGCTCGGCTGCTTCGCTGACCTGGCGAAGCTCACCGGGGGTGGCGCCAACCTGCCAGAGCGTCAGACCGCCTGCCGGTGGCAGGGCTGCCAAGGCCTGGCTGAGGTTGGCGGCGGAGAGCGCAGCCACGCTGCCGGCCTGCTCAATGGCGGCATCCAGCGTGAGTACGGCCGCCTGCAGCGCGGCCTGCATGCTGTGCTGCTGCCACGTTTCAGTCGACAGTGGCCCCGCGCTTACCAAGTACAACCCCTCCGCAAAGGCAGGGTCGGCAAGGTAGCTGTAGAGCAGTGGCTCATAGGCCGCCGCGGGTGCCACCACAACGACACGGCTGCGCAAACCCAGATGATTGAGCGCATTGAGCACATAGGCCAGGCCGAACGAATCGGCATTGATGTAGACGAGATTGGCCTGCGCGTCGCGCATGGCGAAGACGGCATCGTAGACGTTGAGGTCTGGCCGTGGGCTGAGCTCAGCCTGGTAGGCAAGTTCCACGCCTAGATTCGCAGTATGGGATTCCACCTGCGCGGTGAGAGCAGAGCCACTGAGCGCTGCAGGCCAACTGAGCAAGGCCAGGCGCAGCTGGCTGCCGGCGCTCAGCGGCTGGCGCTGGCGCCAGTTGGCGCTGAGATCCTGCAGCGCAAACCTGAGCGCATCCGCCGGAGCGGCTTGAACAGCGAACAGGCGGCCACCGGCAGCATCCTGCACGCCGAGGCCGATGGTGGCGATGCGCTGCTGACGCAGGCTCTCGCTGAGCGCCGTCTCGCTGGCGGCATCACAGAATACTGCCAGCATGGGTGCCGCAGGCAATGCTTGTAGGGCAGCCTCGGCATCCTCGCCAGTGTCCACAAGTTGCACAGCAAGCTGGGCAGCGCGCAC
>DAOMSJ010000004.1:0-213235 GCA_035446285.1 Anaerolineales bacterium
TGCCCCAGGTGGGACTCGAACCCACAGCCTTAGCCTTAGGAGTGCTCTGCTCTATCCATTTGAGCTACCGGGGCCTTACGTTCGCCCTGCGGCGAACTTACAGCAGCTGCTACTCGGCTTCGCCGAGTAGGAACTGCACGCGTACTAGTTTACACAAAACTCAGCACGGCTGCTACTTACCCTTCCAGTTGGGCTTGCGCTTCTCGCTGAAGGCACGCATGCCTTCTTTTTGATCCTCAGAGGCAAACAGGAAGTAGAAGGCTTGGCGCTCTTCCTGGATGCCATCGCCCAGATGTGTTTCGAAGGCGCGGTTGACGGCTTCTTTGCCCAGGCGCACCGCCAGTGGAGCGCGGGCGGCGATCTCGGTAGCCAACTGTATCGCCTCGTCCAGGTAGCGCTCGACGGGCACTACTTTATTGACCAGGCCGCTGCGCAACGCATCTTCGGCGGTGAGGGTGCGATTGTTGAGCACCATCTCCATGGCCAGCGCCTTGCCCACCGCACGCGTCAAGCGCTGCGTGCCGCCTGCGCCGGGGATGACGCCAAGGTTAATCTCCGGCTGGCCGAAGCGAGCACTCTCGGACGCCACGATCATGTCACACGACATGGCCAGCTCATGGCCGCCGCCCAAACACCAGCCAGACACCGCTGCGATGATGGGCTTGGTGATCTTTTGGATGCGATCGAACGGCGAGATATGCCCGCGCAGCAACAACTCCACAGAGGAGGCCTCGGCCATTTCTTTGATATCTGCACCGGCAGCAAAAGCACGTTCGTCACCGTTGATGACAAACGCGCCGATACCTTCGTCGGCATCCAGCTGCTCAAGCTTCGCCATCAGCTCAATCATCAGCGCACTGTTCAGCGCGTTCATGGCTTCGGGGCGATTGAGTGTGAGCAAGGCTACACGCCCGCGTACCTCAACCAGAATGAGCTGTTTATCTTCATTGGCCATGGAGTCCTCCAAGTAAATCTGATTTTACTGGGCAGTTGGCAGCTTAGGCCAACGCCGCCAGTACAGCCGATGCGTCGGCCTGCGGCTGCCACACCAACCGAATATTATGGGCTGCCAGCTCGCCGGCAGCCGCCTGCGCCAGCGCTTCAAGCCCGGCGTTGGCGGCAGCAAACACGGGTGAACTGTTGCCCGCGGTGCCCACATAAATCACCACACCACCGCCCAACTCACGCATGACGCGACCAATCGATTGAGTTGCCAAAAAGCCAGCGGTCAACGTGGCGTCAATGCCGCGGTGCCAATCCCACTCGTCGAGATCGAGCACGTTGCCTTCAGGCTGCACGCTGGGGATAAGCACCAAGGCATCCACGCGGCCCCAATGCTCGAGCACGCCTTGCAGCATGGTCTGTAGTGCCAGCTTGCGGGTGAGATCGGCAGCGGCGGCGATGGCCTGGCCGCCAGCCGCGGTGATCTCCTCGGCCAGCGGCTGCACGCGTGTGGGCAGCAGATCATTGAGGGCCACGCGCCACCCTTGTGCGGCCAGTTGGCGCGCAAGCTCCTGCCCGAGTGGAGTTCCTGCGCCAGCCAGCAAGACTACGCGCTCACTCATTGCTACCCACCAAGTCCCACTCTTCAAAAGTGACAACATCTTCACATGTCGGCACTTCATTAGGGTTATTGGGATGATACAGGTTCATATTGAAATACGGCGAGGGGTCATAGGTGTTGTTGATACGTGTTTCGTTCAAGAAATCTCCTTCGCCATCATCTTTCACGATCGAAAAATGCAGGTGCAGGCCCGTGGGTGCACTTACATCACCGGAGTAATTGCCCATGTAGCCAAGAAAGGTACCGGCTTCTACATATACCTCATGTGTGCCGGGAGGGAACTCCTCAGACACGAAGCTCTCACCGTCCACATTGGCCAGGTGGGTGTAATAGGTCCAGATCTGGCGGCCTGGTTGCAGCGGGTCACTGGGGATGCGAATGATGACTGTTGAGCGCCAGTCCTCCAACCGGCTGAGGTAGCCAGGGTAGGCAGCATAGATTGGCGTGACCCCAGGCTGGGTGCCCGAGAAGATATCCAGGCCGGTGTGCGTGTGCCCAAAGCGGTACGACTGCTGCCACAGCCCCAGAATCACACCGCGCGTGGGGAAGGCAAACGGCGCGTCGCCACAGTGCATGCCCGGCTGCAGTGCGTACTGCTCAAACAAGGCTCGGTCCGTGTGCAGCTCTTGAAACAGCGCCCAACGCCCAGGGGCCGGGACATAGCGGTTGTAGATATAGACGCCTGCCGTTGCTGCCACGGCCAGCACCAGCACACCCGCCAGCGCCAGCCAATGTTTGCGCTTCACGCCCTGTCCCCCGGCGGCGCATCATCGCCACGGCGGAAGTGCGCCAGATCGTCCTGCATGTGGTCAGCAAACAGCAGTGTGACCTTGCCGCCACTGATCTCTTGCAGCACCTGGCCGGCGCGCTCACCCTGGGGCGAAGCCATCGCCTCGGCCACGGCCGCCAGCGAGTCAAAGAACAGCTCGTGCACCAGGTGGGCGGGGTAATTGCCATGCAAAACGCGGTCTACCCGGCTGGTAATCTCGCGGCGCAGCCCGGGCATCTTCTCCGCTTCAGCCAAAAAGAGGGGCCAGCGGCTGTCAAAATGAGCCGCATCGTCTTGCGGCTCCACCAAAATAACTAATTTGTACATAGCCGCGGCATTATAACCTTGCACCCTAGGAGCGCATTTTTAGCTGCAAAAGCTATGCAGCAATCAATTTTTGCGTATGGTAAACTACGCGCGCAAGTGACACAACACATGGATGACAAGATAACGATCATTGAGGGACCGCCGCCCACCTTTGAAGTAGTGGACGACGGCTGGTCAACGGGGGTTCTCGAAGGCCCAACCCTATACGGAGTAGCCCTGACCCACTTACGCACCTTCAACGGTGGTGAGCTGGTGGAGCGCTGCTACCGCGCCTGGAAGAAGCGCCAGGCCATCACCCTGGAATACCGCGACGAAGACGGCAACAACAAGACCGCCCCGATCCTGGCGGCGCGCAGCGCCAACACGGACGAGGGCGAGATGCTGATGCTGTGGGTGCGCCTGCCGGATGAAGAGATTGAACTTGCCATCGATTTTGATGACGAGGATGGCGACGAAGACGACGACTTCGAAGCGCTGCCATAACGCTCCATTTCACCCATTACAATTCAATTGAATATTCTCTTGTTGGAGGCGTCATGACCGATGCAATGATTGCGCGCGAGCTCAAAGAAGGCGTACTGATCCTCACCCTGGACCGCCCGAAGGCCAATGCCTTCAACACACCCATGGCGATCGAGCTGCAAAACGCCTTCAAGGACGCCAAGAAGGACAAGGCCGTGCGCAGTGTGCTGCTGCAGGCCAATGGCAAGCTCTTCAGCGCCGGGCAAGATGTCAGTGAGTTTGGCGGCGATGGGCATGTCTCCTTCCGCAAGCACCTGCAAAAGACCTACAACCCGCTGGTGCTGCAGATGCGCCAGATGGAGAAACCCATCCTGGCCTCGATCCAGGGTGCCGCGGCCGGCGCGGCCCTCGGCCTGACCCTGGCCTGCGACCTGCGCATCGGCTCGCCCGAGGCGCGCTTCGTCATCGGCTTCAGCGGTATCGGTCTGGCACCTGATTCGGCTGTCTCGCTCATGCTGCCGGCCATCATCGGCCTCGGCCGCGCTGCCCAGGTAGCTTTTTACAATGATCCGATCAGCGCCGAACAAGCGCTGGAATGGGGTTTGCTCAACGCGGTTGTGCCCGCCGAGCAGTTGCAACAAACTGCCTGGGATTGGGCGCTGCGTTTAGCCCAAGGCCCGATCAACGCCATGGGCCTGACCAAGCGCGCCTTCAACAAAGCGCTGCTAGCCAACTTGGAAGATGTGCTGGATTACGAAGCGCACAATCAGGAAATTGCCGGGGAAGGCAGTGACCACAAAGAGGGCCTGGCCGCCTTCGTGGAAAAGCGCACCCCGGATTACGCTAAAGCGGCCAGCACGTAGGCTTGCGCGCCCAGGCGCACCCACATAATCTTGAGTGCGGCCAAGCCGCCAAATACTGCCAGCACCGCCACGCAAGCCAGCAAGGTCTTGCGCCAGTCTGGCTGCAAGTACTTCACTGAACGCTTCAGAAGTTTGAAGCCAGGCTCTGCAAAAACAGCAAACAGCGCGCCGCCCAACAGGCCACCCAAGTGCCCCCAGTTATCCACGCCTTGGCGCAGCAACCCAGGCAAGAACAAGGCCGCGGCGATGATGAGCATGCTGGTCCATTGGTGGTTGCCGTAGTGGTCTCGCTGGCGATAGTGCCCCACCACCTCCGCCCCTACAACACCGAAAACCGCCCCTGAGGCACCCAGGGCAGGGTTAGGCGCGAACAAAAATGAGATCACACATCCGGCAAATCCTGACAGCATGTACAGGGCCAGAAAAGCGAAGCGGCGATAACGAAACTTTATCTGCTGCCCAAAGAGAAAGAGAACATACATGTTATTAACAATGTGCACAAGGTCTGCATGAATAAATATTGGCGTTACCAAGCGCCAGTATTGGCCATCCACTATCAACTGGTTAACCTTCAGACCCCAGCAATAGGGCAAATTTTGGCAGGCAAATCCACCGGCGTTTAACGCGCGGTCCACCGCCAAATCAGGGCACACGATTTTTTCGCCACACACCGGGCTGACCACCAAGCGATAATCCTGCGTGGTGTGCTGCAGGATAAAAATGACTGCAGTAACAGCAATCACCCCATAGAGGGCCCAGGGATGCTTGAAGTACTTACTAAGCCAACGGAGGCGAGGCTTTTTCTTTACTGGGCGCTTTCTTGTGGCCATCAGTCCCCCTGCTTTGAAGATTCTAGGCCAATAGCTTACCGGCTGCCGCGGCGCCAAAGATCACAAGCACCGCTACTGCGCCCAACCACACCTGGTTGGGCGTGTTTGTATCCACTAGATTCATGTGCGCGCCCTGTTCTTGCAGTTCAAACACAGGGCCACTCAAATACGTGAATACCAAGCCACCCAGCAGGCCGCCAAAGTGACCCCAGTTATCAATGCCGGGCGAAAGACCAATGATGAAGTTGATGGCAGCGATCTGCAAAATACTGCGCATCACGGCCTGGGCGCGCTGGCCAAACACTTTTTGGTTGCGGTAGGCGAACACGGCATGCGCCGCCAACAAACCAAATACAGCCGAAGAAGCGCCCAGGGAAGCGGCATCGCTCATCACGAATGAAAGCACCGTGCCAGCAAAACCACTGACCACGTACAGCACCAGGAATGACAGATGCCCAAACATACGCTCAAGCTCCGGGCCGAGTGCGTAGAGTGCATACATGTTGAAAGCGATATGGACCAGGCTGGCGTGCAGCAAAACTGGGGTGATTAAGCGCCACCACTGCCCATGCATGATCAGCGGGTTGACCTTCATGCCATAGCAGGCCGGGATGTCTGGAGAGAGAAAATAGGGGCAGGCTCCCAGATCGAGGATGCTGCTGGCGGTGAGCGTTTGCAACAAATACACCAGCGCAGTGATGCCCAGGATGGTGAAGGCTACATAAGGTTTGCGCTGCGGCATGCGCACCGGCACGCGCCGCGGGCGAATACGCGCCAAAGGCTGCGGGGCTTCGCTCTCTTGTGGGGCAGTGTCCTCAGGCCGTTCGCTCACAATTGCACGCGCCGTGGGTTTACGCGGTGGTGCTCCGCGGAGATGATGTCTTCGATACGATCTACCGTATCATCCAACTCGCCATCGCGGTTGACGACCACATAGTCGAACTCGTCGATACGCTTGAACTCCTGGCGCGCCGTAGCAATGCGCAGCTTGAGGTTCTCTGGCGTCTCGGTCTTGCGGCGCTCCAGGCGCTCGACCAGCTCGTCTTCGCTGGAAGTGGTGATGAACACCAAGATAGCCTCTGGCGAGATCTTGCGCACAGTGGCGGCGCCTTGCACATCCACGCGCATGACGACATCTTTGCCGCTGGAGAGCGCTTTGCGCACCTGATCCTTGGGGATGCCTTTGTAGTCGTTATACACAATGGCATATTCCAGCAACTCTTCTTTTTCGATCAGGCCGGCAAATTCCTCACGGCTGACGAAGAGATAATCCACGCCATCGCGCTCCTCCGGGCGCGGCGGACGCGTGGTGGCTGTGACAACAAAATGAAAGGGCAAACCGCGCTGCTTCATAATTTCAAGCACGCTATCTTTGCCCACACCAGAGGGGCCGGAGATAACAATCAGCAGGGGTTCGTTTACGGGGCCAAATTCAGGGCTTGGGTTGCTCATGTGCGCCAAATTATACAGGGCGCTACTTGCTTTGTAAGCGGGCCAGCACGATCTGCGCCAACTCCGCCGCCACTTCGTCTTGAGTGCGCATGGCGTCCACTTCTATCCAGCGCTCACGTTCAGCCTTAATGAGCTGCTTGTAGCCTGCGTAGACGCGTTCGTGGAATTCCAGCTTGTAATCATCCAGGCGGTTCCAGTTGCCGTCGGCATCGCGGCGGCGCAAGCCGTCTTGTGGCTTGATGTCCAGGAATAGTGTGAGGTCAGGCTTCAGGCCGCCGGTGGCAAAGCGCACCAGCTCGGCCAATTGAGCCAGATCCATCTGGTGGCCATAGCCCTGGTAGGCCATCGTGCTGTCAGCGTAGCGGTCACACAGCACCACCTGACCCTCGGCCAACGCCGGGCGAATGACCTCGTCCACCAACTGGGCACGCGAGGCCTGGAACAGCAAGATCTCGCTTCGCGGCTGCATGGCCTTGTTGCCCAAGTCAAACAATACTTTGCGAATCTGATCGCCGATGGGTGTACCGCCCGGCTCGCGCGTGGTCAGCACCGTGTAGCCAGCGGCGCGTAGACTCTCCGCCAGGCGCGGAATTTGCGAAGTCTTACCGCTGCCCTCCGGGCCTTCCAGCGTAATGAACATTTGCCCCTAAAACCCTTCCAACTTGGAGAAGTCAGCCACACCGTTGGCCAGCGCGGCTACACGCTGCAACAGACCCAAGCGGTTGCGGCGCACGGTTTCATCGTCGGCCATAACCATCACCTTGTCAAAGAAAGTGTTGATAGCCGGAATCATCGGCATAAAGGCAGCCAGCATTTCGTCCACAGAGCCGGCCGCATGCGGAGCAGCTTCGGCTCGCTGCAAAGCAGCCAGCAGGCCGCGCTCGGCCTCATCGGCTAGACCAGCTTCATCTACGGCGTAGGTCTCTTTGAGATCGCGCGTGATGCGTACGCAGCGGGCAAAAGCGGCCAGCGTCTGCGGCCAATCGGCCTTGGCGCTGTGCGCGGCGAGCTGACGAATGGCGCGTGCTGCGGCCGCCGGGTTGTGGCCCTGCTCCGCCAGCACCGCATCCACTACATCGTGACGTTCGCCATTCTCCAGCAGCAGGGCGCGCAGGCGACCCACGATGAAGTCGAGCGTGTCTTGCTGCACCTTCTCGCTGGCCGTCACCGGCTGCTGTGCGGCAGCCTGGTGGATGGCCTGACGCAGATCAAAATGCAACTCACCAGCAATCAAGTTTTGCACGAGGCCAATGGCAGCACGGCGCTGGGCAAAGGGATCCTTGGCGCCAGTGGGCGCCAAGCCCACAGCAAACAGGCCAGTCAGGCTGTCCAAGCGGTCGGCGATACCCACCGCCAAGCCGGCTTTCCCGGCTGGCGTGCGATCACCAGCGTAGCGCGGCAGGTAATGCTCGAAGATGGCTTCGGCTACCGCAGGGGGTTCGCCTGACTCGAGCGCGTAGGTGCGCCCGATCACGCCTTGCAACGAGGTCATCTCGACCACCATCTTAGTCACCAGATCAGCCTTGCTCAACTGCGCCGCACGGTGAGCTATTTCACTCTCTGCGCTATCCAATCCCAGCGAGGGGCTGAAGACACGCGTGAGTTCGGCCACGCGCTGCGCCTTGTCCCACATCGAGCCAAGCTCTTTTTGGAAAGTGAGCTGCTTGAGCCCATCCACATAGTGTGAGAGCGGATGCTCGCGGTCCTTACGAATGAAGTAGGCGGCATCCGCAAAGCGGGCACGCAGCACGGCTGCATTGCCAGCGGTGACAGCTTTGGCATCAATCTCACCGTTGGCTACCGCAATAAAGTAATTGAGCAACGTGCCATCTTTTTCTACCGGGAAGTAGCGCTGGTGCTTTTTCATCACACCAGTCAGCACTTCTTGCGGCAGTTCAAGATAGGCGGCATCAAATTCACCGAGCAGCGCAGTGGGGGCTTCAATCAAATGGGTCACTTCTTCGAGCAGGCCGGGGTCTTGCGGCGTGCTGCCGCCAGCTTTGGCTGCCAATTTGGCGATCTGATTCTGGATGGTGGTCTTGCGCTGGTCAACATCCAGCAAGATGCCTTGCTTCTTGAGCTTGGCTAGATAGTCCTTGGCATTGGTTACAGCAAACTGCTCGCCTTTGCTCAGGCGCAGGCCCCGGCTGGCTTTGGCCGAGTGCAAGCCGGCATACGCAAACGGCACCAGCGCTTCGCCATGCAGCGCCAGCAGCCAGCGCACCGGGCGCGAGAAGGCTATGCCGCTAGCATTCCAGCGCATGGACTTCTCAAACTTCAAGCCAGCGATCAGCTCAGGCAATGTTTCGGCCAACACTTCGGCCGCCAAGCGACCCTTGCGCTCGACGCGCGCTACGGCATATTCGCCGCCATCGATAGTTTCTACTTTCAGCGCCGTCACTGGCAGCCCCTGGCCGCGGGCAAAGCCTTCGGCGGCGGGGGTCGGCGTGCCGTCGGCGCCGAACGCGCGCGCCGCGGGCGGCCCCTTCACCACTTGGTTGAGGTCTGGCTGTTTAGGCGCCAGTCCGCTGACAATGGCGGCCAGGCGGCGCGGCGTGCCCTGCACGCGGATGCCCTTATGCGCCAGATGTTCGGCGGCCAGCAATTGCTCCAGGCTGGCGCTCAGTTGCTGGATGGCACTGGTGAGGTCATCTGGCGGCAGCTCCTCGGTGCCAATTTCCAGCAGGAAGTCGCTGGCCGTCTTGGGGCCAGTGATCTTAGTGGGCTTCGCGGCTGGCTTGGCATCAACGGCCTCAGACAGCCAGGGATATTCTTCGCGCTGGCGTTCGGCGGCATAGGCTTCGGCCACGCGGCTGGCCAGCGCACGCATGCGGCGGAAGTAGGCCTGGCGCTCGGTCACACCGATGGCACCGCGCGCATCCAAAACATTGAAGGCGTGCGAGGTGCGCAGCATATAGTCATAGGCGGGCAGGAGTAAGCCACTGTCTAGCGCAGCGATGCCTTCCGCCTCATACAGGTCATACAGTTGGCGCAGGCGCTCCACATCAGCAATCTCAAAGTAATACTTGCTCTGCTCGCGCTCGGCCTGCATGTTCAGATCGCCCCAGTTGCGCTCTTTGCTCCAGCGCACATCGCCAACGTAGTTGACATCCTGCAGCGCCATGGCGATGCGGTCAAGACCGTAGGTGATCTCCACGGAGACTGGTTCGAGAGTGATGCCACCGGCTTGCTGGAAGTAGGTGAACTGAGTGATCTCCAGACCATCCAGCCACACTTCCCAACCCAAACCCCAGGCACCCAATGCGGGTGAGGCCCAGTTGTCTTCTACAAAACGAATGTCGTGCTTGTGCACATCAATACCAATCGCCTGCAAGGAACGCAGATACATTTCCTGCGGGTTGCCAGGATCGGGCTTGAGGATGACTTGAAATTGGTGGTGCTGCTGCAGACGATTGGGGTTCTCGCCATAGCGGCCATCATCCGGGCGCACCGAGGGTTCTACGTAGGCCACATTCCACGGCTCCGGCCCGATCACGCGCAGGAAGGTGGCCGGGTTCATCGTACCGGCGCCGACCTGCTGGCTGTAAGGCTGCCACAACACGCACCCTTGCTCCACCCAGAATTGCTGCAAAGCCATCACAATGGATTGAAAATCGCGCGGTGCGGTCAATTTGCCAGCAGTCTGTTTAGGTTGTGCCTGTTTGCGCGGCGCGGCGGCTTTGCCAGCGGCCTTCTTAGCCGCTGTAGTTTTCTTTGTGGTGCGGGATGTGGTCGTCTTCTTAGCCATGGAACACTCATTATAAACGGCGCAACTTGCCGCTTGGTTGCGCAGCCTCATATAATCAGCGCATGCGTATCCTCTACGACGGCTGGGCGCTGGCCCACGCGCCGCTCAGCCCCGCCGCCATCCACTTGCGGGAACTCCTCACCGCCGCACCGCCGGAAGCCCAACCGCTGCTGGCGCTGCCGACGACAATGACTGAAACGATAGCAGCGGCTAATGTGCAGACAATTCAGGCACAAGCACGCGATCGCGGCGATTGGGAGCAAAACCGGCTGCAAGCCCTGGCGGCCGAACATGGCGCGGCGGCCATCCACACCACCGCCCATGCCGCATCGCTGTTAGGCAAGATCCCCACGCTGGTCAGCCCGGCCGAGTATGGCGAAGGCAGCGGGGCAAGCAGTACGCGTAGCCGTATGGCCGCCGCTCAGGCGCAGGGTGGCCTGGCACGCGCCCAATGGCTGTGGCCTGCTGATCTACCCGCCACCCATTCAGGCACGCTGACCGCGCTGCCGCCAACCGCCAAGATGATGGACGCAGGTGTTTTGCCCCAAGGTACACCGGATGAATTCTTGCTCTATCACGGAGCAGCACAGCCAGGAACCTTGCTGCGCCTGCTAAAAGCCTGGACCTGGGCAGCGGGCTCGATTGGCCAGGTGTATCCACTGGTCATCACCGGCCTGGACGCGCAACAAACGGAGTGGCTGCACAGCCAACTACCTATTTTTGATTTACAAGAATTTGTGCTTCCGCTGGCAACCAATCTGGCTGAGCTGCACACCCTCGTGCAACGTTGCACGGCACTCGTCCACTTGGAGCCGCCGCCAGCCTGGGGCAACAGCTTGCGTCTGGCGTTGGCCTATGGCAAAGCCATCGTCGCGCAGCAGGAGCCGCTCACGGAGAGCCTGCTCGATAGCGCCGGCTACCTAGTTGCCGCCAACGACACGCGCAGCTTGGGCGCGGCCATCATCACCGTTGTCGTCGAAGACGGCGTGCGCGCCGCGCTTGAGCAGCAAGCGGCGCAAAAAAGCGCCAGCTGGAGTGCTGGCACTTTTGAAGCTGCGTTGCAAAACGCGTATAGCCGCCTGGCTTAGAAGCGGCGGCGGGAGAGCTGCCAACTATAGGCCGCCAGCGCACCGCCTCCCAACAGCAGCACAATCCCCAGCAAACCCATCAGTGGAGAAGGCGGGCCGCCCTCCTCGGGCGAGAGGATGCTCAAGCCACCGGAGGAGCCGGGCTGAGCGCCGAAGTTCAGGCTGGTTTCGTCACCAGGATTGAGTTGAATGGTGGCGCTCTGTGCCGTCGTGGGGTTGTACCCTTGCGGAGCGGCGACGCTCACGGTGTATTCGCCGCCCGGCAGATCAGCGAAACACACGGCCACCGGGTCACCGTTCTCATCCAGCTGTTGCAGAGTGTCATCCGTGCGCGAGGCCAAACCCGTGCGCTCACTTACGCTGGCGGCGCCACCCGGGATACCAAGTTCATCTGTCTGGCGCATAGCGTCGCCATTGAGATCGTTGAAGAGCAAAACGCAGATGGCACCGGTACCCGGCATGCCTTCGGGCGTGCCGGTGGCCACCACTTCGGATGTTGCCTCGCTGGTGGGCGGCGCCTCGGTCACGATGGCCAGAATCACCGTCTCGCCTTCTTGCAGCACCTTGTCGGCGCTCCAGCTATTCAAAATACGCAGTTGCTCGATGGCAATATTGAATTTACCAGCGATCAACCAAGGGGAGTCCCCAGACAGAGCGGTATACAACACGCGCCCGTCTGCCTCTGGCGCCGGCAGGGGTTGTGGCGTGGCCTGAAACAAGGGAGAGGCCGCCGCCTGGCTGGGCATGGCGGATAAAACCACCACGACAAACAGGCTGGCCAACAACAAAAGCAGGGGGAGTTTTCTCAACAGCTGCTTATTCATGTGCATAAAAAGATTATATCAACGCGGCACTATAATTGATTTGAGGCCCATGAGCGCCCACGCTGTGCATCTCCCCGCGTTTTCCCGCCCTGCCAACCTACGCCCCTTCGACGTACGCCGTGACCTGTTGGCTGTTGCCGACCTGGTTGAACTGTGTTTTGCCCCCACGTTGGATTCGGATGGACACCAGTACATTCTGCAGATGCGTCAGGCGGCGCGTGCCGGGCGCTGGCTGCCTGCCACACCCACGGGACTGGATGCGCCGCTGATGGGTATGGTGTGGGTGGAGGATGGCAGGCTGGTGGGCAACCTCAGCTTGATCCCGCAATACCGCGGGGGCAAAACCCGCTACCTGATTGCCAATGTAGCCGTGCATCCAACGTATCAGGGGCGCGGCATCGCCCGCCAGCTCACCCTGGCTGCCCTGCAGGATGTGCGCAACCACGGCCGGCATGAAACCTGGCTGCAGGTAGACGAGACGAACGCCACCGCAATACATCTCTATACCCACATTGGCTTCACAGAACAATTTCGGCGCACCAGCTGGCGCGGCTGGCCTGCAGAACACTACACGCAGCCCAAAAATGTGCGCTCACGGCAAAGACAGGATTGGGTGCAACAAGATGCCTGGTTGGCCGCCATCTATCCTGAAGATGTGCGCTGGCAGTTGCCATTGCATACCAGCGTACTCGAGCCAGGCTTACGCGGCAGTTTACAACGCATTTTTGGCCAACAGCAAACTCTGCAATGGGCTGCGCTGGAGCGCAAGCAGCTACGCGCTACACTCTCCTGGCAAAGCTCATCACTCGAGGCGGATCGGCTCTGGCTGGCAGCAGACCCGCACGACCAACAGCCACCCTTCGCCAGTCTGCTGGCGGCAGCCAGCGACCAGTTGCATCTTAAGCGCAAGTTAGCGCTAAACTATCCTGCCGGCCTGGCTGTGGAGCCACTCCAGGCTGCCGGTTTTCACGCCTTGCGCACCCTGATCTGGATGCGCTTCCCATGGGAGGTTCTTGCTTGACACTGCACACACAAGATGAATTGCGTAATCTGCTGGAGACGGCGCGCACGGTTGCCGTCGTGGGCCACTCAGACAAGCCGTTCCGCACCAGTTACCGCATCGCCAGCTATTTGCGCGAAGTGGGCTACGAGGTGTACCCCGTCAACCCCGCGCTCACTGAAATAGACGGGCAGAAGGTCTATCCAGACCTGGCTTCAGTGCCCGTTCCGATCGATATTGTGGATGTGTTCCGCCGGTCAGAGCACCTGGATGACATCGTGAAAGAAGCGATCCAGGTAGGTGCGAAAGCGGTGTGGGCGCAAGTGGGTGTGGAAGACGCGCAGGCCGCAGCCACAGCCGAGGCAGCCAAACTCCCCATGGTGATGGATCGCTGCATTATGGTGGATCACCGCAGTTTGCTCGGCGACAAGTAGACGTCAAAAAAAGCGACCCCAATCGGGGTCGCTTTTTTATTTCAAGGTGTTACTTTTTTGCTTTTTGTGTTTCTCGTCCCCACGGCGTACCGATAATGGGGAGCAGGAAGTAGTCGAGGCCGATGTAACCAGCAATCTTCCAGCCCATGATCAGGCCCAAGGCCGCCACAAACAGCAGCGGGTTGGTGCTGGCAGAACCAGCCAGCATGAAGTTGAAGTTCATGAAGCCACCGAAGAAGGCGGCAATGCCCGTGAAGGCGCCCAGGATGAGGGCAATACCCACCAGCACTTCACCGTACGAGATCAGCTTGGCAAACCAGGTGTAGGCCTCGGTGTCCAGCATGAACTGCAGGAAGTCACGGTACCAATCGAACGAGATGGGCGGGCGGCCGGTTTCGGGAATGGCCACCGCATTGCTCCAGTAGCCCTTCAGGGCATCACCGGTCTGGGTCCAGGCGGGATTGCTGATCTTGCCCAGGCCAGACTGCAGCCATTCGTAGCCCAGCCACACACGCACTGCCAGCCACAACCAGGCCACACGAACATCATTGAATAAGAACTTAGCGAACGGCGGGTCTTGGATCAAGCGACCCTTTTGCATAACAGAACTCATTTCTTCCTCCTGGGCTTGCTCTTTGACAAGTCCGTGAATAAAAAGTTGCACATACTTTACGCGCAACCCCGACTCTGCACTAGGGACATTCTTCCCAGGCTTTGTCCCAAATTTATTGGGAGGGAGTGTGCTTGCCGTGCGAGTCTACAGGGACAATTTACAGGATTTTGCTACATTCGTCATCTATCAAAACCAGTAGAGCTTATGTATCATCTGCGCATGAACGCCGCAGAGACAGCATTCGCCTCCAAGTACATCACCGCAGAAGAAGCCGCCCAGCGCATTCCCTCCGGGGCGCGCATTTACATGGGCGGTGGCGCCGGGTTCCCACAAGAGATCGAGCGCGCTATGGTGGCGCGTGCAGCCTCGCTGGAAGATGTGGAAGTTGTTCACGTGCTCACCTTCGCCGGTGGTGAATATCTTGAACGCCGCTTTGCCAACAATTTTCGCCATCGTGCATTATTCATCGGTGCGCCGGCGCGCAAAGCGGTGAACGAAGGCCGCGCCGATTACATTCCCATTTTTTTGTCTGAGATTCCGGCGCTGTTCCGTGACGGACAGTTGCCGCTGGATATTGCTTTCATCCAGGTTTCGCCGCCGGATAAGCATGGCTTTTGTTCTTATGGCGTAGAGGTCGGCGTGACCAAGCCTGCCGCCGAAGCAGCCACACTGGTGATCGCTGAAGTCAATCCGCAGATGCCGCGTGTCCTGGGCGACTCCTTCGTCCATGTCAGTGATATTGACTTCATGGTGGAAGTGAACTACCCCTTGCCTGAAGCAGTGCACAAGGACATCACACCAGAGCAGGAGAAGATCGGCGAGCTAGTAGCTGACCTCATTCCTGACGAGGCCACCTTGCAGCTTGGCATTGGCGCCATCCCCAACGCCGTGCTGGCCCGCCTGGGTAACAAGTCCAACCTGGGCATCCACAGCGAGCTGTTTTCAGACGGTGTGGTGGACCTGGTGGAGCAGGGCGTGGTAACCAATGCGGCCAAGACGCTGCACCCGGGCAAGATCGTAGGTGGCTTTTTGTTTGGCTCACAACGGCTGTACGATTTTGTGCAAGACAATGCCATGATTGAGTTGCACCCCACCGATTATGTGAACGACCCGTTTGTGATTGCCCAAAACCACAAAATGACCTCGATCAACTCAGCTATCGAGGTAGATGTGAGTGGGCAGGTGTGTGCTGATTCGATGGGCGGTTACTTCTACAGTGGCATTGGCGGCCAGGTGGATTTCTTCCGCGGCGCGGTGCGCTCCAAGGGCGGCAAGGCCATCGTGGCGCTGCCTTCGCTGGCGCGCGGCGGCATCTCGCGCATTGTGCCACGCCTACGCGAAGGCGCCGGCGTGGTGACCTCGCGCGGCGATGTGCATTACGTGGTCACTGAATACGGTGTGGCCTCGCTACACGGCAAGAGTGTGCGCGAGCGCGCCAGCGAACTGATCAGCATCACCCACCCACAGCACCGCGAGGAGCTGCGCTACTTTATGCGCCAGCAGGGCTGGTAGGCGGGCGCTGCAGCGGCATCTGCACGCGTAGGCGCGTGCCTTCTGTGGGCACGCTGCTAATCTCCAAGTCACCGCCCAATTTTCGTGAACGCTCGCGCATGTTGCGCAGACCGTTGCCGTCTCCGCCAGAAGCTTCTTCAAAGTCGAAGCCGATGCCATCGTCTACGATGCCCAGCACCACCATATCCTCTGCCCCTTTGAGGCTCACCAGCACATTGCGTGCTTGAGCATGTTTGCGAATATTGTTGAGCGCCTCACGCGCAATTAACAAAATCTCTTCAGTGCGCTCTTCATCCAGGCGGATGATACTCAGCTTGGTGGGGGCATCGTAGTTCACGTTCATCAGGGTATTGGCGCGCAGCTCTGTCACCAATTGACCCAGACTGGTAACCACATCCTGGCCCTGAAAGCGCCCGGTGCGCAGCCCCATGATGTAGTTACGCAGGTCACGCAATACTTGCCCCAGGCTTTCGATCGCCTGGTCAATGCGCCGGCTGGCATGCTCCGTATTGGTGCTGATCTCGTATTTGGCTTCCTGCAAGGACAAACCCGCCGCGTATACCGACTGCATGATGCCGTCGTGCAGCGCCATGCCAAAACGCTCGCGTTCTTGAATGACAGCCAGCTCCTGTGTCTTGCGATGCAGTTGGGCATTCTCAATGGCAATGGCGGCTTGAGTGGCAAATTTCTGCAAGAGTTGGCGATCTTCTACATCAAAGTTGAGCAGCACTTCGTCTTCATCCACGCCTTCGAACCTATCCGCCACATACAGATTGCCAAAGATTTCACCTTTGGACTTAATCGGTACGCCCAAGAGGGATTTCATGGGCGGATGATTGGGCGGGAAGCCCACCGCACGCGGATCTTTGCGAATATCATCAATAATGAGTGCACCGCCCTCAGGGCTGATGAGCACACCCAGTAAACCGTGGCCCTGCGGCGCGGCGCCGATACGCGCCCGCAGCTCAGCCTCTATGCCTGAGGTGATGAATTGCTGGATATTGGTGGTGTCACGCTCAACAACCCCAAGTGCGCCATATTTGGCGTGCAGCAGATTGCGGCTGATGTCTACGACTTTTTGCAGCACCACCTGCAAGTCCAGCTCGGTGGTCAAGGCCAGCGCAGCTTCATGCAAGGCCTCAATTTGCTGCCCACGCAGCGTGATCTCTTCTTCACGGCGATCAATAATGTTGAAGAAGAAGATGGAAAAGGCGGTGGCGCCCAAGGCCACTGCCACCACGGCAAAAATATTGCCTTCCAGACTGCGCTCGGGCGGCACATAGGTGACACGCAGGTAGATCACACCCACCATAAAGGCCAAGGGTAGAACAATCGCCAGCAAGCGCAACGTGCGCGTATTCATCAGCAGCGTCTCCACATAATTATCATCTCTGAATTATGCGCAGGTCAAAAAGACCTGCATGCTATAATCTTAAAAGTGATTATACAGAGCGGTCAATTCGCCCATGCTTAAGGTTCTCCTCGTAGACGATCATGAAGTAGTGCGCCTCGGCATCAAGTCATTGCTGAGCCACTACCCACAGTTTGAAGTTGTGGCCGAAGCAGGCACGGCTGACGACGCTGTGCGCCAGGCAGCTGAATATCAGCCTGATGTGGTTGTCATGGACATTCGTCTACCGGGCAAAAGCGGCATTGACGCCACGCGTGAGATCGTAGCCGCCCAGCCGGACACAAAGGTGGTGATGCTCACCACCTTTGCCGACGACGAGCTGCTGTTTGACGCCATCTCGGCCGGCGCCTCCGGCTATGTACTCAAGCAAATTGACAGCCAGGAACTGATCACCGCTTTGGAGCGTATTGGCCGCGGCGAATCGCTGCTTGACCCAGCGGTTACCCAGCAGGTCTTCAAACGCATGCGTGAGACCTCACGCAAGGCCGAATCCGAGGCTTTTTCGCAGCTAAGTGAGCAAGAGCTGAAAGTACTGGCGTTGGTAGCCCAAGGCAAGCGTAACAAAGAGATTGCTGAAGTAGTTTTCTTAAGTGAGAAAACGGTGCGCAACTACGTTAGCTCTATTCTGAGCAAGCTGGCACTGTCCACGCGGGCAGAAGCTGCTGCCTACGCGGTGAAACATCGTATCGATAATTACGTATCTATAGATAGTTAGATAACTAAGGAGATTAGCAATAATATGAAAAATTCATGGCTCGTTCGTTTTGCAGTCAACGCCGTGGCGCTGTATGCCGCCATTGCCATTGTGCCTGGCCTCTCGGTTGCCAATGAGAGTTGGACCACCTACCTGTGGCTGGCGCTGTTCTTCGGCATCATCAACGCCTTCCTGGCCCCTATCCTCAAACTGCTGACCTGCCCCATCTACATCTTCACCTTGGGTCTGTTCAGCCTGGTGGTCAACACCCTGCTGTTCTATGCCACTGGCTGGCTGAGCAACCTGTTCGGTGTACCCCTGAACATCTCTGACTTCGGCGCCGCCTTCCTGGGTGCGCTGATCGTGAGCCTGGTGCAGATGGTGCTGTTCGCCGTCATGCCTGAGGAGCGCTCTCGCCCTCGCGTGCATGCTAAGAAGCCTAACTAGGCTTCGTCTCAGGATTAAAAAAGCCCCGCAAGAATGCGGGGCTTTTTTTTTATCTTTGTTCTCAGGCTGCGTTCTGCAGGAAGTCATCCATGGCAGCCAGCAGTTCCTCCATATCCGTGAGGGTCAACTCGCCCATGTGCCCGATGCGGAAGGTGAGGTTCTTGAGCTGGCCGTAGCCGTTGGCGATGCGCATGCCGCGCTCGCTCAAAAAGGCGTTGAGCTTGCTGACATCGATGCCCAGCTTGTTATCAATCGTGGTCACCGTCTGCGAACGGTAGCCTTCGGGGGCGTAGAGCTCCAAGCCGCGGCTGGTAGCCCAGCCACGTGTGAGCTCGGCCATGGCGGCATGGCGCTCGAAACGCGCCTCCAGCCCTTCGGCCAGCATGCGCTCCAATTGCTTATCCAGCGCATACACCAGGCCAATGGCCGGTGTGGCCGGCGTGCTGTCCTTCAGGCGGTGCTTTTCCATGCGCACCAGGTCAAAGTACCAGCCGCGGTTGGCCACCTGCTCGGCCTTGGCCATGGCGCGGTCGCTGACTGCCGCCAGGGCAATGCCCGGCGGCAAGGCCAGCGCCTTCTGCGCTGAGGTGAGCACCATGTCCAGGCCCCAGGCATCCATCTCGATCTTGTCACCGCCCAGCGAGGACACAGCATCGACACAGATCAGCGTATCGGGGCTGACCTGCTTGACCACCGCGGCAATTTCTTTGACCGGATTGACCAAGCCGGTCGAGGTTTCATTATGTACGACCAAAATGGCTTCGTACTTCTTGTGGCTGAGCGCTTCTTTCACACGCTCAGGCGTGATGGGCTCTTTCCAATCGGCGGCAAGCACATCGGTCTGTTTGCCGTTGCTCTCGGCCACCTGCTTCCAGCGTTCGGCGAAGGCGCCGTTGACGCAGCACAGCACATCCTGGTTGACAAAGTTGCGCACAGCAGCTTCGTGGAAGCCGGTGCCTGAGGAGGCGCTGATAAAGACGCGGTATTTTGTGAAGAACAGCTTCTGTGCATTCTCACTGGCGCGGCGAAAAATCTCCTCAAACTGCGCGCTACGATGCGGCAGCATGGCGCGCGTCTGCTCTGCGGCAATTTCAGGATCCACATCTACTGGCCCGGGAATAAACAAGTGACCCATCAGTCCTCCGATTTGGTTGCTAACGGGCATTGTAACCTGTCGGCAAAATCAGATTTTATGCGCCTCGTGGCATAATTCCCGCGTTATGACCAACAGCACACCTCTCCCCTCCGAAGCTCCGCTCACCCGCCGCAAACGCGCCGCAGTCGTCGGCGCCTCCTCTGGTATTGGCGCCGCCCTAGTGCGCCAGCTGGCCGCCGAAGGCTATGTGGTCGCCGCCCTCTCGCGCACTGCTGAGCCGCTGCACGCCCTGGCCAATGAGCTCAACAGGGGCGGCGAGACGCTTGCCATCCCTTACGCGCATGATGTCACCGCGCTCGAGCAGATCCCGGCCATGTTGCAAACGCTGGTCAAAGATATGGGTGGGCTGGACCTATTCGTGTATTGCGCCGGCGTAATGCCCAAAGTGGAGATTAACGAGTTTGATATTGAGAAAGACCAGCACATGCTGGCGGTCAATCTCTCCGGCGGCATCGCCTGGCTGGGCCAGGTGTCAGCGCTGTTCCAGGGGCAGGGCAGCGGCCACATCGTCGGCATCTCTTCGGTAGCGGGTGACCGTGGCCGCGTGCTCAACCCAGCCTACAACGCTTCCAAGGCGGGACTGGACACGTATCTCGAAGCGCTGCGCAACCGCCTTAGCCGCCACGGCATCACCGTGCTCACCGTGCGCCCCGGCTTTGTGGACACGCAGATCCTCGCCAATGCGCCGCGCAGCTTCGGCGTCATTAGCCCGCAGCAGTGCGCCGCCGGTATTTGGAAGGCGATCCGCAGCCGCAAGCAAGTGGTGTACGTGCCGTGGTGGTGGCGCTGGCTGATGCTGGCCGTGCGCAATGTGCCCTCATTTATTTTCCGGAGACTCTCTTTTTGACCGCTGCTCCGCTGCCTCTGCACACCATTGCCCGCTTGGAAAATTTTGGCCATTCGCTCAAGCGGGTGGCCTATGTTTTTCGGCCTGAACACACCGATGAACTGCCGGCCTTGTTTGAGCACGCCAGCCGCGCCGGGTTGAGCATCGGCTTGCGCGGTTCCGGCCGCAGCTATGGCGATGCCGCGCTGAACGCCGGCCACATCATGCTCGATCTGCGCGGCCTCACGCATATTTTGGAATGGAATGCAGAGACAGGCATTATCCGCGTTGAGCCCGGCGTCACCATCGAGCAACTCTGGCGGCACGCTCTGCCGCACGGCTGGTGGCCGCCCGTGGTGCCCGGCACCATGTTCCCCACGCTGGGCGGCTGCCTGGCCGCCAACATTCACGGCAAGAACAATTGGCAGGCCGGCCCCATCGGCGAGCATGTGGTGGAGTTCAGCGCGGCACTGCCCAACGGGCAGCAGATAACCTGCAGCCCGCAGCAAAACAGCGAGCTGTTCTACGGCATGATCAGTGGCATGGGGGTGCTTGGCGTATTCACGTCTATCACCCTGCAGCTCAAGAAAGTGCACTCAGCGCATGTGCGCGTCACCGGCTGGACGCAACCCAACCTCTCCGGCATGCTGGCCGAGGTAGACGCCAACAAAGACGAAGACTACATCGTGGGCTGGCTGGATGCCTGCGCGCGTGGCGCATCACTCGGCCGCGGCCAGTTGCACCGCGCCACGTATCTGCACGCTGAGGAAGCGCCGGCTGAGGCTGGCAACCTGGACCTGCCGCCCAGCATTATGGGCATTCCCAAAGCGATCCTGCCGCCGCTGATGGCGCCGTTTGTCAATAATTTTGGCGTGCAGCTGGTGAACTTTGCCAAGTACACCGCCAACCGTGTGCTGGAAAATCACAAGAGCTATTTGCAATCATTGGTGGAATTTAACTTCCTATTGGATTACATTCCCGGCTGGGAACGCATTTATGGCAAGCACGGCCTGGTGCAGCATCAGAGCTTCCTGCCCGCCGCCGCGGCTGAGAGCGCCTACCGCCAAGTGCTAGAGCTGGCCCAGCGCCATAATCTGCCGCCCTATCTGGCCGTGCTTAAACGCCACCGCCCAGACAAGTTCCTGCTCTCGCATGCCGTGGATGGCTATTCGCTGGCGCTGGATTTTCGCGTACCCAGCAACCCCGCTCGCCTGGTGACGCTGGCCGCCGAGCTCGACGCGGTGGTGCTCGGCAATGGTGGCCGCTTCTACTTTGCCAAGGATGGCATGCTCAGCGCCGAACGCGCCCAGCAATTCCTTGGCGCGGCTACGCTAGCCAAACTCAAGACGCTAAAACAACAGGCCGACCCCGCCAACATCCTACAGCACGACCTGTTTCGCCGCGCGCTGGCTAGCTAGGCTCTTCCTCTGATGGCGGCAGCACTACATCGGCTGTTTCAGAGCCGGGCTGGGTGCGTACGCGGCGCAAAGGTGATAGTAGCGCATAAATCGGGCCGATCAGACTACACACCGCGCACAGGATCAGCGCAGCATGCAAACCCATCTGCGTGCCCAGAATGCCGCCCAGGAGTGAGCCCACCGCCGCGGTGCCAAATACGGCAAAGCGATGCCCCGCAGTGACGCGTGCCAGAAAATCATCGCTGACCGTGTTCTGCCGAAAGGTCCATTGGTGAATATTGGCAATTGTGCCAAACACGCCCATCAGCACATGCGCGCCGACAAGGATAGGCAACAAAGCCCAGCCGCCCGCAAATGGGATGATCAGCCGCCCCGCCACCTGCATAAACCATCCCAAGATGATGGCTGGCCCCACGCCGATGCGCCGCGCCACCGGCTGCGCCAGCACCGCGCCCAACATGGCTGCGCCGCCGCTGGCCGCAAAGATCAGGCCAATCGTGCCGGCGGGTAAACCCAAGTCCTGCGCCAGGTAGAGCAAGTAGACCGACATGCCCGCTGAGTTAAAGACCACCAGCAGCATAGAAGCAATGATGATGGCGCGCAGAGCAGGCGTATCGAACAGGGCGTGCAGCCCGGCCACAATCTCTTTCCACACGGAGTTCTTTTGCGGCTCTGCCGGCTTGGTCGTCTCAGGCGTTTGGATGCGCGAGATAGCCAGCGCAGAGCCCAGGTTGGCGATGCCATCCAGCAAGACTGTGAAGGGTGCGCCGAGCCACTGCACAAACAGGCCGCCCAGACCGGGGCCACCCAGCTCGGCCAGCGAATGGCTGGCGTGCAGCTTGCTGTTGGAATCGATCAAATGTTTGCGTGTCACCAGCGCGGGCACATAAGCAAAGTGAGCCACATCATGAATGACGGTGAGTGTGCCAACGCCAAACACGACAACATAGAGCTGCTCAAGCGTTAGCAGCGAAAGGGCCGCCGCGGCCGGCACTGAAAAGAGCAGCAAGGCACGCACCAGGTTGACGCTCACCATCACCGGCTTGCGGCGCACATGGTCAAGCCACACGCCGGCAAACAAACTAAACAAGGGAAAGGGTAGATTGCCGAAGGTGCGCAGCCAGCCCATCTGCATGGCGTTGGCACCCAGCAGCGTTACCGCCGCCAAAGGAATCGCAAGACTGGTGACCTGGCTGCCGAACACGCCGATCGTGGTGGCAAACCACAACTTATTGAAATCAGCCAAACGTTGTTTAAGTGATGAACTGGGAACCGGGGACTCTGCTGTCGCTTGCACGTGCGTCTTTCTACAAAGAAACAGGGGCGCACACGCGCCCCAACACCCGAATGGTATCATCCATATTCATCTATGACAATTTGCCAGGTCTACCGCCTCGGCCTTGTGGAATACCAGAAGGCCTGGAACCTCCAAAACCAGCTTGCCGCCCAAATTGCCCGCGGCGAGCACCCGCCCACGCTGCTCCTGCTGGAGCACCCGCACGTCTACACCTTTGGTCGCCGCGGCCAAGCCGAGAACCTGCTATGGGAGCAAGCGCGCTTGCAGGAGCAGCAGGTAGACGTGCACTGGGTGGACCGCGGCGGCGATGTGACCTATCACGGCCCGGGCCAACTGGTGGGCTATCCGCTGCTGCCGTTGGGCGATGTGAAGCCAGACCCGGCCAGCGGCAACCCGCGCATTCCGCAGGTGGATTACATCGCCTATCTGCGTAACCTCGAAAAGACGCTGATCAAGACGCTGGCACAACTTGGCGTGCCCTCCGGCCAGGTACAAGGGCAAACTGGCGTGTGGGTGCAGCCCGATGTTGCCTCGCGCTGCGTGCACTGCCCGCCGCATTTACTGCAGGCGCCCAGCAAGATCGCTTCTATCGGTGTCAAGGTAGATGCCAAGGGCGTCTCACGCCACGGCTTTGCGCTCAATGTGATGCCAGACATGAGCTACTGGCAGGGCATCGTAGCCTGCGGTCTCGAGAATCAAAATCAGATCAGCCTGGAATATATTTTCAACCGGCCGCCGGACATGGAGCGCGTCGTGCAGGAAGTGCTGGCCGCCTTCAGCCAGGTCTTTGGCTACGAGCTGCAGCAGCACGAAGGCACACTGGTCATTTAGTCCCACCCACCCAAACAAACTTGTCAATCGTTTCGTTTGACAGCCCAATTCAACTTCCTATACACTCACGCGCATGGCGACCAATTTCAGTCTGGTAATTCAGGCTGGCCCCAACCCCGGCCAGCGCACCGGGTTAGCGCTCGACAGTTTTGTCATCGGCCGTGACCCGGGCAGCGATCTCCACATTCAAGATATTGAGGTTTCACGCCGCCACGCCCGGCTGATCGCCCAGAGCGGCGGCTTCGTGCTCGAGGACCTCGGCTCCACCAATGGCACCTTCGTTAATGGGGAGCGCGTGCGCACCGTCACCGTACTTCGCCCTGGCGATGAAATTCGCCTGGGCGAAGTGGTTACGCTGCGCTACGAGCTGGATCTCAACACCTTGGAGACCACGCCGCCTACACCGGCTCCTCGCGCAGCGACACCACGCAGCACCACCCCACCCCCGCCCACGGCCTCGTTACCCTCGCTCGATCCGCCTGCGCCTACTCCCAGCGCGGCACGCAACCTACCGCCGCAAGTGCCGCGCACCGCCGCGCCAGCGCAGCCCATCAGCCAGCCGCCGCCACGCCCCGCAGACGAACCGATTGCGCTGCGCATGGCCGCTGAACGCAACTTTGTAGACCCACTGCAATACGACCCGGCCAGCGATGTTGAAACCCCGCTGGCCGCACCCAGCGCGCGCCGCCCGCGCCGCAAGGGAATTCGCCTCAGCCGCAATGCCATGCTGGGCTGCGGCGGGCTTTTGCTACTGGGCCTGTGCTCAATGATCGCATTCCTGTTTTATGTGGACACCAATTCGCTGTGGTGTGATGTTTTCGGCGGTCTCATTCCAGCCTGCCGGCCCATCGTCTTGCCCTAACCAACAAAAAACTCGCCTCACGGCGAGTTTTTATTTTCTGTTCTATACGGCGATTAGTGATGGTGATGGCCATCCGGGCCATGCACATGGCCGTGAGCCTGCTCGTCAGCAGTGGCAGCGCGCAGCCCCACAACGGTAACTTCGAACTCGAGGGTCTTGCCAGCCAGCGGATGATTGAAGTCCATCGTCACCGTCTCTTCGGTGATCGCCAGAATGCGGCCGTAGAGATCATTGCCGTCTTCATCCTTCACTTCCAGCTCCATGCCAATTTCCGGCACGATGCCTTCGGGGAAATCTTCCAGTGAGATCTCTTCGATCTCTTCGTTGTCGGTGAGACCGTAGCCGTCCTCCGGTTTGACGCTCACTTTCTTGCTGTCGCCAACCTTCAGGCCGGTCAGCTCGTTCTCCAGGCCGGGAATGATGTTCTCGTTGCCGTGCAGATACTGCAAAGCATCCTCGGCGCCAGCCTCATCCAGAATTTCGCCATCCACCGTGAGCTTGTACGCCAGGCTCACGACAACATCTTTGTCTACAACAGTCGGTTCACTCATCACATCTCCTTTGGCGCATACACGCACAGCACAACAGCCGGGGTGTGCCGACCGTGAAGTGATTCTAACATGTGCAAAAAATAGCCTACTCACACGTCTAGCCGTCACCTACCCAAACGGCGGATGTGGCGCTGCGCCAAAAACTATAGACTCATAGTGCTGGGACACAACACTACTGCCACCATACCGGTTGGCTGGCAGCCTTATCAAAGTCCCGCTATGATGAAAGGAAGTCTTATGAAAGACGCAAACAACACACAGGGCCTTAGCGCCCTCTCCCAATCCCTTGTGGAGGCTACCCAGGCCGCCAGCGCATCCATCGTAACGGTGCACGGCCGCCGCCGCTTGCCCTCCACGGGCGTGATTGTGGAGCCCGGGCTGGTGCTTACCGCCAGCCACACCCTGCGCGAAGAGGGTGACATCCAGGTCAGCCTGGCAGACGGCACCACACTGGGCGCCGAGCTGCTGGGGCGTGACCCGCACAGCGATCTCGCCGTGCTCAAGCTTGTAGATGCTGTCGGCACGCCGGCACGCATCAACGAGCAGCCGCAAGTGGGCCAGCTGGCCGTAGCGCTCGGCCGCCCCGGTGAGGCTGTTGAAGCCAGCCTGGGCATCGTCAGCGCCATCGGCGGCCCACTGCGCACGCACGGCGGCGGCCTGGTGGAAAGCTACCTGCGCACGGATGCCACGGCCTACCCCGGTTTCTCCGGCGGGCCACTGGTGGATGACCAGGGCCAAGTGCTGGGGATCAACACCTCCGGCCTAGGCTGGGGCAGCTTGATGGCAATCCCCGCCAAGCAAGCCTGGAAGATCGCCAAATCCATCCAGGAGCATGGCGGCGTGCAGCGCGGCTACCTGGGCGTGCGCAGCCAACTGGCTGAACTGCCTGCAGGCGCGAAACGGGAACAAACTACCGGCCTGCTGATCGCCGGCATCGAGGCCGAGAGCCCGGCTGCCGCGGCCGGCTTGATGGTGGGCGACATCATCGTGGGCCTGGCCGGGCAAACGGTGCCAGATCATGATGCGCTGATGCTGCAGCTCAACAGCGGCATCGTGGGCACACCGACTGCGCTGGAATACCTGCGCGGCGGCGCCCTGCACACCGCGCAGGTGACTGTCACGGGCCGCACCGAGGCCGCGCATCACCACCGCCACGGTGGTGGCCGCCGCGGCCGCGGGTTTGGCCCGCGCGGCTTCGGCAAACGCCCCTTCGGCCGAATGGGCTTCCGCATCGGCCAGGGCGGTTGGGGGCCAGGCCGCCTGCATCGCAAGCGCTGGGGGGGCCGATAAACAAGCCCTCAGCGGTTTTAGTTCAAGTCGCCATTCTGGCCGCTGCGCCCGCACTGCGCAGCGGCCTGCGCGCTTTGCTGGCATCCGATGCCCGCATCCAGGTGGCCGCAGAAGCGGCCACCTTGGCGGGCTTGCTGGCACAGGACGCCGAGCTGGATGTTGTGCTGTTGGCCGAGGAGTTGCCGACGGCAGAACTGGCCGAAGCGCTGGACGCTTCAGACGAGCCCCCGGCGCTACTGCTGCTCAGCGAGGCCAGCGAGCTGGCGCGCCAACTGGCTACCTTGCCGGCGCGCGCCTGGGGTTGGCTGCCGCCGGATTGCAGCCAACAGGAGCTGGCCGCGGCAGTGCTGGCCGTACACGAGGGATTGATCGCCGCGCCACCCGCCATGCTCTCAGCGTTGCTGGCGCCCGCCAGCAGCAACGAAGCCCCGCTGGACGAGGAGCTCACCGAGCGCGAGCTGGGTGTACTGCAACTGCTCGCCGAGGGCATGGCCAACAAGCAGATCGCGCTGCAACTGGGCATCAGCGAGCACACCGTCAAATTTCACGGTTCATCCATCTATGCCAAGTTGGGCGTTACCAACCGCACCGAAGCGGTGCGGCGCGCCGCCCGCCTCGGCTTGCTGGTGCTGTAGAAGGGCTGGATAGAATACACACCATGCGCGGCATGAAAGTCATTCACCTCACTACTGTAGGCCGGGTCACCGGCAAACCCCACTGGGTGGAGCTGTACTGCTTCTTTCACAAGGAGCAGCCCGTCATCATTGCTTCCTATGGCGGCAAGGATGAGCATCCCCAGTGGTACTTGAACCTCAAAGCCAATCCGGCTGTCACGGTCAAGATCGGCAAAGACAGCTACCCCGCCACGGCCAAGATCGCTGGCCCCAAGCTGCGCGCCACCTTGTGGCAAGAGCTGAGTGAGCTCAATTCTCATTACGAGGGCTTCCAGCGCAAAACGCAGCGCACTATTCCCATGGTGGTGCTGCATAAGGAGGCTTCCTAATGCGCGGCGGAGGCGGTGGTGGCGGCCGCGGCTGGCGCACATTCCTGGCCCAAGACGAGCAGTTAGCCAAGGCGCCCATCGACCGCGAGCTGTTGCGCCGCGTATGGGTCTACGCCCAGCCATACCTTGGGCGCCTGGCGCTCATGCTGGTGGCGATCTTCTTCACCTCGCTGATCGATCTGCTGCCACCGCTGCTGTATCGTGACTTGTTCGACAATGTGCTGCCCAATCAGGACTATCAGCGCCTTTTGATCCTGGGCCTGCTCATGCTGGCGGTTCCTTTTGTGAGCGGCCTGGTGGGGGTTGGCCAGCGCTACCTGAGCGCCACCATCGGTGAAGGCATCATCTTTGATCTGCGCCAAAGTATGTACGAGCACTTACAAAAGATGGGCTTGCGCTTCTTCACGCGCACCAAGTCTGGCCTGATCATCTCGCGCTTTGAAGAAGACGTGGTCGGTGCACAAAACGCTATCACCAGCACGGTGCCCGGCATTCTCACCAACGCCGTGCGCCTGCTGAGCACCCTGGGCATCATGCTGGCCATCGAATGGCGCCTGACCCTGATGGCGCTGGCCGTGGTGCCATTGTTCATGCTGCCCGCCCGCCGCGTAGGCCGCCTGCTGCGCGATATTCGTCGTGAGGCGATGGACCACAACGCGGATATGTCGGTGATTGTGGGTGAGACGCTGAGCATCAGCGGCGCGCTGCTGGCCAAAACCTTTGGCCGCCAACCGCAAGAGCGCGAGAAGTATCGCCAGGTCAACCAAAACGTGCGTGACACCGGTCTACGCCGCGCCATGATTGGGCGCTGGTTCTCGCTGTGGCTGGAGCTGGCTGGCTCCATCGGCATGGTGCTTATCTTCTGGGGCGGTGGCTACTTCGTGCTGGAAGGTTCGATCAGCTCTGGCAGCATCGTTGCCTTTGTCGCTTACATCTTTGGTCTGTATGGGCCCATCTCGGCCCTCTCCAACGTTCAAGTTGAGTTCGCCACCTCGATGGTGAGCTTTGAGCGCGTGTTTGAGTTCCTTGATTTGCCGGTAGAGATCCAGGACAAGCCCAACGCCGTGCGTCTCAAACGCGCCGATGGGCACATCAAGTTTGAGAATGTCTCGTTCAGCTATGTTGAAGAGAACGAGGAGCCGATGTTGAAGGCGCCGCCGCGCCGCGGTCAGGAGGAGGAGGCACAGCAGATCGTGCCCACGCGGCGTTTTGCTCTGCAGGATGTGAGCTTTGAGATCCAGCCCGGCCAGCTGGCCGCCCTGGTTGGGCCCAGCGGCTCCGGCAAGACCACGGCCACCTACCTGCTGCCACGCTTGTACGACCCCACCGAGGGCCGCGTCCTGCTGGATGGGCACGACCTGCGTGACCTGGCGCAAGAATCGCTGGCTGACCAGATGGGTATGGTGACGCAGGAGAGCTACCTGTTCCACGACAGCGTGCGTGCCAACCTGCTGTACGCCAAGCCAGACGCCACGCAGGCTGAGATGGAAACAGCCGCCAAGGCCGCCAACATTCACGACATGATCATGGCGCTGCCCCAAGGCTACGATACGCTGGTGGGTGAACGCGGCTACCGCATGAGCGGAGGCGAGAAACAACGTCTCTCCATTGCCCGCGTGGTGCTCAAGGATCCACGCATCCTCATCCTTGACGAAGCCACGTCTTCGCTCGATTCGCAATCCGAGGCGCTGATCCAGGCGGCCATGCAGCCGCTGATGAAAGGGCGCACATCGCTGGTCATCGCTCACCGCCTCTCCACCATCCTGGCCGCAGACATCATCCTGGTGCTGCAGGCCGGCAAGCTGGTGGAACAGGGCACGCACAAGGAGCTGCTGGCTCAGGACGGCTTGTATGCTGAGTTGTACGAGACGCAGTTCCGCCACGCGCTGGAGAACCAGCTCTAGTGCCAGTTGAGCAACAAAAGCAAAGAGCCTTCCACATGGAAGGCTCTTTTTGTTTCTCAGCAAGAGTACGGGCTTAGTACTTGCCGTCCAGATGCTCCAGCATCTGCTTGAACGGCTCCGGCGTCAGACGCCAGTGGCCCACAAAGGGGTTGTCCAGGCCTTCGATGATGAAGAAAATCATGATCTGCTGGAAGCTAATCACCAGCATGGCCAGCACACCATATTGCGAGGTCATGAACGGCATGAACGAGAAGGTCACCAGCGTGAAGAACGAAGCAATGTAGATGAAGGACTTCAGCAGAATGGGCAGGCGACGCACACTTTTAGCAATGCGTTCGGTACGCGTCCAGGCCAGTTGGCGGTAGTGTTCGAGCACCTGATTGAACACCGCTGAGTCATGGTCATCGTTGAAGTGCACATGGGCGATGATCTCCGCGATGCGCTCGAAAGCCTTGCTGCTACGTGAAGTGCGATCGCGGCTGCCCAGTTTGTGAAACTTCCCTTCGATGATGATGGCAGCATACTCCTGTATCGCCTTCTTCATCTCGGCGGTCATTTTCTCGTCACGAAAATACACGGTGAGCCCATACAACTGTTCAAGCCCCTGGGCCTCCTGCTCGATCAGCTCAGAGATGTTGTTGTACTGCTTCCACACTTCAAGGATCACAAAGGCGGTCAAGATGCTGTACAGCGAGCCGAACACGGTCAGAAACCCGTTGAGTGTGTTGGCCTCGGGCATGAAGGTATTGGTTTCCAGCCATTCGTGCAGCAGGGCATAGACACCCGCCATCATCACGGCAAAACCGAGGGCTTTTAGCAGCGTTGTCTTCATTGAGGCTTATCCACTCCGTAGGGGTGCATTGATTTCAATCAGATAGCCTTCAGGGTCACGCAGGTGCGCTACACGCAGCCCCCAGGCCTCCTGGTTGTGCGGCTCGCTCACCAGTTGCACGCCGCGGCTACGCAACGCAGTGCAGACCGCATCCACGTCGTCTACCTGGAAAGTCAGCACGGCTTGGTCACCGCTGGCGGCAGACTGCGCCACACCCGCCACAGTCTGCATCAACTCACGCGTGTATAAGCCCAGGCAGGCTGGGCCAGCAGCAAATTCATAGTAGATGCCGGGCACTTCTACTTCGGCTGTGCCGAGGCCCAGCGTTGTCTCATAGAAGGCTTTGCAGGTTTCGATATCCTCAACCAACAGGCGAATGTGCGTGAGTGCAATGGTCATCATGAATCTCTCACAGATTTTAGTCGGACTTGGTTTTGCTGCTGCGCCGCACGCGCTCCAAAAAGCGCGGCGTATTCAGGCTGCGTTCAGCCAGGTAGGCCACATAGCCATTCATCAGCCGTTCCAGTTCGTGCTGCACCGGTGCGCTCAGCGCCAGGCCGCCCACCTGGCCAAACTCACTGCGCTGCAAGTGGCGCAGCACCTTGAGCGAGCCCAGGCTGATGCGTGCGGCGTGATGGCGGCGTCCGCAGCCGGGGCACAGGACACCGCCCAGCTCGAAAGAGAAGTACTGGTCCTCCGGCTCGATCTGTTTGCTGCAATGAGCACAATGCTGCAGTTGTGGGCGGAAGCCCATGTGCTCCAGGAGCTTGACTTCGAAAAAGCGCACCGTCAGGCGCAGGTCTTGCCCGGCCGCCAAACGCTGCAAGGTGTCCCGCGTCAGGCGGTAGACACCACGGTTCTCGTCATGGTCGCCATTGAACTTGTCTACCAGCTCCACCACATAGGCGGCATAGCCCAGCGCCTCCAAGTTGGAGCCTAGTGCGGTATTCAGCTCCAGCGCCTCGGCCTGCTCAACGATTGGGATCTCGCGGCCTTTACCAAGTAGCAGGCTCACCCGCGTGAAGGGTTCTAGGTGTCCACCTTTGCGCGAGCCGGGTTTGCGCGCGCCTTTGGCCACCGCGCGCAGCTTGCCCTCTTGCAGCGTGAAGAGCGTCACCATGCGGTCTGCCTCCCCAAAGTCGGCGTGCTTGAGCACAATGCCTTCCACCCGCTGCGTGCGCGATTCGCGTGCCATGGCACAGAGTATAAGAGATTAGCGAATAGAGGTTCGGTTGTTAGGTCGCTCACGAATCTCTATTCGCTATTCCATATACTATAGTACTATAATATTCTTATCATAGAATATGACAACCGCAGAACTGGCTATCCTGGGCCTGATCGCCGAGGCACCACGCCACGGCTACGAGATCGAACAAGTGCTGGAGCAGCGCAACATGCGCCGCTGGGCAGACATTGGTTTCTCGTCTATCTACTATTTACTAAACAAGCTGGAAAGTAAAGGCTGGATCAGCAGCCAATCACAGCCCGCCGAAGGCAAAGGCCCAGCCAGGCGCGTCTTCAGCATCCTGCCCGAAGGGCAACAGGCCTGGTATGCCGCCACCCTCGAGGCGCTCGGCGGCCCGGGCAAGCTCAACAGCACCTTCCTCACCGGCTTGGCGGGCCTGCCCGGCCTGCGCCCCAACGATGTGGTGGCCGCCCTGCGCCAGTACCGCCGCAGTGTGTTCGAGCGCAAGCAGGAAGTAGACCAAGCCTGGCAACATGCCAGCGATCTGCCCTTCTTCCTAGAAGGCATGTTTGAGTACAGCGCCAACATGCTGGAAACTGAGCTGGAGTGGCTTGACCGTTACATCCCGCGTTTCGAAAGCCAGATCACCGAGCAAGATGATGACGAGGAATAGATGGACAAGCTAGACCTCAAAAAAGAGTACAAGCAGCTCTACAACCCCAGCGCCAAGCATATAACCCTGGTGAGCGTGCCGCGCTTCAACTTCATCATGATCGATGGTGAGGTGCCACCGAATATCAAGGTGGACGATGCGCCAGAATACATCGCCGCCGTAGAGGCCCTATTCAGCCTGTCGTACACCCTCAAGTTCATGTGCAAGAAGCGCAAAGTGGACCCCATTGACTATGCCGTCATGCCGCTTGAAGGCCTGTGGTGGTCGGCGAGCAGCAGCAAAGAATTCACCCCCAGCCGCGCAAACACCTGGCATTTCACCATGATGATTTTGCAGCCGCCGGTGGTCACCAAAACCCTGTTCGCCGAAGGTGTGGAAGCCGTGCGTGCCAAGAAAGCGCCGGCAGTCCTGGATGCGGCCCGCTTTGAATCTTTTGAGGAAAGCAAAGCCGTGCAGACGTTGCACCTTGGCCCATATTCTGAAGAACCAGCCACAATTGCGCGCATGGTGGCTTTCAGCGATGAGCAAGGGCTTAAGCCCAACGGCAAGCACCACGAAATTTATTTAAGCGACCCGCGCCGCACGGCACAGGCCAAGCTAAAGACGATCCTGCGCCATCCGGTGAAGTAGAACTTGCAGCACACAAATCGAGTTTACTTGACAACTCCCGTTCCGCTAGGCTAGTTCCCAAACTGAATACAAGCTCAAATCGCCTGTGCTGCCATCTGAATAAAAGGTCTCGGCCACGTTGAAGCCGGCTTCCGCTGCCAGCCCGGCCAGCTCTTCTTCGCTGAACTGGTGCACATAACGCAGCGCATGCCCCTCGCGCACCCCGCTGCGCCAATCCAGCAAATAGTCACCGGGCTCCACCTGACTCTTGTCCAACCCAGCAGCCGACCATGGCTGCACGCGTGCTGCCAGTTTAGGGCTGCGCATGAATTGCCAGTTCGAATGGATAAAGCGCCCGCCCGCACTCATCACCCCGCGCACCTGCCGCAAAAAAGCTAGATGCAGCTCGCGGCTTGGAAGATGGTGCAGCACAGCCATCGTCAGCACCACATCGAAGCTGCCCTCAATAGTCGTGCTCCAGGCTGCGCTCAAATCAGCCTGCATAAACTCGGCCGGGTATGCAGGCTGCTCAGCCAGGCGCTGGCGGGCAGCCTGCAGCAGCCCCTCGCTAAAGTCCAGGCCCATGTAGCTACCCTGGTGGCCGCTGGCCGCCAAATGGGCGGCCACCCCACCATTGCCACAGCCCAGATCAAGAATCCGAGCCGTGGCGAATACGTTTCCCAGCATTCGCACCGTGCCGGGCTGCAAACGGCCACGCGTGGCCGAAAACGCTTCGGCGTGCGTTTGATAGAATTCTCTATTCAGCGCTATCAACTGCTGAGCAACGGCGGCATGCATGCTTTGATTATAGGCGGCCGCACACAACCATGACCTTACTCACGCCGCAAGAACCCCGCATCCACGCCTGGGAGGAGTCCAAGCTCCCCACCCACGAGCGCATGCAACGCGCCCGCCAGATCCTGGAGGATGTGCGCGCCGGTGCCAGCCCGGCCGAGGCGCTACGCCGCTATCCGCTGGATGGCGATGGCGGTGGCTATATTGGCAAGCAGTTTTTGGTCGCCGCCTACCGCCAACTGGTCGCCGCTGGCGAAATGACAGAGGACCCAGCCCTGCTGCGCCGCATCCGCCTCAAACCGATGCGCTCACTCTCCGGCGTCAGCGTGGTGACGGTGCTGACCAAGCCCTATCCCTGCCCGGGCAAGTGCGTCTTCTGCCCCACCGATGTGCGCATGCCCAAGAGCTACCTGCCGGATGAGCCCGGCGCCATGCGCGCCCTGCAGCACCAGTTCGCCCCGTACGCGCAGGTGCGCTCACGCCTCGATGCGCTAGAGGCAGTCGGCCACCCTACGGACAAGATCGAGTTTCTGATTCTAGGCGGAACGTGGAGCTCATACACACGTGCCTATCAGGAGGAATTTGTGCTGCGCATGTTCGAGGCGCTCAATGGCGTAGCTTTTGCCAGTTTGGAAGAAGCGCATGCCTATAACGAGACCACCGAGCATCGCAACGTGGGCCTGGCCATCGAGACGCGCCCAGACCATGTCGATGCCGATGAGATCGCCTGGCTGCGCCGTCTGGGTGTCACCAAGGTGCAGCTCGGCGCGCAAAGCTTTGACGACCGCGTGCTGGAGCTCAACAAGCGCGGCCACAGCGCCGCCGAAACGCAGCGCGCCGTAGATCAGCTGCGCGCGGCTGGCTTCAAGATCGTGCTACATCTGATGCCCAATCTACTCGGCGCCACCCCACAGACCGACCGCGAAGATTTCAAAAAGCTGTGGGCGGGTCACAACCCAGATGAACTCAAGATTTATCCAACGCAGCTGCTTGAGAACGCTGAGCTCTACCTACACTGGCAGCGTGGCGAGTACCAGCCGTATACCACGGAAGAACTGGTCGAGCTGCTGGCTGAGCTCAAAACAGAGATCCCCGAATACTGCCGCGTCAACCGCGTCATTCGAGACATCCCTTCCACCAATGTAGTCGAGGGCAACAAGCGCACCAGCCTGCGCATGGATGTGCACCAGCGCATGCACGAACGCGGCCAGCGCTGCCGCTGCATCCGCTGCCGCGAGGTGCGCGGCCGCGCCGTGGACCCGGCCGAACTGGAGCTACGCGATGTGCCTTACACCACGCCGCACGCGCAGGAGCATTTCTTGTCCTATGTCACGCCAGAAGACAAGCTGGCCGGCTTCCTGCGCCTCTCGCTGCCCGCCGCCGACGCCCCGCATACCGGGCTGGCTGAGCTGGCTGGCGCTGCGCTGATCCGCGAGGTGCACGTATACGGCCAATCGCTCGAGGTCGGTGCAGAGCAGAGCGGGGCCGCCCAACACATTGGGCTGGGCACGCAACTCATCGCCCATGCCGAAGAGCAGGCACGTGCCGCCGGCTACCGCCGCATGGCCATCATTGCCGCCGTGGGTACGCGCCGCTACTATGCGGGGCGCGGCTACCAGCTCGAAGGCACCTACATGGTCAAGGAGCTCTAGTCTTGTCTATGCTACACAGTCTCCATTCTTGTCTTTCTTCCTTGCTGGCCTATGTCCTTTCCTAATCTACTCGTCTCTGCGCGCCGCATTCCTATCCTCGGTGTGCTCGCCTACTACGTGCTCAAACTGCTCGGCGTGGAGATTCCGCGTTCTGTGCAAATTGGCCCGGGCTTTGATCTCGTGCATGGTGGCGTGGGCGTCGTCCTCCACCCGCGCAGCGTGATCGGCGCCTATGTGAAGGTCTACCCTGGCGTCACCCTCGGCCGTGCCGATGTGCATCTGCCCGCCACGCAATCCAAGTTTGAGGGTATTCACATCGGCGATAGCGCCATCCTGGCTCCCGGCAGCAAGGTGCTGTGCAAGGATGGCGTGCTACGTGTGGGCCGCGGCACTATATTGGGCGCCAATGCCGTCTTATTGCAATCCACAGGGGAAGGCGAAACCTGGGCCGGTGTACCCGCCAAAAAGGTGGGCTTGCGTGAAGGCTGGAACCGCTAGCCTTCTTGACAGGCTACTGAGCCACCTGTACAATCAGCCCCTCGCCGCTAAAGGTAACCTGCCGAGGTAGCTCAGTTGGTAGAGCACGCGACTGAAAATCGCGGTGTCGCCGGTTCGATCCCGGCCCTCGGCACCTACGCAAGGGCTTACGCCCTTGCTAATAGAGAAACTGCTCGGCTATCGCCGAGCGACACTCTCCAAACGGCTTGGGTTCACAGCAGCATATGAATCGGGCTATAATAGTGATATTGCGGGCGTGGCTCAGTTGGTAGAGCATCTCCTTGCCAAGGAGAAGGTCACGAGTTCGAGTCTCGTCGCCCGCTCAGAAGAATAAAAACAGGCCGCTGGCCTGTTTTTATTTACGGGGTGCTAGGTATAATGCGCCTTCTGGCGACGTGGCCAAGTGGCAAGGCAAGGGTCTGCAAAACCCTGACCACGGGTTCGAATCCCGTCGTCGCCTCTCTTTCATCAAACGGCTGGCAGATTGCCAGCCGTTTTATTTATCTGCCTTATCCAGCGTTCAGCATGGCGCTGCGCGCCAGCCGGTCCACCCGCTCGTTCTCGGCATGGCCGGCGTGGCCACGCACCCAGCGCCACTCGATCTCGTGCTTGGTGATCACGGCTGCTAACGCCTGCCACAGGTCCACATTGGCCAGCGCACCACCCTTGCGCTTCCAGCCGCGCGCCTGCCAGCCCGGCAGCCACTCGGTGATACCTCTACGCAAGTATTCAGAGTCCGTGTAGAAGACCACCTGGCTGGGGCTGCGCAAGGCTTCCAATGCGCGCAGAGCGGCTGTGAGCTCCATACGGTTATTGGTGGTGTGTGCTTCGCTGCCGGTGAGCTCACGCTCATGCATGCCGGAGCGCAGCAAGGCGGCCCAGCCGCCGCGGCCAGGGTTACCCTCGCACGAACCATCTGAGAAAATTTCCACTAGTGACGCCATCTTGGGCGGCATTCTATCAGTTGCGGCATGACTATTCTCGTATAATGCAATCATTCCTCGTTGAAATTCTCAAGGAGAAGAGAACGAATGAACAGTTTTCGCAAGGAATTTACAACTCTTAGCATCACTTTGATTGCTGTGGGCATTGCACTGAACCTGGCGCTGGGCACCGTGGTGCTGCGCCTTGGGCTGCCCCTGTACCTGGACTCCATCGGCACCGTGTTGGTAGGCGCTCTGGTGGGCCCGTGGGCAGGCGCCGCCACCGGCTTCCTCTCCAACCTGGTGTGGACGCTGACCGGGCTGTACCCGCAGGCGTTCGCCTGGGCGGGTGTAGCAGCCATCATTGGTGTGCTGGCGGGCGTGTTTGCTCGCTCGGGTTGGCTTAACTCCATCGGCAAGGCCGCCCTGGCTGGTCTTATCACTGGTGTAGTGTCCGCTGTGCTCTCCGCCCCCATCGCCACCTATGTCTTCGGTGGTGTGGTCGGTGCGGGCACCGATGCGCTGGTGGCTGCGTTCCGCGCCGCCGGCCTGGACGCGCTGATGTCCAACGTGGCGCAGGGCACCTTCTCTGACCCACTGGATAAGCTGGTCTCCTTCGTCATCGTGTGGTCATTGCTGCTGGCACTGCCCGCCCGCGAGAAGGCTCGCTTTGGCAACCTGCCCGTTGCCAGCACGGCGCGTGCACCGCAGGGAGCGACTCGTCGCCCGGCGGGCAAAGCTGCCAAATCGGCGGCCAAGAAGACGGCCACCAAGAAGGCCGCTCGCCGCAAGTAACACTCTGCTTACCAAAACAAATACCCGCAGATTGCGGGTATTTGTTTTTAAGGTGGTTTAATCGCAACATGCGCGGCAGCACCATCTATATTGAGGGCAGCAGTGGCTTGCACACGCTGCACCCTCTCACCAAGCTGGCATTCAGCGGCTTGTGCTTCGCTTGTGCGGCAGCGTTGCCCACACTGCCTTGGCTGCTAGCTATGTTTGGCCTGGTCATTCTTCCGCTAGCCATCTGGGGGCGCCTTACCAAAGCCTTCTTGAAAGCATGCTTGCTTGTGGTTGGCCCCTTCCTGCTTTCACTTTCCATTATCCAAGGGTTCTTCCACGGCGGCGAAACCGTGCTGTTTGCGCTGGGTCGTTTCAGCTATACGTTGGAAGGCTTAATGGCTGGCTTGCTGTTCGCGGCGCGTTTGCTGGTGGCGCTGGGCGGCACGCTATTGCTCATGCAAAGTACAGATCAAGCACATCTGATGCAAGCGCTGACCGAACGCGGTTTCCCCACGCGCATCGCCTATGTGGTGCTCACCGCGATCCAAATCTTCCCCAGCTTTCAAGATCGCGCTCAAGTAATCATAGATGCACAGCAAGCGCGCGGGCTGGAGCTACAGACCGGGGCGCTCAACCGCGCCCGGCTGCTGCTGCCCATGGTGGGGCCGCTCATTCTGGGCAGTGTGATGAATGTTAGCGAACGCGCCATGGCGCTTGAGGCACGCGGCTTCAGCAGCCCCGCCCATAAGACCAGCCTGCGCTCGCTGGCGGATACTGGCGCACAACGCGCCGTGCGCTGGCTGCTGGTGGCTGCCGCCATCGCCTTGCTGCTGTGGCGGCTGTGGAGCGCCCTGGCATGATCCGTCTCAAGAAGTTCAGCTACTGGTACCCGGCTAGCGAGCAGCCAGCGCTTGACCGCATCAGCTTCGAGATCCCAGAGGGCCAGTTCTTAGGCATCGTAGGCGCCAACGGCGCGGGCAAAAGCACGCTGTGCTACGCACTCAGCGGCTTTGTGCCGCATTTTTACAACGGCGAGCTCGAGGGCGAGTTGAGCTTTGACGGCACACCCATCGTCGAGCTTGATTTAGGCAAGCTGGCAGGGCAGGTTGGCCTCGTATTTCAAAACTCATTCAATCAAATCAGTGGCGCGCGCTTCACAGTGCGCGAGGAAATTGCCTTCGGCCTCGAGAACCTCGGCCTGCCGCGGGCGGAGATGAAGTCACGCATCGAAGAAGCCCTGGAACTGGTCAACATTCAGGAGCTGGCAGAGCGCTCGCCCTTCTCTGTATCCGGCGGCCAGCAACAGCGCATCGCCATCGCCTCCATCCTGGCGATGCAGCCACGCGTGCTCGTGCTTGACGAGCCAACCTCACAGCTTGACCCCGAAGGCACGCGCGATGTGTTCGCCGCGCTGAGCAAACTGGTCAGCACACGCAAGATTACCGTGATCATCGCCGAGCACAAGCTGGAGTGGCTGGCCACCTTCTGTGACCGCGTCGTCGCTCTGGCGGGCGGCAAACTGCGCGCCGAGGGCAGCCCGCAAGAGGTGCTGAGCTCAGAGCAGATGCTGCGCCTTGGTGTTGGGCGCACTCAATACAGCGAGGCGGCAGCGCGCCTAGTTCGCAGTAAGCAACTGCCGGTGACGCTGGAGCAGGCCAGGAAAGCGCTCAGATGAAACTCGGCGTAAAGAACGTTTCGTTTCGTTACCCCTCAGGCGTGCTGGCTCTGGATGACGTAAGCCTGGAGGTTCCCTCTGGGCAAGTACTGGGTATCTTGGGCGAAAACGGCGCAGGCAAAACTACGCTGGTCAAGTTGTTCAATGGCCTCTTGCGCCCGTCTCAGGGCCAGGTACACATTGGCGACTGGAACACGGCCGAGCACTCCACCGCCGCACTGGCCGCCCGCGTCGGCTTCTTGTTTCAAAATCCAGACGATCAACTGTTTGAGCGCACTGTAGCCCGCGAGGTTGCCTACGGCCCTCGCAACCAAGGCGTCTCCGAAAGCGAAGTGCAGCGTCGCGTACAGGCTGCGCTAAGCCTGGTTGGCCTGCAGCACGAAGCCGACTCGCACCCGTACGACCTGCCGCAGCCGCAGCGCAAGCTGCTGGCCCTGGCGGCCACGATTGCCATGCAAACGCCCATTTTGGTGCTGGATGAGCCCACCATTGGGCAGGATGAGGTGGGGCGCAAAGCCATCGGCCGCATTGTCAGCAAGCTGCACACGATGGGGCGCACACTGATCATGATCACGCATGATGTAGACTTTTGTGCACAGCACGCCCAACGCATTCTGGTGATGCTCAAAGGTAAGGTGCATGCAGACGGCACAGCCAGCAGCATACTGGCACAAACCAAAACACTCGATCAAGCCCAGGTCGCCCCGCCGCAGTTGGTGCGCCTGGCGCAAGCGCTGAAGATGCCCGCAGCCCCACTAACCGTAGAGGACTTTGTAGACGAGTACAAACAATGGCGAAAGAAACGAAAGAAATGAAGCTCAATATCCTGGGTGACTTAATTGCAGATATCGGCATGCGTCTGCAAAAGTTCCCTGTGCAAGCGCGCGACATCCATCGTCTCTCCTACATGGAAGTGGGGCCCGGTGGCGCCTGCAACGTAGCCATCATGGCGGCGCGCTTTGGCGTGCCCGTGGGCGCACTGGGTGAAGTAGGTGATGATGGCTTTGGCCTGGTGGTGCGCGAAGGCTTGCGCCGCGAGGGTGTGGATGTTTCCCAGTTTCATGTAAGCGCGGAAGCGCACACGCCCGTTGCGGGTGTGATCGTAGACGAAGCCAGCGAGCCCGGCTACCTGGGCTACCCTGGCTCGCTGCAGCACCGCACATTGCTGCCAGCGTGGAAAACGGCCATCGAACAGGGTGCAGCCTTCTTTGCCGATGGCTGGGCCGAATACCCCGAAAGCCCGGCATTAGCCTTGGCCGGCTTTGAAGCAGCACGCGCTGCAGGTGTCACCACCTTCTTTGACCCCGGCCCCGGCAACCCGGATATTGACAATAGCTGGCACCTTGAAGCGATTGCCATGAGCAATGTTGTGCTCATGAATCGCCGCGAAGCGCTGCGCCTGACCGGGTTGGAAGATGACGAGGCCGTGGTGCAGGCGCTGCAAAAGATCGGCGCCGAGCTGATCCTGCTTAAGCGTGGCGAACTGGGCTTGCTGGCCGCACGCGGCGATGAGCGCGTGCAGGCGCCTGGCCTGGATGTGGAAGCCAAGGATGCCACTGGCGCGGGCGACAGCGTTGCCGGCGCCATGATCTACGGTGTGCTGCACGATTTGCCGCTGGAAAAACTGGCTGCCCTTGGCAACGCCACCGGCGCCGCCAAGGTGCAGAACATTGGCACCGGGCACAATATGCCCAGCCTGCAGCAAATTGCCACGGTGCTACAACACAACGGGGCTGACCCGGCAGCACACTTGCCAGCCCACTAGAAACAAAAAACGCCGCAATTGCGGCGTTTTTTTATTCACATACAACGTGGCTATGCGCGCACGGCCGTGCGCTCGCCGTAGAGCTGCTCGCGCAGGTCGCTCACCTGGCGGCGCAGACGCTCATCAGTTTCGAGCAACTCGTTGATCTTCTCGCAGCCGTGCATCACCGTGGTGTGATCGCGGCCGCCCAGCACCGCACCGATGGTGGGTAGCGAGAGACGCGCTTCTTCGCGCATCAGGTACATCGCCACCTGGCGCGCCAACGCCACCGGGGCCGAGCGGTCACGCGAGAGCAGCTTGTCCTGTGGCTGGTTGAAGGCGCGCGCCACGGCCTCCACAATAGTCTCGGGCGAGAGGCTTTGCGGCTCCGGCAGCATATCCGCCAAGGCACCGTCCACCAGATCCACGGTCAGCGGCACATCACGAAGATAGGCATACGCCACCATGCGGTTCAAGGCGCCTTCGAGCTCGCGAATGTTGGTTTGCATGCGCTCGGCAATGGCTTCCAGCACCTCGGCTGGCACCGGGCGGCCGAGCTTCTCCGCATTGCTGCGCAGGATGGCCAGGCGCGTCTCATAGTCTGGGGACTGGATATCGGCCAACAGGCCCCACTCAAAGCGCGAGCGCAGGCGCTCCTCCAGGGTCAGAAAACCCTTGGGAGAACGGTCTGAAGTAAGCACGATCTGCTTGTTCTGGCCGTGCAGGGTATTGAAGGTGTGGAAGAACTCTTCCTGTGTGGATTCTTTGCCGGCAATGAACTGAATGTCATCGATCAACAGCACATCGGCCGAGCGGTATTTATCGCGGAAGGCGGGCGTGGTTTGGCTGCGGATGGCGCTGATGAGGTCATTGGTGAACTCCTCAGACGACACATAGAGCACGCGCAAACCGCGTTGTTGTGATGCGTAGCCAATGGCGCGCAGCAGGTGGGTCTTGCCCAGCCCCACACGGCCATACAGGAACAGCGGATTGTAGGATTTGCCCGGGTTCTCCGCCACGGACATAGAGGCGGCGTGCGCCAGGCGGTTGCCAGAACCGACAACAAAATTCTCGAAGGTGTAGCGGGAGTTGATGCCAAACTGCGGGCCAACTGCAGGCTCAGTCTCATGCAGGCTGGTATGGACTTCAGGTGTGCTCACTACAGGCGCAGCCTCTACCGGGCTGGCCATCTGCGGCGCCTGCACAGGCTGTTGCGCCTGCTCTTTGAGCCACACCACAAAGCGCACTTCAACACTGCGGTTCATGATGCCAGTGAGCATACGCGTCACCGTGCTCTTGAGGCGGCTCTCCAGCCAATCACGCGCATAGGCATTATTGACGCCGATAACAAAAGAGCCGTCTTCGTAAGCAACCATCTCAGCATCGCGCACCCAGGTATCGAAAGTGCTCTTCGGCATTTCGACTTGCAGTTGACCCAGAGCGGCTTGCCAAGCGTTGTTTGCGTTCACGGCTCTCCTTTCTCCCCAACGTGTGAAGCCGTTAGACATCTACTTCACTGATCAGTTGCAAAATTTTCTGCGCTATCTGACTCGTTGAGGGGCGGCATTGTAACAAAGGCCTAGGCGAAAACCAGCGATTCCACCGTTGATTCCTCTACAAAAACCTAAAAGAATCGCATTCTTTAAGAGAGTGCTGTACAAACCATTTTTAAAAAATCGCCCGCGTTTGTATTGCCACGTAACATTTGCCTTCTTTACATAACTGACCCACACATGGGGGTAGTTAGGTCTCACACCCAACCACTTGGGGTGAATCGCTGATCGATCTCGATGGTTTCCTGACTCACCAGTAGACCTTAAAAGTTTTTTGACAGCGGCGTTGCACCGCGCTGCGTTTTGGTTTTCCAAAACTTGAATCGCTAGTTTTTGCTTGGATTCACGACAGCAACAGCAAAATGAGTGCCGTGAAGACCAAGAAAACTTGCTCAATAAGTTAAACACAGTTGTGCGTGCCCATCAACTGCAGGCGATATGCAAGTTGAGCGTAGTGTATAGATTATTCATAAGCATCTCACTATAGTCATGTGTGTAGGCGAGCCTTGACGCGCCCCAGTCTCTGCTGAGGCCAACGCCAATCCCCCTGCAAAAATCCCGCACTGCCTCTCTGGCAGCCCTTGCTTTGGTTTTCGCCTTAGCAAACCTTTGCACGGCAAAGGAGAAAGAGTTTCTTTCATAAAAGCTATTGGGATAACTGGCTAGCCGCCTTCCACTTGGCTGAGGGGATGAAGCAGCAAAACCGCAGCCCAGCCGGGCTGTGGCAAGCTAAAACAGCCGTTTTTCGCGGTCAGAAAGTGGTACAACTTGCGTGTAGCAAGAGAAAGGTTTTTTGAGATGGCCAAGAAGTCAATCAAGGGCAAGAACTCCTGGAGCACACGAGACCTGCTGGTCACCATCGTGATCGGTTTGGCCTTCGGTGTGCTGCTCATCCCCGTCACCTGGGCCTATGCAGGCCTGCTCAGCCTCGGGGGTATCTTCACCCGCACCATCCTCGGCGGTCTGTACTTCCTGCCCGCCGCGTTTGCCGCCTATGTGATGCGCAAGCCCGGGGCCACCTTGCTGGCCAGCCTGCTGAGCACGCTGCCCTCGATGTTCGGGCCGTATGGGCTCATTGTGCTCATGATCGGCGCGCTCATCGGCCTGGTGGCTGAGCTGTTCAACTGGCTGCTGACCCGCTACCGCAACTTCAGCACCCTGCACATGCTGTGGTTTGGTGTGGCTGCTGGCATTACCGTGTACCTGCTCATTCTGGGGTCTATGCTGCGCACCACGGCTTTTGAGCCCAGCATCCTCATCGCCGCATTGCTCGTCTCAGCCGTCATGTTTGGCCTGTGCAGCGTGATTGCCAAGTACCTGGCCAACTCGGTAGCCAAGACCGGGGTTTTGGCCAACACCGCATTAGGAGAAACCAACGCTGATGAGATCTGAGCCGATGCAAGCAGAGCGCGCCGCGCCCAGCCCTGAGCAGATCAAGGGCAGTGACCGCAGCATGGCAGGCTACATTGTCTTTGTAGCCATCCGTTGTACGCTGCAATACATTGTTTTGCCCTTTGTGCTGCCCTTCATTGGCCTCAGCGGCTCAATCTCGTTGGTTATTAGCATCCTGATCGATATCGTCGCCCTGAGCGCAATCGTCTATAACATCCACCGCCTGTGGAACACCTCCTGGCGCTGGCGCTACATTGCCTTGAGCGTTCTGATGCTGGGCATTTTGGTGGTGTTCATGGTCGAAGATATCCGTCTTCTGCTGGCCTAAGTTCGCTTCATGCCCATTATTGAAATCAGCGCGCTCACTGTAAAGTACGCGCGGCGCAAACTGGCAGCCCTCAACCAGCTCAGTTTGCAGGTACCCAAAGGCGAAACCGTGCTCCTGCTTGGCCCCTCGGGTTCGGGCAAGAGCACGTTGGCGCTCACCCTCAACGGATTGCTGCCGCAATCCGTTGGCGAGCTGCGCGAGGGCACTGTGCGCGTGGTGGGGCTTGATACGCAGCAACATTCCGTGGCAGACCTTGCTCAGCGGGTCGGCATCTTGTTTCAAGATCCAGATGCGCAATTTGCCACGCTCAAAGTGGAAGATGAGATCGTCTTTGGGCTTGAGAACCTGGGCTATGAGCCGCAAAGCATGGACGCGCGTATTGACCAGGCCTTGTCTGATGTGGGCGTGGCAGCCCTGCGAGACCGCCCGGTCTCGGCGCTCTCCGGCGGCGAAAAACAACGCGTGGCACTCGCTTCGCTGCTTGCCATGCAGCCCGAAGTGTTGATCTTTGACGAACCCACCGCCAACCTGGATTCGATGGGCACACAGCAGGTATTTGCCCTCTTGGCTGAGCTGAAATCGCGCGGCAAGCACACGCTTATATTGATCGAGCATAAGCTGGATGAGCTAATGCACCTTATCGACCGTGTGGTGGTGCTCAACACCCAGGGCGGCATCCTGGCCGATGGCGCGCCGCGCGAGATCTTTGATGACTTCGGCCCGGCGCTACAAGAGATGGGCGTGTGGATGCCGCAGGTATCCATGTTGGCTCACGAAATACGCCGCCAAGGGGTGGAACTGCCACTGTTCCCGATCACATTGGGGGATGCGGTGCGTGCCTTCCGCAGTTGGGTAGCTGAGGCACAGCCGCGCAGCACACAACCTGCGGCCAGCCACGCGCAGGCTGTGCCAGCCATGCAAATCAAGAACCTTTCGTTCACTTACGGCCATCTGCCGGCCTTGCAAGACATTTCGATTGACATCAACAAGGGCGACTTTCTGGCCATCGTTGGGGCCAACGGCGCCGGCAAGACCACGTTGGCCAAGCACCTGATGGGCATTTTGCGCCCACCCGTAGGTACGATCGCACTCGAAGGCAAAGAGTTTACGGATATCCCGGCCAAGGATGTGGCCCGCAAAATTGGCTATGTCTTTCAAAATCCTGAGCACCAGTTCGTCACCGAAACCGTGTGGGATGAAGTAGCCTATGGCTTGCGCGTCATGCAGGAAGATGACGAGAGCGTGACGCGCAAAACGCAAGAGCTGCTGGAAACCTTTGGTCTGGCGCGCTACGCCAAAGCCAATCCGTTCACGCTGAGCTATGGCGAAAAGCGCCGTCTCAGCGTCGCCAGCATGCTGGCACTCGGGCAAGATATCCTAATCTTGGATGAGCCCACCTTCGGGCAGGATGAGCGCAACGCTACCGCACTGCTTGAGATTCTGCGCGGCCTGAACCAGCAAGGCAAAACAGTCATCGTAGTCACGCACGACATGCGCCTGGTGCTGGAGAACGCCAACCGCGTCGTGGCGATGAGCGCCGGTAACGTGCTCTTTGACGGCGCACCCGCCGATCTTGCCGGTAAAGCCGAGCTGCTCTCGGAAGCGCGCCTGACGCTGCCGCCACTGGCGCGCCTTTCAGCGCTGCTGGCCACGGAGTACCCGCACCTGCGCAGCGTGCTCACGCTGGACAACTACCTGGGGCTGGCGCGCTGATATGCAGACCCTCTACCAGCCCTACGATTCGCCGCTGCACCGCTTGAACCCGCTCAGCAAGCTGCTGGTTGCTCTGCCACAGATGGCCTTGATGCTGCTGGTCAGCGAGCCGTGGACGCCACTGGCCTTCGTGGTGCTCACCAGCCTCAACCTATTGATCCTTGGCCGGGTCAGCCTGCACCGTTTTCTGCGCCTGTTGTGGCCATTGTTGGTTTTAGTGTTCCTCTTTACCGTGCTGTATCCCTTCCTGGTGCGCCAAAGCGTTGTGGAACACACACCACTGTTGTTTGAATGGGGCTTCATCCGCTTGTATCAGGGCGGCTTGTATTTAGCCTTAGTGACTGGCCTGCGTATCATGGGTCTACTCATCAGCTCGCTGCCCTTTTCGATCACCAGCGATTCCGCAGATTTTGTGCGCGCCCTGGTGCAGCAAGCCCACTTGCCGTACCGCATTGGCTACAGCACCCTGGCCGCCTTTCGCTTTGTGCCAATGCTGCAAAGCGAAATGTCGGTAGTGCAGGCTGCCCACCGTGTGCGCGGCGTGGACAGCCAACCGGGCTGGCGCGGCAGCCTCGAGCGCTTGCGCCGCTCAGCCGTGCCGCTGCTCACCACGGCCATTCGCCAGGCCGAACGCACCGCGCTGGCTATGGATGCGCGCGCCTTCGGGGCGCACAAGCAACGCAGCTACTTCCGCCGCATGCGCTTCAATATCTGGGACTGGGTGTATATGTTGGGATTCTGGACGTTGAGCGGCCTGATCCTGCTGGGGTTACGCTATTTGGGGTTGCTGGGTTCATTACACGTGCTGCAGATTCTGTAGCCCGTGATGTAGAATAGTTACATCGCCAAATATCAGAGGTAGAAAAATATGGTTCTGGAAACTAATTTGCCAAAACTGGATGGATTGAACGAAATCGAGCGCGCCGAGGCTATTCGCAAGGCCTTTGACAACGACCGCAAGCAGATGGTGCTCGTGCTGGCGCGTCAACTGGGCGTGCGCGAGCTGGAAGTTGTGCGCGCCATGCCCGCCGAGATGGCGGCTGAGCTGGACGCCGAGCAGTGGGAAGCTGTCATCCGTTCCTTTGAGGCCCTTGGGGAAGTGCATGTCGTTGTTTCCAACGGTGGCGCCACCCTGGAATGTGTGGGTAATTTTGGCAAGTTCAGCACTGCGCAGGGCTTCTTCAACGTACAAACCCCTTCGCTGGATATGCACATCCGCATCGCCGGCCTGGCCTCGATCTTCGCCATCACCAAGCCCAGCCACACAGACGGCAAAGATGCGCTGAGTGTGCAGTTCTTTGACCCGCAGGGCAACGCAGCCTTCAAGGTCTTCCTGACCTTTGGCGGCAAAGACCCCTCGGCCGAGCGCCTGGCTCAGTACAACGACATCATCCAGCGCTTCAAAGTAGACTAATTTTTTTCTTGCCAGGGAACTGAATACAAAGAATCAGACGCTCTTAAAACGAGCGTCTTCTTTTAGTGTCTGTTTAAGCCCTTTTTCCAATGACATGCGCGCCGTAAAGCCCAGCAGTTTCGAAGCCAGCTGGGTATCGGCGCACATACGCGAAACGCCAGTAGCATTGTGCGGCGTGAACAGCAGCTCGCCGCGGCCGCCCGTCAACTCCAGGATCATCTCAGCCAGGTCATGCATGCGTGTTTCCTTGCCGCTGCCTACATTGATCACGCGCTGGTCAACATCGGGTGCAGTGGCCGCGGCCACCAAGGCACGCACAACATCGCTGACATGGATGAAGTCACGTGTCTGGTTGCCATCGCCATGCACCACCAGCGAGCCGCCGCGCACCGCCTGGCGCAGCCAATTGGCCACCACCGGCGGGTGCGAGGGCGGCAGATGCTGGCCGGGGCCATAGGCATTGAAGATACGCAGGCACACCGTCTCAATGCCCCACAGTGCGCCAATGGTGCGCACATAGTATTCAGCGGCCAGCTTGGAAACGGCATAGGGGGAGTGGGGGAAGGGGGAGGCATCCTCGCGCAGCGGCTGTTCTTGCTGGTCACCATACACCGCACCGGACGAAGCAAAGACCACGCGGCGCACGCCCACATCACGCATGGCTTCCATCAGGCTCACCGTACCGCCTACGTTGGCTTCAGTATATTCACGCGGGTACAGCAGGGATTCAGCCACCAGCACGCGTGCCGCCAGATGATACACGCAGTCGATATCCTGCAGCAGCGTCCACAGCTTGGGGCGGTCGTTCACGTCTCCACGCGTGAAATGCACATCATCGAAGAGAACCTGGGGTTCGCCACTGGAGAGGTTATCAATGCCGCGCACCAAATGCCCTTCGCGCGCCAATTGATTGGCTAGCGCAGAGCCCAGAAAGCCCGCTGCGCCTGTGATGAGGAAATTCATGGTGCGTGATTATAGCATTGGGGGTTTTGCCCCTAAAGCAGGACTCATCTGGCCTGGTTGGGCAGGCAGTATCATGCTGTCATGCACCGTATTCTGGTATTCATAGTGCTCTTGGCGGGCTGCGCTCACTCCCTCACCGCCTCATCGTGGTTCGCAGCTGATACGCAAGAAGCCATCCGCTCATTTACGCGTGCTGCAGAGTTTGACTATATTGACTGGACTGTCGACGCGGCCTGGCTAAAGCTGCAACAAAGCAGCCTTGGGGCGCATACCTATCTCGCACAAGAAGACCAGGTGCAACTCGTGCGCGATTTTATGGCGCTGATCGCCCAGATCCAGATTCAAGAAGCCATGCTCACGCAGCTGCACGCCAACCCCGATGCGGCCAGCGTAACCGCCCTGATCGAAGAAACCAGCGCCACGCTGAGCGAGCTCTATACGCAACGCGCCGCCCGCGGCCCCCTGGCCGAGGCCATTTTGCAAGCCCAGATTGCTGAAGAATTAAGCGCGCAGGGGTTCACCACGGCTGGGCAGCCTATCCCCCCGGTGCTGTATCACAGCACCCCCTTGCCCTGGGCACTGATCGTTTCAGCGCGTGACACGATCGGGCAGGAGGCCAATCTCTCCCTCAAAACTGAGCTCACCCTGGCGCAACACATCGAAATCGAAGACAAGGTGGCGGCTGCGCTGGATGTCTCTACGCTGGTGGTGCCGGTGGGCGGCATTGGCACCTATCCCACCATGGTGGCCCAGACCAGCTCGCTCAACTGGCTGGCCGAGGTCATCTCGCATGAGTGGCTGCACAACTATCTTAGCTGGCACGCGCTGGGTTTTAACTACAACGCTTCTCAAGAAATCAAGACGATGAATGAAACCACTGCCAACCTGTTTGGCAAAGAGATCGGGGCGCTGGTCATCTCACGCTATTACCCAGAATACGCACCGCCCTCAGCGCCCAGCCCAGCGCCTGCCCAGCAGGATGAGCCACCCAGCTTTGACTTCCGCCAGGAGATGCACACCACCCGTCTACGCGTCGATGAGCTGCTGGCCGCCGGCAAAGTGACTGAGGCTGAAGACTACATGGAAGCGCGCCGCCTGGTATTCTGGGAAAACGGCTACGCCATCCGCAAACTCAACCAGGCCTACTTTGCCTTTTACGGCAGCTACGCCGACTCGCCCACCGGCCCCGCAGGCGAAGACCCGGTAGGTGCCGCCGTGCGCGAGCTACGCCACCGCAGTGCCAGCCTGACCGAGTTTATTCACCGCATGCAGGGGCTCACCTCTTTTGCAGAGTTGCAAGCTTTGCTTGCCAGCCTGCCATAACCCCACTGGTAGAATCGCGCCATGCGCACTCATCCCCTGCTCTCACTGCTTCTCGTTGCCGTGCTGTTAGCCGGCTGCACGCTGCCAAGCACCGGCACCGTGTCCAACTCCATTCCCACCGCCGCAAACAGCAACGCAGCGTCCGAAGCCGTGGCGCCTGCTGGCTACCCAGCGATGCAGTGCACCTCCATCAGCGCCCCGCGTGATGTGACCTATTTCAATCGCATGCCCTACGCAGAGATCAGTGAGAACGATTGGGCACGCGGCAGTGAAGACGCGCCCATTACGGTTCTGGTCTACAGTGATTTCCAGTGCCCCACCTGTGCCACCTTTGCCCAGACGCTGGCGCGCCTGCAAGCGGAGTACCCCGATGCCATTCGCATCGTCTACCGCCACTATCCACTGATTGGCAGCGAGGCACAGCCGCTGAATGACAAAGCCGCGATGGCCGTAATCGCCGCCGAAGCCGCCGGGCAACAAGGCATGTTCTGGGAAATGTACGATGTGCTCTATGGGCAGCAAGCGCTGTGGGCGACCCTACGCCTGGATGATTTTCAAGACTGGCTGGTACAGCAAGCCTCTGCATTGGGCATGGATGGAGGCGCCTTCAGCGCCGCCCTGCTCAGCGAGGAGCTGGCCGCATTTGCCCAGGCGGCCTGGGATGATGGTCAGGCACAGCAACTAGGCACGCCGCCCTATGTCATCACCAATGAAGGTCCACACGGCGGCCCGATTGACTACGAAAGCCTGAGCATCATCTTCCGCCTCAAATTGCTGGCTGAGCGCCAGTTCAACCGTTGCCCGGATATGCAGCTTGAAACTGGCAAGCAATACCTGGCCACCATCCGCACGGGGCTGGGCGATATTGTTGTAGAGCTATTCCCGGAAGTAGCGCCGTTTGCGGTCAACAGCTTTGTGTTCCTGGCGGAGCAGGGTTGGTTCAAGGACACCACCTTCCACCGCGTGTTGCCGGGCTTTGTGGCGCAGGCGGGCGACCCGAGCGGCACCGGTTACGGCGGGCCGGGCTATGCCTTCGGCATTGAGCCTTCAAACAGCCTCACGTTCGATCGTGCTGGCTTATTGGCCATGGCCAACGCAGGCCCCACCTCCAACGGCAGCCAGTTCTTCATCACCTACGGCCCTGCGTCTCACCTCAACGGCGGGTACACTATTTTTGGTCAGGTAATTCAGGGTATGGACATCGTAGAGCAACTCACCCCGCGTGATCCTTCGCAGGCCGTAGGCTTGCCGCCCGGTGACACTATCCTCGATATCACCATCGAGGAGCAGTGAGTCCGCACGCCAGCCGGCCGGCCAAGCCGCGTCCCACTACCAACTGGGTTTCTTTAACCCAGTTCATCGGAAGTGGCTTTGGCCTCTTCGCCTACCTCAGCGCGGGGCTGAGCATGCTGGCCTATGTAGTATTGCAGCCTCTTATCCAGCACGAGGCAGGCATCGCCTGGGATTTTTTGCTCTCAGCCTCGGGAGCACTATGGGCCGCGCTGCTGCTGCTGCCATCCCTAGTGCTCAGCCTGGCGCACCTGCTGCAGCGGCCGCTGCCTGCCACCTCCCGCCAACGGAGCTTGCTGCCCGCCTTGGCATTTGCCTTGTTGCCTCCAGTCATTCTTTTAGGTAACTGGCTGTTGGCCAATGACCATCTGATTTTTATGCCGCCCGTGCATGTGGTGGCCGCGTCACTCTCCGTAGCGGGATTGGTATGGCTGGGGATCCGCAAACTGCGCTTGGGCGGGCGGCGTTTGATCTGGGGCAGCTTTGCCAGCGGCTTAACCGCCGCTCCGCTGGTCGTCATCATTCTTGAAGCCATGGTGAGCATTTTCCTCTTGCTGCTGGGGGCCAGTTACGTCGCAAGCAATCAGGATCTGCTTAGCCAGCTCCCTCACATTGAAAGTGCCCTGCCCAGCATTGAAACCCGCGAGGAGTTTCAAGCGTTGTTTGCAGACTTCTTCAACAACCCAATAATCCTGGGGCTTTTACTTACCGATCTCTCGCTTTTCACCCCACTGATCGAAGAGTTGTTTAAACCTGTTGCGTTGTGGCTGCTGATCTGGCGCCGCCCATTCACCTCAGCCCAGGGCTTTGCCATTGGTCTGCTGGGTGGCGCGGGGTTTGCGCTGCTGGAAAACCTGTTTTCGGGCGCCAACACCGCGGAATGGGCGCTGACCACCAGTGTCCGCTTCGGCGCCACGGCGTTTCATATCGCCACGGCAGGCCTGATGGGCTGGGCCATCGTGCGCGCCAAGAACGAAGCGCGCTATCTGGATGTCTTCCTGGTCTACGGATTCAACATCCTACTGCATGGCCTATGGAACGGCGTTGTGGTGCTGCAAAGCTTCACTCCGCAGCTCCTGGTTGGCCGTGAAGTGGCCGCCAATGCCGTGCTACTGACCATCACCGTGTTGTGCGTCGCCATCCTTATTTTAATGAACAAGCGCTTACAACCACCGCTGGCGGCGCGCAGCCCAGGGCGCTCGCCAGGACACTCCAAGGCAACCAAATAAAAGGGCTGCCCTCTCGGGCAGCCCTTTTTTGATGCGTAGTAACGCTAAGGTTTCAAGATCAGGTGGCCGGCTGCCGCCGCCTCAATCGCCTCACGATCCCAGTACAGCGGGATGAACTCAATGTTGGCCCACAGCGGCGCCAGGTCATTGTAGTTGGGATGGTTGGCATGGCCAGACTGACCCACCGTGGTGATCTGCAGTGCATTCTGCCAATTGCCCAGATCAAAGATAGTGCGCTTCGAGGGCAGCGTGCTGGTGTTGTAATCCTCACTACCGCCCCAGCCAGTCGCATTCACAATCGAGTTGCCGCCGGACAAACGGTAGGGGCCGGGGTTGAACAGCTTGTCAATGAGCGGGAAATTGCTCATGACATCATGTTCATAGGTGATGGTGTGCAGGTCACCCCACGCCCACTGGCTCTCATCTTTGCCCAGCTTGTCTTCCACTTCGGCAACGCCGTCAGCAAAAGAGCGCTTGAGAATATCGTCACGCGTTTCCACCTCTGGCGTAGCCGTGTCATCCCACCAGGCGCTGTCAGGCTGCGCCAGCAGGTTTTCCACCACCACATACCAACCGCTGCCGCCGCCCGCATTAGGCCAGGCGCTCTCGGGCAGATTGTCATTGAAGGTGTTGGCCAGCAGGTGTTTCCACACCGGTGCAAACAGGGCAGCCCCGTTGGATTCTTTGTCATGTGCGCCGTTCCAGCTGGCCAACAGATCGCGCAGCTCGTTGAGACGCGCATCTCCGTAATCCAGCGCCACCAACGCCTCAACCACCGGCACGGCACCCAGGTTCATGTTGTCACCCAGCATTTCTTGATAGTAGGCGATGTCGATAGGGCCAGGGGCATTCTCGATCATCTCTACGATGCGCTGGGCACGGAAGCCGTAGTCCCACACATCCGCGATGCGGTAGGGGTACTCTTCACCCACCACTGCATTATTGGCCGTGACAATGTAGCCGGATTCCGGGTTGTAGGAATAGGGCAGCTGATCAAACGGAATGTACCCCTGCCAGTCATACTGGTCCGTCCACCCGGGAGCAGGGTACAAGCCATCGCCAGCGGCGCGCAGGGGAATGTAGCCCGGCATCTGGTAACCGATGTTGCCCTCAACATCTGCGTACAAAAGGTTCTGCGAAGGCACTACAAATTGACTGGCCGCGGCGCGGAACTCTTCGAAGTTCTGGGCACGGTTCAATTGGAACAGCGATTGCAGCGTGGTGCCGGGCTCCAGCGCCGTCCACTTCAGAGCTACCGCGTAGTTATCCGGTAAGTTGAGACCTGAGTTTTCGTCAAAGTCTGAGAGGCTGCCATAGGTATCAGAGACGATGGGGCCAAACTTGGTGATGCGCACCGGCATCTCGATGGTCTCGCCGCCGGCCACCACAATCTCTTCCACGATCACTTCCATATCAACCCATTCACCGTTGAGCTCATACTGGTAAGGGTCGCTGGGATTGACCTTGATAACAAACAGGTCCATCACGTCTGGGCCTACATTGGTAAAGCCCCAGGCGATAGAGTCATTGTGGCCAAGCACGATGCCAGGGGCACCCACAAAGGTCACACCCGCAGCGTTGAAGTTGCAATCAGGCCCCACCGGCTCACAGTGCAGACCCATCTGGTACCAGATGGAGGGCACGCTGGCGCCGAGATGCGGGTCATTGGCAAACAGCGGCATGCCGCTGGCCGTAAGGTCACCAGAGACGACCCAGCTGTTGGAACCGAGATCCGCATTGGGGTCGCTGTTCAGCAGGTTGTCCAGCGCGGTTACGCGGCTATCCAGCACCTGCATCAGATCGGCGAGCTGTTCGCCCTGCAGGCCATCATTGTTCTGGATGATGACCGGCTCATCGGCCAACTCAAAGTCAGGAACGATCACCGGCATATCCGCAGGGTAGGCCGGATACAGCTCAGCGATCTGCTCCAAACTGAGCGTCTTCAGCATCAGCGAGCGCTCAATTTCAATGTCCATGTTGTCACGCAGGTCCCAGGCCATTGCCTTGGCCCAGCTGACGGTGTGCAGCGGCTCCCAGGGTGCAGGGGTGTAGCCGCTGTTGAGCAATTTCAAGAACAGGTACTCCAGGCTGATCTCGGTGCCGTTGTGCTCTGCCAGGTAGGCATTGACGCCAGCGGCATACGCCTCCAGCATCATCATGCTGGTGTCATCCATCAGCTCCAGCTCAGCACGCGCCACACGTTCCCAACCCATAGTGCGCAGGAACTTGTCAATGTCCACGGTATTGCTGCCCAACAGCTCAGATAAGCGGCCGGTGCTGGTGTGACGTTGAAAATCCATCTGCCAGAAGCGGTCTTGGGCGTGCACATACCCTTGGGCAAAGAACAGGTCATGCTCAGTGCTGGCGTAGATGTGCGGGATACCGTATTCATCTCGGTATACATCTACTGGCCCATCCAGGCCAGAGATCTGAATTTCTCCATCCGTTTGGGGAAATGAGGCCTTGATCTGGCCGGGCAGCAACACAGCCACCGCCACAACCAGTATCAGGACAAGGGCGAGCAGGCCCAGACCGATAGTGCGCAAAATCTTTCCCATAGAATTCACTCCTCTTTGGCATTCAAATGATGCCGAGGGGAATTATACGCCTGGCTTGTGTGGGGGTTACAGGGCTACAACGAAGGCAACCACGTGGTCTTGGGTATGGCTGATACTGACCGACCAGGTAGTGATTTCCAACTGCTCGGCCAGCGCCTGGGCTGCTCCGTAGAGCTGCAGCACGGGCTCTTTGCGCTCGCCACGCAAAATTTCCACTTCTTGCCAGCTCAGGTCACCAATACCGGTGCCGAGCGCCTTCGCTACCGCCTCTTTGGCCGCAAAGCGCGCCGCCAGAGAGGCAAAGTTGCCATTCATCTGCTCCAGCTCGCGCGCGGTGTAGATACGCTTGAGGAACCGGTCGCCGTGGCGCTCAATCGCCTCACGCAGGCGGCGCACCTCCACCAGATCGACGCCGGTTCGCAGGCTCACAAGGTCTCCGTGCGCGGCGGGCCAGCCACTGCCACCGCCATCTCATCCGCTTTGAGGAAGCGCTGTGCAGCCTGCAAAACAGCCTCACGGGTGACAGAGCGCACCTCGTCAGGGAAGTGGCGATAGTAGTCCATCCCGAGCTCAAAGCGTTCCATGCTCATCAGTGCATCGGCAACGCCACCATTGCTTTCCAGAGAGAGGGGCATGCTCCCAATGTAGTTAGACTGGCTGTCGCTGAGCTCTTCTTCGCTCACCAACTCAGTAGTGAAACGCTCGATCTCTTTGAAAATAAGGTCTGTAGCCTGCTCTTCATTGGCCGGGTTAACACCGGCGGCCACGATCCACGGGTCTGGGCCCAAACCGCCGCCCAGGCTGCTATAGGCGTAATAGGCCAGGCCAGCTTTCTCACGCACAGAATCGCCCACACGCCCCATCATGCCAAAGCGGCCAAGAATGTTGTTACCCAGTGAGGCCGCCATGTACTGCGGGTCTTTGCGCAACGGCCCCCCCGTCCCAATAATGACATCACTCTGGCTCTTGCCGGCAATATCCAAACGGCGGTAGCTGCGCTCAGGTAACGGCTGCCAGGTGGGCAGCTTGGCTTGCTGCGGCTGCTGGGGGTTTTGCCAGCCTTCAAACGCGGCGCGCACCTGCTCCACCGCATCTTTGGCGGAAATTCCACCCACGACCACCAACAGCATGCCGCGCGGCCCAAAATTGCGTTGGTGGAAATCGACCAAGTCCTGGCGCGTGATGGCTGCAATGGTGTGGGGATGGCCTTCATCTGCGCGAGCATAGGGATGCCCGGCATAGACCATCTCATCAAACATCAGCGAGGCCATGTCGCGCGTATCCTGGGCGCGCAGCGAAAGACCAGTCAGCAACTGAGCGCGCACCTTTTCCACATGCTCATCCGGAAATGCCGGAGCAAACAGCGCTTCGCGCCCCAGTTGCAGCAACAGGCTAAAGTCTTCAGCCAAGGCCCGCCCACCAAAACCGGTGGTGTGCGTGCCGCTGTTGAAGCCAAAGCTGGCGCCGCTGGATTCCAGCGCATCATAAATTTCCTGGAAGCTGCGCTCGGCCGTGCCGCGCATCAGCATGGAGGCTGTGAAATCGGCCAGGCCCAGCTTATCCTGCGGGTCAAGCAGGCCGCCGGCCAGCAGTGAGCCGCGCAGGGTGACCGCTTTGGAGTTGGGGTTCTCGCGCGCCAGCACAACGATGCCGTTGCCAAGCTCTACGCGCGTGATGTCATCCGCACCGGGTATTGAAGTGCGCGCCATCATTCGCCATCCTCTGCCGGGCTGCCATCCGGTTGGTAGATACCCAGCACGCGGCGCTCTGGGCGCAGGTACTGTTGGGCGGCCCGCTGCACATCCGCGGGCGTGACCGCCGCCAGGCGATCCAGGTAGGTCTCAAACCAGGCATAGCTATCAAAGATCTCGGCAAAGCCCATCCAGAAAGCCTGGTTGGTAATGCTCTCACTACCATAGGCAAACAGCGCCTTGGCCTGTTTGACGGCACGCGCCAGCTCCTCCGGCTTGGGAGCGGTGTCTTGCAAGCGCTTGATCTCATCGTCCAGCGCTGCCACTGCAGCTTCTGCCGTGCTGTTGGGGTGCACCGTGATGGTGATGTCGTACAGGTACGGGTCAATGGTGGCCTGCAGGCCGCCGCTCACACCCACCGCCAGGTCATTCTCGACCAGGCGGCGGTACAAGCGCGAGGTTTTGTTGGAGATGCCGCCACTGAACAGATTCAGATTGCTTGGCCCGGCCAGCAAGCTATCAGCCACACTGAGTGCGAAGAAATCCGGGTCGGTGGCACGCAGCGAGCGATAGGCCGCCTTCACGAAGATGGTTTCCCCCGGCCCTTGGGTCACTACGCGGCGCTCTTCAGCGGGGGCAGGTTCATCGCCCACCACCCGCGTCGGCGCCGGGCCGACAGGGATGTTTGCATACAGCTCTTCGATGCGTGCCAGCATGGTCTTGGTATCAAAATCACCGGCCATGGCCAGCACTGCATTGCTGGGCACATAAAAGTGCTTGTAGTGGTCGTACAGGTTGTCTCGCGTGATTGTCTTGAGATCCGCCATGTAGCCGATCACTTCATGCTTGTAGGGGTGCACATCAAAAGCAGCCTGCTGCACATCTTCATCCAGCAAAAACAGCGGGCTGTTCTCGTTCCCCTGGCGCTCCGACATGATGACCGTGCGTTCAGAGTCGACCTCTTTAGGCTCGTACTGGCTATTCACAAAGCGGTCGGCTTCCAAGCGCAAGGCCAGATCAATTTTGTCTGCCGGCATGGTTTCGTAATAGGCCGTCCAGTCAATGTAGGTCATGGCGTTCCAGAAGCCACCATCGCGGGAGATGGTCTTGTCCAACTCGCCGGCAGGGAACTGCTGGGTGCCCTTGAACTGCATGTGCTCGACCCAGTGCGAAACGCCGCTGAGGCCCGGGCCTTCATCGCGCGAGCCGACGCGCACCCACAGCCAATGGCTGATGAGTGGCGCAGTGCGTATTTCTTTGAGTAACACTTTTAGCCCATTGGGCAGGGTATGTTGGGTAAATTGCATAGAAAGTGAATTCACACAGAAGGGATGCTGAAAATATAGCACAGCGCACATGCTTTTGGACATTTTGCCTGCGAAAACAAGGCTTTTGTCACCGCGCGGCAGAATATTACGCCGTACAATGAAGCCCATGTCCACTCAACATACTGTTGCTGTCATCGGCGCCGGCCCGGCCGGCCTTTTTGCTGCGCGCGAGCTGGCCAACGCAGGCGTGCAGGTTGCCCTCATCAACCGAGACATCAAGGCTGGCGGCCTGGCCGAATACGGCATTTATCACGACAAGCACAAGATGAAGTCAGCACTGCGCAAGCAGTTTGCCCAGGTGCTGGAGTTGCCTAACATTGAATACTTCGGCAACGTGCTCATTCAGCAAGATGGCCCGCTCACCTTGGCAGATGTGCAAAACATGGGCTTCGACGCCATTTTGGTGTGCGTGGGAGCCCAGGGCACCAAGTGGCTTGGCCTGGAAGGCGAAGACTTGCGCGGCGTCTACCACGCCAAAGATCTGGTGTACCACTACAACAAGCTGCCGCCTTTCAGCCAGCAGCAGTTTGCCATCGGCAAGCGCGTGGTGTGCATTGGCGCTGGCAACGTAATGCTGGATATTGCACGCTGGGCCATCCATGACCTCAAGGTAGACGAGCTTGTCGCCGTGGTGCGTCGCGGCCCCGGTGACGTGAAGTTCACCCGCAAAGAGATGGAATCGGTGGCGGCCAATCTTGACCTTGAAGCGCTGGAAGCTGAGACTGGACGCTGCACACCCAACCTGTTAGCCGTTGGGCAGGATGCGCAAAAGGGAAAGGATTTTATTCTGTCCGCACTGCGCCATGCCGACCCCAAGATCTCTGACACGCGTATGTGCTTTGATTTTCTCGCTTCGCCACACCGCATTCTCGGCAACGACGACGGCAGCGTGCGTGCGCTCGAGGTAGAAGAGACGCTGTTGGTGCTGCGCGAGGACGGCAGCACCACCGCCAAGGGGCAAGGCAGCTACCGCGAGATCGAGGCAGACACGGTGGTGTTCTGCATCGGTGACAAAGTGGATGCCAACTTTGGCCTGCCTTTGGATAAGTGGGGCGATTTTGCCAAGCATCCTGAGCCACGCTTCCCTCAAGATGGCAACTCCTACGAAGCCTACAACCCTGAAACCCAGCAAGCCGTAGAGGGCGTATTCCTGGCTGGCTGGTCTCGCGAGGCCAGCACAGGCGTGGTGGGCGCGGCCCGCAAAGACGGCACGCTGGCTTCGCACGCATTATTGGCCTATTTAGAGAACCGCCCAGAGACAGGGGCAGGCGCTATCGAGAACCTCGAGGCTCGCCTGAGCACACTGGAGGCTCGGGTGGTACGCAAGCCTGACCTGCTGAAGCTCGAGGAAATTGAAGTGGCCCAGGCAGCTGAGCATGGATTGCTGGAGTTCAAGTTCGCCAGCAATGAAGATATGCTCAATGCCATGGGGCTGAGCCAACTGGAACAGGCCAACTAAACAAACAAAAAGCGCCGCTAGCGGCGCTTTTTTTGTTTAACCGGCTGGGGGCGCCGCGCCCAATAGGGCGAAAACATCACAAAGCCCACAATCATGATGAACTGGCCAATCAGCACCCCCGCGCCCTGCCAATAGCCAAAAAAGGGCACCGAGGGCAGCGGGCGTGTGCCCAAGCCGAACACATCCGCCAGGCCCGAGGTGATCGCAATTACATAGCCAGTGCCCACAAGACGGATACCAATGTCGGCGGCTATGTTCTTCGGTGTATCACGCCACAAGGCATCCAATGTGAAGTAGCCGCCCAACGCCAACAGACCCAGCCCAAAACTGAAGACGGCGATCTGTACAAAGCCAACCACCGGGCTGCGGTCAAGGCCGAAGAGTTGCGGCACGGCACCCAGCAGGAAGACCAGCAGGCCCAGTACCGAGATAAGCATACCTAGGCGCTTTTTGAGGGTTCGGCTGGAGATCTTTGGAGAACTCGGGGGAGTCTGCGACATGCCCAAGGATTTTACTCCATGCCCAAACAATGGCTTATAGAGGCATTTCACCCGCACAAAAGGGACATTTAGCCCTGTGTGTAGCTGCCCGCGCGGGCTATAAACAAGTGCATCAGGACAAAGATTTAGCCGATTTTTGTGCACGGCCAGTTGCGGGACTGGGCCATGCACAGTGGAGCAAGCGGCTCATCTTTCTCTCCTCTCCTTAACCAAAAGACCGCCTTCGGGGCGGTCTTTTGGCATTTAGGGTATCTAGTCATCACGCAGGGAATTCGAAGACAGCCTTGATGATGCCCTCTGACCCTTTTTGGGCCAGATCGCTCAATGCTGTTTTATAGTCAGCAAGCGCATAGCGCCGGCTCACCATCCAGCCCAGGTCAACTTTACCTTTGGCCATCAGGTCCAACGCCAGGTCGTAGGTCTTCCAGGTCTTGCCCTTGAACTCGTCGGCATGGCTGTACTCAGTGGCCGCCAACACACGCAGCTCCTGCGTGAAGATAGCTGACCAATCAATACCCTTGGCTTGCCCGGGTAAGCCCACCAGCACCACCGTGCCGCCGCGCTTAGTGAAGCGATTGGCATCATCCAGCGAATTGTCGTTGCCGGTGCACTCGTACACGCGGTCTACGCCGCCTTCCATCACCAACTTACCGATGGTCGGCTTGAGCAGCTTGGCGCCCGTGCGCTCAGCGATCTGCTCATACAGATCGCGGCCACTCAGGATCTCATCGGCGCCCAGTTTGCGGGCAGCCTCGGCCTGGTGCGGGTAGCGCGCCGAGACCAGGATCTTGGCCTTACTGCCCAGGGCGCGCAGGGCTGCCAGGGTCACCAGACCCATGGTGCCCGCGCCCAGGATAAGAATCATCTCTTTATCGGAGGGTATGTCGATCAAAACGGTGTGCAGCGCACAGGCAAACGGCTCCACCATCAACGCGTTTTCGTCACTCACCTTGTCTGGCACAGCATAGACCTGGCTCTGGTGAGCGATGAACGCCTCAGACCAGCTGCCGCCCGTGTCCTTAGAGGAACCAATGAACATGCCCGGAGCCAGGTTGCCACCGCTGCGCCGCTGGCAACGATTGATCTCACCCTTTTGGCAGTATTCGCACCACTCGCTCTTGGCGTAGCCGCGCGGCGCGCACCACAGAGTCGGCTCTACAATGACGCGCTGGCCCGTCTTGAAACCCTTGACCTCGCTGCCAACTTCAGAAATAACGCCGACATTCTCATGGCCGAAAGTGAACGGAAAATCACTGTAGGGAGAGAAATACGGGCTAGTATGCAGGTAAATAGTCCCCAAGTCTGTTCCACAGATGCCGCCCAACTTGGTTTGGATACGCAGCCATTGCTGGGTCGGGAAGCTGGGAGGTGACACCTCTTGCATGCTGGTGCAGGAGAGACCGCTCCACAGCAGCGAAGGGGCCAGTTTGCCCACAGCCAACCCAAGGACATACCGGGGGATAGTGAAGTTAAATTGAACAGCTTTCATATGGGCAGTGTACCAGAGCTTTGTGACGAGAAGTTGTGCGCCAGCGTGTGCGATAATTCACGCACCAAAAAATGAAGGCCTCCAAGCCATTATTGAGCGCCAAGCTCATCCCACCTGTGCGTGCCAAGGGTTTAGTTGAGCGCCCCGGCCTGGCTTCTCGCCTGCAAGCAGCTGCTTTGGCCAACTGCCTGACTTTAATCTCGGCGCCCGCCGGGGCAGGCAAAACCACCGCCGCACTCGCTCTGACTGAAAACCTGGAGGGCACGGACGTTGTCTGGCTCTCACTGGATGCTGGCGACCAGGACCTGGACCTGGATGCCTTTATACATTTATTAGTCGAGGCTCTGCGCCAACATCACCCTGCGTTTGGCCAACACACGCTAGCACAGCTTCAAATGCAAGGCAGCTCCTCAGCGCTGCAATTGGCCAGCACACTTACCAGTGAGCTACTCACCAGTATTCAGCAGCCGCTATTGGTGGTTCTGGACGACCTCCATCGCATTGATGGCCAGGCCGTATATGCGCTACTTGACCAGATTCTGGAGCATCTGCCAGAGCCATTGCACATCGTCATCACAACCCGACATGATCCACCCCTACGCCTGGCACAACTGCGTTTGCGTGGGCAGCTTGCCGAATTTCGCCAGACACAGCTTCAAATGAATAGCGACGAAGTAGCCCAGGTGGTTCGGGCTGTGTGTGGCTACCAACTCCCACCCAATGAGCTGGCTGTAGTAAATGAACGTACACAAGGCTGGGTAGCGGGTATCAAGTTGGTGGCACTATGGCTTGGACAGTTAGAGAGTAGTGAGCGCGCAGGGCGCGTGCAACAGTTAGCAGCAACGCAGCGCCTGTTGTTTGACTATCTCGTGGAAGAAGTGCTGCAACAAGCCACTGCTGCAACCCGCGATTTCCTTCTGCAAACCAGTCTCCTGGATGAACTAACCCCTGAAGCTTGTGATGCTCTTACTGGGCGCAGAGATTCAGCTACTTTATTGCGTCAGCTTTACCATCAAAATTATTTTCTGACGTTCATTGAAGGCTCCCATTACACTGAGACCTACCGCTATCACCCTTTGTTTGCTGAATTCTTGCAAAAAGAATTGCTACGCCAGGAATGGGATCTAACTCAGTTACACCGACGAGCGGCTGCAGCCTCGGCGCAGCCAGAGCATCGCATCGAGCATTGGTTGGCAGCGTCAGCCTGGGAAGAAGCGGTTCTGGCCATCATTGAGCTCGGAAAGTCTCAGTGTGAACGCAACTACATCACGCCTCAGATGATGGGTTACTTGGCGCAGCTGCCTAAAGATGCTCACCACCATTACTGGCTCACCCTGATCGAAGCCAACCATGCCCGTCAGGAGGGCATGCAGCAAAAGTCCATATCCCTTTCTCTGGCGGCGCTACCATATGCTGAGGCTGCCAGGGATACGCTGGGCGTTTTGGAGGGTGTATGGAACCTCTTTTTCTTTCATCAATCAGAGCTATGGCACACCACGGTAGAAGAGGTCATGGCTACACACCAGCAGCTCTCGCCTGCACGCCAAGCACATTACTACATTGGCAGAGCCTGGGAACACCTGAATGCGTATGAATGGCCAGAAACAGAAGTTCACTTTGATCACTATCTGGACGCCACTTACCGATCCCCTGGGCCAGATGCGTACTATGCAGCGTCCCAGCATATTGGCCCTCAATTTCTCTTCGTCACTAGTGGTGTGGCCAAGATCAATGCCATTGACGCCCAGTCCCTCAAATTAGCGGGGGAAGGGAACGATATGCTTCAGGTTGGCTCCCTGATTCGCCAGGGTTGGATTGCTTTTCTGCAGTGCGATTTGGAAAGAGCTCAAGGGCTTTGCCAGCGCTCTGCTGCTCTTGTTCGCCGCGTCGGCCAGCTCGCTTACATGGAGCTAATGCTCGATTTTTTGCAATTCAACATTCTCTTTGCCCATGCCAAGTACGAAGAGTTGCAAGCTCTGGTGCGAGAAAAAGAAGTGCAGCTCTACGCTACTGAAACACATCGCGAAAGCTTGCCTGCCTACGTGTTTAGTTTGTGGCGAAGCGAATGGGCACAAGATTGTGTGCGCGCGGACACCGTCAATCGCTTGCTCTCCATTCTGGATAGCAACGAATGGGCTATCACATGCTGCCAGCCGCTGTTGCTGGGTTGGCAGGCTTTTACACAGGGCCGCCACATCGAGGCCGAGCACCAGCTAGCCGAAGCGGCCGCTCGTTCGCGTCGCAACCGCTGGGTGGGCGCGTGGGGCAACGCGGAGCTTGACCTGGCGTTGTTCTACCTGCGCAGCCAAGAACCGGCCAAGGCGCTGACTGTCTGGTCCCAGGCGGCCGCGGGCATGCGCCGCCGCAACATGCCGGGCGAAGCCCTACTGTGTGGCCGGCTGCTCATCCCGCTGCTGGTGCTAGCTCGCCAGGAAGGTGTTGAGGCGGAGATAGCCACCGCGGCCCTGGCCGCGTTCGAGATTGCCAGCCAGCCAAGAGCAGTCCGCCTGCCGCACTCGGGTGAAACGCTGACCCCGCGCGAAGTGGAGGTGCTCCAATTGCTGGTTCAGGGCGCCACAAATCAAGACATTGCCGATGCGCTGTTCATCACCGTTCGCACAGTCAAGGCGCATGTCAGCAATATTCTGGCCAAACTGGGTGTTGCCAGCCGCGCCGAGGCTATCGCCCGTTGCCACCAGCTGGCGCTGCTGTCTTGAGCGCTACTACGTCTTGAACACGAAGTTGGCCTCGGCCACAATCAGCATAAAGCCCACGAACTAGCTCCAGCAAAACTCTTCCTTCAAGGAATACACCGAGAAAAACGCAAACAGCGTCAGGGTAATGATCCTGAATGGTCTTGAGCTGGCCTGAGTGAACTGACCATAGCCCAGGGGTTGACCGGCACCATTCAGACAGTACTCAAAGAAGCGATCCCCCAGCTAATGCTGATTACTTTCCACAAAGGCACATCGGTGTACTTTTAAATGCCCATACCAGACAAAGGTCATGAATACGTTCGTCAGCAAACAACAGTGCAACGGTGAGCTTAGAGCCTTGTAAGTAATAAAAGGCGGGTAGTGGTGATAGAGGTCTAGGCAGCTTGCTCAGAAAGCCAGGCACATTCTACTCCCGCCCAACGCTGCGCGCCGTTCCGGCAGGTTGTACCCATCCAGCGCGCATATTGGTCTTTAGGCCAGTGACCGCCGATAGTCCGGCCTATATGCTGGCTGGGTATGCAAAGCTACCGCATCATCGTAAAAAGCCAGTTGGATTCCAGTTGGCAGCCACTACTGCAGGGATTCGTATTGCAGCCTCGACCCAATGGCACCACCGTGGTGACCGGCAACGTTGCAGACCAGGCAGCTCTGTTCGGCGTTCTGGTGCGCCTGCGTGACTTGGGCGTAGTGATCGAGCGGGTGGAGAAGATCAGCGGCGAAGATTTGCAAAACTGAACGAGCGCGGAGGGCAATTGGCGCAGAAGTAAATCAACATTTTGCTCGCAATTCACATTCCTAAGGAGAAACGTTATGAAGAAGAATCGTTCCACGCAGATCCATATCTTTCTAGGCAAGCTCATTTTCTTTTGGGGCTTCATGCAAATCGCGCTGATTGGCTTGGCGCACTTTGGTGTGACCACCACCATGTACCATGCTATTGGCGGAGTGCTGCTCGCGGTCATGGCTTTGGTCATGCTCATCACGGCCATCACTGGCAAGTTGGGCGGCCGCCACATCGGGCTTTCGGTGCTGCTGTTGCTGCTTGTGTTTCCCGTGCAGGGTTTCCTGGTGCATGCCCCGGTAGTGCCGGCGGTGGCGCGCGCGCTACACCCCTTGTTCGGCATCAGCATCATGTTTCTAGCCCGCTATCTTAGCGTGCAAGCCGCTGGCAAAAAATAGCCTGCCTGCTGCTACCGAAAAAGCCGGAGCAAATTGCTCCGGCTTTTTTTAGTTTGCTTGCAGCTCCGCATCCAGTTCTTCGTTACTGGGCTCAGTCAGTATCACTTTGCGTTTGCCCTCGCCGATGACTAGCGTCGGCGTGCTGCGGAAGCCCCTGTTGATGAAGATGACGAAGCGCTCAGCCTCTGCATCCGTATCAATGCTCACCTCAGTGAACTCAATATTCTGGCTGTGTAAGTGCTGGCGGGTGCGCTCGGTATCGTCGCAGTCTGCAGCGCCATATAAGAAGATAGCGGTCATGCTATTGCACCTGGATGACGGGGGTGCCGCTATGCGGCAGCAGTTGCGGGTTGGGCGTCTGGCGCAAAATGGCCAAGAAGACCAGCTCCTCATCCAACGCCTGCACGCCATGCAACTCTTCCACCTCAAAGACCAGCATGGTGCCCGGGCCACATTCCAGCGGCTGCTCCTCCTCGCCGCGGAAGAGGCCACGGCCCTGCAAAACGATCATAAGCAGCGCAATCTTGGGCCCGCGATGCGGCTTCAGCACCTGGCCCGGCTTAAGCGTAAAGCGCATCACGCGCCCACTCTCATCCGCCACCATGGGCTGTGCATTCGGGGATTCTTCTTTGAAAATCAGGTTGTCCAGCAACGAAACAGGTCTCACTACCACCTCCGGAGTTTGGAAAAATAGAGCCCTGCAGCGGTGAGGAGACACCGCTACAGGGCTGGTACTGCCTATCCATACTGTAGAGCAGGGCTAGGGTGCATCGAATTGACAAATGTCCCAATAGGCTCGGGACATTTGTCATGCTAGTCGCCCTGTTGAATATCGGCCTGGGCGCGGGCCAGGAAATCGGCAATGGGTAGGGCACCCAAATCCTCGCCAGAGCGCAGGCGCACGGCTACGGCGCCAGCTTCTACTTCTTTGTCGCCCATCACCAGCATATAGGGCACCTTTTGCGATTGGGCGTAGCGGATCTTGGCGCCCATGCGGTCACTGCCGGCATCCACCTCGGCGCGCAGGCCAGCGGCCTTCAGCTGGGCGGCTACTTGATTGGCAAACTCCACATGGCGATCGGCGATTGGGATCAGCGTAGCCTGCTGTGGCGCCAGCCACACCGGGAATGCGCCAGCGAAGTGTTCGATGATGGTGGCCATGAAGCGTTCCGTGGTGCCGGTAACAGCACGGTGCAGCAGCACCGGCGTGTGCTCCTTATTGTCCTCACCGATGTAAGTGCACCCCAAGCGCGCAGGCTGGATAAAGTCCACCTGAATCGTGGAGAGCTGCCACTCGCGGCCGAGCACATCTTTGGCGATAAAGTCAGCCTTGGGGCCGTAGAAGGCGGCTTCGCCTTCTGCTTCCCAATACTCTACATTGTTCTTGTCCAGCGCGGAGCGCAGTGCTGCTTCAGCGAGGTCCCACTTCTCCGGGTCATTGACGTATTTGCCTTCCTCGCCACGCAAAGAGAGGCGCACGCTGTAGTCTGAGAAGCGATAGCGGTCAAGCACCTCGCGGATCAGGTTGAGCGCCAGCGTGAACTCTGCCTCGATCTGCTCAGGCGTGCAGAACACGTGGCAATCATCCTGGGTCAGCGAGCGCACACGCGCCAAGCCAGAGAGCTCGCCGGATTTCTCGTAGCGGTAGAGCGTGGCAAATTCACAGAAGCGCATGGGCAACTCACGATACGAGTGCAGGCCCATCTCTTTGTACAGTGTCATGTGGCTGGGGCAGTTCATTGGCTTGAGGCGGAAGGCCACATCTTCATCCACCATGGGCGGGAACATGACATCGCTGTAGTTATCGTAGTGGCCAGACTTCTTGTACAGGTCTTCTTTGACGATGTGCCCCGTCCACACATGCTGGTAGCCGTAGCGCGTTTGCACATCACGCACGTAGCCTTCCATCAGATGACGCAGCATTTCACCCTTGGGAGTGAAGAGTGGCACGCCGGGGCCAACATCTTCCGAAAAATGGAAGAGGCCCAACTCTTTGCCCAGCTTGCGATGATCGCGCTTCTTGGCTTCTTCCTGGCGCCAGAGGTAATCCGCCAGTTGCTCGGCGTTCTCCCACGCCGTGCCATACACGCGCTGCAACTGCTTGTTGGCTTCATCGCCGCGCCAGTAGGCGCCGGCGATGCTGATCAGTTTGAATGCATCCGGCGCAATGTCCTTGGTGTTGGCCACATGCGGACCGCGGCACAGGTCTGTAAAGCTGTCATGCGTGTAGAACGAGATCTCAGGCTTCGCGTTGAGCGGGTTACCGTTTTCGTCAAAGCCACCTTTGTCGAGACCTTCGATGAGCTCGAGTTTGTAGGGCTGAGATTTGAACTCCTGCTTGGCTTCCTCCGCGCTGACGACGCGCTTTTGAAAAGCAAAATTTCCGCCGATGATCTCACGCATGCGCTGCTCGATGGCCGGGAAGTCATCCGGCGTCAGCGCGCGCGGCAGGTCAAAATCATAGTAGAAGCCATCTTCGATCGGCGGGCCGATGGCAACTTTGGCTTCGCCTGCCTTGAACAGCTCACTCACCGCCTGGGCCATGATGTGCGCCGCAGAGTGGCGGATCTTGTATAGCTGTGAGTCTTCGTATTTCTCTTGTTGTTTTGTCATAAAAACCTCAAAGTGATTAGTGAGCAGTGATGAGTGAGCAGGGAACCGGATTATTGATCACTGCCCACTTGCCCTTTTTAAACAAAAAGTTCGCCCATACTTAGGGCGAACTTACGTCCGCGGTTCCACCTACTTTAATCAAGGCAACTAAGCGCTTTGATCATCTCGACTGCTCTGTAACGGGAGCGCCCGTTCGCCTTACAGGCTGAGCGGCTAGTGGCCTGCACAGCGTTCTGGCTCTCCGCTCGCGGGGGGTTTTGGCTGGGGCTGGCCTGCTGAAGCTTTCAGTCTATGGCTTCGGCTCTCTGGTGGCAGCGGGTTCAGCTACTCGTCCCGGTCCCTGCGGGTATAGCAATGTGCGTAGATTATACGTAGCTCTTACTAGGTTGGCAAGCCTAGTTCTTTTTTTAGCCACTTGATTTTTATATTTAGGATAGGCTAAAATAAAGAGGGACTTTTATGACTACGCTTGATCAGCTACCTATAGGAAAAACGGCTATCGTCGTTAATCTACACAGCCGCGGCGCCAATCGACGCCGCATGCTGGATCTAGGCATCCTCCCGGGAACCCGCATTTTTGCGGAAGCACGCAGCCCACTGGGTGACCCGGTTGCTTACCGTATCCGCGAAGGGCTGATTGCTTTGCGCCGTGAGCAAGCGCGTCAAATCGAAATTACCGAAACAGAGGGAGATGCCTCATGAGCGCCAAAGGCGAAGCATGTGAAAGCTGCCCAGCTTACAACCATGCAGCACTAAAAAAAATGGGCATAGATAGTGAAGGTGCAGATTACATTGTTGCTTTGGCAGGCAACCCCAACACGGGCAAGAGCACAGTCTTTAACGCGCTTACTGGGCTGCGCCAGCATGTAGGCAACTGGTCTGGCAAAACGGTCTCACGTGCGGAGGGCGGCTATAACTACAATGCCATGAAGTACAAACTAGTCGATTTACCCGGCACATACTCGCTGCTCTCAACCAGCACGGATGAAGAGATTGCCCGCGATTTCATTCTCTTTGGTCAACCAGATGTAACAGTGGTTGTGGTTGATGCCACTCGCCTGGAACGAAATCTGAACCTCACTTTGCAGATTCTGGAGATCACCGGCCGCGTAGTAATAGCACTTAACCTAATGGATGAAGCGGAGCGCCACGGGTTGCAGATTGATGTTCGCCATTTGGCACGCTCCCTGGGGGTGCCCGTAGTGCCTATGGCTGCGCGCCAACTGCAAGGCGTGCCAGAGCTATTGCAAGCGATTGAGCAAGTTGCCAGTGGGGCTATAGTGACTCAGCCGCACCATATCAGCAAATACGATCCTGCCTTAGAGCAGGCCTTGAACACCTTGGTCAACCAGATCGAGGCCGAGTATCCTGGGCTACCAAACGCGCGCTGGGTGGCCTTACGTCTGCTTGACAACGATGCAAGCATCATACAAGCCGTGGAAGAAAAGCGCCTGGGAGAACTGAGGCTGTCGCAGCAACCCACCCTCACGCGACAACCACTCCCAGTGGAGATGGTGCAATGAGCCAGCTACTGCAGACCGCCCGTCAGCTGCGCAGCGAAATTGGCCACGAGTATGAAGACAAGCTAATGGAAGCGGTCTTTACTGATGCTGCCCAAATTGCTGATAGCAGCGTAAGCCGCGATACACAAAGGGCGCGCCTCACACTGGACCGTTTGCTCGACAGCATTCTTACCCATCCCATTGGTGGCTTTCTGGCTATGGGGCTGATGTTCTTCGCTGTTTTTTGGATCACCATCACTGGCGCCAACGTACCCAGCAGTCTATTGGCCGATTTGTTACTTGGCGAGGTATATCCATTGCTGCACAGCGCGGCGGCATCAATCAACACACCTGTCTGGCTTTCCGGCGTTTTGATTGATGGTGTTTACATGGCCACTGCATGGGTGATTTCAGTCATGTTGCCGCCAATGGCAATCTTCTTTCCCCTCTTCACTCTTCTGGAAGACTTTGGCTATCTACCGCGAGTCGCTTTCAATTTGGATCGATTGTTCGCTAAAGCGGGTGCGCATGGCAAACAATCGCTCTCAATGATGATGGGCTATGGCTGCAACGCTGCCGGTGTCATTTCCACCCGCATCATTGACAGCCCGCGCGAGCGCCTAATCGCCATTATCACCAACAACTTCAGCGTGTGCAATGGGCGCTGGCCAACCCTAATTTTGATGGGGACAATTTTTGTTGCTCAAGCTGCACCGCCCGCACTCGCCAGCCTGGTAGCAGCCCTCAGTGTAGTAGCGGTGGCAGGTTTGGGCATCCTCATGACTCTGTTGGTTTCCTGGGCGCTCTCGCGCACATGGCTCAAGGGCGAGGCTTCTGTTTTCAGCTTGGAATTGCCGCCGTACCGACCACCACAGATTCTACGTACGCTTTACACCTCTGTTATTGATCGCACGCTTATTGTGTTGTGGCGCGCCGTGGTGATGGCTGCCCCGGCGGGCGCAGTCATCTGGTTGGTAAGCAATGTTTATATCGATGGCGCTAGCGTAGCTGCTCATATGGTCAATTTCCTCAACCCATTTGGGTTATTACTCGGTCTAAATGGCGTCATCCTTGTGGCGTACATTGTGGCCATCCCTGCCAATGAAATCATCATCCCTACGATACTAATGCTGACACTCACCTTAGGCAGCAATAGTATGGGTGCTCAGGCGGGCGTCATGCTCGAGCTTGACAGTGCTGCAGTGCATACCGTGCTGACCCAAGTGGGGGGCTGGACGCTCCTCACTGGTGTTAACCTGATGCTGTTCAGCCTGCTGCACAATCCCTGCAGCACGACCATTGTGACGATTTGGAACGAAACCAAGAACCTAAAGTGGACTGCGGTAGCCACCCTGCTACCAATCGCCCTGGGCTTCCTTGTCACTTTTCTCACCGCCAGCTTAGCGCGTACACTCTAGCGCTAAGCTGCGGCTAGCCTCCAACAGAAAAGCCGCTGGCGATTGCCAGCGGCTTTTTTGATTACACTGTGCCCATGCGTAAGTTCGCCGCCATGATGGCCATTCTCAGTGGGCTCGGCTTTGGGCTGCCAGCCGCTTATGGCACTGGTAATACGCCCGCTACGGCTTCGCCTGGCACTTCATGGGCTTCCCCACCCATGAGCCCGGCCCATTCTTTGAGCAGCTCGGCCTGTTCACCAGTTGGCCGCTGATCGCCGGCTTCGTGCTGCCTTTTGGGCCGGTGGGTGGGCTGTTGCGGACGGTGGCGACGGTGAAGAGCTACAGCTCTCATCTAGCCTGAGCACCTAACATAGATGTTTTTGGAATTGCTATAATTAACTTAGGCGGGCAAATGGAGAACCCAACTCACTCTTTGTTCATTGACGAATCAGGAACAAAAGAATATGCAGACGAAATCGTGCCATACGGCGCCGGGAGAAGTAGGTACTTTATTTTTGGCGGTGTACTTGCCACCAATCCCGCTGCAGGTTCATTGACAAGCGAAATTATCAAGCTCAAGGAAACTCACTTTGGTACGCGCGAAGTAGAAGTGAAATCAACCTGGCTTCGTATACCTAACAAAAGAAAAGAAAAATATCTTGATGCCTATAGCATTAATGAGGATTCTTTAAATGGCTTTGTTGACAGCTACTACCAGTTGCTTTCCAGTGCAGATATAGTACTCCTCGCCTCAGTAGTTGATAAATCCCAAGTACAAGAAAAGTACACAAGGCCTCATTATGCGCCCTCAATTGCCTACGAGTTAATACTCCAAAGACTTGAACAGGCAATCTCGGGCAAGGCATCTGTGATCATGGATGACATGTCCGGATCAACACCAAAGATGACCCAGTACCGAGATAATTTACTAAAACAGCATAGGTTGTTAAGACAGCATGGCTCAAAGTTGTTAAGCGGATTCAGATTTGAAAAGTTATTGAAGGAATTGCATTTTTCAGATTCAAAAACCCATCATCTGATTCAGGCGGCCGACATCGTGGCTTATAACGTCCATCGACAATTCAGGGATCACGGAGACGAGTGGGAGCAGGCAGGACTTAAAAGTCTTCCAACCTATGACTATTTCGGGAGGTTGGTTGGAAAGTTCAGACAAGGGCCAGGTGGACGCATACAAGGCTATGGTGTAGTTAAATTTCCACTAAATCATAGGAACTATTGGGCAGTAAGCAAGAAATAAGAGTTGTCCTTATCTTAATTCCCCACGTCAATTCGAGGGCGGAACACAGTCCGGGGGTAATCACCCACAATGGTATAAGGCCAACTCTTATTGGTTTTATTATACAGAATAAATGCTTATAACCATAATTATACTAGTATTAGAATACTCGCGGCTATACTAGAGTCACCCATGCCTAACGTCCGCGTCCTCATCGGCACACACAAAGGCGCCTTCATCGCCACCAGTGATGCCGGTCGCAAGAACTGGAACATCAGCGGCCCCTTCTTCGGCGGCCTGCCCATCTACCACCTCAAAGGCTCGCCGCTGAACCCGGACCGCATCTGGGCTTCGCAGACCGACGATTGGTTCGGCCAGGTGGTGCACCGCAGTGATGACGGCGGCAAGACCTGGGCCGCGGTGGGCAACGAGTTTGCCTACGCCAGCAAGCCCGGCACCCACCAATGGTACGACGGTACGCCGCACCCGTGGGACTTCAAGCGCGTCTGGCATTTCGAGCCTTCTTATCACGATGCCGACACGCTGTACGCCGGCGTTGAGGATGCCGCGCTGTTCAAGTCCGCAGACGCCGGCGCCACCTGGGCCGAGCTGTCTGGCCTGCGTGACCACCGCACCGGCTCGCAGTGGATGCCCGGCGCCGGCGGCCTGTGCTTGCACACCATCATCCTTGACCCGCAAAACCCGCAGCGCATCGTCACCGCCATCTCGGCCGCGGGCGCCTTCCGCAGTGATGACGGCGGCGAAACCTGGAAGACGATCACCAAGGGCCTGAAGTCCAACTTTCTGCCGAATCCAGAATCAGAGGTCGGCCACTGCGTGCACCACATTGCCATGCACCCCAGCCACCCCAGCGTGCTCTTTATGCAAAAGCACTGGGACGTAATGCGCAGCGATGACGCCGGCGACACCTGGCGCGAGATCAGCGGCAACCTGCCCAGCGATTTTGGCTTCGTGGTGGATGTGCACGCCCACGACCCGCAAACCATCTACGTGGTGCCGATCAAGAGCGACAGCGAGCACTACCCGCCCGACGGCAAGCTGCGCGTCTACCGCAGCAAAGGCGGCGACGAATGGGAAGCGCTGACCAAGGGACTGCCGCAGCAGAACTGCTACGTCAACGTGCTGCGTGACGCCATGGCGGTGGATACGCTCGACGAGTGCGGCGTGTACTTTGGCACCACCGGCGGCCAGGTCTACGTCTCGCCGGATGGCGGCGATAACTGGCTTGCCATTGCTGAGAACCTGCCCGCCGTAAAATCCGTCGAAGTGCAAACGCTCAAGTAGCCTCAAACAAAGCTATGGTGCGCGTCCAAATTCCTTACCATCTGCGCAACCTTGCCAACGTCGGCAGCGAAGTCCAGTTGGAGGTGGCTGCGCCGATCACTGTGGAGCGCATCCTTGATGCGCTCGAAGCGGCTTACCCGATGTTGCGCGGCACCATCCGAGACCACGCCAGCAAGCAGCGCCGCGCCTACCTGCGCTACTTTGCCTGCCAGGAGGACATCTCGTTCGAGACCACGGATACACCCCTGCCCGCCGCCGTGGCCGAAGGGCGCGTGCCGCTCATCGTTATGGGCGCCATCGCAGGCGGGTAGTGCGCTTTGCTAACCCAGCCCATCAAAATAGGCCGTCAACTCAGCCATAAGTTGTTCCATCGACTCGATCACGAACAGAACTTCATTGAACGTATAGATGGCCTTCTCATAACCGATGACGTTAGCCACGCTAAACGGCCGCACTGGCGTGTTGCATGCCATGACATGCTGGATCTCGCCAAAGGATGAAATCAGCCCTGCGCCAAAGATCTTGATCTCACCCTGCTCGCGAATCAAGCCAAACTCTGTACTGAACCAGGCCAGCCGCTTAATGTTCTCGCGTTGCGCGTCTGTAGCGCGCAGGAAGGCTGGCGCGAACAGATCTTGCAAAGCCGTGTATTGCGGCAAGGCCATGAAGGGCAGATGGCCGAAGATATCGTGGAACATATCCGGCTCAGGCGTAAAGTCCAGCTCATGGCGGCCACGCATATAGTCTGTGATCAGGAACTGGCGTTTGGCAAAGTGGTGATACCAGGGCACCGCGTCCGAATAGCGCACCGTGGTGCGCACGGTGCTCCAGCCGGTGCGCGGCGCGATGACCGCGTTCAAATCCTTGAGCTGCGGAATAGCGTCTGATGGCAACCTCAGCAGCTCAAACCCTTCCAAGTACTCGCGGCAGGCAAATTGCTGCACATTGGGCAACTGGCGCGTATACAACTCGCGCCACACCGCGTTCTGCTCTTCGCTGAACGTCATCTCGCGCCGCTGCACGGATACAACTTCACTGCGTGGTAGTGCCATGTTTCCTCCACAACAAAAAAAGACCACAGGCTGCTGGCCTGTGGTCTTTGGGATAACGACTGTGTGTACTAGTCTTCCAAGAGCGCGCAGGGCAAAGCAGCCGGAGTGGTCTCGGCATAATAATAAGCGTACACGTACAAAGCAGACTTAACCATGCGTTGAAGCATTCTAGCAGAAGCGGAGTACCGGGTCAATCAGCGTGGCGCTACCATGCCCATGGAAGAGCCGGTTGCCGTGTGTGAACATGATACCTTCCCCTTTGCCATACTCTTCGCAATAGATTTCAACATCGTTTACTTTACAGTTGGCATATTCCTACTGGAAACAAAAAAGACCCATGGGTCTTTTTTGTATTGCTGTGGGCACGATAGGACTCGAACCTACGACCTTTGCGATGTCAACGCAACGCTCTAACCAGCTGAGCTACGCGCCCGTAAGAACCCTAATTATACCGAATTACCGCTCGCGCAACATATCGGCCGTCAGGCGTTGCGCTTCCATAGCGCCAGGCAGGCCAATGCCCACAACCGCTTGCCATGGTCTTGCTTGCCTGCCTGGTGCTGGGCGATCAGCCCCGCCAACGCATCGCGCTCAAACCAGGCCGCCAGCGGCGCATCCGGCGCCAGCAGCAGCTCGCGCAACCAGCTTTCCAGCGGGCCGCGCAGCCAGGCGCCTACGGGAATGCCAAACCCTTGTTTGCGGTGTGACAAAACATCCGCGGGCAGCTTGTCGGCAAAGGTCTTGCGCAGCAAATACTTGCCCTGGCGGCCGCGCAGCTTGTAGCGCACTGGCAAGCGTGCCGCCCACTCCACTAGCACATGGTCAAGGAACGGTGAGCGCCCCTCAAGGGCGTTGGCCATTGTCATGCGATCAGCCTTGACCAGCAATGCACCGGGAAGATAGGTTTTGATATCCGTGTACAGCGTGCGGTCCAGGCGTGTGCGCGCCGGGGCAGCGGCATAAATCGCGGCCATATCCTGCTCGGCCTGGCGCAGGTTTAGCCCGGCGGCAACGGAAGGTTGCCATAGGGCTTGCTTCTGCGCCACTGTGAAATATGAAGACCAGCGCAATAAGCTGGCACGCGCATCCACATCGGTAAGCTGCGGCAGGCGTTTGATGCCATTGGCCAGCCCGCGGCCCACCGGGCGGTCACCTGCATCCGTCAATACGTCAGCGAGCGCTGGCACCATGGTGCGCGTTACAGCTTTGGGTAAATGAAGGTAGGTATCCGCCAAGGGGTCCAACCAGTAGCGCGGGTAGCCGGCAAAAGACTCATCGCCGCCATCGCCGTTCAGGGCAACGGCAACGTGTTCGCGGGTCAGCCGCGAAAGATGATACAGCGGTAACGCCGAAGGGTCTGCAAACGGTTCGCCGAAGTGCTGCAGCAGGGTATCCAGCGTGGCAGGGATATCGCCAAAAGTGAGCATGAACTCGTGATGCTCAGTGCCGTAGCGTTCAGCCACCTGGCGCGCCAGCGGCAACTCTGAGAACTGGCTCTCTTCAAACCCTACCGAGAAGGTCTTGACCGGGCCGCTGCTGGCCTCAGCCATCAGCGCCACAACAATACTGGAGTCGATACCACCGCTCAGATGTGCGCCAAGCGGCACCTCGCTAATGAGACGCAAGCGCACAGACTCTGCCGCCAGCTCGCGCAGCTCGTCACTCAGCGCCGCTTCGCTCGCAGCGTACTTGGGTTCAAAGTTTAGATCCCAATAGCGTTCAATGTGCAGTTCACCGCGCTCCCAAATGGCATAGCTGGCGGCGGGCAGCTTGTACACACCTTTATAGGCAGTGTATGGCTCAGGGATGTATTGCAGGCTGAGGTATTGGTCAATCGCTGCCAGGTCAATCTCCGGCTCGCTGGGCAACACACTCAGTAACGGTTTGAGCTCTGCGGCCCAATACAACTTGCCGTCCTGCACAGTGTAGAAGATGGGCTTCTTGCCCAGACGGTCACGCGCCAGCAGCAATCGCTGGCGAGCCTCATCCCACAAGGCCAGCGCAAACATGCCGCGCAGATGGCGCAGGCAGCCCGGGCCTTCTTCCTCATAGAGATGGACGATGCACTCTGTATCGCCGTTGGTGCGCAACTGATGGCCGCGCTGTATCAGGCCAGCGCGCAAATGTTGGTAACTATAAATTTCGCCATTGAACACAATGGCGACCGATTCGTCTTCGTTGAAGATAGGCTGATCGCTGCCAGCTACATCAATGATCGCTAGGCGGCGCATCCCCAGGCCGATACCGTTGTGCTCGTAGTAGCCCTCACCATCCGGCCCACGATGAGCGATAGCCGTATTCAGCCGATGCAAAGCCGCCTTATCCAGGCTGCGCCCGCTGCCGTCTGCGATGCCACAAATGCCACACATGGGGTTTACTCTGACGCGGCTTGGTCCAGCAGTGCTGCATACTGGTTGGCCACAGTGTGCCAACTATATCGTGTCTGCACACGCTTGCGCGCTTCAGCGCCATAGCGCTGGCGCAACCCAGGGTCTGCGATCAGTGTTGCCAACGCGGCGCGCAAGGCAGCCACGTCTTCGGCAGGCACCAGCAGACCCGTCTCGCTATCGGCGACCAGCTCTTCGTTGCCAGCAATACGTGTGGCTACCGCCGGCAGCCCGCTGGCCATAGCTTCCAGCAGCGCATTCGGCATCCCCTCGTGGCGGGACGCGTAGGTAAACAGATTTGCCGCTGCATACGCCGCAGCTAAGTCAGCACCGCTCTTCCAGCCAGCAAAGGTGATGCGCTCGGCAATGCCCAGGCGAGTAGCCTGGGCTAGCAACTCAGCACGGCGCGGGCCATCACCAACAACCGTCAGGCTCCAACTGTGCTCATTCAGACCACCCAGGGCCTCTAGCAGCACATCCAGGCCTTTTTGATACACCACGCGGCCCACAAACAACAGCCGGGCTGGTTGCCATTCTCGCTGTGCGCTCTGAAAATGCTCAAAGTCCACACCATTAGGAATTACAGCAATCGGCACCTCGGGCTCAAAAGCAGCGCCCAGAGATCGCAGGCCCTGGCTGTTGGCCACCACGGCACGCGCCCGCCGCCACACGCGGCGCAGGATTGGCGCCAGCAAGCGATGTTGCCGTGCAAAATCATAGGGGCGGAAGCCAGGCACATCGCCACCGCGCAAACTCACAATATAAGGCAGCGATAAAAATAGCGACCAGAACCAAACGGCCACACCGCTTGGCGCCCCAAAGAATGCAAGTACAGCTTGCGGGCGCAGGCGCAACAGCCATGGCAAACCCAACAGCGCCGCCGAGATCAAGAACGAGATCTGCTCCAACGTGCCCGAGCGATCTTCACGCGAGCGCAAAGCTGGCAAGCGCACCACGCGCACGCCGTCCTTCTCTTCATCATGTGGCAAGCCGGAGAATCGCGCCGTGAGCACAGTCACGCGGCGGCCAAGCTGTGCCAGGTGGCGCGCCAGGTACGCGCTGGCATTCCCTGCGCCGCCACCGATCGGTGGATATTCACTGTTTACGATCAAGATGTGCTCGGCAGGCATACTCAATCGCCGCACTTAGGGATACGCGGCTCAAGCACCTCGATACCCAACTCTGGATACAGCCGCAGCGGCTCATACGCGCACAACACGGGCACCGAGACATTATGCACCCAGGCGTTGTTTTCAGCGGCCAGGTCGTCCTGGTCATCTGTGTAGATATAGTCATACAGCGGGTCGGTGATAATCAACCCAAAGCGATGATCGTCCACCCCATCCCAGAAGGTCTCTAGATACGGCTGGTTGCCGGAAATGGCCATTTCCATCAGGAATAGCTTTTCATACTCATGCACCAGCTTGGCATCCACCATGTGAAACGTGATCAAATGGCGTTGCGAGATCAGCAAAACTTCCTTACCTGCCGCCGTCTGCTCGGCAATCAGCTGTTGAATATCAGCTAGTGCAGCCTCAGCCTTATCACGCGGTGGCAAGTTCAGTGGCCCGCCAGCAAAGACAGCCAACAGCACGGGCACACTCACCAGGAATATAGTCAAAGCCACAGGAAGGGACAGCATGGTTGGTTTCCCGCTTTGCGGCGCATAGCCGCCCGCCCCTAGGTAGGCAGCCAGCACCCACAGCAGCACCATGTAAGCATCCATGTTGTGCAGGTTGGTGCCGCCGCCAATTTTTACGCTAACCACCAAGCCGCCTAAAAACAAAACGGCCAGCACCGCGGCAATAAGCGCGCTGCGTAACATACCCAGGGCAGTATGAGATTGGCGGGCGCGCAAAGCAATCACGATCAGCAAGGGCAACGAGACCAGCACAATGCCCGGGAGCACACCTAGCGGAAATTGCTGGCTGGGCCACAACCGTTGCCAAAGTAAATCCGAGGTGAAGGCTGAGGCAAACTGGCCCGAATCCTCAACACCCGAGTTAGAAATATAGATAGCATAGGCAGCCGCCGCAGAAGCCAAACCCACCGCGCCGACAAAGAGTGGTGTCAGCAAATAACGCCAGACATCCTTCTTGCTTTGGGCGACTTCAAGCAGATACAGCATCGCCGCCAGAGCGCCGGGAACGGGCAGCCAGTTGACGCGGCTAAGCCCAGCCCACACTGAAGCTACGACCACGAAGATCAGGCTGCGGCCAATGCGCTTGGAATCAAAGCCCCACAGCACGATGAATATTGCTGGCAGTAAGTGATAGAAGACCGCGCCTTGCATCAGAAAAAGAAAAGACCAGGCAATAAAGGGCCAACGCCACTTTCCCAAAGGCAGGCGGCGCGCCAACAGGTGTGAGGCAAGCAGCGGCAACACGCTCCACAGCACAGCCTGCCACAGACGGTGCAGCCACAAAGGCGACTCAGACCACAAGAAGGGCAGCGATTGCAACAAATAGCGCGTGGGGTGGGTCACAGGCAAGGGCAGCTTTACTCCATATACCTGCTCACTGAAATAGAACGAGGCTTGATAAAAGCGGCTCACCTCAGACCATTCCAACGAGAATGGATAGTCGTTAACCAAGTTCAAAAAGCTTACTGCACAGTACCAGGCAGCCAGGTACACAGCCGCCACTAGCACCTGGCTGCGCCAACTACCCCCACGCCATGCGGCTAACAGCCCGGCACCTAACAACAGAGACAGGCAAAACACCAGCAGGCGCGGAAATGGCTGCAGTAAAAAGTTGCCGTAAAAACCAAACAGCACAAAAGGATAGCCAAGCACAATCACCGCCAACAGTACCGCAGCGACTGGCCGCACTGACCTGCGCTGAAGCCAGGTTTGCAAACGCTCTAGCCCGCTCAGCAATCGTTGTTTCCCATCCAACCAGGCATACATAGCGGACAAGGCAAGCACAACGCTGGCTGCCCACAAGCCATAGTAGGCAAAACGGAAGCGCATGGAGGTGATGATCAATTCCGCTTCGGTGATCTGCACACCAAATTGCCATGCAGCCAACCCAAACAATACGGCCAGCGCAGGCAAAATAGACTTCAGCAGTGCATCTGGCGTGATGCTCTTGAAACTAAACAACAATGATTTCATCGGCCGAATTTCTTCAGCAGGGGCTGGGCCTTGGAAATACCCGGCAAAACATCAGAAAGGAACAAAGCACCTGGGAGGCTGGCCAGCATGAATAGCAAGCGCACCAGCACGGCAAACATCAGGCTGTGCGGCTCGGAGACGCCGCCCAACTGACTAAAGGCAAAGGTGATGCTGATTTCCTGCAGGCCCAGAGCATTAATGGTGAAGGGCACCAGTGTGATCACGTAAACCAGGCTCCACAGACCAGCAATCGTCCAAAATGGCAGCGGATCATGTAAATCTGCGAGCAGGATGTACATTGCCAGAAAAATGCAGGCCATATGCACGAGGGTAAAGAACAGAGAAGCCAGCAAGGCCCAGGGGTGTTTGAGCCACAGGCGGATCGCCTCCATCACACGGGAGAGTACAGAGCGTATCCATCCCAGCAGCTTGCCTCCCATCCCACCTGCCGCGGCCAGGCTCGAAGCCGGCGAGCTGGCGCTCGCCTGCAAGAGGCCACTAGCCAGCAACTGCTGCACGCCCAGCGGCATTGCCAAAGCCATACCCGCCAGGCCCACCAGTCGATCTACCAATAACGAAGCAGCTGACACCGCCGAATCGTAGCCCGCCTGCAGGGTGCCGGCCAAACGCGCCACATCGCCCCCCACAGTGCTGGGCAGAAAATTGCCGGCAAACAAACCAGCCAGAGTGATGCGTATGCTTTGCCGCCACGTGATCGGCACATTGGCCGCCCGCAACAAAACATGCCATCGGCCAGACACAGCCAGACGTGAAACAAGCATTAGTCCCATCGCCAATGCAAAGCGTGCCGGATCAATGCGCGTAATAGCATCCGTGATCTCTGCCCAGTGCTGCTGCAGCAGATACACCATCAGGATCAAGGCTAACGCTGTTGAGAATAAACGCAGCCAGCTGAGGCGCGGGGGGGCGCTATCACTCCGAGAGGTCATTGATCACGTAGCGCACGCGGTAGATGGGCTTGGATTGCGATTCGTGATACGTACGCACCATCATCTCAGCGATCAAGCCCAGCAAGATGGACTGAACGCCAAGAGCAAATAGCAACGCACTCAGGATGAAGATGGGTGAATCGACCACACCCGTGGAGAGGAGGAATTTACGCACAAAGAGGAAAAGCAAACCAAACAACCCAATACCACTGAAGCCAATTCCCACCCCACCAAACAGATAGATGGGTTTGTTTGCAAATCCGCTGAGAAATTTGACCGTGAAGAGGTCTAGAACCACCTTGATCGTGCGCTCGAGGCCATATTTGCTTGTGCCATATTTGCGCGGATGATGCTGCACTGGCACCTCGCCAATTGTGGCGCCTACGTAGCCTGCATAGGCGGGGATGAAGCGATGCATCTCGCCATACAGCCGGAAGCCAGTGAGCACTTCGCGGCGATAGGCTTTGAGCGTGCAGCCATAGTCATGCAACACCACACCCGTCACACTGGATATCAGCTTGTTTGCGATCATCGAAGGCAAAGTACGCGTAATGAAGTTGTCTTTCCGGTACTTGCGCCAACCACTCACCACATCAAAGCCTTTTTCGATTTCGGCCAGCAGCTTGGGAATATCCGCGGGGTCATTCTGCAAGTCGCCATCCATGAGCACAATGATCTCACCCGTGGAATAGTCGATTCCGGCGGAGATTGCCGCGGTCTGGCCAAAGTTGCGGCGCAAAGCCACCACGCGCGTGTGCTTGCGATCGCGCGCCGCCAGCACTTCCATGGCCTGTAAGCTGCCGTCGCTGCTGCCATCATCCACCAGGATCAGCTCCCACTTGTGCTTGGTCGAGGCCATGGCGGCTTTGATCTTCTCGTGCAGCAGAGGAACATTCTTAACTTCGTTATAGACCGGCACGACAACAGACACCCATACAGGCGATTTTCCTTTAGTTGTGCGCGGCTTGGTTTTTGAGTTCGGCATTTTATCTACAGGCACTAACATCCAATAGTTTTCGGTAATTAACGCGGGAATTATCCCAAACTTCGGTCAGTGTTACAACACACGCACTTTCAAGACCATTGTCAGAACGAATACTTTCAGGCTGCGTCTGCCACCAGCGGCTGTCGATATACAGGTAGTCGTACTCGTACAAAGTGAGCGTATCGAGCGTGGGCGAATCTTCCAAGATAGCCCATTCGCTGTGCTCCAGGGTTTCACCCAGCAGCTGCCCGCCCAACTGGCCAGTGAGAATGGTGGTGGCGCCTGGCGGCCCGAACACCTTGGAATCTTTGGGCAAGGTACCCCAGATCTGTGCAGCCAATTCAGCATCTAGTTTATCGAACCCGTCACCTAGTTGCGTGCTGGAGGCTGCCGTAAACTGGATCCCGGCAACAAACAAGCCGCCCAAACAAGCCAGCACAAGGGCTGCAATGCCAGCTGTGCGCAGCCCGGCACGCCAGCGGTTGGCTTGGTCAGCAACTGCAAATACCAGCATCAGCGCCCAGATCAACAAAGCCTGGCTGGTGAGGCGCGAGATGTCACGGTCAGCCTGATACTCAAAAAGAATAGGTAGCAGCAAACCTGCCCAGGCGGCCACACTGAGCGCGCCGAGCAGCCACTCACCCGCCTGGGCGCGGCGCCATGCCCACAGCGTGAGCAGTGGCGCAAAGAGCACCACCGGCCCAAGCTCGAAGATTGCCACCAACAATTCAACCGGGGAGAAGATGCGCAGCGGACCCAGGTGTGAGGAAACAATCGCCAAGGGCCAACGGAACATAAAGCCTAAGAAGCTGCCACCTGTCTCGCTTACCGCCGCGGCGGGCATTGCAGGCAGCCAGACGCCCAAGCCGGCGACCGCGTAGCTGCCTATACTGCTAACGCTGTCGAGGGCTTGACGCGCCATCTCGGTGAAGGTACCGCCTTGCAACAGCACCACAGGGACTGAGATAACCAAGGCAACCAGCGCAGCTGGGAAGTACGGCAAACCAAGATCGCGTTTGCGTACAAAGTGCAAACCTGCAAAACCCACAAGACCAATCGCAAACAAAGCGTAGCTACTCTCCCAGACCAAGGCCCACATGGCCAACACAATGGCAGCACAAATTATGGAGAGCCGCCCTGTCATACGAGGCAGCAGCAGCCACAGCAGCAACAAGATCAATACCGTGAACGTAGTAGGGCCTTGGTGGGCCATCACATACGGCTGCAAGATTCCATTCAAGAAAGCAAAGGGATACGCCACCGGCGGTCCGCCATCCACAGGCCAGCCAGCCAGCAACGCCTGAGAGAACGGCTGAGCGATCAACGCACTGGTGCCCTGAAGCTGGATCAAGCTATCGGCACGCAGCAAAATACCCGGCGGGAGGATTAGTAGCAAATAACGCGTGCCGCTGACCAGCGCCAGCACCGCCGCGGTGGCCCAGCCACCCCAAGTGCGGCCGGTCATGCGGCGGCCAAGCACGGCCGCTAGCAGCAGCGTGATGCCCCAGGTGACCGCCTTGGCGGTATCAAAAGCGCTCCACGGCAACATACCGCCCAAGCGCATGAAACCTGCGGCAAACAAGTGAAAACCATAGTGATAGGCCAGATAAACATCTGGAAAGAGAGAATAACGGGGAGGAATGTCCCCATTAGCAATAACAGAGATCAGCGAGAGATTCTTGTGCTCATCAAAGAGCGCAAGCCCTTTGCTCCACAGAAGAAACAGCCACACCAAACCCAGCCCAGCCACCAGCCAGGGCCAGATATGCAGATCCTCTCGATGCAACACGGGGCGTTGCGGGCTGCGCCAGGCAACCACAGCAGCCAGCAGAATCAAGATAAGCGGGGCAACCCAAAAGGCGAGCTCTGCCGGCAACCAGCGGCCAACGAAGTTGAGTAGCCATGCGCTGAGCACTACCCCCAGAGCCAAGCCAACGATCAAGCGCTCGTGCTTGTTCAGCTTAAAGCTGTGGCTGGCCAACAGCCAGCCGGCCAGCCAGGAGAGCGCAAAAGCAGCCAACCACGGCAAAAGCGCCAGGTTGCTGCCGTCACGGAACCAGTACATGCACTCCTGCTTGCAACATCAGATGTGATTTTACCGCTGCGCCACTGGCGCAACGGCGCAGAAGCCTCAGGGCCTCTGCTGGGCGACGCGCTCCATGTCAGCATCCACCATCATGTTGACCAGGGTTTCAAAGTCAACCTTAGGCTTCCAGCCCAGCGTTTCCTTGGCCTTGGTGGGGTCGGCAATCAGCAGATCCACTTCAGCGGGGCGGAAGAGATTCTCATCGCTGGTCACAAAGTCTTTGTAATCCAAGCCCACGCGGCCAAAGGCCAGCTCGCACAGGCGGCGCACAGATTGGGTCACACCGGTGCCAATAACAAAGTCATCCGGCTGCTCACGCTGCAACATCATCCACATGGCTTCCACATAATCGCCAGCAAAGCCCCAGTCACGCTGCGCGTCCAGGTTACCCATCGGTAGGCTCTTCTGCAAGCCATGCTTGATGCGCGCCACGTTGTGCGACACTTTGCGGGTCACGAATTCCAAGCCGCGGCGCGGACTCTCATGATTGAACAGAATGCCGGAAACGGCAAACATGTCGTGCGATTCGCGGTAGTTGACGGTGATGAAATGCCCATACGCCTTAGCAACACCGTAAGGGCTGCGCGGGTAGAAGGGGGTTTCTTCCTTCTGTGGCACTTCCAACACTTTGCCAAACATCTCAGAGGAGGAAGCCTGGTAGAAGCGCGCCTGCGGCACAACCTGGCGAATAGCTTCGAGCAGGCGAGTTACCCCCAACGCAGTCACCTCACCGGTGAGCACGGGCTGATTCCACGAAGTGGGTACAAAGGATTGCGCCGCAAGGTTATATACCTCGGTCGGCTCATAGCGTTCGAGCAGATCCACCAAGGAGGATTGGTCGTGCAGGTCACCTTGCTCGATGATGATGTCATCCTGAATGTGAGAGATGCGCTCAAAGGTTACTGTGCTGGAGCGGCGCACCATACCCACAACTTTGTAGTTCTTCTTCAGCAGCAGTTCGGCCAGGTAAGAGCCATCCTGGCCGGTTATGCCGGTAATCAACGCAACGGACACTATGTTTCTCCTCAGGTGGAATTCAGGGTAATTCTAACGTAGGCCAGCCAGCAAACGGTGCGCACGTTGCTGCCAGGTGTATTGCTCCGCCGTGCGCCGCGCCGCCGCCGATAGCGTCGTGCGCCGCGCCACGTCGCCAGCCAGGGCGCGCAACGCCCCTACCCAGGCGGCATTATCCTGCCCAGGCAGAATGATGGCATTGCTGTCGTCCAGGATCTCGCGCAGGATCGGCAGGTCGCTGGTCACGATCGGCCGTGCACAAGCCAGGTACTCAAACATTTTCATTGGATTCAGGTAGGGAGCAATATCGCCGCCAGAGGAGCCAGACACCTGCTGCCCGTAGGGCATGATGAGCACATCGGCAGCGGCCTGATACAGCGGCAGCTCGCCATTGGGCACAAAGCCGGTCAAGGTCACATTCGGCAGACTGGCCGCACGTTGGCGGGCGGCTTCCACATCGGCCGGCTTGCCGCCTACCAATAAGAAGCGTATATCCGGCAGCGCGGCGGCCAACTCAAGGATAGTTTCCAGCCCGCGCCCCGGGTAGAGGTGACCGGTATAGCCCACCGTAAAGCCTTCAAGGATGCCGAGTTGCTGGCGCGCGTTAGCTGGGGCGGGCAAATCTGCATAGCGCTCAAGATCGACCCCGTTGGGCGCCATCAGCAAAAAGCCTTCACGCGCAGGCACGGAGTAGTTGGCAGTAATCGTATCCGCCAGAAACTGGGTATTGGCTACCAGGCGGCGGGCGCCAGAAGCAGCCAAGAAGCGGCGCAGCAACCACGGGCCCATAAAACCCATGGGGATATCGTGGAGTTCAAAAATACTGGGCAGCCCGTGCACCGCCGCCCAGGTTGCCGCCTGCGGCGAGCGTGAGTACAGCACATCTGCACCCCAGGCGCGGGCGCGCTGTAAAACGTGGATGGCAAAGTCATATTTGCGCAGCACTGGCAGATTTGGCACCCACTCCAGCTCAAATTCGTGCTGCAGGCCATAATGATTGGCAAACTCAGGCCAGCTCACACCGGGGTGGGCGCCGGGGGCAAAGACACGCACAGTGTTGCCTGTCGCCACCAGCGCCTGGGCCATCTTCATGCGCTGGATGCTGTTAGCCGTTTGCGCCGGCAGGGTGCCGGGTTCGATCAGGGCAACGCGCATCTCACGACACCCGCGCCAGGTTGGTGCGCAGATCTTTGTTGATGCGCAAAACAGAAAGCCCCACCGTAAACAGATAATAGCCAGATAACAAGGTTGCGAAACCCACGGCGCCATATTGCGCCAGCGCAAACACGCCCGCAATCTTGAGTAGCATGCCAGCTAAGTTAACCAAGGTTGGATACACCGGGCGATTAAAGGCCAACAAGGCTGCACGGCTCCAGTAAAACAAGTTCACCACCGTATAGCCCAGCGTCAGGATCACCAACGGCGCATAAGCGGGCAGGAAGTCAACTCCCTGATACAGGGTAATCACCTGGCGGCCAAACAGGATCAGCACCACCGCCACTGGCAGCGAATACAACGCCGCCAGCAGCGAGCCGCGGCGCAGCACGCCGCGTACAGCCTTCCAGTTGTCTTGAGCTACCGCACGCGATAACTCCGGATATGTTGTAGAAGGTAGCGGGCTGATCGGGATCTGCAGCAGGCCGATCAGGCTGCGCGCCGCGGCATAGATGCCGCCGCTCACGTTGCCCAGGAACGCATTGACCCACAAGTCCTCACTATCCTTTGCCACCAAACTCACAGTGGCGCTCATATTAGTGCTGAAAGCGAAGGTGAGCAGGCTGCGGCGGTCACTTTGCAGCACGCTGATAGGCGTACGCCACCAGCCCGCGCCCCATTCGCGTTTAGCAGTGCGCAGCGCAAGCACGATCACTGCCAACGAACGCAGCAAGCGTCCCGCCAGCTCGGCCAGAATAAATTCCATCAATCCGCCGCCAGAGAAAAACACCCAAACGGTCAGCCCTAGGCGTAGCAGACTTTGGCATACATCAATGATCGACTTGGCATCAAAACGGTTGAAGACCTGCAAGATGCCATCAGAACTATCGTAGGTGAGGTTGATAAGCACCAGCGAGCCATACAGCACAAACAAGGCCTCCACACCACTGACATCCGAAAAGAATTGCACACCCACGGGCGCCAACCCGTAGATCAACCCAAAGGCAAGGATGGCGCCGCCAGCTTCCAGCAGGGCGGCCAGTTTGTACACGGCAGCCGCTTTCTGTGGCTCCTTGCGCTCGATATACAGGCGCACATATTTGATCACCAGCTCATCAATACGAAAAGCCGTAAAGCGATTGATCACATTGGTGAAAGCTGCCATAGCGGCCAGCAAACCCACTCCAGCAGGCTTTAGCACCTGAAACTGAAAGTAGTTCTGCACAAAACCAATGCCGGCAGTAATGACTGTGGCGGAGACCAGATAACTGGAGTTGCGCAAAATACGGCGCATGAACTCCGAATCAAAGATACGCAGGTAGAGGGTGTTAATTTTTTCCAGCGGGCTGCGCAGCATACTACTCCGTATTGATCTGGCTTGCCCAGCTGTGTTCTTGTTGGTACCAGGCCACCATGCGGCCAATGCCTTCACTCAAGCTGACGGCAGGCTCCCAACCCAGCAGTTGACCTGCTTTGCTGACATCGGCCCAGTTAGCCATCATGTCCGCCTTGTCGAAGGGGCCGTGCTTGATGGTGGCCTTCTTGCCCACCGCCGCTTCCATCATGGTGATGAGCTGATTGATGGAGATAGTTTCGTGGCCGCCTAGGTTGATGATCTCATAGCCCACCGGCTTCAAGGCCAGAATGGTGCCACGCGCAATGTCATCCAGATACGTGAAGCCACGCTTCTGCTCGCCGTCGCCATTCACCAACACAGGCTTGCCTTCGCTGATCCACTGCATAAAACGGAACATGGACATATTCGGGCGGCCAGCCGGGCCATATACAGTGAAGTAGCGCACCACAGACACATCAATCCCGTGCAGATAATGATAGGCATGGCACATGGCCTCGGCGCCCTTCTTGCTGGCCGCATACGGCTGCAGCGGGCGGCTGCTCTCCGACGTTTCCGGCGTGGGCAGCGGGGCATCATTACCATAAATGCTAGATGTCGAAGCCAGGATGAACTTGGGCACGCTGTGCACCTTGCACAGCTCAAGCAGATTGGTCGTGCCCACCATGTTGGCGGCGATGTACACCCATGGGTCACGCACACTGTCACGCACACCGGCGCGCGCCGCCAGGTTGATCACCGCGTCATACGGTCGCCCCAGCGCAGCCACTTTGTCACGATCGGCAATATCCATGTGATGGAACTCAAACTGGCTATGCTTTTGCAGCGCATCGAGGCGATGCTGCTTCATGCGCACATCATAGGAGTCGTTGAGGTCATCAACGCCCACCACGCTGTGCCCGTCCTGCAAAAGCAAGTGTGTTACGCGGGAGGCAATAAATCCTGCCGCACCGCTTACCAAGTAAGTAGCCACTAGAGTTTGATCACCTTGGGGTTGTCTTTGGCCAGTTTGCCAAACGAATTGCGCGTGTCCACGATCAATTTGGCATTCTTCAGCAAAGCAGCATAGTCATACTGCTTGTGATTGGTGACCAGCACCACCACATCGGCTTCTGCCGCCGCCTTCTGTTCGTCCGCCACGCTCTGCAGTGACCAGCCGTCGTGCTCGACATGTGGAATATAGGGGTCGTGATAGGTCACAGTGGATTTCTTTTCCTTCAGCAGGCCAATCACATCCAATGCGGGCGATTCGCGCAGATCATCAATATCCGGCTTATACGCCGCGCCGATCACCAGCACCTTACTGCCATTGAGCGCCTTGCCGTGCTCATTCAACGCTTCCTGCACGCGGCTAACGACGTAGCGCGGCATGTTGGTATTGATCTCAGAAGCGAGCTCGATGAAGCGTGCCGTATAGTTGAGCGACTTTAGCTTCCATGAAAGATACAGAGGGTCAATGGGGATACAGTGCCCACCCAAACCCGGGCCAGGCGTGAACTTCATGAAGCCGAACGGCTTGGTGGCGGCAGCGTCAATGACTTCCCACACGTCTACACCCAGGCGTTGGCACATCAGCGCCATCTCATTCACCAGGCCAATGTTGACCATGCGGAAGGTGTTCTCGAGCAGCTTGGCCATCTCGGCCACTTCAGCCGAGCTAACCGGAATCACTGTCGTGAGCGCCTGGCCATACCACAGCGCAGCCACCTCGCCACAGGCAGCCGTAATGCCACCGATGACCTTGGGCATATTTATCGTAGTCCAGTCCTCGCGGCCGGGGTCCACACGCTCCGGCGAAAAGGCCAGGAAGAAGTCTTCGCCGGCCTTCAGGCCGCTGATGCTCTCCAGCTTTTCCAGCACCAGCTCACGTGTGGTGCCCGGGTACGTGGTCGACTCAAGCACAATCACCATGCCCGCGTGCAGATACTTGGCCAGTTGCTCGGTGGCTGACAAGATATAGGAGAGATCAGGGTCGCCGGTTTTACGCAGCGGGGTAGGCACACAGATGCTTACCAGGTCCATCTCGGCCAAAGGCTCAAAGGTAGCGCTGGCGTGCAATTTGCCCGCTTTGACCAAGGCGGCCACTTGGCTGCTGGGAATATCGCCGATATACGATTCGCCCTTGTTCAGCGCCTCGATCTTGCGCGGGTCAGGGTCAATACCGGTAACATCGAAGCCTGCCTCAGCAAAGACCGTGGCCAGCGGCAGACCAACATAACCCATACCCAAAACGGCCATACGGGCACGGCGTTCAGTCAGTTTCTTTTCAAGTTCAGCACGAATTGCGCTCATTCAACCTCTAAGATATAAAAATTTGGGCTTAATAGTACCCGTGTTATGAAGAGACTCAGCTGACAAAGCAAGGGGAATTTTTAGTTTGATTGCGGTTGCAGAAACGCCTGTAGATCCGGGTGAATCATCAGCAATGCATCTTCGTGATTGTCTTGGTAATAGCCTTTGCGCACCGCCGCCATCTCGAAACCAAACTGGCCGTACAACGCCTGCGCCTCCACATTGCCCGCCCGCACCTCCAGCGCGGCGCTGCTGGCGCCCAACTCGGCGCCCGCAGCCAGGACATGTGCCAGCAGACGGCGGCCCAAGCCCTGCCGCCGGAAGGCAGGCGCTACGGCAATGTTGGCCACATGGAACTCTTCGCCGCCCAGCAGCCAACACACCGCATAGGCAGCAATCTCCCCTTTGGTTTCGATGACCCACTGGTGCGAAGCCGGGTTACGCTCTAGTTCAAACAGATAGCTGTTGAGAGACCAGGGCGTGGGGAAGATCTGCTCTTCAAGCTGGTGTACAGCAACCACATCCGCCAGCTGCATGCGGCGTAATACATACTCGGTTTCGCTCACTGCGGCACCGCATCGCTGGCTTGCAAATATTGTGGGCTGAGACCAGCAGGGTCAGTCAGTTCACCCGCTTGCCAACGCGCCCAGCCCAGCTCGGCTAAAATCGCTGGGCGGCGCAGGCACCAGGCCGGGCTGGCCAGCACAGCATTCTTGTACTTGCGCCCCAGGGTGGCGCGGTCTTCTTCATTCAATTCGCCGCACACGTAGGTGGGGCGCTGGATGCGGTCGGCCAGTTGCGCAGCGTTCATCAACTCCGGCGCGGCAGACGAATGCCATGCTCCATCCTTGGCGTAATACCAGCCCACCCCCAGACGGCCGCGTCCAGCCTGCAATACAGCTGCCATTGGCATCTCCTGTAAGGGCTGGCCGTGCGCCAACACATCCAGCGTGGGTACGGCCACCATAGCCAGGTTGCGTGCAAAAGCCATGCCCTTGGCCAAGGCCAAGCCAATTCTCAGGCCCGTGTACGAGCCCGGGCCAATCGCCACCGCCAGCACCTTCAATTGCTTGGCCTGTACGCCAGCCCGGCGTAACCCCAGCTCGATCGCTGGAGCAAGCTCAACGCTGTGAAACTGCTCACTGTGCCAGGCGCACTCATAGCGCACCTGCACACCATCAAAGATGGCGATGCCAGTGTTGCGGGTGGATGCGTCAATCGCCAGCAGCGTCATTGGTTTCCGTACACGGCGGCCTTGAAAGCAAGCACGATCTCTTGGTAACGCTCACCGTTGGGCTCGATCAAGATATGGCGGCGGGTCTCATCCACTGTGCTCAGTGCCAGGCGCAGCTTCTCAGCCGGCAGCGCTGCCGCAATACGCGGCGCCCACTCCACGATCAGCGGACCCTGCTCAATTTGAAAATCGAGGTCCAACTGCTCGGCGTCATCGGCACTCTCAAGGCGGTAAGCGTCCATGTGCGCTAGTTGCGCGCGCCCCGGGCGCCGATACACGTTGATGAGTACAAAGGTGGGGCTGGTGACATTATCAGCTGAGCCCCAGCCGGCGGCGATCCCCTGTACCAGCGTGGTCTTGCCGCTACCCAGGTCACCCTCAAGCCAAAGTACATCGCCAGGCGCCAATAATTCACCCAGTTGCATGCCTAAACGGCGCGTTTGCTCTGGGCTGTTGCTAAAAACTTCGGTGGCGCCTGCGGTAAGAATGGGCACAGCTACATTATATAAGCCCAGTGCCACAGATTGCTCGCCAGGGCTATTGCTGTAGCACTACATCCCAACGGATGTACGGAGAATCTTTGCGAATGTAGTAGGGGATCTCGTTAATCACAACCTTGTCGTAATTCGCAAGATACGGAGCCGCTTCTTCATTCGTGTCATCCCACAACTGGGCCACAACGTCTGGCTGCAATTCGCCGATGCTGTAGGCATAGTCCCACTTATTGTGGCCGGGGCGGTAATTGCCAGGGAAGAACAGGCTTGAGTTGATACGCGCCGGAGTGTGCGCAATGACCGGATCCATCTTGCCCAACAGATCCACGCTGGTGCGCTCTGAGAAGTAGGGTAGGTTGCCCGCCGTGACGACGGCGATGACCGCTTCCGGTTCAGTGATGTGATTAAGCATGATGCCCATGCCAGCGTAGCGCTCAGCGCTTTCGGTAAAGATCGGCTTGCCGATCAGCGTCCAACGGTGATAGCCGTTTACCATCAACAGCGTATTGAAGCTCACCAACGAGACCACAAACCACAGCGCCAGGAAGCCGTAGGCCACGGGTTGCACCCAGGCTGGTGTCTTCTTGAAAGCATCCACGGCCAAAGTGACGAGGTTGACCATGGTGAGCGCAAAGAAGATAAAGAACAGCGGCATGACCACGGCAATGAAGCGGTTGGCGCCACCCACATGCTCCCAGGCATCACCACCCACGTACACACTGTAGGCCACCTGCACCAGGAAGGCAGTATACAGCGGCCACAGCTTGCGCGAACGATCCAATAGCGGCAAGGCCAAGGGCAGGGCAAACAGCGCCCAGTTGCCAGACCACACCATGTCCCACAGGCGGCGCAAGCCAATGCTGGCGCGCAGCACCAAAGAGCCACTACCCAGCTTCAAGTAGTACGTATTGGGCAACCATTCGCCGTAGTAGGAGAGCCGCCACAAAGTCAGCACAAACAAGGTGCCAAACACAGCCAGCAAGCCGCCAACGATATGCTGGCGGCGGTGTGCAGGATCCAGAAACGCGAAAGTAGCCGCCACAACCAGCGCGGGCGCGGCGCCATCCATACGCAAAAACACCATCAGGCTGAACAGCACATAGACCCAGGGCTGAAAGCGCCCCGCCTGCAGTGCCCGCAGGCCGAGCAACAATGCCGCGCTCAGTAGCAACGCCTGCAAGCCCACCTCCATGCCCTGCAAGCTCCAGTTGTTTAATGGAAAGTAGAAGCCAGTGAGGAAGACCGCCCCTATCGCTACAAAACGATTGCTGGAGAAGTGTTCGGCCAACCCTTTGACCATGAACAAGTTGAGAAACAGACAAGCCAGGCTGATCAGCTTCACATAGAAACTGGTCTCGGTGAGATCGAGCGGGAATAAATGCACTACGGTCATCACTAGCACCCAAAGCGGATTACTGAATCCCTCTACGCGTTCACCACCCACATTCCACACCAGGCCATCCCCGTTGGCAAAGTTCTTGGCAAACTGCATCGAGATCATGGCGTCATCAAAGAGGGCGTGCATGCGCTGCCCTTCAACCACGATGCTGGTGCGCTGTATAAAAAGCCAGCCGTAGACCAGGAAACCAGCCAACAGCAGGCCCATGATTACTGGGTAAAAGGGGAAGCCCTTTGTCTTGCTCATCAGGCCGATTTTATATGGAAAGGCGTCAGTAGGTATGGCGAATGATCGCGTCCATCCAGCGGTCTGGCAACAGGCGCGCTAGCGTGGCCGCCAGCCAGGTACCCGTGCCAATGATATAGCGCGTGCGCGGCCGCTCGGCCAGCAGAATGCGCTCCACCAGCGCGGCAAACTGCTCCACCGGCACGCCGCGGGCCGCCGAGCGCTCGGCGCGCTGGTAGCCGCGGGCGATCATCGGCCCGTATAAGCTTTCCGCCCGGCGCGGCAACCCTGTGCGCATGTGGTCTGCCGTATCGATCGTCTTCTTCCATATCGGCGTGGCGATGCTGCCCGCCACGATCGAGACGACCGGCAGCTTCCACGGGCTGAGCTCGCGGCGCAGGCCGTCCGTAAACGCCTCCAGGGCAAACTTGGAGGCTGAGTAGGGCACCAACAGCGGGGCGGCCACCTTGCCGCTGATCGAGCTGACATTGATCACGCGCCCGCGGCCGCTGCGCAGCAGCGGCAAACAGGCCTGCGTGAAGGCCACCTGGCCAATGAAGTTCACTTCAAACTGGCGGCGCAGTTCATCGATCTGCAGGAATTCCAGCGGCCCGGTGACGGCAATACCCGCATTGTTCACCAAGGCCTGCAAGCCATTGCGGCCAACGGCTTTCTGCACAGTTTTGATGGCGCGGGTAATTTGTGCCGCCTTGGTTACGTCTACTACGATAGGCGTGATATTGGCCGAAGCTACTGTCAGGGCGCGCCCATCACTCACACGGCGCACACCGGCGAACACGCGCCAGCCGCGCTGCGCCAGATAGACGGCACAGGCCCGGCCAATGCCCGTGGATGCACCCGTGATAAAAATAGCTTGTACAGGAGTAGTCATATGCAAATTAGACTACGCTTTCCCTGCGCAGTCTGCTGGAGTATGTGTGCAATTTAGCAAGTATTCATGAACCTTAATCTACTTAGCGCAGGACGGAGTCCATAATGGACTAGCTGCCCTCGGTACTCATCGAAAAGAGTGTCGCATGCATGATCTGCCCTTACTGATCAATATCTCCATCGCACTCGCCGCCGCGTTTGTGGGCGGCCTCTTTGCCCGCCGTGTCAAATTACCCGCCATTGTGGGCTATTTACTGGCGGGCATTGCTATTGGGCCATTTACGCCCGGGTTTGTTGGCGATACCGATACGATCAGTCAACTGGCAGAGCTGGGCGTCATCTTCCTGATGTTTGGCGTGGGTCTGCATTTCTCCTTCTCTGACCTCTGGAAGGTGCGCAAGATCGCTGTTCCTGGCGCCATCCTGCAAATGATCCTGGGTACGCTGGCGGGCTATGTGCTCAGCCAGCTGTGGGGCTGGTCTTCCTCGGCCGGCATCACTATGGGCCTGGGCATTTCCATCGCAAGCACGGTGGTGCTGCTGCGCGGCCTGATGGACAATAACTTGCTCAACACGCCGCACGGCCGCGTGGCGGTGGGCTGGCTTGTGTTGGAAGACTTGGCCACCGTGCTCATTCTGATCCTGATGCCGGCGCTGGCACCACAAAGCGGCGCCTTTGCACTGAGCAGCCTGGGTCTGACGCTGCTCAAGGCGGGCGCCTTCGTGGTGCTGATGTTCCTGGTGGGCAAGCGTTTCATCCCCTGGCTGCTGGACCGTATGGCTCACACGCGCTCGCGCGAGCTGTTCATCCTCGCCATCCTCGTCATCACGCTGGCCACTGCCCTGGGCGCATCCGAGATCTTCTCGGTCTCGCTGGCGCTGGGCGCCTTTGTAGCCGGCGCCATCGTCAGCGAATCGCCGCTCAGTCACCAGGTGGGCGCGGACGTGCTGCCCTTCCGTGAAGCCTTCGCGGTTCTTTTCTTTGTTTCCGTGGGCATGCTGGTCAACCCCATCTTCCTCGTCCAGCATTTGGGCCAGGTATTTGTGCTCACGCTGGTCGTGGTGTTGGGCAAGATACTCATTAACCTACTGATCGGTTTCCTCATTCCCGGGCAAGCTAAAACCTTCATGGTGGTGGCCGCCGGTCTGAGCCAGATCGGCGAGTTCACCTTCATCGTAGGCCAGGCCGGTCTGATGCTCGGCCTGCTCGACCGCAACCAGTATTCACTCATCCTGGCCGCCGCGCTGCTCTCCATCACAGTCAATCCGTGGATGTTCAAGCTGATTCCCAAGGCCGAGCAACTTCTTAAAGGAATTCCCTGGATCTGGAAACGGCTTGACCGGCATGCGGTGCCTGAGACCAGCGATGACAAGCCAGGCATAAACCCCGTGGTGTTGGTGGGCTATGGCCGCGTAGGCGGCCACCTGCTCTCGGTGTTGCGCTCAATGGACATTCCTGTAAAAGTGATCGAGGCAGATGTTGAGCTCGTGGAGATGCTCAACAACGAGAACATCCCCGTGCTCTACGGCGATGCGGCTAATTCCGAAGTTCTCACCCACGCCCACCTGGAGCATGCTAAGGCTCTAGTGGTCTCCGTGCCCGAAGAAGCCGCCACTGAGCTCATTGTCAGCGCGGCGCACGACACCAATCCCAACCTGCCCATCATTGCGCGCGCCGCCACCGAGGAGGGTATTCACCGCCTGACGGAGCTCGGCGCCAGCTTTGTAGTTCACCCGGAGCTGGAAGGTGGCCTGGAGATGGTGCGTCACACTCTGCTGGAGCTGGGTCTGCCGCGCCGCGAGGTGGACGAGTATGCCGAGCAGGTGCGCACGAAGCGCTACGAGGCGATGAACGAATACAGCTCGGCCCAGCCGCTGGTGCGCAACATCCTGCGCGCCATTGGCGAAATTGAGATCAGTTGGATCGAAGTGCCAGACGATTCGCCGCTGGTGGGCCACACCCTGGCCGAATCAGACCTGCGTGGCAAAACCGGCGCCTCCGTAGTGGCCTTGGTGCGTGACCAGAAGCTGAATGCCAATCCCAAATCATCCACCATGTTCCAGGCGGGTGACCGTATTGGCATCATTGGGGATACAGCGCAGATCTTTGCTGTTGAAGCCTTTTTACTCAGCGGCGAATAACTCAGGAATTCAGTTCAGCTTTTACAGCCTGGTACAGATTCTCAGCGCGCAGCTCGCTCAGTGTATAGCACGGCGCTTTGAGATGCTCAGCCAGCGCGTCGGCCAGCCCCTGGTCAAAGGCGGCGTGCTCCATATTCACCACCACACTGCGAATATCGTCTTCGGCGATCTGGTCGGCCAGCTTGTGCGCTTCCGGCTGCGGCGCGCCGTCACCCAGCGTCACGTTGCCCGCGCCATCCGTGAGCAGGATCATCAGCGGCAGCACATCCGGGTGCAGGCGCTTCTCCCGCGTGATGACTTCATGCGCCATGAACAGGCCCGCCGAGAGCGGCGTCTTGCCGCCCACGGGAATATCGGCCAGGGCGCGTTGCGCCAGTTGCACTGAATTGGTGGGCGGCAGGATCAGATTAGCGCGGTCTTTCTGGAAGACCACCAGACCCACGCGGTCACGGCGCTGGTAGGCGTCCGTCAGCAGCGAGAGGATCGCACCTTTGGTAGCCGCCATGCGCTCGGCCACCGCCATCGACCAGGACGCGTCCACGACAAACAAAATCAGGTTAGCCGTGCGCTTAACGCGCACTTTGCGCTGCAGGTCCTGCTTTTGGATGGCGAACGCCATGTGCTTGCGCTGCTCTGTGCGTGTTATTTGAAATGGAGCTGCGGCGCGGATGGTGGCATCGAAAGCAATATCGCTCAAATCATCGCCCGCCGGCCGCGCCTGAATGTAACGGCCACGCTTACGCTCCGTGCGCGTGCGTGAGCGGCGGCCGCTGCGCCGGCGGGTGATCTTGTCCAGTGGATTGGCTATCTTGCGTGGCGCAAAGGTTTCCTTGGTGGGGTTGACCTTCTGGCCACCATCCCACCAGCGGGCATCGCCGGAGTTGAAAACATCCTGCTCCCCTGGCTCAGCGGCCTGATTCTGCGGGTCCGCTTCGCTGGGTTGCTGGTTGTCATCTAGCTCTTTTTTTTTACGGGGTCCTGTTGGCTGCCCTCTTGTTCGTCTTGTGTTTCGTTTTCACCATCCGCTTCGCCGGACTGTTGCATTTCGTTGATCTTCTCTTGCAGCTCGGTCACGGTGATCTCGGTCTGGTGGAAGGGGCCGTGCTTGATGCGGTGGGGCAGCGCCAGTTCGGCGGCAATGGCAATATCTAAAGGGCTCACCGCCTTGCGCGCATCAAAGGCTGCCTGAGCGCGGGCCGCCTTGAGGATCACCAAGTCGGCGCGGTGCCCATCCACTTGCAGGGAAGCCGTCAATGAAGCGATCGAAACCAGATCACGCGAGGTGTAAGCCACCGCGTCCACTAGTTCACGCGCCGCCAGGATCTGGTCAGCCAGTTCTTGCTCTTTAGGCGCCCATTCCTTGGTGAAGGCTTCGGGGTTGGATTCAAATTTGAGGTTGCGCTCCATAATCTGCACGCGCTGGCGTGCATCACGGATGCTGCCAATATCCACGGAGAAAGCAAAGCGGTCCAGCAGTTGCGGGCGCAGGTCGCCTTCTTCAGGGTTCATGGTGCCAATAAGAATAAAGCGAGCCGGGTGCGAGAAAGAAATACCCTCGCGCTCCACAATGTTGATGCCCATCGCCGCCGAGTCGAGCAGCAGGTCCACCACATGGTCATCCAGCAGGTTGACCTCATCTATGTAGAGCAGACCGCGGTTGGCAGCCGCCAGCACACCGGGCTCAAAATGGCGCTCACCCTTTTGGATCGCCTTTTCAATGTCCAGCGTGCCCACCACACGGTCTTCAGTGGCGCTTACTGGGAGGTCAACAAAACCTACCTTGCGCTTGGTCACTGTCAGCGCTTGGCCAGCGGCCTTGCGCTCACGCGCCCAGTCAGACCAGGTTTCTGGCGCATTAGGGTCATCGTTGAAGGGGGATTCCGCAAAAACATCAATATCCGGCAGCAAGGCCGCCATCGCACGTGAGGCGGTGGATTTAGCTGTGCCGCGCTCACCACGGATAAGCACGCCACCAATACGCTGGTCTACAGCGTTAAGAATGAGCGCACGTTTCATGCGCTCCTGGCCAACGATTGCGGTAAAGGGGAAAGCTGCACGGGGCATGGGCGGGTTGTTCCTTGTTTTTTGCACTAAGCGGCTAGTCTATCACAGCGCAAAATTGTACGGTGCAGGCGGCTGTTGCAACGGAGCACTAATGAAAGCAGCCTGTTTTGGCGTTATAATCAGGGCACCTTAATCTCTGGAGTAACCACACGTATATGAATCAAAACGAACTCTCCCATTCGGGGGAGCAAGCCGGCGCTCAGGCGCAGCCCACCGGCTTGACCATGGAAGAATTGCTCAATCAGAGCGAGTTGAATCTGGATATGCCCCGCCCGGGCGAAATGCGTTCCGGCATTGTGGCGAGTACAGCCAACAACGAAATTCTGGTGAGCATTGGCGCTAAGTCTGAAGGCATTATTTCCTCCCGCGAAGTCGAATCCATGACTGCAGAAGAGCGGGAGCAGATCAAAGTCGGTCAGGAGATCCAAGTCTACGTGGTCAGCGCCGAAGGCGCTGGCGGCATGATGCAGCTTTCCTACACCCGCTCCAAAGAAGATGATGACTGGGGCATGGCCGAGGAGTTGATGAAGTCCAAGGACACGCACACCGGCACCGTTGATGGTTTCAACAAGGGTGGCCTGATTGTGCGCGTGGGCCGCCTGCGCGGCTTCGTTCCGGCTTCACAGATCAGCCAGTCCCGCCGCCTGCGCTACAAGGGTGACACGCCCGAGCTGCGCTGGGAAGAAATGAAGGGTGAGCCACTGAGCGCCCGCGTGATCGAAGTTGACCGCGAGCGCCGCCGCCTGATCCTGAGCGAGCGCGCCGCCAACCAGGAAACCCGCGAGGCCATGAAAGAGCGCCTGCTGGGCGAGATCGCCATTGGCGAGACCCGCAAGGGCCACGTTACCAGCTTGGCCGATTTCGGCGCCTTCGTGAACATCAACGGCGCCGATGGCCTGGTGCACCTCTCCGAGCTCTCCTGGGAGCGCGTTGACCACCCCAGCAAGCTGCTGAAGGTGGGGGACGAGGTTGAGGTCAAGGTCATCAGCATTGACCAGGATCGCAAGCGCATCGGCCTCTCCATGCGCCAGTTGCAGCAAGACCCCTGGGAAGACCAGATCAACAAGTACCACGTCGGCCAGTTGGTTGAAGGTACCGTCACGCGTCTCGTCAAGTTCGGCGCGTTTGCCCGCCTAGACGAGCACGTCGAGGGCCTCATCCACATCTCGGAGTTGGGCGAAGGGCATGTGGAGCACCCCAAAGAAGCCGTACACGAAGGCGACAAGCTGGTGGTGCGCATCATCAAGATCGAGCCAGACAAGCGCCGTATCGGTCTCTCGCTGAGCAAGGTGGACTCCGCCCAGTTCAGTGACTTGGACTACGCTGCCGCCATGGCTGAGCTGGACCAGAGTGAAGAGTAGCGTACTACCCTGAATTTCAAAAGGAGCGTGTTTTTTGCACGCTCTTTTTTTTATACATAGGTGGAGTGATGGCAGACAAGAAACAGAAGCAATCTCGCTGGCCCGTTATTGTGTGGGTGTTGGTTGCCCTGGCAACCATTAGCAATTTCGCAGTCGTTTTCCTGCAGAGAGACTCGTTCGGCAGCTCAAGCCAATTTATCTCCGAGCTGGGCTGGACCTCGGTGGGTACGGTGTTCGCTATCGTCAGCGCGCTGATCATCACCAACAACCGCCGCCACACCATCGGCTGGTTGTTGATGCTCATGCCGATCATGCTGACCATTTCCAGCATCCTCAACTACTTCATCAAGCCCGCGGTGCATGCCGGCGAGGTCAGCTTTGCCGTGTACTTTTACCTATGGTTCAACAGTTGGTCTTGGTGGATGCTGATCGGCTCCATCATTTTGATCTTCTTCCTGTTCCCCACCGGGCGCCTGATCTCCAGGAAGTGGCGTTGGGGGCTTTTCTCGCTGGCTATTGGTTTTCTGGTGTTCTTGTTCGCCGCCACATTTTCAACTTTCTTTGAAGACCAAACCAGTGCTGTCACACTAAGCAATCCCATCGGTTTTCTACCCATAGAAGCCACCGGCATATTTATTGCCATCATGGGCTTGTTTCTGATCACTCCTGCGCTGGCTTCTTTGGTATCCGTATTTGTACGCTATCGTGATTCGCAGGCCATCGAACGCGCTCAAATGCGCTGGTTGTTCATTGCTGGGGCGCTCTTCCTGCTTGTCTACATTCCCACCTTCATCTTCCAAAACTATTCCGAAACCACAGCCTCGGGTTTCTTGTTCATCGCTTCCATCCTCGCCATCCCGCTCTCGATTGGCATCGCCATTCTGCGCTACCGCCTGTGGGATGTAGACGTTGTCATCAACCGCTCGTTGGTCTACGGTGTGCTCACCACGCTGCTGGCGGCTTTGTTTGCCGGCACCGCCGCTTTGCTCTCGCAGCTTGCCAAGGCCGCTTTCGGTGAGGAGATGCAGCAAGCCGCCGCCGCGGTGGCCGCCATCGTCGTTGCCAGCTTGTTCACACCCATCCGCACCCGCGTAGAAGGTGCCATCAACCGCCGCCTGTTCCCTGAAAATATCGATCTCTCGCAAGGCCTGATCGAGCTTGACGCCAACCTGTGGAACTGGGTCAAACTGCCCAAGGTGCTGGATTCCACACTGGAGCATCTTGAAGCCATCTACGGCCACGAGAATTCAGCCATCTACCTGCTGGATGCCAAGAAGCTTTACAAGCCAGTAGCCGTACGCGGCCTCAAGAAGGCTGAGTTGAGCACCTTTACGCCCACCGCAGCCGAACGCGAGCTGCTCAACGGCAAAAAGGGCATCGTGAGCGAAGATGGCAAGCCCTTTGTGCTCACCGTGCCGATCTACCTGGGCCGCCGCAGAGGGCCAGAGCTTCTGGGCGTGCTGCGCCTCGGCAAGCGCAAGCAGGGGCGCGGCTTCAGCGGCGGTGACATCAAAACCTTGGTGGCATTTGGCGCCAAACTAGGCGAGCCAATATACGCACTTGGCAAACACAGCGCATAAACGCAGGAAAAAGAGCCGCTTCATGGAAGCGGCTCTTTTGTTAACTTTGTCTCAACATTCTGGCATTAACACTATCCAAAATTGAATTTGGTAGAATCCCCAAAGTTGCGGCAAGTTAGCCGCAATCAAAGGAAGACTATCGTGGCAGGAATGGAACGCCTTACCCAACGTGCGCGCCGCGTACTGAGCCTGGCTCACCAGGAAGCAGAGCGCATGCGCCACAATTACATCGGCACAGAGCACCTGCTGCTCGGGCTTATCCGAGAAGAGGGTGGTGTGGCCGCACGCGTCTTGCGTGACCTGGGGCTCGAAGCCCCGCGTGTAGAAGAGATCGTCGAACGCCTGACTGGCGCTGGCCAGCATGAAGGCGAAAAGATTGACCTTTCCCCTGGCACCCAACAGGTGCTGGAGTATGCCTTTGAGGAAGCCCGCCGCCTGGGCAACCACTACGTCAGCACGGAGCACTTGCTGCTCGGCCTGGTGCGCTACGGCGAGGGCATTGCCCTCAATGTGCTGCGCAAGCTCGGCGTAACCCCGGAGCAGATTCGCCGCCAGACGCGCCGCGTGCTGCAAGAGAGCAGCGCACCGCGTCGCCCGGCCAACACGCCGCAAGGCGAGCGCCGCCCGCGCCGTGAGCAGCAGCGCACCGCCAAGACCCCGATGATCGACCAGTTGGCGGTGGACCTCACCACGCAGGCCGAAGAAGAAAAGCTTGACCCGGTCATCGGCCGCCAGCAGGAAATTGAGCGCGTGATCCAGATCCTGGCACGCCGCAACAAGAACAACCCCGCCCTCATCGGTGAACCTGGTGTGGGTAAGACCGCCATTGTCGAGGGCCTGGCCCAACGCATCATCGATGGAGATGTGCCTGCGCCGTTGCTGGGCAAGCGCGTGCTGCAGTTGGATGTCGGCTCGCTCGTCGCCGGCACCATGTACCGCGGCCAGTTCGAAGAGCGCCTCAAGAAGGTGATCGACGAGCTCAAAGCCTCCGAAGCCATCCTCTTCATCGACGAAGCTCATATGCTCGTCGGCGCCGGTGCAGCCGGCTCCTCGGTGGATGCCGCCAATATCCTCAAGCCCGCCCTTTCGCGTGGTGAGCTGCAGGTGATCGGCGCCACCACGCTCGAGGAGTATCGCAAGCACATCGAGAGCGACTCAGCCCTTGAGCGCCGCTTCCAGCCCGTGCTGGTAGACGAGCCCTCTGTCGAAGAAACTATCGAGATCCTGCGCGGTGTGCGCCCGGCCTACGAGGAGCACCACCGCCTGCGCATCTCTGACGAAGCGCTGGACGCAGCCGCACGTCTGTCCTCCCGCTACGTTACCGAGCGCTTCTTGCCTGACAAAGCCATCGACCTCATCGATGAATCCGCCTCGCGTGTGCGCATGTACAAAAGCCCGGCCGCCAAGGAAGCCAAAGCGGTCACCGATGAGCTCAAGGGCTTGCGCCGCCAGCGCATCGAGGCCGAAGAACAGGGCCGCCAGGAAGAAGGCGAGACCCTGCAGCAGCGCGAGACCGAGCTGGAAGCCAAGCTAGACTCCTTCCGCACCACCTGGGACCGTGACACCAGCCCCATCGTGTCTGTGGATGACATTGCTGAACTGATCGCCATGTGGACCGGCATTCCGGTCATGCAGATCGCCGAAGAAGAATCGGCCCGCCTGCTGCACATGGAAGACGATCTGCACAAAGCCATCGTGGGCCAGGAGGAGGCGATCGATGCCATCTCCAAGGCGGTACGCCGCGCCCGCGCCGGCCTCAAGGATCCAGACCGCCCCATCGGCTCGTTCATCTTCCTCGGCCCCACCGGCGTAGGCAAGACCGAGCTGACCAAGGCGCTGGCCAAGCTGCTCTTCGGCAGCGAAGAAGCGCTGATCCAACTGGATATGTCTGAGTTCATGGAACGCCACTCGGTCAGCCGCCTGGTAGGCGCCCCTCCAGGCTACGTCGGCTACGAAGATGCCGGCCAGCTCACCGAGGCCATCCGCCGCCGCCCGTACTCCATCGTCGTCTTCGACGAGATCGAGAAGGCCCACCCTGAAGCGCACAACATGCTGCTGCAGATCATGGAAGAGGGTCATCTCTCGGATGCCCGCGGCCACAAGGTGGATTTCCGCAACGCACTGATCATCATGACCTCTAATGTAGGCGCCGACATGATCATGCGCAAGGGCGAGATCGGCTTCAACCTCAAGACTGATGACGAGGTGGAAGAGAAGATTGCCTACAAGGACATGCGCAAGAAGCTCACCGATGCGCTCAAGCGCGTCTTCCGCCCTGAGTTCATCAACCGTGTGGACTCGGTCATCATCTTCCGTGCCCTCAATAAGGAAAACCTGCGCTCCATCGTCAATCTGGAGATCGAAAAGGTGGCGGCTCGCCTGAAGGAGAGCAACTTCACCCTGCAGCCCACCGAAGCCGCCTTAGATCTCTTCGCTGAGCTGGGCTATGACCGTGAATACGGCGCCCGCCCGCTCAAGCGCGTGCTGCAAAGCAAGATTGAGGACCCGCTCTCCGATGCGCTGCTGGCTGGCGAGTTCAAGGAAGGCGACACCATCAGCATTGATGTTGAAGTGGGTGAGGAGCAGCCAGAAATTGTGCTGAAGAAAGCCAAGCCCAAAGCGACACGCAAGAAGAAAACGCTGCCGCCGGCGCCGCCCGCCGAAGCCTTGGCCGCAAACTAGCCATTCACGCTAAAATAAACAAAACAAGAGATACTGAGTATCTCTTGTTTTGTTTAAGCCTATGACGCACACCATCACCATTATCGGCGGCGGCGCCAGCGGAACCCTGCTGGCCATCCAGCTGCTGCGCCAAGCGCAGCAGCCGTTGCACATCTATCTTGTCGAACAAAACGGCGCAGTGGGGCGCGGGGTGGCCTACGGCACACAATCTGAGGTGCATCGCCTCAATGTGCCGGCCAACAACATGAGCGCCTATCCTGACCAACCCAGCCACTTTCACGAATGGCTGGATGCGCAGGGCTATGCCTACGCCGCCAATGAGTTTGTGCCGCGCATGATTTACGCCAAGTATCTGCGCGCCCAGCTAGACGAAACCATTGCCGCACACCCCGGCGCCATTGAGCTGATCCACGACCAGGCTATCGATATGGAGATCACCCCGCCGGCTTCGTCTTTGCAAGACGCAGGCTCGCCTGCGCACGAAGCAATCCCTGTGCTTGTTGCCCTGGCTTCAGGCCGCACACTCAGCAGCCAGCAAGCTGTACTCGCCTTTGGCAACTTTCTACCGCCGCAGCCGCGCTTCCTGGGCGCACAGGCCGCTGCGGCTCCCAAGTACTTCGGCAATCCCTGGCAGGCAGATCTTGCCAGCCGTATCGCCCCACAGGACCGCGTGCTGGTGATCGGCATGGGGCTCACCGCGGTGGACACGCTCTTAAGCCTGCACGCCCAGCAATATCAAGGCGCGCTGTATGCCATCTCCACACACGGCTGGTGGCCCGCAGTGCACAAGCTGGGCCACAGTTATGCAGATTTCTCCGCCGAACTGGCCAGCTGCACCACAGCGGCGCAAATGCTCGCCGTGGTGCGCCGCCATCTGCGCGCAGCCGAGGCGCAGGGCAGCAACTGGCGCGCCGTCATCGATTCGTTGCGCCCCAGCACGCAAGCACTGTGGCAGCAACTGCCGCCCGCCGAAAAACAGCGTTTCATGCGTCATTTGCGGCGCCTGTGGGATGTTTCTCGCCATCGCATGCCGCCGGAATGCGCCGGCGTGCTGGACGCTATGCACAGCACCAGCCAGTTGCACAGCCTGGCTGGCCGCATCTCTGAGATCAGTGTTGCCGAGGACACATTCCAGGTGGTCTATCACAACCGCAACGGAGTCCAGCAACTCAGCGTGGATGCAGTCATCAACTGCATGGGCTCTGAGTCAACCCTTGCCCGCCTCGATAGCCCCTTAGTGCAAAACTTGCTCAGCAAGCAACTCATCCAGCCGGATGCGCTGCATCAGGGCATGGCCGCCCAGGCGGATGGCATGCTCGGCCCACGCCTCTACACGCTGGGCACCGCGCTCAAGGGCATCTTATGGGAAAGCACCGCTATGCCAGAGATACGGGCTCAGGCGCAGCAACTCGCCAGCCTTTTGCTTTCATAGTATTTATAAAAAGAGGAGAGCTTTCGCTCTCCTCTTTTTATATTCACTAAGTTGCCAGGTACTCTTCCAGCCGGTCATAAGTTTCATTAGCGCCCCATTCCATGCCGCTGGCCAGCACAGCCTCCAGCTCCTCCTTGCTCTTGAACTTGGAGTAGGTGCGCAACAGCGTACGGCCATTGCCCAGGTCGATAAAGTTGTATTCTTCTTCGCCCGGCTCGCCTGGCATGCCATCGAACCCAAACGTGTTCACGAACTTGTCGTGCGGCGAGATCAGGCGGTACTCACCAAAAAAGGCGATCTCAGTACCATCTTCGCCGGTTTGGATGAAGCGCCATTTGCCGCCGGGGCGCGCATCCAGCGCTTCAACCCGCGTTGCATACTGGCGCGGGCCCCACCACTTGGGAATGATCTCCGCATCCAGGTGGGCCTTGAAGACCAGCTCACGCGGCGCATTAAACTCTCGCTCCATCACCAATTCCGTCTCACTGGGGAAGCTGATCACAAATTTGTTTTTCTCACTCATAGTTCTCCTTGTTTTGTTTTTGCACCTCACTCAGAAATTCATCCAGGCGCTCGTAGCTTTCTTCCCAGTTGCTGCGGTAGCGTTCCAGCCAGATCGAAACATCCTTCAGCGGCTCGGCCTGCAGTTGCGCCGGGCGCCACTGCGCATCCCGGCCGCGCGCGATAAGCCCGGCGCGCTCCAGCACCTTGAGGTGGCGCGAGATGGCCGGAAGGCTGATCTGAAACGGAGCTGCCAGCTCGGAAACACTGGCGCGCCCAGCCGCCAGGCGCTCAAGAATGGCGCGGCGGGTAGGGTCAGCTAGGGCGGAAAAAGTGAGGGTCAGTGCATCGCTCATAATTAACACCTTTGTTAATTAACATATATGTTAAATACACTATAGCGATGTGTTTGTCAAGCCCTAGATAACAGTTCAAATGTTCTATTTTGTAGTAGACTGGCGGCATGACCCTGCTTGAACGCCTACTCGGCCATGACCAGGCCGCTACGCAAGAGCTTCTCAAACTGTGCCTGCCTCTGTCCCCCGCTGATTTCGACCGCGAATTTGACGCCGGCTGGCGCACCCTGCGCGCCACCTTTGAGCACATCATCTTCAATATTGAGACTTGGACGGATCTGATGCTGGCCCGCCCGCTGCGCGATATCGAAGGCCAGAACTCGCCCGCCGAACTTCTGGCCCGCCTTGATGCCAGCTACCGCGAGTTCGACGCCCTGGCACGCCGCATCGAGACCGAAGGCCGCTTAGACGAAAAGTGGACGGACACGCTCGATGATCCGCCGCAACAAAAAAGTTTCGGCGGCGCCATTGCCCATGTCATCACCCACAACATGCACCACCGCGCAGAGCTGCAGCACATGCTACACCGCCTGCCGCTACCCAATGTCCCCGAGGGCGACCTGATGGGTTGGGAGATGCGCCATGGCTAAAAGCTTTACGCGCTTCGTATGCCAGAGCTGCGGCCGCACTGCCGCCAAAGCGTTGGGACGCTGCCCACAATGCGGCGAATGGAACACCTACACAGAAGAGTTGGTGACCGATGAGCCTGCACGCCGCGTCGCCAGCAGCCATGGCAGCGGCAGCAACACGCCCAAACCACTGACGCAGATCGCCGGCGGCGCCGAGAGCGAGCGCATGCCGCTCTCCATCGGCGAGTTCGCCCGCGTGCTGGGTGGTGGCGTAGTGCCCGGCTCGCTCGTGCTCATCGGCGGTGACCCGGGCATCGGCAAATCCACCCTGCTGCTGCAGACCGCCATGGAGATGGCCGCCCAGGGCCGTGTGCTTTACGTCTCCGGTGAAGAATCTCCTTCGCAGATCAAAATGAGGGCGGATCGATTATCCACTGACCAATCGATTAATCAATTGATCGATTCTCTGTTTCTGGTCACGGAAACAAATCTTGACGCCATTCTGCATCATGTGGAGCAGATCAAGCCGCGCCTGCTCATCATCGATTCCATCCAAACGGTGTACGACCCGCAAATCGACTCGTCTGCTGGCTCGGTCACTCAGCTGCGCGAGTGCAGCGATCGTTTCCGCCAGTTGGCCAAGAGCAGTGGCCTGGCGGTCTTCCTGATCGGCCACGTTACCAAAGAGGGTGTCATCGCCGGCCCGCGCTTGCTCGAGCACATGGTGGACACGGTGCTCTACCTTGAGGGCGACCGCTTCCAATCCTTCCGCCTGCTGCGCGCCGTCAAAAATCGTTTTGGCGCCACGGCTGAAGTGGGCGTCTTTGAAATGGTTGGCCGCGGCATGCAGGAAGTGCCCAACCCTTCCGAAGCCTTCTTGGCCGAGCGCGTCGTCAACGCCGCCGGCTCTGCCATCGCCGTCACCATGGAAGGCACGCGCCCACTCCTGGTCGAAGTGCAAGGGCTCACCAGCCCCAGCGCCTTTGGCAACCCACGCCGCTCCGGCAATGGCATCGACACCAATCGCTTATTGCTCATCACCGCCGTGCTCACCCGCCGCCTGGGCTTGCCCCTGGCCGAGCAGGATGTCTTCGTCAACATTGTCGGCGGCTTGCGCATCGGTGAACCCGCAGCCGACCTTGCCGTGGCAGCCGCCATCGCCAGCTCGGCCTGGGACCGCCCACTGCGCGCCGATATCATTCTGGTGGGCGAAGTGGGCTTGAGCGGAGAGTTACGCACCGTGCCGCACACCGCGGCCCGCCTGAAAGAAGCCGCGGCACTTGGTTTTAAATCTGCTGTGATTCCACGGCGCTTGCGCAAGAATGATGAATTGCCTGGCGGAATAGATATTCAGGAAGCGCGCACCCTGCGTGAGGCGCTGGAACTGGCCACCCTAGCGCGCGAGAAATAAAAAGGCCGCCCACTTTCGTGGGCGGCCAGAGAGAGGAGTGGAGCGCGTTTAGCGCCCCAGAAAAATCAAAATACCTGCAACCAGGGCAAGTAGACTGCCAATCATGGCGGGCAGAGCTACGCCAAAGGCAGCCAGGCCGGTCAAGATCAGCCAGATACCCAAAAGCAAAAAGCCAAGTCGATTTGTAACTTTCATAGCGAAAAACCTCCTAAACCTCAACGAGTTGGGTTGCTCATCAGTAAACGACAAAAATGCGCTGTTGTTGCGCAATTTGACAAATCATCAGATTATTCAGATACGCAGGCGAGCAAAAATCTTATTCGTGCAGCCAGCACCTTCTGCGTTTCATCATTCTCTGAAACAAGGTCAAAACCGTGCACAGTACCCTGGCTGTGCACCTGCATAACCTCAATGCCAGCAGCACGCAGAGACTGCGCATAGGCCAGCCCCTCATCCCGCAGTGGGTCAAACTGTGCCGTTTCCATATACGCTGGTGCCAACCCGCGCAGCCGCTCACGGCGTGCCGGTGCCGCATACGCAGGTATCTCGCCCTTCGTATCACGCAAATACATCGCCCACATTCGCCGGTTGCTAGTGGCGGTCCACAGCGGAACATCATCAAACTCAACCGCACTGTCTGTGTTGCAGCGGTCATCCAACACCGGATAAATAAGCAGCTGACCCCGCACGGCCATGCCTTGGTCCACAGCCTTCTGGGCGACGCCAGCGGCTAGGGCGCCGCCTGCCGAATCTCCGCCAACAACGATCCGCTGAGGGTCCACACCCAGCGTATCGGCGTGTTCATGTACCCATTTAAGCGCAGCGAAACACTCATCAAAAGCGGCTGGGAAGGGATGTTGTGGCGCCAGCACATAGTCCACCAGCGCAACCGTATATCCGGCTTGCAACGCATACTGCTCGCACCGTCTGATATGCCCAGAAGAATATGACAGCGCAAATGCTCCTCCGTGAAAATAAAGGAGCAGTGGGGCAGCGGCTGGCATAGTGTCAGCGCCCAGCAGCAACACTTTTACCCTGCGCCCAGCATCTGACGTGAACTCCACCCAACGATGTGTGATGGTGCGCTTACGACCAACACCTGCGAAGAATCGTTGCACCCCCACGCTCAGGTTCATGAACCACATCACTAACGGATGAAAATCAAAGTGGAAGACTGGCAGTCTACGATATTCGTCTCGCATCATCACAAACTCATTCTCGCAGCGTCACAATAGCTGTGTTTTCCCAAATCTATCTTAAAATCTCTTTATGGACTTCATTCATTTCATCGTCGCACCATTTATTGTGCTGTATGGATTGCTTGCCCTGCTCGCCGGGCCACAGCAGTGGCGCCAAGGCAAGCTGCAAACCGCCGCCGCCAACTCGCTTATGCTGGCCGGCGCCATCCTGGTTGTGTCCGGCTACCTGGTGTGGGCACAATCACGCTGGGCGCTATGGGCGCTCGGCATTGGTCTTGTGACGATGCACGTCCTGGCCGCCATCAACCGCGCCCAGAACTCTAAGACAACCAAGTCAAGCGTTGACTGGGGCGGCCAGGGCGGCCGTCTGGTTGTGTCGCTTGTGCTCTTCGCTCTCGCCTATCTGGGGCAGCAAGCATGAGCGCGCTGCAAAAGTTCACGCAGCGTGTGCCCGCACTCTTGTTCGCTGCGGCCGCCGTCTTGGCCGCGCTGGCCAGCCTGCTGATCCTGTTCACCGGTAGCGCAACCCAGGTTAGCGTGACCAACGGCGTAGAGACAGTCACGCAACTCAGTTGGCTTGAGGCCCAAGGCTGGTGGGGCTTGGCAATCCTGCTCATCTTCAGCGCGCTCTACGCCATGCCCGCTTTCGCCTTTGCCCGCGGGCGGCGCGGCCTGGCAGTGCTCTTTGCTGCCGCCGGCGTCATCCTCACCATCTTGGCCAGTCTTTCGATTGGCAGCTTTTACTATCCTGCGGCTGTGGCAGTCGTGCTCGCGTTGCTTGTGCTGCCGCTCACGCACTAAAATTCATCAACCTGCTTTATCTTTTAGCTCACGAAACCAACTACAATGTTCCAGGCGCGCGTGGGGCGCGCACAACTCGCTTTCTGAGGAGCAACGCAATGCAAAGCAGTCAAGCAAAATCGAAACCTGCCTGGGTGGAAGCCATCAAGCCCTACCAGGTACCCGACCACAAAAAGAGTGTCTGGCAATTGGTCAACAGCCTGGTGCCGTATGTGGTCATCTGGGTTCTCATGTATTACAGCCTCAGCGTCAATTACCTCATCACTCTGGCGCTGGCCTTCTTGAACGCCCTCTTCATGATGCGCTTGTTTATCATTCAACATGATTGCGGGCACAACTCGTTCTTCAAATCCACCCGTATGAACGATCTTGTGGGCGGCATGCTGGGCATCATCTCGATGACGCCGTACCACCACTGGCGCCGCACCCATGCCAAGCATCACGCCACCGCCGGCGATCTCGACTTTCGCGGTATCGGCGATATCTACACCATGACGGTGGAAGAATACGCCGAACTGACCTGGCAGCGCAAATTTGCCTACCGTATCTACCGCAACCCCCTGGTCAAGTTTGTGATTGGCCCTACGCTGCTGTTCATCGTCCTGCATCGCTTCCTACTCAGCAAAGATGCCGACAAGCGTGAGCGTCGTAGCGTGCTCTACACCAACGTAGCGTTGGCCGCCATCTTCGCCATTTTGGGTCTGTGGATCGGTTTCAAAGAGACGCTGTTGATCTGGTTCCCTATCATGGTCTTCGGCTCCTCCATTGGCGTTTTCCTTTTCTACGTACAGCACCAGTTTGAAGACACGTACTGGCGCTGGCACGAGGAATGGGATTACACCGAGGCAGCTCTGCGCGGCGCCTCGTTTTTCAAGATGAACAAGGTGGCGCAGTGGTTCAGCGGCAACATCGGCTTCCACCATGTGCATCATCTCTCGCCCAAGATTCCCAACTACAACCTGGAACGGGCGCACTACGAGAATGAGATCTTCCATCAGGTGGAGACGATCACCTTCTTCACCAGCTTCAAGACTATCTTCCTGCACCTGTGGGATGAGCAAACGCACAAACTCATCAGCTGGGCCGAGTATCACCGCATCCAAAAACAGAAGGCGCCTAGCGCCACCTAAGGCAGCAACAAAAAAAGCCTCAGCAATTGCTGAGGCTTTTTTTTTATTGTTGATTTCGCTCAGGGCTTCTCGTTCAAAACCATCCAGGCCATCGGCAGCAGAAGCGCCGCAATCAATGCTTTGATGAGATCTCCCAATAGGAACGGAACCAGGCCGAGAGCGATCGAGCCGCTCGGACCCGTGTAGCCGCCCACCAGCACGGCCAGCCAGCTCACACCCAGCGCATAGATGGCCAGATTGCCCAGCACCATGGCAGCCAGCGTCTTGAGCAGAGTGCGATCCCAGCCACGCTCGGCCAGCCAGCCCACCAAAGCCGCCGCCACAATAAAACCAGCCAGGTAACCGCCGGTTGCGCCAGACATGTAGGCGATGCCGCTTTGTGCACCCGTGAAGAAGGGCAAGCCAGCTGCACCCATGGCCAGATAGGCCAACACCGCCAGGACACCGCGGCGCGAGCCGAGCGCCATACCCACCAGCAAGACCGCCAGGGTCTGGCCGGTAATGGGCACCGGTTGCAGGGGAACACGCACCTGGGCCAACGCCGCAATGAACAGACTGCCAAGTAGGATCAGCAGCCCGTCAGCCACAGCGGTGCGGCGCGGGAGAATACGTTCAGCAAGGACTTGTTGCATAGACAGTCACCTCAAGGAAATAATAGCAGACCACAGGGTCTCGCCGTATGCTTTAACCCCGCAAAAAGGCCAAGGTGCGCTCCCACGCCAAGGTCGCCGCCTCAGCATTGTAGGCATCCGGGCGGTTGTACTCATAGAACCAGTGGCCAGTGCCCGGGTAAATATGCCGCTCCAGGTTAGGAGCGTTCATGCTGCGCGCAGCCTCAATGTCCTCATACGGGTCATTCTCAGCGAAGTGCGCCAGAATGTTGGCCTCACTCTTGCCCACATTGGCGCCAGCCATGCCGTAAAACAGCACAATTTTGTCAAAAGTTCCTGGCTGTTCTTCATCCAAAACCAGCGCATACGCCGCTCCAAAAGAGAAACCAACCGAGGCGAGCTTTTCACTGCTCACCGCAGGCAACGCCCGCAACAAGTTAGCCGCGCCGAGCGCAATCGCCACCACCGCAGGAAAGTCTGCTTCTGCGTCTTGCACCTGCTTCTCGGCCTCAAGGACATCGGCCGTCTGTGCGCCATTCATCAGATCCGGAGCAAGGACCACAAACCCTTGTGCGGCCAAGGTATCCGCCTGCTGCTTGAAAAAATCGGTAAGCCCCCACCAGGCATGCAGCAGCAATAGGCCCGGCCCTTTCCCGCTGGCGGGCAGGGCCAGGTATCCAGCATGTTGTTTTCCATTTGCCTCAAAAGTTTCCATAGTGCCTCCAGTCGTTCTTTGAAACTATCGCACAAACTCCCGCAAAGCATATCCGCCAGCGTACAGGTCAAGATACTTTAAAAATCAAAGCCCGCACATGTCTGTACGGGCTTTTGATTTCTTTAGGCAGACTAGCCTTTGTAGGCCCATTCCCCTTTGCGCATCAGCGGCTCTTTGGCGCCGTCTTTGGTGATGCCGTCAATGTCCATCTCAGCCGAGCCTATCATGAAGTCAACATGCACCAGGCTGTAGTTGCCGCCAGCCGCGGCAAAGTCCTCGGCGCTCATGCTCTCGCCCCCCTTGAGAGTAAAGCGATAGGCGCGGCCCACAGCAATATGGCTGGCAGCATTTTCATCATACAAGGTGTTGTAGAACAGCCGGCCCGATTGGGCAATGGGCGAGCTGTGCGGTACAAGCGCGATCTCGCCCACACGGCCGGCGCCATCGTCCACATCCAGCAGGTCTTTCAAAGCCTGCTCGTTCTTGCCGGCCTTCACATCCACGACGCGGCCATCTTTGAACACCATGCTGAAATCTTCGATCAGCCGCCCACCGTAGCTCAGCGGCATGGAGGCTTTGAGCGTGCCCTCGGCGCGGTTTTTGTCGCCCAGGGTAAAGATCTCTTCGGTGGGCAGGTTGGGCGTGAACGTGACACCGTTCATCGTGTCAGACTGGGCGCTGTTCCACAGGTGCCCGGCGGGCAGACCCACAGTGAAATCAGTACCTGGCGCAGTGTAGTGCAGCGCGTCGTACTGCTTCTCATTCAAATACTTGGCCGCATCCTGCAGCTGGGCGATGTGTTCCTTCCACGCAGCCACCGGGTCCTCGCGGTCAATGCGGCACAACTTAAAGATCTGCTCCCACATCGCATCCACCTGCTGGTCGGCAGGCAGCTCAGGGAACACTTTGGCCGCCCAGTTGGGGTGCGGTACGCTGACCAACAGCCAACTGTAGGCGTTCTTCATCAGCAGCTCCATCTGGGGCTGCATGTGCTTCTCCATCGTACGCTGCGCCTGTGTCACCAACGCAGGGTCTTGGCCGTTGAACAGGTCGGGGTCCTCGCCATAGATCGAGACGATCGAGGCGCCACCAGCGGCGTATTCATGCAAGGCCCGCGTGCGCCAGGTGGGGAACTCTTCGAAGCTGTCACGCGGGGCGTGCGCAAAGCGCACCAGTTGGCTCTGATCATCATCCCAGAACACATCCACGAAGCGCGCACCGGCTTTATACGCACTCTCCACGATCTTGCGCACCAAGGGCGCGCTGTGCAGTGGTGCGCCGCGAAACAGGTTTTTGCCGCTCACCACCACTTTCTGGCCGGGCTGCACATTCAAACCAATATGCACAATCAGGTCAGCGTAATCAGACAGTTTTTGGTCAAAACTTTTAGTCATTGTCAGATTCCTTTGCTATAGACAGTATAAGCGAAGCGAAAGACGCCGCAGATGAACGCAGATTTTTGACTTTTATCTGTGTTCATCTGTTGCGTGGCGCAGCCACGCACATCTGCGGCAAAGGTTTTGCTTTTATCCGTGTTTATTCTGTGGACTATTCCCAGTAGGCTAGAATAATTGCATGTCTGAGCCCAGCTTCCACATCGGCGCGCTACCCATCTACGGTCGCACGATCCTCTCACCTATGGATGGGTTCTCAGACCAACCCTTCCGCTCGCTCACGCGCCAGCTCGGCTCGGCCATCAGCTATACCGAATTCGTTAATGCTTTGGATGTGCTCAACGGCCATCCGCACCTTCACCAACGCCTTGCCTTCCTTGAAGCTGAGCGCCCGGTCGCCTTCCAGCTCTTCGATGACGACCCGACGCGCTTGCTGCAAGCCGCCATGAAGCTGCAGGCTTATTCGCCAGACACAATTGACATCAATATGGGCTGCTCCGTGCGTTGCGTATCCAGCCGCGGCGCCGGCGCCGGCCTGCTGCGCGAGCCGGCCAAGATCGCTCACATCTTCCGCACACTCAGCAGCACGCTCAGCATTCCCATCACCGGCAAAATTCGTATCGGCTGGGACGAAGACAGCTTGAACCACACCGAGATCGCCAAGATCATCGAAGGCAACGGCGGTGCCGCCATTGCCGTGCACGGGCGCACCAAGGCGCAGGCCTACCGCGGCACTGCCAACTGGGACGCCATCGCTGAAGTCAAGGCCGCCGTCCGCATCCCTGTCTTCGGCAATGGCGATGTGCGCCTGGTGGCCGATATCGGCCGCATGCGCGAGCACACCGGCTGCGATGCTGTGATGATCGGCCGCGGCGCTATCGGCAACCCGTGGATCTTCGCCGGCCAGGACCGCCACGAGGTCAGCGATGCACAAGTGCGCCACATGGTGCTAGCCCACCTGGAGGCGATGCAATCCTTCTATGGTGCCGAGCTGGGCCTAGTGCTGTTCCGCAAGCACGCCGCCCGCTACATCAGCCCCTACGCGCTGAACGAAGCGCAGCGCGCCCAGCTGCTTACCAGCCAAACCGCTGAGGACTTTGCTCGCATACTGGATGAACTCGCCGTGCAAACTGCACTGGCTTAATCACTTCAATAGGAGATGTTTCATGGATTTTCGTAAGGTATTTATTGGTCTTGGAAAAGGTGTTTTCTACTGGGGCTTCGTGCAGATCATCCTGATCGGTGCGGCCTACTTTGGCGCCATTCCCAGCAGCCTGCACGCTTACAGTGGCAACCTGATGACGCTGATGCTGCTGCTCATGCTCATCCTGGCTCTCGTGGGCAAGCTGGGCGGCCGCATCATTGGCCTGACGGTGCTGGCGCTGGTCATGCTGGCCGCCCAGGGCTACCTGCGCGCCGATGTGCCCGACTTGGTCAAGGCGCTGCACCCGGTCTTTGGCATCGGTGTGATGTTCCTGGGTCAATCGCTGGCTAAACGCGCCGCCCAAGGCAGCTAAACTGCTCGACTACACAACAAAAAAAGCCCGCCAAATGGCGGGCTTTTTTTCATAAGCTAGCATTCTCTGAATACTCTAGAGCTAGAGTACCTGTTTATGCAGCCGCAGCGGCCGTCTTGCGCTCCAAGCCACGGCGGATGAACCACTTGGTGATCTCTGCAGCCACCGCGGGCAGCAAAGCCAGCGGCAGGACGATCTCCCACTGCAGCCAGGTGAGCGAGGTGGTGTCAAACACACTCTGGAAGGGTGGAAAGAACACCACGACCAGCAGCAGCACCGTCGAGATTAGCACGGCGACGTTCATGTTCTTATTGGAGAACACGCCACCGTAGAACATGGAGTAGTGCTCAGAGCGAGCCGTGTAGGCACGCACCAGCTCAGACAAGCCCAGCGTCATAAACGCCATAGTGGATGCGGTGAGGTTCTCGGCTGTACCACTGGGGAACAGTTGCAGACCCAGCATGTAAGCGGTCAGCGTGGCGGCCGTCTTCACCACCGTCTGAATGCCAATGCCGATGCCCATCTCACCATCAATGATGGGTTCATCCTTGCGGCGCGGCGGCAGCTTCATGATGTCCGGGTCGCCCTTCTCCGTGCCCAGCGCCAGCGCCGGGGCGCCGTCGGTCAGCAGGTTCAGCCACAGCAGTTGGATCGGCGCCAGCGGCGAAGGCAAGCCGATCATGATCGCTGTGAAGATGATCATGATCTCGGCCGTGTTGCACGACAGTAGGAAGAACACAAACTTGCGAATGTTGCTGTAGATCACGCGGCCCTGTTCCACCGCGGACACAATGCTGGAGTAGTTGTCATCCGTCAGCACCATGTCAGCCGTTTCCTTGGCTACATCTGTGCCAGTGATGCCCATGGCCACACCAATGTCGGCCTGCTTCAGCGCCGGCGCATCGTTCACGCCGTCACCGGTCATCGCCACAATGTTGCCATTGGCGCGCAGAGCGCGCACAATGCGCACTTTGTGCTCCGGCGATACACGGGCGAACACGCTGGTGGTCTTGATCACTTCCTGCAGTTGCTCATCGCTCATATCATTGAGCTCAGCGCCAGCAATCACCTGATTATTGCTTTCGCCCACCAGGCCAATTTGCATGGCGATGGCGCGCGCCGTCTGCGGGTAATCGCCCGTGATCATCACAGTGCGGATGCCTGCGCTGCGCGCCTTGGCCAGCGCATCCTTCACTTCGGGGCGCGGCGGGTCGATCATGCCCAGCAAGCCTACAAACACCAGGTCTTGCTCCACATGCTCCGCGGTCAGCGTGGCAGGCACATCCTTACTAATACGGTAGGCCACCGCGATTACACGCAAAGCATCCTGCGCCATTTGGTCATTGGCCTCAAGGATGCGCGTGCGCATACTGTCGTTGATGGGCGCTACTGCGTCATCGATCGTCTGGTACTGCTTGCACAGCTCCAGCACCACATCCGGCGCACCTTTGACCGCCACCACGTGCCAACCCTTGTGCTCATGGCCCTCATAGAAAGGAGAGAGGTCCGTAGAGAGCGGGTCCACCACCTGGTGAATAGTGGTCATGCGCTTGCGGTCAGAGTCGAACGGAATTTCCTGCACGCGCGGGTAGTGCTTGGTCAGCTCGCCATAGGCTGCGTCCGCCTTGGCCGCCGCCACCAGCATGGCCGCCTCGGTGGGGTCACCCACCACGCGCGTGCCGCCTTCGCTCGATTCCAAAATGGCGTCGTTGTTCAACGCACCTAGCCACAGGGCGCTGAACACGCCGTGGTGCTTGGTCAGATCGAACGATTTGCCTTCCAGCGTGAACTCGCCTTCGGGCTGGTAGCCAGTGCCGGAGATTTCGACGCGGCGGCCGTCCACCCACACGCTGGTTACGGTCATAGCATTCTGGGTCAGCGTGCCGGTCTTGTCAGAGCCAATGACCGTGGCTGAGCCCAACGTCTCCACCGAAGACAAACGGCGGATGAGCGCATTGCGCTTGATCATCTCGCGCATGCCCAAGGCCAGGCTGATGGTCACCACCGCGGGTAAACCTTCCGGCACCGCCGCGATCGCCAGGGTGACGGCCACCTCAAACATGTGCAGCGCCTCCTGGCCGCGCAACAAGCCCACCACGAAGACCACAGCACAGATGATGAGCGCCGCCCAACCCAGCCAGCGGCCCAGCTCTTCCAGGCGGCGCTGCAGCGGAGTTTGCTCGTGGTGCACCGATTGCAGCATTTCGGCGATCAAGCCCACCTGCGTGCGCATGCCGGTGTTGACCACAATGCCACTGCCGCGGCCATAAGACACCAGCGTGCCCATGAACGTAGTGTTGATGCGGTCACCGAGACCCACGTCCGTCTTTTCAAGACGGCCGGCGGTCTTCTCCACCGGCACCGATTCGCCGGTGAGCGCCGCTTCCTCAACCCTCAGGTTGATCGCTTCCACCAGGCGCACATCGGCCGGAATGTAGTTGCCCGCCTCCAGGAACACGACGTCACCTGGCACCACTTCATAGGAAGGGATGTCGATGCGGCGTCCATCGCGCAGCACGTGCGCCTCTGGCGAAGCCAGTTGGCGCAGCGCCGCCAGCGCCTGCTCGGCGCGGCGCTCCTGCACAATGCCGAAGCCGGCATTGAGCACCACAATGGCCATCACCGCGCCTGCTTCGATCCATTCGCCCAACACAGCCGAAATGATCACGGCCGCAAAGAGCAAATACACAACAAAATTATTCAATTGCTCCCACAAGAGCGTGATGAATTTCTTGGGGGGTGCTTCTTCCAGCCGGTTGGGGCCGTACTTCTCTAAACGAGCTTTGGCTTCAGCCGAGCTGAGGCCCTGCTCGAGCGAGGTACCCAGGCGCTCAGCCACTTGGGTGCGGTCGAGTTGGTGCCAAGGTTCCTCAATTTGCTGCTGTCGGTTAACAGGAACAGACGTAGGTGCCACTAGCGATTCCTCCTTTAGGAACACTTGCGGTAACTAAATAAACTTCGTAAGCAGGCTTTTGGTCCGGGCATACCCGGTGGGGACTTTGCGACCTGACGTCGCGGGCCAACTGCAATGAGTTTTTATTATAGCGATTCTTGTTTTGGCTGCAAAGTCCCCAGGGTGCCAAAGTGTATAATCCTGAAAATCACCTAACTTTTCAAATTGGAGAGCATGCATGGCGTATAGCATCATCCAGGTTCCTGAGGGCGGAGCAAAGATTTCCATTAAAAACGGCGTTCTCAACGTGCCAGACAACCCTATCGTTCCCTTCATTGAAGGTGACGGTACCGGCCGAGACATTTGGCGCGCCAGCGTACGTGTGCTGGATGCCGCCGTTGAAAAAGCCTATGGCGGCAAGCGCAAGCTGCACTGGATGGAAGTGTACGCTGGCGAGAAGGCCTTCAACCAGTTCCAAAGCTGGCTGCCGGATGAAACCCTGCAGGCCTTCCGCGAGTTCCTGGTGGGCATCAAGGGCCCGCTCACCACGCCCATCGGCGGCGGTATGCGCTCGCTCAACGTAGCCCTGCGCAAGGAGCTCGATCTCTACGTCTGCCAGCGCCCCGTGCGCTGGTTCGAGGGCGTGCCCTCTCCGGTCAAACGCCCGCAGGATGTCGACATGGTCGTCTTCCGCGAAAACACCGAAGACATCTACACCGGCATTGAGTTTGAGAACGGCACCGAGGAGAACGACAAGTTCAAATCCCTGCTCAAAGACGCCTTCCCCAAGGAATATGCCAAGATCCGCTTCCCTGATAGCGCCGGCATCGGCATAAAGCCCGTCTCCGTCGAGGGCACCGAGCGCCTGGTGCGCGCCGCCATCCGCTGGGCCCTGGAGAATAAGCGCAAGAATGTCACCCTGGTCCACAAGGGCAACATCATGAAGTACACCGAGGGCGCCTTCCGCAACTGGGGCTACGACATCGCTGAGCGTGAGTTTGGTGATCAGGTCTACACCTGGCAAACATGGGAGAAGACCAAGGCCGAGAAGGGTGAAGAAGCCGCCAACGCCGAGCAAGACGCCGCTCTCAAGGCTGGCAAGCTGCTCATCAAGGATGTGATCGCAGACATCGTCTTCCAGCAGACCATCACGCGTGCCACCGATTTTGATGTGCTCGCCACCATGAATCTGAATGGCGACTATCTCTCCGACGCGCTGGCCGCCCAGGTGGGCGGCATCGGCATTGCTCCGGGCGGCAACATCAACTTCGTCACCGGTCACGCCGTCTTCGAGGCCACCCACGGCACCGCACCCAAGTACGCCGACAAAGACATGGTGAACCCGGGCTCCGTCATCCTCTCCGGCGAGATGATGCTGCGCTACATGGGCTGGGGCGAGGCCGCCGATCTGATCATCAAGGGTATCGAAGGCGCCATCGGCGCCAAGACCGTCACCTATGATTTCCATCGCCTCATGGAAGGTGCGACCAAGCTCAGCACCTCCGCCTTCGGCGACGCGGTCATCGCAAAAATGTAGCAGCCAAACGGGTGAGGAATTCCTCGCCCGTTTTTTTCATCACCAGTCTCATTGCGAGGAGTACCAACACAACTCGTCATTGCGAGGAGTACTGAAAGTTGCATAGTCATGCAACTTTCAGTCCCGAAGCAATCCCCAACTCCAGCCTAGCGTTACCCCGCCTTGTCATTCCGAAACGAGGCCACAGGCCGAGGAGGAATCCGTGATACGCAGCTTTTGCCCGCAGCCATATCTGAACGAAGCCATACCAGACTCACGCAGCCACCGTCATTGCGAGGAGTATTGCCGCTCTGCGGCAAACGGACGAAGCAATCCCCAACTCCAGCCTAGCGTTACCCCGTCTTGTCATTCCGAACGAGGCCACAGGCCGAGGAGGAATCCGTGATACGCAGCTTTTGCCCGCAGCCATATCTGAACGAAGCCATACCAGACTCACTGCAGCCACCGACATTGCGAGGAGTACTAAAAGTTGCATAGCCATGCAATTTCAGTCCCGAAGCAATGCCCAACTCCAGCTTTAACACACACTCCAAAACCTTTGTGCTCTTTGTATCTTTGTGGTTAAAGTTAAGGTCAATGCCCAAGGACACAGCCCACCTCAACGCAGACGCCCTCACCATCCTCCCCGCCAACAAGGCCAGCTGGCAGGACCTGCAGGCCGTCTTCGGCAAGCGTGGCCTCACCTCGCACTGCATGTGCCAGCACTACAAGCTGCGCGCCAGCGATTGGTGGCAGCTACCGCGTGAGGCGCGCCCACACATGCTGCGCCAGCAAACCCAGTGCGATCACCCGCGCGCGCCCAGCACCACCGGCCTGGTCGCCTACCTGGGCAGCCAGCCCGTCGGCTGGTGCGCCGTGGAGCCGCGGCCAGAATACCTGCGCCTGCTCGACAAGGCCACCCCCTGGCAAGGGCGCAGCGAAGACCCGGCCGACGAGGGCGTCTGGGCGCTGGTATGCTTCGTGGTGCGCGTCGGCTACCGCGGCCGCCGCATCACCTACGCCCTGGCCGAAGCTGCCGTGCAGCACGCCCGCACACATGGCGCCCGCGCCCTCGAGGGCTACCCGATGCTGCCCAAGCCCGGCCAAACCATCACCTGGGGCGAGATGAATGTCGGCAGTCGCGGCGCATTCCTCGCTGCCGGCTTCAAAGAGATCCATCGTCCCTCACCACGCCGCGCCATCATGCGCATTGATTTCTAAAAGGGGTACATAGTGAAGTCAAAGCTAGCCACGTATATCAAAAACAATCAGGCCCTCTGCCTGCTTTTGGCAGCTTTTACCTTTATTCGCCTGGTCCTGCTGGCTGGCTCATCGTACGAAGGCATTCTCGGCTACGGCGACCTTCAGACCTACTTTCACCTATCCAATCTCCCTGGGTGGCCATACCTCAATTCATGGGCAGAGTATCCACCTCTGTTTCCATTCATCACTGAATGGGTATATGGCTTGGTGGGCGGCAATGAGTATGCGTTCAGCTACACGCTTATTCTCATGTTTCTGATTGCAGACCTGGCCAACATCACCCTCGTCCACTCGCTGGCGGGCAATACGCCTGGCAGGCAACGAAAAACGTTACTGTTTGCTGTCTTCCTGTGTGTTCTCCCTTATACCTGGTGGTACTTTGAATCTCTGGTCGTTTTACTGGTGCTGCTGTCGATCTATTTCCTGCGCACCAACCGAGTCTATTCCGGCGCCATCACCATTGCAGTAGGTGCACTCCTCAAACTGTTTCCCCTGCTCATGGTAGGGTTATTCTTCAAAAAAATGTCCCTCAGCAAGTTTGTGCGCGCCACAGCCATTGTGCTGCTCATGGTTTCGGCTGTGTACGCCGCACTCTGGACGCAGTCGCCTGATTTCACGCTGGCTTCCATCGCATCGCAGCCAAGCAAGGGTTCGTGGCAAACCGTGTGGGCACTGCTGGATGGCAATCTGAACACGGGCAGCTTTGGCCCACTGGCTGATCGCCTCGACCCTCAAAAAGCAGGGCAACTCGTCAACAATCCGTATCGAGTGTCCCCGCTGCTCACGCTGCCGCTGTTTGTAGGCATCGGCTGGTGGCGCACACGCCGTCACCAGCTCTCCGACTCGGTTGAAATTCAAATCGCTTTCGCTGGGCTGATGTGGACACTCTTCTTTATATGGATGCCCGGCTGGTCACCTCAATGGGTGTACTACCTGCTGCCACTGATTGTTCTGGCGTTACCACTCAGAACAGCCGCCCTTGTAGGCACAACCCTGATCTTTGTGAATTTGCTGGAATGGCCCATGCTGCTTTCACGCGGCCTGTTTTGGGCCTTGCCAATTTCAATTCTTCTGCGCACCTTCCTGCTGGTGATCCTGGCAATCGAATTCGACGCGCACCTGCGCACCAACTCCAAATAGCTTTCATCAGATGATTACACGGGCCGATGTTCGTGCAAAACAGCACGCATGGCGCGCGGTGCTATAATGCTTTTTAACATCCGCGGAGATTGGTTTTCAAAGGAGTTGTACGTGGCTGCCCCCAGCACACCGCTCAAAAACACCGTAAAAGGATACGCAACCTACATGGGGCGTGAAGGGCACTATGCTTTTCTCCTTCACCGCCTGACGGGTCTGGGTGTCTTGCTCTTCCTTACTATCCATATCCTGGATACCGCCACTGTTTACTTCTATCCCTCGCTGTACCAGCACGCTATTGAGCTCTACCGCGCTACACCCTTCATGCTGGGCGAGATCGGTCTGCTCTTCGCCGTCATCTATCACGGCGTCAACGGCTTGCGCATCGCCGTGACCGACATGTGGATGCCCAAGCGCTGGGCCATTGAAAAGCAGCGCAAGGCCGTGCGCATCACTCTCGTCGTCGCCATTCTGCTCTGGGCCCCCGGCGCAATCGTGATGTTCTACAACATGCTGCTCCACAACTTCAGCATTGACCTGTTGGCAATGCTGCCTTTCGGGAAGTAATCATGGCTAGCAAAGCAACCCTAAAATCCAACTTTGAAACCAAAGCCTGGCGCCTGATGCGCTACAGCGGCATTCTGCTCATCCCGCTGGCCTGGTTCCATGTTTACCTGCAAGACGTCATCGTAGGCGTGCACTCCATCGATATCGATTATGTGGCCGTGCGCCTGGCCGATGCCGGCTGGGTCATTTACAACTTCCTGCTGCTCTTATTCGCCTTTGCCCACGGTATGTACGGCCTTCGCCAGGTTGTGTTTGATATGGTGCACAAAGAGAGCACCCGCCGTATCCTCAGCATTTTGATGCTTATCTTTTGGCTGGTGGTCAGCGCCATTGGCGCCACCGCCCTGGCGATGGGCGCCCGCCCGGAATTGGTTCAATAAGCTATGACGCAAACTCACCAACACGAAGTCATCATTGTAGGCGCTGGTGGCGCCGGCCTCATGGCCGCGCTCTACGCCTCACGCGGCGCAGACACCGCCGTGCTCAGCAAGCTCTATCCCACTCGCTCGCACACCGGTGCCGCCCAGGGTGGCATCGGCGCTGCGCTTTCCAACCTGGAGCCTGACAAGGTCGAATGGCACAGCTTTGATACCGTGAAAGGCAGTGACTACCTGGGTGACCAGGACGCCATTGATTTCATGTGCGCCCAGGCACCCGAAGTGGTCTACGAGCTGGAGCATATGGGCCTGCCCTTCTCGCGCAACCCGGATGGCACCATTGCTCAACGCCGCTTTGGTGGCCATACCAACAATGAAACCAAGCAGCCCGTGCTGCGTTCCTGCTACGCCGCCGACCGCACTGGCCACATGATCCTGCAAACGCTCTACCAGAACTGCATCAAGAACAAGGTGCATTTCTATGATGAGTTCCATGTGCTCGACCTGCTAATGAAGGATGGCGTAGCCAATGGCGTTGTCGCCGTTGAGCTGGCCACCGGCGAACTGCACGTATTCCACGCCAAGTCGATCATCTTTGCTACCGGCGGCCATGGCCGCATCTGGGAGCTCACCTCCAACGCTTACGCCTACACCGGCGACGGTGTAGCCATCACGCTGCGCCGCGGCCTGCCCGCCCAAGACCTGGAGTTCTTCCAGTTCCACCCCACCGGCATCCTCAAGCTCGGCATCCTCATCACCGAGGGTGTGCGCGGTGAGGGCGGTGTGCTCATCAACGGCAAGGGCGAGCGCTTCATGGAGCGCTACGCGCCCACCGTGAAAGACCTCGCCTCGCGTGACGTCGTCAGCCGCTCCATCTACCTGGAGGTTCGCGATGGCAACGGCATCAACGGCGATCGCTATGTCCACCTGGACATGCGCCCCGAAGTCGTCAACCACTACGCCGAGCTCGACGGCCGCAAGCTGCCTGACGGCTCCCCATACCGTGTCACCGGCGAGCAGTTGCTCGCCAAGGTGCCAGACATCGTTGATTTCTGCCGCACCTACCTGGGCATTGACCCCATCAAAGAGCCCATGCCCATCCAGCCCACGGCGCACTACGCCATGGGCGGCATCCCCACCAACATTCACGGCCAGGCCCTCAGCGATGCGCAGGGCACCATCGTTCCCGGCCTCTTCGCCGCTGGCGAAGTGGCCTGCGTCTCCGTGCACGGCGCCAACCGCCTCGGCACCAACTCCCTGCTGGACCTGGTGGTCTTTGGCAAAGAAGCCGGCAAGAAGGCTGCCGAGTACGCCAAGAGCGCAGACTACAAGCCGCTCGAAGCCAACCCAACCGACTTTACCCGTCAGCAGTTGGACCGCATTCTCAACAACACGGGCGGCGAGAAGATCATCACCCTGGGCGAAGAGATGAAGACCAAGATGATGGATGATGTCGGCGTATTCCGCACCGCTGACGGCATGGCCAGCGCTATCGAAAAGATGCGTGAGCTGCGTGAGCGCTACAAGAACATCAGCATTGACGATCACGGCAAGCGCTTCAATACCGATCTGCTCAACGCCTGGGAACTGGGCTGCTTGCTGGATGTAGCCCTGGCTACCGCCGTCTCCGCTCACGCCCGCCCCGAAAGCCGCGGCGCCCACGCTCGCGAAGATTTCCCCAAGCGCAACGATACCGAATGGCTGAAGCACACCATGGCCTGGATGGATGGCGACCAGGTTCGCTTGGAGTACAAGCCGGTCACCATCACCAAATACGAGCCGAAAGAACGTGTCTACTAGAACGGGAGCGATATGCTAGGCTATTTGAAAATCTACCGCAAAGCGAGTACGCAATGCTTGTCTATCTAAAGATTTACCGCTACAACCCCGAAGCGGGCCGCAACGTGCCTAGCTTTGATACCTACAACATTGAGGCCGAGCCGACCGATCGCGTGCTTGACCTGCTCGAAGAGATCAAGGGCAACATCGATGGCACCGTCTCCTTCCGCCGCTCCTGCGCCCACGGCGTGTGCGGCTCAGACGCCATGCGCATCAACGGCCGCAACATGCTGGCCTGCAAAGCGCTGGTGAAGGACGTAGGCACCGAGATTACCATCGAGCCCATCCTCGGCCTGCCCGTGCTCAAAGACATGATCGTGGATATGGAGCCGTTCTTCGACAGCTACAAGTCGCTCATGCCCTTCCTGGTCAATGACGACGTTCCTGCCGATGGCAAGGAACGCCGCCAGACGCCTGAGCAGCTGGATCGCTTTGAGGACACCACCAAGTGCATCCTGTGCGCCGCCTGCACCACCTCCTGCCCGGTCTTCTGGGCAGATGACCAGTACGTCGGCCCGGCCGCCATGGTCAACGCCCACCGCTTCATCTTCGACAGCCGTGACCAAGCCGCCAACAAGCGCCTGGAGATTCTGGCTGACCACGGCGGCGCCTTCCGCTGCCGCACCGCCTTCAACTGTACCGAGGCCTGCCCGCGTGAGATTCACGTCACCCAGGCCATCGCTGAGGTCAAAAACGCCATCACCGCCGGCGGCGTAGAGCACTAGGCAATAGACGCACACAAAAAGCCTCCCGCACGGGAGGCTTTTTTTATGGCAATTCCAATAACATGAAAGGCATCATTCACGTTGGTGCTATTACTATGAAATTGCTCGTTAAGTTGCTCCTGGTTTGCTCGCTCATAGCTGCCTGCAGCCCCGCCATGTCACCGGAAGCGCAGTCCACCACCATGGCCATGGCCGTGCAACTCACATTGCACGCCAACGAAGCCACCCGTCTGGCAGCCGCAACAGAGCAACCTACTGCCACTGAGACAGCCAGCCCCAGCACTACCCCCGAAGCCACCAATACCGCACAACCATCGCCGACCCCATCGGTCACGCCCTATCCCATCCCCGATTGGCCGCTGTTCCGCAATGGCGACAGCGGGCCGGAAGTGTATGCCATCCAATACCTGCTGCGCGCCCATGGCCACAACCTAACGCCTGACGGGCAGTTTGGCCCCATGACCCGCCAACGTGTCATTGCCTTCCAGGGCGCTGCCGGGCTGCCAGCGGACGGTATCGTCGGCCCGCAAACCTGGGTAGCGCTCATCAACGGCCACACCCTGTATGCGGGCAACACCGGCCAGGCTGAGCGGGCTCTGCAATATCTGCTCAGCAATAAGTTTGGCTATGCTCAGGTAGCTGTCAACGGCAGCTACGATGCCAGCACCCTCGCCGCCGTGAAAGCCTTGCAAAGCAACTACGGCCTCAATGCCGAAGGTGTTGTGGGGCCGTTCACCTGGCAAGCGCTCATCGCCATCAACCCATAACAACGCGTGAATCAAAAAGAGCCGCCCCTTCGGGCGGCTCTTTTTTTGTTTCACTTACGCAGCCGAAACATCTTCGGGCTGCTTGTCTACACGGATAGGCTTGCCTTCTTTGAACACCGTGCCCTCGCGCGTCTCGTCCACATCCACCTCGATGGTGGTGCCGGGCTTGAACTTGCCAGCCAGCAGCTCCTTGGAGAGCGGGCTCTCCACGAACTTCTGCAGCGCACGGTTGAGCGGGCGGGCGCCGAAGGCGGTGTCATAGCCTTGCGTGGCCAGCCACTCGCGCGCGTTCTCGGTCAGCTCCACGTGGATGCCCTTCTCAGACAGGCGGTCTTGCACTTCCTTCATCTGCATGTCCACGATCTGCTTCATCTCATCCACCGAGAGCGGCGAGAAGGTGATGATCTCGTCGATACGGTTGATGAACTCGGGGCGGAAGGTGTCACGCAGCGCCTTCTGGATCTTCTGGCTGGAGGAGCGCTCTTCGTCATCGCCGCTGTTCTGCAGGAAGCCTAGCGAGCCAGACTTGCGCACGAATTCGGTGCCCAGGTTGCTCGTCATGATCAGCACCGTGTTGCGGAAGTCCACCGTGCGGCCCTGGCCGTCGGTCAGGCGACCGTCGTCCAGGATTTGCAACAAAGCGTTCCACACATCCGGGTGCGCCTTTTCGATTTCATCGAAAAGGATCACGCGGTACGGGCGGCGGCGCACAGCCTCAGTGAGCTGGCCGCCTTCCTCATAGCCGATGTATCCCGGAGGAGCGCCGAACAGGCGCGCCGTGGTGTGCTGCTCGCGGTACTCAGACATGTCGATGCGCACCAGCGCATCTTCGTCATCGAACATGAACTCAGCCAGCGCCTTGGCCAGCTCGGTCTTGCCGACGCCAGAGGGGCCGATGAAGATGAACGAGCCGATGGGGCGCTTGGGATCCTTAAGGCCCGAGCGTGCACGGCGAATGGCATCCGAGATGGCGCTGATGGCGTCACCCTGGCCCACGATGCGCTCGTGCAGGCGCGCTTCCATGTTGAGCAGCTTCTCGGCTTCCGTCTCCATCATCTGGCTGACGGGGATGCCGGTCCACTGCGCAATCACCTCGGCGATGTCGTTGATGTCCACCACCTCGTCGAGCTGGTGTTCGCTCTCCCAGGTCTCGCGCTTAGCCTTAAACTCGCCTTCGATGCGCAGACGTTCTGATTTCTTCTCGGCGGCGCGCTCGTAGTTGCGTTCCACGCCGGCTTGCTCTTCTTCGGCTTGCAGACGCTCGATCTCAGTCTTCATAACCTTGAGCTCGTCCGGCAGCGAGTACAGCGCCACGCGCAGCTTGGCGGCCGCCTCGTCCATCAGGTCGATGGCTTTGTCGGGCAGGCGGCGGTCGGGCACGTAGCGGGCGGAGAGCTTGACCGCTTCCACCAGCGCATCGTCAGCAAAGCGCACATTGTGGTGCGCCTCGTAGCGGTCACGCAGACCCATCAGCATCTGAATGCTGTCTTCCATCGAAGGCTCTTCCACATACACGGGCGCAAAGCGGCGCTCGAGCGCGGCGTCCTTCTCGATATGCTTGTGATACTCATCCAGCGTGGTAGCGCCCACCGCGTGCAGCTCGCCGCGCGCCAGCGCCGGCTTGAGCATGTTGCTGGCGTCCATGGCGCCTTGAGCGGCGCCGGCGCCAACGACGGTGTGCAGCTCGTCGATGAACAGGATGATCTCGCCCTCGGCGCGCTGGATCTCCTCCAGCGTAGCCTTGAGGCGCTCCTCGAACTCGCCGCGGAAGCGCGAGCCAGCGATCATGGCGCCCAGGTCCAGCGAGAGCACCTTCTTCCCCGAAAGGATCTCGGGCACGTCGTTGGTGGCGATCTTCTGCGCCAAGCCCTCGACGATGGCGGTCTTGCCAACACCGGCCTCACCGATGAGGACGGGGTTGTTCTTGCTGCGGCGCGAGAGGATCTGGATCACGCGCAGGATTTCGCTGTCACGCCCAATGACCGGGTCCAGCTTCCCTTCGCGGGCGGCCTGGGTCAGGTCACGCGAGTACTTCTCCAGCGTGCGATAGCGCGTCTCCGCCTGCGGGTCGGTGACCCGCTGGCCGCCGCGCAGCTGCTGCACCGCATCAAACACGCGCTCGCGCGTGATGCCAGCGCCTTCCAGCAGGCGGGCGGCCGGGGTGCTGCGCTCGTTGAGGATGGCCAGGAAGATATGTTCAGTGGAGATGTACTCATCCTTGAGACGATTGGCCTCTTCATTGGCGATGTCTACAATGCGCTTGACACGCGGCGTGATAAAGATCTGCCCAGCGCCGCCGCCAAAGATGTTGGCCTTGGGGCTGGTACGCAGCACGTAGTCCAGGCGCTCCTTCAGGGAGGCCGGGTCTACTTTGAGGATCTCCAACAGCTGGCCGATGACGCCCTCAGGCTGCTCGATCAGCGCCAGCAGTATGTGTTCAGTATCAATCTGGTTGTGCCCGTAGCGCTGGATGATCTCAGCAGCCCGCTGAGCAGCCTCCTGGGCACGTTCGGTAAATCGGTCAAATCGCATCATTGTGGGTTCCTACCTAACCGCCGCCCCTGGGCAGCAATCTCATTGAAAATAAGCTCGGCTCGCTAAAAAGCCGCCATTCCCATCATTGCAAGCAGCATGCCCAGCCCGCCCCTCGTCATTGCGAGGAGTATTGCCGCTCTGCGGCAAACGGACGAAGCAACCTGCCCTCTTAATGGGGTAAATATGCAGAGATTATATAGGGGCGGCTAAGCCACCTGCACAAGATTCGTGTTAGAAAAAGACGCAGGTAACCACCAATACTGGCTCTATCTAATCTTAAAGAAGGTATCCATGTCTGCAATGATATTGCTCACCTTATAGTAATTATCAAAATCTTGCTCAAACCCCCCACCAGTTTGAGGTTTTGATTTAAAGTAAGCCTTATTTGTTCTGCGCTTCACCGCGAAGGTTTCGAACTTATTCCATCTTTTTAAGAGTCTTTCCGAGTTCTCGATAGCATCCTGATCAATAGATGCAACTGAAACCAAGGACTTCATAGTATTAACCGCTGCATATACAACCGCATACTTCCCATATCTGAGAGCAGATCCATATACACTGTTTTTATTTTTACGGTTAATTTTTTCTATCGAGAGGAGGTTATTAAAGATCTTATAGCCCAACATCATATAAAGATGATCGAAGCCTTTGCGTTTTAATTCTCTAAAAAGCTCATCGTGAGCAGTTTCTTCAAAAAGCTGTTTGGATGCTTTGGCTCGAGCAATATCTGGTCTGCCCGATATTGCATAGCACGCCCTTATAAAGACGTCTCGATTAACAATGTTCTGATTTGAAATATATTTCCGATTTTCCCCGTCAAAAAATTCCCCCTTTTTTCTCTCATAAAACATGCCAAAATCATTGAAAATAGTACTCTGAAGCTTAATTTGAATGGGGTCGTTGGCTCTTCGGTCAGCCTCGTCTACGGGTGTTTGAAGATTTGTTGCCCGAGATATTGCTTTCACTAACTTTAATTTCTTTGGGTCCCCTGAGTTTAGCTTGATGATCTTCAGCAAAACTTCCTTATTTACAAAAAAGGTACTAGTGCTATCCTTTTCATATATTTGACTTAATGTATAGGCAGTTTGCCCGCCGTTTATGATCTGAGGGTTCTTTAGGTGTAGTTGCCCCTTACCCTTTTTTCCAATCCTATCTTTCACATTTAGTTCATCAGAAAGTATTGTTATTCCGTTGTTAAATAGGGAAAACTCGTTACTCTGTCTGTCAACAATAGTGGATCGTATTTCTTTGTTTACCTTATTTTTTGACAGGGTTAGGTAACTTCTGGGATTAAACATAAGAATTGTGTTCTTATAGGTCGACATAATTCTGCCCATCTCGGAAGTGGGGGCAAAAAGAATTGTGATTTCACAAGATAAGTCCTCGGCAATGACGTTGTATTTAATCCTCGATAGCGCTGCATCACTGGTCACATTTATGTCTACGTAAAAATCTGGTGCGCTGTAGTAAGTGCCAGCTATGACAGGAAAAACAAGATCGGTATAACTTTTTCTATAATCAAATACCTCATAAGTAAAGTCATCCAGCAACTTTTGGATTTTAGTCTTTGAATATCTACTGGAGAGGTTCGCGAGAACTATGACTTTATATTCCCACTCAGAAATATCTGCTGTCGTTGCTATAGTCCTAATAAGAGCCTTGATTTTCCCGTTATAGCTGATTCCCGCCTCATTTTCTGTCTCGCCGCTAGTAATTCGAGCAAGATCCATTTTCAACAATTCTTCAAGAGAAATACTCTTTTCTTCGAAGTTGTCAGCAGTAGTTCGGAATTTTGATTGAATAAAATAGAAAATTTTAGTCGACTCATCTTTATAGTATGCGTCAATCCCCCCATCTTGGCTTTCATCTGTCACGAATTTCTCTCTCATGTTGAAATCAAGAATTCCGAATCTGACTTTCAAGAATAAATGGATATATGCTCTTGCTCTTGCCTCGTCGAGTGCAGGGCCTGTTTTGGCGTGGTATTTAGTGAAATGTGCTGGTGCTTCTAGTCGAAGATTATCAAGAATAGATACTAATGTTAGATATTTATTTTCCATCTTTACCCTCAATGTCATTATAAAAGCCAATGTCCCCTTGACACCCGCCCCCAATCCTGCACGCCCCTCGCCTTCCGTGCTATAGCTCCGCCCTCGGCTGCGCCGCCAGCGCGCCGTTGCCGTTCGCTAACCGCTGAACGCTAATTGCTAACAGCTGGTTCTTCAAATAGGGGGCTATTTTGTCTGACCACGCGCCTACCAACGCCGCATCCATCCTCGCCCACCTCATCGAATTCGGCCCATCCAGCGCCGCCGCCTCCGCCGCCGGCCCAGACTGGCCCTGGGTGTGGTGGATGGCCTACACCGCCGTTTCCTCCGTCAGCGGCACGCGTGACGAGCGCATGGATAAGTTCTGTCAGGTCATCCAAGACCAGCCAGATGGCCACCGCATCCGCCAGCAGGTCCTCGCCGCCATCCCGCCGCGCGAGAATCGCTTTCAGCACAATCGCTACATTTACAACGCCGCTGATGCCATGCAACCGCCACCGCATCAGGAGTGGTGCATAGCAGACCTGCTCGCCCGCCGTTCGCTCAACATCCTCGTCGGCGATCCCGGCTCCAAGAAAACCCTCCTCGCGCTAGACCTTGCCGTCTGCACCGCCATCGGCAAACCCTGGCTCGGCCGCGCCGTCAACCAATGCCCCGTCTTATTCGTGGATGAAGAAACCGGCAAGCCGCGCCTCTGGGCGCGCATCCATGCCACCCTCAAAGGCCACGCCGCCTCGCCACAAACACCCTTCCATTACATGTCGCTCCCCAATTTTGATCTGCGCCAGGCCGATGATTTCCAAACCCTCATGCAAGCCGCCCAGTCCGTCAACGCCGGCCTCATCATTATCGATGCCCTGGCCGATGTCATTCGCGGCAGTGATGAGAATTCCGCTTTCGCCTTGCAGCCCTTCCTCAACCGCATGCGCTACCTCGCCGAGGCCACCCACGCCGCCATACTCATTCTGCACCACAACAACAGATCCGGCGCCTTCCGCGGCTCCAGCGTCATCTCCGCCGGGGTCGATCTCTTGCTCAGTATCGAAAGCGCGCCAGACTCGCCGCGCATAGATCTGCGCCCGCTCAAAACGCGTGACGCCTCGCCACAACCCTTCGCCGCCCTGGCTCACTTCGGCCCCGCTAGTTTTCACCTTACCATCTGCGAAGATGCAGAAACAACCCGCGCCCCGCGTCCCAGCACAGCCAGCGCCATCCTCACCACATTGGCGCAGCACCAATCCGCAGACACACAAAGCCTGCTCACCCATGTAGACCGCGTCAGCCTCGGTACATTGCGCAACGCCATCAACCAGCTCAAACACGCCGGTCTCATCCAACGCGCCGACGGCGGCCAGCAGGGCGCCAAAGCCCGCTACCAACTCACCGTCAAGGGCCTTGAACTTTTAACGCCCACTTTCCCTCCCACCAACCATGATGATGATTAAAACTTTTCTACGCCACCCAGTCATCACTTCAAGCAGGATGGCTCTAGCAGACGCTGCACGCGTAGGGGCGAGGCATGCCTCGCCCCCACCCATAAGATCCGTCATTGCGAGGAGCGTAGTGACGAAGCAATCCCCACCACCGCCAACTAGGTATCCAGGCGCATGCGTCACTCGGCGCAGCCGAGTAGCAACGCCAACGCGCGGGCTGTTTTTGCCCACGCAACTATACATGCTCTTGACATTACTGTGTATTACACAGTATAATTCCCCACATGGTAGCAAAAGAAGAGTACCCCGCATTGCTGGAAGGGCTGGTGGCCGAGCTGCGCCGCGGCTCCCTGGGCCTGGCCGTGCTCAGCCAGCTCAGCCAGCCCCAATACGGCTACTCGCTCAAACAGCAGCTCGCCGCCCAAGGCATGGATATCCCCGAGGGCACGCTGTACCCACTCCTCCGCCGGCTGGAGGCGCAAGGCTTGCTCGAGAGCGAATGGCGTGTAGTAGACGAGGCGCGGCCGCGCCGCTACTACCGCATCAGCCCACGGGGCCAGCAAGCCCTGGCCGACCTCACCCACGAATGGCAGGCCATCAGCCAGGCGCTGGCTGGCCTCTTACATGGAGACAAAAAATGAAAGACAGCAATCTCATCGAACGCTACGTACACGAGGTCGGCGCGCATCTGCCCGCCAAGACCCGCCAGGATGTGCAGCAGGAGCTGCGCAGCACCCTGCAAGACAGCCTGGCAGAGCGCGGCCTCGACGCAGACAAGCCGGAGGATAGCGAAGGTGTCGTAACCCTGCTGCGCGAGTTTGGCGAGCCGGGGCACTTCGCCGCCCGCTACAAGCCTGAGCGTTACTTCATCAGCCCGGCAGCCTTCCCAGCCTTCCGCCTCAGCTTCGGCATCGCCGCCGTGGTGGTTACCATCGTGCATCTCATCGGCCTGGCGCTGCAGATCAACCGCGGTGGCTTGAGCTTCGCATGGTGGGGCGGCTTCATGGCCAACTACGTCGACAGCATGCTGCTCACCCTGGGCGTGGTGGCCTTCGTCTTCTATCTATTAGAAGGCTTCAAGGTCATCAAGCCTGCCAAGGCGGACCCGGCCTGGGACCCGCGCAAGCTGCCGGTCATCAAAGACCCTGACCGCATCAACCGCACCGAGGAGCTGGTAGGCATCATCTTCACCATCGCCGCCCTGCTGGTGTTCAACTTCGCTCCGCACTGGATTGGCATCATCAGTTGGGACGAGGGCGCCCCGCGCGTCCTCCCCGTACTGGCCGAGGGCTTCCTGGCCTACGTGCCTTGGCTGACCGCGCTGTGGCTGGCTGAGCTGGCGCTCAAGGTGCTGGTCTACCGCCGCGGGCGCTGGAGTCGCATCCTGCGCGCAGGCGAGTTTGTGCTGCAACTGGCCGGCATCTTCGTGCTCTACACCATCATCCAGAACACTGAGATTGTCACCATCACCATTGTGGACAACCTGGTCAAGTTCGGCCTCTCGGTGGCCGTGGCCATCATGGTGCTGGAGGCCGCCAAGCAGCTATTCGTGCTGCTGCGCGGCGAGCAGCCCGCGCTCAGCCTTGAGCACATCATCGAAAGAATTGGAAAATAAACCGCGAACCGCGCAGAGAGAGTTATGAAAGAAACCTTGATTGACCGTTACATCCAGGCCGTTGGCCTCAAATTGCCCGCACGCACGCGTGCCGATGTGCAGCTGGAGCTACGCACCGCCCTGCTGGATGCGGCCGAGCAGCGCGGGCTCAACCCGCAAACTGATGAGGCCGGCATCGCCGCCCTCCTAAAAGAATACGGCCGCCCCGAAGCGCTGGCGGCCAGCTACGGCCAAAGCGGCGCCCTCATCCACCCGCAGGTCATGCCCGCCTACCGCCACGTGCTCACCATCAGCGGCGGCCTCATCACGCTACTGCACCTGGTCGCTCTGGTGCTGGTGCTGGCCAACACCGGGCTTGATTTCAGCGTGGGCGATGTCATCGGCAACTACGTGAAAGTGCTGCTGATGAGCTTCGGCGCCATTACCATCGTCTTCAGCGTCATCGACCGTAACCTGCCGGATCTCAAAGTGGAGCTGCCCGAGTGGGAGCCCAACACCTTGCCGGCCCTGCTTCCCGAGATGGACCGGCTCGATTACGCTGAGACCATCGCCGAGTTCATCATCCAGATCGCCGCGCTGGGCGTCTTCGCCAGCCTGCCCTGGGATATCCGCCTGCCGGATGGCCCCAGCTGGGAGCTGGTGCACGGCGTGCTCAGCATGCTCACCGGGCTGCTGCCTGCCTTCATCACCCTCGGCGCAGTGGATGTGCTCATCAACGGCATCAAGCTGCTGCAGGGCCGCTGGACCCAGCTAACGAGGATAGCCACCGCCCTGCACAGTCTGGCCGCCGTGGGCCTGCTCGGCTACGTCACCGGCCAGATGATCCGCATCCTGCAACCCGGCCCCTGGGGTGACCGCGTCTTCACCAGCATCGCCCTCACCATGCTCGTAGTGGTGGTGTTCATGCTCGGCGTGGCCGCCAACCAGGTGCGGCTGCTGCTCCTCAGCCGCAAACGCAGCCAGGAGGCGCAATAAACCCGCCATGCACCCAAAGCCCCCAGCCAAGGCTGGGGGCTTTTGCGTCTCATTTTGTATCATGGCAAAGCGTAGTATCCTTTGGGTTCAACGCCTTGTCTGGCGGCCAAATTCTCTATGGAGTGTGTGAATGGATATTCGCGGAAAGAATGCCCTTGTCTTGGGTGGTTTTGGCTTGGTCGGCAGCGCCGTCTGCCGAGAGCTATTGGCGCACGAGCCGGCTCGGCTGGTGGTTGCCTCGCTCAAAAAATCTGAATCTGATCAAGCGATCGCAGAACTCAAAGCAGCTTTCCCGAATAGCAAGACCAAATTCTTCTCAGCCTGGGGCGACATCTTCGTCCGGGCCGAGTGGCAAAGTGAAGAAACTCCGCCGCGTGGCGCCATTCTGGCAGACCCCGCCCGCCGCAAGGTGCTCATCAGTGATATCGTCGATGAGCTGACCGAAGAGATCCTCAGTGCCTCGCAGCTGCACCGCCTCATCGTGGGCAGCGCCGAGGGATTGGATGGCCAACCGGCCCACATCGTGGTGGATGCCATCAACACCTCCACTGGCGTGGCCTACCAAAACATCTTTGCCGCAGCCCGCAAGCTGCAAAGCGAGATCGCCAAGGGTAGCCCTGAAACCAGTTGGGAAGAGGAGATCGAGCAACTGCTGGCCGCCCTCTACATTCCGCAGTTGGTGCGCCACATCCAGATCATGCACGAAAGCATGCTGCAAGCTGGCACGCAGGCCTACGTCAAAGTCGGCACCAGCGGCACCGGTGGCATGGGCCTCAATATTCCTTATACGCACGGCGAAGAGAAACCCTCGCGCGTGCTCATGTCCAAAGCCGCCCTGGCCGGTGCGCAATCACTGCTCACCTTCCTGATGGCGCGCACCCCGGGCGGCCCCACGGTGGTCAAGGAGTTCAAGCCCACCGCCCTCATCGCCTGGAAGGAGATCGGCTACGGCAAGATCAGCCGCGGCGGCAAAGACTTCATGCTCTACGACTGCCCGCCGGAGCAAGCGCTGCCACTCAATGAAGCCAACTTGGCGCCCAGCGGTGACTTTGGCGCCGCCACCGGCAAAGCCATGCAAGCCGTCTACATCAACACCGGCGAGAACGGCCTGTTTGCCGCTGGCGATTTTGCCGCCATCACCTCGTACGGCCAGATGGAATTCGTAACGCCGGAAGAGATTGCCTTCAACGTAGTGCGTGAGATCATGGGCGGCAACACCGGGCGCGACATTGTGGCCGCGCTGGATAGCGCCGTGATGGGTCCCAGCTTCCGCGCCGGCACGCTGCGCGATTCAGCGCTGCGCCGCCTGCGTGAGCTGAGCGCCGAGCACGGCGAATCGGTGGCCTTCGAGATCCTCGGCCCGCCGCGCATGTCCAAGCTCATGTTCGAGGCCTATTTACTGAAGCAGGAATACGCCAATAAGATGGCTAACGCCCTGGCCGATACGCCGCAGCAGATGGCCGCCAAACTCGAAGCGCGCATCGGCAGCGATGCCAAGCTGCGCCAGGAGATCATCTCCGTGGGCTTGCCCATCCTGCTCTCCGATGGCCAACGCATCCTGCGCGGGCCACTAGTGAAGTCTGAGAATGCCTACCGCGGCTGGGTAGACCTCACGCCAGAGAACATGGCGCAGTGGCAACAACGCCTCGAAGGCATCCGCGCCATGGTCAAAACCGAGTTGAACGGCGGCAGCTCTTCGCAGCACGACCGTTCGTACTCCTCAGTGCGTGACTGGGCCGATGATGATCGCTTCGAAATTGGCGAGATGGCCGGCTGGGTCGCCATCAATGAGGATAAAGGCCGCAGAGGAAAGCAGTAGTTTAGTGATCCATGAAGAGTAGCCAGTGATCAGGAACCTGATCACTATTCACTCCTCACTAATCACTTTGGTATAGGATGGGATTATGAACACTGAGATTGCCGTCTTCGGTGGTGGATGCTTCTGGTGCACAGAAGCCGCGCTCAAGATCTTAAAGGGCGTGGTGCGCATTGAGCCCGGCTATGCCGGCGGGCCAGCGGGCGCACCCGCACCCAGCTATGAGCTGGTGTGCACCGGGCGGACAGGCTTCGCCGAGGTCGTGCGCGTGGAGTATGACCCGGCTGTGTTGAGCTACGGTGATCTGCTGACGGCTTTCTTCGCCACGCACGACCCCACGACGCTCAATCGCCAGGGCAATGACATCGGCACGCAGTATCGTTCCACCATCCTGTATGCTGACGAGGCGCAGCGCGCCGAGGCGGAAGCCTTTATGCGCCAACACGCCGCCGAGTACTCGCGCCCCATCGTCACCGAGCTTGCCCCGCTGGGCGATTTCCACGTGGCCGAGGAGTATCACCACAATTACTTTGAGCGCAATCCGTTCTCAGGGTATTGTATGGCGGTCATCCCACCAAAGATCAGCAAACTGCGCAGCAAGTACGCAGAGTTGGTAAAGCAGTAATTGGTAATTAGAGGTTTGAGATTGAATTGGCCTACTAGCCAATTACTACTTACTAGTTACTAGTCTCTAATCTCCAGCCTAATAGTCCCGCATGGCCCAGCCGGCGGTTGGCTCATGCTCCCAGGGATAGACGATGAAGGCGTCTGTGCTGGCGGCGAAGTAATCCGGGCGGGTGCTATCGAAGAGATTGCGATGGGGGTTGAAATGCAGAACACTAGTGAAGGGCATACCACCAGCAGCAGACACACGGTTCTTGACGGCGGTACTGGTGCGGCCAGAACCCCAGACATCATCCACCACCAGAATACGGCGGCCGCGCAGCAATTCATCATCAGGAAATTGCACAAATTTGGGGAAGACCAGCATTTTTTGGCGGGCAATTTCCATCTGGGCGGGAAAGTCCACCGCGGCGGTAAGGATCTCAGCCAGCCCCATGCGCTCAGCCAGCATACCGCCGGGCACAATGCCACCGCGCGTCACCATCAGCATCGCTTCAAAGTCATGCTCAAACTGCTGCATGAGCAAGTTGATGAGGTGCTGTACTTCTTCCCAACTGACCAATTCTCTGCGCACGGCTGTCTCCTGCGGTGATTATAGTGGCGCTGGCGGATTTACTTCAATACGCCAGCCCGGCAAACGCAAGCCGCGCAGCAACTCGACGGGCTGCGGGCCGCGCAACATCAACTGCCAGCGGTATTCCTTGTTGACGCGCGCGTGGAAGCTGGGCGCCGGGCCGATCACATCCGTGGCGCCGCGCGCCTGCCGCGCGATCTGGGCGTGCAACTCAGCCGCCAGCGCGCCGGCCTCCTGCTCAGCCTTGCGCTCATCCAGGTGGCGATACTCGAGGCGCACCAATTGAGCATATGGGGGATAGCGCAGCTGGCGGCGGTACGTGTTTTCGGTTTCGTAGAAGGCAGCGTAATCATGCGCCGCAGCAGCCTTGATCGCATAATGCTCCGGCTGGAAGGTTTGAAAGATAACGTTGCCACCGAGGGCGCTACGGCCGGCGCGGCCGGCTACCTGGGTGAGTAGTTGGAATACGCGCTCAGGCGCACGGTAGTCGGGCATCTGCAGCCCAACATCGGCAAGCACCACACCGACCAGCGTCACTTTAGGTAGATCCAATCCCTTGGTGAGCATCTGTGTACCCACCAGCACATCGGCGTGGCCATCGGCAAACTGGGTGAGGATACGCTGGTGGCTGCCTTTGCTGCGCGTGCTGTCTCGGTCCCAACGGAGAACACGCGCCTCAGGCAGCAGGCGCGATACTTCGGCCACCACGCTCTCGGTGCCCATGCCATAGTGCCGGATTTGAGTGCTCTCGCATTGCGGGCACTGCTTGGGCGAAATGCGGTGGTAGCCACATTGGTGGCAGACCAGATCATGGGTGAGTTCGCCACGCGCGTGTTGTGTCAGCGGAGTCTCACAATTGGGGCAGCGCAGCACATAGCCGCAGTCTCGGCAGAACACATACGTAGCGCTGCCGCGGCGGTTGAGAAACAAGATGGCTTGCTGCCCACGCTGGATGACTTGCTCCAGTTGATTTTGCAAGGTACGGCTGAAGATAGAGCGATTACCAGCCTTGAGCTCACGGCGCATGTCCACAATCTCAACGGATGGCAGTTCCGGGGCGCGGCCGGCGCTGCCGTGGCCGCTGTGCGCCTGCACACGCTCGGGCAGCTCAAGCAGCTGCCACTGACCCCCGCGTGCTTGCGTGTACGAGCCTACATCAGGTGTGGCTGAGCCCATTAGTACCAGCGCGTTGTGTATCTTGGCGTACTCCAGCGCGGCGCGGCGGGCGTGGTAGTGCACATCTTGATTGGCTTCGTAGTAGCTGTCGTCATGCTCCTCATCCAACACGATGAGGCCAATGTTTTGCAGTGGGGCGAAGAGGGCACTGCGCGGGCCGACGAGCACGCGCAGGTCACCACGGCGCACGCGGCGCCAGGTGTCGTAACGCTCTCCATCCGAAAGTTCGGAGTGCAGCAAACCCACAGTGTTGCCAAAGCGAGCAAAGAAACGCTGCACCGTTTGCGGCGTGAGCGCAATCTCTGGCACCAGCACCAGCGCGGTGCGGCCGGTTTGCAATACTTCGGCTACAGCGCGCAGATAGATCTCCGTCTTGCCGGAGCTGGTGACACCGTGCAACAGAATAGGCTTGGCGTTCTTTGTATTCAAGGAAGATTGCACTGCTTGCCAAGCCTGCTCCTGTGCTGTGGTCAGCGTGTGGGCCACATCCATAGCCGTTTGCAAACCCTCCAGCGGGTCACGCACTTGTTCTGCTTGGCCAAGCTCTACATAGCCGTGTTTTTCAAGATAGGCCAGGTCTGGCAGGGAGGCGCCGCTCTCTGCAAACAGCCACTCGGTGGGCATGTAGCCACTTTCGCGCTGCAAGGCATCCAGCAAAGCAGTGCGGCGTACATGCGCCTCGGCAGACTTGCTCAGCTGTGTGCCCGCCGCGGGCGGCTGACGCAAGCGCGCCGTACGCACCAGCTTGGCTTTTTGACGCGGCATAGGAATGACTGGCTCAGTGGCAATGAGGCCGTGACCTTGCAAGATGCTGATGGCGGCGCGCCAATTGCGGCGCGGCAGCGCTTTGTCCAACTGGCGGGCGCGTAGCGGCCCGCGCGCCTCCAGTGTGCTCAATAGCAGCGTTTGCGCGGGAGTAAGCTGTGGTGCGGGAACCTCTGTGCGGCTGTAACGCACATCGGCCAACTGGCCGATGCCCGGGGGCAGCATCAGCGCTACGCAGGCCGCCAGCGGCGCCAGGGTCGTGTGGCTGAGCTGGCGCGCCAGCTCGATCTGCTGGGAGGTGAGCACAGGCTCATCATCCAACAGGCTGTCTATGGGCTTGGTGTCGGCGACTTCGGGTTGCGCAACACTGCGCAACACCACACCCTGCACCACCAGGGTGTTAAACGGGGCCAGCACCAGCTGGCCTGGGCGCAGCTTGCCCGCCAGCTCTGGCGGCACATGATAATGAAAGACACCCGAAACTTTGGGGACGTTTACGGCGAGTTCAACAAACTCCGGCATGCTGCACCTGCACGCTTATGGCAGCGGGCCAAAGAAGACTTGATTGCCGAAGGCCAAAAAGACCAGCCGGTTGGGCGAGATGGTGAAGGCGCTGACGACTTCTTCAGGCAGCTCCGTCTGGCTGCGCAACTGGCGCACAATATTCATGCGCGTGCTGAACTGATACACCGCAGGAGTAATGGGGTCTGCAAAAAAGATAGACGGGCCGGGCGGTTCGGTGACCAGCAATTCAGAGAAGGTGGCCCCGGCAACCGTTGGGCCGCTTTGCTGGCCGGGGCGCGTGTCTACATACTCCACCGGGTCGACACAGGTGGTGGGGTTATCCAGATCGTCGCTGAATTCACACTGCACAACATGGCCGTCTAAATCCAACATATAGAGGATGTTGCCATCCAGAGCAATGTCCTGGATGTGCTGCATGCTGGGAACTTGCGAGCCAAAGAAGAAGCGCGGCGGGTTGGGGTAGGAGCCATCTTCGCCAAAGTAGATCCACACCGCATTGGTGACCGGATCCAGCACATACAGGTTGCCATTTTCGATGGCGATGGATTTGGGCGTGCCCCAAAAGCTATCCGGCGGCAGCAGGGAGATGGCCAGCGGGCGCTGCTCTGGAATGCAGAAGATCATATTGCCATTCACATCCAGAGCAGCCACGGTAGCGCCTTGTGAGTGGTTGCTGACCAAGGCAATATCCACCAACTCGCTCACGATGACACCGCCGTAAGGGCCGGGCTCACAGGAAAACTTGTTATCGACCTGGTAACCGCTGGAGGTGAGGAAGGCACGGATGACCTTGCCAGTAAAAGCATCCAGCAGGTACAGGTCCCGGGTATCAGCCACCATGCGAATGATATTGGTATTGCGCGGCAGGTTGGTGAACAGTGCAGGCTGGAAATCCATGCGTTCGATGAGATCGAGGCCATCGAGCTCAAGGCGCGCCTCGGCCAGCAGCTGCGCGGCGGCCTCAGCATCCTGCTCGTAGGCGGAGGCACGTTCGGCAAAGTACACGGCCGCTATCCAAGCCTGGCGCACTTCGGTGGGGTTGCTGCGCTCCTGCGCCAGGGTGGCGGCGCTTTGTGCCTGGGCGAGATAGTTTTGATAGAGCTGCACGCGGCCGAACTGCAGGTAAACCACTGACACCAATATGACTACGGCCAATGGCACCACGATGGCAATGATGGCAAGTGTTTGGCGCGGCAGGTTGAAGACAGGCTCATCCGGCAACAAGCGCATGAGGATGCTGCGCAGCACGGGGGAACTACGCTGCCAAAAAGAAGTGGCGCGTGTTGAAATTTCGTTCCATAACACCGAAAAGCCGCTGGGCTCCTCGGCTTGCTGGCGGCGCGGCGGCCACTCCTCGCTCGCGGTCTGCGCTGGGAAATCATCCGCCGCAGCTATAGGCTGCTCATTGCTGGTAACTGCATGGGCAGCAGTATCTTCGATGGTGGCGGGCTGGCTCAGGTGCGCTTCGGGTGGCCCTTCGTGCTGCACCGCTTCCCAGGCCTGGGCATTGCTCAGACGCGGCCGCGCTTGCGCCGCTTGGGCAACCGGGGCGGCAGGCGCCTCTTCAAAGCTGGTCATCAGGCTGATTCGCTGGCTGCCGGGTTGCGCCATCACCAACACCGCGCGCAACTGATCGCCAGATTCGCTTAGAAAACGGCGGCGCAGGGTGGATAGCTTTTGTCCATTGACACCAGTGAGGGTCTTTTCATTCCAAGTGCCGGGAATATCCGGCGCCAGCAGCAAACAATCGCCCACGGCCAGCTCGGCTTGATAGAAACGAATACTGGTCTGGCTACTCAGGCCGAGGCCGCGGCCCGCAGCAGGGGCATCATAAAAGTGCTGGATACTGCTATTGAGCTGGAAGGCGTGCTGCGGGCCAGAGTGCGCCAGGGTGACACGCTCCTCGCGCACGGAGACGGCCGCAAAGCGCACAGCCTGGGCGCCCGCTGCGGACGGGTTGCGCTGGTTGAGCTGTAAAAAGTAGGTATTGAGGCGATCAAACTGATCGCGCAGCGCAGTGGTGACAGAACCCGGCGTGCGGAAGTACCCCGCGGCCAGGTCGGAGAGTAGGGCGTGCTGCTGGTCTGCACTGAGGGCCAGCTCGGGGGGCAGGGTGAGCTGCAGGATCAGGCGTTCCCCCGTGCGGCCGCGGGCGGCACGCTTGGGCGCGGCCAACAGGTGCAAGCCAGGCAGGTAAGCCTGGTCTTGTCCGTTGCGTCTATAAAGGGGAACTACGAAGAGATCGAGCGCGTTTGCCATTTCGTCGCGCTGCGGTTGTACATGAACACGTACGACGCGCGCAAAAAATTATACTGGTAAAATCCCAGAGCCATTTTGTACACGCAGCACCAACTCCACACATGAAAATAGACATTATTCGCAGCACAGACTCCTGGGCGACTCTGCAGCAGGAGTGGGATACGCTTTTGCAAGAAAGCCATCTCAATTTGCCCTTTTTGACCTACGCCTTCCAACGCGCCTGGTGGCAACACCTGGGCGGCGGGGAGTGGCAACAGGCCGAACTGCATATCCTGACCGGGCGCGACGAGAACGGCGCACTGGTGGGCATTGCCCCACTGTTCCGCAGCACAGACACCGAGGGCAAAGTGCAATTGCTGCTCATCGGCAGCCACGAGATCGCTGATTATCTGGACCTGATCTGCCGCCCGGCGGAGCTGGCGGCGTTCACGCAGGCGGTCATCAATGAATTGCAAAACGATGCTAGCTGGCAGCAACTGGAGTTTTACAACCTGCTGGATGAATCGCAAACAATCGTTGCACTGACTGCTGCCGCCGAAGGCAGCAGCCTGCAGGTTAGCGAAGAGGTATTGCAACCGTGCCCGTACATCCCGCTGCCCGCCAGTTTTGACGAATACCTGGAAAGCATCGACAGCAAGCAGGCACACGAGCTGCGCCGCAAGGTGCGCAAAGCCGCCCGCAATGTGCTGCCGGTGACGACTGAGTTCATCACGGAAGCCAGCGAACTGGATCAGGCGCTGGAGGACTTCTTTGGCCTGATGGCGCAGGAGCAGGACAAGCTGGTCTTTCTTCAGCCCGCCATGCGCGCCCAGATGGAAGCGATTGCCCACGCCGCGTTTGCCGGAGGCTGGCTGCAGCTCATCTTCTTGAAGGTGGGGCGCCAGCGCGCCGCGGCCTATCTCAATTTTGATTATGACAATCGTATCTGGGGCTACAACGCCGGCTTCAGCAACGCCCACGCGCAACTCTCGCCGGGCTGGTTGATGATGGCCGAGATGATAGAGTGGTGTATCACCAACAGGCGCAGCGTGTTTGATTTCATGCGCGGCGATGAGGAATACAAGTATCGCTTCGGCGCGGTGAACCGCTACGTCAAGAAGGTAACCATTCGACGTTAACCGCTCAGATGGCAGTTTTTAAAAAATCAACCTTACTTGGAATACAAGACTATAAGGATTCCTCGCTGAGCCAGGTTCGGCGATCTGGTGTCGATCTAGACATCCGCTTGGAATGACATGATTGAATAAAAAAACTTGCTGAACGCAAGCGTTTTTATTTAGTCGGCCGCATAGCGCAGGGCGGCACGCGCCAACAAGCGTGTCGAATCGAGTGTGGGCAGCACCGAATCCTGCGGCTCGATCAGCAGGGGAATTTCTGTGCAGCACAAGCCCACAGCATCACAGCCTTGCTCGGCAAACTGTTCAATTAGTGATTGAAAGTAGCGGCGCGTCTCCGGCAGGAGCGTGCCATAGATCAACTCATCCACAATGTGTTTATGCACTTGTTGGCGCTGCTCGAGTGTGGGCGTGAGCAGCTCAATGCCGCGCGGCTCGAACTTGCGCGGATACACCGGCCCTTCCATCAGCGGCTGCGTGCCGAGCAAGCCGACGCGTTTGTAGCCGCGCACCTCAGCCTCACGTGCCACTTCTTCGGCAATGTGCAGCCAGGGCAGCGGTGAACGCTCGATGATGGGGTCAATAGCAACGTGCACCGTGTTATCCGGGCAGATCAGTACTTCGGCGCCGATTTGGGCCAGCTTGCGCGCCGATTCCAAAATCGTCTCGCTGACCTCGTGCCATTTGCCTTCTTCTGAAGGGAAGTGATAGGCAGCCATGCTGAAGTTGTGCATAGTGACTTCAGGATTTTGGAAGGGGCCGAGGAAATCTTTACCTTCCTGAATGATGGTGCGATAGCACAGCGCGGCACCTTCATACGAGACGCCAACAATACCAATGTGTTTTGTCATGAGGGTTTTAGTGATGAGTGAATAGTGAACAGTAATCAGTAGATGAGATTAGAGAATTATCGCTTTCGCAGCCATTCTACTCCTACTCACTTATCCCTGCTCACTGTTCACTTTTTTTCCTATTCCCGAAAGATACGCACGCGCCGATTGGGCTCTTTGCCATAGGAGTGCGAGACCAGCTTGGACTCTTCGACCATTTGATGTTGCAGGCGGCGAACGTGGGACGAGGCAGGCGGAAGCTCCACCCAACGCTCACCGTTGAGCACGGCGTCAATGGCTTGGCGCGTCTGGCCGAGCTGCTCATCCATATCGCCAGTCTCGTCTGCCTGATTGGGCAGCTCAAAGATGCCGGAGAGGAAACGTTCCATCTGCACTACGGTATTGGCGCGCAGCACATACACCGGCATGCCGCGTTGCTCGGCATCCACAATGGGACGCTGGCGTTTGCGATAATAAGTGCGCAAGGTCACCAGCACATCGGCTTCACCGGGGTCATTCACGGGAATGACGGGTACCCCTACATGCTTGGCGGCATTCATCAGGCGGTTACGCGCCACCCCAAAGGGGTAGATGCGCACCGGTTGCAGGCTGCTGGCGCTACGTGGCGCGGGCGCCTCTCTTGTGGCCGTTGCCGTTTGGGTGCGCGCATAGGCTGCGTCAGGCTCGGGCTGCGCGGCCGGCTCGCGGCGGCGCGGGGTGCGTGATTGCGCCGGGGCGGCTACCTGGGCGCCAAGGCGCGTACTGCTGCGCGCTGGGGCGGGCTCATTGCGGCGCGGCGCACCTGGGCGCTGTGGCTCAGGGGCCTGGGTGACGTGAATCTGGCCGTCTTCGGCGCGAGTGCGTTGTTCCGGCTCCATGGGGTAGCCGCGCAGCAAGGAATCGACAGCGGAGGTGACATCACGATGCACGGCGAACTGGCTGCGCGACTGGATCTCGACCAACACATCAAAGGTTGGCGGCGAGCGGCGCTCAAGCACGGTCTTTTGCGTGCCACGGCGGCGGGCTTCTTCATCAGAGAGAGTGACTGACTCGATACCGCCCACCAGGTCAGACAAGGTGGGGTTGAGCAGCAAGTTCTCCAGCGAGTTGCCGTGGGCAGTGCCGATGAGCTGCACGCCGCGTTCGGCAATGGTGCGAGCGGCTTTGGCTTCGAGCTCACGACCAATCTCGTCAATGACGATGACTTGCGGGTTGTGATTCTCCACAGCTTCGATCATCACTTCGTGCTGCATGGAGGGGGTGGCCACCTGCATGCGGCGGGCGCGGCCCACCGCAGGGTGCGGCACATCGCCATCGCCACCGATCTCGTTGGAGGTGTCCACGATGACGACGCGATTCTTCTCGGCCAGGATGCGGGCCGCTTCACGCAGCAGCGTGGTCTTACCTACACCGGGGCGGCCGAGGATCAGCAGGCTCTTGCCATCCTGAATCAGGTCTTCGATGATGTCGATAGTGCCGTAGACGGCGCGGCCCACACGCAGGGTCAGACCAACCACATCGCCGCGGCGGTTGCGAATGGCCGAGATGCGATGCAGGCTGCGTTCGATGCCGGCGCGGTTGTCTTCGTCAAAATCACGCAGACGGCTGACAACATACTCAATGTCGTCTTTGTCTATCTCGCGCTCCAGCAGGGTTACTTCTTCATTCACCAGGCGCGTTGTGGGAACACGGCCGAGGTCGAGAATGATCTCTAGTAGGTCGCCACTGTTGTTATGATCACGCACGGCGGTCTGCACATCGTCAGGCAGCACACCGAGCAGTGCATCCAGGTCATCTGTGATTTGGCGTCTTGTCATTGTTCGTCCACGGGTGCAGCTTGCTGCACGGGGTATTGAATTGTCGAGGCCTCGATGCCGGCGGCTCGAGCGATCTTTTGCACATCGTGCACCTTTACGGGCTGCACCATGCGGCGCACCAGCACCACTTGACGCGGGCCGGGTTGGGCATCCAACCCTTCGAGGAGTGGCTCCAGCCAATCCTGGTGGGCGCGCACGGAAAAATACACGGGGCGGCTGGCACGCGGGCGCAGCTGGATCAGCAGCGCCATCAGCCGGTCGGCCATGTGCTGGCCCGGCTGGGCGGTCAGTTGCACCCAGATCCCCTTAGGGCCGCGCTGCACATCGGCAAAGGCAGTTAGGGTGCCTTCGTGATACAGCACAAAACTATCTTGTGTGTCAGCCGGCCCATACTCCAGGTGCTGCAATTGCGGCGGCACCTGGCTGTTGCGCAACAGGCGCACAGCCAGCGCGTGGCGGCTGAGGTATGGCTGCCACAGCAGATTGTCTTGCCCGGCGGATGGCAGGGTGGTGCACTTCCAAATGCGCTGGTGTGTTTGTGCGCTCAGACCGGCCTTTTGCAAGGCCGCGCTGGCAGCGCTGTGTTCATCCAGCTCAGCCACCACCCCTTGCACACCGTATGGGCCGAGCTGCTTGAGCATAAACTCCACCAGCGGCGTATAAGCGGATAGCGTTTGTGGCGCAGCAAAGATCAATGCCGCCAGCGAGCGGCCTGCGAAGCGTTGCGCCTGCAGAATCAGCCCTTCGTCTGAATCAATGCTGGTGTGCACACCGGTGAAGGTACACAGTGGCGCCAAGACGGCTCGGCGGGTGAGTGCAGCCGCGCCGCGTGTAAGCACAGATTGATTGTGGAGGAAAAGGACCTGCTGTCGGGCGATGTTCAGCGCCCCAAGATCTGCAATTGTAAAGTCTTGCGACACCCAGCTATTTTACAACAGCGCTATTTCAACTGCATCAAGGTTATGTTAACTTTCAGCCAGTTTTAGGAAGTAGCGGTGAAAGCGGTCATCGCCTGAGATCTCAGGGTGGAAGGCGGTGGCGAGCAGCTTGCCCTGCTGGGCGGCAATGATGCGCCCATCCGGCAGGCTGGCGAGCGACGTGGCCTCACCGCTGACGCTTTTGATGAGCGGGGCACGGATGAAGACAGCGCGCACGGGCGGGTCGCCAGCCGCCAGGCCGTTGAGGGCGGGCACAGGCACTTGGACATCAAAGCTCTCAACCTGGCGGCCGTAGGCGTTGCGCTCCACGGTGATATCCATGATGCCCAATAGGGGTTGGCTGCGCTCAGCATCCTTCGAGAGGAAGATAGCGCCAGCACAGGTGCCATAGATGGCCTTGCTCTGGCCGAACTGGCGCAGAGGCTCTATTAGGCCGTAATCGGTGGCCAGTTTGCCAATCGTGGTGGATTCGCCGCCGGGCAGGACCAGGCCATCAAGCCCCTCCAGCTCTTCAGGCAGGCGCACCTCGCGCACGGTGGCACCCAGGCGCGCCAGCATGGCTGCGTGTTCTGCAAAATCACCTTGGAGAGCGAGGACGCCGATGGTGGGGGAAGGATTCATCATTTGCAAAATCTCCAAATCTCGAATCTCTAGTTATTGATTCGAGATTTGGAGATTAGAGAGTATTACCAACCGCGCTTGGCGATCAGATCGGCTTCAGGAATATCGGTGACCTGGCGTCCCACCATCGGCTCACCCAGGTTGCGGCTGACCTCAGCCAGGATCTTGGCGTTGTTGTAGTGGGTGGTGGCTTTGACGATCGCCTCGGCGCGGCGAGCGGGGTCACCAGACTTGAAGATGCCGGAACCCACGAAGACACCATCAACGCCGAGCTGCATCATCAACGCGGCATCTGCCGGGGTGGCAATGCCGCCCGCAGCAAAGTTGACCACCGGCAGGCGGCCCAGCTCCTTGGTTTCTTTCACCAGCTCATACGGCGCGCCGAGTTCTTTGGCCAGCGCCATCACTTCTTCGCCTGGCATGGTTTGCAACTTACGTACAGTGCCCAGCACGGTGCGGGCATGGCGCACAGCTTCGATGACATCGCCTGTGCCGGCTTCGCCCTTGGTACGGATCATGGCAGCGCCTTCGCCGACACGGCGCAGGGCTTCGCCGAGGTTGCGGCATCCGCACACAAAAGGAATCTTGAAGTCATGCTTGTTGATGTGATTGGCTTCGTCGGCCGGGGTGAGCACTTCAGACTCGTCAACATAGTCCACACCCAGCGATTCGAGGATCTGGGCTTCCACGAAGTGGCCGATGCGCACTTTGGCCATCACGGGGATGCTGACGGTGCTCATGATCTCTTCGATGAGGCCGGGGTCGCTCATGCGGGCCACGCCGCCATGCGCACGGATATCGGCGGGCACGCGCTCCAGGGCCATCACGGCGGCGGCGCCAGCATTCTCAGCAATACGGGCATGTTCAGCAGTGACCACATCCATGATCACGCCACCCTTCAGCATTTGGGCCAGGCCCTTCTTGACTTCAAATGTAGCGACTTGCTTTTCCATGCCTGTGGCTCCTTGAACGAGCAAAGTTGGTTACTTTGGGGATTCTACCACCCGCCCCTGATGGGCCGCTGAGGGCATAGAATATACTGTGATGAAGGGAGACATAGACCATGACACAAAACACAAGTCTTGACCTTGACGCAGCCATCCGCTTTCCATTCAAGGACCCCAAGTGGCTGGAGAAAATCGCGGTAGCCGCCTTGCTTATGCTTACCGCTTTTGGCTCTATCCCTGTGCTGGGCTGGGTCATTTACATGCAGCGCACCCTGATACAAACTGGCAAGGCCGAATTACCCTCTTGGGACGGCCTGGGAGATTATGTAGTGGCCGGGTTGAAGTACATAGCTTTGATCCTGATTCTCTTAATTCCTTTGTTGCTGCTCATTCCATTGTTGATAACCCCTGCGTTGCTCGACAATGAAGACATAGCCATCATCGCCATTCTGTGCTTTCAAGCGCTCGTGCTGGCCTGGAGCTTGATCATTGCGTTGGGCATTCCGGTGATCTCCGCCATCTTTGCAGACACACTCTCAATCCGAGCAGCGCTCGACCCGCGCACCGTATGGCGGCTTTTTGCAGCCAACTGGCAGCAGTTTGTAGGGGCTTCTCTCTTTGCGTACGTAGTTAGCATGGTGGCCAGTTTTGTCGGCTTTCTGCTGCTGTGTGTGGGAATTTACTTTACCGGCACGATCAGTTCACTGATCATGTATCACCTGTACGGCCAAGCCTACCGCAACGCCACAGCGAAGCTGGCCTAAGCAATCCGGGCAAGGACAAAGCCAAAACCTGGTGTGGGTGGGCGCGCGCCCGACTGAACTAAAAAGCCCCGGCAAATGCCGGGGCTTTTATTGGCTACTTCTTGTAATGAAGCATCACAACGCCGGAGCGGAAGGTCCTCGTCTCGACCAGCGTCAATCTGTGCTCGCCGCCGTCTTCAAACAAGCGCGGGCCTTTGCCCACGATGGCGGGATGCACAACAAAGTAATACTCATCGATCAAGCCCAACTTGGCAACCTGTGAGCCGAGGTTCAGCCCGCCGATAAAGATATCTTTGCCGGGTTGCTCTTTGAGCTTCTGGATTTCTTCACCCAAGCCTGAGTGCAGCAGGGTTGTGTTGACCCACGCTGCGCTTTTCATCGTCCTTGAGAATACGATCTTCTGCACCGCATCAAATGCCTGTGCAAATTCATTCTCACTTTGCGTGCCGGATTGATTGACGGCCACCTCATGCCAGTAGGGATACATCAAATCATAAGTGTTGCGGCCCATGACCTCAACGCCCGTATCCTGCAGCATCTGCGTGAAGAAGGCGTTGGTTTCATCATCCGGGCTCATGCTTTCGTGGCCGCAGTATCCGTCTATCGAGATGTTGATGGCAAAGATGACTTTCCGCATAAGGTTCTCCAGTGTGATTAGGCGAGTTTTGTACGCCTGCTTTGATGCTGAGCTACATAGCGGGTCAGCACCAGGCTAGCTCTTATAATACGGGCAATGAGAGACTCTATAGTAACCAAGCTTTTAAACTACGTTCGTTTGTTGCGGGATGTATTCCGTCTAGCCCGCGTACCTCGGTTACCTATAAAGGCTGATCATTTGCCTCTTTTGAATTCCAGTGAGTTACATACTTCATTGGTGAGTGAGGACTTAAACGGAGCTTGGGAAAAAGATCATGCTGTTGTTACAAAAGTCTTTAACAATCCTGAAGCTCATGAGGGAGTGAACCTGGTGATCGAAGGGCTATATACGCGCTGGTTAGCTTGTTTAAACCCAAGCGTGTTTTAGAAATTGGCACTCATGTTGGCGCGTCCACGCTCTATTTTGCTTTATCGCTCAAAAGGCTTGCAAACAACGGCAAGTTAACAACCGTGGACCTGGTAGATGTAAACTCTGATAATGGTCCCTGGAAAAAAGCAGGGCTCTCACACTCTCCGTCAGGTTATCTTGAACACTTGGCATTACAAGACATATGTACGTTTGTCACAGCCTCCTCAGTTGATTTTCTTGGCACCAACCAAGAACAGTATGATTTTATTTTCCTCGATGGCTCACATCTTGCCGACTTTGTCTATCGTGAGACCGCCGCTTGTTCTCACTTATTAGCACCCAATGGTATTTTGCTGCTTCACGATTTTCACCCTAAAGGCAAACCGCTATATCCCGACGGTGTTGCAATCACAGGCCCATGGCTCGCTTTCCAACGAATCAAGAAAGAATTGCCAGAGATGCAGGTCTTGCCCTTGGGCGAACTTCCCTGGGATACTAAACAAGGGGTTCGGTTGACCAGCCTGGCACTTGTTACGCGCTAAAACCTTCTCTTAAGGCGCAGGGAGTACTAGTCTCGCCCCATGCTAAGGCATCCCCGCCGCCACCACCTGTACGCCGGACAACGGCAACACGTAGCTCTCGCAGGTGTTTACGTTTAGCAGCAAAGGTGGTTGGTAGGATAAGGTGTCTGGCTCCAGTAAATTCACAACCAGCCAATCTTGTCCCAGCCAAGCCCCCGCGCTGTACATCATCTCGTTACTGGATTCGGCCAGCAGGCGCGTGGTGCTGCCATCCAACGGGGCGGTGAACAGGCTGTACTGAAAGCCGCCGAAGACAGTCTGTGCAAAGGTGATCTGGCTGCCATCCGGCGAGAGGGTGACAAAGCCGCCCTTCAGGTTGTCGATCTCGGTTTTGTCGCTCAAGGCTCCTGTGTGAATATTCAAGGTTTGCACAAGCGTGCCGCCGGGCACTCTGCGGCTCACCACGATGTGCTCGCCATCCGGCAGCCAGCCCGCAATATCGGTCATATCGCTGCTGCTGCCCGGCAGCGCCTGCACACCGCTGCCATCGGCCTGGATGCGGAAAACGCCTTGCCCGCCGCGCACGAAAGCTAGCTGCGTGCCATCAGGTGACCAAGCCATGGCGTAGGAGCTGTCCTGCGGGATGAGGGTACGCGTCTGGCCGGTGGTCAGATCCAACACCTGCACTCCGTCACGCGCGTAGGCCAACTGCTTGCCATCGGGTGATAGCGCCGGCCAGCTGCCCACATCGATGAGCTGCTTATCGCTGCCATCCAATGAGATCAGATACAGGTTGGGCAGCATGCCGCCAGCAAACTCCTGGATCACCAGACGTCCGTGCACGCCCTCAGGCAGCTGGCTGCTGGCCTGCTGCCAATCAGTTGACCGCAAGCACACATCGCTGGCGGGCGAGGCAGCTTCGCTGGCAGTGGGCAGACTGAGCTCTGCCTGCCAAGGCCCTTCCATACGAACAAAGTAGTTGTCTACCCAGAAACGATGGATGCCCGTGGGCAAGTAGTCGTAGATCAGGCCTTGCTCCAAAATACCTGGTTCAACGGGGCCGCCATACAGCCCAATTCCTTGGCTACGGTTGTCTTTATCCAGCACGGTGATATAGGTGATCGCTTCAGGGTCGAAGAAGATACGGGTCTCCAGCGCATAGGTGCCATCGGCACGGGAGACAAAAGTGGCTGACTCAACCTGGGCGGCATGCGCGCCCAGAGGCAACTGCGTATCCACCTGCCAGCGCTGACCATCTGTAGGATTGGCACCTAAATCCAAGGAGAATTGCGCCGGAGTATCGGCTGGCTCCGTAATGCGTACAGAGAGATCATCCAGCACAATGCGTGCCGGGCTGGTGATGTGCTTCGTGTCCGTGCGCAATGTCCAGGTGAGGAAGCGCTGGCTGGGGTCGCTCGGCGGGTTGGGGAACTCTTCAAACTCTGTGGGGATGATGCTGCCCTGCGCATCTACAAGGGTGAGACCGATCCACCAAAATTCGGGCGCGGTGAACTCGCTGTGCTCCCAGGAGAGGCGGCCGCGGATCAGGTAGCCATCGTCAAGCTCAACGTAATCTTCCACACTTAAGGCAAAGCCGTATGGAGTGGGCGCAGTTTCGCTGGACTGTGTAAGCGGTTGCACGGGCAAGGCTTGGAAACCCTCGGGCGCGGGTGCAAACAACAGCGGCATGGTCATATTCTCTGGTCCCAGGCCAGGCAGCACCTCGGGCACGCAGGGCACCAGGAGCGTGGCCTCGTTCACATCGGCGGGGATGGCGGGGTAGCTGAGTTGCAACTGCATCCAGCTGTGCCCGCCGCCGCCAGTACCGCTCAGCACTTCCAAGATGTCTCCGTTAGGCAATTGGATGCTTGGGTTATCAAAGCAACCGGGCACATCTTCGGAGGTTGGCTTTTGCTCCTGGCGAATCCCTTCAAACAGGAAGGTGAGCACCGTGTGTTGGTCATCCACCAGGCCATCTACCGTTGACACGCGAATGCCATCTTGCTCCAGTGTGTGAGGATTGGCCAGCACACGCAGGCCGGCTTCACTTTCTACATAGCCGGTACCGGGCACATAGCCAAACCAACCTAGAACTTGAGCCAGCACGCGCTGCGGCCCTAGGGCCAGCGTGATGGCCAGCACCACTGCCGCCACCAAACCGGCTACGGCCAAGCGGCGGCTGAAGCGCCAGCGCGGCGCCGGAGTAGTAGGCGGTGTGGCTGCGGCGTGTTGCAGCCGCTGGCGCAGCGCCGCCTGAAACTGCGGCCGCGGGGCGGGCGGCTGCATGGCCGCCTGCACAACGGATTCGAGGGGGTGGAAGGTGGCGTTAGACATGGTGGACCTCTAGCTCGCGCTGCAAGCGGTCAAGGCAGCGGTAAACAGATTTCTTGATGGCGCCCGCGCTGCGGCCAAGCATCACGGCCATGTCAGCAAAGCTGAGCTCAGCCACATAGCGCAAGCGCAGTAACTCAGCCTGCTCAGTGGGTAGGGCCGCTATCTGGGCGCGCAGGGCCTGTAGCTCCTGGGTGTGGGCGACAGCGTGCAGCACATCGCTTTCATCGCTGATATGGCGAGCTGAGTCGAGCATCTCAGTAGGGCGGGAGCGGAAAGTGTCGGCGGCTTTGTGGCGGGCGATGGCAAACAGCCAGGCGGCGAAGTGGCCTTTGTGCTGGTAACGCGGCAATTGCTCCAGCGCGGCCAGGAAGGTTTGCGCGGTCAGCTCCTCCGCCTCAGCGCGCTGTCCGATACGGCTGTAGAGGTAGCCAAACACGCGCGGCGCATAGGCCAGGTAGAGCGCGTCAAACGCGGCCAGGTCACGCTGGGCCGCAGCAATCTGCTGATCTTCGGTCATCATAGGCAGGCACTGTCCTCACTAAGCCTATCGTTGCTACTGGCAAAAAGGGACAGCGAATGTATTGACAAAATCAAGAGTCTATACAATAATACAAATATACATTCATACAGAGGTACAGTGATACAGTGAACCCTACAACCAGAATCAGTGTAGACCTTACCGCCCATACCCCCGCCTACCTGCAGATCATAAGCCAGATCAAGCAGGCCATCGCCAGCGGGGAGCTCAAGCCGGGCGACCAACTGCCCACGGTGCGCCAACTGGCAGCTGATCTGCAGATCAACTTCAACACCGTAGCGCGCGCCTACCGCATGCTGGACGAGAAAGGCATCATCTCCACGCAACACGGGCGCGGCACCTTCATCTTGGATGCGCCCACCGGGAAGGAACTGGAGCGCTTTCGCAAACAGCAACTGGTGGTGCTGGGGGAGCACTACATCGAGGAAGCGGAACGGCTGGGCTTCGAACCCAGTGAGGTGCGCACACTGATCGAAGGCAAGATCGCCAAATGGGAACGCAAACAGGCGGAGCGCAAAAGCACGTAGTCTGCAAGAAAGGAGTTGTGATGACAGCAGTAGCCGCAGCCATGATGTCGCTTCAACACATGATGGAAGAGGAGCAAGAGATGACAAATTACACGAATGATGATCTGCATGGCTGGGAGTTCAAGATCCTGCGTTCTTCGACGGGCGCGTTCAATTCGCCACAGGAAATGAGCAAGGCCTTGCAAGAAGAGGCTGTCAATGGCTGGGAGTTAATGGAGAAGTTTGACCACTACCGCCTGCGCCTCAAGCGCCGCACTGACAAGCGCTCACATGTCAACACCGGCAGCGCGCTGGATCCGTACCGCACGCAATATGGCATCACCGATGTTCGTATGGCCATGTATGTCGTCGCCGGCACTTTGGTCTTTACGGCACTACTTATCGGCGCCATCGTTTACTTTGTTGGCTAAACTCTCGTGATGTTTCACGTGAAACAATTGGAGCTTTTTATGAAAGCATTGGACACTCGACGTATTGGGATCTTCCTCGGCATAGCTTTCGGTTTGTGTTGGGCTTTTGCCGCGGTGATCTACGCCACCGGCGGCCTGGTGGACAGCCCGGAGATCATTCCGGGTACTGGCATCACCTTGGCGGTGACGCTGCTAGCCCTGGGTTGCATGTGGTCACCCGCCATCGCCCATCTACTCACGCGCGCCATCACCCGCGAGGGCTGGAAGGATCTGTGGCTGCGCCCGAATGTGGGCCGCTCATGGTTCAGCTGGGTGCTGGCCTGGTTGCTGCCCAGTATCCTCACCATTCTTGGTTTGGCGGTTTACTTTGGGGTGTATCCCAGCCACTTCGACAGTGGCTTGAGCTCACTGCAGCAGCAAATCGATGCGCTTCTGCAGGGGACTGGGCAGGAGCTGCCCTTTGATATCTGGACGCTGATGATCATCCAGGTAGGCCAGGGCATTTTGCTGGCGCCGGTGATCAACAGCATCTTTACCTTTGGTGAAGAGTTTGGCTGGCGCGCCTATCTGCAACAGAAGCTCATGCCGCTCGGCTTCCGCAAAGCCACCGTGATCGGCGGCGCGATCTGGGGCTTGTGGCATGCACCCATCATTGCCATGGGGCACAACTATGGCTTTGATTACCCCGGTGCGCCATGGACAGGCATGCTGGCGATGGTGTGGTTCACCATCCCGTGGGCAGTCATCATGGGTTGGATGGTGCTGCGCGGCGGCAGCGTGTGGCCCGCAGTCATCGCCCATGCAGGCTTGAACGGTATCGCTGGTGTGGGCGCCTACATGATCAATCCTGAGGCTACTGGCTTGAACTCACTGCTTGGCCCGTACCCCACGGGCATCGTGGCGGGCATTCCCACGGCGCTGTTTGCGCTGTATCTGCTGTGGAAGGGCGGCCCCGAAATGCCAGAGGCGACGGCCGAGGATGTTTCACGTGAAACACCCCCAAAAGCCCCAGCCCCTAGTGCGGCAGATGCCATTGTCGCACAGGGGCTGACTAAGCGCTTTGGCCAGCTGGATGCGGTAGACCATCTGGACATCAAAATCCCGGTCGGCGAAGTGTTCGGACTGTTAGGCCCTAATGGCGCTGGCAAGACTACGACCATCCGTATGCTGGCGGCCCTGATTGCGCCCACTGAAGGCGAAGCCTGGGTGGCCGGCCACCGCGTGGGCGATGACGACACCGCGCTGCGCAAAGACATCGGCATCCTCACTGAGACCCCGGGGATGTATGAGCAGTTGAGCGCCGAGCGCAATCTGGGCTTCTTTGCTGAGTTGTATGAAGTGCAAGACATCCCTGGCCAGGTGGAGCGCTATTTGCGCATGCTGGGTCTGTGGGGCCGCCGCCACGAAGCCGTGGGCGGCTTCTCCAAGGGGATGCGCCAGAAGCTGGCGATCGCGCGTGCGCTGCTGCACGAGCCCAAGGTCATCTTCCTGGATGAGCCCACCAGTGGCCTGGACCCGGAAGCCTCTCGTGTGGTGCGCGATTTCATCGAGGAGCTGCGCGGCGAGGGCCGCACCATCATCATCACCACGCATAATCTAGACGAGGCAGACCGGCTGTGCGACCGCATTGCCGTCTTCAAATCCAAGTTGCTGGCGGTGGATACGCCCAACGCTTTGCGGCGCAAGTTGTTTGGGCGCTCAGTGGTGTTCCACCTGGCAGCGGCCACAGAGGCCTTTGCCAGCGCGCTGCGCCAAAAAACCTATGTGCACGAGGCTACTTTGCGCGGGGACAAGATCGTGGTCAAGCTGGATGACCCCGAAACCCACAATCCGGAGTTGTTGCGTGAGCTGATCGGGCTGGGGGCGGAGGTGCAGTTCGTTGGCGAAATTCGCCAGAGCTTGGAAGAAGTGTACTTCCAGTTGCTGGGCGCACAGACCCCGGCGGAGGTGACGGTATGAAAAAGATCGCGGTTTTGGTTGGCAAGGAATGGGCTGAGGTCTTTCGCAACAAGATCGTGATCTTCAGCGTCATCTTCATGCCGCTGGTGTTTGCCATGATCCCGTTGGGAATGTTGTACACCACAGCTGGCGCGGATGTGAGCGCCATCCAATCGGAGCTTGGCCCATTGATCAGCCAGCTCAGTTCGGCCTGCGGGCCGCTGGAAGGTTTGCCGTGCACGCAGCTCTTGCTGCTACAGCAGTTCCTGGTGTTGTTTCTGATGATGCCAGCCATCATCCCTATCACGATTGCGTCTTACAGCATCGTGGGCGAGAAGTCTACGCGCACCTTGGAACCACTGTTGGCCACCCCCATCACTACGGCGCAGTTGCTGGCGGGCAAGGCGATTGCCGCGGCGCTGCCGGCCTTGCTGGCCAGCCTGGGCAGCTTCGCCATCTTCGCCCTCGGCGTTTCGTTGATCGCGGGTAGCGAGGTGGCTGGCCGCTTGTTCTCGGTGTTGTGGCTGGTGGGCATCTTCGTGGTTGGTCCGCTGCTCTCGCTCACTGGCGTGAGCCTGGCGATCATGATCTCATCACGCGTGAATGACCCGCGCGCCGCCGAGCAGTTGGCGGGTCTGTTGGTGCTGCCGGTAACGGCACTGTTCCTGGGCCAGATGTTTGGTGCAGTGGCGCTGAACCAATCGCTGCTGCTGAGCATTGCTGGCGCACTGGTGTTTGTAGATCTGGCTTTGCTGTACTTTGCAATTCGCTTGTTCCAGCGCGAAACTATCCTCACTCGCTGGAAGTAACTGAGGTCAACTAATGAAGAAGTTAGTCATATTTATTCTCGCCATCGCCTTGCTTGCTGTGGCTGCACCCGTGCAGGCACAAGAGGCCGGGCTGAGCCTGCGCATGAACCGCGATTTTGGCTATGCGGGTTTTGGTAATGACATTGAGGGGCTGTTCAGTTTGATCGCTGAGGGGCCGGCCACTTTGCAGCGCGTTGAGTTTTATGTCGACTCCACGTTGATCGGTACAGCCGATAGCAGCCCGTTCCGCATTCAGTTCACCACCAAGGATCACACACCGGGCGAGCGCACGATCTACGCCATCGGCTATACGTCTGGTGGCCAGGAGCTGCGCTCCAACGAAATCACGCGCATCTTTCTTTCGCCTGAAGAAACACGCGGCAAGATGGTGCAGCTGGTGTTGCCACTGCTGGGCATTGTGCTGGGGCTGACGCTGCTCACCACCGTGCTGCCCGCAGTGTTGATCCGCAAGAAGCCCGAGCGTGGCAAGTACGGCATTTCTGGCGGCGCGGTGTGCCCCAAGTGTGAGCTGCCGTTCCCGTTGCGCTTCTTTAGTTTCAATATGGGCGCCAAGAAGTTTGACCGCTGCCCGCATTGTGGCAAATGGGTGATGGTGCGCCGCGCCAAGAAGGACGAGTTGGCGGCCGCCGAAGCGCGTTGGGCGGGGCAGGACACACCCACCACTGCAGCTCCCCGCCCCAAACGGGAAGACGAACAAATAGACAATAGTCGATATGAAAACTAGGTAGGTAAAACAAAAAAAGCCCTGCAAAATGCAGGGCTTTTTTTTATTCCAGCGGGAACTGCGTCTGGCGTGGGGCTGACTGTAACGCTTTGCGGATCTCTTGTTCCACGTATTCCTGCGCCGAGGGGCTGCTGATAATGTCAAGCTCATCGGTGGCGATGCGCAGCACCGGCACTCCTTTGAAATAATCGTCAAAGAAGTCTTCGTAGGCCTGGTTGAGCGTCTCAATGTAGGCACGCTCCATCTGGCGCTCGTAGGGGCGGTCACGGCGGGTGATGCGCTGCATGAGCACATCGGTGGAGGCCTGCAGGTAAACGATGAGCTCAGGCAGTTGGATCTTCTCTGCCAGCGCATCGTGCACGTTGTAGTACATCTCCAGCTCATCCCCGCTTAGATTGATGCGGGCAAACAAGGCATCTTTGGCAAAAGTGTAATCGGTGATCAGGTTCTTGCCCTGGCTTAGGATTTCTGGCGCAAAACCGTTCTGCTGGTGATAGCGGCTGAGCAAAAAGAAGATCTGGGTCTGAAAGGCATAGCGCGCCCTATCCCCGTAAAAATCTGACAAGAAGGGATTCTCATCAAAGACCTCCAGGCGCAGGTCAGCATCAAAACGTTGTTGAAGCAGGCGCGCCAGCGTGGTTTTGCCCACACCGATCACGCCCTCAATGGCGATATACATACGCCGATTTTTATACCAGTGCGGCTATGCCTTATCAAGCAACTAGGGACATTCGGAGCTTAATAATTTGCGCGGGCAGCCCGCCATGCGAAAAAACGGCGCTTGCTCTATAGTTTAAGTGGAGAAAAAGAAGGACTAAACCTGATGAAAAAACTATTGCCTTTACTGGCGTGTGCAGGCTTGCTGGTGAGCGGATGCGCCCTGCCTTTCGTGCCCGCGCCCAGCGCCACAGCCACGGCGACCCTGGAACCCACGGCGAGCTTCACGCCATCGCCCACCGCCACCGAGACGCCGCTGCCCACCAACACCCCTGAGCCGACCGAGCCCGTGCCACCCACGGAGACCCCCATTCCGTCTGAGACCCCGACGGCGACCGCTACAGCGACTCCGCTGCCCTTTGACGCGCGGGCGGAATACGGCAACACGCCGACCCTGTACGACAGTATGGATGATGACCGTTACTGGGCTGATTCGAGCGGCTTACCCAATGACAACTTAATGCGCCTGGCGCTGGGCGGCGGCCACCTGCACATGACCGGCAAACAGCCGGGCTTCGACACCTGGTGGTTCACCGCGCCCACGCCGAACGACCTCTTCCTGCAGATGACGGTCAAGACCGATAACTGCAGCGGCAAGCAAGCCTACGGCTTCATTGTGCGCGGCCCGCAAAGCAGTGGCGGCGCCGGAGCGCACGGCTATATCTTTGCCTTTGCCTGCGATGGCACCTATCGCCTGGATCGCCTCGAATCCACCTCGCCTTATGTCAAGACTGAGTTGATCGGCTGGACGGAGAGAGACCATATTCGCCGCGGCAGCCAGGAGACCAATATCATCGGCATCCGCCTGGTGGGAGATGTCATCACGCTGTACGCCAACGAATTTGAGATCGACGAGATCGAGGATGGTCACTTCTCCGGCGGGCGCTTTGGCCTGTACGTGAACGGCGGCACCCCGGGTGACTACACCTATCGCATTGACGACCTGTGGTATTGGCGGCTGGACTAGTGCGCCGGGGCGCAGCATGCTGCGCCCCTACATTCTTCTGCTCTTCATAAGAAAAAGGCCGGTGCAATGCACCGGCCTTTTGATTCTCACACTTATTGGGCTACGCCAGCTTCTCGAGCTCGTTGACCATGTTGGATACGACATCGTAGCCGCCCTGCCAGAAGGCCGGGTCCTTGATGTCTACGCCGGCATTCTTGAGGATGTTCTCCGGCGAGTCTGAGCCGCCTGCGGAGAGCAACTGAATGTAGCGCGGCTTGAAAGAGTCGCCCTCGGCCTTGTATTGCTGGTACAGCGAGAAGACCAGCAGCTGGCCAAAGGAGTAGGCGTACACATAGAAGGGGTAGTAGTAGATGTGCGGGATGGAAACCCACTCATACTTGAACTCGTCACCGATCTCCATTGAATCGCCGAACTGGCTGTTCAAGTTGGACATGTAGGCAGCCGAGAGCTCATCCACGCTGGCGCCCTCACCGATCATCTGATGCGCCTTGCGCTCAAAGAGCGCAAAGCCCACCTGGCGCATGATGGTGGCGTAGGCATCATCCACCTGGCCGAAGAGAATGTCTCGGCGCACGGCTGGGTCAGTCTCTTCTTCGAGCAGGCGCTTGATGAGCAGCATCTCACCGAAGGTGGAAGCAGTTTCGGCCAGCGGCAGCGAGGAGTGGAAGTTGAACACGTTGTGCTTGTCTGCCAGCACGGCGTGCACAGCGTGGCCAAACTCATGCGCCAGCGTGGAAACATCCCGGGCGGCGCCGGTGTAGTTGATCAGCACCCAGGGCAGGTTGGCGGGGTCGGCCGAGGAGCAGAAGGCGCCGCCGCGCTTGCCCTTGCGCACTTCGCTATCCACGTGGCCAGCATCAAAGATGCGGCGCGAGATATCGGCCAGCTGCGGGTCAAAGTTGCCGAAGGACTCGAGGGTGAGCTCAACGGCTTTGTTGTAGGAGTATTCCTTGGTGGATTTCGCCACCGGGGCGTAGATGTCGTAGCGGCGCAGCTTCTCCATACCCAGCAGCTTGGCCTTCATCTTGAAGAAGCGCTGGAAGATGCGCGTATTCTCCTCAGAGACGCCAAGCAGGGTATCTACCACTTCGTCAGATACATCGTTGCCAAGGTTGCGTACGGAGATGGCGCTCTTGAACTTGCGTAGGTCTAGATTCTCGGATTTCCAGTCACGCGCTACGGTCTGGTACATCTGGCCGAGAATGGGCGCATCGTTGCCGTAGACGCGGTAGAGCTCCTGATAGGCATCCTTGCGATGGTCTGGGTTAGGGCTGTAGGCCAGCTTCATCAGCTCGCCGCGGGTAAGCTCTTTGGTCTCGCCGTCTACGTCTACTTTGAAGACGTAGCGATCGGTGATGGCCGAATACAACGCCTGCATCGCCTTGGCGCCGGTCACGTCTTTGAGGTTGACGATCTTCTCTTCAGCCTCGGTGAGGGTGTAGGGTTTGAAGTTACGGATCTGGCGCAGCCAGTAGTCGAAGTCCGCCCCGGCAGCTTCTTGCAGCTTGGCGGCCACGGCATCGTCGAGCGCCTTCCACCAGATGCTGAAGAACAAGGTCTTGTTGCCCAGCTCGGCCATGAGCTGATCGACGCGCGCCTGGAACGCTTGTGCTTCTTGATTCTGCGTATCCTCGCTGAACCACAGGCCCGCGAACTGATCGATACGCACGGCCAGGCGCGTGTTTTGCTCCATCTGCGTGATGATGGTTTTGAAATCATCGACACTGATGGCATCGGTGAGCTTCTCGCGCTGTTTCTCAAACGCGCTTACGTTACTCTCCAGCTTCTTGATCGCGGCTTTCATCTCGGCGCTGTCTGCACCGGGAAAGAGGTCTGCAAGGGACCAACGGCTAAGGGTGTATTCGGACATGGTGGTGTACCTTTCTAGAGTCAAAAATTACCACAGATAAACACAGATGGACACAGATAAAAGCTCAAACTAGATTGTTGCCGGCCAATGGGTCGTCTTGGAATCTACTTATTTTGTCTTGGCGCCGTCACGCAGGCGCTGGCGCAGGTCGTCGATCGGGCGGCGTTGGCCGCTATGCGGGTCAATGTAGTACCAGTGCTGCCAGCCGTTGGCCGGGCCATCCAGCGCGTCTTTGGCGAGCTGGTGAATGGAGCCGCGACGGCCGTTGAACTTGAGCGAGCCGTCGGCGAGCACACGGGCGCTCTCGCGGCCCTTCTCGCCCAGGTAGAGGCGCTGGCCGGCTTCGAGCAGGCCGGCTTCGAGCAGGTTGCCGAAGGGCACACGCGGCTCGCGGCGTGGCTCGTAGGATTCGAAGAGCTCGTTCTCGTAGGCTACCGGCTCGATCTGGCCGATGCGGCGGCGGGCGACGCGCACGTAGTTGGCGTCTTGCTCGATGCCGATCCAGTTGCGGTGCAGGCGCTTGGCCACCGCGCCAGTGGTGCCGGAGCCGAAGAACGGGTCGAGCACTACGTCGCCCGGATTGGAGCTGGAGAGCAATACTCGATAGAGCAGTGATTCCGGCTTCTGGGTCGGGTGCGCAGACTCACCATCGGCACGCAGGCGCTCGCCACCGGAGGCGATGGGCAGCAGCCAGTCGCTGCGCATCTGCTTCTCCTCATTGAGCGATTTCATGGCGTGGTAGTTGAAGGTATAAGGTGCGCCGTGTTCTTTCTGCGCCCACAGCAGCGTCTCGTGAGCATTGGTGAAGCGCGTGCCGCGGAAGTTGGGTGTGGGGTTGGCCTTGACCCACACGATGGAGTTGAGCAGCCAGTAGCCCAGGTCTTGCAGGGCGTTGCCGACGCGGTGAATGTTGTGATAGCTGCCAATGACCCACAAGGTGCCGGTGGGCTTCAACACGCGGCGGCAGGCGGCCAGCCAGGCACGCGTGAATTCATCGTAGGCGGCGAAGTCATCGAAGCGATCCCAGGCCTCCTGCACGCCGCGCACCTTGCTGTTGTTGGGGCGACGCAGCTCGCCGCCGAGCTGCAGGTTGTAGGGCGGGTCAGCGAAGACGAGGTCTACCGAGTTGGCGGGGAGCTTGGCGAGCTCATCCAGACAATCGCCGTGGAGGATGGTGTTGAGGGGCAATGTTGCATCGCGAGGCATGGGCGCGTCGGTCTCCAGCGCCTATTATGGAGAAGGGGGCGAATTTGTGCTGGGCAATGCGGTTGGCAGATAGATTGCCTGCAGGAACAAGGGTAAACGTAGAGGAAGCTTATTACTTCAAGCGAACATCGCTCTAAAGCTTAGACTAGGGCTCACGGCTTATACTCTTTTATGAATATCTCTACCCCTCTTGAGTAGGCCACTTGGTCACTACTTGGCGACCACGCATAACCATAGAGCAATTCCTCACCTTCGGACATTGTTATTTCAGTTGAACCATTTGCGCCGGCCGAAAGCAGGCTGGCGGATAGTTTCTTGGGGGCCGCCCGATTGTCCACGTATAAGACTTTTTTTCCATCCGGAGACAATTTCGGGCTCTCTCCATACACTATGAACTCTAGCGAAGACCTCTCTAGATTTACGGCATAAATTCTGCCTCGATCACTTTTTTGCCAAAATACCAAAAGATTGTTGTCCTGCCCCCAAATAACCTCATCCGCCCAAATCTGGCTGCCTCGGTCGTACCTAACCATCGAATCCAAGTAATACGGATTACTGCCATCTGATTTGCATATCTCCACTCTACTTTTCAATTCAGGTTTACGGATAATCAATGAGCCATTAGGGGATAGAACCCCGTTCTCATAATGAGCCGGGCGCACGTTCCCATACAAATCGGATATAAAGCTTCCCATATCATTCCAGAAAATTATCTCTTCGCTATTTCTGGGTGACCAACAAAACCTCTTTCCTCGTCCTATCACCTTGGGTTCGCCGTTTTTTACATTTGAAGCGCAAATCTCGCTGTTCATCAAAAATAAGAAGTCTTCCCCATTCCGAGACCATACGACACAGGGTTGCCCCACCCAATCACCAGTGTCGAATAGTTTTCGCGCCTCGCCTGTGCTTGTGTCGGCCAAATACAGTTCATGTCTGTGAGAAAAAATCAAAGATTTTCCGTTGGGAGACCACTCTATCGAATTAATAGAATAGGAGGCTGAAGTGTCCCAACTTTCAAACTCGAGTTTTATTGGCTTATCCATTATCTCCACTCCCTTAGCAAAAAATACCTTTGTTAACTCATTAATAGCTCTAGACCATCTCCACTATGACGAAGGTCAATATGATCTATTTAACCTACACATTAAACCTAACGTTGATGATGTCGCCGTCGGCCATCTTGTACTCCTTGCCCTCGAGGCGCAGGCGGCCTTTGTCGCGGGCTTGCGCCATGCCGCCGAGCTCGAGCAGCTCGTCGCCGGCCACGATCTCGGCACGGATGAAGCCGCGGGCGATATCGGAGTGGATGGCACCGGCGGCGTCCAGGGCGCTGGCGTGCTTACGCAACATCCAGGCGTGCGCCTCGGGCTCGCCGACGGTGTAGAAGGTCTGCGTGTCCATCAGGTCGTAGGCAGCACGGATCACGCGCAGAGAGCCGGGCTGCTGTAGGCCGTACTCCTGTAGGAACATGGCCTGCTCGTCGGCGGGTAGCTGCGCCAGTTCCATCTCCAGCTTGCCCTGCAGGGCAAGCACCGGCAACAGGGTATCGAAGGCAGGCTGAGCCTGGCCTTCGCCCAGGTTGACTACAGCCAGGATCGGCTTGAGGGTCAGCAGACCGATGCCGGCGCTGGCGGTCTGCTCGTCTTCCGTCAGGCCCGCGACACGCAGCGGCTTGTTGTCTGATAAGGCGGCATGCAACTTCTCGAAATGGACAATTTGGCGGTCCAGGGCGGCGATATCGCGGCCGCCTTTGCCGCGCTCTTCCTTGAGCTTCTGCAGTTTGCGTTCGACGATGATGAGGTCGTTGAGCAACAGCTCATCTTCGATGGAGCGCAGGTCACGGGCGGCGTCTACGGTGAGTGCCGGATGGGCTACGCTGTCATCCTCGAAGGCACGCAGGATAATGAGCAAACCATCCATGCCGCTTAGGGCGTTCAGCAGCTGGCCGCTGAGACCCTGGCCAGCGTCGCTGGAGCCCATGCCGGCAACGTCGGCAAAGGAGATCTGGGCGTGCACGATCTTCTTGGATGTAAACAGGTCGGCCAGGCGTTTCAGGCGCTGGTCGGGCACGTCTACCACGGCGGTGGTGACCTCAATGCGCCCGGCGCTCATCGAGAGCGGGCGATTGCTGTGGGTGAGGGCGTTGAAAATGGTGGTCTTGCCGGATTGCGGCAAGCCGATGAGTCCTAGTTTCATACGTTGTACTGATCCTTATAGTTAGCCAAGGCACCGCACAAACCCGTACAACTTTCGGAGTAGCTACCGAGCTGACGCTCGGTTACGCTACTCCACAGTTAGCTGTACATAGGAATTTTTGTCTAGCGTTGACCTTCGTTCGTGTCGTGGATTATACTTTGGCGCTCACTATAAGCCGAAGTGGCGGAACTGGCAGACGCGCGCGACTCAAAATCGCGTTCCCTTGGGAGTGTGGGTTCGATTCCCACCTTCGGCACACAAAAGAGCACGGGAGTTTCCGTGCTCTTTTCTTTGTCCTTTGCTGCGGATAACTAACCACTTTCTGTGGATAACTCTGTGGGTTTGTGGATAGATGCCTGTAGAAAACCTTTGTGTCTACCCGTAGAGTTATTCCTGTCCCGTGTGTGCATAGGTGCTCATAGAAAGGCATAACTAACTGCTGTAGGAGCATTTAGCTCCCTCGCCAACATTATCCCGAATCTGTGCCTGCGCCTCTTGTGGAAACAGCAAGCCACCCATAGTCAGCGTATACAGTGGTGTCTCCTAATATCAGCCCCGTATCCAGTGGATTAGCAGGGATATAGCAGCCCTATCCACAAATCCACAGCCCCTATTACAAAGACTGAATAAATAGATACAAATAACTAAAAGAGGGGTTAGGGTTTATAGAACTTAACAACCCTTCTCCCTAGGAGCTTTTAATGCCTTCTACCTATATTTGGTATGGACACGCCACCTGCGCTCTTGTGATCAACGGAATGCATATTGTGGTGGACCCTTTCTTTCGAGAGAACGCTCAGGCCTCCATCGCTATGGAAGATGTGCCGGCTGACTATATTCTGGTCAGCCACGGCCACTGGGACCATTCCGGTGATGTGGAGCCGATTGCACAACGCACCGGCGCTCTGATCATTGCCAATGATGAGATTGCGCGCTACTACGCCGCCAAAGGCTACAAGACACACGGGCAGCACATTGGCGGTGGCTTCAACCATCCCTTTGGTTATCTAAAGCTCACCCATGCTGCGCACGGCTCCGGCTTTCCGGATGGATTCCCCGGCGGCACGGCCAGTGGATTCTTGCTGACCACGCCTGAGGGCAAGAAGGTCTACCTGGCCTGCGACACCGGCTTGTTCGGCGACATGACCTTGATCGGCGATGAGGGTGTTGATTTTGCCGCCTTGCCGATCGGCGATAACTTCACTATGGGCCCGGATGACGCTCTGCGGGCAGTGAAGCTGTTGCGCCCCAAGAAGGTGCAGCCGTATCACTATTCCACCTGGGAAGTGATCAAGCAAGATGAGAACGCCTGGGCGGAGCGTGTACGTAAAGAGACAGACGCTGAAGTCTTGGTGATGCAGCCGGGCGATAGCTTGGAGATTTAGCCAGCGCTCATAGCGCACTGCCAACCGTAAGCGTATACTGAAAGCATGTTTGATTTCTCAGGAGACCGCCGCGAGGAAGAAGCGCGTATGCGCAGCGAAGGGCGCCTGCCCCCCGGGCAATCGCTGACGCAAAAATTCCCTGTGCTGCACTATGGCCCTGTGCCGCGCTTCACGCCGGAGACTTGGGACCTGCGCGTATGGGGCGAAGTGGAAGCGGAGCAGCGCTGGAGCTGGGATGAGTTTCGCAAACTGCCGCGCCGCAAGGTGGTGATGGATTTGCACTGCGTCACACGCTGGAGCAAGTTCGACACCGAGTGGGAGGGCGTGGCCCTGCGCGATCTGGTGGAGAGCGGCCTGATCAAGCTCAAGCCCAGCGCAAAGCACGTGCTGCAGCACGCGGAGTACGGCTTCACCGTGAATATCCCGATTGAGGTCGCCCTGGCGGATAACTTCCTGCTGGCGGATACCTTCAATGGGCAGCCGCTTGATCCAGACCATGGCCTGCCGCTGCGCGGCATCGTCGGTTACATTCGTGGCCGCGAGGATTTGGAAACGCCGTATTTATGGAAGGGCGCCAAGTGGTTGCGCGGTCTTGAATTTTTGGCAGACGACCAGTTGGGCTTCTGGGAGCAAGCGGGCTATCACAACAACGCCAACGTCTGGAAAGAAGAGCGCTTCGCTCGCGGGTAGTTATCTCGCTTTAACCACAGATGAACGCAGATAGATACAGATGGCACGCCCTGTTTTGCTTCGGGTTGCTGCTGGCCGCCTGTGGCGCACCGCCGCCTGCGGTCACACCCAGCCCTGAACCCGCGCTGACAACCCAGCCGCCAACCGAGACTCCAGCATCCACCGCGGCCTTGTCTCTGGAGATTGCCAAGGCCACGGAGACGCAGCAAGCCCTCTCCACCCAATTGGCCAAAGCAGAGTGTGTGAACGAAGACGGCCAGGTGCACATGCACCAGGAGCCCTCGGCTTATTTGGATTACGGGTTGCAGTTTCGCGTCTACACACCGCCGTGCTACGAGGCCTCGAGCCAGCGTTACCCCGTGCTCTACCTTGTGCATGGGCAAACCTACAACGATGACCAATGGGACCGTCTGGGTGTGGATGAGGCCGCCAGCGCCCTGATCGCTGCAGGCGAAGTAGCGCCCTTTATCATCGTCATGCCGTATGACCGCTCCTCCAACCAGCCCTCACAAGATAAGTTTGGCGAAGCGGTGATCGAGGAGCTGCTGCCGTGGGTGGATGCCAACTACCGCACACTGCCCGAGCGCCAATACCGTGCTGTGGGTGGCCTCTCGCGTGGCGCTTCGTGGGCCATTCACTTTGGGCTGCTGTTTCCTGACCTGTTCTCGGCCGTGGGTGGGCACAGCCCGCCCGTCTTTGTGGAGGATGCTTCGCAAGTGCGCGGCTGGCTGGACGAGATACCCGCTGAGCAACTGCCGCGCTTCTGGCTGGATATCGGTGAGCGCGATCAGCGCGCCATCCTCAATTCCGCCATCTGGTTTGAAGACATCCTCACCCAGCGCGGCATCCCGCACGAATGGTATTTGTTTGCCGGTGACCACAGCGAGGCCTACTGGAGCAGCCATGTGGAGTTGTATTTGCGTTGGTATGCCAAGGATTGGTAAAGCGAAGCGCACTTGCGCGTGCAGCCCAAACTTTCGCCTCTATAATTGACCCTATATGCTGTTATCCAAAGACGATGTTGAACATATTGCACTGTTAGCGCGCTTGCATCTGAGCGAAGAAGAAAAAGAACGCTACCGTGAGCAACTCTCCAATATTCTTGACCATGTAGGCAAATTGCAGGAGCTCGATACTGCCGATGTGCCTGCTATGGCCAGTATCGTGGTGCCGCGCAGCCGCCTGCGCCCAGATGTGCCTGCCGAGGCGATGCCGCGCCCCGAGCTGTTGGCTAATGCCCCCGAAACTGCCGAGGAGCAGTTTAAAGTGCCGCCCGTGCTGGATGGTGATGCATGAGCGCCGCGAAAACCAGCACTGCGCTGCACGAACTCAGCGCCAAGCAAGCCTTGGCGGGTCTGCGCGCGGGCGCCTTCTCTAGTGTTGAGCTGACGCGCGCCTACCTTGAGCGTATCGAGCAGCACAACTCACGCCTGAACGCGTACCTGTACGTAGCCAGCGAAACTGCCTTGCAAGCGGCCGCAGCGGCTGACAAGCTGTATGCCAAAGCACGCCGCAAGCCGGAGACCAGGCTCCCGTCCCTGCTTGGGCTGCCCATCGCAGTCAAAGACGTGCTGGCCGTGGCCGGCATGCCGGCTACCTGCGGCTCGCTGATCCTCGAAGATTTTGTGCCCAGCTACACCGCCACCAGCGTGCAGCGCTTGCTGGATGCTGGCGTGGTGATCCTGGGCAAGACCAATACCGATGAATTCGCCATGGGCTCCTCCACCGAGAATTCGGCCTATGGTGTGACGCATAATCCCTGGGATGAAAGCCGCGTGCCCGGGGGTAGCAGCGGCGGCAGCGCCGCGGCGGTGGCCGCCCGCTTGGCCCCCGTGGCGCTGGGCACCGATACCGGCGGCAGCGTGCGCCAGCCCGCGGCGTTCTGCGGGCTGACCGGGCTCAAGACTACCTATGGCCGCGTCTCACGCTATGGGCTGGTGGCCTACGGCTCCTCTTTGGATACGGTGGGCGTGCTGGCGCGGGATGCTGTGGACGCCGAGCTGATCCTGAAGGTGATGGGCGGCTATGACCCGCGTGATGCCACCACGGTTGAGAAGGCACCCAAGCTCGATAAGCCCAGCGGAAGATCGCTGGCAGGGTTGAAGATTGGCGTGCCCAAGGAATACTTCATTGAAGGCCTGACCGCCGAAGTGGAAAGCGGCGTGCGTGAAGGCATCCGCCAACTGGAGGCGCTGGGCGCTAAAGCGGTGCCGGTGAGTCTGCCACACACGGAATATGCTCTGCCGGTGTATTACATCATCGCCCCGGCCGAGGCATCTGCCAACCTGGCGCGCTTTGATGGCGTGCGCTACGGTTTGCGTGAGGAGCAGGCTGACCTGATCGAGATGTTCAAACGCAGCCGCGGGGCCGGCTTTGGCCCTGAGGTCAAGCGTAGGATCATGGTGGGCTCCTACGCCCTCTCCAGTGGCTATTACGATGCCTATTACGGCCAGGCACAAAAAGTGCGCACCTTGATTCGCCAGGATTTTGACAAAGTATTCAAAAAAGTGGACATTGTTGCCGCTCCGGCCACCCCCAGCACGGCATTTCGCATCGGCGCGCACGGCAACGACCCGCTGGAGATGTACCTGGAAGATGTGTTCACCCTGCCCGCCAACCTGGCGGGCGTGCCCGGCCTAAGCCTGTGTGCGGGCTTTGATAGCCAGGGGCTGCCGATTGGCCTGCAGATGCTCGGCCCGCACTTTGCAGACGAGCGCTTGCTGGCGGTGGCCAAAGCCTACCAGCACGTGACCGATTGGCAAACGAGGCAGCCGGCGCTATGACGCACCTGTTTGCCGAACTGCCCAAGCCGCTACAGGAGCGCATGAGCTACCTAGAAGCGCGGGATGCCAAAGACCGCCAGGACGGCACACCGCATCTGAGCCGCCTGCGCCAAGTGCCGCCCGAAACCGGTATGCAACTGGCCTTGCTGGCCCACAGTGCGCCAGATGGCGCCATGATCGAAGTGGGCACCAGCGGCGGCTATTCAGCCTTGTGGCTGAGCCTGGGTATCACGCGCCCCGGCGTGCAACTCATTACCTTTGAGTTGCTGCGCGACAAGGCAGAAATCGCCCGCGAGACTTTTGAAAAGGCGGGCGTGGGTAACAAAGTGCAGCTCATTAATGGGGATGCACGCGGCCACCTCAGCAGTTACGAAGGCATTGGCTTTGCTTTTATAGACTGTGAAAAAGAAATGTACACCGAGCTCTATGAAGAGATCGTGCCGCGCCTAGCCTCCGGCGGTTTGCTGGTGGCCGACAATGCCATCAGCCATGCTGCTGACTTGGCTGCGTTGCTGGCCCGCGCCCGCGCAGACGAGCGCGTGGACATGACGGTGCTGCCAGTGGGTAAAGGTCTGCTGGTATGCGTTAAGAGAGAAATCGAATGAGCGAAACACTAAAGATCATTGTTCCTATGGCGGGCTTCGGCACGCGCCTGCGCCCGCACACCTGGAGCCGCCCCAAGCCGCTGCTGACCGCGGCTGGCGACACGATTTTGGGGCACGTGCTCAAGCTGCTGCAGACCGCGCCCGGCGCCGAGCAGGCCGAGATGGTCTTCATCGTCGGGTGGCTGGGTGAGCAGGTGCAGGCCTACATGCAGGCTGAGCACCCGAAAGTGAACGCCCACTTTGTGCAACAAAAGGAAATGAAGGGCCAATCACACGCCTTGGCGCAAGCGCGCCAGTACATGCACGGGCCAACCTTGGTGATCTTTGTGGATACCGTGGTGGAGACCGACTTCTCAGCTTTAGATCAGGAAGAGGTGGATGCCGTGGCCTGGGTGAAACCTGTGCCAGACCCGCGCCGCTTCGGCGTGGCTGCGCTGGGCGAGAACGGCCTGGTGAGCGGCTTGATCGAGAAGCCGGATGACATGACCAACAACTTGGCCGTGGTGGGCATCTACTACTTCAAGCGCGGCGAAGACTTGATGGCTGCGATCGACGAGCAGATGGACAAAGGCGTGCTGACCAAGAACGAATACTTCTTGGCGGATGCGATCGATATCATGCTCAAGAAGGGGTTGCGCATGCGCACCGAAGTGGTGGGCGAGTGGCTAGACGCGGGCCTGCCGGACACTGTCTTGGAAACCAATCAGAAGCTGCTGGAGAAAGGCCGCGATAACAGTGGCCAGCTCTCCACACGCGCTGGCGTGACCCTGCGCCCACCTGTGTACGTGCACCCCAGCGCCACCGTCGAGAACAGCACGCTCGGGCCGTATGTGTCGGTGGGCGCTGGCTCCACGGTGCGCAACAGCACCATTGAAGATGCCGTGCTGGAGCGCGAAGTGACCGTGGAAGACAGCCAGCTCAAGCATTCGCTGATCGGCGAACGCAGCCAGGTGCGCGGGGTGCACGGCCAGGTGAACGTGGGCGATGATTCCTCGGTGAGTGGGGAGGCAGCGTAAGTTTGTATGTCGAGTAAGTATCAACCCGTCATCGGGCTGGAAGTTCACGCCGTATTAGAAACGCGCAGCAAGATGTTCTGCGCGTGCCCGGTGGTGGATTCCACCATCGGTGAGCCGAACATTGCGGTGTGCCCGGTGTGTTCCGGTATGCCCGGCATGCTGCCGGTGATCAACGAAGCCGCCGTAGAATACGCCGTGCGCGTGGCGCTGGCGCTCAACTGCACCATCAACCTCACCAGCATCTTTGCGCGCAAGAGCTACTTTTACCCAGACCTGCCTAAGGGCTTCCAAATTTCGCAATACGAGCAACCGCTGGCGCAAAACGGCTGGCTGACCATCGAGACCTCGCAGGGTCAACAACGCGTAGCTATTCGCCGCGTGCATATTGAAGAAGACACCGGCAAACTGACCCATGTGGAAAAAAGTGGCCAGCGCTATTCGCTGGTGGACCTCAACCGCAGTGGTGTGCCGCTGCTGGAAATTGTTACCGAGCCCGAATTGCATTCCGTGGAAGCGGTGCGCAATTGCGCCTACGCGTTGCGCAGCATTTTGCGCTATGTGGGCGTGAACTCTGGCAATCTCGAAAAGGGCTTGATGCGCATCGAGCCGAATATCTCTATCCGCCCGCTGGGCAGCACGGAATTTGGCACGCGGGCAGAGATCAAGAACCTCAACAGTTTTCGTTCGCTGGAGCGTGCCACCACCTATGAGCTGGCGCGCCAGGAGCAACTGGTGGAATCCGGCGGCAGCGTAGTGCAGCAGACGATGGGCTGGGATGATGCCCGCGGCACCACGCTGGCGCAGCGCTCCAAAGAAGTGGCCGAGGATTACCGCTACTTCCCTGAGCCAGACCTGCCCCCCTTGGTGCTGGAGAAGGCCTGGATTGAGAAAATTCGCAAAGCATTGCCCGAGCTGCCGCATGCGCGCCGTGAGCGTTTTGTAGCCAAATTTGGTCTCAAAACCTATGATGCAGATGTGATTGTGGCCGAGCGCGAAGTGGCTGATTTCTATGAGGCCGCGGTAGCCGCAGCCAAAGTGGCAGACGCCAAGCTGATTGCTAATTGGCTCACTGGCGCCCTGTTCGGTTTGATGAACGAAGCGGGCAGCGAGATTGGCGAGCTACGCTTTGGCGCCAAGCAATTTGCGGCGCTATGCGACCAAATTGCCGGCGGCAAAGTGAATCCTGGCGGTGCGCGTGAGGTGCTCGGTGTGCTCTTCGCTGAGGGCGGCGCCCCGGCCAGCATTATCAAGGCGCGCGGCCTACAGCAGATATCCAATGCGGGCCAACTGAGCGCCTGGGTCAGCGAAGTGATTGCCGCCAACCCGCAGCAGGTAGCCGGCTACCTGGCTGGCAACGCGCCGCTGCTCAATTTCCTGTTTGGCCAGGTGATGCAAAAAGCGGGCGGCAAGGCCAACCCGGCCGCCGTGCGCCAAGAATTGCAGGCACAATTGAGCAAGCTGGCCTAGCTTGCTGGCTAAAAGTGAGACTGAAATGCCACAAGACATGCACGGTGTTGTAGAAGCAATTGCCATCACGCCCAAAGATATTCCCAGCACCGCGCTTGAAGAAGCCGAAATGACCTGGGAAGGCATGGTGGGGGACAAGCACTTTAGCCTCACGATGAAGGCCAACAAATTTCAGGCGCCCTATCCCAAAGGCGGCTTGATCCGTAATGTGCGCCAAGTATCCATTGTCTCGCAAGAGGAGTTGGAGCAGGTGGCGCAGGCGATGGAAATTCCTGCGGTGGACTCTGTGTGGGTCGGAGCGAATCTGCTGTCCGGCATTCCTGGTCTCACGCAGCTGCCGGCTGGCAGCCGCTTGTACTTTGAGGGCGGAGTTGGCATCGTTGTAGAAGGCGAGAACATGCCGTGCGTCACCGCCGGCGGCTGCCTGGCGCAGAACACCGGCCGCCCGGAACTACGCTCGGCGTTCCCCAAGAAGGCGATGGGCAAGCGCGGCCTGGTGGCGTGGGTGGAGAAACCCGGCATGATCCGTAAAGGGGAACGCGTCATGGTGCGCCATGCCGCTGATGTTGGCCGCTAACAATTTGCTTAGCCCCGCTGCACAAGCCAGCTTGACGGGTCTACAACTCTCTGATAGCTTATAGGCCTGTCTGAACTCAGGGTCAATCTGGACGTGAAAAAACGCCTGAACGGTCTGAAACCAGCAGTAGTACATGCGGACAACCTGACCCGAGGTGTCCGCATAGTTGTTTAACCGGCCAGCAAGCCGCAACGGTGTTGGCCGAGCAGGGCCAGCCGAACGGCGCAGCCGTAAGCACCCACCCTAATTGTCAGGAGAGTGATGTCCGAAACAACCAACGCATTTAGCATCGCCCAGGCTCAATTTGATAACGTAGCCAAACAGTTGCATCTGGATTCAGATGTGGCTGATCAGCTGCGTTGGCCGCGCCGCGAATTCAAGTTCCAAATTCCGGTGCGCATGGATGACGGCAGCCAGAAGGTCTTCTTTGGCTACCGCGTCCAGCACAACGAATCGCGTGGGCCCACAAAGGGTGGCATCCGTTTTCACCAATCGGAAACGATGGACACCGTGCGCGCCCTGGCGATGTGGATGACCTGGAAATGTGCAGTGGCGGACATTCCCCTGGGCGGTGGCAAAGGTGGCGTAGCTGTCGACTCCTCCTCACTTTCTCTGCGCGAGAAGGAGAACCTGTGCCGCGGCTGGGTGGGGCAGATCCACCACAACCTCGGCCCACGCGTAGACGTACCCGCGCCGGACGTTGGCACCACGCCCCAGATGATGGGCTGGATGATGGATGAATACTCCAAGCTGGCTGGCCAGTACACGCCCGGTGTCATCACCGGCAAGCCTGTGGGCGGCGGCGGCTCCAAAGGCCGCAAAGAAGCCACTGGCTACGGTGTGATTTATAACGTGCGCGAGGCGATGAAGCACCTCAAGGTCGACCCCAGCAAGACCACTGCCTCGATCCAAGGCTTCGGCAATGTGGCGCAGTTTGCCGGCAGAGGCTTCTCTGAGCTGTTGGGCGGCAAGGTGGTGTGCGTCTCGTATTGGGACCGCGAAGAGAAGGCCTCGCTCAGCGTGAGCAGCAAGAAGGGCCTGGATATCAACTTCTTGCAGAACATCACTGACGAGTACGGCTCGATCAATAAAGCCAAAGCCCAGGAAGCGGGCTACACCATCAGCGATGGCGATGACTGGATCTCACAGGATGCGGATGTGCTCATCCCCGCTGCGCTGGAAGGCCAGATCAACGGTGAGAGCGCCAAGAAGATCAGCGACACCGTCAAGATCGTAGCGGAGGGCGCCAACGGCCCGACCACGCTTGAGGGCGACGAAGAGCTGGAGAAGCGCAACATTTTCGTCATTCCTGATTTCTTATGCAACAGTGGTGGCGTCACCGTCTCGTACTTTGAAGGCGTGCAGAATGACATGAACTACTACTGGTCGCAGGAAGAAGTCATCCAGCGTCTGGACATGAAGATGACCGAAGCCTTTGGTAAGGTGCTAAAGATGTCGGTGGGCGAAAAGGTCAAGATGCGTGATGCGGCCTATATGGTAGCGATCAGCTCTGTGGTCGAGGCTATGCAGCTGCGCGGCTGGCTGTAAGCCGAAAAACTATGCACAAACCAAAAGCGGGCCGAAAGGCCCGCTTTTTTATTACTCCGTGGCATCGAAAACGTTTTGAGAAAGCTGCATCGATTCAGTAATGCGCTGGGCTGCCGCCATTGACTTGGTATAGAAGATGTCCTTTTCGCCTGCGCGCATCGCCTCCAGTGCAGCAATGGATAGATCAAGCGCATCTACAAGCGCAGCGCGGGAAGGCTCCAGGCAGGTAGGCGTGCCAATAAAGGCGGCATCTTCTCTGCGCTCCTGCAGGGTGGTAATCTCAGCGTCCAGGTTCTGGATGACTTGGGCATAGGCCGCGGGATCTTGTTGTTCGCCTGAGGCTGCCTTCATCGTAGCGATAGTTTCACTGTACATGGGGCCAGCCAAAAGCGACCAGGCGTATAGGTTAGGCTCGGAGCAGGCAGAAATGTCAGGCTTGGCGCAGCCAGCGAACACGCTAGCGGCCAGCAGGATGAGAAGTAATACTCTTTTCACGAGTACCCCCTTTCTTTGAACGACCACTCTACACTATATCGCAATTTACCGTGTATACTCATCTTTGCGAGTTTCCTCGCTGGTTCACCTTTTTTGCTAACATACGGGAGTTTGTGCCCATGAAAGTCTCCGTCCCTCAAGAAAATTTGGCCCAGGGCCTTAATATCGTCTCTCGCGCCGTTTCTTCACGCAGTACATACCCTGTTTTGGCGAATGTACTCATTTCTGCGGAGAGTGGGCGCCTAAAACTGTCGGCAACGGACCGTGAGATGGGCATTACCTGCTGGATCAATGCCAAAATCACCGAGGAAGGCGCCACCACCGTGCCGGCGCGCACCCTCAATGACCTGGTGTCCACTTTCCCTGGCGAAACTATTGAGATGGATCTGGCGGTGCGCACGCAGACCTTGCACATCAAGGCCGGGCGCGCCAAGGCCGAGATCAAGGGTATAGATGCTCAGGAATTCCCGCCCATGCCGGAGCCAGACAAGGCCACCGGAATTGAACTGCCGGCTGGCGACTTGAAAGAGATGATCCAACAGGTGGTCTTTGCCGCCTCTAAAGACGATGCCCGCCCGGTGCTCACCGGTGTGCTCACCACGGTGGAAGGCAATGACCTCACCCTGGTGGCGGCAGATGGCTTCCGCCTTTCTATACGCAAAGCCAAGTTGGGCAGCAAGGCCGAGCAAACCATGCGTGCCATCATCCCGGCGCGTGCGCTGAGTGAAGTAGCGCGCATCGCTACGGATGACAAAGACGTGGTCAGCATGGTGATGCCGGCTGGCCGCGGCCAGGTGATCTTCAGCATGAAGAACGCCGAGCTGCGTTGCCAACTGGTTGAAGGCGCCTTCCCTGAGATTCAACAGATCGTGCCAACTGGCTTCAAGACGCGCACAGTGGTGGCGACGGATGCCTTCCTGAAAGCGGCGCGCCAGGCCGAGATTTTTGCGCGCGAGAGCTCGCACATTACCCGTTTGGACATCAAGCCGGGCGAAGGCAATTCGCCAGGTATCGTGGATATCTCGGCCACCGCCGAAGAGACTGGCTCCAATGACAGCAAAGTGGACGCCACCGTAGAAGGCAATGGCGTGCTGATCGCTTTCAACGTGCGCTACCTGCGCGAAGCGCTGGAAGCGATGAAGGCGCCGAATGTGGCGCTGGAAACCACGGCGCCGGCCGCCCCGGGCGTGTTACGCCCCATGGGGAATGACGACTTCCTGCATGTGATCATGCCCATGCATTTGGGCAAATAAGTTTTCTCGCTTTAAAATTCGCTTCACAAAAGGTGTCGCGCCGCGCAAGTGTGCTGCGGCTTCTTGAATTATGACTTTGCCACTCAACACGATTGACCCATCCTATCGTATTTACTTAACGCTGGCTCAATACCCCATGCTGCGCCGGCGCATTCGCACCAAGATGCGCAATGAGCTGTTTAAACGCGGCATCCTCTCGACGCAGGTGTTTGAGGAGATGGTGCGTCGACAGGCGATTGATTCACAGCAACGCGAGGGTGTGCTTGACGCTATCAGCGATGAGGCGCCAGAAGAATGGAAGCTGCGCCTGGATATTGTGCGTGACCAGCTTACCGACGTAAGCTTTGCCAACAACTTGCCCTTCGAGATTTTCGAAGACTTGGTGAAACAGCTCCTTGTCGAGCGCGGCGCTGAAAGCGAAGACCTGCTACGCACCTTCAACCCCGAGTTGGCCTCTCAAGAATCGTTGTTTGAGCAGGCTATGGCCATCTCGCGTATGCCAGCCGAGCAACGTCGCCGTCACGAGGCGCGCGAGCGCGAGATCAAGGTGGTGCTGCTCAAATCCATGATCTCAGACCAGTTGGCCTACATCAACATTGCCAAAGACTGGTTTACGCTGGATGACCTGCTGGAGATTCGCCGCTACAAGATTGGCAAAGGCAAAGTGGGTGGCAAGGCGGCTGGTATGCTGCTGGCCCTGCGCATACTAGAGGCTGTGGCCGAAGAAGACATCGTCAAGACTGTGGATATCCCTGATTCGTACTTCCTGGGCGCCGATGTCATGTATGCCTTTATGTCCAACACGGGCATGATGCACTGGGCTGATCAGAAGTATAAAGACGAAGATCAGATTCGAGACGAATACGAGCAGATCAAGCAAGAGTATGCGGCTGGCGAATTCCCCGAAGATATCTTGACGGAGCTCAGTCTAATGCTCGAGAAGATTGGCCGTCAGCCGATCATTGTGCGCTCCAGCAGTTTGCTGGAGGATAACTTCGGCTCTTCCTTCGCGGGCAAGTACGCCAGCTTCTTCTGCCCTAATCAAGGCACGCCCGAAGAGAACCTGCACGCCTTGACCCAGGCGATTGCCGCCGTGTATGCCAGCGCCCTCAACCCGGATGCGCTGCTCTACCGCCGTTCACACGGTTTGGAAGATTATGACGAACGCTTGGCGGTGTTGATCCAGGTGGTGCAGGGCGAGGCGTATGGCCGCTACTACTTCCCGCACTTTGCTGGCGTAGCCTTCAGCCGTAACCTGTTCCGCTGGTCTCCGCAGATCAAACGCAAGGCCGGTTTTGTGCGCCTGGTGGCTGGCGTGGGGACGCGCGCCGTGGATCATGTGGGTAACGATTACCCGCGCCTGGTGGCACTGAGCCACCCGGAACTGCGCGCCCAGAAGAACCCGCGCGATATCAATGTCTATTCACAACATTTTATGGATGTGATCGATCTCCAAGCCAATGAGTTCAAGACCTTGCCATTTACTGAGGTGATGGATGCGCGCTATCCGCACCTGCGTTTGGCGGCTTCGCTGTACAAAGACGGTGACCTCACGCCCATTCGTTCAATGGTGGGCGCAGAGGGTCAATTGGTGCTAACCTTCGACGGCGTCATCCGCAATACACCCTTTGCTGAGCGTATGCGCCGCATCCTCTCTCATCTCGAGAAGCGCTACAGCTCTCCTGTGGATATGGAGTTCACACTGCGTATCCATGAGCGCGACGGAAATCCCGAAATGGAGTTATTTATCCTGCAGTGCCGCCCGCAAAGCCACCTCAATGAGGTGACAGTGCGCCTGCCGGAGCTAATGGATAAGCAACGCATCGTCTTTTCCACCAGCAAAGTGGCCCCACATGGCCGGGCAACGGATATTCGCTACATGCTCTTTGTAACGCCCGAGGGCTACTATGGCCTGCCCAGCTCAGAGGCACGCGGTGAGCTGACGCGCGCCATCAGCAAGATCAACAAAGTGATGGAAGGTGAGGAGTTTATCTGCGTTGGCCCGGGCCGCTGGGGCACCAGCACGCCGGACCTGGGTGTGAGTGTGAGCTACGCTGATATTTACAACACGCGCGCTCTGGTAGAGATCACCGGCCAAGGCGTGGGCACAGCCCCAGAGCCTTCCTATGGCACGCACTTTTTTCAAGATTTGATCGAATCGCGTATCTATCCCCTGGCGGTGCACCTGGATGATGCCGATACGATCTTCAATAAAACCTTGTTTTATGAAAGCCCCAATCACCTAACCGATTGGGCGCCTGAGTTGGAAGGATTGCAGAACACTCTGCGGTTGATTCACGTTGATGATATTGCGCCCGGCCACGTGGTGGAGCTTATAATGGACTCCGAAGCGGGCCGAGCAGTAGCGTTTTTGGAAGAGGAGAGCAAGAGCGAATGAAGCATTTTGTGGCGGTGGCCGGAAATATTGGCGTTGGTAAATCCACCTTGGTGGCAAAACTAGCCACACACTTGCAATGGAACCCGTACTACGAGCCTGTTGCTGAAAACCCATACTTGGAAGACTTTTACTCAGACATGCGCACCTGGGCGTTTCAATCGCAGGTGTTCTTTTTGCGCCATCGCCTGAGTATGCATCTGGACCTGCTGGCAGATCCCAATTCGGTGATCCAGGACCGCTCGGTCTATGAGGATGCCGAGATCTTTGCTAAGAACCTTTTCTTGTCCGGGCAGATGGATGAGCGTGACTACACCTCCTATCGCAATCTGTATACATTGCTGTGCGACCTGTTGCGCCCGCCTGACCTGGTAATCTACCTGCGTGCTTCGGTGCCCACGTTACAGCGCCGCATCGCCCAGCGCGGCCGCGATTTCGAAGCCAAGATCAGCACGGAGTATCTTGAGCAACTGAACGGCCTGTACGAAGACTGGGTGACCAACTTCACCTTGTGCCCGGTGCTGACCGTGCCCACGGACAACATGAACTTTGTGACGCACGATGGCTTGATCGAACTGGTCAAGCTAAAGATGAGTGAAAAGTTGATGGGCAAAGAAGAGGTTGTCTTCCTGCCGGAGGAAGTGGAAAGCTTTGCCAGCTTTTCATCGCACGTGTGAGCGAATACCTAGAGTTTAAAAACCGCCGCTAGTCAGCGGCGGTTTTTGTTTCAACTTCTGATTCAAGTACGGTCTTGTGACATTCTATGACAAGCTTGATAGCGGTGCGCACCTTGCCGTCAATCTCCACATCTGCAAACTCCGGTGTGCAGTAAATGCTGTACCCATCTTCAAGTAGATAACTGCGCGCCAGCACTGTGGCCTTAAGCGCCTGGTTGACTGCTCCTGCGCCGATGGCTTGCACTTCTGCTCGTTTATGTTCTCTGAAGACACCCGCTATCGCTCCCGCCACTGCAGAAGTGCGGGATGCCCCAGATACTTTGATAACGTCCATTTGTTTGGGCCCTTTGGCGCCGTTAGGCCTGGAGAGTTAGAAAGCGTCAACTAACGGCGCACCCTCATAAATGATGATAATGGAATATATACAGGCGGGCAACTCAGGGTTAAAGCCGCTCGTGCAAAAAAGCACATGTGCTGCGTGATACACTGCGCAGCATGGACGAGAAGGCGTTAAACACGCTGGAATTCCCCAAGGTGCTGGAGCGCTTGGCGCGCCACACCGCCTTTGGCGTGTCGCACGAGCGTGCCCTTGCGCTGCGCCCTGCTGCTGATATCGATATAGCGCGCACCTTGCTGGCCGAAACGGGCGAAGCGCGCGCCCTGTTCGCAAACCAGCCCACGCTGGGCGTGGGCGGCGCGCGCGATGTGCGCCCTGCGCTGGGCAATGCGCGGCGCGGTATGGCGCTCACCGCGCCTGAGCTGCTGGATATCAAGGGCACGCTGGTGGCGGCGCGCACGCTGGCGCGCCAACTTGAGGATACGCAGGCCACGTATCCACTATTGGCCTCCTTGGGGGCACAGATGCCGCAACCCAGCGGCGTAGTGGATGCCATCACCAAGGCCATCTCTGAGCGCGGTCAAATTCTGGACCATGCTTCAGATGCCCTGGCAGCTATTCGCCGCGAGCTCAGTATTGCGCATGAGCGGCTGTTGAGCCGCATGCAGAAAATGCTCACGAGCGAACCATATACCAGGGCCCTGCAAGAAGCTATTTTTACGCAGCGTGATGGCCGCTATGTGCTGCCTATCCGCGCAGAGGAGCGCAGCCGCGTCAAAGGCATCGTGCATGACCAATCCGGCAGCGGCGCTACCTTGTTTATCGAGCCGCTCGGCGTGGTGGAGCTCAACAACAAATGGCGCGAACTGCAGTTGACCGAGCGCGAAGAAGAGCGCCGCATCCTGCTGGCCTTGACCACCCTGGTACAAACGCAGGCCGAAGAGATCGGCGCCGCCGTGGATGGGCTGGCGACACTGGACTTGGTGTTTGCGCGTGCCAAGTACGCCGATCAGTTACGCGCCCATGTGCCTGAACTTCTGCCCCTGCGCCCGCATACTGACGGGCCGCACCCTGGGGTGACCCTGCGTCTCTTCGACGCCCGCCACCCCCTGCTGGATCCCGAGCGCGTGGTTTCGTCTGATATTGAGCTGTTCCCTGAGAACTACTGTCTGGTGATCACCGGCCCGAACACGGGTGGTAAAACCGTTACTCTCAAAACGGTGGGCCTGCTGGCGCTGATGGGGCAGAGCGGCATGCACATCCCCGCAGCACAAGGCAGCCAGATCTCATTTTTTGATTCGGTATACGCAGATATTGGCGATGAACAGTCCATTGAGCAGTCGCTATCTACGTTTTCTGGCCATATCACCAACATTGTCAGCATCTTGAAGCATGCCGATCAGCGCTCGCTGGTGATCTTCGATGAGTTGGGCGCCGGTACTGACCCGCAAGAAGGCGCTGCACTGGCGCGAGCATTGCTGGATCATTTGGTGCGGCGCGGCGTCACCACCCTGGTGGCAACGCACTATCCTGAGCTGAAGGTGTATGCCCAGGGCACCAAGGGCGTGGTCAATGCCAGTGTGGAATTTGACCTCAAGACCCTCGCTCCCACCTATCACCTGACGGTGGGCTTGCCCGGCCGCTCCAATGCGCTGGCCATCGCCCAACGTTTAGGTCTCAGCGACGACGTGCTGGAGCAGGCGCGCAGCGGCATTGACCCGGCCGATCTCAAAGCGGAAGACTTGCTGGATGACATCCACCGTGAGCGTGAGCGTGCCCGCCAGGCGCACGAGCGCGCCGCCGAGGCTGAGAAGGCCGCCGAAGACTTGCGTGCGGAGCTGGCTGAGCGTCTGGAGCAGATTGAAGACGAGCGCGTAGACGTGCTGGAGGCGGCGCGTAAACAGGCCAAGCAAGAGCTGGATGCGATCAAGACGCAAGCCGGCCGCCTGCGAGCAGACCTGGCACGCGAGCGCCAGCCGTTGGAGAAAGTGCAGGCGCTCAAAAAGGCGGTTGAGAAGCTGGAAGAAACGGTGGAAGAGCCAGTGCAACGCAGCGCCGTGCCCGAGTCGGCGCCTGGGCGGCCTCTGCGCCTGGGTGATGGCGTGCGCGTACGCAGCCTGGGTGCGCGCGGCGTAGTGATTGGCCTGAGCGAAGAAGAGGTTGAGGTGCAGGTGGGTGCACTGCGGGCGCGGGCGCGCTATAGCGATCTGGAGCTGCTTAACGAAAAGGCGGATGAGCCGGCCCTGGAGTGGCACGGCACGGTGCGCCTTCCGGAGGCAGTGCCGTCCGAAGTCTCGTTGCGCGGCATGCGTTTTGAAGACGCCTACAACAAGCTGGATGCCTACCTGGACTCGGCGTATGCCTCCGGGTTGCGCTCGGCGCGCATTATTCACGGCAAGGGCACCGGCACGCTGCGTGAGATGGCGCGCGATATGCTGCGTAGGCGCGACTATGTAGAAGACTACAATTTTGCCAGCCCACATGAGGGCGGCGAAGGCGTCACTATCGCCTATTTCAGATAGCACCTGTTGCAAAAGTCTATAATTCAAGTATGGACTCTCTCTCCAGTCGTATAGACCCCAATTCCTCTGAATTCAAAGCCAATGCGGAATACCACCGCGGCCTCGCCGAGCAACTGCGCGCCAAGCTGGCTGCCGTGCAGGCTGGCGGCGGTGCCGAGGCGCGGGCGCGGCACGAGCAGCGCGGCAAGCTCTTCGTGCGTGAGCGTATTGAACGTCTGCTGGATGCTGGCTCACCGTTCCTGGAGCTCTCTGCCTTGGCGGCGGAAGGCATCTATGATGGGGACGCGCCGGGGGCGGGCATTGTGGCCGGCATCGGCCGCGTGGCGGGGCGCGAGGTGATGATCGTGGCCAACGATGCCACCGTCAAAGGCGGCTCGTACTATCCACTCACAGTGACCAAGCATTTGCGTGCCCAGCACATTGCCATGCAGAACCATTTGCCCTGCTTATATCTGGTGGACTCGGGCGGTGCGTTCCTGCCAATGCAAGATCAAGTGTTTCCGGGGGAGCAACACTTCGGGCGAATCTTCTACAACCAGGCGCAAATGAGCGCCAAGGGCATTGCCCAGATCGCGGCGGTGATGGGCTCGTGCACCGCGGGTGGCGCCTATGTACCGGCGATGAGCGACGAAGCCATCATCGTTAAAGGCACCGGCACGATCTTCCTTGGCGGTCCGCCGTTGGTGAAAGCAGCCACGGGCGAAGATGTGAGCGCAGAGGATCTGGGTGGGGCGGATGTGCACACGCGTCTCTCTGGCGTAGCAGACCACTTTGCTGAGGATGACCAGCACGCCATAGATATTCTGCGCGAGATCGTGGAGACGCTGCCAGACCGCAGCATGCTGCAAACACCAGCCAGCGCGCCTGAAGAGCCGCTCTACCCTGCCGAAGAGCTATACGGCGTGCTGCCCACAACGTTCCGTGAGAGCTATGACGTGCGTGAGGTGATTGCGCGCATTGTAGATGGCAGCCGCTTCCGCGAATTCAAAGCGCGCTACGGCGAAACACTGGTGTGTGGCTTTGCGCGCATTCATGGTTACCCGGTAGGGATCTTAGGCAACAACGGGGTGCTGTTTAGCGAGAGTTCGCTTAAGGGCGCGCACTTTATTGAGTTGTGTGAGCAACGCGGTATACCGCTGCTGTTTCTGCAGAACATTACCGGCTTCATGGTGGGCCGCGAGTATGAGGCCGGCGGCATCGCCAAGGATGGCGCCAAGCTGGTGCACGCCGTGGCCACCGCTAGCGTACCCAAGCTCACCGTGATTATCGGTGGATCGTTTGGCGCGGGCAACTACGGCATGGCCGGGCGCGCCTACGACGCGCGCTTCTTGTGGATGTGGCCGAATGCGCGCATCAGTGTGATGGGCGGTGAGCAGGCCGCCAACGTGATGTTGACCATCAAACAAGATCAGCTGGCCCGCGAAGGCAAGCCGGCGCTCACCGCTGCCGAGGCGGCAGCGCTCAAGCAGCCGATCCTGGACAAGTATGAGCATGAGGGCCACCCGTATTACTCCACAGCGCGCTTGTGGGACGACGGCATCCTCGACCCGGCCGAAACGCGCACGGTGCTCGGTCTGGCGCTCTCTGTTGTGCTTAAAGCGCCGCGTACCGGCGACGGCTTTGGCGTCTTCAGGATGTGAGGGCGTGAAAATTCTAATTCTCGGCGGCACCAAGTTTGTAGGCCGCTATATCACTGAAGCGCTGTTGAGCGCCGGGCACACGGTAACGCTGTTCAACCGCGGCCAGACCAATGATGGCTTATTTTCGAATGTGGAGCGCTTGACGGGCAACCGCGATGGCGGCCTGGATGCACTAAAAGGAAAAACCTGGGACGCAGTGATCGATGTCAGCGGCTTCTTGCCGCGCGTAGTGCGTGACAGCGCTGAACTGTTGCGCTCGCAAGTGGGCCACTATGTCTTCATCTCCTCAATCTCAGTGTATGCGGATATGAGCCAACCCATTACTGAAGACTCGCCTCTCGTAGAGTGGGATGATCCGCAGGCTGAGTTAAGCAACGAAAGCTATGCCGGGTTGAAAGTCTGGTGTGAACGCGCCGTGCAAAACGTGTATGCAGCACAAGCGTGCATTGTGCGCCCGGCGTTTGTGCTTGGCCCGCACGATACCACCTATCGCTATCCGTATTGGCTGTGGCGCGCCGGCCGCGGCGGCCGCATGCTGGTGCCCGCCGAAGATGACATGACCTCAGGCGTGGATGCACGCGACCTTGGTGCGTTTGTAGAACGGCTGACAGCTGATGGAGCTGCAGGTATATACAACGTCCATCAGCCGGTAAGCTTGCTCGAAAGCATTCAACTGGCAATTGAGCTGAGTGGCGCGGATACTCAGGTTATAGCCCTGCCAGCAGCTAAAGCCAATGAACAAGAGCTCTTCGGTGGCAAATTGCCATTGTGGTTGGCAGGTAATGAGCTGGCCGGCATCCGCGTCTCGCGCAGTGTGCGTGCCGAACAAGCCGGTCTGCGCTTTCGGCCATTGCGCGAGACGGTGGCAGATACGCTGGCCTGGATTGCAAACGAAGAGGCGCGTGATACCTGGCCAACGGGTCTGAGCCAAAATGAAGAGCAGTCACTCCTTTCTGAGATAGAGAACTCAAAATGAAGTTCAATAAAGTTCTGATTGCCAACCGCGGCGAGATTGCGGTACGCATTGCCCAAGCCTGCCAAAAAATGGGTCTGGCCAGCGTAGCTGTGTACTCGGAGGCAGATGCTGGCGCCCTTCACACACAGGTAGCCGACGAGGCCGTGCTGATTGGCCCGGCCGCCGCGCGCCTATCGTACCTCAACATACCTGCGGTATTGGCCGCCGCCCAGGCCAGCGGCGCACAGGCTGTGCACCCGGGCTATGGCTTCCTGGCGGAGAACGCCGAGTTTGCCCAGGCAATATTAGATGCTGGCCTGGTGTGGGTTGGCCCGCCACCCGCGGCCATGCGCGCCATGGGCGATAAAGCCAGCGCGCGCGAACGGATGCTGCAAGCTGGTGTGCCAGTGTTGCCCGGCTACCAGGGGCCAGACAGCACCGGTGAGCTGGAGGCGGCCGCGGCTGCGCTAGGGTATCCGCTGCTGGTGAAAGCGGCCGCGGGCGGTGGCGGTGTTGGCCAGCGTGTTGTGCATGCGGCTGCTGAGCTACCTGAGGCAATTGCGGCGGCGCGGCGCGAAGCGGCCAGTGCTTTTGGCGACGAGCGTCTTATGCTGGAAAAATATCTGGCCACAGCGCGCCATGTGGAAGTGCAGGTGCTTGGTGATCAACACGGCAAGCTGCTGCACCTGTTTGAGCGCGAGTGCTCGCTGCAGCGCCGCCGGCAAAAAATAGTCGAAGAAACTCCTTCGCCATTGATTGATGGCGCGTTGCGCGAAGCGATGTGCGCCGCGGCTACAGCCGCGGCGGCGGCGGTGGACTATACCAATGCGGGTACAGTCGAGTTCTTAGTGGACCCCGCCACGGGTGAGTTCTACTTTCTTGAGATGAACACCAGGCTGCAAGTAGAGCACCCGGTAACTGAGCTCACCACTGGGATCGATATTGTGGAATGGCAGTTGCGTATCGCCGCGGGCGAGCCGCTCACCGTGCAGCAAGCGCATGTGCGGCAACACGGCCATGCGATTGAGTGCCGCATCTATGCAGAAGACCCTTCGGCGGGCTTTTTGCCCCAGGCCGGCGAGGTGTTGCGGCTGCAGTGGCCGCTAGCCGCCCGCGTAGACGCAGGGATCGCCGAAGGCTCGCAAGTGAGTGTGCACTATGACCCCATGTTGGCCAAGTTGAGCGTGCATGCAGATGACCGCCAGTCTGCAATTACAGCCATGCAAGCTGCGCTGGCAGACACGGTGCTACTGGGTGTCATCAACAACATCGACTTCTTGCAAGCAGTGTTGGCGGATCCACAAATGGCATTTGGCGATTTTGACACGCAGACCATCGAGCGCGCCTTTGCTGCCTGGCAGCCGCCTTTGCTGCCGCCGGAGGCTTTGCTGGCTGCGGCGGCGCTAGAGCTACAGCCCACCGAAGGACCCCCGAGCGCAGCCGATCCATACTCCCCGTGGGCAACTGCCAGCGGCTTCCGCATGGGGCGGGGAGGTGTGCTGTGAAGTTCTATTACTCACACCGCGGGCAGACTCACTCCATTGAAGTGCAGGCTCAAGGTGATAGATTGCGAGCCACCGTGGATGGTGAGACTGTTGAGGCGTTAGTACGCCAGGGCCAAAGCCTTCAGCTCACCCTGGCTGGACAGCCAATGGATATCGCTTGGGCCAAGGATGGGCGCACTATCTGGCTGCATGTCGCCGGGCATTCCTATCAATTGGAGCGCGTCGCAGGCGGCCGCGCCGGTAGCACTGCGGGCAGCGCTGAGCGCAGCCTGCGCGCGCCGATGCCCGGGCAGGTGCGCAAGGTGCTGGTGGAGCCTGGGCAGCCGGTGGCGGCTGGCAGCGTGCTTGTGTTGCTGGAAGCTATGAAGATGGAAGTGCGCATCAGCGCCGGGCAAGATGCAAAAGTGGCGCACATCGCCGTTTCTGAAGGCCAAAGTGTGGATAAAGACCAACTTCTAGTGGAATTGGAGCCAACCGATGGCGGGTAAATACTACGAGGAGCTTGAGGTGGGCCAGCGCATTGCTCACGGCTCTACGCGCACAATTACCGAAACCGACAATGTGCTCTTTTGTGGCTTGACCATGAACACGCAGCCCCTGCACATGGATGAAGAGTTTGCCAAGCGCAGCCCCTTCGGGCAGCGCATCATCAACGGCATCTTCACATTTGGGCTGGCCGTGGGTATCAGCGTGCCCGATCTCACTGAAGGCACCATTGTGGCCAATCTGGGCTACGAAAGCATTAATCACCCCAATCCCGTCTTCGCTGGGGACACGCTGCGAGTAGAGACCGAAGTCTTGGAGAAACGCCCCTCAAGCAGCAAGCCAGACCGCGGTGTGGTGCGTTTGCGCCATATTGGCTACAAGCAAAGCGGCGAAGTGGTCGTTGAGATCGAGCGCGCCGTACTTTTCTTGAAGCGAGAGGCAGCCTGATGCGCGCAAGACGTACCCTGTTATATGTGCCGGGAAGTGATTGGCGCAAGATCGAGAAGGCCGCCAGCTTGGGCGCCGATTGCGTGTGCCTTGACCTGGAAGACGGGGTCGCCCCCAGCAGCAAGGCTGAGGCGCGCACCCTGATCAGCAAAGCGCTCAGTGAGCTGGACTTCGGGCGCAGTGAGCGGCTGGTACGCGTGAATGCCGCCGATAGCGGCCAGCAAGCTGAGGACCTGCTGTTGGCCAGCCACCCTAACCTGCAAGGGCTTGTGCTGCCCAAAGCGGCCAGCGCCGCTGATGTGCAGACCCTTGGCTCGGCGCTGTGGAGTGCAGAACAAGCGCGTGGTCTAGCCCCCAACACGCTGGCTTTATTGGCCCAGATCGAGAGCGCGCTGGGCCTGGTCAACCTCAAAGAGATTGCCAGTGCTGACCCCCACCTAGTGGCATTGGTCTTTGGCTCAGAAGACTTCGCCAGTGATGTGGGCGCGATACGCACACCAGAGGCAGATGAGGTCTTTTATGCGCGCAGCGCAGTGGCCACCTACGCGGCCGCTTTCGGCCTACAGGCTATTGACATGCTGCATGTGAATTTTAAAGATGCTGAGGGGCTGGGCAAACTTGCATCGCAGGGAGCGCGCTTAGGCTACAGTGGTATGCAGATCGTGCATCCTGACCAGATTGCGCCAGTCTTAGCCGCCTTCACTCCCAGTACAGAAGAGATAGCCTGGGCGCAACGCGTAGTAGACGGCTACGAGCAGCACACTGCCGAGGGGCGCGGCGCCTTTGCCCTTGATGGCAAGATGATCGATATGCCACTGGTCAAAGCGGCGCGGCGGGTGCTTGCCCGTGCAGGGAAGTGAAATAAAAGAGGCCGGTATCACCGGCCTCTTTTTATTGTCATACTTTAGCGCTTATTGCGCTTGGCTTTAGCTTTGGCTGCGGGTGTGGTTTTGCCAGCAGCGTTTGCGCGGCGCTGGCGTAGCCAGCGCACAAAGAAGTACACCGGCAGGCCAAGCACCAGCAGAATGGGCAGAGCGTACAGCGCCAACCAGATGGCAATGTTCACAATGCCTTGCAGTGCAGAGATCAGCGCCTGGATGGCATCTTTGGCAACGCCTACTGGTTCCCAACCCGCAATGGTGAGGGGCTGCACAGCCAGGCTGGCGGTGAGCTCAACACTGATCGAGGACAGGGCGGCTGATTCTTCGTAGTACTTGATCTGGCCCTTGATGACTTCAATCTGCTCAGTGATGTAGTTGAACTCATTGAAGGCCACCAAGACATCTTCGGTGTCCGTAGCTTCTTCCATGATCTGGCGCAGCAACGTTTCAGCCCCTTCCAGGTTGCGCAAGCGAGACTGCAGGTCGGTGTATTGCGCAGTCACATCCTGGCCAGACACACTGCGGGTTTGAACCGTGTTGGCATCATCTTCGATAATGGCCAGCGCTTCCTGTAGACGCTCAGCGGGTACGCGAATGGTGATGCTGCCGGAGGGGGCTTGCAGCCCGTTGCTGAGAGTGCGCTGATAGACATATGAGTCGACAACAAAGCCGCCAAAACTTTCGGCTAACTCACTAATTGCTTCCAGTGAATCTTGTGGGTTGTCCACCACGATGGCTAGGCTGGCGTTCTGGATCACCAAGCGCTCTGCGTTGGTGTTGGGAGCGCTGGCTTCGTCGCCAGCAAAGCTGTTGTTGGAGTCGGCGGCCATCTCATCCATGGCCACTTGCGGCGCGGCGCCCATTGGCGCCTCGCTGTACTCTCCGCGGTCATAGTCCATGGCGGCCGGGGCGCTGGCGCCACACGCGCCCAGTGCCAAAGCAAGAATAAGGGCTACAGGTACAAAAAAAGTTGGCGTCTTCATCAGTTCTCCTTGAGTTTAGCTCTCCACCCTATAACGCACGATCGCAGAGATAAGTTCCGCTACCAGCCACCCTCCAGGCGGCTGATGTGGCGCTCCGGCAGGCCGGCGGCCAGCATGCGGCTCTGCACCTCTGCGATGGCATAGGCAACGCGGAAGTATTGCCAGCTTACCTGCTCAGGGTCAAAGATGGCGTAGGCTGCCCGCGGGTCACGATCGCGCGGTTGGCCTACCGACCCAGGGTTGGCGATGCAGCGAGACTCCAGCTTAAAAGTGCTGCCCGCCTCAGGAATCTGTAGATTGATGCCGATACCGTGCTCAATGAAGAGCACCGGCACATGCGTGTGTCCAACAAAACACAGCTGGGTATCAAAGAAGGCAAAGTTCTCCAGGGCAGAGTAGCTATCCAGTAAATATTCCAGCACGGGCTGGCGCGGGCTGGCGTGTGCCAGCGTGACGCCGAGCTCGCGGCGCATGGGCTGCAGGCCATGCAGAAAGGTGAGCGCTTCAGGGGTAAGGATGCCGCGCAGCCACTCAACCGAGATGCGCGCTTCATGGTTGAAGCTCTCTAGCGGCAGTTGGCCAATGGCGGCCGCATCATGGTTGCCTTGAAGGCATACCAAATTTGGCAGTGCAGACAGACGTGCAATACATTTGTTTGGGTCGGGTCCATAACCAACCACATCACCCAGGCACCACACGGCATCCACCTCGCCAGCATTGGCCAGAACGGCTTCAAGCGCGGTGAGATTGGCGTGGATATCGCTGATGACCAGAATACGCATGCTGGGAACTACGGCTTTACGTTGAGATTGCTCGGCAGGAAAGCGCCGGGCAGTAGCTCTTCCACAGTGGATTCTTTTAGAATTTCACCAGCCTGGTTGGCGAGCAGCACGTTGGCTTTCAACGCAAACTCAGCCAGTACCTGGCGGCATGAACCACACGGCGAGCCGCCGTCACGCGTGACCACAGCAATAGAGTCAAACTCGCGCTCTCCCTGCATGATGGCGGTGAACATGGCTACGCGCTCAGCACAGATGCCGTCTGGGTAGGCAGCATTTTCAATATTGGCGCCCAGGTAGATCTTGCCGGCCTTGGTGCGCAACGCGGCGCCGACGCGGTAATTGGAATACGGAGCATATGCGGCTTTCTGGGCCTCATGGGCTGCCTGTACAAGCTCATTCTTTGGCATTATGTTCCTTCTCTGTCTCCGCGGCCCTCACATCCGTGCGAACAGCACGCACGCGGCGGACGCGGCGGCCACTGATCAATTCTACAGTGAGAAGCACACCATCCTGTTTGACTTGCTCACCGGCCCGCGGCAGGCGGCCCAGCTCACTGAACAGATAGCCGCCCAGCGTATCAGCATTCTCTGTGCTTAAATCACTTTGCATGATTTCATTGAACTCTGCCAATGGAATACGCCCATGAAACAAATACTCAGTGTCTGAGATGCGCTGGGCAATCTGCTCTTCGCCTAAATCGTATTCATCCTGGATCTCACCTACGATCTCTTCCATGATGTCTTCCAGGGTGACCAGGCCAGCCACGCCGCCGTACTCATCTACAACGATGGCCATGTGCACGCGCATGCTCTGCATTTCGGGCAGCAGCTCGTCCAGCGTCTTGGATTCAGGAACCATATAGGGGCGGCGAATCAGGTCTTGCAGGGTCTTGTATTGCTCCTCGCCACGCCACACCTTGAGAATGTCTTTCACGTACAGCAGGCCAAGAACGTTGTCGACGGTGTCTTGGTAAATGGGAATACGCGAGTAGCCCGAGTCGATGATGGCGTTGCGCGCTTCTTCGATAGGTGTCTCCACGTCCAGAGCAACGATATCGATGCGCGGCACCATGATCTCGCGCACCAGCGTGTCGCCAAACTCCACGATGGACATGATCATCTCGTGCTCTTCTTCTTCAAGCACACCTTGCTGTTCGCTGGCGTCCACAAAGGATTTCAACTCATCTTCAGTAATGGATTCAAGGTCTGCTACGCTCTGCCCGCGCGAAGTGAGGCGTGAAAGCACGAAGATGATGGGGTACATCAACGTGTTCACCACACGCGCCACGCCACTGAGGCGCAGCGACCAGCGCTCAGGGTCTTGCAGCACGTGGCGCTCCACGAAGAATTCAGCCAGCCAGATGAAGAAGCCCACCGCTACCAACAAACCCAGATTGACAGCGGACGCGCTGCCCTGGGAGGTGGGGATGAGAAAGTCCAGCACCAGGCCAGCCATCAGGAAGCGCAACAGTGCCAACGCCAACTGAAGGGCGTCTCTGAGATTTTGGCGGTGTTTTAGCAGGTCTAGCGTGCGCGTGGCCTTCTTGCCGGCTTCGTCTTCAAGCGAAACAAGGCGGGTCTGGCGCACATTGATGATGCTGGCCCGTGTGGCGGTCACCAGGAGATCAGAAATCAGTAAGGGAGCGAGAAGAATAATGAGCGGACTAATCAGAACCTTCCAGTTTGCGGATGGCGCGGGCCGGTACGCCCGCCACCACGGTGTTGGGTGGAACATCTTTGGTGACCACGGCGCCAGCGCCGGTGCGGGCGCCCTTGCCAATATGCAACGGGGCCACCAGCATGGTGTCGCTGCCGATGAAGACGTTGTCTTCGATCACAGTGGGATTCTTGTTCTTGCCGTCGTAGTTGGCGGTGATGGTGCCGGCGCCAATGTTGACATCTTTGCCGATGGTGGCATCCCCAATGTAGGAGAAGTGCCCCATCTTGACGCCTGCGGCCAGGCGTGAATTTTTAATCTCGCCAAAATTGCCCATGTGCACACCATCGCCCAAGTGGGCGCCCTTGCGCAGGTGCGCGAACGGGCCGATGTCCACATGGTTCTCGATAACGGCGTGCTCCACCACGGCAGCTTGAATCTGGCAGTAGTTGCCCACTTGGCTGTGGCTGATGCTGGTGTTGGGGCCGATGATGCAGTCTTCGCCAATCTGCGTGCCCGCCAGCAGCATCGTATTGGGCAGGATGGTGGTGTCTTGCCCAATCGTCACGCTGGGCTCGATGTACGTGGTCAGTGGGTCCTGGATGGTGACGCCCGCCAGCATCCAATGGCGGTTGATGCGCTGGCGCAGAGCAAGTTCAGCCTCGGCCAGATGCTCACGCGTGTTGATGCCGATCGCCTCATTGGCGTCTTGCAATTCAACCGTGTGTATCTTTTTGCTCTGCTTAACCGCAATCGCCAGCAGATCCGTCAGGTAATACTCGCCCTTTTTAGGCGAAGGCTTGAGCTTGGGGAGAGCGGCCCACAGCCACTTGGCGTCAAAGCAATACGTGCCTACATTCAGCTCGTCGATCAGCAACTGCTTGGGCGTGGCTTCGGCTTCTTCAATAATAGCCACCGCTTTGCCTTTGAGGCGCTTGATGCGCCCAAAGCCGCGGGCATTCTTTTGCTTGAGGGTTAGCAGGGTAATGGTGGCTTTGCTCTTGGCGTGCGCCTCTGCCAGGGCGGCCAGGCTCTCGCCGGTGAGCAGCGGCAAGTCTGCATTGGAGACCAGCACATGCGTGGCCTTGCCTTCAAGCAGGGCTTGCGCTTGCATCACGGCATGGCCGGTGCCATTTTGCTCGAGCTGTTCAACATATTCGGCTTGGTCGCCTACGATGGCGCGCAAGCTATCCGCCTGGTGGCCGATGACCAGCACTGGCAGTGGGTCGCCTGCCTGGCGCGCAGCCGTCAGGGCGTAGTGCACCATAGGCTGGCCGCCGATGGGATGCAGGATCTTGGGCAGGCGTGAGCGCATGCGCGTGCCTTTGCCGGCGGCCAGGATGACGACGCGCGTGCTCATATGGCCAAGCACCCGGCAGGCGTTGAGAGTAGAGACTGAAGTGAAGAATCAGGGAGAGGGTCTTCTGAGGCTTGCATGATTACGGCAAGTCGGGGCGCCTGGACTCGAACCAGGATCCACGGATTCAAAGTCCGGTGTGCTGCCATTGCACCACGCCCCAATGTTTCGGGCTAGCCGAAGGCGAGAGATTGTAACATGCCCGCAAATCGGCTGCGTTTAGTGTGCGCTGGGGGCTAGCCCAATTTGAGCTGCTTGTTCGTAGCTCAGCGCACCATGCATGGGCTGGCTGGGCAGTTCCACCGCTTGCCAGAAGTCTTCGGCCATCACGCGGCTGGGGCGTGTATCCGTGCGCTCGAGCAGTTCTTCCAGATGCGGATCAGTATCCTCAAGGCGCCGCGTTTCGCTTAGCGGGGCAGCGGCAAGCACCGGTTGGGCTAATTGAGCTGCTGTGTTTTGCAAAGCCTGTGCCAGCGCAGCCGCCCGCGCCGCGCTGAGCGGGCGGGTGACCACCACCAGGCAGCGTTCATCGGCCAGGCTGCAGGCATAGATATGCTCGTTGGGACCACGCACAGTCAACAGGTCATCTGGCTGTGCTGCGCCCAGAGTAGCCGCCATGCGCTGGGCAGCCTGGCGGCTAGTCAGCAGTTGTGGCAGCAGATGAGATTCGATGGCGGCATTGGGCAGCACTCCGGCGCGGGCCACGATCTGGCCGCGCGATGACACCAGCAGCACGGAGTAGGCCTGCAGCGTCATGCGTAGTTCGGCCAGGCGCGGGGCGGTGTTCGCCCCGGCATCTTGCGCGTTTTTGATAACGGCTAATTCGTTGGGCAGGATGCTTTGCACCAAACCCAACTGGCGCTCCACCGCGTCAAGCACATCTGCCAATTCCACAGGTTTGAAGAAGAACACATCCGCGCCGCTGCGCGCCACCTGGCTGCGAATGGCTGCGTCTTGCACGCTGCTGAGCAGGATCACACGCGTGGCGGGGTTGTGCTTGCGGAAGCGTGCCATCAGCTCCAGGCCAGAGATGCCCGGCAGCAGCACATCAGTGATCAGCAAGTCCACGGGTGCATCCTGCAGGCAGCGCAAAGCCGCCTCGGCCGTGGGGGCGCTGTGTGCGCTCACGGTGCCGAGGCCGCGCAATCCGTCCAGCAGCATCTGCGCCGCTTCGGGCTGGTCTTCTACGATGAGCACGCGTTGTACAGACATGCACGGGATTCTACGCACGCGCGGAGTGACGCGCCTCAGATTTATGCGACGAAAAAAGAGCTACTGGTCTTGTAGGAAAACCCAGGGCTGGCCGCCCTGCGGGTTAGGCACCACGCGGGTGGCCACAGCATAGGCTTCTTGCAGCGTAGGCTCGGTGAGCACCTGCTGCGGGCTGCCTTCGGCGTGCAGACGGCCATTGACCAGCAGGGCCAGCCGGTCAGCGTACAGCGAGGCCAGGTTGAGGTCATGCAATGCGATTAGCACGGCCAACTGGCGCTCCCGCGCTAACTGACGTACCACTTTGAGGATGCCCACTTGATGATGCAGATCTAGATGGGCCGTGGGTTCATCCAGCAGCAGGATCGGGCAATCCTGGGCCAGGGCGCGTGCCAGCAGCACACGTTGCTGCTCGCCGCCCGAAAGCTCGCCGGCGCGGCGGTTTTGCAACGCAGCGCTCTCGGTAACCTGCATCGCCCACTCGATGGTGGTGCGGTCGTGCTCGCCAAGGCTGCCCAGCCAGTTTAGGTGCGGCGTGCGGCCAAGCGCCACGCACTCATATACGGTGAAGGCGGGCGGCAGCTGGGTGGATTGCGGCACTACGCTGATCAGGCGGGCGCGCTCACCCTCAGGCAGGCTCAGTACGTCTTTATCATCCAGCAGCACGTGGCCTGCTGTGGGTTTGAGTACACCACTGAGGGCGCGTATCAGGCTGCTTTTGCCGGCCCCGTTGGGGCCGATCAGCCCCAGCACTTCGCCAGGGCGCAGTTGCAGGCTCAGATCGGAAAGGGCCGCTGTGCTGCCGTAAGCGAGGGAGAGATTGCGAATATCCAGCATGCTTACCAGTACATCTGTGCTTTGGCGCGGCGCAGCAGCCATAAAAAGAAGGGCACACCGGCCAAGGCCGTGACGATACCCACCGGCACCACTTGCGGCGCGAGGAGTATGCGCGCCAGTGCATCCGCCAGCAGCAGCGCCGCGGCTCCGCCGAGTAGCGAAAGCGGCAGCAGGCGGCGGTGGTCACCACCCCAGATCAGGCGCATGGAGTGCGGGATGACCAGGCCAATGAAGCCGATCATGCCAGAGAAAGCTACCGCTGCTGCGGCCGCCAGCGAGGCAGCGATGATAAGCACCAGCTTGATACGCTCCACGGGCAGGCCGAGCTGCTTGGCTTGCTCTTCGCCCATTTGCAGCACGTTGAGCTGATAGCTGGAGAGCAGCAGGATAATGAGGCCAATCAACACGTACGGCAGCATCGCTATGACCGGCTGCCAGCCGCTGAGGGTAGAACCACCCAGAAGCCAGGCAATGGAGCGGCGTAGCTCGCTCTCGGATTGCATCATCAAGAATGAGCTCAGTGAGGTAGCAAAGCTGCTGACGGCAACGCCGGCCAGGATGAGCGTAGTCACCGGCACGGTTTTGCCCAGTTTGGCAATCCAATACACAACGGCCACAGTGATCAGTGCGCCAAGGAAGGCGGCCGCCGGCACACTGTAGAAGCCCAGCCAATCTTTGGGCCAATCGCGCGCCATCATCGTGATGGCGCCCAAGCCGGCACCAGAGGCCACGCCGATGAGATAGGGGTCGGCCAGCGGGTTGCGGAACAGGCCCTGATAGGCCGTGCCGCTGCCCGCTAAGGCGGCCCCGGTGAGCGCAATCAGCACGGCGTGCGGCAGGCGAATCTCAAGCAGGATGGTGTTGAACACGGCTTGCAGGTTTTCAATACCGAGCAAGGACTTGATGATGTTTAGCGGCGGAATGTAAACCGACCCCATGGCAACACTTAACAAAAAAGCCGCCAGCAGGAGGATGCTGGTGACAAGGAAGGGGTGGCGGCGGATAATGGCTTTCATCAGGTTAGACATGCGGCAGGGCGTTCAATCGCCCTGCCGCATGTAGTCTCAACTCAGATTACTGGAACAACTCAGGGTGGAGCAGCTTGGCCAATTCTTCCAGCGCGTTGATCAGGCGCGGGCCAGGGCGGGTCATGTGGTCATCATTGAAGGGATACACCTGATCATTGGTGACAGCCAATAGCGCGCCCCAACCAGAGCGAGCCGCCACCGATTCAACGGTAGCGCCCCAGGCAAAGTCACCCAGCAGAATTACGTCCGGGTCAGCCACCAGCAGGTCTTCGATGCTGAAGGGAAAGTAGCCCTCGATCTCGCCGGCAACGTTCTCGCCACCGGCCAGGTTAATGATCAGGTCGATGAAGCTACCTGCGCCAGCGGTGAAAGGCGCGTTGGGGTCGGTCTGGCCATCCACCTCATAGAAGACGGTGGGGCGTTCGGTCACCGTGGCCACTTTGGCCAGCACAGCATCGGCGCGGGCGCTGAGCTCGTCAATGGCGGCCAGGGCTTCTTGCTCGTGGCCGGTGAGCAGGCCTACAGTCTCGATGTTGCGGTAGAGGCCTTCCAGATCAGTAGGGTTGCCGAGCCAGTAGACGGTGATGCCTACCTGCTCCAGTTGCTCTACTTGCTCCGGCGGGGTGATGCCAGCGGCAAGCACCAGGTCAGGCTCCAGGCTGAGGATGAACTCCGTATTCAGGCCGGAGAAAGTGTCGCCAATATCCTGAATAGTGAGCGCTTCCTCAGGGAAGTTGGAATACGGGTCGCGGCCCACCATCTGGTCGCCAGCGCCAACAGCAAAGAGCAGCTCCGTGTTGGAGGCAGCCAGCGACACGACGCGGGTCGCCGGGGCTTCGAGTGTGACTTCACGGCCAAGGTCGTCAACCAGGCTGATGCTGGTGTCAACGACGGCAGGCGCCTGGGTGGCTTCAACGACCAGGGCAACCGGGGCCTTGGTAGCAACGGCGGCGGGGGCGCAGGCCGCCAGCAGGGCGAGCAGCACAAGGCTGCTAAGAATACGTTTCTTCACAAAACATCTCCTAATGGATTAAACAAAAATCCCTGCACGCGGCAGGGAAGGTGTTGTCAAGCGGGTCGTCCAAAGCTTGAGCGGTGGGGCACCTCCTATCGTCGAGGATTGTGCGTGAGCATGCTGGGCCGGCGACCTGGCTTACCGTCTCAGAGTACGGATCACAGTTGCGCGACAGCGCCGGAATCTCACCGGCTTCGCAGTTATTGCTTGTCAAGGACAAACAACCACCCAGATGCATGTTAATGAGCCTATTGATTCTAGTGTGCGTATGCACAACCGTCAAGTTTTTGCTGAGTTATCATGCACACAGTCTATGGATACCAAAATCCACGATTTCGCCGTGATTGGCGGCGGCCTGGTGGGGCTGGCCACGGCGCGTGCCCTGCTGCAAAAGTACCCCGGCAGCTCACTGGCCGTGCTGGAGAAGGAGCCAGAGGTAGCGGCGCATCAATCCGGCCGCAATAGCGGCGTGCTGCACTCCGGCATTTATTACATGCAAGGCAGCCTCAAGGCACAGCTAACCGCTGCCGGACGCACGGCCATGCTGGCCTTCTGCGATGAGCACAAGATCGCATACCAGGTGACCGGCAAGCTCATCGTCGCCACCAGTGAGGAGGAACTGCCGCGCTTGCAGCCGCTGTATGCACGCGGCAGCGAGAACGGCCTGGCCTTGGAGATTGTGGGGCCAGAGCGCATTGCTGAGATCGAACCGCACATCACCGCGCTGCAGGCGATTTGGGTGCCACAGGCGGGTATTGTGGACTATAAGCAAGTGGCGCGCACTTTGGCCGCAGAGTTGACCAAGGCTGGCGCAGAGGTGCGCCTGGGCGCCAAATTACAGCGTTTTGAGCGCAAAAATGGCGTATTGCATCTAAAAACCAGCAATGGTGAAGTGCAAACACGCATTGCTGTGAACTGCGGCGGTCTGTACAGTGACCGGCTGGCACGCCAAACTGGTGTGGACCCGGGCTTGCGTATTGTGCCGTTCCGCGGCGAATACTTCCGCCTGCGCCCCGAGGCGCAGCACTTGGTGCGCGGCATGGTCTACCCGCTGGCCGACCCGCGCTTCCCCTTCCTCGGCGTGCACCTGACGCGCATGACCGACGGCGAAGTGCTGGTGGGGCCAAATGCTGTCTTCAGCCTGCGGCGCGAGGGCTACTTCAGCCGTGATTTTGATCTGGGCGAAACGCTGGAGTCGCTGAGCTACAGTGGCTTCTGGCGGCTGGTGCTGCCGAACCTGAGCACTGGCTTAGGTGAGCTGGTACGCTCTGGCAGTGTGCGCGTGTTTGCGCGTGACGTGCAGAAGATGATGCCCGCCATTCAAGCGAGCGACCTGCTGCCTGCGCGGGCCGGTGTGCGTGCCCAGGCCGTGGATAAGGACGGCAAGCTGGTGGAAGACTTCCGCTTTGCCCATGGCGATGGCTGGCTGCATGTATTGAATGCACCCTCGCCGGGAGCCACGGCCAGCTTGGCCATCGGCCAACATGTGGCCGCGCAGGCCGCGGAGTTGATGCGTTGATGAGCAAGCAATTGGCCTTGGTGGTGGGGGCACGCCCCAACTTTATGAAGGCGGCTCCGCTGATGGCAGCGGTGCAGGCCAAAGGGCGGTTGGCGGCGCGCTTGATCCATACTGGCCAACACTTTGACGCCAACATGTCAGACGTGTTCTTCACGCAGCTGCAGATGGCTGAGCCAGACTTGTACCTGGATATTCATGGTGGCAGCGTCAATGAGCAAGTGGCGCGTACTCTTCTGGCGTTGGATGCGGAGTTCACTGCCAACCGCCCTGACATGGTTGTGGTATTTGGCGATGTCAATTCCACGTTGGCAGCGTCGATCGCCGCCAACAAGCTGAATATTCCCTTGGCGCATGTGGAAGCGGGTCTGCGCAGCTTTGACCGTGAGATGCCCGAGGAGCACAATCGCATTGTGGCCGATGTACTGGCAGATTATTTGTTCACTCCCTCGCCCGATGCTGATGAGAACTTGGCCGCTGCGGGCACTCCTGTTGAGCGCATTTACCGCGTGGGTAACATCATGGTGGATAGCCTGCTGCGCTTCAAGCCGGCTGCCGAGGAATTGGCGGCTTGGGATGCTCATGGCCTGACGCCCGGCCAGTATGGCGTAGTCACGCTGCATCGCCCATCCAACGTAGACGAGCAGGCCGCGCTGAGCGGCATTGTGCAGGCGCTGATGGACATTCAGCACAGCGTGCAGCTCATCTTCCCGGTGCACCCGCGTACGCGAGCGCGCATGGCCGAGTGGGGCTTGCTGGATGCGCTGCAGGCCAGCGGTGTTCGCCTGCTGGGGCCATTGGGCTATTTGGAATTTGTGAGTCTGATGACGCAGGCGCAATTCATCCTCACCGATTCGGGCGGCATTCAGGAAGAGAGCACCGTGCTCGGCGTGCCCTGCCTGACGGCGCGCGAGAACACCGAGCGCCCGATCACCTTGCAGATGGGTGGAAACCGCCTGGTGGGTAACAGCCCTGAAGGCATCGTGGCGGGTTACCGTGCGCTGAGCAGCCAAAAGACGCCGCCACGGCAACCTGATCTGTGGGATGGGCGTACCGCCGAGCGTATCGAAGCCATTCTGTTCGAAAAACTCAGCTAAATACCCTAAGCCTCTATTGACACTTTTGCCGCGCGCGTGTCAGAATTCATTTCCTGAAAGCTGGTTATGAAACAACGCGAATACCGACTGCTCGAAGCAATTGCCGAAGATGAAACCATCACTCAAGCGGGTTTAGCCACTAGCCTGGGAATGGCGATTGGCAGCGTAAATTGGTATCTCAAACGCCTGATTAGCCGTGGCTACATCAAGGCCACGCGCATGGACCGCACGCGGTTGCGCTACAACCTTACCGGTGAAGGCATGCGTGCCTTTCAGCGTAACGCCACCCAATACGTCAAAGATTCGCTCAAGGTATATCACCTGCTGCGCCAGGAGGCCAAAGACCTGATCGAGCGTTTGCAGGCGCGCGGTATCGAGAGCCTATACATCGATGGCGCTGACCCTGAGCTGGATATCTTCCGGCTCAGCTGCTTGGAAACTGGCAATCCAAAACTGGATGAGCAGCCAGGTACATACATCATCCGTATGCGCAATGGCGCCTACTCGCTGGAGCGCAGTAGCCCCGCTGGCGATGGAGCCCGCAAGATCGCATGAGCGCTAAGACCCACACCCAGATCCGCGTGCCAGCTGACGCTTTGCGCCAGTTTGCCGAACGCGCCTTTGTAACCGCAGGCGTTGAGGCACAGGTGGCCCAACAGACTGCACGTGCCCTGTGGCTCACCAGCCTGCGCGGCGTAGACAGCCACGGAATGCGCTTGCTGCCGCATTACATTGCATCCATTGAAGGCGGGCGTCTGAACCCTACGCCCAACTTTGTTTTTGAGCAGACGGCCGCCTCGACTGGCCGCCTGGATGCCGACCACGGTCTGGGCCATGCCGCGGGCATGCAAGCAATGCGCCACGCCATCCAGTTGGCGAAAGAAGCTGGGGTCGGTTTCGTCTCGGTATACAACTCAAGCCATTGCGGTGCGCTGGCCACCTACGCCCTGGAAGCGTGTGAGCATGACATGCTGGGGATGGCCTATACGCATGCCACGGCGCGCATGCGCACGCCTAACGGGCGCCGTGCCTTCTTGGGCACCAATCCGATCTGCTTTGCCGCACCAATGGCCAACGAAGAACCTTTTTGCTTTGACAGCGCCCCCACACCGTTCAGCTTCAACAAGGTCAAGCAGTATCGCCAGCAAGGCGTACAACTGCCGCCGGATGTGGCCGCTGATAAAGACGGGTACATGACGCAAGACCCCAACGCAGCCGAACAGCTACTACCCATTGGCGACTATAAAGGCTTTGGCCTCTCGCTGATGGTGGATATTCTTTGCGGCCTGCTCACTGGTATGCCGGTTGGCGGTGAAGTGAGCAACATGTTTGGCGACCCTCTATCAAAGAAACGCTATCTAGGACATTTCTTTGGCGCTATTCGCATCGATGCCTTTGAGGATGTGGCCACATTCAAGACACGTATGCAAAAACTGGCAGATGATCTGCGCAGTGAGCCAGCCCTGGACACCAGCATTCCTATGCAAGTAGCCGGTGACCCTGAAAAGCGTACGCAGCAAGACTATGCTGCTAATGGTATTCCCCTGTTCGCCAGCGATGTGGATGCGCTCAATGCACTCGGTGTGCGCTTGGGGATCGGAGCCTTGTTGTGAGCAAGCCTAGCGTTTACGCCTTCATTCCGGCGCGCGGCGGTTCTAAGGGGATCTTGCGCAAAAATTTGGCAGACTTGGCCGGAAAACCACTGGTGGCACACGCTATTTCGCAGGCACAGACGAGCCAATGGATTGACCGCGTCTTCGTGAACAGCGAGGACGAGGAGATCCGCTCCGTTGCCGCCAGCTATGGCGCCGATGTGATCAGCCGCCCTGAGGAGTTCTTCCACGATAACAGCCTGCAGGAGGTTGACCGCCTGCTGCAGTGGACGATTGGCGAGCTGGAGAGCCAGGGCCACACCATCGATATTGGGGTGCTGCTATATGCCACCTCGCCGCTGCGCCAAGTGGAGACGATCGACCAGGCCGTGAGCATGGTGGCCGAAGGCGGCTACGACTCGGTGCTCTCGCTATTTGAAGACACTACCTATTTGTGGCGTGTGGATGGCGAGACTGCCGCACCCACCAACTACGATCCTAAAACGCGCGGCCCGCGCCAGAAGGAACATTGGAACCAATGGGGCGAGAACAAGGCCGTATATGCCTTCCGGCGAGACTTGCTCATGAACACCGGCTGCCGCCTGGGCGGCAAGATCGGCTATGTCGAGATGCCCAAGTGGCGCTCGGTGGATGTAGACAAGTCAGAGGATCTGGAGCTGGTGCGCAAGTTGTTTGAAGTGCGAGGTTTGGAATGAGTGTAAACACATGCCGTCTGTGTGGCGCAAGCGAATTGCACACGATCTACACAGGGCCTATTCGCGCCGGCGGCGCGGACTCTGGCAAGGTAGATGGTTTCAGTATTCGCGGTTGCGCTGCTTGCGGTATTGAGTTTCTGGACCCGTTCCCTGAGGACACCGAGGCCTATTACACCGGCAAGGAATACTGGGAAGATCATCACGGCCCAGTGAATGTAGCCAAGCTGCACGCCAAACACGGGCCAGAGCAGCGCCGCTGGTTTTATGAGGTGGGCGGTGAGACGCTGCGCGGCCAGCGCGTGGTGGACTTCGGTTGTGGCGCCGGCATCTTTTTAGATATGGCGAAGGGCTTGGCTGCCGAGACCATCGGCGTGGATCTGGCCGAGCATTTTCGTGAGCATTTGCACAGCCAGGGCCACCAGTTCTTGCGCGGCTCAGACGGTCTGGCCAATGACAGTGTGGATGTGGTCGTGTCCTTTGACACGCTGGAGCACGTGCCCGACCCTGTCGCGTTCCTGAAAGAGATTCGACGTGTATTGAAACCCGGTGGGCAGGCATTCTTGGGCATGCCCAATCAAGATGATTTCTTGAAGAAATTTATTGCGGAGTACATTCCTTTCTTTTATCACCTCTCGCACCTGTACTACTTTAGTGCGCGTGCATTGCAATTCTCCTTTGAGCAGGCGGGCTTTGCTGATATTGCTATTGGCAATGTGCATAAGTATGACCTGACCAATATGCTGGTGTGGGCACGTGACCGCAAGGGTGTGGGCACCCCTGGCAGCGATGTCTTCGACGCATTTGCCGAAGATGCCTGGCGCGCCAATCTGGAGCGCCAAGGGATTGCCTCCCATTTGTTTGCGGTGGTGCGTAAGTGAGCCGCATTCTCATCACCGGTGCGTTTGGCAAAGTGGGCACCGCCCTGGCAGACCTGCCTGGCGACAAGGTGCTGATGGATGCCGCCGTGCCAGCAGGCCACTCCGAAGCCATTCAAGGCCAGGTGCAAGATCAAGCTGGGTTGGCGCACGCGCTAGAGGGTTGCCGCGCCATTGTGCACCTGGCCGCCAGCCCAGCTGTGGATAGCAGTTGGGCACAGGTGCAAGAGCACAACATTGCCGCCATGCACACCCTACTTGAGACGGCGCGTACGCAGGGTGTGGAGCGCGTGATCTTTGCCAGCACCAATCACACCGTGGGAATGGTGGAGATCGAGAACGCCCCGCGCATCTACGAAAAGGGGCACGGCATCATGCTCACCAAGCATGCCGAGCCGCGGCCGGATTCGTATTACGGCGTGAGCAAGCTACTAGGCGAGAACCTGGGCCGCTACTATGCGGAGCATGGCGGGCCGCGCTTTTATGCGCTGCGTATCGGCTCGCTGCACCCCGCCGAGCACGACCATCCCTATGCGGAGGCAGAAGGCATGCTGCGTGCAGGCGCCTGCACGCGCGGCGATACGCTGTATGAACTCAAGGTCAAACGCCAGAAGGCGCTGTGGCTCTCAAGGCGCGATGCGCTGCAATTGGTGGCGCGCTGCCTGGAATACGACGGGCCGGCCTTCGATATTTTCTATGGTGTGAGCAATAATGACGCACGCTGGCTGGATATTGAGTATGCGCGCCAGCAACTGGGCTACCAACCGCAGGACAATGGCGCCGAGTGGGTGACGCTGCCAGAGGGAGCCTCGGCGTGATCTCCATCATTATTCGCACCTACAATGAAGAGCGCTGGATCCGCGAGTGTTTGCGCCGTATTCAGCAGCAAACGTTGCAAGATGTTGAGATCGTGCTGGTGGATAACAACAGCACAGATCAAACGGTAGCGCGTGCCAAGCAGGTCTATTCGGACTTGAAACTAGTCACGATTGAAAAATATCTCCCCGGCTTGGCGATCAATGCCGGTATCCGTGCTGCGCGCGGCGAATACATCGCCATCCTCTCGGCGCATTGTTTGCCAGTCAAGGATGATTGGCTGGAAGTCTTGCTCACCAATTGTGAAGACGCCGCGGTGGCTGGCGTCTACGGACGCCAGATTCCCACCAGCTATTCCAGCGCGCAAGACAAGCGTGATCTCCTGGTGACCTTTGGCTTGGATAAGCGTATTCAAAAGAAAGACATCTTCTTTCACAATGCTAACAGCTTGATCCGGCGTGAGTTGTGGGAGCGTTTTCCTTTCGACGAGCAGGTCACTAATATAGAAGACCGCGTATGGGCCAAGCAAGTGATCGACGCAGGCTTTGTGCTGGTGTATGAGCCAGAGGCTGCCGTGTATCACTATCACGGCATCTACCAGAATAACGATGAGCGCCGCGTGCAAGGTGCGGTGCGCGTGATGGAAGTATTGGAGCAGCCAGCCGAGGTGAGCGATACCCCGCCGATGGACCCTAGCACGCTGGAGATCACTGCCATTATTCCGGTGCGCAGCAGCATGGACAGCGTGGACACGAACTTGGCGCTGATCGAGAAGAGCGTACAGGCGGCCAAGCAATCTAAATTTATCGACCGTATCATCTTGGCCAGCGATGACCCAGCGCTCAGCCAGCACGCCGAGCGCATGGGTGCCGAGGCGCCGTTTGTGCGCCCGGCGACGCTGTCACAACCTGGTGTGCGCGCCGATGAAGTGCTGCGCTATACGCTGGAGCAATTAGAGGGCGCCGGCTACTATCCTGATTTGGTAGTACCGTTGGAAGTCACCTATCCCTTCCGCCCGGCTGGCCTGCTAGACAAGCTGATTGGACTGCTGGCGGAGAACGGTCTCGACACGGCGCTAGCGGCGCACTCGGAGTATCGCCCGTACTGGCAGAAGGACACGGACGGCGTGGTGCTGACCGAAGAATATGCCCAGGCGCGCCAAGAGCGCACGCCGCTGTATGTGGGCTTGCTTAGTTTAGGATGCGTGACCTACGCAGAGTTCATTCGCCAAGGCTCGCGCCTGGGTAAGCGCATCGGCGTATATGAGGTTAGTGATCCCTTTGCGGCGATAGAAGTGCGCCAGCCTAAAGATTTGGCCTTATTGGATTTGCTCGGAACAGCGGTGGAGAAGTGGCGGGCAACGCAGCCATGAAAGTAGCTTTTGTTGCTCACCGTGCCAATTATCTAAAGCACTACGGCCCAATCATTGACGCTGCGTTGGCGCGCGGCTGGGTTGTAGAGTGCTGGTTGCAAGACGTCTCACTGGGCGATAAGGAATATCTGCGTATCACCCCAGTCATGATTACAGAAAAATGGGGCCAGCGCGTCATCGTGCGCTTGTTTGAGCAACCGAGCGATGTGGCTGCACTAAATGCAGCCCATATACCTGATGCGATCATTTCATTGCACTCGCGTAGCACATACATGCCTGCCCCGGGCACGGAACGCTTCATTACTTTGCAACACAGTGTGGATTTGTTTGCAGTAAATACGGTAGAACAGTTGGCTAGCTCAGACTATGTCTGTTTGTACACCCCCTTTTGGCTCGACTATGCCGTGGAGTATTACGCAGCCGTCAATGGCGCTACGCGTGAACAAGTGTTGGCCCCGCTTGAAGCTAAGCTGGCGTATACCGGCTTTGCTCAAATGGATGCCTTTGGTTTGATTGATCCCGATGAAGTGCGAACCCGCTGGGGTATTCCACAAGATAAGCGCGTAGTACTGGTCCTACCATTGGACCTAACCGGCTGGCCGGGACTATGGCCACACTTCTTCCAAAAGACCGGCTTGCGCCAGTGGTACGCCTTGTGGAAGGCACGCAAAGAGCGCGGATTTGTGAGCACATATTGGCAGTGGGCGCTCAAGGGCTGGAATGATGCACGCCTGGCTCAAGCCATCAAGCAGTTTGCTGAACGCAATAATGCAATCATGCTAATCAAAGGCCGCGAGAAAGATCTGTTTCGCCCTGCGTGGAGTGAGCACGCTTTCGGTACTTATTATGATGATAAGCACTATCCATCTACGGTTTTTGAGGCGATTGCAATTGCCGATCTGTGTGTGTTGTTTTACAGCACCGCTGTGCAAGAGGCTGTATATGCCAATGTGCCTGCCCTGTGTATTGACCGGCCAAACAAAGACATTGTCAAACATCATCTCTGGCGACGCGCAGATGTGGGCGGCCCCTATCATTTCCCCGGGGCCGTTTCGTGGATGAGCATTCCCGAAGCTATCCAAACGTTGCCAGCCACTGATTTAGGGGTATTTGTGAATGATACCCAGGCGCGTGAAGACTACTTGGCCAAGTTCAATGGCCCAGCCGACCATCGCGCTTGTGAGCGCATCCTTGACTTGGTGACTGCATGAAGCGTAACTACGAATATAGGCAATTGATTCAGCTGCTAAGCAAATACATGCGCCCCTATTGGCCGCAAATGCTGCTATCACTATTGCTATACCTGATAGCCAGCTTGCTGACCGCCGCCCAGCCGATGGTGACTGCACCGGTGTTGGAAGTAGCTGTGCATGGGCCCGAAGCATTTGCTGAGCTGGCTCAAAATGCCCCCACAAATATTGCTGACGTTGATCTCAATAACATTGGTCAATATCTGCTGAACTTACTCTTTCCGCAACAGACTAGTGCGTGGAACGTGATCGTGACTGTAGCGTTGCTCTATCTTGCTGTATCGGTTGCGTTGTATACGTTGAATTTCCTCGTTTACCTACTCGGTATTTGGATTCGTGTGCGGGCAGGGCGCGGGATGCAAGCGGCGCTGTTCTCTCATGTACTCGGGCTTTCCTTGGACTTCTTCAATCGCAACCGTACTGGCGAGTTGATCTCGCGTCTTGAGAAAGATACAGACGCCGTTGTGTTTGGCCTGGAAGCCATTGTGCGCTCACTAGTGGTGTCTACCGTGCTTGTTGCATTGTATGGAGGCCTGTTACTAAAAACCAGTTTGCGGCTGAGTTTGTTTGTTGTGGCTGCGGCGTTTGTTCAGTATGTTTTTGTTCAATTGATCAAAAAGCCAACCCAACGTCGCGTGCGTGAGCAATTTAACGTGCAGGCTGAATTGGCTTCTTACTTTCAAGAGGTAATTTCCAATATTCGTGTAGTGAAATCTTTTGTTGCCGAGTCGTATGAGAGCGCGCGCCTGGCAAAATTATCCAAAAAGGCAATTGGCGCCATTCTGCGTTTTAGTTTCTTTAAAAATATTGATGAGCCGGTCACTTTCATTATTAACTCTGTAGTCAATGTAGCTGTGTTGTTGTTCGCCGCCAATGAGTTCATCTCCGGGCGTCTTAGCACCACTGGCTTCTTTTTATATCTGTATGTTGGTCGTGCTGTGCTCGATCCGCTGACCACCCTGGCGCGTACCCTCAAAGTAATTCAGACCACAGTGGCCACTAGTGAACGAGTGCAAGAATTCTTTGATGAAGTAGCCAGTGTGGTTAGTGGCTCCATCGTAAAGACGGACTTTGTCAATAGTATCGAGTTTGAAAATGTGTCCTTTGCTTATAAAGATGCGTCGGTGTTGGAGAACATCAATCTATCTATTCCGCGCGGCAAGATGGTGGCGCTGGTTGGCCAGAGTGGTGCAGGGAAGTCCACAATTACTGACCTGGTTCTGCGCTTTTATGACCCTAAATTTGGCCGCATCACGGTAGATGGGCAAGATGTGCGCAACTTGGATCTAGAGGCTTATCGCGGAATGATCGGTGTTGTCTCACAGGATAATATTTTATTTAATGCATCCATTGCTCAGAATATTGCCTATCCAGACGAGACTCCGGATATGCAACGCGTTCGACAGGCTTCCCAAGTGGCCAACGCCAGTGAATTTGTTGAAGCGCTGAGCGAAGGCTATGACTCAATGGTGGGAGACCGCGGCGTATTGCTCTCTGGTGGTCAAAAGCAGCGCATTACGATTGCGCGGGCCGTGTATCACCAGCCGCGGATTCTAGTGCTGGATGAGGCCACCAGCGCACTGGATACCGAGGCCGAGCGCCAGGTGCAGCAAGCCATTGATAACATCATCAAAGACACCACCGCAATAGTGATTGCGCATAGGTTATCTACAGTGATTCATGCCGATAACATCGTCGTCATGGAGAATGGTCGCATTCTGGATCAAGGTGGACACGCGCAGCTCTACGCGCGCTCCTCAGAGTACAAGCACTTTTGTGATCTGCAGTTTGGTGAAACCCACAAGGAAGCAGGCTTGGAAATATGAGCATTCCGCGCGGTATCCGCTCTTTGTTGGCCTTGGCAAATCCGCGCTTACGCAGCCAACCTGGGCTGTATTACGTGGCGCCATTTGTAAATTGGTCTCTAGATTGGGATGCGCACTATATCACGCACAATATCAAAGCCTTTGGCCTGGACGCACAAGTCGTCAGATCAGCTAAAGAACTTAAGGGGCAGCTAGTACATTACGGATCGCTATGGGACATTTTGGCGAATCTAGACGCTAAGCACAATAAGCGTAATACAGTAATCGGCACAATTTTCCATGGGCAGATTGAGACCCCCGAATTTCAGGATGCCTTGAGAAAGATTTTAGATTCGCAGGATCGCTTTGCGCGCCTGCATACTGCCAGCAATATCATGCTCCAACGATTTTTGGAATGGGGTGTGCTGCCCGAAAAGCTACACATGATTCCTCTTGGTGTCGACTTAGAGCGATTTAAGCCCGCCAGTTTGGAGGAGCGCGCAGATCGCCGTCGTGAGCTAGGCATCCCTGGGGATGCATTTTGTATTGGTTCATTTCACAAAGATGGCCAAGGTATGGCGGAGGGGCTTGTTCCTAAGTTGATTAAAGGCCCGGATGTGCTAGTTGATACTTTGACGCGTATTTATGCTCGCCATAAGAACATTTTTGTTCTGCTCAGCGCGCCGGCACGCGGCTACGTTAAGCAGGGCTTAGATTCTGCTAGTATTCCCTATACCCATGTAGTGGAAGAAGACTTCCACCGTATCCCGCGCCTCTTTGATGCAATTGATGTGTACTTAATGACTTCTCGTGAGGAGGGTGGGCCAAAAGGTGTGCTTGAGGCACTGGCTTCGGGTGTTCCCTTTGTAGGCACACGCGTCGGCCTAGTGCCTGACGTGGTAACTGATGAGGTGGATGGCCTGCTGGCAGATATCGAAGACCCCGCCGCGCTGGCTACTGGGGTGGAGCGCTTGATCGAGGAAGCGCTTTTGCGCCAACAACTGATTGCCCAGGGCAGTCAGCGCATCCAGCAGTTTGGCTGGCCTGCCATTGCAAGCCGCTACTATCATGAGATATACGAACCCCTTTTGCCGGTGTTGAAATGAAACTGGCGCTGTTCTTTACACAAGGCGTATCTTTAAAAACCTGGAGTACGGTAGGGATGCTCGACCGTGAGCTGGCCCTCTACCGCCAGTTGCAGGCGCGTGGCGTAGGTATTGACTTCGTAACCTACGGCGATCAATCTGATCTTGCCTTCGCCGATACTATCCCTGGGCTGAGTATCCACACCAATACGGCTGGCTTGAACCTGGGCGCCTATGAACGCAAGTTATTGAATGAACCTGTGCGGGCGGACGTGATCAAGAGCAATCAGATGGCCGGCGCAGACATTGCTATGGACGTAGCGCACAAGACAAAGGCCAAGTTTGTGGCACGCTGCGGGTACCTGTTGTCTGAGTTTCAGGAGCGTCGTTATGGCGAACGTTCGCGTGAGGCCAAGCAAGCGCGCAAACTAGAGGAGAAGGTCTTCCGTGGCGCGGATTGGATCACCCTCACCACCGCCAAAATGGCTGAAGCAGTGATGGAACGCTACAAGGTGCAGTCCGAGAAAATCGGCATCATTCCCAACTATGTGGAGACAGACCGCTTCCGCCCAATGGGTGAACGTAAAGCTGCCGAAAAGCTGCGTATTGGCTTTGTGGGCCGCCTGGATACACAAAAGAATCTGCGTAATCTGATCACGGCGCTCGTGGATATTGATGTTGAAGTTTGGCTCATCGGCTACGGCCCGCTTAAGGAAGAGTTGGAGCGCTTTGCTGAGGGAACTGTTGCGCAGTTTAAATTCTTGGGTAATGTGCCTAATCATGAATTGCCTGACATGCTCAATCAATGCGATCTATTTGTAATGCCTTCGCTCTATGAAGGCCATCCGAAGGCTCTGCTTGAGGCGATGGCCTGCGGCCTACCCGTGGTGGGCACACGTGTTCCTGGTGTGCAAGAAATTATCACCGATGGTGAAAATGGCTTGCTGAGCGAGATTGGAGCAGTGGGCCTGCGTGAAACAATTCAGCGCATGCTGGATGATGCTGCGCTGCGTGAACGGCTGGGCAAAGCAGGGCGACAGTATGTGCAAACCCACTTTGCTCTCGAGCGCGTGGTTGAGTTGGAAATGACGCTTTTGAACAGGTTAGCTGGATGAGTTCGCCTCTGATCAGTGTGGTGATGCCTGTACACAATGGCTTGCCACATTTGCACGCAGCCATCGAGAGTATTCTGACTCAAAGCTTCGTAGATTTTGAGTTTATTTGCATTGATGATGCCTCAACGGATGGCAGCACAGACCTGCTGGCTAGTGTGCGCGATAAACGTGTGCATCTGGTGCGCAATCGCAAGCGATTAGGGCTCTCGGTTACGCTCAACCGTGCATTGCGTATGGCGCGTGGTCAGTATTGGGCGCGCATGGACGCGGATGACATAAGCTTACCCGACCGTCTGGAACAGCAGGCAAAGTTTCTAAATGCTCATCCTGAGATCAGCTTGGTGGGAGTATGGGCAAAAACGATAGGCTTAGCCAAAGAGCAAACTTGGAAGATGCCAGGCAACCCAGACGCTATAAAAGCAGAGCTGCTGTTCAACTCTCCTTTGGTGCACAGCGCTATCATGTTGCGCCGCCAGGATTTCTTGCAGGCGCGTTTGCGCTACAACCCATCCGTTGCGCGCGCACAAGACTATGATTTGTGGGAGCGCGCTGCCCAGAAGCTGAAGATGGCGAATCTGCCCAAAGTCTTGCAGTGCTACCGCATTCATTCTGGCCAGGTGGGGCAGCGATATGGTACCGGTCAGGCGCATACGGCCACCACGGTCAGAGCACGGCAGCTTCAACGACTCAAGCTCGGCGCGAGCAAGCGTGAACTTGCGCTGCACAACGAAATCTCTACTTGGCAATTTTCAACAAACACAGCTTATCTGCGCAGGATAGAGGCATGGTTGAGTGCTATTGATCGTGCTAACCAGCAAAATTTGCAATATGACCCAGCTGCGTTGAAGGCTGCTTTGGAGCGACGTTGGTGGGCAGCTTGCCGAGTAGCAGCTCAACACAACCCTGAATCTTGGAGACTGTATAAGAACTCAGCCTTGGCGCAGAATGCGGAGCGCGGCTTGATTGACAAAGCCATCTTTTTAGCAAAGGTGCAATGGCCGCAGTAATCAAGGGCTCGCCAAAGATTGCCATTATTGCCGCCAGTGCACCACCCTACGGGGCTGGCGGCGTGGCTAGCGCGCACTACAACTTGTGGCGCGCATTGGTACAGCGCGGCTATCCTGCCAAGCTATTTACCTTCTATGACAATGGCGTGCCTCAGGAGAAATCCAAGAGTATTGTTCGTCATGGTGCTGCACCGCAGTGGGTTAAGCGACTCTTCGTACTCATTAATACTCCTATGCGGCTCTTGCAACCGGGTAAGTTGGTCTACCATGTGGCGGAGACCCTGCGTAATATGCCTGGTTCAATGCGTATGGCGCGCTCAATACAGGCGTTTGACCCTGATGCGGTTGTACTTTCAGATCATGGTGCACCAGGGTTGTGGTTGCGCAAAAAAACAGGTCAGCGCTTTGTTTTGATCTCGCACCATAACCCAGCGCGCATTTCGGCGGAGTCTGGTCTCGGCGATTTTTCGAAGCTGGATACGCGTCTTGCCATTTGGTTGGAAAACCGTGTCCTCCGCAAAGTGGATGCCGTTATCTGCCCCTCGCATTACATGCGCGGCTGGTTTAGGAAAACGTATCAATTCGAAGGTCAAGTTTCCGTTGTACCCAATTTGATCGATTTCTCTACTGTAGATGCAATCAAGCTGCGTTCTGTAACAAGCAAACTCAAGCTTTCTGCACAAACGCGTGCCATCTATTTGCCCTCGGCTGGCAGCCGTATCAAGGGCAGTGAATACCTAATCGGAATTATTGATGGCCTACTTAAGAATAGCCCTCAACTTGGCTTTTACATCCCCGGCCATATAGACGCCGATGTTTTGGGCTCACTAAAGAAGCACTCGGCGGTTAACCAAATGTTGCTACCAGGGCAGGTTAGCTATCCTCAGCATATCGGTTATGTGAAGAGTTGCGATGTAGCCATCTCGCCCGCATTGATGGAAAATTTCAGCATGGCGATAGTTGAAGCCGCATATCTGGGCTTGCCTGTGGTTGCTTTTCGCCGTGGTGGCAATGCAGACATCATTACTGATGGCAAGAATGGATATCTGGTCTCTGATTTAACTACGATGGTGAAGAAGGCCGCTTTACTGTTTAATTCTCCAAAACTTGCTGCAACCAAGCAGGCGGTAAAAAACTATACGCGCCAAAAATTTGACACTGACTCAATACTAGATGACTATTTGAGTGTCCTGCTGAGCTCCGGCGGTGTGCGTGGCTAAGGTTACTTTTGGCATTCTGGCGCTGAATGCTCAGCCCTTCTTGGAATACAACCTGCGCGCGCTATATCCTTTCGCGCACCAGATCGTTGTGGCCGAAGGTGCTGCCTTGGCGGCTAAGAATTTAGCGCGCACAGATGGGCACTCTCTGGACGGCACACTCGAAATGTTGC